>NJIE01000004.1 GCA_002213445.1 Xenophilus sp. AP218F | reverse complement strand
GAGTGGTAGTTCAGTTGGTTAGAATACCGGCCTGTCACGCCGGGGGTCGCGGGTTCGAGTCCCGTCCACTCCGCCAAGCACAAAAAAGCAGCCCATGGCTGCTTTTTGCATTTCCCGGGCAGTTCTTGCCACATATTTTCTTGTAAAAAAACGCATACGCGACAGCGATTGCAATTTATTATCCAAGAAGCAATACTCGCGTATCTTACACAGTTGACATCAAGAGATTACACAAATGCACAAGGTAATGCTGGCGATAGTCTGTATGATGACGTTCGCGGCGCACGCTGATGCCTTCAAAGATGGCGGAATGTGGCAGTATAAAGTCAAGCCTGGCGACACCCTGTGGTCGGTCGCTTCCCAGCATCTGATTTCCTCCAGCTACGTTCCGAAACTGCAAGCGAGCAATCGCATCCGCAACCCCTACCGCCTGACGCCCAACAGCACGCTCAATATCCCGTACGACTGGATCAAGCAAACCCAGTCGGCTGCCGTGCTGCAGGAAATGTCGGGCGACGCCAGCGCCAAAAACGCGCAAGGCAAGCCCTTGCCGCTGGCGATCGGCCAAGCCTATCCCTCCGGCACCGTATTCAGCACCGGCAAGGACGCCATGCTGCGCCTGCAATTCCAGGACGGCTCCAGCCTGCAACTCAACGCCAATTCGACGCTGATGCTGCAAAGCCAGGTGTATTACCCCAGCACCGGCGCCATCGGCAGCCAGTCGCAGCTGGACCAGGGCAGCGCCAACAGCGTGGTCAACCCCAACACGCTGATGCCCAGCCGCTACCGGATCAGCACGCCCGCAGCCACCACCACGGTGCGCGGCACCGAATTCCGCGTTCGCGTCGCCAGCGCGGAAGACTCCGCCACCGAAGTGCTGCGCGGCACGGTGCAAGTCGATGAGGCCAGAACCAGCGTGCAAGTGCCGGCCGGCTTCGGCACCCGCACCGGCAAACATGTCGGCAAAACGGTCAAATTGCCGGCCGCGCCCACGCTCGCCGGCCTGGAAACCCGCTACGAATTCAACCCCGCTCCGCTGCGCTGGACCGCCCGGGATGGCGAAAAGGCCTACCGCCTGACGCTGAGCCTTGCCGGCCAGAGCCAACGCCGCCTGCAAGAGCGGGAAACCGCTGCCGCCCGCTACAACGCGCTCCTGCCGGGCAACGGCGACTACAACCTCCAGGTGCGCGCGGTGGACGACAACGGCCTGGAAGGTTTCGACAGCAGCCGGCGCATTGAGCTGCGCGCCTACCCTCTGCCGCCGCTGGTGATCGCCCCGGCCAAGCCCTGGCAGCTGCTGGGCCGATCCGCCACGCTCGACACCAGCGCCAGCGCCGGCCATCCGGTGCGCCTGCAGCTCGCCGACAATCCGGACTTCCAGCAACCGCTGCTCGACGAGGTAGTGGAAAGCCCGCGGCTGGCGATCACCTTGCCCGCCGCCGGCAACTGGTACTGGCGCAGCGCCGGCGTGGACGAAGCCAAGCGAAGCGGCCCCTTCGGCCCGACCCAGACGCTGACCGCGGCCGGCTTGCCCGCGCTGTTTTCCTGGCAGTTCAACTCCATTCAGGCCCGCGCCTACCCGGTCGCCAACGCCCGCTACACGCTGACCCTGCAATCGCTGGACGACGCCGCGCAGGCGCCGGTCACGCTCAGCGGATCGCAACCGGCGTGGTCGCTGGCCGCGGTGCGCCCCGGACGCTATCAAGCGCGGCTGACGGTGGATGGCGATGACGGCTATCATGCAGAGGAGCAGCACCCCGCGCTGCTCATCCCCTGAACATTCGCGAGCCACTGAATGCGCGCGCCCCTGCCAGCCCTATTGGGCAAATCGCTGCCTCTGCTGTTCGCCCTGCTAGGCCTGCTGCTCGCCGGCAGCCAAGCCCTCGACCGGCTCGATTACTGGCTGTACGACACCGCGATCCGCGCCAAGCAGAGCCGGGAGCACGCCAGCGACATCATCATCGTCGCCGTTGACGAGAAAAGCCTGGGGCAGCTGGGGCGCTGGCCATGGCCGCGCGAGCTGCACGCCCAATTGCTGGACAAACTGCAAATGGCCAAGGCGGTGGGCATGGACATCGTGCTGGCCGAGCCGTCTCTATCCCAACCCGAAGCCGACGACGCGCTGACCGACGCCATTCGCCGCAACGGCCGCGTCGTCGGCCCGGTGTTCCCGGAACTGCAGGACGGCCGGCTGGTGGAAACCCGCCCCATCCCGCCCTTCGCCCGCGCGATGCGCGCGCTGGGCCACACCGACTACGAACTGGACAGCGACGGCGTGATCCGCCGCGTCTATCTGCAAGCCGGGCTGGGCAGCCTCCGCTACGACAGTTTCGCCAAGGCGGTGGAGGCCGTCGCCAATCACAAACCGCTGCACGCCCCGCCTCCGCTCGTGCCGCCCAACGCGGCGCATTTATTGTGGCAGCGCGACCAGATCGCCATGGTGCCGTTTGCCGGCGGCCCGCGGCCTTACCAGGTGATGTCGTACATCGACGCCCTCAACCTGGCTCCGCCGCAAGCCTTCGCCGGCAAGATCGTGCTGATCGGCGCCACTGCCACCGGCCTTGGCGACGCGCACTCGACGCCGATTTCGGCCAATGACCGCGGCTTGCCCGGCGTGGAAATCAACGCCTTCATGGTGCACGGCATCGCCCACGAGCGGCTGGTCAGGCCGCTGCCGTTTGCCTGGAAAATAGCGATCAACGGCCTGCTGATCCTGCTGCTGGACCTGATGCTGTCGCGGCTGTGCAGCGCGCGCAACCTGTTGCCCGTTTACGCGCTGGCCGGGGCCGGCGCGCTGCTGGCCTCCGGCGTCGCCATGCTGTGGGGCCAGCTATGGGTGGGCAGCAGCGTCACTGCCGTCACCCTGCTGCTGGCCGGCTGCGTGCGGTACGTGGGCGGCCAGTCGCGCCTGTTCACCCTGGCCACCACCGACGGGCTGACCGGCCTGACCAACCGGCGCTACTTCGACGAAGTGTTCAGCGCCGCCCTGCAGGCCCACCGCGAGCACAACCGCCCTCTGGCCCTGCTGATTCTGGACCTGGACAACTTCAAGGGTTACAACGACCACTACGGCCACTTCGCCGGCGACCTGATTCTCAAACGGCTGGCCAAGGAGCTGCAGGCCAGCTTCCCGGACAAGGAACATCTGCCCGCGCGACTGGGCGGCGAGGAGTTCGGGGTGCTGCTGCAAGGGCAGGATCTGCCCTGCGCCATCGCCCAAGCCGAAGCGTTTCGCCGCAAGCTGGCCGCGCTGGAGTTGCCGCATCAGGGCAACGCGCACAAGATCGTGACCTGCAGCATAGGCGTAGCGGCGCGCGTGCCGGAAATCAGCGACGGCACCCGCACCCTGTTCGAAGACGCCGACCACGCCCTGTACATCGCCAAACGCTCCGGCCGCAACCAGGTCAGCCCCAGCCCGCAGCCGCTCTGAGCAGGCACGGCATGGTTCCGGCTAGCCGGCTAGGCCGAAACCGGATTCCTTGCTACACTGGGCCCACTGGAGATGGCATTCCTCCCTTAACCGCCCCATGGGCTGATGATGCCTACACGTTTTCCCGGCCACGAGGAAAGGTGTAGGCGCATGCGCATCGGCCGCCCCGTCCGGGATCGTTCCCCACGAACACAAGCACCCGGACATCATGAAATACCCGAATCGCCCCGAACTGATCGAGCTTTTGCCTCATATCGGCAAATGGCTGTCCTTGTCCTGCGCCGTCGCCGCCCTGGCCGGCGTCGCCTCCGCCCTGTTCCTGCATGCCCTGGACTGGGCCACGGCCACCCGCCAGGCCCACCGCTGGCTGATCTGGCTATTGCCGCTCGCCGGCTTCGCCGTCGGCTGGCTCTACCTGCGCTTTGGCCAGCGGGTCGAGGCCGGCAACAACCTGCTGATCGACGAAATCCACGACCCGCAAAAAACCATTCCCCTGCGCATGGCGCCGCTGGCGCTGGGCGGCACCGTCGTCTCTCACCTGTTCGGCGCGTCGGTCGGCCGCGAAGGCACCGCGGTGCAGATGGGCGGCGCGCTGGCCGACCAGCTGACCCGGCTCTTCCGGCTGCCGCGCGAAGATCGCCGCCTCATGCTGATGGCGGGCATCAGCGCCGGCTTCGCCTCGGTATTCGGCACCCCGCTGGCCGGCGCGATCTTCGGCCTGGAAGTGCTGGCCATCGGCCGCCTGCGTTACGACGCCATCCTGCCCTGCTTCGCCGCCGCCATCGTCGCCGACCAGGTCGGCCAGCTGCTTGGCGCGCATCACACCCATTATCTGGTTCCGTCCGTGCCGCATCTCGCCGCCTGGCCGCTGCTGGCCACCGTCGTCGCCGGCATCCTGTTCGGGCTGACCGGCAAGCTGTTCGCCGCCCTCGCCCACGCCTTGGGCGGCTGGTGCAAGCGCCGCGTCGCCTATCCGCCGCTGCGGCCGCTGCTGGGCGGCCTCGCCGTCGCCTGCGCAGTCTGGGCGCTGGACGCCGACCGCTACATCGGCCTGGGCATCCCCACCATCGCCGACGCATTCCGGCAACCGCTGCCCGCCTACGACTTCCTTGGCAAAATGGCGTTCACCGCGCTGTCGCTGGGTAGCGGCTTCAAGGGCGGCGAGGTCACGCCGCTGTTCTACATCGGCGCGACGCTCGGCAACGCGCTCGCCCCCATTCTGCAGCTGCCGCTACCCATGCTCGCCGGCATCGGCTTCGTCGCCGTTTTCGCCGGCGCCGCCAATACGCCCATCGCCTCCACCCTGATGGCGATGGAGCTGTTCGGCGCGGAAATCGGCGTCTATGCCGCCATCGCCTGCGTGGTCAGCTATCTGTTTTCCGGCCATAGCGGCATTTACCATGCGCAAAGAATCGGCCAGCCCAAACATCGCCGCGCGCCGGAGGGCATCCGCCTCTCCGAGCTGGCCGCTTATCGCCAGGGGCGCGGCCCGCTGGCAAGCGCCGCTCGGCCCGGCAAAACCTGATGGCCGCGGCCTCTCGACGTTTGCCGCCAAAGCCTGCACACTGAGATGGAGTGCCGCCTGCGGCGGACGGAAAGGAACCAGCATGCAAGGCTTTCAGATCACTTTCTTCACCCAGCAGGATCGCCGACACGGCGGCTTGCCTCTGGGCGAGTGGCTGCTGCAGGCGGCCCGCGAACTGGGCGTGGCGGGCGGCACGCTGCTCGCCGCCAGCGAGGGCTTCGGCCATGATCGCAAATTGCGCTCCTCGCATTTCTTCGAACTGGCGGAGCAGCCGGTAGAAGTGACGCTGGCGCTGGGCGAGGACGACGCCGCGCGCCTGTTCCAGCGTCTGCGTGCCGAAAACATCCACGTTTTCTACGTCAAGACGCCGATAGAGTTCGGCAATACCGGCGACGTTTAAGCCAGCGAGGACGAAACATGGCCGCTTCCAGCGCGTGGCTCTATTGGGCGATGCTGTCCGCCGGATTCGCGGCGCTGACCGCCATCTTCGCCAAGATCGGCATTCAGGGCGTGGATTCCGACCTCGCTACCCTGATCCGTACCGCCATCATCCTGGCGGTACTGGCGGTCTTCGTCTTCGCGGCCGGCAAGTGGAGCGATCCCCTGGCGCTGCCGGGTAAGACCTGGCTCTTTCTTGGCCTGTCCGCCCTTGCGACCGGTGCGTCCTGGGTCTGTTACTTCCGCGCGCTGCAATTGGGCGACGCCTCCAAAGTCGCCCCCATCGACAAGTTCAGCCTGGTGCTGGTGGCGATCTTCGCCTTTGCCTTCCTCGGCGAACGCCCCTCGCCGCGCGAGTGGTCGGGCATCGTCATGATCGCCGGCGGCGTGCTGCTCCTCGCACTCAAACGCTAGCAACGACGATGGGGCAGGCCAACTTCGGGCCAGCGCCTTTTTGTTAATTAAGATAGATTTCGCTTTCTATTTATTGATACTGGTAATAATTCGCATTACCATCGGCGCTTGCCTTTTCAGCGCTGCGCCATGCCTCCACGCCCCACCATCTGCCTGCTCGCCTGCCTGGCGCCGCTAGCCGCCGCCAGCGAGCCGCTCGCCTGGCCGGACATTTCCGGACGCGAGGCGCTCAGTCAGGCCCGTTCCGGCCCGCGCGGTTTTAGCGAACCCGCCCTGCTGCTGGATGAGGCCGAAGGCGTCGCACGCTATCAGCGCGAGTGGTTCCAGCTTGCCGGCGGGCAACTCGCCCCCGATGACTGGCGGCACACCATAGACATCCCGCTGCGCCTGCGCAGCAAACAGGCCGAGCCCGACCACCGCAGCCGGATTGGCGCCGAAGCGGGCCGCAACCGCCAGCGCCTGCACGCCGACCTTGGCGGCGGGTGGGGCGACAGCCGGGCCTGGCGGCTCAACCTGCTGCGCGGGAACGAAGACCTGGGCCGCGCGCCGCGCGACAATCGCCTCCAGGGCGTCGCCCCCGCCCTCGCCTGGGGCCTGGGCGGCGACCGGGAGTGGCGCGCGTCCTTCCTGCAACTGACCCGCCGCGGCGCAAGCGACTACGGCATGCCCTTCGACCCCGCCAGCGGCCAGCCCCTGGCCAGCGGCTACGATCGCTATTACGGCCTGAGCGACGTCGATCGCGAAGACAGCCGCAGCCGGCACGGCCAACTCAGCCTCAAGCAGCGCGCCCGCAACGGCGACAGCTGGTTCAGCCGCCTGTCCTACAACGATTATCGCTATTTCAGCAATCCCACCGAGCCTTTCCTCCAGTCCCCATCGCTGGCGGGGCACAAGCTCAAGCAGCGCGTCAGCCGGGAGCGGGAGCTGGAGCTGTCGCAGCGGATCGATCATCGCTGGCGCGCCGCCGGCGTCGAGCATCGCAGCCGCTGGACGCTGCTGCTGCGCCGGGAAAGCGGGCAATCGCGACGGGATACCGCAGCCGGAGGCGCGCTGCCGCCCGACACCCCGAGCGCGCAGCCCGATCCGAATATCCCCTACCGCCCCGAACTGACGCCGCTGGACAGGCGCGCGATGCGCGGCTCGCTCGCCCGGCTGGAATGGCAAGACGAAATCGAGCCGGCCCCCGGCTGGCGCTTCCAGCTGGGCGCCCGGCTGGAGCGGCTGCGCGGCGATTTTCGCTACCTAGGCTACGACCGCGCCAGCGGCGCGATCAGCGACGGCTTCGATCTGTCCCGCAGTTGGGCCGCGCGCAGCTGGCGCGGCGCGCTGCATTGGCAGGGCTCTCCCAACTGGCAAGCCGCCCTGCGCGCCGGCCGCGTCGTCGACAGTTCCAGCCGGCTGTATCTGTACGACACGCCCGAACGCGCCTTGCCGCTGGAATCGGCCAGCTTCCAGGAGTTGGGCCTGGGCTGGCGCAACCAGCGCATGGCGCTGCAAGGCGCGCTGTACCGGATGACGCGCCGCCACGAGCGCAACGCCGGCGCGGCGGTGCGCGGCGTGACCTTGCTGTCGCAACGTCGGCATGACCGCGGCGCGGAGCTGAATCTGCGTTGGGCCGCGCATCCGCGGCTGGACCTCGCCGCCTACGCCAACTGGCTGCATAGCCGCATCGCCGTCGCCGGCGACGTGGCCGGCAGCGCCGGCAAACGGCCGCGCAACACCCCGGATCGCCAAGGCCGGCTCAGCCTGCGCTGGCGGGCGCGGCCGGCGCTCAGCGCCCGTCTGGATCTGAACTGGATCGGCCAGCGCTACAACAACGAACGCAACGCTTACCGGCTGCCGGCCTACCGCCTGCTGGGCGGCCGCGTCGACTATGCTCGCGGCGACTGGCGGCTGGCGCTGGGGCTGAACAACGCGCTCGACACCCTGTATTACGACGGCCGCTATCGCGACAGCGCCGCGGTCGGACCGCGCCGCAACCTGATGTTCTCTGTGGATTACCTGATATGAAGCTGCTTGACCGTTCGATGGATAGACTCGAAAAACTGGGGGCGCGCCTGCCTGAGCTGCCCACCTTGTTCCTGTTGCTCAGCCTGCTGGTGATCATGGTCTCCGCGCTGGCGGCGGCCTATGGCTGGCAGGAGGTTCACCCGCAAGACGGCAGGCTGGTGAGCGCGCGGTCGCTGCTGTCCGGCGACGGCCTGCGCCTGATCTTCAGCCAGGCCGTCAGGAACTACGCCACCTTTCCGCCGCTGTTCACGGTGCTGGTCGCCACGCTGGGCGTAGGCCTGGCCGATGAAAGCGGCCTGCTGCGCGCCCTGCTGTCGCGCCTGGCCATGGCCGCGCCGCTCTGGCTGCTGACGCCCACGGTGATCTTTCTCGGCGTGATCTCCAGCGTGGCGTCCGTCGCCGGCTACGTGGTGCTGGTCCCGCTGGCCGGCCTGTTGTTTGCCGCGGCCGGCCGGCCGCCGCAGCTGGGCATCGCCGCCGCCTTCTCCGGCGTATCCGGCGGCTTTGCCTCCAATCTGGTGCTGAGCACGCAAGACCCGATGCTGGCCGGCCTGACCCAGCAAGCCGCGCAGCTGCTCGATCCCGCCTATCTGGTGTCTCCGCTGGCCAATTACTACTTCATGGCCGCCTCCGTCTTCCTGTTGACGCTGGGCGGCTGGTGGGTGAGCGAAAAGCTGATCGCGCCGCGGCTTGAACGGCAATATCCCCCAGCAGACAGCGCCGCCGCGATGGAAAACGACGACCCCGCCAGCCGGCGCGGGCTGCGCTGGGCCGGCCTCGCCCTGCTCGGTTTCCTGGCCGCGATGCTGGCGCTGGCCGTACCGGAAAACGCGCCGTTGCGCGATCCGCAAACCGGCAGTCTGCTGGCGTCGCCATTGATGGACGGCGTGGTGCTGGTGATTTTGCTCGGTTTTCTCATACCCGGCCTCGCCTTTGGTTACGGCAGCGGCCGCTTCGCCGGCAAGGGCGCGGCGTATCAGGCCATGACCCGCGCCATCGCCAGGATGGCGCCCTACATGGTGCTGGTCTTCTTCGTGGCGCAGTTTCTGGCGCTGTTCAACGCCAGCCGCCTGGGCACCTTGCTGGCGCTGTCCGGGGCATCCTGGCTGCAATCGCTCGCCCTGCCCAACTCGCTGCTGCTGGTGGCGATGGTGCTGCTCTCGGCGCTGATCAATCTGCTGATCGGATCGACCGGGGCCAAGTGGGCCATCATGGCGCCGGTGTTCGTGCCCATGTTCATGCTGCTGGGCATCCGCCCGGAGCTGACGCAGCTGGGCTACCGCATCGGCGACTCGGTCACCCACATGATCGCGCCGCTGATGGTGTACTACCCGATGGTGCTCAACGCGCTGCGCCGCCACCAGCCGGACGCCAACGTCGGCTCGCTGCTGGCGCTGATGCTGCCTTACTCGCTGTGCTATCTGCCTTTGTGGTTGGGCTTCATGCTGCTGTGGCTGCAGCTGGGCTTGCCGCTTGGCCCCGGCGTCGCGGGCTGACCGCGCCGGCACTGGAACCGCGCCATAAAAAAACCGCAGCAAGGGCTGCGGTTTTTTCAATGCAAGCGCGACGCTCAGCGGCGGCGCGACACCAGCCACGCGCTCCAGCCGATCGCGCCGACGAAGAACAGCAGCACCCAGAACGGCATCGCCATCCCCAGGAAGACGCCGTCGACCGTGGCGCACTCGCCGCTGCCCTGCAACACCTTGGAGAGCACGTCCCACAGCGGGAAGGATTCCATCAGGTATTCCAGGCCGGGACCGCACATCGGCACCTGGTCGGCAGGCAGGCTTTGCAGCCACAGCTGGCGCAGCGACACGCCGCCGCCGCTCATCGCCGCCAGCGTGACCAGCCCGGCCCACAGCCGGTATCCGGTCTTGCCCGGGTTATGCAGGGCTGCGAGCAAGGCCAGCGCCCCGACCGCCATCACTCCCACGCGCTGGAAAATGCACAGCGGGCACGGCTCCATGCCCAAGCGATACTGCGCGAAAAGCGCCACGCCGATGGCGCCGGCGCAACCTGCGGCCAGCAGCAGAAATCCCAGCCTGTTCGTCAAACCCATAAACCTCAGCCTCAATTGTTGTCTATTGCCGCACAATACCGAATTGCCGGCGGGAAAGCTGAGATTTTAGTACGGGATCAAAGTTCCAGAAATCTCATGATGTCATCTTTTTGATGCAGCGCGTCGCGATAGCCCAGCGCGATCAGCTCGCGACAGAAGCCCGGCTCGAACAGCAGATAGGTGGCCAGCGCCATGCCGCGTTGCCCGGTGGCCCCGGTGCTGCTCATCACGAAGCGCAATACCGGCGGAAACAGCCGGGAATGGCGATAGGCGATGCCCTCCAGCGACTTGCTGGGGTTGAGCATGAAAATGTCCACTTTTTTCAGCTGGGTCAGCCCGGTCAGCTCCTGGTGGTTTTCCAGCAGGGACAGCGTATGGTTGACCCGGGTCAGCCGCTCCATGTCCACCGCCATGCTGTCGATGAACACGCTGTTGAGCAGGTGGCCGAAAATCTGCGCCGGCGTCGGATAAGAGCCGCTGCGGCGGCGCTCGATGGTGTCGGGGCGCTTGCTGGCCAGCCCCACCACAAACAGCTTCTCCGCGCCCAAGTGCAAGGCCGGCGACAAGGGCGACAGCTGCCGCACCGCGCCGTCGCAATAAAACTTTTCGCCGATGCGCACCGAAGGAAAAAACACCGGAATCGCCGAGGTGGCCATCATGTGGTCCAGCCCGATGCGCTCGCGCACGCCCAGCCGCTGGTAGCGCTCCCATTCCGACAGATGCTCCGCGCCCTGGAAGAAGGTCACCGACATGCCCGTGGTGTAGCAGGACGCGGTCAAGCCCAGCGCCTGCAGGCTGCCGCACTCCAGCGAGTAATCCACGCCTTCGAAGACCATGGTCCGGCGCAACATGTCGCGCAGCGGCGCGTTGTTGAGAAAGCTTTGCGGATTGCCCCACAAGCGCCCGCCGCTGAGCAGGGCCACGCCGAAATGCAGGAAGGTCTTGAGCAGATAAGGGGCGCTGGCGTCGTAGACGTCGCGGATGCGCAATTGCTTCCACA
This sequence comes from Xenophilus sp. AP218F, assembly GCA_002213445.1. GTDB lineage: Bacteria > Pseudomonadota > Gammaproteobacteria > Burkholderiales > Chromobacteriaceae > Chromobacterium. The sequence goes on along the minus strand of NJIE01000004.1, from coordinate 15,404 downwards.
CCTGCGACAGCGTCAGCACCGCATGCTGGTAGTTGCTGGCGCCGCTGGCCAGCGCCACGGCGTTGATCGCGCCGGCCGAGGTGCCGCAGATGATGGGGAAGGGATTGACGCGGGGATCGGGCAGCATCCGGGAAATGGCCAGCAACACGCCCACCTGGTAGGCAGCGCGCGCGCCGCCCCCGGACAGCACCAAGCCGATTTTCTTTTGCCCCGTCATACGCCACCCGCCGCCCGTATTCGATCCTATTTAGGCATAGTCAACGCGGATCGGGGCCAGCAAGTAACAAGTATCGGGAACAGCTGTTTTCAAGATTGCAAGGCAATCGCTCGGCTGGGCGGCGTCTTCAGTACAACACTTCCTGCGGGTCCAGGCTGCGCCACAGATACCAGCAGGCCACGGTGCGCCACGGCCGCCAGCGCTCGCCGAAGCGACGCAAGGCCGCCGGCGTGGGTCGCTCGCCGTCCAGGTAATGCAAGGCCACCGCCTTTTGCAGACCGATGTCGTCCACCGGCCAGACATCGCCGCGCAGCAGGTTGAAGATCAGGAACATTTCCGCCGTCCAGCGGCCGATGCCGCGCACCGCGGTCAGTTCGGCGATGATGGCTTCGTCGTCCAGCGCGTCGAAAGCCGCCGGATCGATGCGGCCGTCGACGAAATGCAGAGCCAGGTCGCGGGCGTATTCCACCTTGCGCAGGGACAATCCCGCCGTCCGCAAGGCCTGCGGGTCGGCTTGCCCCATCGCCTGCGGGCTGGATGTGTCCAGCAGCGCCTCCAGCCGCGCCCAGATGGCGTCGGCGGCCTGGGTGGAGATCTGCTGGCCGACGATGGCGCGCAGCAGCGTCTGGTAGGGCTCGCCGCGCGAGCGCAGCCGGGTGTCGGCGTAACGCTCGATCAGGCCGGCCAGCGCCGCGTCGCCCGCCGCCAGCTCGCGGCAGGCGAGCGCCCAGGTTTCCGGGCTCAATCAGTCCTCGCCGGCCACGGTCATGCGCTCGATCAGCACAGAGCCCATGTCCTTGCCGCCGCGCACCAGCCGGTCGCTGCCCACCGCCGCGATCTGCATGAACATCTCGCGCAGATTGCCGGCGATGGTGATTTCCTCCACCGGGTAGGCGATGACGCCGTTTTCCACCCAGAAACCGGCCGCGCCGCGCGAATAATCGCCGGTCACGGTATTGACGCCCTGCCCCAGCAGCTCGGTCACCAGGAGGCCGCTGCCCATCTGGGCCAGCAATTCGGCGAAGCTCTCGCCGGTGGAGCGCATGATCAGGTTGTGCGAACCGCCGGCGTTGCCGGTGGTTTGCATCCCCAGCTTGCGCGCCGAGTAACTGCCAAGCATATAGCCCTGCAGCACGCCGCCCTCCACCAGCCGGCGCGCGCGCGTCGCCACGCCTTCGTTGTCGAAGGCGCCGCTGGCGAAGCCGCGGGGCACGAACGGATCTTCATCGATATCCACCTTGGCCGACATCACCGGCTTGCCCAGGCTGTCGAGCAGGAAGGACGACTTGCGGTACAGGCTGCCGCCGCTGATGGCGGCCACCAGGTGGCCCAGCAGGGACATCGCCACCGGCGCTTCGAACAGCACCGGATAGCTGCCGGTTTTCAGCCTACGCCCGCCCAGACGGCGCACCGCGCGTTCGCCGGCGATGCGGCCGATGGCTTCCGCGTCGTCCAGATCGTCGCGATGCCGCGCCGATGAATACCAGTAATCGCGCTGCATCGCGCCGCCCTCTTCCGCCACCACCGCGGCGGACAGGCTGTGGCGGCTGCTGGCGTAGCCGCCAGAGAAGCCGTTGCTGTTGGCGTAGACGAACTGGCTGGCCTGGGTGGAAGCCGATCCGCCTTCCGAATTGCGGATGCGGGCGTCCACGCCGCGCGCCGCCGCCTCGCAGCGACGGGCCAGCTCGATGGCGTCCTCCACCGGCAGGGCCCAGGGGTGATAAAGATCCAGATCGGGGACATCGCGAGCCAGCAGGGCGGCGTCGGCCAGGCCGGCGCAATCGTCCTCGGCGGTATAGCGGGCGATGTCGAGCGCGGCGCGCACGGTATCGCCCAGCGCCTCGTCGGCGAAATCCGACGTGCTGGCGTGGCCCTTCTTCTTGCCCAGGTAGACGGTGACGCTGACGCCCTTGTCCTGGTTGTATTCTATGGTTTCGACTTCAGCGAGGCGCACGCTCACCGTTTGCCCCACGCCTTCGGAAACATCGACTTCGGCGGCGCTGGCGCCCTGGGCGCGGGCAAGCTCGAGAACGCGCGCGGCGATATCCTGCAGCGTGTCGTGACTGAAACTGAATGTATTGTCTGCCATAGTAACTTTCGGAATGGTCGAAACGGCTTCCTGCCTTTTCCGGTATCATACCAGCCTTGAAAACCGATTGAGACTCAGCAACGATGATCGACTACCAGAACGACAGCCAGGATGACGGCTTTGTCAGCAAATCCCAGCGCAAGCGCGACATGGACGCGTTGCAGGATTTGGGTCGTGAACTGGCGGAGCTGTCCCGCGACGCTCTGAAAAAAATGGAGCTGCCGGAAGACCTGCTCACCGCGCTACTGGACTATAAACGCTTCACCGCCCACGGCGCGCTGCGCCGCCAGCTGCAATACATCGGCAAGCTGATGCGCGAAGTGGACCCGGAACCCATCCGCGAATACCTGAAAGTCCTCAAGGGCGAATCGTCCGAGCACATCGCCTGGCAGCACCTGCTGGAGCGCTGGCGCGACAAGCTGATGGCCGACGACGCCAGCCAGAAGGACTTCCTGCAAAGCTTCCCGGCCGCCGACCCCAAGCAGCTGCACACGCTGGTGCGCGTGGCGCGCAAGGAAAAGCAGGACAACAAGCCGCCCAAGTCCTTCCGCCTGCTGTACCAGTTCATCAAGGATCAGATCCCGGAGCCGGGCAAGCCCCGCAAGGCCGCGGACGACGAGCAGGACGAGGAATAAATGCTGAAGATCGGCCTGGTATCCGTTTCCGACCGCGCCAGCCAGGGCGTGTATCAAGACAAGGGCCTGCCGGCGCTGCGCGATTGGCTGGGCGCCGCCATCGCCTCGCCGTTCCAGACCGTCGAGCGCCTGATTCCGGACGAACAGCCGCAGATCGAGGGCGCGCTCAAGGCGCTGGTGGACGAGGAAGGCTGCCAGCTGGTGCTCACCACCGGCGGCACCGGCCCCGCGCCGCGCGACGTGACGCCCGACGCCACGCTCGCCGTGGCCGACCGCGAGATGCCGGGGTTCGGCGAGCAGATGCGCCAGATCAGCCTGCGCTTCGTCCCCACCGCCATCCTGTCGCGCCAGGCCGGGGTGATCCGCAAGCAAAGCCTGATCCTGAACCTGCCCGGCCAGCCCAAGGCCATCCAGGAAACGCTGGAGGGCCTGCGCCGCGAGGACGGCAGCGTCGAGGTGCCCGGCATCTTCGCCGCCGTGCCTTACTGCATCGACCTGATCGGCGGGCCGTACATCGAAACCGATCCGGCCGTGGTCAAGGCTTTCCGCCCCAAATCCGCGCTCAAGCCGCAAGCATGAACTACCGCCCGCCGCGCTGGCTGATAGGCGGCCACGCCCAAACCATTCTGCCGGCGCTGGCGATGAAGCCGCCGCGCCCCGATTACCGCCGCGAACTGTGGGATACCCCGGACGGCGGCCGCATCGCGCTGGACTTCGTCGACGGCGAGGCCGGCGCGCCGCTGGTGGTGCTGTTCCACGGGCTGGAAGGCAGCAGCGACAGCCACTACGCCCGCGCCCTGATGCGGGCGGTGGCCGCCCGCGGCTGGCACGGCGCGGTGCCGCACTTTCGCGGCTGCGGCGGCGTGGACAATCCGCTGCCGCGCGCCTACCACGCCGGCGACGCCGCCGAGGTGCGCTGGATTCTCAAAGCGCTGAGCGCGCGCTTCCCGCTAATGGCCGTCGCCGCCGTCTCGTTGGGCGGCAGCATGCTGCTCAACTATCTGGCCGACGAAGGCCTGGCCGCCTTGCCGCGCGCCGCGGCGGCCATTTCCGCGCCGCTGGATCTGGTGGCGGCCAGCACCCGGCTGGACAAGGGGCTGGGCAAGCTGCTCTACACCCGCATGTTCCTCGACACGCTCAAACCCAAGGCGCTGGCAGCGCTGCAACGCCATCCAGACCTGTTCGACGGCCCGGCGGTGCGCAAGGCGCGCACCTTCATCGAGTTCGACAATCTGGTCACCGCGCCGCTGCACGGTTTCGGCACCGCGCTCAACTACTGGCGCGCCGCCAGCAGCAAGCCGCGCCTGAAACAGATCGCCTGCCCGACCCTGGTGCTGAACGCGCGCAACGATCCTTTCCTGCCCGCTTCCGCGCTGCCCGACGCCCGCGACGCCGCGGCCTGTGTTACGCTGGAGTTCCCCGAGGCGGGCGGCCACGTCGGCTTCGCCACCGGCCCCTTCCCCGGCCGGATAGACTGGCTGCCGCAGCGACTGCTGGCCTTTTTCGAACCGCACCTGACTGAACGCTGAACCCTTGCTCCGGCGAAAGGATGCCCGATGCGCCGCCTGTTCTTCTGCCTGATCCTGATGAGCCTCGCCGGCTGCAGCACCATGGCCGACAAGCTGAACGGCTCCCTGACCCCGCCGCCCGGCCTCGGCTACGCCATCCTCTCCCTCACCGGCAAGGCCTTCGACCCGGATCGCGCCACCGTCGGCATCGTCATTCGCGACAGCGCCGGCCGCGTCGCCGCCGAGGACCAGGCCAGCCTGCTCACCGACACCGTATTCGGCGAGGAAGGCATGGCTTCGCAAGAAGGCAAGCTGATGCTGTTCAAGCTGCTGCCTGGCCAGTATCAGGTCAGCCAGGTCTGGGGCCATTGGGTGGACGACACCCCGCTCATGCCCGGCCTCAGAATGCAAAGCTTCCCGCTGGCCCTGCCCTTTGAAGTCAAGGCCAACCAGGCCGTCTACTTGGGCCAGGTTCAACTGGAAATGTCTTTCCTGCCGGAAATCGGCGTTGCCGACGAGCGACGCCGCGACTTCGGCCACATGCGCCGCGTCTGGCACGTGCCGGAACTGAGCGCGGTGGCGATCCGCCCGCTGAGCGCCGCCGGCCAGCCGGACGCCGCCAGAAGGTAAACCGGCAGGCATAGGCCGCAAGCAACACTTCGCCGCGCCCGGCCGCGCCGGGCGCGGCGCTCAACCAAGCGCCCCGGAGATCACCGCATGACCGCCATGTCGCCAGACCGCCGCCACTTTCTCTCCTCCACCCTGGGCCTAGGCTTCGCCCTCGCCGTACGGCCGGTGGCCGCCAGCGTCATCGTCACCGACAGCCAGAATCTCGCCACCGGCGTCACCGCCGTGGACAGCGGCGGCGACAGCATGCCGCTTTACTACGCCCAGCCCGCCAAGCCGCGCGGCCCCTTGCCGACCGTCATCGTGATCCAGGAGATCTTCGGCGTGCACGAGCACATCCAGGACCTGTGCCGGCGGCTGGCCAAGCGCGGCTTCCTCGCCGTCGCGCCCGAGCTGTACTTCCGCCAGGGCGATCCGCGACAAGTGGCCGACATCAACGAATTGCTGCAGAAAGTCGTGAGCAAAGTGCCCGACGCGCAGGTTCAGGCCGATCTGGACGCGGTCGCGCGCTGGGCGGCCGACAACGGCGGCGACGCCAAGCGCCTGGCCGTAACCGGCTTTTGCTGGGGCGGACGCCAGGCCTGGCTGTACGCGGCGCACAACCCCAAAGTCAAGGCGGCCGCGGCCTGGTACGGCAAACTGCAAGGCGCCGTCAGCGCCAATACGCCGCGCCACCCGCTGGATGTCGTCGCCCAGCTGCAAGCGCCGGTGCTGGGCCTCTACGGCGGCCGCGATCAGAGCATCCCGGCCGAGTCGGTGCAGAAAATGCAGGACGCGCTGCGCGCCGCCGGCAAGGAGAGCGAAATCATCGTGTATCCGGACGCCGACCACGGCTTCAACGCCGACTACCGCCCCAGCTACCATCCCGCCGCCGCGCAGGACGGCTGGCAGAAAATGCTGGCCTGGTTCCACCAGCACGGCGTGTAAGCCGCCGACCGCTCAGCCGCCCTGGGCGCGGGTTTCCAGCCGCCCGCGCATCACCTGATTGAAGGCGGCCAGCCAGCCGCGATCGAATTGCCGCTCGCATGCGTTGATTTCGCCGATGGCGCGCAGCACCGAGCGGCGCGCGCCCTGCTCGGCGTGCTTGAGCGTCACCGCCTCGAACGCGTCCACCAGGGCGAGTATCTTCGCGCCCGAACAGATCTCCTCGCCGCGCAAGCCTTGCGGATAACCGCGTCCATCCGGGGTTTCATGGTGCTGCGCCACCATCTGCGCCGCGCCTTGCCAGCCTTCCATCCTTTGCAGCAGGCCCGCCGCCCAGCCCGGGTGCGCCGCCATCAGGCGGCGCTCTTCGTCGCTCATGCGCCCGGCCTTGAGCCAAAACGACTCGGGCAACAGCATCATGCCCAGATCGTGCAGGTATACCGCGGCTTCCAGTTGCTCGGCGTCGATAGGCAGGCCGGCCAGATGATTGGTTTCCAGCGCCAGCGTCAGATTGCGCGCGGTGCGGCCGGAAAATTGCGGCAAGCGCTGCTCGAACTGCAGCGCCAGCGAGCGGAAAAAGGCCAAATCGGCGGAGCGGCCGACCATCTGCCCTTCCGCCACCGCCGGCGCCACCAAAATGCCGGTCATACTGGCCACCATCTGCCGGCAGCGCTCGAACAGGGCCTCCGGCGGCTGGCCGGACAGCTCGTTCAGCCCCTGCAGCAGCAAGGGCAGCTGCATGTCCTCGATGCCTTCGTCGTGCGCCAGCGCCTCCAGCGCCAGCTCCAGACGGTCCAGCACCAGGAGCAGCACGTCGCCGATCACGTCCTGATAGGCGAACTCGCGCTTGCGGATGCGGTCGAGCAAGGTTTCCAGCTGCTGGATGAAGGGCTCGAAAAAGCGTACCTGGCACATGCTGGCGTCGCCCTTGATGCTATGCAGCGCGCGAAACAGCTGCGCCAGGATTTCCGGCCCCTGCTCCGGATTGCCCAGATGGCACACCAGGCTTTCTATCTTGGGCGCGTAATCGGTCATCACGTCGCGAAAGTCCTGAAAGGCCTCGGGGTCCACGATCTCAGTCATCAATTTGCGCGTTTGCATCCCGTCTCTCCCGTTGCCCGGCGCCAGCGCCGCCGTGCTGGCAGTATAGGCAAGCCAGCCTCGCGCATTGCGCGCCGCCGCTTGCCGGGAGCATAATTCCGCCCCTGACCCACCATGGAACGCTGTCATGCAACAAGATTTCGCCAAACTGGCCCGCTACGTCGAGTTCATCCTGGAAGTGGACAAACTCAAGACCGTGCTGCGCAAAACCAAGGCCGCCCATGTGGATCGCTATGAGAACTCGGCCGAACACAGCTGGCAGATCGCGCTGTTCGCGCTCAATCTGCGTGAGTATGCCAAGGAACCGGTGGATATCGACAAGGTGATCCGCATGCTGTTGATCCACGATCTGGGCGAAATCGACACCGGCGACACCATCGTCTACGCCGAAGGCGACGCCGCCGAACGCGAGGCGGAGGAACTGGCCGCGATCCGGCGCATCCTCGGCCTGCTGCCGCAACCGCAAGCCGATGAGCTGCTGGCCTTGTGGCAGGAGTTCGAAGCGCGCCGGACGCCGGAAGCGCGCTACGCCCGCGCCGTGGACCGGCTGATGCCCATTGTGCTCAATCTGCGCTCCGGCGGCCAGAGCTGGCGCGAGAACGGCGTGCGCAAACAGCAGGTGCTGGACATGGCGGTGGGCAAGATCGACGACGGCTGTCCGGCGGTGGCCAGCTGGCTGCGCCAGGAGCTGGATCGCGCCGAAGCCGCCGGTTTCTTTACCAAAATCAGCTAAATAGCGCCGCGGGGCATCAAAAAAAGGTAAAAATCGACGGCATTTACACTAAATCGACAAAAAATCCACAAGGACCGTGCAGAAAAAGCTTGCCATGGGCCGGAACAATAGGCACTATCCCTGCCGCAGGATGCTCAAGTTGTGGATGTGTAGTTGTCGTAGTGGCATAGGCCGTACCTCAGTCGCCATTTCCCTTGATCTTCGTGCCTTTTAATCAACTGCTCGTTTTGAGGATTTAACAAAATGGCAACCGGTACCGTTAAGTGGTTTAACGACTCCAAAGGTTTTGGCTTCATCACCCCGGACGAAGGCGGCGACGACGTGTTCGCTCACTTCTCCCAAATCAATGCCAAAGGCTTCCGCACCCTGGCTGAAAACCAGCGCGTAAGCTTCGACATCGTCGACGGCCCGAAGGGCAAGCAAGCTTCCAACATCCAGCCGCTGTAATCCCTAACCGGATTGCTCGCTGATGAAAACCCGGTCCTGCGCCGGGTTTTTTGCATTTCACCCTCGCCCGGAGCCGCCCATGCCCCAAGCCGACCACGATCAAGTCATCGCCGCAACCCGCGAGTGGCTGGAAAAAGCCGTCATCGGCCTCAACCTGTGCCCGTTCGCCAAGTCGGTGTACGTCAAGAACCAGGTTCGCTTCAAAGTGAGCGACGCCGCCACGCCGCAAGCGTTGGCCGAAGAGCTGGCCGCCGAACTGGAGCTGCTGGCCGAAACCAGCGCGGACAAGATCGACACCACGCTGCTGATCCACCCGCTGACCTTGCAGCGCTTTCTGGATTTCAACGATTTTCTGGACATCGCCGACGCCATCGTCGAAGAGCTGCAGCTGGACGGCGAACTGCAGATCGCCAGCTTCCACCCCAAGTTCCAGTTCGACGGCACCGGCATCAACGACATCGAGAATTTCACCAACCGCTCGCCCTACCCGACGCTGCACCTGATCCGCGAGGCCAGCATCGCGCGCGCGGTGGAAGCGTTCCCGGAGGCGGAGATGATTTACGAGAAGAACATCGAGACCGTCACCCGCCTGGGCATAGAAGGCTGGAAGGCGCTGTTCGCCAAGTAAGCGGACGCCCCGCGCCCGCCAAAGAAAACGGCGCCGCGAGCAAGCGGCGCCGTTTGGCTTGTCCGGCTTCGCTTCCCGCTTCAGCTCGGGTACTTGCCGACCTTGTCCTGATAGAAGGCGCGAATCTTCGGCATATCGCTGTCAATGTCGCCGCTGGGCGTGAACATCGGGCCGAAACCGCCTTCCTTCCTAGCGTAATCCAGATACGCGAGGGCGATCGGCACGCCGGCGCCGCAGGCGATATGGTAAAAGCCGGTCTTCCATTCCTTCACCGCCTTGCGGGTGCCCTCCGGCGGGATGGCCACCACCAGCTCGTCGGAGCGGCGATACACGTCCACCATCTGTTGCACCAGCGAGTTGTTCTGATGGCGCATCACCGGAATGCCGCCCAGCCAGCGCATGACGGGCCCGAGCGGCCCCTTGAACAGCGTGTGCTTGCCCATCCAGTAGATCTTGGCGCGGGAAGCGAAGCACAGGCCCAGGGTGATCGGGAAATCCCAATTGCTGGTATGCGGCGCGCCTATCATCACGTATTTGGGAAGGCGCGGAAATTCCCCCACCAGCTTCCAGCCGGCCAAGCGCAGCAACAGCAGCGACAGCAAGCGGAACACGGTGCGGATGACCGGGGTATCGAAAATGGTGAAATGCATGGCAGCCCTAGCAAGGACGCCGCCCGCGCCGGGCGGAGGCGAACCGGTTCCGGCTGCCTGCCCCAGCGTCGGGGCAAGCGCCAAACACGTGGAAAACGCCGCACTGTAGCGGATAAAACCCGTCCGGTAAATTGGAACGGGAAAATATCATATTGGCGCCCTGACGCCGCCCTCGCCGGGGCGGATCAAGGCGCCGATTTCTCGGCAAGCAAACGGATGGCATAAACGCAGCGCCGCCCGCCATCCAGAACATGCTCCACCCGTTCCACGCCGAACGCCGGGCCCAGCGCGTCGCCGAACAGACGCAGCTCCGAGTCGCACAAGGACCGGCACTGGCTGGCCGCCGCGCAGATCGGACAATGGTCCTCGCTCAAGCGCCAGCCTGGCTCCCGGGCTTCGACCTTGGCCATATAGCCTTCCGCGCCGCGCAGTTCGGCCAGACGCGCCACCCGCCGCGCCGGGTCGGGCTCGGCCCGCAGAATGGGCAGGTATGCAGCCAACAGCTGCCGCTCGCGGCCGGCGATCACCTGCGCCAACCCCGCCTCGCCGAACAGCTCGCGCGTCTGATGCAACAGCTGCAGGCCAAGGTCGGCGTGCCGGTCGGGGAAGCGGGCGTGGCCGGCATGGGTCAGCCGCCAGTACTGCGCCGGCCGGCCCACGCCGCAGGCTCGCTCGCTGGCCGTCGCCAAACCGGCCTCCTGCAAGGCCTGCAAATGCTTGCGCGCGCCCATCGTCGTCAGCGCCAACGTCTCGGCCAGCGCCTGCGCGGTCTGTTCGCCGCGCGTTTTCAGCAGATGCAGCACGCGATCCGCCTGGCTCATCGTCCTCTCCTCACGCCGTTTCCGGCAAGGAGCGCATGACGCCGCCCAGCCGGATGGCCGCCAGCGCGCAAGCGGCCGCCCCCAGCAGCAGCACCAGCCGGGTATCCAGCAAGGTCAGCAAGCTGCCCAGCAAGGCCACTAGCACGTTGGCGACGCAGAAGATGGTGGTCAGCAAGCCCATCACGCTGCCCTGCCCCAGATGGGCGAAGCGCTCCGAACACCAGCTGGGCAGCACCGCGTTGTACACCGCCAGCGGCAAACCCAACAGCGCGATCAGCGCCACGCCCGGCCACGGCAGGGAGCCAAGCAAGGTCAGCGCCAGCAGGCCGCCCACCACCCACCAGGCTTGCCGCCGCGCCAATGCCAGCGGATCTCCCCTTTGGCCCAGCTTGCCGACCAAGGCGCTGGCGCTCGTCATCAGCACGCACATCGCCGCCGTCACCAGCGCGATGCCCTGGCTGCCCATGGCGGCGAATTCCACCAGCCACAAGGGATAGAACTCGTAAAAGGCGTTGACGCCGACGGCGAAGCTCAACTGCATCCAGAACAGCCTCGCCAGCAGCGGATCGGCTTGCAGCAAGCGGAAGGAATGCTGGCTGCGCAGCACCGCGCCCAGCGGCACGTCCCGATGCAGGCGCTCGCCGGTTTCCGGCAGGAACAGCAGCAGCACCGACAGGCACAGCAACATGGCGGCGGCGGCCAGCAAGAAAGGCACCGCCTCGCCCAAGGGCAGGGTCAGGCCGCCGATCAGCGGGCCGACCAGCCAGCCCAGATACAGCACCGCGTTGAGGATGGCGAAGCTGCGGGTGCGATCCAGCTGCGGGTGCAAATCGGCGACGATGGCCCGCGCCACCGCCACATTGCCCTCGGTCAGGCCGGTCATGAAGCGCGCCAGCGCGAACAGCGGATAATTGCGGCTCCACAGCGCGTAAGCGGTCAGCAGATAGCCGATGAAAGTCAGCAGCAAGGTGCCGGTCAGCACCCGCTTGCGCCCCAGCCGATCGGACAGCGTGCCGATCAGCGTGCTGCCGATCAGAATCCCCAGCGGGTTGGCCGCCAGCGCGATGCCCAATAGCAGCTTGGGCGGCAGCCCCAGGAAATGGTTGAAGCCATCGGCGGCGGCATTGACGAAGATGGGCGCGAGAATGGGGTACGGCATGGCGACGCCGGCCGTGCTCATCAGCGCCACCAGACAGACGGTGAACAAAATCAGCTTGGGATGGGAGACTTGCACCTGATGATCCTCATGAGTATCAACGCATGCTAACGCCATCTCCGCAATTAACAAACCCAAAAGTTTATTAATGACGACGCGCCCTGCCCGTACGATTGGTTACCAAAACCCGCGCCGCCGGCAGGAACCGCGGCCGCCGGGCTTGGTCTGATTTCGAACAAAATCTGAAACACGCTATCGGGAAAGCGCCATGAATCTGATTACCCCTGCTTCGTCCTTCCGCTGCCTGGCCGCCGGCCTGTTGGCCGTCAGCCTGCTGTCCGGCTGCGCCGGCATGAGCAAGCGCCAGCAGAATACCGCCGTCGGCGCCACCGCCGGGGCCGTGCTCGGCTCGGTGCTGACCGGCGGCAGCACCGCCGCCACGCTCGGCGGCGCGGCCATCGGCGGCGTCATCGGCCACCAGACCACCGGCAAGCGCTAAAACGCCCGCCCCCAGGCCCGGATATGCCGTCCGGGCCTTTTGTTTTGCCGCCCTCGCCCATATCATCAAGATTCCTGCACCATGGGCGAGACCATGACGACACGCATGCATTGGGAGCAGCTGCTCTCCACCCGCCGCTTCAAGATCATCCAGGGCGAAGTCCGCGAAACCCGCACCCCCGCCACCCAGGAAGGCAGCCTGGGCCTGCGCACCGACTTTCACATCGATCACGACCGCGTAGTATTTTCCAGCGCCTTCCGCCGCCTGGGGCGCAAGACCCAGGTGCACCCGCTGGCGCGCCACGACCACACCCACAACCGGTTGACCCACAGCGTGGAGGTGGCCAGCGTCGGCCGCAGCCTGGGCAACCGCGTCGGGCTGATGCTGGCCAACGACGGCCAGCTGCCCGCGCCCTACACCGCCTACGACATCGGCTCGGTGGTGCAGGTGGCCTGCCTGGCCCACGACATCGGCAACCCGCCCTTCGGCCACACCGGCGAGGACGCGCTGCGCGACTGGTTTCGCGCGCCGCGCAACGCCCACTGGCTGCAAGGCCTGACACCGGCCGAAATCCGCGACGTGCAAACCTACGAAGGCAACGCCCACGGCCTGCGCATGCTGGCCTCGCTGGAAATGTACGCCGGCGAAGGCGGCATGCGCCTCACCGCCGCCGCGCTCGGCACGCTGATCAAATACCCGTGGACCGCCGACGCGCCGCCGGCCCGAGAGCGCGACAAATTCAACATCTACCGCACCGAGCTGCCCTACTTCGAGCGCGTGGCCCGGGAGCTTGGCCTGCTTGAGCGCGGAGAAAACCAGTGGTGCCGCCACCCGCTGTCTTACCTGATGGAGGCGGCCGACGACATCTGCTACGCCATCCTCGACCTGGAGGACGCGGTGGAAATCGGCATTCTGGACTTCAAGGAATTCGAAACCCTGTTCTCGGGCTTCTCCGAACACGAACGCGTCTGGGGCGTGCACGACGTGCGCCAAAAATGCGGCACGCTGCGCGGCGTGGCCATCGGCCGCTGCGTCAGCGACGTGGCCGAAAAATTCATGCTGCACCAGCGCTCGCTGCTGCACGGCGAATTCCCGGCCAAAGACCTGATCAACTTGTGCGATCCGGCGGTGCAGGACGCGCTGATCCAGGCCAAGGAGCTGGCCAGCACCAAGGTCTACCGTCACCGCACCAAGCTGGTCACCGAGCTGGCCTCCTACCCCTGCATGGCGACGATACTCGACGTCATCGTGCCGGCGGTGCACGCCACCGTCACCCGCGGCGCCAGTCAGCTCAGCCCGCGGGAGCATATCGCCATCGGCCTGCTGGAAGGCCGCATCGACGACAACGACAGCCTGTACCAGGCCTACATGAAGGTGCTGGACCTGGTGGGCGGCATGACCGACAACTACGCCGCCAACCTGGCGCGCGACCTGTCCGGCGTGGGCATCCTCTGACATCAAGGCAAGACATGACCGCATCCCCCACCCGCTTCTGCCTGGTGCGCCACGGTGAAACCGACTGGAACCTGGCCGCCCGACTGCAAGGCCATACCGACATCCCGCTCAACGCCGCGGGCGAAGCCCAGGCCCTGCGGCTGGCCGCCGCCATGCGCCGCCGCCAGCCGCGCCCGGCGTTTCGCGCCTGCTACGTCAGCGACCTGACCCGCGCCCGCCAGACCGCCGCGCCGCTGGCCGAAGCGCTGGCGCTGTCGCTGCGCCTCGATTCGCAACTGCGCGAACGCCACATGGGCGCGTTGCAAGGCCTGAGCTACGCCGAGGCCGCCGAGCGCCTGCCCGACGTATACCAACGCCAGCAAAACCGCGACCCGGACTACGACCTGGAAGGCGGCGAAAGCCTGCGCCGCTTCCAGCGCCGCGTGCTGGACGGCTTTGCAGACATCGCCGGCCGCCATCCCGGCGAGGACCTGCTGGTGGTCACCCACGGCGGGGTGCTGGATATTCTCTACCGCGCCGCCACCGCCAAACCGCTAAGCGACAAACGCGACTTCCCCATTCCCAACGCCGCGCTCAACTGGCTGGCGCTGGACGATGGCCAATGGCGGCTGGAACGCTGGGCCGACCAGTCCCATCTCGAAGCCGCGCTGGACGAGGTCGACTAAACCCCTGGCTGCGCCGGGCGTAAGAAACCGCCTTCCGGCGCGACTGATCCCTGCCACCCATCCATCAGGAAACCGCCATGACCATCCACAAGACCGACGCCGAATGGCAAGCCCAGCTGACGCCGGAGCAGTATTACGTCACCCGCCAGGCCGGCACCGAGCGCCCGTTCAGCGGCGAGCACTATTTCCACAACCGGCAAGGCGACTATCACTGCGTCTGCTGCGACGCGCTGCTGTTCAAGAGCGACGCCAAATACGACGCCGGCTGCGGCTGGCCGAGCTTCTGGGCCGAAGCCGCCGGCGCCAACATCCGCCGCCTCACCGACACCTCACATGGCATGCTGCGGGTGGAAGTGCGCTGCTCGCATTGCGACGCCCACCTCGGCCACGTGTTCGACGACGGACCGGAACCCAGCGGCGAGCGCTATTGCATCAACTCCGCGGCGCTAGCGTTCGCGCCCGGCGAGCAGCCATGAAAAATGTAGGTTTTCTAAGTAACTGAAAACATTTTGCATATAGTTGAAATATGAACCAAAACGGAGCATAACCACTACAGGTTATGCTCCGTTTAATTTTCCCTTTCACCAGTTAAAAGGCGYTGTTGCACAAATCCGCCCGTCCCGCGGCTTGGTAAGATAGTGRCATGACCAAGCCCGCTCCAAAACGCTATCGAACGACCAACTGGAACGCCTACAACCAAGCCCTGATCCAACGCGGCTCTCTGTCCGTCTGGCTGGATACGGGCATGTCATGGCAGGCCACTCCTCAGGGCAAGCGCGGACGGACGCAGACCTATAGCGATGTGGCTATTCAGTTCTGTTTGACTATCAAGAACCTGTTTGGACTGCCTTTGCGGCAGACCATTGGTTTCATCCAAAGCCTGCTCAAGCTGGCGGGTTTGGGCTGGGGCGTTCCCGACTACAGCACGCTGTCC
Organism: Xenophilus sp. AP218F; assembly: GCA_002213445.1. Classification (GTDB taxonomy): domain Bacteria; phylum Pseudomonadota; class Gammaproteobacteria; order Burkholderiales; family Chromobacteriaceae; genus Chromobacterium. The sequence goes on along the minus strand of NJIE01000004.1, from coordinate 315 downwards.
AGGCGGCAGCAGACGCTGCAGGTCAAGATTCCCTACCAGAAAAGTGCTGGCGCGCTGCATCTGCTGGTCGATAGCACCGGCATCAAGATGCTGGGYGAAGGCGAGTGGGCTGCGTGCGAATCTTTAGATTCGCTCAGCGATAACCAAGAAGCATGGCGCGGAATATCGCCGGCAATGGCGCAAAGTGCATCTGGGCATCGATGCGGAAACCCTGCAAATCCGGGCCATTGAAGTCACSGACAACCGCCAGGSCGATGCGCAAATGCTGCCTTCGCTATTGGCGCAAATCCCGGCTGATGAGCCGATAGGCTGCGT
>NJIE01000003.1 GCA_002213445.1 Xenophilus sp. AP218F | reverse complement strand
ACGTCAGCGTCACGACGAAGGAAGACACGCCGATCTCCGGCAAGCTGACCGCCACCGATGTCGACGGCGACACCCTCTCCTTTGTTAAGGGTGACGAACCCAAGCACGGCAGCGTCACCGTCAACGCCGACGGTACCTGGACCTACGTGCCGGCCAAGGATTACAACGGCGCAGACCAGTTCACCGTCACCGTCAGCGACGGCAAGGGCGGCTCCGACACGATTACCGTCAAGGTCGGCATCGACCCGGTCAACGACGCGCCGGTGCTGGTCGACGACAACGGCGCGCCGCTGGGCGAGGACGTCAGCGTCCGCACCCCGGAAGACACCCCCGTCTCCGGCAAGCTGGCCGCCACCGATGTTGACGGCGACACTCTCACCTTCTCCGCGGGCGACGCGCCGAAGCATGGCAGTGTCACCGTCAACGCCGACGGTACCTGGACCTACACTCCGGCCAAGGACTACAACGGCGCGGACAGCTTCACCATCACCGTCAGCGACGGCAAGGGCGGGACGGACACGATTACCGTCAAGGTCGGCATTGATCCGGTCAACGACGCGCCGGTAGGCGAAGACGTCAGCGTCCGCACCCCGGAAGACACCCCCATTTCCGGCACGCTCAAGGCGACCGATGTGGATGGCGATACGTTGACCTTCGTCCAATCGTCCGAACCCAAGCACGGCAGTGTCACCGTCAACGCCGACGGTACCTGGACCTACGTGCCGGCCAAGGATTACCACGGCGCGGACCAGTTCACCGTCACCGTTTCCGACGGCAAGGGCGGCTCCGACACCATCACCGTCAAGGTCGGCATCGACCCGGTCAACGACGCGCCGGTGCTGGTCGACGACAACGACGCGCCGGTGGGCGAGGACGTCAGCGTCACGACGAAGGAAGACACGCCGATCTCCGGCAAGCTGACCGCCACCGATGTCGACGGCGACACCCTCTCCTTTGTTAAGGGTGACGAACCCAAGCACGGCAGCGTCACCGTCAACGCCGACGGTACCTGGACCTACGTGCCGGCCAAGGATTACAACGGCGCAGACCAGTTCACCGTCACCGTCAGCGACGGCAAGGGCGGCTCCGACACGATTACCGTCAAGGTCGGCATCGACCCGGTCAACGACGCGCCGGTGCTGGTCGACGACAACGGCGATCCGCTGGGTGAAGACGTCAGCGTCACGACGAAGGAAGACACCCCCGTCTCCGGCAAGCTGACCGCCACCGATGTCGACGGCGACACTCTCACCTTCGCCAAGACCTCCGAGCCGCAGCACGGCACGGTGGAGGTGAAGGCCGACGGCAGCTGGACCTACACCCCGGCCAAGGACTACCACGGCGCAGACCAGTTCACCGTCACCGTCTCCGACGGCAAGGGCGGCTCCGACACCCTCACCGTCAAGGTCGGTATCGACCCGGTCAACGACGCCGCCGTCATCGCCGGCGACGACGTTGGGGCGGTCATCGAAGACCAGAACGTGGTCGACGGCGCGCTGCGCGACAGCGGCAAGCTGTCGATCCGGGACGTCGACGGCGAACAGGAAGCGCGTTTCGTGGCCGGAGCCGGCGTCGCTGGGGAGGGCGCATTGGGCTGTCTGGCCATCGCCGAAGACGGCAACTGGACCTACACGGTGGACAACGCCAAGGTGCAGTATCTGGCCGCTGGCGAAACCAAGGTCGAGACCTTCACGGTCAAGAGCGTGGACGGCACGGAGCACACCATCGCGGTGACGATCCAGGGCGTCAACGACGCCGCGGTGATCACGCCGACACAGCCGGGCGGCGACGCCGGCCTGGTGGTGGAAGACGCGACGCTGAAGGCCGGCGGCGTGCTGCAGGTTGTCGACCCGGATGCGGGGCAAGCCGGCTTCCTCCGGTACGCGGGCAACGCCCAGCGCGAATACGGCGCGTTCAGCTTTGACGAGAAGACCGGCGCGTGGCAGTTCGTTCTGGACAACGCCAAGGCGCAGCAGCTCACCGGCAAGGATGTGTTGAAGGAAGTCTTCACGGTGAAGTCCCTGGACGGCACCAGCCACGACATCGTGGTGACCATCAAGGGCCAGAACGACAAGGCGACGGTGGGCAATGGCCAGGGCAGCGTGCAGGAAGATGCGGCCGACAGCGCGATCGCCAGCGGCAAGCTGTCGATTGCCGACGCGGACCGCGGCGAGAATGAGGTGAAGCCGTACAGCAAGGCAACGGAGTACGGCACCTTCCATCTGCAGGCGGACGGCAGCTGGCGCTTCGAGATCGATAACGCCAGTCCGGCGGTGCAGAAGCTGGGCGCGGGCGATGCCCATATCGCCAATTTCGATGCCCTGTCCAAGGACGGCAGCGCGCTGGGCACGGTGACGGTGACGATACTGGGCAGCAATGACGCGCCGGTGCTGGTCGACGCCAAGGGCGCGGCGCTGGGCGAAGACATCAGCGTCACGACGAAGGAGGACACGTCGCTGAGCGGCCAGCTGTTCGCCAAGGATGTGGATCAGCGCGATCAGCTGTCCTTCCAGCTGGCGGCGGACGCCAAGCATGGCGTGGTCCTTCTGAACGAAGACGGCAGCTGGACCTATACCCCGGCCAAGGACTACAACGGCAGCGACCAGTTCACCGTTACCGTCTCCGACGGCAAGGGCGGCTCCGACACCCTCACCGTCAAGGTCGGCATCGATCCGGTCAACGACGCGCCGACCACCCAGGGCGGCTACGCGTCCGGCGTGGAAGATCAGGCGCTGGCTTTGCAGTGGAAGGACTTCCGGGCGAACGACGTGGATGATGATGCCGCCAAGCTGTCGATCAAGATCACATCCTTGCCGAAAGACGGCGTGTTGTGGTTCCTGAACGAGCGCAACGAGTGGACGGCGGTGAAAGCCGGCCAGATGTTCAGCAAGGCCGAACTGGACGCCGGCAGGCTGCAATTCGCCCCTGCTCCGCACGAGGCGAGCGGCAATGCCGGCCAGCAAAACGATCATGCCGCCCAAGCCGGGAACCGGCAGGCGGACTACGCCAGCTTCGATTACCAGGTGAGCGACGGCAACGCGTTGAGCGATGGCGGCCGCTTCGTCATCGACGTGCGCCCGGTCAGCGACGGCGTGAACCTGAAGGTGGATCTGACGGCGGGCAGCGCCAATCCGGGCGAGTTCATGGTGCAGAGCATCGTGAACCAGATGGCCGGCAAGACGCCGACCACCACGCCTACCTCGGGGGATGACTATCTGATCGCGCGGGACGGGCAGTGGGCGAGCGGCGGCGCGGGCAACGACGTCATCAAGTACGGATCGGGCACCGCGTTCCAGGCGGAGGGCGGAGCGGGCAACGACATCCTGATCGGCGGCGCCAGCGTCAACGACTATCTGTCCGGCGGCGACGGAAACGACATCCTGATCGGCGGCAAGAACGCCAGTTCCTCGATTACGCTGATCGGCGGCGCGGGCAACGATATCCTGATCTCGCAGAGCCTGAAGGCCAGCACCAGTTATTACGGCGAAGACGGCAAGGATATCGCCTATCTGCCGGGGGGCATGGGCCAGTTGAGTCTGGTGACGACCGGCTTGCCCAACAGCTGCGATTTCCGCCTGGTGTACACCGATCCGGCTACCGGCGCGCAAACCAATCACGACTTCTACAGCGTGGAAACGGTGTACTTGCAGGATGGCAAGTACGAGTTCAACGGCGGCGGCCTGAGCAAGGTAGCGGATCTGGCCAAACTGAACATCGCGGTCGCCCTGATCGATGGCGACGGCAGCGAGCGCTTTACCGATCTGACCATCAAGGGTCTGCCGGATGGCGCGGTCCTGTCCGGCGGCAGCAAGCAGGCCGACGGCAGCTGGACGGTGCCGTCCAGCGCGCTGGACGCCAGCGGCAAGCTGTCGCTGCAGGTGGAATTGCCGGTCAACAGCCCGAGCCCGAAAGTCACTGTGGTTGCCGGCTCGCAAGAGTACGACATGAGCGGCCGACCGATAGACAAGGCGGTTTACGCCGAGGCGGAGTCCGGCATCGTCGGCAAGGCGGCCAACGATCCCAACGGCGACAACACCATCGAAGGTGGCAAGGGCGACGACGTGCTGCTGGGCGACATCGGCGGCGTGCGCACCCAGGTGGAGCCGGGCAAGAACTACAACATCGCGTTGGTGGTGGATACCTCGGGCAGCATGTCCGAGGGCCTGGACGGCAAGAAGGCGTCGTGGAGCAATCCGTCCAAGATGTCGCTGGTGATCGCCGCGCTGGACCAACTGGCGGGCCAACTGGCCAGCCATGACGGCGTCGTCAATGTCACCCTGATCGGCTTTGCCAATCAGGCCGGCAGCAGGGCGGTGATCGAAAACTTGACGCCGGCCAAACTCGCGGCGCTGAGCGACCAGATCCACAAGCTGGCGGCGGGCGGCGGCACCAATTACGAGGCGGCTTTCCTCAAGGCCGGCGACTGGTTCGCCAGTAAGCCGGGCAGCGCCGGAGGCAAGGCATTTGAAAATGTCACCTACTTCCTGACCGACGGCGAGCCCACCAGTTCGATCACGGATTCTCTCAAGGCGTTTGGCGGCCTCTCCAGCCAGAGCCAAGTGAAAGCCATCGGCATTGGCACCGCGGTGGACGTCAACACCTTGCGTTACTTCGACAACACCACGGTGGTGGGCACGGGGAACCAGTATGGCGACGATGTCCTGCTGGACAACTTCAATTCCAGCCAAGGTCGCTGGAGCGACGAGCGTTGGGGAATGCAAGGCGATGGCCAGGTGTTGAACTCCGGAGGCTGGCTGATGTTGTCCGACAAGACCGGCAACGGGGCGTCCAGCTTCTTCAGCCCGACGCTCCAGGTGGCGGCCGGGGACATGTCCGCCTTCGTGTTCACCCTTAGCGGCGTCTCCAACCTGACGGGGGACTACTTCAGCTACCAGTTGCAGCAACTGGTGGGCGGCCAATGGACCAATGTCGGCCTAGCGCTCAGCGCGCTGGGAACGGTCAATAGCGGCGCGTTGGGCGAAGGGTCCTACCGTTACGTGTTCACGCTGCAAGACCTGCGGCGAGACGGCGCGACCGTGTGGCTGGACGATCTGCACCAGATTACCCATCTCCCTCCGGTGGGGCAGGTGGACATCATCACCACCGCGGACCAGTTGAACGCGGTGCTGGTAGGCAGTTCGATCACCCATGATCCGGCCAAGGTGGGCAGCGATACGGTGTTGGGCGGAGACGGCAACGACGTGTTGTTCGGCGACAGCATCAACAGCGACCATCTGCCCTGGGGCGTGGGCGGCAACCCTGCCAAGCCGGCCGACTGGATGGATGGCCGCGGTCTGGAAGGGTTGCAAACCTTCCTGACGCTGAAAAACGGCTTCGCGCCCAGCCAGCTGGAATTGTATGGCTACCTGAAGGATCATCACGCGGAGTTCAACTTCGGCGGCGATGAGCGCGGCGGCAACGACAAGCTCTACGGCGGAAACGGCGACGACGTGCTGTATGGCCAGGGCGGAAACGATACGCTGGACGGCGGCGCAGGCAATGACTTGCTGGTTGGCGGCAAGGGCGACGATGTGCTGACCGGTGGTCTGGGAACCGATACCTTCAAGTGGAGCCTGGGCGATCAAGGCACAGCGAGCCAACCGGCGCGCGATGTCATCACCGATTTCGGCAAGAACGGCGAGAAGGACGTGCTGGATCTCAAGGACCTGCTGCAAGGCGAAAGCCACACGGTGGCGAGTTTGGACCAGTATCTGGACTTCCGGCAGGAAGGCGGCGGCACCGTGATCGACGTGCGGCATGAGGGCGCCGGCAAGCCGGTGACCCAGCAGATCGTGCTGCAGGGCGTGGATCTGACCCACGACGCCGGCGGCGCGGCGCTCAGCGACGCGCAAATCCTGAAGAACCTGCTGGACAGCGGCAAGCTGCATACCGACTGATCCCGGCGGTTTGTCCGGCGCAAGCCCCTGCCTTGGCAGGGGCTTTTTTCTTGCGGTGGCGGGCGGGGGCAAAAAAAACGCCGCCGGCACGGCCGGCGGCGCAGGTGGCGCGAGAGTGGCTCAGCTCACCGCCGGGCCGGTCAGGCCGTCGACGCCCAGCTCGATCAGCACTCGGCAGTCGTCGTCGCAGGCCACGCCCTTGGCCACCAGTTCCACGCCCATCAGCGAAGTCATGCGTTGCAGGCCGCGCAGCAGCACCTGGCGGCCCTCGTCGCGGTGGATGCCGCGGGTCAGCACGCCGTCCAGCACCAGATAGTCGATGCCGGCTTCGTGCAGCCGCGCCACCAATTCCAGCCGGTGCCCGCGGATTTCCACCGCCAGCCGGTGGCCGGCGGCCTTGACCGCCCGACCGAAGGCGAGGAAGGCCGGCCAGTGTTCCGGCAGCCCGGTTTCATCGAACTCGAAGGCCACGCGGTGGCGGCTGCCTTGCAGCAATTGCAGCGTGCCGGGCAGGAAGTCGGCGGCGGCCAGCGAGGCCGGCGACAGGTTGACGGCGATGGCGGCGGACGGGGCATGCTGCAAGGCCAGTTGCAGCGCGGCTAGGTCGAGGGTGGCGGTCAGGCCCAGCCGCAGCGCGTGCGATACCAGCCGCAAGGCGGGAATGGCGGCCTGTTCGCCGACGGCGGGGCGATACAGCATCGCCTCCTGCCACAGCGGCTGGCGCGCGGTATCCGCCACCTGGTACCAGCGCAGCGCCAGTTGCTGTTGCCGGCAGCTGTCTTCCAGCAACTGGCGCCAGTCGCGGTCGTTGTGCGCCGGCAGCTGCGCGCCGTCGTCCAGCCGCCACTGGTTGGGGCCGGCGGCCTCGGCCTGGGCCAGCGCCTGGTTGGCGCGGGCCAGCACGGTCAGCGCTTCGTCGCCCTGGCCGAAGGCGGCGACGCCCAGATGGCCGGCGGCGGTTTGATCGCTCAGCCCCATTTGCGGATAGAGCGCGAGCTGCTGGCTCAGGCGTTCGGCCAGGCGAGCCGCGTCTTCCGGCTCCAGTTGCGGACACAGCAGCGCGAAGTCCGCGCCGCGCAGGCGGGCGGCCAGCCAGCCCTGGCAGGCGGCGCTTTCGCGCTCCAGATCGGCGGCCAACCGGCGCAGCAGCTGGTCGGCGGCGGCGCCGCCCAGTCTCTGGTTAAGTTCGGCCAGGTTGGCCAGGCGCAGCAGCAGCAGATACCCGCCGGCGTCGTCGTCGGCCAGCTGCGCGGACAGCGCCTGTTCCAGCGTCTCGCGGTTGGCGAGGCCGGTGACGGCGTCGCTGCGGTTTGCCTGGCGCAGTTGTTCCACTTCCGCCGACAGTTTGCCGAGGTAAGCCTGCAGGCGCTCCACCATGTGGTTCAGGGCGCGCGCTACGCGCGACAGCTCCGGTGTCGGCGGCTCGGCGATCTGGATGAAGCGGCGCTCGCTGATGGCGCGCGCCTGTTCCACCATCTGCCCCAGCTCGCGGCGCAATTTGAAAATGTCGATTGAGCCGAGCAGGCCGACCAGCAGGCCGGCGGCCAGCAGGTAGAGCGAGGCATGCCAGGCGCCGCGCCACAGCGAGTCGTAGGCGAAGCCCAGTTCGGCCTCCACTTCCAGCTGGCCGGCTTGCAGCCAGCCGGCGTTGATCAGGGCGCGCCCGGGCGCGGGGGCGAGCGGCAGCAGCCGGCGGAACCAGGCGGGCGTGGCGTCGGGGCGGCTCGGCGCCGCCCGCTCCAGCCTGGGCTGGCCGTCCGGCCCGCGCCAGCGGATGGCGTGGTAAGAGCCCTGGTCGAAACTGGCGTTGATCAGCAGTTCCGCCATGGCCGGTTCGGCGCGGTGCTGGGTGATCATCAGCGCCAGCGAGTTGGCGGTGTTGGCGTTCTGGCTGGCGAGCTGCTGTTCCAGATAATTGCGGGCGTTGTAGAGATTGGCGAGCCAGGCGCCGCCAAGGGACAGGAAAACCAGCAACAGCAGCAGCAGCCACATGCGTTGGATCAGGGAGAGGCTTTTCATCACGGTTCGGATCACTTGTTCGGGAAGGCGAAGCCTTCGTTCTTCATCTTGTCCAGCAATTGCCGCCAGCGGGTCAGCTTGTTGACGTCGCTATTGGCGTTGCCCACCCACAATCCCTGGGCGTTGAAACTGAATACCGGCTGCAGGTCGCCGCGTTGTGAGGCCGGCAGGATGGAGCCGACCAGGTTGTCCAGAATCTGCGGCTCGGCGCTCGGCGCGGGGTAATAGGCCAGCACCATGTGCGCCTGGCTGAGGCTGCTGTCCGGTCCGCCCAGCCTGGCCTTGACGTAGGTGATGCGCAGTTTTTCCGGGGCCACGCCCAGCGCCAGCAACGAGGCGTACTTGCCGATGCTGAAGTCCTCGCAGTCGCCGGCTCCCTTGCCGAACATCTCCAGCGGCGTCGCCCAGTAATCGGCCACGCCCCACACCTCCCGGTCTTTGCGGAACTGGATTTTGCGGTTGAAGAAACGGTTCACCTCGCGCAGCTGGGTTTTTTCGTCCGCGCCCTGCAAGCCGGCCAGCAGCGCGTTCCATTCCCGGTACAGGGCCACGGCGCGCGGGCCGTAGCGGGCCGCCGCCTGCTCGCCGGGCAGGCTCGCGGCGAGGGCGAACCAGGTCAATGGTAATAAAACCATCCACAGCAGCAGACTCTTTCGCCCGGCCGCCGCCAACAAGAGGGACAATTTCATGGTGCTTGAGCGGATTGGAATCCGGACACTGTAGCAGATGCGACGCGAGCTACCACAATCGCCAATCATGCTCTTGCCATGAATTGTTAACTTGTTTAATCTCTTGTTAATTTTTTTAACAATACCCCAACCCGTTCCGGGAGACAATGACAATGCAGTTCTCGCACACGTTAAGAAAGTCCGTTGCCATCGCCTTGCTCAGCTTGGCCGCGCCGCTGGCACAGGCAACCACGCTCAAAGACGTAGTGGAAAAGACCATTCTCAATAACCCGGAGGTGAAGTTCCGCTTCCATGCCTTCCGCGCCGCCACCGAGGAGCGAGGCATCGGCACCGCCGGCTACCTGCCGACGCTGGACCTGTCCTACGGCTACGGCCGCGAGGACAACAAGGAGCCGCGCGGCGCCAATCTGCCCGACGTCCGCTCCCAGTTCAGCCGCCACGGCTGGTCCGCCAATCTCAGCCAGAATCTGTTCCAGGGCTTCCAGACGGTCAACAGCGTCAAGCAGCTGGAGTTCGGCCAGCGCGGCAAGTATTACGAGTTTGTCGACGCCTCGGAGCAACTGGGCCTGGAAGCGACTCGCGCCTATCTCGACCTGCTGCGCTACCGCCAGTTGCTGGAGTTCGCGCAGGACAGCTACGGCGTGCACAAGGGCATTTACGACCAGCTGGAACAGAAGGTGAAGGCCGGCGTCGGCCGCCGCGTCGATCTGGAGCAGGCCGCCGGCCGCCTGGCGCTGGCCGAGACCAATATGATCAACGAATCGTCCAACCTGCACGACGTGGCCGCGCGCTTCGCGCGCCTGGCGGGCGAAGAGCCGCCCAAGGAGCTGGCGCCGCCGCCGGCGCTGGGCGACAAGCTGCCCAAGGATCAGGACCTGCTGGCGGTGGCGGCGAAAAGCAGCCCGGCCTATCTGGCCGCGCTGGAAAACCTGCGCGCCGCCAGCAGCGAAGTGCAAACCCGCCGCGGCGCGTTCTCGCCCACGGTAGACCTGCGCGCCCGCAAGGAAAGCACCGACAACCTGAACGGCGTGGACGGCAAGCACGATAAGCAGATGATAGAACTGGTGTTCAACATCAACCTGTTCCGCGGCGGCGCGGACAAGGCCCGCCTCGGCGTCGCCGCCGAGCGCCGCAACGCCGCGCTGGACCTGCGCGACAAGGCTTGCCGCGATCTGCAGCAGACGGTGCGCATCGCCAACAACGACGTGCACAAGCTGCGCGAGCAGATGAAGTATCTGCGCCAGCACGCGCTGTCCACCGAGAAGGCGCGCGACGCCTATCTGAAGCAGTTCGACATCGGCCAGCGTTCGCTGCTGGACGTGCTGGACAGCGAAAACGAGCTGTTCGACGCCAAGCGCGCGCTGGCCAACGCCGAGTTCGACGCCCAGCTGGCGCAGGCGCGGGTGCTGGCCAGCGCCGGCCTGCTGCTGCCCAGCCTGCAGCTCAAGCCCATCGAGCAGCTGGATGTCGGCGGCCAGGCCGGCGAGGACGAGCCGGGCGCCTGCGCCACCGTCTACGCCGCCCCGGCGCCGCTGGATCGCTCCGCCATCGTGGTGAAACCCTACATCGCCGCCACGGCCGGCGACGCGCCTCCCGCCGTCTCGCCGACGGCCAAGCCGCGCGGCGTCAAGCCCGCCGCGCCGGCCGGCAAGTCCTGATGTTCCGCCGCCCCGCCGCAAGCCTGCGGGGCGGCTTCCCAAGCAAGACCCTTCGCGCAGTACCCGCATCGCAACAAGATGAAAGATTGAAGTATGGTGTCCGTGACGTCGGATCCCGCAAGCAGCCAGACCTTCAGCCATCAGGCTACGCATCTGGACCCCTTGCTGGATTGCCTGTTTTCTTTGGCGCGGGGCTTTGGCTTCAACGCCACCCGCGAATCGCTGGTAGCCGGCATCCCGCTGGTCAACAACCGCCTCTCCCCTTCCATGTTCGCCCGCTCGGCGCGGCGCATCGGCCTGTCCACCCGCGTGGTGCGGCTGCCGGTGGACAAACTGCGCGCCGAGCTTTTGCCGGCGGTGCTGCTGCTGAACGGCGATGACGCCTGCATCCTGCGCGACATCCGGGACGGGGTGGCGAGCGTCAGTTATTCCGAGCTGCCGGACGCCGTGGTGGAGATGCCGCTGGCCGAGCTGGCCGCGCGCTACGCCGGCATCGCCATCTTCGTCAAACCGCGCTTCCAGTACGAGAAGCGCGCGCCGGAGCTGGCCGAGATCCGCTCGCGCCACTGGTTCTGGCAGACCGTCTACGGCAGCAAGGCGCTGTATCGCGACGCGCTGATGGCGGCCTTCCTGATCAATGTGTTCGCGCTGGTGACGCCCATCGTGTCGATGGCGGTGTACGACCGGGTGGTGCCGAACATGGCCACCGACACGCTGTGGGTGCTGGCCATCGGCGCGGCGCTGGTGCTGGTTTTCGATTTCCTGCTCAAGCTCAGCCGCAGCTACCTGATCGACCTGGCCAGCAAGCGCGTCGACGTGACGCTGTCGGCGCTGATCATGGAGCGGGTGCTGGGCATCCGCATGGAGGCGCGGCCGGCGTCGGTGGGCGCTTTCGCCGCCAATCTGCGCGCCTTTGAAACCATCCGCGACTTCATCGCCTCGGCCTCGATCACCGCGCTGATCGACGTGCCCTTCGTGCTGATCTTCCTGATCGCCATCGTCTGGATTTCGCCGCTGATGGCGCTGCCCATGGTGCTGGCCATCGTCATCATGCTGGTCTTCGCCCTGCTGGTGCAGGAGAAGATGCAGGAGCTGTCCGAAACCACGCTGCGCGCGGCTTCGCAGCGCAACGCCTATCTGGTGGAAAGCCTGGCCGGGCTGGAAACCGTCAAGGTGCTGGCGGCGGAAGGCGAGCTGCAGGGCAAGTGGGAGCAGGCCACCCAGTTCCTGGCCCAGGTGGGTTCGCGGCTCAAGGTGCTGGCGGCGTCGGTGATGAATTTCTCCGGCTTCATCCAGCAGCTGCTGTCCATCTCCATGCTGGTGCTGGGCGTTTACGAAATCATGGCCGGCGACGTGTCGATGGGCGGCGTGATCGCCGCGGTGATGCTGTCCGGCCGCGCGATGGCGCCGCTGGGACAGGTAGTCAACCTGATGACCCAGTTCCACAACGCCAAGACTTCGCTGGCCTCGCTGGACGGTTTCATGAAGATGCCGGTGGAGCGCGAGAAGGACGCCAAGTTCTTCCACCGCACCCATTTCAAGGGCGATATCGAGTTCCGCAACGTGTCGTTCAACTATCCGGGCAACCCGCTGGTTTCGCTGCGCGACGTATCGTTCTCGATCAAGGCCGGCGAGCGGGTGGCCATCATCGGCCGCGTCGGCTCCGGCAAGACCACCATCCAGAAGATGATCCTGGGCCTGTATCAGCCCACCGCCGGTTCGATCCGCATCGACGGCGTCGACATCAACCAGATCGACCCGGCCGAGCTGCGCCGCCAGATCGGCTACGTGCCGCAGGACGCGGTGCTGTTCTACGGCACCATGCGCCAGAACATCGCCATGGGCTCGCCGCACGCCTTCGACGCCAGCGTCGCCGCCGCCGCCGGCCAGGCCGGCCTCACCGACTTCATCAACAGCCACCCGCAGGGCTTCGACATGCTGATCAGCGAGCGCGGCGAGTCGCTGTCCGGCGGCCAGCGCAAGGCGGTGGCTATCGCCCGCGCCCTGCTCAACGCGCCGCCCATCCTGCTTCTGGACGAGCCGACCAGCAATATGGACCACAGCACCGAAAGCCAGATCCACGCCACACTGGCCGAGGCAGCCAAGGGCAAGACCATGCTGCTGGTCACCCACCACAACGCCTTGCTGGAGCTGGCCGACCGGCTGATCGTCATCGATCAGGGCGCCATCGTCGCCGACGGTCCCAAGGACAAGGTGATCCGGGCGCTGCAACAAGGCAAGGTAGGGAAGGCATCGTGATGAAGCGACAACAATGGCAACAGAAAATCGCCGGCTGGGTCCGCCGCGGCCAGGCGCGCACCGCTCCTTACTGGGAGTGGCTGATGGAATGGGGCGCGGCGCGCGATCTGGCCGAGCGCAAGGACTTCGCCGCCGACGCCGACTGGGCGATCCTGGAGCAGAACCCCGGCCGGCCGCGCCTCTTCGTCTGGACCATGCTGGGCGTGTTCGTGGTGGCCTTCCTGTGGGCCGCCTTCGCCAAGGTGGACGAGGTGTCGCGCGGCGAGGGCAAGGTGATTCCCTCGCGCCAGAACCAGCACCTGCAAAGCCTGGACGGCGGCGTGGTGTCCAAGATTCTGGTGCGGGAAGGCCAGATCGTGGAGAAGGGCCAGTTGCTGCTCAAGGTGGACAACACCCGTTTCGTCTCCTCGCTCAAGGAAAACCAGGCGCAGTATCTGGCGCTGCAGGCCAAGGCCGCGCGGCTCAAGGCCTTGTCCGGCGGCAAGCCGCTGGAGATGCCGCAGGAAGTGCTGCAGCTGGCGCCGGACATCGCCCGCCAGGAGACCGACCTCTACAACTCCAAGCAGATGGAGCTGAACGCCAACGTGTCGATGGCGCGCCAGCAGCTGACGCAGCGCAATCAGGAGCTGCACGAGGTGCGCGCCCGCCGCGATCAGGCCGCCACCAGCTATGACCTGACCATGCAGGAGCTGAAGGTGACCCGGCCGCTGAAGGAGTCCGGCGCGGTGTCCGACGTGGATCTGCTGCGCCTGGAGCGCGACGTGGCCCGCTTCCGCGGTGAGCGCGATCAGGCCGGCGCGCAGATTCCCAAGATCCAGGCGGCGATCAACGAAGCGCAGCGCAAGATCGAGGAAGTGGAGCTGGCGATGCGCAACGTGGCCAGCGCCGAGCTGTCGGAAACCATGGCCAAGGTCAACAGCCTGTCCGAAGGCAGCGTGGCGCTGGCCGACAAGGTCAAGCTGTCCGAGATCCGCTCGCCGGTGAAGGGCGAAATCAAGCGCCTGTTCATCAACACCATCGGCGGCGTGGTGCAGCCGGGCAAGGACATCATCGAGATCGTGCCGCGCGACGACTCGCTGCTGCTGGAAACCCGGATCAACCCGCGCGACATCGCCTTCCTCCACCCCGGCCAGCGCGCCGTGGTGCGCTTCACCGCCTACGACTACACCATCTACGGCGGCATGGAAGGCAGCGTGGCCGAGATCGGCGCCGACACCATCACCGACGAGAAGGGCAACGCCTTCTACATCGTCAAGATCAAGACCCAGGGTTCGGTGCTGGGCAAGGACAAGCTGCCGATCTTCCCCGGCATGGTGGCGCAGGTGGACATCATGACCGGCAAGAAGAGCGTGCTGTCCTACCTGCTCAAGCCGGTGCTGCGCGCCAAGGCCGAAGCGTTGAGGGAGCGTTGAGATGAGCGCACCGCTGTTGTTGACCCGCAGCAAGGCGCTGGCCGACTACTGGCGCGGCGCGCTGGGCGCGGACGCCGGCTGGCTCACCAGCCTGTCCGACCTGCCTGCTACCGGCGAAGGCGCGTTGTGGCTGGACCTGGCCAGCCTGAGCGACGACGAGCACGCCGCCGACTGGCCGGCCCTGTGCCAGCGCTGGCGAGTGGTGGCCCTGAGTTCGGTGCCGGACGACGCCGAAGGCATGGCCTGGCTGCAGCGCGGCGCGGTCGGTTACGCCCACGCCTACTCCACCGGCGAGACGCTGCGGCAGGTGGACGCAGCCGTCGCCGCCGGCGGCGCGTGGCTGGGGCGCAGCCTGCTGCTGCGCATGTGCCGCAGCTTCGGCGGCCTGGTGCCGCCGGCGGCGCAGGCCGGCTGGCGGCGGAGGGTGTCGGCGCGCGAGGCCGAGGTGATAGACAGCTTGAAGAAGGGGCTGTCCAACAAGGAAATCGCCCGCGAGCTGGACATCGCCGAACGCACCGTCAAGGCGCATCTGACCGCCATCTTCCAGAAGTTCGAGGTGGAGGACAGGCTGCAGCTGCTCTTGAAGCTGACCCGCATCGGTTGAGCGTCCCCGGACGCATGCGAAAACGCCCCGCTTGCCTGGCAAGCGGGGCGTTGTCTTTGGCGCGCCGGCTTCAGGCCGCCAGCGCGCGGCGTTCCTGCCACAGCTGGCGCAAGCCCACCGCCGAATACAGGATCAGCGCGCACCAGATCAGGGCGAAGCCGATGGCGCGATCGCTGCCGAAGGCCTCGTTGTAGAGCAGCACGCCGATGGCCAGCTGCAAGGTGGGGCCGATGTACTGGATCAGGCCGACGGTGGCCAGCTTCAGCCGGCGCGCGCCGGCGGCGAACATCAGCAGCGGCACGGCGGTGACCACGCCCGCGCCGATCAGCAGGATGTTCTGGCTGGCGGCGACGCGGCCGAAGGCGCCCTGCCCCTGCCATTCGAACCACAGCAGCGCGGCCAGCGCCAGCGGCGCCATCAGGAAGGTTTCCAGCGCCAGCCCCTCCAGCGAAGCCAGCGGCGCTTTCTTGCGCAGCAGGCCGTAAGCGCCGAAGGTGGCCGCCAGCGACAGCGCGATCCACGGCAGCGCCCCGGCGCTGAGGGTGAGCCAGGCGACGCCGGCGCCGGCCAGCGCCACCGCCAGGCTTTGCGGCCGGCTCAGCCGCTCGGACAGGAACAGGCGGCCCAGCAGCACGTTGACCAGCGGGTTGATGAAGTAGCCCAGGCTGGCTTCCACCACGTGGCCGGCGTTGACCGCCCAGATGTAGATCAGCCAGTTGAGCGACAGCAGCGCCGAGGACAGGCCGAAGATGGCCAGCTTGCGCGGCTCGCGCAGCGCCGTCCCGAGCCAGGCCCACTGGCGGCGGGCCAGCAGGATCAGGGCCACGAACAGCGCCGACCAGACGATGCGGTGGCACAGAATTTGCAAGGCGGGCACGTCGTGCAGCGGTTTCCAGTACAGCGGAAACAGGCCCCAGCAGATGAAGGCGGCGACGGTGAACAGCACGCCGCGGCCGTGGCCGGGGGCGGAAGTCGGAGAGGACATGAGGAAACTCGGATGACAAGGGTGGGGCAATGCCACAGCTTACTCCGATTGCGCCAGCGGAAAAACCGGCGCTTGGCTAACAGACTGTTCTGATTAGCTTAACCGTCGCGCGTCGATGCTGCGCTGGCACATAAACCGCAGTCTCGGGCGCGTTTCGTCAATGCCTTTGACGTTGACGTAAACGTAACCTATAGTCTTGCAGCACTAGGGCCAAAGCTCTAAACCCAATATAAGGCTGATAAAAATCACGCCGACCGGCCGGCGCCGCTCACAAGGCGGCCGCCCGCCCCTCGCGCCATACAAGCAAGCGAGAAGACCGGAGGAGAAACCATGTCGATCCGTCACGCAGATCTGGAAGAAAAGTACACGGCCCCCACCGGCCAGGTGCTGATGACAGGCATCCAGGCGCTGGTGCGCCTGCCGATGCTGCAACAGCAGCTGGACCGCGCCGCCGGCCTCAACACCGCCGGCTACGTCACCGGCTATCGCGGCTCGCCGCTGGGCAACGTCGATCAGACCATGCTCAAGGCCAAGAAGCATCTGGACGCCCACAACGTGGTGTTCCATCCCGGCCTCAACGAAGACCTGGCCGCCACCGCGGTGTGGGGCACCCAGCAGGTGAACATGTTCGAGGGCGCCAAGTACGACGGCGTCTACGCCATGTGGTACGGCAAGGGGCCGGGCGTCGATCGCTCCGGAGACGTGATCAAGCACGGCAACGTGGCCGGCACCAGCGCCCACGGCGGCGTGCTCTTGGTCTGCGGCGACGATCACGCCGCCAAGTCGTCCACCTTTCCGCACCAGTCTGACCACATTCTGGCCGCCAGCATGATTCCGGTCTTGAGCCCGTCCGGGGTGCAGGAAGTGCTGGACTTCGGCCTGCATGGCTGGGCGATGAGCCGCTATTCCGGCTGCTGGGTGTCGATCAAGGCCATCACCGACACCATCGAAAGCTCGGCGATCGTGGACATCTCGCCGGAGCGGCTGCAGTTCAAGATTCCCGACAACTTCCCGATTCCGGACGGCGGCCTCAACATCCGCTGGCCGGACACGCCGCTGGCGCAGGAAAAGCGCGTGCTGCACCACCGCCTGTACGCGGCGCTGGCCTATGCCCGCGAAAACAAGCTCAACCGCGTGATGCTGGATTCGGCCAAGCCGCGCCTGGGCATCATCACCTGCGGCAAGAGCTATCTGGACGTGATGCAGGCGCTGGACGACCTGGGCATCGACGAAAAACTGGCCGCCGACATCGGACTGCGCATTTTCAAGGTGGGCATGGTCTGGCCGCTGGAGCCGGAAGGCGTGCGCGACTTCGCCCAAGGCCTGGACGAGATTCTGGTGATAGAGGAAAAGCGCCAGATCATCGAATACCAGCTGAAGGAACAGCTGTACAACTGGCGCGACGACGTGCGCCCGCGGGTGGTGGGCAAGTTCGCCGAAAAAGGCGAATGGGCGCTGCCGCACGGCGACTGGCTGCTGCCGGCCGCCGGCGAGCTGACCCCGGCGATGATCGCCCGCGCCATCGCCAGCCGGCTGGCGCTGATCTTCGACAGTCCGGTGATCCACGACCGGCTCAAGTTCTACGACGAAAAAGAGGCGCAGCTGGTCAAGCCGCGCGAATCCATCGCCCGCGTGCCGCATTACTGCTCCGGCTGTCCGCACAACACCTCCACCAAGCTGCCGGAAGGCAGCCGCGCGGTGGCCGGCATCGGCTGCCACTACATGGCGCACTGGATCAGCCCGGAAAACACCAAGACCTTCACCCAGATGGGCGGCGAGGGCATCACCTGGCTGGGCCAGGCGCCGTTCACCGCCACCAAGCATATTTTCACCAACCTAGGCGACGGCACCTACTTCCACTCCGGCATCCTGGCCATCCGCGCCGCGGTGGCCGGAAAGGTGAACATCACCTACAAGATCCTGTACAACGACGCGGTGGCGATGACCGGCGGCCAGCACGTGGACGGCTATCTGGACGTGCCGATGATGACGCGCCAGCTGGCGGCCGAGGGCGTCAAGCGCATCGTGATCACCAGCGACGACCCGGACAAGTACCAGAACGCCCAGGGGCTGGCCGCCGGCATCGACGTGTTCCACCGCCGCGAGCTGGACCGCGTGCAGCGCGAGCTGCGCGACACCGAAGGCGTCACCGTCCTGATCCACGACCAGACCTGCGCGGCGGAAAAACGCCGCCGCCGCAAGCGCGGCGAATTTCCCGACCCGGCCCGCCGCGCCTTCATCAACGAGCGCATCTGCGAGGGCTGCGGCGACTGCAGCCAGAAGTCCGGCTGCCTGTCGGTGCTGCCGGTGGAAACCCCGCTGGGCCGCAAGCGCAAGATCGACCAGTCCAGCTGCAACAAGGATTATTCCTGTGTCGAAGGCTTCTGCCCCAGCTTCGTCACCGTCGAGGGCGGCAAGCTGAAGAAGTCGGCCGGCAGCAAGGCCGACCTCGCCAGCCAGCCGGCGCTGCCCTTGCCGCGCATCCCCGCGGTGGGCGAGCCGTTCAGCATCATGGTCACCGGCGTCGGCGGCACCGGCGTGGTCACCATCGGCCAGGTGCTGGGCATGGCGGCGTATCTGGACAACAAGGGCGTGACGGTGCTGGACATGGCCGGCCTGGCGCAAAAGGGCGGCTCGGTGTGGTCGCACGTGCGCATCGCCGACTCGCAGGACAAGCTGCACGCGGTGCGCATCGCCGCCGGCGACGCCAATCTGGTGCTGGGCTGCGACCTGGTGGTGACCGCCGCCGAAGAGGCGCTGGCCAAGATGCGCGAGGGCTTCAGCCACGCCATCGTCAACAGCTACGAATCCCCCACCAGCGGCTTCCTGAAAAACCCGGACCTGCGCTTCCCGGCCAAGTCGATGAAGGACGCGATTGTCGAATCGGTGGGTCCCGGCCGTTTCAGCGAGGTCAACGCCACCCGCCTCGCCACCGCGCTGATGGGCGACGCCATCGCCGCCAACATGTTCATGCTCGGCTACGCCTGGCAGAAGGGGCTGATCCCGGTATCGCTGGAGGCGATCATGGAGGCGGTGCGTCTGAACGGCGCGGCGGTGAAGTTCAACCAGGACGCCTTCGGCTGGGGCCGCCAGGCGGCGCACGACCCGGCGCGGGTGGAGGCGCTGGTCAGCCCCAGCGCCGTGGTGCAGTTCGTGCCGCGCGACACGCCGGACGCCGTCGTCCATCATCGCGCCAGCCTGCTCGTCGCCTATCAGAACGCGGCGCTGGCCGAACGCTACAAGGCGCTGGTGCAGCGCGTGAAGCAGGCCGAGGAAGCGCTCAACCCGGCCAGCAACGCGCTGACGCTGGCGGTGGCGCGCAACTACTACCACCTGCTGGCCTACAAGGACGAGTACGAGGTGGCCCGGCTGTACAGCGACGGCGAGTTCCAGCGCGAGCTGGCCGGCCAGTTCGAGGGCGATTACCACCTGCGCTTCCATATCGGCGTGGCCTGGCTCACCGGCGGCAAGGCGGTGAAGATTCCGTTCGGGCCGTGGCTGATGCCGGCGATGAAGCTGCTCTCCAGGCTGCGCTTCCTGCGCGGCACCGCGCTGGACCCGTTCGCCTGGCAGGCCGACCGCAAGCTGGAGCGGCAACTGATCGTTGAATTCGAGCGGCAGCTGCAAGACCTGCTTGGCCGGCTGACGCTGGAGACGTTGCCGCAGGCGGCCGAACTGGTCAAAACCTGGGAAGGCGTGCGCGGCTTCGGCTACGTCAAGGAGCGCAATTATCGCCAGGTCCGCGAGCGGCAACAGGCCTTGCTGGCCGCCTTGCCGGCAGGGCAAGGCAAACGCCAGGTGGCGTGAGCCGCCGGTTTCCACAGCTTGCGCCGGCTCTGGGCCGGCGTTTTTTTTGCCGGCCGCGGCTCAGGCGCGCAGCTGGCGGCAGGTTTCGCCGATGCCGGCGCGCAGGCAGACGTCGAACAGCGCGTCGAAGCGGGTGGGCGTGTAGTTGACCAGCGCGCAGGGGATGCCGGCGCGCGCGGCCTCCGCCGGGATCAGGTTGACCGGCGACACTTCCAGCGACGAGCCCATCACCAGCAGCAGGTCGGCGGCCAGCGCGGCGTCGAAAGCCGGCTCGATCAGCGGCACCGCCTCGCCGTACAGCACCACGTCCGGCTTGAGGACGCCGTGGCAGTAGCGGCATTCCGGCAGCGCCAGGCGTTCGACGTAATCCAGCGGGTGGACTTCGCCGCAGCCCGGGCAGCTGGCGGTGAGCAAGGTGCCGTGCATTTCCAGCACCCGCCGGCTGCCGGCGCGGCCGTGCAGGCCGTCTATGTTCTGGGTCAGCACCGTCACCTCCTTGCCGGCGGCCTCCAGCGCCGCTAGGAAGCGATGGCCGTCGTTGGGTTGATAGCCGCCCACCAGCTTGAGGTGGAAGATGTCGCGGAAGGCCAGCCAGAAGGCGGCCGGGTCGCGCCGGAAATAGTCTATCGATACCGCCTCGGCCAGGCTCATGTCGCGGCTCCACAGGCCGTTGGCGGAGCGGAAGTCGGGGATGCCGGACTCGGTGCTCATGCCGGCGCCGGTCAGCACCGCGATGCGTTGCGCCTGATCCAGCAAGCCTTGCAGGCGCGAGAGAGATGGGTTGATATCGGTCATGCGGTTTTCCATTGGCAAGGGCGAAGTATACGCCCGGGGCGGCGGCTTTGCCCTGCGCGGGGTTCTTGGGCATAATGGCCAGTTTTGCGAATAATTCTCATTACAATGCAAAAGTCTACCCTCGCGCTGACGCTGGCCGGATGCCTATGGCTGACCGGCTGCTCGCTTGGCGATAGCGCCGCCCCGACGCCCGCCCCCCTGACCGGCGTCTTCATCGACAGCGCCGTCGCCGGGCTGGATTACGAAACCCCCACCCTGGCCGGCAGAACCACCGCCAACGGCGAATTCCGCTACCGAGCGGGCGAAACCGTCGCCTTCCGCATCGGCAAGCTGGAGCTGGGCAGCGCCCTGGCCGGCCGCACCCTGACTCCCTTGAGCCTGACCGGCGCGCCCGGCGCCGCCGATCCGCGGGCGCTGCGCATCGCCCAGCTGCTGCTGACGCTGGACAGCGACGACGATCCGGCCAACGGCATCCAGATCGCCGCCGCCGACGCGGCGCGCTTCGTCCAGCCGCAGAAGCTGGAACAGGCGGGCGAGCTGCAAGCCCTGCTGGACAAGCTGCAGATCGGCCGCAGCGTGGTGAGCGCGGAATACGCCGAGGCTCACCTGCGGCTGAGCCTGGCCGCGCTGGCGCAACAGCCGCCGGCGGTCCGCTTCCAGCCGCGCGGCGACGAAGCCTCCGCCTCCGCTTGCGTCGACGACGCCCAAACCGGGCTGACCTGGGAAATCAAGGCCGAATCCGGGCTGCGCAGCCGCCTGCACAGCTATTACGCCAGCGCCAGCCGCGAAACCGAACGGCCGGCGCAATGCGAGCCGGGCCAGGAAGACTGCCTGGCGGTGACGTACGTGGACGCCGTCAATGAGCACAAGCTGTGCGGCCACGACGACTGGCGGCTGCCGACCGAGCGCGAGCTGAAAACGCTGCTGGACTGGAGCCAGCGCGACGCCCAGCGCGGCCTGCCGGCGATCGACCGCCGCGCCTTCCCCGACGCCGAGCAGGCCTTTTACTGGACGGCGACCAGCCGCCAGGGCCGCGGCGCGCTGGCGGTGGCCTTCGACGACACTCACCGCACGTTGCCGCACGTCAGCCTGAGCCTGGCGGTGCCGGCCAAGATCCGGCTGGTGCGCGGCGCCACGCTGGCCGACGATCCCAACCCGGAAGATCAGGAACGGCCGCTGCCGCCCTACATTCCGGTCAGCGAGGCCGGCGAGCTGGCCGGCAGCGCGGCCGACGCGGCCTGCGTCGACGACAGCGAGCATCCCGCCGCCATGCTGGAAGTGATTCTGTGGCAGGCGCGGCCGCGCGAGGCGCGCGGCGAGGAGCTGGCCGGCTGGCTGGCCGACGCCAGCCGACGCCGCCAGTGCGGGCAGGACAACTGGGCTTTGCCGAGCGTGGCCGACGGCAGCCGCTGGCTGCAGATGCGGCTGGGCCAGGCCGACGCCTTCCGCGCCGCCTTCCCTCACGCCGCCGCGGTCAACGCGCTGTGGGTGCGCGACGCGGCCGGCAAGCCGCGGGTGCTGAGCGCCGACGGCCGCCTGGGCGCCGGCGGCGCCGCCGCCCTGCTGGCCTTGAGCCGCCGTCCGGCGCGCCCGCCCCAGCCGGAGCTGGATAGCCAGCCGCCGAGCGCCGCCACGCTGGCGCAGTGGCGGGCAAGCTATCTGCGTTACCGACCCGGCGCGGCGACGCAGCCGGACTGGCCGGCGCCGCAGCTCGACGCCGAGGCGCGGGCCGGCTTCCAGGACCTGGGCTTGCTGCCGCCGATGCCGTTCCCGGCCGACAACCCTTATTCCGCGGCCAAGGCGGCGCTGGGCGAAAAGCTGTTTTACGACCCGCGCCTGTCGCGCAACAACCGCATCGCCTGCGCCAGCTGCCACGCGCCGGACAAGGGCTGGGCCGATCCGCGCGAAGTGTCGTCCGGCCACGTCGGCCAGCTGGGCGGCCGCAACGCGCCCTCCATCCTCAATAGCGGCTATCTGCGCGAACTGTTCTGGGACGGCCGCGCCGCCAGCCTGGAGCAGCAGGCCTTGGGGCCGATCGCCAATCCGCTGGAAATGCACCAGCCGCTGGCAATGGCGGTGGCCAAGATCGCCGCCGCCGGCGAGTACGCGCCGCTGTTCGCCGCCGCCTTCGGCGACGCGCGGGTGGACAGCGAGCGGCTGGCCAAGGCCCTGGCCACCTTCGAGCGCGCCATCGTCAGCCGCGACAGCGCTTTCGACCGCTTCCTGAAGGGCGACGCCCAGGCGCTGAGCGACCAGGCCTTGTGGGGATTGCAGCTGTTCCGCACCAAGGCGCGCTGCATCAATTGCCACAACGGCCCCTTGCTGTCCGATCAGCGCTTCCACAATCTGGGGCTGGACTTCATCGGCAGGGACCGCGAGGACCGCGGCCGCGGGGCGATCACCGGCCGGCGCGAGGACATGGGCGCGTTCCGCACCCCGATGCTGCGCGACCTGCTCTACACCGGCGGCTACATGCACGGCGGCGACATGCCGCTGGATACCGAAGACGGCGGCGTGCTGGAGTTCTACAACAACGGCGGCAACCAGGTGGCGGCGATGGGGCTGGAAAAATACACCTTGCCCAAGCCCTCGGCTCTGCTCAAGCCGCTGGGCCTGAGCCAGGATGAGAAAGAGGCGGTGTTCGCCTTCCTGCAATCCCTGTCCAGCCCGCCGCGCCAGCGGCCGGCCGCGCTGGACGAGTTGTCGCGGCGCTGAGGCGCGACGTCGCCGGCAAGCCGCCTGCGGGCGGCTTTTTGCCGTCTGTTCAGGACGCGGCGTCGTCCGGGGCCGGATACTTGATGGCGTTCTTGACCAGCTTGTCGCGCACGGCGGCGTCCAGGTCCACGCCGGTGACCATGGCCAGCCGGGCGAGGTACAGCAGCACGTCGGCGATTTCTTCCTGCAGATGGGTGAAGCGCGCCGGGTCGTCCCGCAGCGTCGCCGCCTGATCGTCGGGCAGCCACTGGAAAATCTCGGCCAGCTCGCCCACTTCGCCCACCAGCGCCAGCATCAGGTTGCGCGGCGTGTGGTGGCGGTTCCAGTCGCGTTCGTCGGCGAAGCGTTGCAGCGCGGCGGTCAGCCGGCTGGTGTCCAGCAAGGTGTCGTCATTCATCGCAAGGTTCCGGGTGGATGCCCCGCGCCGGGCGCGAGGGAGCAGGAGAAAGCGCCGCGGCGCGGAGGCGGAAAAACCCGGCGATGCCGGGTTTTTCCAAGCCCGCCTGGCCGGCGGGCGCTGGCATGGCGCGATCGCGCTTACTTTACCAGTTCCAGCGTGGCCGAGCCGTCGCCGTTGTCCTTCACCAGCTTGAACTGCTTCTGCTGGGGCAGGTAGCGCAGCGCGCCGGCGCCGGTGTTGAAGCGCAGGCCGACGCCGACCACCGGCAGGATGCGCCAGTTCCGGCTCTGGCCCAGATCGATCACCTTCTTGCTGGCCAGATAGCTGGCCAGCGCGGCGCGGTTTTCATCCGGCGCGTCCACCACGATCTTGTCGGCGGTGATGCCGGGGAAGTTGCCGCCGCCGGTGGCGCGGTAATTGTTGGTCACCACGATGAAGGCCTGCTTGGGATCGATCGGCTTGCCGTTGTACGTCAGGTTGACGATGCGCTGGCTATCCGCCGCCACCAGCTTGCCGTCGATGTCGTAGCGCGCCGGGCGGGTGACGTCGATCTGGTAGCGCACGCCGTACAGGCTGTCGAAGTTGTAGGAGCGGAACTCGGGGTTGATCAGGTCTTGCGCCTTGTCGCCCTTGGGATCGATGCGCTTGAACTGGCCGGCCGACATTTCCAGCCACTCCTTCACGTCATGGCCGGTGATCTTCACCGCCTTGATGGTGTTGGGGTAGATGTAGAGGTCGGCCAGATTGCGGATGGCCAGCTTGCCGGCCGGGATGTCGGTGTAGTAGTTCCAGCCTTGGCGGCCGCCGGCCTTGAACGGCGCGGCGGCGGACAGGATGGGCAGCTTCTCGTATTCGGTGCCCTGCACTGCGCGCTGCATGTACCAGCGCTGGGCTTCGGCCACCAGCGCCACCGACGGGTCGTCGGCCACCTGGGCGAAGTAGCTGTAGATCGGGCGACGGGTGGCGGCCACTTCGGCGCGCACGTAGCCCAGCGTGTTTTCATGCTCGTGGGCCAGCAGCGCCTTGACCTGCGGGTCGGCTTCGGTCAGCGCCTTCTTGGCTTTCTTGTCGTAGATCGGGCGCAGCGTCGCCTGCTTGCCCACCACTTGCCACTTGCCGCCCACCTGGTCCAGCGTCAGGTCGATTACGCCCAGATGGTCGCCCCAGCGGCCCGGCATCACCGCCGGCACGCCGTTGATGGTGCCGGCCTTCAGGTCCACCTTGGGGTAGTCGGCGAAGGCCTTGGACGGGAATTCGGCGTGGGCGTGGCCGAACAGGATGGCGTCGATGCCAGGCACCTCGGCCAGGCCGGAGACCGAGTTTTCGGCGAAGCGCGGCAGCTCGCCTTTTTCAAAGCCGGAGTGCGGCACGGCGATGACGATGTCGGCGCCGGCGGCGCGCATCTTGGGCACGTATTCGCGCGCGGTCTCCAGGATGTCGCGCACGGTGAGCTTGCCTTCCAGATTGCCCTTGTCCCATTGCATGATCTGCGGCGGTACGAAGCCGATCACGCCCACGGTCAGCGCGTGGGTCTTGCCGTCCTGGTCCTTCACTTCGCGCTTGAGCAGCGTGTACGGGGTGAAGAAGGGCTTGCCGGTCTTGGCGTCCAGCACGTTGGCGTTGACGTAGGGGTAGGCCGCGCCCTTCAGCGACTGCACCAGAAAGGGCAGGCCGAAGTTGAATTCATGGTTGCCGATGTTGCCGGCGTCGTACTTGAGCGCGTTGAGCACCTTGTAGGCCGGGTGGGTTTCGCCGGCCTTGAGCGGCTTGATCTTGGCCACCAGGTCGCCCATCGGGCTGCCTTGCAGCAGGTCGCCGTTGTCGATCAGCAGGCTGTTGGGCGCTTCGGCGCGCGCTGCCTTGATCAGGCCGGCGGTGCGCTCCAGGCCGAATTCGGCGGTGGCCTTGTCCTGGTAATAGTCGTAGCCCAGGAGGTTCATGTGAACGTCGGAGGTTTCCAGCAGGCGCAGCTGCACCGGCGCGGCGAAGGCGGAGGAGACCAGAGCGGAGACGAGCGAGGCGGCAAACAGAGACGGCAATTTCACGGAACACCCCTTTAATTATGTTTGGAGGGGCGAGTGTGCAACAGCGTGGCGGCGGCTTCAAGGTTGCAATGCGAATTAAATGATCAGGATCACGACAACAAAATGCCCGGCGGGCGCCGGGCATGGGCATGAACGCGCGGCGGGCGCGTTTAGTCGGCCAGACCTTCGGCCTTGAGCGCCGCTTGGGCGGCCGGCAGCGCCGCCACGCGCTTCTGGTAGTCGATCAGCGCCGGGAAATCGGCCAGCGAGCGCTGCACGTAGCGCGACCAGGACAGGCAGGTGAACAGGTAGGCGTCGGCCACGCTGAACTGCGCGCCCAGCAGGTAGGGCGACTGCGCCAGCGTCCTCTCCAGCAGGGCGAAGCGCGCGGTCAACTTGTCCCAGGCCTGCTGCTTGGCCTCGTCGCTGCCCGGATAGAACAGCGGCGAGAAGTTCTTGTGCACTTCGGTGGCGATGTAGTTCAGCCATTCCTGCAGCCGATAGCGCGCCAGCGTGCCGTTGGCCGGGGCCAGCGCCTTGCCGGCGGCCTGGTCGGCGATGTACTGCAGGATGGCCGCGCCTTCGGTCAGCAGCTCGCCGTTGTCCAGCTGCAGCGCCGGCACATAACCCTTGGGATTGATGGCGGAGAAGTCCGCGCCGCTTTCGGTCTGGTGCGGCTGGACCCGCAGGTTCACTTTTTCGACGCTGAACGGCAGACCGCTGGCGTGCAGGGCGATATGGGACGCCAGAGAGCATGCGCCGGGGGAGAAATACAGTTTCATCAACAAGGCTCCTGTCGAGTTTCGCGCCTGCCGGCCGCGGCGGCCGGCAGGCCGGGGAAAACGAAAAGCCGGTACAGGCTGCGCCATCCCGGCGCGGGATGCAAGCCCGCCGCCGGCAGGGTTATCGCCGGCGGCCATGAAATCCCGTCCGCCGCGGCGGCGAACGGCGTCGGGGCGGCGTTTGGGCCTGCCGCTCAGCGCGCGGCGGGAGGATGGTCGCGTTGCGGGTCGAACCACATGGGCAGGTCCTGCAGCGGGGTATCCACCGGCAGCAGGGGGTTGGACAGGCGGATCACCCGGCGCTGCGTCAGCTGCGCCTCCTGGATCGCGGCGCGGTGGTAGCGCCAGAAAATGGCGTCGAAGCTGCCATCCTCGCGCATCTGCTGCAGGCCGTCGCGCAGCCGCTTCGCCAGCTGGTGGTCGCGGCGATTGCAGAACAGGTAATAGGGCCATGTGTAGTAAAACAGCAAATGCCGCTCCACCGCGAGGTTGGGGTTGCGGGCGTGCCAGGCCTCGTACTCCGGGAAGACTTCGCCCACGCCGCGCGGGAACATGTCGAAGCGGTCCTGGCTGACCATGGCGAACAGATTGTTGTAGCTGGCGGCGGTCACGGTCAGGCCGTTGGCCTCGTACACGCTGATATCTCCCCAGCCTATGCCTTGGCCGATCTTGAACCGGCTCAAGTCCGCCAGCGTGCGGATCCGGTCGAATTCCTTTTGCCGCCGACCGTCGATCAGGGCGATGCGATAGCCCAGCAGGCCCTTGTAGAGGTCGATGCGGATGGGCAGCAGCGCGTGCTCCTTGTAGTTGGAGGTGGAGCTCCACATCACGTTGATGTCGCCGCCGCGCTCCAGCTCGGCCTGGGCGCGGGATTCGGTCATCGCCATGGCGCTGGCCTTCAGGACGAAAGGGCCGTAGCGGGGTTCGGTTTTCTGCAGCGCGATGGTCAACAGTTCGCGGATTTCGGCGAAACGGGGGTCCGCGCCCGCCTCCCCTCCCGGATACACCACCTGCAGCGGGGCGGCGATCAGGGGAAGCGTTGCGAGCAGGCAACATAGCAGCAGGGCGCGGAGCGGTGGGCGCATGGGGAGGGGCGACGCTGGTGACAGTCCTGCTTTCACTGTAGTACAGCGCGGAATCGGAAACGAAAAACCGCTCTTGCGAGCGGTTGCGTTGGCGCGGCGGTCGCCGGCGTTTATCTGACGATCTGGGCCAGCTCGCCCTTCAGGTACAGATTGGCCATGGTCTCCAGGTTGATCGGCTTGATCTTGCCGGCCATGCCGGCCGCGCCGAAGGCTTCGTAGCGGGCGATGCACACGTCGCGCATCGCGTCCACGGTCTTGGCCAGGTATTTGCGCGGGTCGAACTCGGCCGGGTGCTGGGCCATGAAGCGGCGGATGGCGCCGGTGGAGGCCAGGCGCAGGTCGGTGTCGATGTTCACCTTGCGCACGCCGTGCTTGATGCCTTCCACGATTTCTTCCACCGGCACGCCGTAGGTTTCCGGAATCTCGCCGCCGAATTCGTTGATGATGGCCAGCCATTCCTGCGGCACGCTGGAGGAGCCGTGCATCACCAGGTGGGTGTTGGGGATGCGGGCGTGGATTTCCTTGATGCGGTCGATGCGCAGCACGTCGCCGGTGGGCTTCTTGGTGAACTTGTAGGCGCCGTGGCTGGTGCCGATGGCGATGGCCAGCGCGTCCACGCCGGTGTCTTTCACGAAGCGGGCGGCTTCTTCCGGGTCGGTCAACAGCTGGCTGTGATCCAGCACGCCTTCGGCGCCCACGCCGTCTTCCTCGCCGGCCTTGCCGGTTTCCAGGCTGCCGAGGCAACCGATCTCGCCTTCCACCGACACGCCGCAGGCGTGGGCGAAGTTGACCACGGTGCGGGTGACGCCGACGTTGTAGTCATAGTCGGCCGGGGTCTTGCCGTCGGTCTTCAGCGAGCCGTCCATCATCACCGAGGAGAAGCCCAGCTGGATGGAGCGCTGGCAGATGTCCGGGCTCACGCCGTGGTCCTGGTGCATCACCACCGGGATGTGCGGAAACTCTTCCACCGCCGCCAGGATCAGGTGGCGCAGGAAGGGCGCGCCGGCGTATTTGCGCGCGCCGGCCGAGGCCTGCACGATCACCGGAGCGTTCACCTTGTCGGCGGCTTCCATGATGGCGCGCATCTGTTCCAGGTTGTTGACGTTGAAGGCGGGCAGGCCGTAGCCGAATTCCGCCGCGTGGTCCAGCAACTGACGCATAGAAACAAGTGCCATGAATCTCTCCCTCGATGCTCCGCCCAAGCGGAGCGTGGTTTTGGATCAGAGGCCGCGGGGCGAGCCTGCGGCCTGATGACGAAACGGTGGCCGGCTAGTGCCGGCCCAGGCCGGTCAGCAGCGCGCCGGCGCCGATGAAAGCGCCGCCGGACACGCGGTTGACCAGGCGGAGGCGGCGGGCGGAGTTCAGCCAGCGGGCCAGCCTGGCGCCGCCGCTGGCGTAGGCGAACTGCCACGCCGCCTCGATGATGAAGAAGGTGAGCGCCAGCAGCGCCAGTTGCGGGCCCTGCGGCAAGCGCGCGTTCATGAACTGCGGGAACAGCGCGGCGAAGAAGATGAAGGCTTTCGGATTGCTCATCGCCACCAGAAAACCGGAGCGGAACATGCGGGCCGGCGTGTGCGGCGCGCGCGCGTCGTCTGCGGTTTCGGCCACCGGGCGCGGCTCGGCGCGCCAGGTCTTGACCCCCAGATAGATCAGGTAAGCCGCGCCGGCGTATTTGACCGCGGAGAACAGCGTCTCCGACGCCGCCAGCAGCGCGCCGAGGCCGGCCGCGGAGGCCAGCATGATCAGCGCCAGCGCGCTCATCAGCCCGCAACAGGTCGCCAGCGTGCGGCGCACGCCGTAATGGATGCCGTGAGTCATCGCCAGCAACATGTTGGGGCCGGGGGTAGCCGACACGAAAAACACGGTGGTGACGAACAGCAGCCAAGTATTTAACGGCATGTCATTAACTCCTTGCAAGGCGGGCCGATGATAGGCGATCGGGCGCTATCTGGCTAGCAAAAAGCCGCCCGAAGGCGGCCTGTCGCAGTCATTACTTCGCGGCGCGTTCAGCCAGGATGGCTACCGCCGGCAGCTCCTTGCCTTCCAGGAACTCGAGGAAGGCGCCGCCGCCGGTGGAGATGTAGCTGATGTCGTCGGTGATGCCGTACTTGGCGATCGCCGCCAGGGTGTCGCCGCCGCCGGCGATCGAGAACGCCGGGGACTTGGCGATGGCCTCGGCCAGCGTCTTGGTGCCGTTGCCGAACTGGTCGAACTCGAACACGCCTACCGGGCCGTTCCACACCACGGTGCCGGCCTGGGCGATGATGGCGGCCAGCTCCTTGGCGGAGTCCGGGCCGATGTCCAGGATCATGTCGTCGGCGGTCACCTCGGCCACGTTCTTGGTGACGGCGGCCGCGGTTTCGGCGAACTCGGTGGCGCACACCACGTCGGTGGGCAGCGGCACGTCGCCGCCGCGGGCGCGGATCTTGGCGATGACGCGGCGGGCGTCTTCCACCAGGTCGGCTTCGGCCAGGCTCTTGCCGATATTCTTGCCTTCGGCCAGGAGGAAGGTGTTGGCGATGCCGCCGCCCACGATCAGCTGGTCAACCTTGTCGGCCAGCGCTTCCAGGATAGTCAGCTTGGTGGATACCTTGGAGCCGGCGACGATGGCCACCAGCGGGCGGGCCGGGGCCAGCAGCGCCTTGGAGAGCGCGTCCAGCTCGGCGGACAAGAGCAGGCCGGCGCAGGCCACCGGGGCGAACTTGGCCACGGCGTGGGTGGAAGCCTCGGCGCGGTGCGAGGTGCCGAAGGCGTCGTGCACGAACACTTCGCACAGCGCGGCGTAGGCGCGGCCCAGCTCTTCGTTGTTCTTCTTCTCGCCCTTGTTCAGGCGCACGTTTTCCAGCATCACCACTTCGCCCGGGGCGAGTTCGACGCCGGCGCGGAAGTCGGCCGCCAGGCGCACCGGCTTGCCCAGGAGTTCGGACAGGCGGGCCACCACCGGCGCGAGGCTGTCTTCCGGCTTAGGCTCGCCTTCGGTCGGGCGGCCCAGGTGGGTCATCAGCATCACGCCGGCGCCGGCCTTCAGGCAGTGTTCGATGGTGGCCAGGCTGGCGCGGATGCGGGTGTCGTCGCCAATGACGCCGTTTTTCAGCGGCACGTTCATGTCGACGCGGATCAGAACGCGTTTGCCGGAAAGACTCTGTTCGGAAAGTTTGTTGAATTTCATCGCAGACTCGCAGTTTATCGGGTGAATTCGGCGCCGCCCGGCGCGGCAGAACACCGCCGGAGCAGCCATGTCTTGTTACAAGCGGCGGGCGACGCCTCCCGGCATCGGGACGGCAAGCGCCAGACTTGCAAGTCGCCAGTCTAGGCCAATTCGCGACCTGGTATTTAACTGGTATCAAACTCGCTGCATCTGGCGATGATTATCGCGCTAAAACCGCAGGCAGGCGAGTCCGCGCCGCGCGGCGGCGGCGGCCGGACTTGCGCCGGGACTTTCCCGATATTGCCGCAAAGCCGGGCGGCGGGCGACGGGTAATAGTGGCGTCGACCGCCGCCGCCGGGCTTACTGGCGGGCAGGCTCGAACATCGCGCGGGCGGTGCGCAGCATCTGGCAGCTGAAGCCCCACTCGTTGTCGTACCAGGCCAGCACCTTGACCATGTTGCCGCCGGTCACCTTGGTCAGCGTGGCGTCGAAGGTGGAGGCTTCTTCGGTGTGGTTGAAGTCGCCGGACACCAGGGGCAGGGTATTGAAGCCGAGGATGCCCTTCATCCGGCCCTTGGCCGCGCCTTGCAGGATCTCGTTGACTTCTTCCTTGCTGGTGTCGCGGCTGGCGGTGAAGGTGAGGTCCACCAGCGACACGTTGATGGTGGGCACGCGCACCGCGAAGCCGTCGAGCTTGCCCTTCAGTTCCGGCAGCACCAGGCCGACCGCCTTGGCCGCGCCGGTCTTGGTGGGAATCATGTTGTCGGTGGCGGAACGGGCGCGGCGCAGGTCCTTGTGCTTGACGTCGGTCAGCACCTGGTCGTTGGTGAAGGCGTGGATGGTGGTCATCAGGCCTTTCTTGATGCCGATGGCGTCGTGTAGCGCCTTCGCTACCGGAGCCAGGCAATTGGTGGTGCAGCTGGCGTTGGAGACGACGGTCATTTCCGGGGTCAGCGTGTCGTGATTGACGCCGTAAACGATGGTGGCGTCGACGTCGTCGCCGCCGGGCGCGGAGATCAGCACCTTCTTGGCGCCGGCGTCCAGGTGCGCCTGGCACTTCTCCTTGCTGGTGAAGGCGCCGGTGCATTCCAGCACCAGATCCACGTCCAGCTCGCGCCACGGCAGCTCGGCCGGGTTGCGGGTGCTGAAGAACGGAATCTTTTCCCCGTTGATAATCAAGTGCTTGTCGTCCTGCTCCACTTCGCCGGGGAAGCGGCCATGCACGGTGTCGAACTTGGTCAGGTGGGCGTTGATGTTGAGGTCGCCGGTGGCGTTGACGGCCACAACTTGGAAATCCTGGCGCATATTGTTTTCGTAGATGGCGCGCAGAACTTGACGACCGATGCGGCCGTAACCGTTGATGGCGAGACGGATGCTCATGCTTCTTTCTTCTCCAGGCTGGCTTCTTTTGTAGTGCGACGACTACATGACGCGGCAAAAAAAGACCACCGCGTCGCCGCGGTGGTCTTGCTCCTGCTTAGCGGATAACCGCGCGGGTCTTGGCGACCACGTTCTCGACGGTGAATCCGAATTCCTTGAACAGCTGCGGCGCGGGGGCCGATTCGCCGAAGGTGGCCATGCCGACCACTTCGCCTTCCAGGCCCACGTATTTGCGCCAGAAGTCCGGGTGGCCGGCTTCGATGGCCACGCGCGGGATGCCGGCGGGCAGCACGCTTTGCTGCCAGGCCTTGTCCTGCTTGTCGAACAGGTTGGTGCAGGGCATGGACACCACGCGCACCGCCACGCCTTCTTCGGCCAGCGCGGCTTGCGCCTTGAGCGCCAGTTCCACTTCCGAACCGGTGGCGATCAGCACCGCCTTGGGCGCGGCCGCGTCGGAGAGCACGTAGCCGCCCTTGCGGATGGCGGCGATCTGCTCGGCGTCGCGGGCGACGAAGGGCAGGTTCTGGCGGCTGAGGATCAGGCTCGACGGGGTGTGCTTCTGCTCGATGGCGTCGATCCAGGCGGCGGCGGCTTCCACCGTGTCGCACGGGCGCCAGGTGTGGTGGTTCGGGATCAGGCGCAAGGTAGCGGTCTGCTCCACCGGCTGGTGCGTCGGGCCGTCTTCGCCCAGGCCGATCGAGTCGTGGGTGAACACGAAGATCGGGTTGATCTTCATCAGCGAGGCCATGCGCAGCGCGTTGCGGGCGTACTCGCTGAACATCAGGAAGGTGCCGCCGTACGGGCGCAGGCCGCCGTGCAGGGTCATGCCGTTCATGATGGCGGCCATGCCGAACTCGCGCACGCCGTAGCTGATGTAGTTGCCTTGGCCTTCGGCATTGATCCACTTGGAGCCGGACCAGTTGGTCAGGTTGGAGCCGGTCAGGTCGGCGGAGCCGCCGACGAATTCCGGCACCGCCGGCGACAGCGCTTCCAGCGCGATCTGGCTGGCCTTGCGGGTGGCCACGGTCTGGGCGGCATCGTTGATCTTGGCGAGGGCGGCGGCTTGCGCTTCGGCCCAGCCTGCCGGCAGTTCGCCCTTCATGCGGCGTTCGAACTCGGCGGCCAGCGCCGGATGGGCGGCGCGGTAGGCGTCGAAACGCTGGTTCCATTCGATCTCGGCGACGGCGCCCTTGTCGCGGGCGCTCCACTCGGCGTACACCTCGGCCGGGATTTCGAACGGCGCGTGCGGCCAGTTCAGCTGTTCGCGCGAGGCGGCGATTTCGGCCGCGCCCAGCGGCGAGCCGTGGCAATCGTGGCTGCCCTGCTTGGTGGGCGCGCCGAAGCCGATGGTGGTCTTGCAGCAGATCAGCGTCGGTTTGTCGGCGCTCTTCTTGGCGGTATCGATGGCGGTGGCGATTTCCACCGGGTCGTGGCCGTTGACGTTGCGGATCACTTGCCAGCCGTAGGCTTCGAAGCGGCCCGGGGTGTCGTCGCTGAACCAGCCTTCGACGTGGCCGTCGATGGAGATGCCGTTGTCGTCCCAGAAGGCGATCAGCTTGTTGAGGCCCCAGGTGCCGGCCAGCGAGCAGGCTTCGTGGCTGATGCCTTCCATCAGGCAGCCGTCGCCCAGGAATACGTAGGTGTGGTGGTCGACGATGTCGTGGCCGTCGCGGTTGAACTGGGCGGCCAGCATCTTTTCCGCCAGCGCCATGCCCACCGCGTTGGTGATGCCCTGGCCCAGCGGGCCGGTGGTGGTTTCCACGCCCGGCGCGTAGCCGTATTCCGGATGGCCCGGCGTCTTGCTGTGCAGCTGGCGGAAGTTCTTGAGGTCGTCGATGGACAGATCGTAGCCGGACAGATGCAGCAGGCTGTAGATCAGCATCGAGCCGTGGCCGTTGGAGAGAACGAAGCGGTCGCGGTCGGCCCAGGCCGGGTTGGCCGGATTGTGCTTCAGATAGTCGCGCCACAGGACTTCGGCGATATCGGCCATGCCCATCGGGGCGCCGGGGTGGCCGGATTTGGCCTTTTCAACAGCGTCCATCGACAGGAAGCGGATGGCGTTGGCAAGCTCGGTGCGGGTAACCATTCAGGTAAAACCTCAAGACTATAGGGAACCGGAACGACGGCTCTTCCATCCGCTCGATGCTGCCGGGCGACATGGGTCTACCGTCGCAAAACCGCGGAATTATCGCCGATTTTGACGTCATGCGGCAACCGCGCCGCCGGCGCGGTCGGACGACTTTGGACAAATAAAGCCGTGAAAAATCGGGAGAAAGTGAAAAATGCCGCTTTTGCCGCCGGCCAGGTGTCGG
The DNA here is from genome assembly GCA_002213445.1 of Xenophilus sp. AP218F. Taxonomy (GTDB): domain Bacteria; phylum Pseudomonadota; class Gammaproteobacteria; order Burkholderiales; family Chromobacteriaceae; genus Chromobacterium. Next base: position 447,940 of record NJIE01000003.1, on the reverse strand, counting down.
CCGGCGGGCGCGCGCCGGGCCAAGCGGGTAAAATCAAAGCCGCGCCGGCCGCGCGAAAACCATAACAAGCGCCGGCGCGGGCGCGCGCTGAACCGCCGGCGCGCGCGCCGGTCACATGTTCCCTACCGTTTTTGAAGCAGGCGGCCGCGCCGCCATTAGGAGAATGCAATGCAGCAATTCAACGCCGATCCCACCCCTCGCCGCGTGGCGGCGCTGCGCGGCTGGCGCTGGTGCATCGAGGCCTTTTACATCGTCCGCCAGCAGCCGCTGACCTGGATATTGCTGGCGCTGGCCTACCTGGTGATCCATTTCGCCGTCAGTTACATCCCGGTGGTCGGCGGCCCGATCACCTTTTTCGTCGCCCCGGTGTTCGCCGCCGGTTTCGTGCTGGCCGCGCACAAGAGCGAGCAGGGCGGCGAACTGGAGCTGTCCGACCTGTTCGCCGGCTTCAAGCGCGCGCCGCGCCAGCTGATCAACGTCGGCATGCTCTATCTCGGCCTGCTGCTGCTGGCGCTGCTGTTGCTGAGCTTCCTGGTGCCGCTGCTCGGCGTGCACGTGCCCACCGGCGCGGCCGCGCCGCAATCGCTGGCCGACATCGAAGGCCCGATCGGCCTGCTGCTGATCCTGGGCGCGGTGCTGGTCTTTCTGGTCAGCACCAGCTACTGGTTCGCCCCGGCGCTGGTGGCGCTGACCGGCGCCGGCGCCTGGCGCGCCATCCGCCTGAGCCTGCGCGCGGGCCTCGCCAACTGGCTGGCCCTGCTGCTGGCCAGCGTGGCGCTGAGCGCCCTGCTGCTGCTGGCGCTGTTGCCGCTGGGCCTTGGCCTGCTGCTGTGGTTCCCGGTGATGTACGTCACCGCCTACACCAGTTGGCGCGACATTTTCGCCGACGCGCAACCGGCGGCCATCGCGCCGCAAGACCCGTTTTGAGTCCGACCGCCTTCACAGGAGCCTCCATGCCGTTTCCCGCCCCCGACCTCCTCGCCGCTTACGCCGTCCTGGCGCTGGCCTTGCTGGCGATCAGCCTCGGACGCGAACTGGTCGGCTGGCTGGGCCTGGCCGTCAGCCTGCTGTTAGCCGGCTGGGCGGGGCTGTTGCAGCCGCTGGGCATCCCGGTGGCGGCCGCGGCGGTCTGGCTGACGTTGGCGCTGCGCCGCTATCCGCGGCCGGAGCTGTATCTGGTGTGGATCGTGACGTTGCTGGCGCTGGCGGTGCACGCGCTGCCGGGCTTCGCCAACCCGTTGCTGTGGCAGGGCCATGCCAGCGCGGACAGCGCGCCGTACCGGCTGTACTGGAACTACGACAAGGGCCTGGCCGGCTTCCTGCTGCTGGCGGGGCTGGTCGGCAGCCCGCGGGTGGAGCGGCGCTGGGGCTGGCCCGCGGCGGCGGTGGGCGGGCTGATGCTGGCGCTCGCGCTGGCGGCGGGCGCGGCCGGCGGCGTGATCGCCTTCGCCCCCAAGTTGCCGCTCTGGTTCCTGCCCTGGCTGCTGGCCAATGTCTTTCTGGTGTCGCTGGCCGAGGAGGCGTTCTTCCGCGCCGGCTTGCAGCGCTGGCTGGAATTGCGCACCGAACCCTTCGCCGCGCTGATGGCGGCCTCGCTGCTGTTCGGCCTGGCGCACCTGGCCGGCGGCTGGGCGCTGGCGGGCCTCGCTTCGCTGGCCGGGCTGGGCTACGGCCTGATCTACGCCGCCCGCCGCCAGCTGTGGCTGGCGGTGCTGGCCCACGTCCTGTTCAACGCCGTCCACTTGCTGTTGTTCACCTATCCCAAGCTGGGGTGAGGCAAGGAAATGCCGCTAACTGTCTTGATCTGAAAATAAAAAACCATTCCGGGTAGCCGCCGCAGTCGGGTAAAATCCCGCTTTTCCCCCTCATCAGCGAGCAGCACCTCATGATCGAAGTTGGCATCGTGATGGGTAGCAACAGCGACTGGGAAGTGATGCAGCACGCCGCGCGCGTGCTCAAGGACTTCGGCGTCGCCTGTGAAACCCGCGTCGTATCCGCCCACCGCACCCCCGACCTGTTGTTCCGGTACGCCGAAGACGCCGCGTCCAGAGGCCTGGCGGCCATCATCGCCGGCGCCGGCGGCGCCGCCCACCTGCCGGGCATGCTGGCGGCCAAAACTCATGTGCCGGTGCTGGGCGTGCCGGTGCCGTCCCGCTACCTGCGCGGCGAGGATTCGCTGCTGTCCATCGTGCAGATGCCCAAGGGCATTCCGGTGGCCACCTTCGCCATCGGCGAGGCCGGCGCGGCCAACGCGGCGCTGTTCGCCGTGGCCATGCTGGCCGTCACCCGCCCGGAGCTGGCGGACAAACTGACGGCCTTCCGCAAGAAACAGGAAGAAACCGTGCTGGCGATGACGCTGCCGGAGATCGAATGATGGCCGCCATCCTGCCGCCGGCCATGCTGGGCATACTCGGCGGCGGCCAGTTGGGCCGCATGTTCGCCGTCGCCGCCAAAACCATGGGCTATCGCGTCACCGTGCTGGACCCGGACGCCGACGCGCCCGCCGCCGCCTTCGCCGACCGCCACATCCAGGCGCCGTACAACGACCCGGCGGCGCTGGCCGACCTCGCCGCCAGCTGCGCGGCGATCACCACCGAATTTGAAAACGTCAACGCCGACGCGATGCGCGAGCTGGCCAAGACCACGCGGGTGTCGCCGTCCGGCGACTGCGTGGCCATCGCCCAGGACCGCATCGCCGAGAAGAGCTGGGTGGCCAAGGCCGGCCTGCCGACCGCGCCGTATCTGGCGATCGAAAGCGTGCAAGACATCCAGGTCGAACTCGCGCCGTATCTGCCCGGCATCCTGAAAACCGCCCGCCTCGGCTACGACGGCAAGGGCCAGGCGCGGGTCAAGACCGCCGACGAGGCGCGCGCCGCCTACGCCAATCTGGGCGGCCAGGCCTGCGTGCTGGAAAGGATGCTGGACCTGAAGCTGGAGCTGTCGGTCATCGTCACCCGCGTCAGCCCGGCGCAAAGCGCCGTGTTTCCGGTGGCGGAAAACATCCACGTGAACGGCATCCTGGACGAATCCATCGTCCCCGCCCGCGTCGCGCCGGCGCTGGCCGCCAGGGCGCAGGAAATGGCCCGGCAGCTGGCCGAGGCGCTGGATTACGTCGGCGTGCTGGCGGTGGAGTTCTTCGTGCTGGCCGACGACACGCTGGTGGTCAACGAAATCGCCCCGCGGCCGCACAACTCCGGCCATTACACGCTTGCCGCCTGTCTTACCGACCAGTTCCAGCAGCAAGTGCGCGCCTTGTGCGGCCTGCTGCCGGGCAAGACCGATCTGCTCAGCCCGGTGGCGATGGTCAATCTGCTGGGCGACGTCTGGAAGGACGATGGAGGCGAACCCAACTGGGATGTGCTGATGGAAGCGCCCAACGCCCAGCTGCACCTGTACGGCAAGAAGGCCGCGCGGCCGGGCCGCAAGATGGGCCACTTCAACGTGATGGCCGCCACGGCGGACGAGGCGCTGGAGCAGGCCAGGGCGCTGAAGGACACGCTGTAACGGCAGGGCATGGAAAAAGCGGAGCTGGGAGGCTTCGCTTTTTTACTGATCGGCTGTTGACAAAAGCTTTTGCGTTCCGCCCGGCGGCATAAGAAACGACGACTTCTGATCTCGCGCGCAATAAATTGAGCAGAAATCGCCTGAATGTCACGCGGAACTGGGTGACGGGGCATGCTTCCAAGACGATCTGCCCTCGTCCGGAATCGCTGCGAAAGCCGCGCCAAACGCACCTTGAAAGAAAAGATGAAGGCAGCCAGACATTTTGCTTGTTGGATTTTGGCGGTCAGCTTGGCGTTCGCGTTTTCCACGGCGTCCGCAGCGTCTGGCCAAACGGCCAAAGCGGAGGCAAGCGCGATGTCGCTGGCCTTCCTGGGCGTGGACTACCAGCACCGGTGGTCGAAGTCCGGCCAAAACGAATTCACGCCGCAGGGGCAGAGCGATCTGAACGCCTGGCACGACATGATGACGCTGAATGTGTACGACTCTGTCGGCAACGGAGAGCAGCTCGCCGAAGCGGCCAACCAGGTGCTGGGAAACTACCAGCGGGCAGGGAAAATCTTGCGCACGGACTCCAGGCCCAGAACGGCCGAGCGGCCCGCCGAGCATCTGATCGCCGCGGTGCTCGGCAGCCCCGCGTTTCTCGAGGCCGCTTTTGCGCGCTTTGTCATGGTGGATGGCGTCGGCGTTGTCGCCGTCTATTCTCATCGGGTTTACGGCAAGCAGGCGGGGCCAGCCATGAGCGAGTGGCTGAAGGCCAATGGCCAGCAGGTGGAAAGCGCGCTCATGAGCTGGGGCATGCTGCCGACGCCGGCTGCATTGAAAGCGCTACCGCAAAGCCATTGATCGTTATCTGGTGGATAACGGCTGCGATGCGGCGGAACGCCCCCAGATCGGTCGTCGCGCCGCAGTGCTTGGCCAGGGGCTTCCGCCCGACTTTAGGCGTGCGTAGGGCGGAAGCCCCGGTTGCATCGGGGCGTTCCGCCGGCGCCCCTGACGGACGGAAACAGCCAGCCGGGGGCTGTTTCCTGATCGCGCCGGCAACGCCGGCGAGGTCGAATTTTTCATCCGCAAGGCCATCGCTTGGGCCTTGCGCGAGTATGCGTATACCAACGCGGCGGCGGTGCGGGACTTTGCGGCGGCTACGCCCTTGTCCGCGCTGTCGCGGCGCGAAGCTTTGAAACATCTTGCATGAAGGAATTGCGATGAGCAGCCAACTGACCAGCCTGAAAAAAATCTACTCGGGCAAAGTGCGCGACCTGTACGAAATCGACGACAAACGCATGCTGATGATCGCCAGCGACCGGCTGTCGGCCTTCGACGTGATCCTGGACGACCCGATCCCCGGCAAGGGCCAGATTCTCACCGCCATTTCCAATTTCTGGTTCGACAAGCTCAAGGACGTGGTGCCCAATCACCTGACCGGCGACAAGCCGGAGGACGTGGTGACGGCCGACGAGCTGCCGCTGGTGGCCGGCCGCGGCGTGGTGGCCAAGCGCCTCAAGCCGGTGATGGTGGAAGCCGTGGTGCGCGGCTATCTGGCCGGCTCGGGCTGGAAGGAGTACCAGAAGAGCGGCACGGTGTGCGGCATCCGGCTGCCCGCCGGCTTGAAGGAGTCCAGCAAGCTGCCGGAGCCCATCTTCACCCCGTCCACCAAGGCGGCGGTGGGCGACCACGACGAAAACATCAGCTTCGCGCAGTGCGAGGCGATCATCGGCGCCGAACTGGCGGCCAAGGTGCGCGACACCGCCATCCTGCTCTACAAGACCGCGTCCGAATACGCCGCCACCCGCGGCATCATCATCTGCGACACCAAGTTCGAATTCGGCCTGGACCAGGACGGCGCGCTGGTGCTGATGGACGAGGCGCTGACGCCGGATTCCAGCCGCTTCTGGCCGGCCGACAGCTATGTGGAAGGCAGCAATCCGCCCTCGTTCGACAAGCAGTTCGTGCGCGACTGGCTGGAAGCCTCCGGCTGGAACAAGCAGGCTCCGGCCCCGGCCGTGCCGCTGGAGGTGCGCGAAAAAACCGCCGCCAAATACCGCGAAGCGCTGGAACGTCTGGCCGGTTAGCGATCTGCCGGAAATGCGGGGCCGCCGCGCGAGGGCTTGCGCGGCGGGCTTGAGGCCGCCTGCGGCTTCCCATATCATCCAGACTCATGTCATAACCACGCAAGTCGGACTCATAAATGGCACTACCCCAGCCTATCCTGACGACAGCCCGCCTGCAGCTGGTGCCCGCCGCACCGCGCTGGGCTCCGGCCATGCTTGACTATCAGCTGCGCAACCGCGCCCACTTCGCCCCCTGGGACCCCACGCCGGGCGACATGTTCTTCACCGAGCTGTACTGGACCATGCAGCTGCGCCAGCGCGCGCGGGAGTGGACCGACGGCGTCGGCGCGCGCTTTCTGTTGCAGCTGCCGGACCAATCCGATCGCATCATCGGCACCGCCAGTCTCAGCAATATCGTCCGCGGCGTGTTTCAGGCCTGTCATCTAGGCTACGGCATCGATCAGGAGTGCCAGGGGCAAGGCATGATGCGCGAGGCGCTGGAGGCGTTGATCCCCTTCGCCTTCCGCACCCTCAAGCTGCACCGGGTGCAGGCCAATTACCAGCCTGACAACGCGCGCAGCGCCGCCTTGCTCAAGCGGCTGGGTTTCCGGGTGGAGGGCGAGGCCAAAGACTACCTGTACCTGAACGGGGCCTGGCGCGACCACGTGCTGACCTCGCTCGTCAACAACGACCTCGATCCCAAGCACATGCTGGGATAAGCCGCGCCGGCGGCTTTCCCCATCGGAGCGCCATGCAGAGATTCGAACTTGCCGCCGCCGACGGCTGCGCCATCCACGGCGCGCGCTGGCTGCCCGACCTACCCCCGCGCGCCGTCGTGCTGATCGCCCACGGCATGAGCGAATACGCCACCCGCTACGCCCGGCTGGCCGCGCGCCTCGCCGCCGAGGGCTACGCCGTCTACGCCCACGACCATCGCGGCCATGGCCCGCATGCCCGAACGCGCGGCTGGTTCGCCGCCGAGGACGGCTGGCGCAAGGTGGTGGACGACGTGGAAACGGTGCGCAGCCACGCCAGCGGCCAGCACCCCGGCGTCAAAACCGTTCTGCTGGGCCACAGCATGGGCAGCTTCATCGCCCGCGCCTATTTCCTGCGTTACGGAGACAAACTGTCCGGCCTGGCCTTGTCCGCCACCGGCTATCGCCAGCGTCCGCTGGCGCGGCTGCTGCGCGGCGCGGCTCGCCTCGCGGGGCGCTTGGGCGGGCGGGATCGCCCCAGCCGCTTCATGGCCGCGCTGATCTTCGGCAGTTTCAACCTGGGCTTCCTGCCGGCGCGCACCCGCATGGACTGGCTGAGCCGCGACGCGTCCGAGGTGGACGCCTATCTGGCCGACCCGCTGTGCGGCTTCGAGCCCGCGCCCGGCTTATGGGTCGATCTGTTCGGCGGCATCATCGAGCTGGAAAACGGCGAGGCCGCCGGCCAGGGACTCAACCGCCGCTGTCCGGTATGGCTGCTGGCCGGCAGCCGCGACCCGGTCAGCCTGGGCAGATTGGGTCTGGGCCAGCTGGAAATCCGCTACCGCGACGCCGGCCTGGCCGACGTCGTGGTCTCGGTTTACCCCGGCGGCCGCCACGAAATGTTCAACGAGAGCAACCGCGCCGAGGTGGAGGCCGATCTGCTGGCCTGGCTGGCGCGCGCCGCCGCCCGCGGCCAGGCCGAACCGGGCAGCGCATGAAAGCGGAGCCGGCCGCCGTGGTGGGCGGCAGGCCCGCAGCGGTTCAGGACTCTATGGTCTCCGTCTTGCCGTCCAGCCCCATCAAGTACGACTCCACCGTCAGTTGCGGGTATTTGGCCTGGATCTGCCACTTCATCGCGGTCAGGGCCTGGGCGTGGATTTTCGATTCGCGGGTCGGGTCCTTGGCGAAGTCCTCCTCGAACGCCACCTTGTAAGCGCCGCAATCGCGGTGATCGAGCAGGATCACCTTGTGGATGTGGTGCAGATCGATCGCCACGCCCAGATGCTCCCAGAAGGTGGCGTTCCAGGCCGGAAACTTGTCGGTGATGGCGGTGAGCGAGGCGCCCGCCAGCACGATGTGGTCATACTTGCCCTGCAGGCCCATGCCGTTCATGAAGGCGGCGAATTTATCCACCAGGCGGTAGTCCATGCAGGACAAAAGCAAGGCCTCGGTGCCGCCCGCGGCCCAGGCGACGCGCGGCGCGAAACTGCCCAACAGGAAGGCGCCGCCGCCTAGCGCCGCCAGCCGCAGGAAGCCGCGGCGCTCCAGCGCGCGGCGTTGCAGCGGCGTCAGGCAGCCTTGCGGGTCATGCTGTGTCTTCTGGCACATTGTCTGCTCTCCTTGGCGATTGGAACGGAAGGTGGAAGCAGTATAGGCGGCGCGTCGCGCAGTCGATGGCGTTGACAACTTACTTACCAGTAAGTATCTTGGCCGGCAGGGTTGCATCGCCAGACGAATCAAAGGCTTGGGCGCGCCCCGCCCGAGCCGCTACATAACGGACACGAGGAAGAAACATGAGCGCTTACCCGCACCTGCTGGCCCCGCTGGACCTGGGCTTCACTACCTTGAAGAATCGCGTGCTGATGGGTTCGATGCACACTGGTCTGGAAGAGTCCCCCGGCGGCTTCGAGAAGATGGCGGCGTTTTACGCCGAGCGGGCGGCGGGCGGCGTCGGCCTGATCGTCACCGGCGGCGTCGGCCCCAATGCCGAGGGCTGCGTGGCCGAAGGCGCGGCGCAATTGTCCGACGAGCACGAGGTGCCCAAGCACAAGATCGTCACCGACGCCGTGCACGCCGCCGGCGGCAAGATCGCCTTGCAGATCCTGCACTCCGGCCGTTACAGCTTCCAGGAAAAGTGCGTGTCGGCCTCGCCCTTGATCGCCCCGATCAACTTCTACAAGCCGCGGGAACTGTCGGATGCCGACATCCGCCAGACCATCGCCGATTTCGCCCGTTGCGCCGCGCTGGCGCAGCAGGCCGGCTACGACGGCGTGGAGGTGATGGGGTCGGAAGGCTATCTGATCAACCAGTTCATCGCCCGCGCCACCAACAAGCGCAGCGACGATTGGGGCGGCAGCTTCGAAAACCGCATCCGCTTCGCCATCGAAACCGTCAAGGCGACGCGCGCGGCGGTGGGCAGCGACTTCATCATCATTTATCGCCTGTCGATGCTGGACCTGGTGCAGGACGGCAGCAGCTGGGACGAAGTGGCGCATCTGGCGCGCGAAATCGAAAAGGCCGGCGCCACCCTGATCAACACCGGCATCGGCTGGCACGAGGCCCGCGTCCCCACCATCGCCACCATGGTGCCGCGCGGCGGCTTCGCCTGGGTGACCAAGAAGCTGATGGGCCAGGTGAAGATTCCGCTGATCACCACCAACCGCATCAACACCCCGGAAGTGGCGGAAGACATCCTGGCCAGCGGCTGCGCCGACATGGTGTCGATGGCGCGCCCCTTCCTCGCCGATCCGGAGTTCGTCAACAAGGCGGCGGCCGGTCGCGGCGACGAAATCAACACCTGCATCGGCTGCAACCAGGCCTGTCTCGACCACATCTTCCAGGGCAAGCTGACCTCCTGTCTGGTCAACCCGCGCGCCTGCCGCGAAACCGAACTGAACTACACAAAAACCACCGCGCCGAAGAAGCTGGCCGTGGTCGGCGCCGGCCCGGCCGGCCTCGCCTTCGCCACCATCGCCGCCGAGCGCGGCCATGCGGTGACGCTGTTCGACGCCGCCGGCGAGATCGGCGGCCAGTTCAATGTCGCCAAGCAGATTCCGGGCAAGGAAGAGTTTTTCGAAACCATCCGTTACTTCCGCCGCCGCATCGAAACCACCGGCGTCGCGCTCAAACTGAACACTCGCGTCCAAGCCGCCGATCTGGCCGCTTTCGACGAAGTGATCCTCGCCACCGGCATCGCGCCGCGGCTGCCGGCCATTCCGGGCATCGAGCACGACAAGGTGCTGAGCTATCTGGACGTGCTGAAACACAAGAAGCCGGTGGGCAAGCGCGTGGCCATCATCGGCGCGGGCGGCATCGGCTTCGACACCGCCGAATACCTGTGCCACGAGGGCGAGTCCACCTCACTGAATACCGAGGCCTTCATGCGCGAGTGGGGCGTGGACATGTCGGGCGAGGCCGCCGGCGGCCTGTCGCCGCAAGGCCCGCAGCCGCACGAGAGCCCGCGCGAGGTCTACCTGTTGCAGCGCAAGACCAGCAAGGTGGGCGAGGGCCTGGGCAAGACCACCGGCTGGATTCACCGCGAAAGCCTGAAGATGAAGCGGGTGCAGATGCTGTCCGGCGTCAGCTACGACAAGATCGACGACGCCGGCCTCGCCATCACGGTGAAGGGCGAGCGGCGCGTGCTGCCGGTGGACAACGTGGTGATCTGCGCCGGCCAGGAGCCGCTGCGCGAGCTGTTGCAGCCGCTGCGGGACGCCGGCAAGACCGTGCATCTGATCGGCGGCGCCGACGTGGCGGCGGAACTGGACGCCAAGCGCGCCATCGACCAGGGCGCGCGGCTGGCGGCGGCGATCTGAGCGCGGCAAGGCCGGTTGCCGCGATGCGAAACAGGCCGTTTCCCGGGAAACGGCCTGTTTTTTGTCCGGCTTATTTCGGCCAGCGGCTGTAAGGCGTCCTGGACAGGTGGGCGTTGGTGTAGCGCCCGTCGTGGGTGACTTCCTCGCCCACCCACTCCGGTTTGTCGAAGGGGGTGTCCTCGGCCGGCAGTTCGATCTCGGCCAGCACCAGCCCGGCGTTGTCGCCGAAGAACTCGTCCACTTCCCAGACGTGGCCGCGGTATTCGATGCGGTGGCGCAGCTTGTCCACCAGCATCGGGCACATCGCGGCCATGATGGTTTGCGCGTCGGCCAGCGGAATCGGGTATTCGAACTCATGGCGGCTGATGTCGCTGATATTGCCCTTCAGCGTCAGCCAGGCCTGCTCGCCCACTACCCGCACCCGCACGGTGCGTTCCTTTTCCACCGACAGATAACCCTGCCGATACGCTACGCCCGGCGCGAGTCCGCGCCAGCCGTCGCCGCTCACCACGAAGCGGCGTTCGATTTCCAATGCCATGCTGATTTCCGGTTATTGAGGACAAGCCGCGCCGGCGTCGGCCGGCGCGATGGAGAGCAGGATGCTGCCGAATTGCGGCACCACGCCGCTGGCGCCTTCCGGCGGGTAGTGCAGGGTCTGGAAACTGCCCAGCACCAGCGTCGAGCCGTCCAGCAGCAGCTGTTGCCGCAGGCTTTGCCGGTCGCCGTCGCGGCGCTTGAGGCCGGCGTCGATCTGGATCAGCGGCTGCACACGCCCCGGCAGCGGCTGCAACTGGCCGGCCATCGTCAATTCGCCCTGCGGCAGCGCGCGCTCAAGCGCGAAGCGGCCCTTGGCGTCCACGCACAGCGGCAGCGCCTGCGGCTCGCCGTCCTCTTGCAACAGCAGGGTCAGCGCGCGCGGCAGCGGCGCGGGTTTGCCCAGAGGGGCGGCCGCGACGGGCAGCGCCAGCAGCGCGGCCAGGGTCAGAATCGGCAGTTTCATATCGGCTTCACCACCACCAGGATCACCACCGCCAGGAGCGCCAGCACCGGCAGTTCGTTGAAGACGCGGAACCAGCGGTGGCTGCGGGTGTTGCGGCCGGCTTCGAACCGGCGGTAGAGCTGGCCGCAGAACAGATGGTAGATCACCAGCAGGAACACCAGCAGCAGCTTGGCGTGCAGCCAGCCGCCGGCGATGCCGAATCCCTGCCACAGGCCGATGCCGGTGGCCAGCGCCAGCGCGCCCAGCGGCGTCATGAAGCGGTACAGCTTGCCCGCCATCAGCAGCAGGCGCTGGCGTTCCGCCGGTTGTTCGGCCATCGCCAGATTGACGAAGATGCGCGGCAGGTAGAACAGCCCGGCGAACCAGGACACCACGAAAAAGATGTGAAAGGCTTTCAGATAGAGATAGGCCATGAGTTCTCGCTATTGGGTGGGGCGCTTCAGCCGCGGCCCTTGCCTGCGGCGGCGGCCTGATACAACGGCCATACTTGCGGAATGCGCGCTTGCAGATCGCGGATGCGGGTGGCGCCGGAGGGGTGGGTGGACAGGAATTCCGCGCCGCCGCCGTTGCCGGCCGCCTGCATCTTCTGCCAGACCTTGACCGCGGCGTTGGGGTCGTAGCCGGCGCGCGCCATCAGTTCCAGCCCGATGATGTCGGCTTCGGATTCCATCGTCCGGCTGTGCGGCTTGGACAGCGCCACGTCGCCCACCAGCGCCGCCAGGTCGAGCTGGCTTTGCTGCAGGCCGGCCAGCGCGCCCACCAGCGACAGCCCCATTTGCTGGGCGTAAGCCTGGCTCATGCTCTCGCGCGAGTGTTCGCGCAGCGCGTGGGCGATCTCGTGGCCGACCACGGCGGCGAGTTCGGCGTCGGTGAGCTTGAGCTGCGTCACCAGGCCGCTATACACCATGATCTTGCCGCCGGCCATCGCGTAGGCGTTGGGCTCGTCCTTCTTCAACACGTTCACTTCCCACTTCCAGCGCGCGGCGTCCGGGCGGAACACCGGCGTCTGGGCGATCAGCCGCTGCGCCACCCGGTTCACCCGCGCCTTGAGCGCCGGGTCGGCGTTCAGGACGCCGGCGGCGCGCGCCTGGCTCAGCTGCTGGGCGTAGCCGCGCGCCGAGAGCTGCTCCACCTGCTGGCTGGAAAGCAGCATGCTCTGGCTGCGATTCACCCCCACCACGCCGCTCTGGGTGGTGTTGACGCTGGCGCAGCCGGCCAGCGCGGCGGCCAGCCAGCATCCGGCCAGCCGCCGCTTCCATCGCGATTTCATCATTCTCAATCCTGCCGGGGGGAGACGCGGAGCCGCGCTCAGATCTCCACCATTTCAAAATCGTCCTTGCGCGCGTCGCAATCGGGACAGGTCCAGTTGGGCGGCACATCCTCCCACTTGGTTCCGGGCGCGATGCCGTCTTCGGGGCGGCCGGTTTCCTCGTCGTAGATGAAACCGCAGATCAGACACATCCAAGTACGCATCGCTTTCACCTTGTGTTCGGATAAAATAGGCATTCTAAATCCTGCGGCAGCAATAAAACAAAGAGGTCAGCCACTTGTCCACTCCGTCCTCCCCGCCCGTGGTGCTCACCCTGGCCGGTTCCGACCCCTCCGGCGGCGCCGGCATCCAGGCCGATATCCTGACGCTGGCCAGCCTTGGCTGCCATCCCCTGTCGGTGATCACCGCCATCACGGTGCAGGACACCGTCGGCGTCAACGACCTGATGGTGCTGGACGCCGACTGGGTCAACGACCAGGCGCGCTTTCTGATGGAAGACATGCCGGTGGCGGCTTTCAAGATCGGCATGCTCGGCAGCGTCGAAAACGTGGCGGTGGTGGCGCAGCTCTTGGCCGACTACCCGGACATCCCCACGGTGCTGGACCCGGTGCTGGCCAGCGGCGGCGGCCACGAGCTGGCCGACGACGACCTGATCGCCGCGATGCGCGACATCCTGATTCCGCAAGTCACCATCCTCACCCCCAACAGCCTGGAAGCCCGCCGGCTGGCCAGCAACGATCCGGACGAGGACGAAGAGCTGACCCTGGACCAGTGCGCCGAGCGCATTCTGGCGCTGGGCTGCCCGCACTTGCTGATCACCGGCACCCACGAAAACAGCAAGGAAGTGATCAACAGCCTGTACGGCGGCGACGGCGTGGTGCGCTCCGACCACTGGGAGCGCCTGCCCGGCAGCTATCACGGCTCCGGCTGCACGCTGGCCTCGGCCATCGCCGGCATGCTGGCCACCGGCCTGCTCTTGCCGGAGGCGGTGCGCGAGGCGCAGGAATACACCTACCAGACCCTGCTCAACGGCTTCCGGCCGGGCATGGGCCAATACCTGCCGGACCGCATGTTCTGGGCGCGCGGCGACGATGAGGACGAGGACGATGCCGCGCGCGATTAAGGGCCTGTACGCGATCACCCCGGACAGCGACGACACCGAGCGGCTGCTGGAGCAGGCCGCCGCCGCGCTGCAAGGCGGCGCGCGCGCGCTGCAATACCGCAACAAAAGCCGCGACGCCGCCCGCCGGCTGTGGCAGGCCAGCCTGCTGGCCAGCCTGTGCCGCAGCCGCGGGGCGACGCTGATCATCAACGACGACGCGCAGCTGGCGCGCGCGGTGGGGGCGGACGGCGTCCACCTCGGCCGCGACGACGGCGACATCGCCGCCGCCCGCGCCTTGCTGGGGCCGGACGCCATCATCGGCGCGTCCTGCTACAACCAGCTGGATCTGGCGCGCCGGGCCGTCGCCGCCGGGGCCGACTACGTCGCCTTCGGCGCGGTGTTCCCCTCCGCCACCAAGCCCGACGCCGCGGCCGCGCCGTTGGGCTTGTTCGCCGACGCCGCCGGGCTCGGCGTCGCCACCGTCGCCATCGGCGGCATTCACGCCGGCAACGCCGGCCGGGTGGTCGCCGCCGGCGCCGACGCCATCGCCGTGATCGGCGGCCTGTTCGACCAGCTTGACCCGCAAGCCGCCGCCGCCGAGCTGGCCGCGTTGTTCTGAGCGCCCGCCGTCAGCGCAGAACCTTGCGCGGCGGGTCGGGTCTATTCCTGTATTGACTAAAACTCTCAGGAATAATCAGACCCCGACAATGCCGGACACAGAACTTTTCTCCTTCCTCATTCTCCTGTCCTACCTCGCCGCCCTGCTCTGGTCCTTGCGCCACAGCTGGCTCAAGTCCCGCGGCCGCGTTTACTGGCTGCTCAGCACCCTGTCGCTGCTGGGCGGCCTGATGCTGATGCTGCAAACCGAGCCCGAGGCCGCGCCCGGCGGCGCGCTGCCGCCGGAATTCGGCATCGGCGTGCTGCTGGCGCTGCTCGGCATGCTGGCCAGCGCCGCCGGCGCCGCCTTGCAGCTGCTGGCCCGTCTGCGCCCGCCGCGCGGCGCGCGCCAGGCCGGCCACTAGGCCGCCGCCGCTCATCCGCGCCGCCGGCTTGCCAGCCAGGCGGGCGGGCCGTAGAATGCGCCCTCCCCGCGCGCGGGGAAAGCGTTTTGCATTCAATGCCTTAAGGATGAGCCGTGGCCGACATCAATCGCCTGGAAACCTGGATCAAGTACAAGAACGGCCTGTGCGGCGATTGCGCGGCGTCCTGTTGCGCCATGCCGGTGGAGGTGAAGCTGCCCGATCTGATCCGCATCGGCGTGGTGGACGAGTTCGAGCTGGAAGAGCCGATCAAGAACATCGCCAAGCGGCTGGAAAAGCAGCGCGTCACCCAGCACTTCAACTTCAAGAACAGCCTGTTCACGCTGGCGCAGCGCGCCAACGGCGACTGTCTGTACCTGGACGCCAAGACCCGGCTGTGCACCATTTACGAGCGCCGCCCCAATACCTGCCGCAACCATCCCAAGGTCGGGCCCAAGCCCGGCTTCTGCGCCTACACCCGCAAGGCCTGAACGCTCCACCTCGAACATTCGACGCGCCCGCGCCTTCCTCTTAATCATCGCCGGCCATGCGCAGAAAGGAAGACAATGGCTTATCTGCTTGCCCTGATGGCCTTCGCCATCGGCCTGGTCGTGCCGCTGCAGGCGGCCATCAACAACCAGCTCAAGCTGCTGATCGATGGCAGCGCCTTGCAGGCGGCGCTGGTGTCCTTCGGCGTCGGCTGCTTCGCCCTGGCGTTTGCTTGCGCCGTCACCGGCCAGAAATGGAGCCAGCTGGCCCAGCTGGGCCGCGCCGAGTGGTGGATGCTGCTGGGCGGAGCGCTGGGCGCGGGCTTCGTGTTCGGCACCACCCTGCTCGCGCCGCGGCTGGGCGTGGCCGCGATGTTGTCGCTGATCATCGCCGGGCAGGTGTGCGCCTCGCTGCTGTTCGACCGCTTCGGCTGGCTGGCGATGCCGCTGCGGGACGTGGGCGCGCCGCGGCTGCTGGGCGCGGCGCTGGTGATCGCCGGCGTGTTGCTGGTCAACTTCGGCGACCGCTGGTTTCAGGCTCGCTGACCCGGTTTTCCCCCGTTCCGGCCGCCGGCGTTTTGCCGCCCGCGCCGGAATTTCTCTTGTCGTCGTCCCATCAATAGCTATCTTTCAACTAGATGCTGTCAATACGTCCGCATATCGCCAGACATGCAAATCAGACGGGTTATTTTCGACGATTGGGGGTTTTGAATGTTCGCGCAACTCACCGTTAGACAAAAACTGATGGCCGGTTTCGGCCTGCTGCTGGCGTTATTGGTGATCATCGTCATCGTGGCGATGCTCAAACTCGGCGACATTCGCGGCAAGATGCAGGACATCACCAACAACCGCTATCCCAAGATCGTGCTGATCAATAAGGTCGTGGTGGCTACGCTGGACGTGGGCCGCGGGGTGCGCAACGCCATCATCATCACCGATCCCAAGGAGGTGGAGGCGGAAATCGCGCACGTGGAAGCGCTGCGCGCGGAGAACAACGCCAGCCTGGCAAAACTGGACAAGGCCCTGGTCTCGCCCAAGGGCCGCCAGCTGTTCGAGCGGGTGCAACAAACCCGCAACGAGCTCAGCCAGCAGTACGCGCCCCTCTATGAAATGGCCCGCGCCAACAAGAATGCCGAGGCGCTCGCCATCCTCAAACAAAAGTTCGCTCCGGCCAACAACGCCTTCATGGCCGCGCTGAACGAACTGGCGGCCTACCAGGATGAAATGATGCAAAAGGCCATCGACGACGGCGACCACACCTACAATCTGGCGCGGGAAATGCTGATCGCCACCGCGGCGCTGGCGCTGATCGTCGCCGCCGCCGCCGCCTGGTTCATCGCCCGGCTGGTCACCGTGCCCTTGCAGAAGTCGGCGCAGCTGGTGCTGCAGATCAAGGAGGGCGACCTCTCCGGGCAGGACGAGGCGCTGCCGGAGGCGCGCGACGAGGCCATCGTCATGGCGCGCGACATCCAGGACATGCGCCGCGACCTGCGCCAGGTGGTGGCCAGCATCCAGGAAAACGCCAGCAACGTCTCCAGCGCCGCCCGCGAGTTGGCCAGCATGTCGGAAGAAGTGGCCGGCAGCGCCCAGCGCCAGTCCGAAGCCACCACCTCGGCCGCCGCCACCATCGAGGAGTTGACGGTCAGCATCAACCACGTGGCCGACAACGCGGAGCAGGCCTCCGCCCAGGCGCGCTCGGCCGGCGAGCTGGCCAGCCGCGGCGGCCGCGCGGTGCAGGCCTCGGTGGGCAAGATCCAGGTGGTGACCGAATCGGTGGGCACCACCGCCGGCCAGATGCGCAGCCTGACCGAGGAAGTGCAGAAAATAGGCAATATCGTCACCGTGATCCGCGACGTGGCCGACCAGACCAATCTCTTGGCGCTCAACGCCGCCATCGAGGCGGCGCGGGCCGGCGAAATGGGCCGCGGTTTCGCGGTGGTGGCCGACGAGGTGCGCAAGCTGGCCGAGCGCACCACCAGCTCGGCGCAGGAAATCACCCAGATGATCGGTTCCATCCAGCAAAGCGCCCACCGGGTGGTGGACAGCATGGAGCAAAGCCTGTCCAGCGTGGAAACCGTGTCCGGCAGCGCGCGCGAGGCCAGCGGCTCGATGCAGGAGATCGAGGGCAGCACCGAGTCCATCGTCGGCACCATCTCCAACATCACCGGCTCGCTCGGCGAACAGCGCTCGGCCAGCCTGCTGCTGGCGCAAAGCATGGAGCAGGTGTCGCAGATGGCCGAGCAGAACAGCGCCACCGTGGAGGAGCTGGCCACCACTTCCAGCCAGCTCAGCTCGCTGTCGCAAAACCTGCAGCAGCTGACCTCGCGCTTCCGGCTATAGCCGGCGCGCCATGTGAAAACGGGGCCGCAAGGCCCCGTTTGGCGTTGCGCGGCGGCGGTTTATACCGCCATCACCGCTTCCACTTCTTCCACCGTTTTCGGAATCGGCGCGCCCAGCACGCGGCTGCCGTCCTCGGTCACCAGCACGTTGTCCTCGATGCGGATGCCGCCGAAGTCGGCGTATTCGCGGAATTTGGCGTAGTGGATGAACTGGCTGTGGCGGCCTTCCTTCTCCCAGGCCTCGATCAGGGCCGGGATGAAGTACAGGCCCGGCTCCACCGTCAGCGTCATGCCGGCCTTGAGCGTCTTGCCCAGGCGCAGATAGCCCATGCCGAACAGCGGGCTGCGTTCGACGTTGTCGCCGTAGCCCACCAGGTCTTCGCCCAGCGCTTCCATGTCGTGCACGTCCATGCCGATCTGGTGGCCCAGGCCGTGCGGGAAGGCGATGGCGTAAGCGCCGGATTCGACGATTTCATGGGCGTCGCCATGGAAGAAACCCAGCGCGCTCATGCGCTCCACCATCACCCGCGCCGCCAGCTTGTGCACGTCCAGGTAGCGGACGCCGGGGCGGATCGCCTCGATGGCCGCCAGCTGCATGTCCAGCACCGTGTCGTACAGCTCGCGCTGGCGGGTGGTGAACTTGCCGCCCACCGGGAAGGTGCGGGTGATGTCGCTGGCGTAGCCGCCGCCGCTGGCGCAGCCGGTGTCGTTGAGCACCAGGTCGCCCTGTTGCAGCACGTTGTCGTGGCGATGGTTGTGCAGCACTTCGCCGCGCTTGGAGAAGATGGACGGGTAAGCCAGCTGCCAGTCGTGGCGGCGCATGATGCCTTCCATGATCCCCACCACCTGGTATTCGATCACGCCCGGCTTGGCGTTTTGCATCGCGGCGATGTGCATGGCGTGGGTCACGCCCAGCGCGGCTTCCATCTCGGCGATTTCTTCCGGGCCCTTGATTTCGCGCAGCGCCACCACGGCGCGGGTCAGCGCCGGGGAGAAGCCGTCCTTGACCTGGGCCGGATGCGTGTCCAGCAAGCGGCCCATTTCGATCAGCGTTTCGCCGCGGTACGGCGCCAGATAATGCACCGGGCGGCCGGCGGCGCGGGCTTCGGCCAGCCGCGCGGCCAGTTCGGCGTACGGGCGGCTGGCGGCGACGGCGGCCTGGGCGGCGCGCTCGGCGAGGCTCGGCAACTGGCCGGTCCAGACGATGTCGGCCACGTCCGGATCGTTGCCGAACAGCGTCGCCTCGCCGCTGTCGGCGTCGATGACGCCGGCCAGCCCCGGCTCGTTCAGACCGAAGAAGTAACGGAAACTGGAGTCCTGCACGAAGGGCAGGGTGTTGTCGGCGTAATTCATCGGCGAATCGACGTTGCCGACAAACAACAACAGGCCGCTGAGGCCTGCCTGCTGCAAGCCGGCGCGACGCTGGGCGAAAACAGACGGGGCGAACATGCTTTTCTCCTTGGGCCGCCGCGCGCCAGGCGCTGCGACGGATATTGTATACAGTCGAATTACGGTATCACGCCGCGCCGCGCGCGGCCAGTCCGCAGACCGGCCGCGACGGCGGCGGGAATCACGCGCCTACCTTAACACGAGCCCGCCCGCGGCTGGCGGGGCGGCGGTTGGCGGGGATTAGAGCAAATCGCTTACAATCGCCCGCACACAGGGAGAAACCAACAACAATGCTGATCCTGAATCATAGGCAACAAGAACTGCTGGACATGGTCAAGCGCGAGAGCTACGTCAGCGTGGAAAAGCTGGCCGAGCACTTCGCCGTCACCCGCCAGACCATACGCCGCGACATCGCCCTCCTGGCCGAGCACCAGCTGCTGCAACGCTACCACGGCGGCGCCAGCGTGCTCTCCAGCGTGGAAAACGTCGCCTACCAGGCGCGCCAGGTGCTGTGCATAGAGGAGAAGCGCCGCATCGCCCATTGCCTGGCCGCCCACATCCCCAACAACGCCTCGCTGTTCATCAATCTGGGCACCACCACCGAAGAAATCGCCAAGGCGCTGCACCGCCACCGCGGCCTCAGGGTGATCACCAACAATCTGCACGTCGCCGACATGATGTGCGATTACGCCGACTGCGAAGTCATCGTGCTGGGCGGCACGCTGCGCAAGCGCGACCGCGGCCTGACCGGCGAAGCCACCGTGCAGCTGATCCGCCAGTTCCGCGTGGATTACGGCATCATCGGCGTCTCCAGCATCGAAGCCGACGGCACGCTGCGCGACTACGACTACCGCGAGGTGCGCACCACCGAAGCCATCATCCAGCAATCGCGCCAGGTGTTCCTGGCCGCCGACCACAGCAAGTTCGACCGCCCGGCGCTGGTGGAGCTGGGCCGCCTCAGCCAGATCAGCGCGCTGTTCACCGACAAGCCGGTGCCGGCCAACATCGCTCGGCTGATGCAGGAGGCCGGCACCCAGCTGCATATCGCCGATTGAGCGCCGCGGGCAAGCCGGCAAGCCCGCGCCGGCTTGCTATGCTGAAATCTGTCCGCCTCTAACAGGTCGCGCCATGGAACCCCTCCCCAGCCGCTTGGCCGCCGCCCAGCTGTTTCGCGACGCCGCCGGCCGCTACCGCGCGCATTACGGCGACTGGCGGTTTTCCAGCGTATTCCAGCCGGTGTTCTACCGCGGCGGCGGCCTGTTCGGCCACGAGGCGCTGCTCAGGGTGGACAACGCGGCCGGCCAGCGCCCGCCGCCCGATCTGTTCTTCTCCTCGCTCGCGCCGGAGCAGGCCGCCGAGGCCGACCGCCTGGCGCGGCTGATCCACGTCCGCAACTACGCCCAAAGCGGCGAATCCGGTTGCCTGTGCCTCAACCTGCTGTTGCAAACCGTCATCGGCGACAACCATAGCGGCCGCGCCCACCTGCCGCTGCTGCAAGGCATGCTGGAGACGCTGGAGATGGATCGCGGCGGCGTGATTTTCGAACTGCTGGAGTACGAACTGGAGCACCACGGCCAGCAGCTGCTCGACCCGCTGCGCCGCGCCAGCGACGCCGGTTTCGGCTTGGCGGTGGACGACTTCGGCGGCATGGGCGGGCCGCAGGGCAGGGTCACCGCCCTGTGTCCCGACGTGATCAAGATAGACCGCAGCCTGCTGCTGGATTACATGGCCGGCGACCAGAGCCGGCTGCCGGCCATGCTGGAATACGGCTGGCGCATCGGCAGCCGCATGCTGGTGGAAGGCATCGAAAGCGCCGAACAACACCAGGCGATGCAGGCGCTGGGCGTGGAGCTGTACCAGGGCTACCACCTGGGCCGCCCGGCCGAGCTGCCGGTGCGGCGGCAGTTGTAGCGCTTACCCCCCCGACACCAGCCGGTCCGCCATCGCCTTGATCGCCCGCATCTGCGCGCCGCGTTTCCAGGCGTAATCGTCGCCGCTGAAGCCGAACCAGTCCCAGCAGCCCTGCGGGTTGGCCAGCGAAGGGTTGACCTGCGGGTACAGCACCAGAATGCGGTTGGCGTCCGCCCAGGCGTTGTAGCCGGCGTGGGCGTAATACGCGTCGCCGACCTTGCCGGCCGATTGCTGGCAGCCGTGCAGGGCGATGTGCACCCGGCACGGCTCGCCTGCCTGGCAGGCGCGCGGCACATAGACGTAGCCTTCTTCGGCCAGGCTGTCGCCCTTGCCGCCGAACGGCCGCTGGTCGAAGGCGACGACGCGGCCGGAGAGCGTCGCCGCCGGCGGCAGCAGGCCGGGGTAGATCTGGCCGAGGATGGCTCCGGCCTGGTCGTAGCCCTTGCCGTCCGCCTGGCAATGATTGAGGAAGGGCGGCTTGGTGATGCCGCAGGTATTGCCGTAAGCCGGCGTGATCTGGCCGTGGCCGGCCGGGATGTCCTGGCGCAACCGGATGCCGGCGGCAGGCATGCCCGCGCCGCGCAGGAAGTCGTAGGCGGCGTTGACGATGCCGGGCAGCACGGTGTGGTCCTGGCTGCCGCTGAACAGATAAGCGCGGCGCTTGGCCAGGTTGGCGAGCGGGTCGATCTCGCCGCGGGCGGCGAAGCCGCGCGCCGCGGCCAGCAGGTCGGCGGTGGCCGGCGGCGTGCCGGTCATGCAGGCCAGCGTGCCCAGCAGCCTGCCCTGGGCGCAGTAATACGGCCCTCCGGCCACCACGCCGACGCCGACCACCGACGCCGAATACGCCACCTGATATTGCAGGGCCATGAAGGCGCCCGAGGACAGGCCGGAGACCGAGGACTGCGCCGGATCGCCGTGAAACGCCGGCAGGGCCGGCGCCGCTGTCGCGGATGTTAGCGGCGCAACCGCCAGGCACAGCGCGGCCGCAATCTGTTTGACGCCCATCTTCCACCTCCCTGTTGCCGGTTAG
Organism: Xenophilus sp. AP218F; assembly: GCA_002213445.1. GTDB lineage: Bacteria > Pseudomonadota > Gammaproteobacteria > Burkholderiales > Chromobacteriaceae > Chromobacterium. The sequence goes on along the minus strand of NJIE01000003.1, from coordinate 426,330 downwards.
CGATCCAACCATCATTGGCGGCGGCGGGCGGCGAGTCAACCGTGGCAGGCGATCCTCCGTGATTTGCTCGTTTTCGATGTCTGCGGCGCAGGACGGACACAAGAAATTAAAAAATGAGCTTGGCATAGTGAGCGTTTTCCGCGATACACCGACTCAAGGAGCACGATGTGACCAAGCTCACCCTGTCGGCGCTATGCCTGGCCTTGCTGGCAGCAAGCCCGGCCTACGCCGCCCCCGGCCATTCCAGCCACCAGGCCGACGCCCGCCAGCGTCAGCCGTCCCCGCCGCGCCTGTGGCAGCGGCTGCCGCCCAGCGAGGAGCAGGCCCGCTTCCGGCTGCAACCGCGGCAGGCCAGCAAGAAATCGCTGTTCACCGCCAGCAGCAAACGCAGCCTGGGCGCGGACGCGCAGGCCTGTCCCAGCATTCCGGAGCTGAGCGGCCTGTCCGGCAACGCCCTGGCCGCCAGGTTGGCCGGACTGTCCGATTACACCTGCACCTACGGCTTGTTCTCGCTGGACAAGGCGCAAGCCGCCACGCTGTACTCGGCGGCCAATCTCAACGCCGTCGCCGGCCGCTTCGCGCAGGAGGCCGCCGCTTACAGCGCCGGCAACGCGGCGCTGGTGAATCTCGCCCTCTACCTGCGCGCCGGCTATTACCTGGCCAGCGGCGGCACGCTGCCCAAGCTGGACGCCAACCTGCGCGGCGTGCTGCGTCCGGGCATCCGCCGGCTGGTGGACGGCGAGGCGCTGTTCCGCGCCAACGCCAACGCGCCGAGCAGCGCCGGCGAGATCATGAAGCTGATCACCAATATGGAAGACGAGGCTTATTACCTGCCTTCCATGCGGGCGCTGACGCAGCGTTACACCAATAGCGCCAGTCGTCCCGACGCGGCGAGGCCGCTGCTGGAAACCACCGCCAGCCAGGGCATGACCGGCGCGCTGACGGTGTTCTTCTACGCCCACGGCCGCGGCGACGCCCGCGCGCTGTTGCAAAGCGACGCCAGCTACAGCCGCGCGCTGTTCGACTTCGTCCAGGGCAACCGCGCGCAGCTTGTCGGCGACAACGCCTACATGCTGGGCGACGCGGCCAAGGAGAGCATGCGCTTCCTGCAGTATCCGGCGCTGAAACCGGCGGTCAAGCAGCAGGCCAGGGCCCTGCTGGCCGGCAGCAGCATGACCGGCGCCAACAGCGAGGTATGGCTGGCGGTGGCCGACGCGGTCAAGTATTACGACAGCGCCGCTTGCGCCGACTACGGCACCTGCGACTACGAAAACCGTCTGGCCGACGCCGTGCTGGCCAACCGCCATAGCTGCGGCCCCACGTTGCGCATCCGCGCCCAGAACATGACCGCGACGCAGATGGCCGAGGCTTGCCGGATCATGCAAAAGGAAGAGGACTACTTCCACCGCATGCTGAAGACCAATCGCCAGCCGGTGGCCAACGACAACAACGCCGCGCTGGAAGTGGTGGTGTTCAACGATTACGCCAACTACGCCAAGTACGCGTCGGCCATTTACGGCATCGGCACCGACAACGGCGGCATGTATCTGGAAGGCGATCCGGCCAAAGCCGGCAACCAGGCGCGCTTCATCGCCCACCAGGCCGACTGGCTGAAGCCGGCGTTCAAGATCTGGAACCTGGAGCACGAATTCGTCCACTACCTGGACGGCCGCTTCAATATGTACGGCGACTTTGGCGCCAGCACGCGCCAGCCGACGGTGTGGTGGATAGAGGGCATAGGCGAGTACCTGTCGCTGGGCAACGACAACCAGGCAGCCATCGACGCGGCGAAAAGCGGCAACTACCGGCTCAGCCAGATCTTCGGCAACACCTACGGCATGTCCGACTACGTCACCCGCGCCTACCGCTGGGGCTATATGGCTACCCGCTTCATGATGGAGCGCCATCGTAGCGAGGTGGACGCCATGCTGGGCCAGTTCCGCAAGGGCGATTACGACGGCTACATGAACCGCATCCGCGCCATCGGCACCCGCTACGACGCCGAGTTCGCCGGCTGGGCGCAAAGCGCCACCACCGCCGGCCAGCCGCCGCTGCCTGGTGGCGGCGCGCCGACGCCCACGCCGGAACCGAAGCCGGAACCGAAGCCGGAACCGAAGCCGGAACCGAAGCCGGAACCGAAGCCCCAGCCGCCGGTTCCGCCCAGGCCCGTGCCGCCGACCGGCGCGCTGCCGGCCTGCCCGCAGGCGAGCCAGGGCTATCTGGGCAAAAACTGCTCGCTGACTGGCCTGTCCGGCGGCCAGGCCCGTTACGCCTACATCAACGTGCCGGCCGGCGCGCGCAATCTGCGCGTCTGGAGCCAGGGCGGCAGCGGCGACGCGGACCTGTATCTGGCCAGCGGCCGTTACCCGACCACCGCCAGCCATGACCGCGCCTCGGCGCGGCCCGGCAACGCCGAGCTGCTGAGCGTGGCGCAGCCGGCCGCCGGCTGGCACTACATCCTGCTCAATCCGCGCCAGCCCTTTTCGGGCCTGACGCTGAGCGCCAGCTACGACTAAGCTTTGGGTCGATAGCGAAACAGCCGCCGGTTTTTGCAACCGGCGGCTGTTTTTTTTTCATGCGAAGCCGGCGCCGCGGCGGCGAAGGCCGCGATGGAGAGCCGGCAAGAGCGTTTCATGCCGCGCCTCGTTTCTGGCTGGAGCGTGATGTCGCGGCGGCAGCATTGGCCGGATGCCGGCGAGGGCGGCCCTGTCGCGGTGCGTCAACGGCCCGCGGCCGGGCAGTCTTCGTTCAAGTCCGACGCGTGAAAAGCAGAACGCCCCGCTCGAGGCGGGGCGCTTGCGGCGGCGAGACCGGCCGGGCGGCTCAGTCTTGCAGGTCCCACAGCAGTTCCTGGCGGAACTGGGCCAAGGTGGTTTTCTGCTCCGGGGTCAGCTGCGCGTCCAGCGCCTTCTGGGCGGCGTAGGAGCTGACGGCGGAGGCGGCGCCGGCGGTGTCGGCTTCCACCGCGGCGACCAGCTGGCTCCACGCCGCCTGCTGGGCCGGCTGCAGCTGCATCTTGCCTTCCAGCTGGCGCAGCCCGATTTCCGAACGCGCGTCCAGCGGGTAGGGATAATGATTCAGCGACATCGGATCGACGTTCGCATCCTGCGCGAACGCCGCGCCCGAAACCGCCAACAATGCCCCGATCAACGACATTTTTACGATTTTCATGACCAACTCCTCGTGAAATGGACTGATGCCATGTCCAGCGGCCGCTTTGGCGTTGCGCGCCATGCGCCGACAGACATGCTTACAGTATTGCCGTTCTTCCCCGGATTGCCGTTTCCGATTTTTTTCTTTTGTTTCAATTTCTTAAATCCGGCCCGCCGCGCGGCGGGCCGGCAAGGACGATCAGCCGTTGGCCGGCGCGGAGGCCATGCGCTTGCCGCGCATGCCGCGCGCCTTCGGGCCCATGTCGGCGTGCATCTGATCCATGATCTTTTGCTGTTCCGGCGTCAGCTGTTTGTAGAAGGTCTTCAGCGCCTCCAGATGCTGTTGCTGCATCTGCTGATGAGCCTGCATCATTTTTTCCATGCGCTCCGGCGCGGACAGCTTGGCGTCGGCCGCGGCCGGCTGCGGCATGCCCATCGGCTTCATCGACGCGGCGAAGGTTTTCCAGGCGGCTTCCTGCGAGGGCTGGATCTTCAGCTTGTCGTGCATCCGCTGCATGTGGCGGGCCATCATCGCGTCGCGCTTGGCCGGGTCCATCCGGGCGTGATGAGCGGTCATCGGATCGACGTTGGCGTCCTGGGCGTAAGCGCCGGCGGCCATGGCCAGCAGGCCAGCCAGCAGCGCCGGCTTGAACAGCTTTTTCATGAGATTTCGCTCCCGCAGTGGTTGATGACTGCAGCTTAGCCGCTGAATATCAGCAGATTGTTGCCGTCATACGCCGTTGTGTTGCGTTATGTTAAATCGCCCTCCGCGGCAATCCTTGTTCAAACCGCTTTTCCGCCGGCGGCCGCCCGGCAAATTTTCATGTTGCAGCGCAGTGAAGCGTTCCGGGCTGAACTACAGTGAAAGCTGAGTTCCTCAGTCGTGGGAGTGTGGCATGAACCAAGCCGACAAACCGGCCTCCGGCTTCGCTCTGGGCGGCAATGCCTGGGCCGCTTATTGCGTCGACGCCTGGCAGCGCTGGCTGCTGTATTGCGATGTGCTGCGCGAGCGCGGCGACACCTATCTGGAGCACGCCGCCTCCGGCCATCCGCCGGTGCTGGTCTTCGAATACAACATCATTTTCGACGGCCGCAAGCTGCCGCAACCGGTCAACTACGCGCTGTCGGCGATCAAGCCGCCCAAGGGCGCGCCGCCCACCGATCCGGGCAAGCGCCCCTTCGTGGTGATCGACCCGCGCGCCGGCCACGGCCCCGGCATCGGCGGCTTCAAGATGGACAGCGAGATCGGCATCGCGCTGCGGCAGGGCCACCCCTGCTACTTCGTGATGTTCTTCCCCAAACCGGAGAAGAACCAGACGATCGAAAGCGTATGGCAGGCGGAAAAGGCCTTCCTGAAAAAAGTGAACGAGCTGCACCCGGACAGCGCCGGCAAGCCCTTCGTCATCGGCAACTGCCAGGGCGGCTGGGCGCTGGCCATGCTGGCGGCCTCGGCGCCGGAGCTGGTGGGCCCTATCCTGCTGGCCGGCTCGCCTCTGTCCTACTGGGCCGGCGTGGCCGGCAAGAACCCGATGCGCTACGCCGGCGGCCTCAACGGCGGCACCTGGATGGCGTCTCTGGCCGGCGACCTCGGCCACGGCCAGTTCGACGGCGCGCACCTGGTCAGCAATTTCGAGGCGCTCAACCCGGCCAACACGCTGTGGAGCAAGCCCTACAATCTCTATGCCAAGGTGGACAGCGAGCGCGAGCGCTTCCTGGAGTTCGAGCGCTGGTGGGGCGGCCATTTCCTGCTCAACAAGCAGGAAATGGAGTGGATCAGCCAGAACCTGTTCGTCGGCAACCGGCTGAGCCGCGGCGACATCTACCTGGACGACGGCGAGCAGCGCATCGATCTGAGGCAGATCCGCTCGCCCATCATCGTCTTCGCCTCCTGGGGCGACAACATCACCCCGCCGCAGCAGGCGCTGTTCTGGATCGCCGACCTGTACCGCGACGTGGACGAAATCCGCGTCAACGAGCAGACCATCGTCTACTGCCTGCACGAGCAGATCGGCCACCTGGGCATCTTCGTTTCCGCCGGGGTGGCCAACAAGGAACACAACGAGCTGGCCAGCGCGCTGGACCTGATCGACGTGCTGCCGCCCGGCCTGTACGAGGCGGTGATCACCGATACCCACCCGGAAACGCCCGGGCTGGAATACCTGCAGGGCCGCTACGTGATCCGCTTCGAGCCGCGCGAGGTGTCCGACATCCTGGCGCTGGGCGACGGCCGCGACGGCGAGCGCGCCTTCGAGGTGGTCAAGCGCGTCGCGGAAATCAACCAGCAGCTGTACGACCAGTTCGTTTCGCCCTGGGTGCGCGCCTGCAGCAACCAGTACACCGCCGACGCGCTGCGCGAGCTGCACCCCACCCGGCTGGAGCGCACCTGGTTCTCCAGCCGCAACCCCTGGCTGACTTCGCTGCCGGGCTTGGCCAAGCAGGCGCGCGAGCAACGCCAGGAGGTGAGCGAGGCCAACCCGTTCTGGCAATGGCAGCAATCGATGTCCAGCCTGGCGGAAAGCATGCTGGACGGCTACCGCGCCTGGCGCGACGCCGCCCAGGAGCAGCTGTTCCGCAACGTGTTCGAATCGCCGCTCACCGCCGCCATGGTCGGCCTGCACCCGCAGCGGGTGTACGGCGTGCGCAAGAGCAACGGCGGCTGGGAGCGCAGCGAGATGCTGCGCCTGAAGCGCCGCGAGCTGGAGGAGTACTACTCTCAGGGCGGCGCGGTGGACGGCTTCTTGCGCCTGCTGATCTACGTGGCCATCGGCAACGGCGTGGTGGACGTGCGGCCGTTCAACGCCATCCGCCGCGTGATGCAGGAAACCGGGCTGGGCGAAAACCTGTCGCTGGAAGAGTTCAAACACGTGGTGCGCCGCCAGACCTGGCTGGTGCGCAACGACGAGAAACGGGCGCTGGCGACGATCACCGATCTGCTGCCGGACGAGCAGCAGCGGCAGATGGCGCTGGAGCTGGTGATGATGCTGCTGTCGGTGGCCGGCCCGATCAGCGTCGACAAGCAGCAGCGGCTGGGACGGGTGGCGCTGGCGATGGGCGTGGCCAACCAGGTGCTGGCCGAATCCGCGCCGCTTGGCGCGGCGCAGGTGGCCCGGGCCAACGGCGCGGCGGCCAAAGCCAAGCCCGCCGCCGGCGCGGCCAAACCGGCGGCCAAGCCGCGCGCCAAGGCAGCCGCCAAACTCGCCCCGGCCAAGACCGTCGCCGCCAAGCCGGCCGCCAGTCCCGAGCCCGCCGCCAAACCGAGGGCACGCAAACCCAAGGCGGCCTGAAACCTCCGCTTGGCTCGCGCAGGGTGCGGGTTTTACACTCGCACCCTGTTCATTTTTCCCCGAGGGCCGCCGATGCCGGCACAGCAACCCAACAACCCCACCCACGGCGTCACGCTGGAAGCCATGCTGCGCGAGCTGGAGGCCCATTACGGCTGGCCGGAGCTGGGACGGCGCATCGCCATCCGCTGCTTCACCCACGACCCCAGCATCAAATCCAGCCTGACTTTCCTGCGCCGCACCCCGTGGGCGCGCGCCCAGGTGGAGGCGCTGTTCGTGCAACTGAAGCAGGGCGGCGGGCAGCAGGGCGACGCCCGCCCGCGGCTGTTCGGCAAAAAGCCCGCGGCTTGATCCGGGCGGCTGCCACTTTTTGCCGCCAGCCGCGTTGATTCCTGGACAGGGCGGCGTGGCCGCCTGCATAGGGAGACGCGGCATGGAAGTGGAAATCAGCGTGGAAGCCGAAAAGAAACGGCTCAACAACTGGGTGGCTCTGACCGTGGTGATCCTGTCGGTGCTGATGGGGCTGGGCAAGCTCAAGGACGACAACATCGTCCAGGCGCGCCAGCTGCTCAAGGCCGACGCCATCGACGGCTGGTCCGAATATCAATCCAAGAAGATCAAGCAGCATCTGGCGGAAAGCAGCCTGCGCCAGGCCCGGATGCTGGCCATCGCCAACCCGGCCGCCGCGCCGGCGCTGGCGATCCAGCAGCAGGCCATCGCCCGCGACGCGGCGCGTTACAGCCAGGAGGCCCAGGCGCTGCAGGCCCGGGCCCGCGCCAAGGAGGAAGGCTTCGAAGCCCTCAACGCCCGCCACGAGCTATTCGACGTCAGCGACGCCGCGCTGTCCATCGCCGTCGCCTGCGCGGCGGTGGCGGCGCTGTCGGCCAATCTGCTGCCCTTGCTGATGGCCTGGACGCTGGGCGGCGTCGGGCTGTTCTTCTGGCTGGCGGGTTTCGCCGGCTGGGCGGTGCGCGCCGACGCCATCATCGCCTTGCTGGGCTAGCGGCCGGCGGGGCGCTCTAGTTCATCCGGCGCATTGGCCGCGGCGGCGGCATTGCTTACACTGGAAGCCAATACCGGCCGCCGGTCCCGGCGGCGCAAGGGCGCGTCGCCGTTCGGCCTTGCCGGATGCGGCCGCGCCAGGCACAGGAAACCCACCATCATGAAATTGAATCTGCTGTATTTCGCCCGCCTCAAGGACGCTTTCGGTCTGGACGGCGAGCGCCTGGAGAGCGAGGCCGACACCGTGGCGGCGCTTCTGGTCGAACTGCGCCAGCGCGGCGGCGTCTGGGCGCGCGAGCTGGCGGCCGGCCAGGCCTTCCGGGTGGCGGTGAACCAGGAAATGGCCCAGCCGGACACGCCGCTGGCCGACGGCGCGGAAGTGGCGATCTTTCCGCCGGTCACCGGGGGCTGAGATGGCCGACTTGCGCATCGCGGTGCAAACCGCCGCCTTCGACGCCGGCGCGGAAATCGCGCGGGTTTCGGCCCACCCCGCTTCCGGCGCGGTGGTCAGCTTCACCGGCCTGGTGCGCGATTACGGCGACAGTCGCGAGGTGACGGCGCTGGAGCTGGAACATTATCCGTGCATGACCGAAACGGCGCTGACGCGCATCGCGGCCGAAGCCGCCGCGCGCTGGAACCTGCAGGCCGCCACCATCATTCACCGCGTCGGCCGTCTGGCGCTGTCCGAACCCATCGTGCTGGTGATCGCCGCCGCCAGCCATCGCCGCGACGCCTTCGCCGCCGCCGAATGCCTGATGGACTTCCTCAAGCGCGACGCGCCGTTCTGGAAGCGGGAAATCAGCGCCGACGGCCAGAGCCGCTGGGTGGAGGCCAAGGCCGGCGACGCCGCCGCCGCCGAGCGCTGGCGATGAGCTATGTCGCGCTGATCCTGGCCGGCGGCCAGGCCCGCCGCATGGGCGGCGCGGACAAGGGGCTGCTGTCGCTCGCCGGCCGTTCGCTGACCGCGCGCGCGCTGGACGCGCTGGCGGCGCAAACCCGGCCGCCGGCGCGCATCCTGATCTCCGCCAACCGGCACTTGGACGAGTACGCCGCCTTCGGCCACCCGGTATTGCCGGATACCCTGCCTGACTACCCCGGCCCGCTGGCCGGCCTGTTGGCCGGCATGGCGCGGCAAGGCGACGCGCCCCTCCTGCTCTTGCCCTGCGACGCGGTGCTGCTGCCGCCGGATTTCGCCGAGCGGCTGCTCGCGCCGCTGGCCGCCGGCTGGCAGGCGGCGTCGGCCGCCGACGCCGAACACTGGCATCCGACATTGCTGGCGCTGACGCCGGGCCTGTCCGGCTCGCTCGCCGCCTATCTCGCCGCCGGCGAGCGTTCCATTCGCGGCTGGCTGGCCGGCTTGCGCCACTGCCGGCTGGCGTTCGAGCCTCCCTTTCCCAATCTCAACACGCCGCAGGCGCTGCGCCGGCTGGCCGAACGCTGGCCCGCCGCGTAGCATGTCGGCATGTCTGGCGAGGAGAGCGACGATGGCGATGGACGTGATCGATTTTGAAATTCTGGGCGACGACATGCAGTACGTCGAGGTGGAGCTGGACCCGGAAGAGGCCGCGGTGGGCGAGGCCGGAGCGATGTACTACATGCAGGACGGCATCCGCATGGAAACCGTGTTCGGCGACGGCTCGTCCGGCGGCGGCGGGGCGCTGGGCGCGCTCTTGGGCGCGGGCAAGCGCTTGCTGGCCGGGGAGTCGCTGTTCACCACCGTATTCGTCAACCAGAGCGGCGGCAAGCGCAAGCTGGCTTTCGCCGCGGCGACGCCCGGCAAGATTGTCGCCGTCCACCTGATGGAGCTAGGCGGCACGCTGTACGCCCAGCGCGACAGCTTTCTGGCCGGGGCCAAGGGCGTCAGCCTGGGCGTGGCCTTCCAGAAGCGTATCGGCAGCGGCCTCTTTGGCGGCGAAGGCTTCATCATGCAGAAGCTGGAGGGCGACGGTTACGTCTTCCTGCACGCCGGCGGCGCGCTGACCGAGATGCAGCTGCATCCCGGCGAAACCGTGCGCGTGGATACCGGCTGCGTGGTGGCCTACCAGCCCAGCGTCGATTTCGACATCGAATACGTCGGCAAGCTCAAGAGCGCGCTGTTCGGCGGCGAGGGCTTGTTCTTCGCCAGGCTGACCGGGCCGGGCAAGGTGTGGCTGCAATCGCTGCCCTTGTCGCGGCTGGCCGACCGCATCGTCGCCGCCGCGCCGCGCGGCGGCAGCGGCCGGCGCGAAGAGAGCTGAGGCGGCGGCTTACCAGGCGGCCCAGCGCTGCAGCAGCTGGTAGCGCGCGCCGCTGGCTTGCGGCGCGGAGGCGAGCAGGCACAATTCCTGCAGCGGCAGGCTCAAGGGCGGCAGCGCTTGCGGGGCCACCTCCCGCTCGGGACGGCGCAGCAGGCTGATGTGCGGCACGAAAGGGCGCGCCGGCAGCGCGATGCCGCGCGCGCCAAGCGCGTCCCGCAGCCGGGCTTGCCACGCCAGCAGCCGCTCCGGCGGCGCGGAGGATCCGCTCCAGACGGCCCCGGCGTCGAAGCTGCCGGCCCGGTCCAGCGTCAGTTCGCCGTACAGGCCGGCGGCCGACTGGCCGGCGCAGGCGACGGCCTCCTGCAGCGCCGTATCGTCCAGCTCGCCCAGGAAGGCCAGCGTCAGGTGCAGCTGCGCGGCGGGGATGATGCGGCCGCCCACCTGGGCGGCCAGCCATTCTTGCTGGCGCAGCAGGCCGGGGAGGCAGTGCGCCGGCGGCAGGCAGGCGAGAAAGCAGCGTTGGGTGTTCATTCCTGCATCGGGTCCAGTTGCACGCGGCGCTTGATGAAGCCGCGCACCCGTTCGTTGTCCTGCGGCAGCCAGTCCAGCAGCCGCGAAACCTGATCCTGCTCGGCGGCGTAGTCCTGGCCGGCCTTGCGCTTGCCTTCGCACTGCCGCAGCAGGATGGCGCAGGCGTTCATCGCCAGGCGCTCGTTCAGCGTCTCTTCCGCCAGCTGATAGAGCATGGCGCCGGCGGCTTCCAGCTCCCCGGCGCTGGCCATTTCCACCGCGCGGTTGCTGTTGTGCTGCAGCGCGGCGTAGGCGTCTTCGATCACGGTCCGGCAGCTGGGGTGATGGCGAGCCACTTCCAGCAGCGTGCCCAGTTCGTGGCGGCCGTCGGCGAAGCGCAGGGCGATGGTCTTGGCCCACTCTTCGACCAGGCCGTTGCTTTGTTCCGGCGGCAACCGCACCGCGGCGGCGAGAAAGCGCTGCGCCGAGGAAAAGTCGGTGTCGCGCTCGCGCAGCCGCGCGGCCGCGCCCTGCAGCAGCGTCTGCGCGTCGCTTGGCCGCTGCTGGCCCAGCGCGCCCAGCGCCCGGCACACCGCCAGCGTCAGCTCGCCGCCGGACAGTTCGTCGGCGCGGGCGGCGATGTCGGCCTGCAGCCGGTCCAGTTGCTGGGTTTGGCCGCTTTCGCTGCAGGCCTGCAGCAGATCCACCAGCACGTCGGGGCCGAAGAAGTTGTTGTTGCGGCCCACTTCCACCGCGCGCTGCAGGTATTCGGCGGCCTTGGCCGGATCGCCGCAGCGCAGCAGCGCCGTGCCGCAGCTTTTCAGGCGGCTGAAGTTGCGCGGCGAAATCGCCACCGCCTTTTCCAGCACCGTGGCGGCCGTCTGGTACTGGCCGTCGTCGATCAGGTTTTGCGCCAGGAGGTCGTAGGCGTCGGTGTAGCGCGGCGCTTCGGCGATGATCTCGCGCAGCAGGCCGCTGGATTCGTGGGTTTCGCCCTGTTCGGCGATGATGCGCGCCACGCCCATCTTGGCCCAGGGGATGATGCGCAGCGTCAGCAGCTCCTTGTAGATGGCCAGCGCCTCCGCCTGGCGGCCTTCGTTGACCAGCAGCTCGGCGGCCAGCCGTTGCGCGTCCAGCCGGTATTGCGCGGTCTGGGTGTCGCGGCTCAGTTGCAGCAGGGCCTGGATCGCCTGTTCCACCTTGCCCTGCTCCAGCAGCTTGTGCGCCGGCGCGAGGAACAGCTTGCGCTTGCGCGCCAGGCTCATCCGGTCGAGCAGCATCTGCGAGGTGAAGGGCTTGAGCACGTAATCGTCCGGCGCCATTTCCGCCGCGGCCACCACCCGCTCGTAACTGCGCTCGCCGGTGATCATGATCCAGATGGTGGACAGCGGCAGCGTGCCGCCCTTGCGCATCGCTTCCAGCAGCTCCTGCCCGTCCATGCCCTCGCCCAGGTTGTAGTCGCACAGCACCACGTCGTAGGGCTTGCCGCGCAGCCGGTTGCGGGCCTCGCTGGCGTTGCTGACGCCTTCGGAGCGGGTGATGCCGACGTTGGAGAGCATGGTGCGCAGGCTCTGGCGCACGGTTTGCGAGTCTTCGATGATCAGGACGGTGGTGTTGACGTCGAACATGGCGGCGGCGGGCTCAGACGATGTCGAGATGGTCGATGCCCTCCAGCGGATCGCGGTTCTTGCCGCTTTCGCTGTAGAGCTTGATCTTCAGGCGCAGGTCGTTGATCGAGTCGGCGTTCCTGAGCGCGTCCTCGTAGTTGATCAGCCCGGCTTCGTAGAGATCGAATAGCGACTGGTCGAAGGTTTGCATGCCGGCCTCGCGCGAGCGCGCCATCACTTCCTTCAGGCTGGCGATCTCGCCCTTGAAGATCATGTCCGAAACCAGCGGGCTGTTGAGCAGGATTTCCACCGCCGCCACCCGGCCGCGGCCGGACTGGTGCGGCACCAGCCGCTGGGAAATGATGGAGCGCATGTTCAGCGACAGGTCCATCAGCACCTGCTGGTGGCGTTCCTCGGGGAAGAAGTTGAGGATGCGGTCCAACGCCTGGTTGGCGTTGTTGGCGTGCAGGGTGGCCAGGCACAGGTGGCCGGTTTCGGCGAACTGCAGGCCGTAGGCCATGGTTTCCCGGTCGCGGATTTCGCCCATCAGTATCACGTCCGGCGCCTGGCGCAGCGTGTTCTTCAGCGCCACTTCCCAGCTCTCGGTGTCGACGCCGATCTCGCGCTGGGTGACGATGGACTTTTTGTGGCTGTGGACGTACTCGATCGGGTCTTCGATGGTGATGATGTGGTCCTGGTTGTGGGTGTTGCGCCAGTCCACCAGCGCCGCCAGCGACGTGGATTTGCCCGAGCCGGTGCCGCCGACGAAGATCACCAGCCCGCGCTTGATCAGCGCGATGTCCTTGAGCACCTCGGGCAGGTTGAGCTGGTCGAAGTTGGGGATCTCGGTGTTGATCTTGCGCAGCACCATGCCGGCCATGCTCTGCTGCACGAAGGCGCTGACCCGGAAGCGGCCGACGCCGGGCGGGTTGATGGCGAAGTTGGCCTCTTTCCTGGCCTCGAACTCTTCGGTCTGGCGGTCGTTCATCACCGAACGCACCAGCTCCTTGCTTTGTTGCGCGGACAAGGGCTGCGGCGCCACCGGCGTGATCTTGCCGTCTATCTTCATCGCCGGCGGAAAGTCGGCGGAAATGAAGATGTCGGACGCGTTCTTGCCGACGGCGTGCTTGAGCAGATCGTGGATGAATTTCGATGCCTGGTCTTTTTCCATGACGCGTTTCCGTGCTGCCTGGGGGTTGTCGCCTGTTTCTGTTCGCGTCGGCTGCGGACGCGCCGCTAGGGCGGCGGCCTGGCAAGCGGGCGAGCATGCTCGTTTCAGTCTAGGACGAGCGGCCGCCTGCCGTCAGGGCTTAACGCAGCCGTCCGGTTTCGGTTGATTGCCCGCCTCAGAAGGCGTCCTTGTTGCTGGCCTTGTTGCGGGCTTCGCCCGGCGAGACCAGGTTGCGGCGCACCAGGTCCAGCAGGCATTGATCCAGCGTCTGCATGCCGTGTTGCTGGCCGGTCTGGATCATGGAGTTGATCTGGGCGATCTTGTTTTCGCGGATCAGGTTGCGGATGGCGGGGGTGCCGAGCATGATCTCGTGCGCCGCCACCCGGCCCTGGCCATCCTTGGTCTTGAGCAGCGTCTGGGCGATGACCGCCCGCACCGATTCGGACAGCATCGAGCGCACCATTTCCTTCTCGCCGGCCGGGAACACGTCCACGATGCGGTCTATGGTCTTGGCGGCGGAGCTGGTGTGCAGGGTGCCGAACACCAGGTGGCCGGTTTCGGCGGCGGTGAGCGCCAGGCGGATGGTTTCCAGATCCCGCAATTCGCCCACCAGGATCACGTCCGGGTCCTCGCGCAGCGCGCTTTTGAGCGCGTTGGCGAAGCTGTGGGTCTGCAGGCCCAGCTCGCGCTGGTTGATCAGGCTTTTCTTGCTGTCGTGGACGAACTCGATCGGGTCTTCCACGGTGAGGATGTGCGAGAAGTTGTTCTCGTTGATGAAATCTATCATCGCCGCCAGCGTGGTGGACTTGCCCGAGCCGGTGGGGCCGGTGACCAGAACCAGCCCGCGCGGGTAATTGGAAATGTCCTGGAAGATCTTGGGGGCGGAAAGCTGCTCCAGCGTCAGCACCTTGCTGGGAATCACCCGGAACACGGCGGCCATGCCGCGGTTCTGCACGAAGGCGTTGACCCGGAAGCGGGCGATGCCGGGCAGCTCGAACGAGAAGTCGCATTCATAGGTGTCTTCAAACGTCTTGCGCTGATAGTCGTTCATGATGTCGTACACCATGTCGTGCACGTCGTGGTGATCCATGGGCGGCAGGTTGATGCGGCGGATGTCGCCGTTGACCCGGATCATCGGCGGCAAACCAGCGGACAGGTGCAGGTCGGACGCCTTGTTCTTGACGGTAAAAGCCAGCAGTTCGGAAATTTCCATATAATCCCCACAGTGACATGACCTCTGCCTGCAAGCTTGCAATTGGCATGACGGTATCGGGGGGATTGTAAGCGCAAGCCGGATTGGCGGATATCCCCTGTTTTCGTTGTAGAAACGTCTGCCCGGCGGGTGCAAGTCCGGGCCGGAAAAACGGATTGGATAGCATGACAGATTCGATTAGCAGCCAGCTGGAGCAGGTGCGCCAGCGATTGGCCGCCGCCGAGCGGGCGGCAGGCCGTCCCGCCGGCAGCGCCGCCTTGCTGGCGGTGAGCAAGACTTTCCCGGCCGACGCCTTGCGTTCGGCCTGGTCCGCCGGCCAGCGCGCCTTCGGCGAAAATTACGTGCAGGAGTTGCAGCAGAAGTGCGCCGAACTGGCGGACCTGGGCATCGAATGGCATTTCATCGGCCCCTTGCAGTCCAACAAGACGCGCATCGTCGCCGAGTGCGCGCACTGGATGCACTCCATCGACCGCCTGAAGATCGCCGAGCGCCTGTCCGCGCAGCGTCCGGAGACGCTGCCGCCCTTGCAGGTATGCGTGCAGGTCAACGTTTCCGGCGAGGAAAGCAAGAGCGGCTGCGCGCCGGAAGAGGCGCTGGCGCTGGCGCGCGCGGTGGCGGCGCTGCCCAGGCTGAACTTGCGCGGCCTGATGTGCATTCCGGAGCCGACGGCGGATCAGGCGCAGCTGGCCGGCCAGTTCGCCGCGCTGCGCCGTCTGTGGCAGCAGTTGCGCGACGAGGGCATGGCGCTGGACACCTTGTCGATGGGCATGTCTTCGGATCTGGAGCTGGCGGTGGCCGAGGGCGCGACCCTGGTGCGCGTCGGCTCCGCCATTTTCGGCACCCGCGATTATCATTGATTCCGCTTCGGCCAGCGCCGGAGCGCAGAAAGTCGGAATATGCAGATTACCTTCATCGGCGGCGGCAACATGGCCGCCGCCATCATCGGCGGGCTGGTCCGCCAGGGCGGCCATCGCATCCATGTGGTCGAGCATCAGCAGGACAAGATCGACCGGCTGGCGGCCGAGTTCGGCGTCGGCGGCGGCCTCTCCTTGCCGGAGCGCTTCGCGCCGGACGATATCGTGGTGCTGGCCATCAAGCCGCAGCAGCTGCGCGAGCTGTGCCTGGAGCTGGCGCCGCGGCTCAACGGCGCGCTGGTGGTGTCCATCGCCGCCGGCATCCGCATCGAGGCGTTGGGCCGCTGGTTGCAAACCTCGCGCATCGTGCGGGTGATGCCCAATACCCCCGCCATGGTCGGCAAGGGCGTGTCCGGCTTGTTTGCCGATCCGGCGGCCTCCGCCGACGACCGCCGCGCGGCGGAAACGGTGATGGCGGCCGCCGGCCTCACCCACTGGCTGGATGAGGAAACCGGCATCGACGACATCACCTGCGTTTCCGGCAGTGGCCCGGCCTACGTGTTCTACTTCATCGAAAGCATGATAGAAGCCGGCGTGCGCGCCGGCTTCAGCGAGGCCGACGCGCGCGCCCTGACGCTGGCCACCTTCGACGGCGCGGTGGAGCTGGCGCGGCAAAGCCCGCTGCCGGTGGCCGCGCTGCGCCAGAACGTGATGTCCAAGGGCGGCACCACCGAGCGCGCCATCGCCCGCTTCGAGCAGGAGGGCGTCAAGGCGGCCATCGTCGCCGGTGCCATGGATTGCCGGGAGCGCTCCATCGAGATGGGCCAACAACTTAGCCAGGAGTGAGGGCGAGCATGATCATCGATACCCTGCAATTTTTGATCCGCACGCTGTCCGGCCTGTTCGTGCTGGTGCTGTTGTTGCGTTTTTATCTGCAAGTGGCGCGCGCGCCATTCAAGCACCCGCTGTGCCAGTTCGTGATGGCGGTCACCAATTTCGCGGTGTTGCCGCTGCGCAAGCTGGTGGCGCCGGTGCGCGGCTACGACAGCGCCACCATGCTGCTGGCCTGGGTGGTCAGCCTCCTGGCCAACGTGCTGATGCTGCTGCTCAGCGCCCTGCCGCAGATCTTCACCTTCCCGCAAGTGTGGGCGGCGCTGTCGCTGCTGTCCTTGCTGGAGGTGTTCAAGCAGTCGCTTACCCTGCTGATGGGCGCGGTCATCGTTCAGGCCCTGCTAAGCTGGGTCAATCCCTACAATCCGCTGGCGCCGGTGCTGGACGCGCTGACGCGTCCCTTCCTGCGGCCTTTCCGCAAGGCGGCGATAGGCGGGGTGGATCTGTCGCCGCTGGTGCTGATTCTGGTGATCCAGGTAATCCAGATGCTGCCGGTCCGCATGCTGGAAACCAGCTTCTTGATGCAGCTCAAGGTGATGATTTAGCAATTCGGGTTATTTGTCATATTTTTGTCTGCCGCCGGCCCGCGCCGGCGGCAGCCGTGTTGCAACAACCAGGAGAACCGCTATGAAAAAAACATTGCTCGCTGCCCTGATCATGGGCGTGGTGGCCGCCCCGGCCATGGCCAATATGCAACTGGCGCAGAAGTACGCCTGTACCGCTTGCCACGCCGTGGACAAGAAGCTGGTCGGCCCGGCCTACAAGGACGTGGCCAAGAAATACGCGGGCGACAAGGGCGCGGAAGCCAAGCTGATCGCCAAGGTCAAGAATGGCGGTTCCGGCGTATGGGGCCCGGTGCCGATGACCCCGCATCCGAGCATTCCCGACGCCGATCTCAAGGCGCTGGTGAAGTGGGTGCTGAGCCAGAAGTAAGCGCTGGCGGAATCTTGGCGGCGGACGGCGACATCCGCCGCGCGCAAAAGGCGGCCTCGGCCGCCTTTGAACTTGTTGGCAAGCCGGATAGTCCAAAAAAGGATATGCCAATCTTTTACAACCAATCAGCAGGCTTGTTATCGGGGTGAAGTGGGACTATACCCATGGATAGCGACAACGGACGATGTGCATTATTTGCGCACGAGACAGTTGCGCAAACATTGCCCCCCCGGTAATCTTCTCCGCCTGTTGCCAACTCTATGCTGGAAGCACCAAAATGGCCAAGCTGACCGAACAGGATATCCTCAATTGGGAAGGCGATGATTACATGAACGCCGACCATCTTGAGTTCTTCAAAGACCGGTTGTTGCAGATGCAGCAGGAGTTGCTTGTGAACGCCAACGCCACTGCCAACCATCTGCAAGAGCAGGAAGCCACGCCTGACCCGGCCGACCGGGCCACGCTGGAAGAAGAATACGCGCTGGAACTGCGCACCCGCGACCGCGAGCGCAAGCTGCTGCAGAAGATCCAGGCTTCCATCCGCCAGATCGAAGACGGTTCCTACGGTTTCTGCGAAGACACCGGCGAACCCATCGGCCTGAAACGCCTGATGGCCCGTCCGACCGCCACGCTGTCGGTGGAAGCCCAGGAACGCCGCGAGCGCATGAAGCGCCAGTACGCGGATTAAGCCGCGCCTTCGCGCCCGCATGAAAACGCCGCCGCCCCCTGGGCCGCGGCGTTTTTTGCTGTCCGCGCCAAGCCAATCGCATGACGATGGTTGTCGGACAGGGATAAATCCGGTTATCTTGCTGCTATGCAAAATCTCCGCGCCTCCGGCTAGACGCCGCGCCTGCCGCCCCCGACGGCGGGGCGCTTCCCGCCGCCGGGCGCTCCCAGCCAGCAAGGAAAGCCGCATGCAACGCCAGACCGACGACGTCCGAATCCGCGAGATCAAGGAACTGCTTCCCCCGATCGCCCATCTGTACGAACTGCCGATCAGCGAGCAGATCTCCGAACTGATCTACGCCACGCGCCGCGACATCGCGGCGCTGCTGCGCGGCGAAGACGACCGTCTGCTGGTGGTGATCGGCCCCTGCTCCATCCATGACACCGAAGCCGCCGTCGAATACGCGCAGAAGCTGCTGCCGCTGCGTGAAGCGCTGTCCAAGGAGCTGATCGTGGTGATGCGCGTTTACTTCGAGAAGCCGCGCACCACGGTGGGCTGGAAGGGTCTGATCAACGATCCGCACCTGAACGAGTCCTACGACATCAACGCCGGCCTGCGCATCGCCCGCCGCCTGCTGCTGTCGCTCAATCAGCTGGGCATGCCGGCCGCCACCGAATTCCTGGACATGATCACCCCGCAGTACTTCGCCGACCTGATCAGCTGGGGCGCCATCGGCGCGCGCACCACCGAGAGCCAGGTGCACCGCGAGCTGGCATCCGGCCTGTCCTGCCCGGTGGGCTTCAAGAACGGCACCGACGGCAATCTGAAGATCGCCGTCGACGCCATCCGCGCCGCCAGCGTGCCGCATCACTTCCTGTCGGTGACCAAGACCGGCCATTCGGCCATCGTCTCCACCGGCGGCAACCCGGACTGCCACGTGATCCTGCGCGGCGGCAAGGAACCCAACTACTCGGCCGAACACGTGCGCGCCGCGGCGGGCGAACTGACCGCAGTCGGCCTGCCGCACAAGCTGATGGTGGATTTCAGCCACGCCAACAGCCGCAAGGATTACCGTCGCCAGATGGAGGTGGCCGAGGACGTGGCCGGCCAGCTGGCCGCCGGCGACGACAGCATCTTCGGGGTGATGGTGGAGAGCCATCTGGTGGCGGGACGCCAGGACCAGAAGCCGGGCTGCGAGCTGACCTATGGCCAGAGCATCACCGACGGCTGCCTGGGCTGGGACGATACCGAAAAGCTGCTGGCCATCCTCGCCGAGGCGGTGAAGGCGCGCCGCGCCCGCGGCGCAGACTGATCGCGGCGATCGGGCATGAAAAAAGCCACCTGCGCGCAGGTGGCTTTTTTGCGTCCGGAAGGCGCGCGTCTTACTTGATGTTGTACTTGATCGAGTAGATCACGGCGTTCTGGTAGGCGCTGGAGCCGAGCTTCTGATCGGCGTAGCGGTACTGGAGGCCGGTGGTGATGGCCTTGGTCGGGGTCCACCACAGCGCCAGGGCGCCGTTCTGGCCGACGCGGCTCTTGTAGTTCTTGGTGAACTTGTCCTGGCGGTCCAGCTCGGTTTCGTGCCACTGGCTGATCATCAGGTTCTGGCCGAAAGCCTGGAACGGGTACAGCAACACGTAGCCGGTCATGTAGCCGTTGAAGCCGGAGCCGGTGCTGTTGGAGTCCAGTTCGTTGTGCACGCCGAAGAAGGGCTTGATGGTCACGCCGCCGATGGTGAAATCGGTGCCGAGGCCCAGCACGCGGTTCTGGGTGAAGAAGGTGTCGAAACCGCCGAAGCCGTTGCCGCGGGTGTCGTAAACGTGGCCGTACAGTTGCACCGGCACGTCGCCGATCTTGGTCATGTTGTAGCGGGCCACCACTTTGGTGGTGAAACGGCGATCCTTGCCGTCGGTGCCGTTGTTGCTCTTGCCGGGGTTTTCGATGTCGAAGAAACCGTACAGCTCGCCCCAGTTGCCGCCCATGCCGCCTTCGGCTTCCAGATAGCCGAAGTCGCGCTTGTGGGCCTGGTCGGTGGTGCGATTGGACCAATCCAGCCAGTTGGCGCTGACGTTGGCGAAGGAGTAGTCGCCGGCGTGGGCCAGCGTGGTTGCGGCCAGCAGCGATGCGGCCAACAGCGATTTGCGGATTTTCATTGTTTCACCAGACTATTTTTCGTGTAGTAACCGCCCGCCAAGTCGATTGGAACGGGCGGGCGCAGACTAGAGGCTGGTGTTGCTTTTGGCAAACAGTTCATTGCAAAGCTGTAGCTTTTTTGCAAAGAATGATTGTGTTTGGCGGTAAAAATGCGAAAAGAATGAATTTTTGCGACGAAAACACAACAAAATTGTGTTTTTTTGTTAACGAGTGGAAATAAAACAACAATTGAAATCAGGCGGGAGCGCGCCTGGCGGATGTCAGGCGGCGTCGGCCGGCCAGCCGCATTGGCGCAGGTCCACCTGGCCGTTGGCGCGGAAGACGACGCCCTCTTCCTCCAGCAGCAGCCGTTGCCAGTCGGCGTGCTCGCTGCCCGGCCGCGACAGCCGGCCGCCGGCGCCCACCACCCGGAACCAGGGCACGGTCACGCCTTCCGGCAAGTGGCTGAGCAGGCGGCCGACGTGGCGCGAGTGGCGCGGGTAGCCGGCGAGCTGCGCCAGGCCGCCGTAAGTGCAGACCCGGCCAGGCGGCACCTGCCGCAGCAGGGCGATGACGCGTTGCTGGAACTCGGGCGGCATCGGCTTAGCGGTAGCGCGGGTTGGCGACGTAGGGATTGCTCCGCTTTTCCTCGCCTATGGTGGTGAGCGGGCCGTGGCCGGGGATGACCACGGTGTCGTCCGGCAGCAGGAACAGCTTCTGCTGGATGGCGTCGATCAGTTGCTGATGGTTGCCCATCGGAAAGTCGGTGCGGCCGATCGAACCCTGGAACAGCACGTCGCCGGCCACCAGCAGTCGGGCGGCGGGGCTGTGGAACACCACGTGGCCCGGGGTGTGCCCGGGGCAGTGGATCACGTTCAGCGTTTCCCGGCCGATGCTGACGGTGTCGCCTTCGTTCAGCCAGCGGTCCGGCGTCAGCGGCTCGCTGCGCGGAAAGCCGAACATCTGGCCCTGGCTTGGCAACTGGTCCAGCCAGAAGCTTTCGGTGCGTTCCGGACCTTCTATCGGCGCGCCAAGCGCCTCGGCCAGCCGCGCCGCGCCGCCGGCGTGGTCGATGTGGCCGTGGGTGAGCAGCAGTTTGGCGACGACGAGATTTTGCCCGGCCAGCCAGGCGCGGATGGCGTCGATATCGCCGCCGGCGTCGACGACGGCGGCTTCGCCGCTCTGATCGCACCACAACACGCTGCAGTTCTGGGCGAAGGGCGTCACCGGGAGAATGTGGTATTTGAGGGACATGTTGCGGCTCGTCGGGCAAGAGAATGGCGCTATTCTGGCATGAGCGCCGCGACTGGCAAACCGCTTTCGCCGGCGAAGCCCGGCCGCGCGGGCTCTCGGGGCGCGGCGGCGGCGGCGGGCGCTGCCGCCGGGACGGCGGGATTTGCAATCGGACCGTGGGCAAATCCATGCGATTTTAAATTATTCATCGATTGCATGAATTTTTTGCATGGCTGTGCATAAGTCGAAGCCGTTGTAATCATCCGTTTACATATACAAATCGCGGCGGAGTGCCTACCATCCTGTTTTGCCCGCTAGATGACCTCCCGCTTCCCATCATGTTGCTCCGGATTGCCCGCCACGCCGCCGGCCGCGTTCGCCCAAGCCTGGGCTGGCTGATATTGCCGCTCGCGTTGTCTTGCCAGGCCGAAGCCCTGAGCGGGAAAGCGGCGCGTTACGCGCAGGATCACCCGCAGATCTCCATGTGCGTGGACCCGGATTGGGCGCCGTTTGAAACCCTGGCCGCCGACGGCCGCTACGAGGGCATTGCCGCCGATCTGGTGCGGCTGGCCGCGCAGCGGGCGGGCCTGCGCTTGCGGCTGGTTCCCACCCGCAGCTGGCAGGAGAGCCTGCAGGCCTCCCGCGACGGCCGCTGCCAGATACTCAGCTTCCTCAACGCCACGCCGCAGCGGCGGCAATGGCTGGACTTCACCGCGCCGCTGTTTCGCGACGTCAATGTGCTGATCACCCGCGAGGAGCATCCGGCCATCGCCGATCCCTCCCGCTTGAGCGCCGCCAGCATCGCGCTGACCGAGGACGCGCCGATGGCGGCCCGTTTCGTCGGCGATTTTCCCCGGGTGCGCGTGTTGCGCGCGGCCAGCGAGCGCGACGGCCTGCGCATGGTGTCGGAGGGACAGGCGACGATGACCTTGCGCTCATTGATGGTGGCGGCGCATACCATCAAGACCCAGGGCTGGTTCAAGCTCAAGATCGCCGGCGAATTGCCCGGCTACGCCAACGAGCTGCGCATCGGCGTGCGCCGGGGCCAGCCCGAGTTGCTGGCCTTGCTGGACCGGGGCGCGCGTTCGATCAGCGACGCCGACCGCGACGGCATCGTCAACCGCCATGTGCCGATCACGGTGGAGGCGGCGGGCGACGACGCGCGCGCGGGCTGGCTGGCGGCGGGGCTGCTCGCCCTGTTGCTGGGCCTGGGCGGCTGGAGCCTGCGTCTGAAGCGGCGCAACCGCGAGCTGGAAGCGCAGTCCCAGACCGACGTGCTGACCGGCCTGCCCAACCGCGCGGCGCTGGACATCGCCTTCGCCCGCGAGCTGGCCGGCGCCAGGCGCCACGGCCGGGAGCTGGCGGTGCTGCTGGTGGATCTGGATCACTTCAAGCAGGTCAACGATTGCTTCGGCCACGTGCAGGGCGACCAGGTGTTGTGCCAGTTCGCCGAGGTGCTGCGCGCCACGGTGCGCGCAAGCGACAGCTGCGGCCGCTGGGGCGGAGAGGAATTCCTGCTGCTGTGCCCGGCCACCGGCGAGCGCGAGGCGCTGGCGCTGGCCGAGCGGCTGCGCCAGGCGGTGCAGTCGGCGCGCTTCGCCACCCGCGTGCGGCATAGCGTCAGCATCGGGGTGGCCTGGCATCGCCCCGGCGACACGGCGCTGAGCTTGCTGCAGCGCGCAGATCAGGCCTTGTACCGGGCCAAGCGCGGCGGCCGCAACCAGGTGCGCGGCCACGAGGAGGCCGCGGGCGAGCTGGCCGGGCAAACCGGCTAACCGCTCCCGCCGCGGGGCTTCAGCCTTGCAGCGCGCGGGCGATGAAGTGGCGCGGCACCCGCGTCTTGGGCACGCGCACGTCGAACCAGCCGCGCACGTCGCTGTCCAGGCCGATGCCGTGCATGTAGTTGTAGAGCGCCTTGTTCAGCGCCCGGCCCATCAGCTCGTGGTCGGTGCCGGTCGGGTCGATGAAGCCGACGTCGTTGCGCGCGAACGGCGTCTCCGGCAGCGGAATCAGCTGCACGCCGTATTCTTCCGGATGCTGCCCCACCGGCGAGTGCACGGTGCAGGCGAAGCGGTGGAAGAAGCCGGATTGGATGCAGCCGTTGTCGAACAGCTGGCGCACGTACTCCAGCGCGTCCACCGTGTCCTGCACCGTCTGCGTCGGGAAGCCGTACATCAGATAGGCGTGCACCAGCACGCCGGCCTCGGTGAAGGCGTGGGTGACGCGCGCCACCTGCTCCACCGACACGCCCTTCTTCATCAGCTTGAGCAGCCGGTCCGACGCCACTTCCAGCCCGCCGGAGATGGCGATGCAGCCGGACGCCGCCAGCAGTTGCACCAGCTCCGGCGTGAACGACTTTTCAAAACGGATATTGCCCCACCAGGAAATGGTGACGTCGCGGCGCAGCAGCTCTTCGGCCAGCGCGCGCAGCATCTTGGGCGGCGCGGCCTCGTCGACGAAGTGGAAACCGGTCTGGCCGGTCTCGGCGATGATGGCCTCGATGCGATCCACCAGCACTTCGGCCGACGCGGTCTCGTAACGCGAGATGTAGTCCAGGCTGACGTCGCAGAAGCTGCATTTCTTCCAGTAACAGCCGTGCGCCACGGTCAGCTTGTTCCAGCGCCCGTCGCTCCACAGCCGATGCATGGGGTTGAGCATGTCCAGGAGCGACAGGTAGCGGTCTATCGGCAGTCCGTCCCAGGTGGGGGTGCCCGTTTCGGCGAACGGCACGTCCGGCTCCGGGAAGTTGACGTAGCGCGCCTGGCCGTCTTCGCGGATGAAGGTGCGCACCAGGCGGCCCGCGCCGCGCTTCCCTTGCAGATGCTCCAGCAGCGCCAGCAGCGGGCGTTCGCCGTCGTCCAGCGTCACGTAGTCGAAGTAGTCGAACACGCGCGCCTCCTTCAGTTCGCGCAGCTCGGTGTTGACGTAGCCGCCGCCCAGGCAGGTCTTGATCTGCGGCGCGTGGCGCTTGATGGTCTGGGCGATGCGGAAGGCGGCGTAGACCGCGCCGGGGAAGGGCGCCGAGATCAGCACCAGTTCCGGCTGGTGCCGCTCCAGCGCGGCCAGCGTCAGCGCGTGCAGCTCCTCGTCCACCAGGTTGCGCGGCGCGGCCAGAGCCGCCGCCAGCGGGTCGAAGGTGGGTTGCGACAGCGCCAGCGATTCGGCGTAGCGCACGAATTCGAAGCGTTCGTCCACCGCCTCGCGCAGCGCGTCGGAGATGTCGTTGAGGTAGAGCGTGGCCAGATGGCGGGCGCGGTCCTGGGTGCCCAGCGCGCCGAAAGCCCAGGCCAGCGGGTCGCCGCCGTCGGGGTCGTCCGGGTCGACGTAGACGTCCAGCGCGGCGAAGCGCGGGCCTTCCGGCAGAAAGGCGCGGCTGGCGATGCGGTGGCTGATCGTGGAGTCGCGGCCCTGCAAAAAGGCGATCGTCGGCTGGATGGTGGCCAGGTAGAGATCGAACTGCTCGTCAAACGACTGCAGGCTGGCCGAGCGCCGGCTCGGCGCGATCGCCGCCACCCGCTCATGAATGGCCCGCAGCCCCGGCCGCGAGAACAGCTTGAGCACCAGTTGCAGCGCCAGGTCTTCCTGGCTTGCGCGCACGCCGTGCTGGCGCAGGAAGCCGGTCAGGTAGGCGGTGGACGGGTAGGGGGTGTTCAACTGCGTCATCGGCGGGATCAGCGACAACACGCGGGGCGAGGCATTCATGGGCAAATTTCCGGCAAGACAGAACAGGCGCGGCCAGGGCGCGCGCGAAGTGGCGGCATTCTCGCACGGAAGCCGGCCCGCGGCGAGGGCGCGCCGGCTGCGCGCGGCCCGCTTGATGTCAAATAAATTTCCGGCTGCGGCCGGATTGAAAGCCAATTGACAGCTTCATTTTGTATAACTTCCCGCGCAAACGCTCACAAGCACACCCCATACGACATAACAACGGGAACCATAAAAATGCCGCACAAAGGAGAAAACCGATGCTGACGATTCTTGGCTTTGGGATGGTCAGCTGTTTCATGTGCCTGATCATGAGCAAGCGCTTGTCGGCGCTGTTGGCGCTGATCATCGTGCCCATCGTCTTCGCCGTCATCGGCGGTTTCGCCGCCGACATGGGGCCGATGATGCTGGACGGCATCAAGAAGCTCGCCCCCACCGGCGTGATGCTGATGTTCGCCATCCTCTACTTCGGCGTGATGATAGACGCCGGCCTGTTCGACCCGGTGGTGCACGCCATCTTGCGCGTGGTCAAGGGCGATCCGCTGCGGGTGCTGGTCGGCACCGCGCTCCTGACGCTGTTCGTCGGCCTGGACGGCGACGGCTCCACCACTTACATGATCGCCATCTCCGCCTTCCTGCCGCTGTACCGCCGGTTGGGCCTCAACGTGCTGATGCTGGCCTGCATCGTGATGCTGGCGGTGGGGGTGATGAACCTCACGCCGTGGGGCGGGCCGCTGGCGCGCGCCGCCAGCGCGCTGCACGTGGAACCCAGCGAGGTGTTCGTGCCGATGATTCCGGCCATCCTCTTCGGCGCGGCCGCCGTGGTGCTGCTGGCGGCGCTGTTCGGCCTGCGCGAACGCGCCCGCGTCGGCGTGCTGGAACTGAAGGACAGCGACCACGACGTCCAGGTCATCGACGAACACCGGAACATCCGCCGGCCCAAGCTGCTGTGGGTCAACGCCGGGCTGACGCTGGCCTTGATGACGGTGCTGGTGATGGGCGTGCTGCCGCTGCCGGTATTGTTCATGATCGGCTTCGCCGCCGCCTTGCTGATCAACTACCCGGACCTGCAGATGCAGCGCGAGCGGATCGCCGCCTACGCCGACAGCATCCTGGCGGTGGTGTCGCTGATCTTCGCCGCCGGCATCTTCACCGGCATCCTGGGCGGCACCGGCATGGTGGAGGCGATGGCCAAGAGTTTCCTCGACGTGCTGCCGCCGGAGCTGGGGCCGTATCTGGCTGTGATCACCGCGCTGGCCAGCCTGCCCTTCACCTTCTTCATGTCCAACGACGCCTTCTACTTCGGCATCCTGCCGGTGATCGCCAAGGTGGCCGCCGAATACGGCTTCACCGCCGCGGAAATGGCGCGCGCCTCGCTGGTGGGCCAGCCGGTGCACCTGCTCAGCCCGCTGGTGGCGTCCACCTACCTGCTGCTGGGCCTGGTGAAAGTGGAGTTCGGCGAGCATCAGCGCTACACCCTGGGTTGGGCCACGCTGGTGTGCCTGGCGATCATGGCCGGCGCCATCGCCACCGGCGCTTTCCCGCTGTATCGCGGCTAAGCGCCAACGGAGCGGGCCGGCCGGCCCGCTCCCCGTCGTCGCCGGCCGCCTATTTGGCGGCCTTGGCGGCGAATTCCTCGAACGCCGCCACCGCGTTGGCGGCGTACATCAGCGACGGGCCGCCGCCCATGTAGACGGCCATGCCCAGCGTTTCCTCCACTTCCGCCTTGGTGGCGCCCAGCTTGACCAGCGCCGAGGTGTGAAAGCCGATGCAGCCGTCGCAGCGGGCGGCCACGCCCAGCGCCAGCGCGATCAGCTCCTTGGTTTTCTTGTCCAGCGCGCCATCCTCGGTGGCGGCGCGGGCCATGTCGTTGAAGCCCTTCATCACCGCCGGCAGGTCGGCGCGCAGCGTGCCCATATTCTTGGAAATGGCTTGGGTCAGTTCTTGGTAATCGATGTTGGCGGAACTCATGGACAGTCTCCTTGGTAACGGTTATTGGCGCGGTTTGCAGCTATTGAAGCCAAACGGCAAGTAGGCCGGACAGAAACGGAACGCGCCGGTGGCGAGCGGGACGACGCCAAGCCAGCCCCAGGGGCCGACGAGGCCCAGCAGCGCGGCCAGAATCAGGGCCGCGCCGACCACGACGCGGATGATGCGATCGACAGAACCTACATTGGCTTGCATGGCTATGCTCCTGTGAGAGTGGATCCGGCCCGGCGGGCGCTTGCGGCTACAAGATATGTTGATTTATATAATATCAATTGATATATTGATGTCAACACCAGATTGAACCCGCGTCAGCATTCAGGAGTCGCCATGATCCATCCCCCCGCCGAACTGAGCATCGCCGCCATGCGCCAATCCGCCGCCGGCGCTTGCGCCATGCTGCGCGCGCTGGCCAACGAAGACCGGCTGCTGCTGCTGTGCCAGCTCAGCCAGGGCGAGAAGTCGGTGGGCGAACTGGAGGCGCTGCTGGACATCCGCCAGCCGACGCTGTCGCAGCAACTGGGCGTGCTGCGCAACGAAGGCCTGGTCCATACCCGCCGCGACGGCAAGCGCATCTATTACTCGGTGGCCGATCCCAAGGCGCTGTCCATCCTGACGACGCTGTATCAGCTGTACTGTCCCAAGCCCTGAGAGGAGACGAGATGCAAGCGGACTGGAACCATTTCACCCCGTTTAGCGCCTTGCTGGGCGGCGGTCTGATCGGCCTGGCCGCCAGCCTGCTGGCGCTGGCCAACGGCCGCGTCGCCGGCATCAGCGGCATCGTCGGCGGCCTGCTCAAGCCCAGGGCCGGCGACTGGCTGTGGCGGGCGGCCTTCGCGCTCGGCCTGCTCCTGGCGCCCAGCGTTTACCTGCTGTGGATGCCGCTGCCGGCCAGCCGCGTCGACGCCGGCTGGGGCGAGCTGATCCTTGCCGGCCTGCTGGTCGGCGTCGGCACCCGCTACGGCGCGGGCTGCACCAGCGGTCACGGCGTGTGCGGCCTGGCGCGGCTGTCGCCGCGTTCGCTGGCCGCCACCCTGTGTTTCATGGCCAGCGGCTTCGCCAGCGTCTGGCTGTTGCGCCACGCGCTGGCCTGAAGCGGAAAGGAAACGCGATGCCTGTTCTGTTCGCCCTGCTCTGCGGCCTGCTGTTCGGGCTGGGATTGATCGTCGCCGGCATGGCCGACCCGGCGAAGGTGCTGGCTTTTCTCGATATCGGCGGCCTGTGGGACCCGTCGCTGGCGCTGGTGATGGCCGGGGCCATCGCCGTCGCGCTGCCGGGCTTCGCCCTGGCCAAGCGCCGGCGGCGGTCCTGGCTGGATTTGCCCATGCAGCTGCCTGCGGCGCGCAGGCTGGATCGCCGCCTGATCGGCGGCAGCCTGCTGTTCGGCGTCGGCTGGGGCCTGGCCGGCATCTGTCCCGGCCCGGCATTGGTATTGCTGGGCGCGGGCGTCGGCAAGGGCGTCGTCTTCGTCGCGGCCATGCTGGCCGGCATGCTGGCGTTCGAACGGCTGGAGCGGCGCTAAGCGGTCAGGGGAGGCGGCAGGCAAATATTCACGTGTTATTTTTTGCGCCCGCTTTTGATTCGCATTCAAATAATTGAATCGAATACGGTTTTTCTCCCCTCGCTGCCCGGGCGGCCTCGCGGCCATCTGGGCGGCTGGTGTGAATGTTCTAATTTCTTGCTAGATTGCGCGCGCGCCGCTCAGGGCGTGCAGAAAACAAGCCACTAGAAGAGATATGAACACATCACACCGCATCTTGTGGAACGCCGTCCGCCAGGCGTTCGTCGTCGCTCCCGAAAACGCAGCCAGCCGCGGCAAGCCGGCCTCCTCCCCGCGCCTGGCCGCCGCGCTGTCGCTGGGCCTTTTGGCCGCCAGCCCCGCCGCGCAGGCGCAGGCGTGCCCGTCGTCCGCCGACGGCAGCCCGATCACGCAGGTTTCCATCCAGTGCCAGGGGGATATCGTCAATACCGGACATATTCAATCCGATCGGGAAGGCATCGAAATCAGCCAGGGTGGCGTCAATCCCGACCAGGATGGCGATGGCCGGGTGGATGACGGTTTCCTGTCGCAAAGCCAGGTGCGTGGCGACGTGATCAACACCGGGCGGGTTGAGTCGGAATACGAGGCCTTGTTCATCGCCGACAGCATGATCCACGGCAGCGTGCGCAACGATGGCGAGCTGATCAGTCGCCAGGATGAAGGGATCTATGTGGCCGGCGCGCAGATTCATGGCGCAGTTGAAAACAATGGCCGGATTCACGCCTTGACGGATGATGCCGTGTATATCCGCGGCAATGACGATATCGTCGCTCGTATCGATGGCGGCATCGTCAATCGCGGTCGTTTGGAAGCCGGGGACGGTAATGGCCTGCGCGTTAGGCATGCCGTGATCGGCGCAAGCATCCGCAATGAAGCGGGGGGCCTGATTGTCTCGCTTGGCGATAGCATACGGGTGGAGGATGGCTCGGTGCTCAACGGCGATCTGGTCAATCACGGCGGCTTGCAGAGCCAGGATGGCGACGGCATCGAGGTCGCGGAAAGCGTCGTCAACGGCGCGGTGCGCAATGACGGCGAAATCAAGGCTGGCGATGACGGCATGTTCATCGCGGCTGCCACCTTGCAGCGGATGGAAAATCACGGATCGATCGACGCCGGCTCCAGCGGCATGCTGTTAGGCGAAGAAACGCAGCTGGCCGATGGCCTTCACAATACCGGCGCGATTCGCGGCGAAAGCAATGCCATCCGGCTGCGGGGCGCGCAGGTGGAGCAGGGCCTGTTCAACAGCGGCAGTCTGCAAGGCGGCCGTTACGCCATTCTGGCGACGGACTACGTGCGGGATGATGGCACCGTGCTGGCCAACCGCCTGGAGAACATCGTCTTCGACACCCGCGCCGACGACGTGGTCAGCGGCGACATCCTGGCCGCCGGCAGCGCGCTGACGCTTGCGAGCGGCGCGACTTTGCAGCAGCGCAACGCCATCAAGGTGAAGCAGCTGAACATCGAAGCCGGCGCGACGTTGCAGGCCAACGCCGGCGCGAGCCTGGCGCAGGAGCCGGACCTGATCGGCGACGGCATTCATGCCGGCCAACTGCGCAACGCCGGCACGCTGGCCATCGCCGCCGGCGAGCAGGCCGCGCTGCATGGCGATTATTTGCAAACCGCAACCGGCGAACTGCGCGTCGGCGTGGCCGACGACAGCCGCTACGGCAAGTTGCGGGTGACGGGCAAGGCCGAGCTGCCCAGCCAGGCGAGAATCGCGGTGGACGTGGCCGATCCTTCTTTCCGCTTCAGCGCGCGCGCGCTGCAGGGCGTGCTGCAGGCGGGCGAACTGGTCAGCGACGGCAGCTTCGCCGTCAGCGACAACTCGCTGCTGTTCGACTTCGGCGCGGCGAAAAACGGCAATCAGGTGGACCTGACCGTACAGGGGACCCGCCGCGCCGCACGCAGCGTGCTGGGCCAGGCGCGCCCGCACGCCTTGCCGGCCGCCCAGGCGCTGGACGAGGCGCTGGCGCGCCAGCCGGTCGGCGAGCTGGCCAGCCGCTTCGTCGCGCTGAGCGGCGAGCGGCAGGTGGCCGACGCGGTGGCGCAAACCCTGCCGCTGTTCGCCGGCCAGAGCCAGCAGGCGGCGTGGTACGCGACGGATCGAACCCGGCTGGCGGTGCGCGATCGCCTGCAAGCGGCCTTCGCCCCGGATGAGCCCGGCGCGCAAGCCTGGATCAAGCCGTTCCGCGGCGAGGCCAGGCAGTTCGACCGCGACGGCATCGACGGCTTCGATCTAGACAGCAAGGGCTTCGTCGTCGGCGCGGACGGCGAGCTGGGCCGCGCCCGGCTGGGCCTGGGCCTGGCTTACGCCCGCTCCGGCCAGGACGGCGGCGCCGCCCCGCACAAGCTGGACGTGGACAGTTACCAGCTGATCGCTTACGGCCGGCAGGCGCTGGGCGAGCGCGCCGCGCTCAGCTTCCAGGCCGATCTGGGGCAGCATCGCCATCAGGGCAGCCGCAGCCTGCCGTTCGCCAACAGCCACGCCACGGCGCGTTACCGCAGTTACAGCGCGCATCTGGGCCTGGCGCTGGAGCGCGCCCACGCCTGGGGCGATAGCCGCCTTGTGCCGTCCTTGAGCGTGGATTACAGCCGCTTGCGCGACGGCGCTTATCAGGAGCAAGGCGCGGGCCCGCTGAACCTCAACGTGGCGGCGCGCAACGCGGCCAAGCTGGAGTTGGCCGCCGATCTGCGTTTCGGCCACGCCTTCAGCCAGCGGCTGACGCTG
Organism: Xenophilus sp. AP218F; assembly: GCA_002213445.1. GTDB lineage: Bacteria > Pseudomonadota > Gammaproteobacteria > Burkholderiales > Chromobacteriaceae > Chromobacterium. Next base: position 395,490 of record NJIE01000003.1, on the reverse strand, counting down.
AGCGGCCACGTGGGCGGGGTTTACGACGCTTTGAACCAGCAGGCGAGCGTGGCGGCCGAATACGCCGGCGCGCCCGGCGCGGCCTTCACCACGCGCGGCATGGCGCAAACGCCGTGGTCGCTGCGCGGCGGGCTGGGGCTGGATTATCAGGCCGGCAAACACAGCGAGTTGAGCGTCCGCTACGACGCCGAAGGCCGCGGCGGCTTCCGCAGCCAGGGAGCGTCGCTGCAGCTGTTGCATCGTTTCTGATGTCCGACGCCGCGCCGCGAGGCGCGGCAGGCCTCATCCGACCGCGGCGCGCGCCGCGGTTTTTTCATGTCAGCCGGTAGCGGCTGTAGTAGATGTCGACCGGCAGGGCGTGCTCGCCGCCCTGGCCGGCCAATTCGGTCCACAGCGGGGCGAAGGGCTGGCTGTTGCCGTAGCGGGCGGCCAGCGCCGGGTAGCGCAGCGAGGAGGACAGCAGGACGTGCGCCAGCTGCTCGGCGCTCATGGTCAGCGCGATGCGCCGCTGGCGGCCGTCTTCGCGTTCGAAGCCGGGGTAGCCGTCGAGATTGGCGGCGTGGTCGTAGTCGGCGCGCGGCGGCTCGGCCAGCTGCAAGCGCGCCAGCGTCTCGTCGAGCAGGACTTCGAAGTCGTAAACCAGCAGCGTGGCGCCGACGCGGCCCACCCGGCGCAGCTCGGCGGCGCTGGCGTCGGAACGGGCGTAGGGCAGCACGCCGGCCAGGGTGAGAATGTCGGCGCTGCCGTCGGCCAGCGGCAGCGCGTCGGCGCGGCCGGCGAGATAACTCACCGCCGGGTGCGGCTGCGCCGCCTGCCGCATCGCTTCGCTCGGCTCCACGCCGCTGACGCGGCGGCAATACGCCGCCAGCGCCAGCGCGGAGTAGCCGGTGCCGGAGCCCACGTCCACGCCGTGCTCGAAGCGGCTGCCCGCCGGCAGCGCGCGCTGCAGGATGGCCTGGTGCAGCGGCGGGCGGTAGGCGGCGTAATGAAAGGCGGTGGCTTGCTGGTAGGTTTCCATGGCGGCGTTCCGGCGATGCATTCGCCTACCAGTGTATGCCCCAGCGCGCGCCGCGGCCGCCTTTTTCAGGCGGCGCTTGATCAGGCTAGGCCGGCGCTGCCGTGGGCGGCGAAGGCCGGGCGTTCGATCAGGCGCTGGCGATAGGCTTCCAGCGCCGGCAGGCTGGGTTTGTCGAAGGGGGTGAGCGCCCAGCGCTGCGCCGACAGGCCGACCACCAGATCGGCCAGGGTGAAGCGCTCGGCGGCGAGGTAGGGGCCGCCCGCGGCGAGCACGCCGTCCAGCCGCGCCATCAAACGGTTGAAGCTCTCGACGCTGGCGGCGATCCGCGCCGGGTCGCGGTGGTCCGGGCTTTGCCGCCACAGCGCGTGGAAGGCGTAGCTGCCGGCGTCGTCGAGGCTGCGCTGCCAGTCCATCCACATCTCCACCCGGGCGCGCGCCGCGGCGTCGACCGGCAGCAGATCGTCGCGGCCGTGTTTGGCGGCGAGGTAGCGGCAGATGGCGTTCGACTCCCACAGCACGGTCGCGCCGTCCTGCAGCACCGGGATCAGCGCGTGCGGGTTGAGCGCGACGAAGTCGGGGTCGGAAAGCGGCCGGAAGCCGCGGCCCCAGTCTTCGCGCTGGTAGTCGAGTCCGATTTCGTGGCAGGTCCACAAGACTTTGCGGACGTTGATGGAGCCGGTGCGGCCGAGGATGCGCAGCATGGTTGAAGTCCTGATGGCGGGAAGGCATCCAGTGTAGGACGAATCATCCCGAATGAATATCTCCCGGCCGGAACGCAATGTTCGGGCCGGGAGAATAGTCGCGCCGCGCCTGCCGGGCGCGCCGGCTCAGGCACGCAGGTGGGCCAGGACGTGATCGGCCACCTGATTCCATTTGGAGCTGGAAATCATCGCGTGGCCGGCGTCGTCTATCATGATCGGCTCCACGTCGTAGGAGCGGGCGGTGGCGGCGACGACGTCCGCCGGGATGATGCGGTCGCGGCTGCCGCCTATCACCTGCATGCCGGCGCTAATGTGGTCGGGGTTGACGTAGGCCGGCTTGCCCTCCGCCGCCTGGCTGGCGATGATCTTGCCCAGCGGGTCGCCCAGGAATTCCACCACCGGCTCCAGGGTGGACGGCAGCAGGCCCCAGGGCGGCACCGAGGCGATCAGCGCCGCCTTGCGGATGCGCGCGTTGTTTTCCAGCGCGCGCTGGGTCAGGAAGCCGCCCATGGAGTGGCCGACGATGACGCTGGTTTTGTCGCCCAGCTGGCGCAGCGCGGCGCGCACGTCCTGCTCGTAGCCGCGCAAGGTGGTGTCCGCCTGCGGCGGGCTGCCGCCGTGGCCGCGCAGCGACAGCGCGCTGCTGCTGAAGCCGTGGCGGGCGAAGTAGGGCTGGAAGTTTTCCCGCCATTGCCAGCCGTCGCCGGCCACGCCGTGGATGAACAGCACGTGGGCGCGCGCGTCGGAGCTGTCGGCGTGGAACAGCTCCAGGCCGTCGACGATCTCGCGGCGGCAGGCTTCGGCCGGGTCGGGGTCGGCCAGGCGGATCAGGCAGGAGGTTTCCTCGCCGTCCTGTTCGTAAAGGGTGCTCAGGCCGCGGCACAGCGAGGCCATCCGGCTGTTGCGGCGCAAGTACTGGATGCGCAGCGAGACCAGCTTGCGCTTGCGGGCGTGCAGCAGGCCCTGGTTGAACAGCAAACGGCCGATGCCCTTGCCCTGGCACAGGGCGTCGACGCTGATGCCCAGTTCGCCGCAGGGATGGGCGTCGGCTTGAAACACCGCGATGTGCACCATGCCGATCAGCAGGCCGCGGTAGAGCGCGCCGATGACGATGTCGCGGTTGAAGTTGATGTCGTCGGCGTAGCGATCCAGCCTGTCGACTGAGATGTCGAAGCCGAAGCGGGTGAAGCGGTCTTCGGCGCTCAGCGCGCCCAGATGAGCGCGGATGGCGGGACGGGCGTGGGCCGGAAGCCGGCTGAATTCTACGTGCATGGGACCTCCCATTGTGCAGTGCAGCAATCGAAGGGTAAGGAGCGCGCCGGAGCCAGACAAGAGCGTTGACGCGATTCCGAGGTAAAAACCCGGGCGGCATGGGTTATTGCGCGAATCTGGCCAACGGGGTGCGCGCGAGCTGTGGATAAGATCGGAAATCGGCGCTGATTGTGGGTAAGTTGGTTCGGCGCCCGGCAAAACAAACGGGCAGGCGCCATGGCGCCTGCCCGTTCTGGTTGCCGCCTGTCGGCGTCGCGCAGGGCCGCGCTACAGCAGCACCACGTCGAACTGCTCCTGGGTGTAGGTGGATTCCACCGACAGCGACACCGGCTTGCCGATGAAGTCCACCAGCATCGCCAGGCTTTGCGACTCCTCGTCCAGGAACATGTCGATCACCGGCTGCGAAGCCAGGATGCGATAGCCCTTGGCGTCGTACTGGCGCGCCTCGCGCACGATCTCGCGCTGGATTTCGTAGCACACCGTCTGCGCGGTCTTGATTTCGCCGCGGCCCTGGCAGGTCGGGCAGGGTTCGCACAGGATGTGGGCCAGGCTTTCGCGGGTGCGCTTGCGGGTGATTTCCACCAGACCCAGGCTGGTGAAGCCGTTGAGCGTGACGCGGGTGCGGTCGCGCGCCATCGCCTTGGCCAGCTCGGCCAGCACCGCGCCCTGATGCTCGTCGTTGTCCATGTCGATGAAATCGACGATGACGATGCCGCCCAGATTGCGCAGCCGCAGCTGGCGGGCGATCACCTGGGTGGCTTCCAGATTGGTCTTGAAGATGGTTTCGTCGAAGTTGCGGTTGCCGACGAAGCCGCCGGTGTTGACGTCTATCGTCGTCATCGCCTCGGTCTGGTCGATGATCAGGTAGCCGCCGAACTTGAGGTTGACGCGGCGCGCCAGCGCCTTGTCGATCTCGGCCTCGATGCCGTGCAGTTCGAACAGCGGCCGCTCGCCGGCGTAGCGTTCGATCTTGTCCACCGCGATCTGCACGTACTGTTCGGCGAACTCCACCATCCGGCTGTAGTTCTCGTTGGAGTCCACCATCACCTTGGCGGTGTAGCCGCTGACCATGTCGCGCAGCACCCGCACCGCCAGCGGCAGGTCTTCGTACAGCAGGCTCTGCGCCGGCAGCGTTTGCGATTTCTGGCGGATGTCGGTCCACAGCTTGGACAGGTATTCGACGTCGGCGGCCAGCTCGTCGTTGCGGGCGGTTTCGGCGCTGGTGCGGATGATGTAGCCGTGCGGCGTGCCCGGCGGCAGCAGTTTTTCCAGCCGCGATTTCAGGCTGTGGCGCTCGGCCTCGCTTTCTATCTTCTGCGATACGCCGATGTGCTCTTCCTGCGGCAGGTGCACCAGCAGGCGGCCGGCCAGCGAGATTTGCGTGGACAGGCGCGCGCCCTTGGTGCCGATCGGGTCCTTGATCACCTGCACCAGCACGGTCTGGCCTTCGAACAGCATCTTCTCGATGCGTTGCGGCTCGGTGGGGTGCTGGCGCTGTTCCAGCACGTCGGCGATGTGCAGGAAGGCGGCGCGCTCCAGGCCGATTTCGATGAAGGCGCTCTGCATGCCCGGCAGCACGCGCTTGACCTGGCCCAGATAGATGTTGCCGACGATGCCGCGGCTGGCGGCGCGTTCCACGTGCAACTCCTGCACCACGCCGTCTTCCAGCACCGCCACCCGCGTTTCCTGCGGGGTGATGTTGACCAGGATCTGTTCCTGCGGGCGCGGCAAATCGCGCGGCAGGGCTATCGATTGATGCAGCATGTCACGCCCCTTGCTCATGGGAAGCTGAGGCCGAATTCGGTCAGCAAGGCCGCGGTTTCGAAAACCGGCAGGCCCATCACGCCGGTGTAGCTGCCTTCGATGCGCTCGATGAATACGCCGGCCCGGCTCTGGATGCCGTAGGCGCCGGCCTTGTCGAACGGCGCGCCGCTGTCGATGTAGCGCTCGATCTCCTCGTCGGAGAGCGGCTTGAAGCAGACGTCGGTGACCGAGGTCTTGAGCAGCACCCGCTCGCCTTCGCGCACCGCCACGCTGGTGATGGCCTGATGCCTGCGGCCGGAGAAGGCGCGCAGCATGCGGCGCGCGTCGGCGGCGTCCGCCGGCTTGCCGAAGATCTCGCCGTCCATCACCACGGTGGTGTCGGCGGCCAGAAGCGGGCGCGACGGCAGGCCGCACGACTCCACTACGCGCCAGCCGGCGGCCGCCTTTTCGCGGGCCAGACGCTCGGTGTAGGCGACGGCGTCTTCGCCGGCCAGCACCGTCTCGTCGATGTCGGCGTGGATGCGCTCCAGGTGTACGCCCAGCTGTTCCAGAATCTCGCGGCGGCGGGGGCTGCCGGAGGCCAGGTAAATTCGGGTGTCATTTGTGGTCATGCTTGCCTGCTTGCTTGTTCTTGTGATTGGCGCCTAGGTTACCAGAGCCGTCCCGCGGCAACCATCTTGCCGCGGCGCGGCGGGCGCGGCCTGGCGGCGGACGATGGCCGGCAAGGCCTTGATTCGCCGGGTTTCGGTCGCGGGCGGGGCGGTTTGTGAACGAGTGTAATCGTCGCCCGCTTTCCCTTTCGCCGCTGCGCCGGCGCGGCGCGCGGTAAAATGCGCTGTGCCGCCATTGGTATCCAGATGGTATGTTGAGCGTTTGCTTTTTTATCGAAATTCATGAAATCCGCCGTCACTTTACCCGTTTCCGCGCGCGCCGCCACCCAGGCCGCCATTTTGTTGATCTTGTTCAATCCGCTGGGAATCGACCTGTACCTGGCCGCCATGCCGGCGATGCAGCGCTTTTTCCAGGCCGACGTCGCCGCCAGCCTGAGCGTGTTCGTGTTCAGCCTCGGCCTCGGCCAGCTGTGGTTCGGCCCGCTGGCCGACCGCATCGGCCGCCGCCCGGTGGCGCTGGCCGGACTCGCCGTCTACGCCGCCAGCGCCGGGCTGATCTGCTGGGCGCAGTCGATCGAAGTTTTCCTGCTGCTGCGCCTGCTGCAGGGGCTGGGCGCCAGCGCCAGCGCAGTCTGCGCCTTCACCGTGGTGCGCGACTGCTTTTCCGGCAACCAGGCTGCGCAGCGTTACAGCCTGCTCAACGGCGCCTTGAACGTGGTGCCGGCCCTGGCGCCGACGATGGGCGGCCTGCTGGCGGCTCGGCAAGGCTGGCAGGCCTGCTTCGCGGCGCTGGCTGCCAGCGCCGCGCTGGTCCTGGCCTATCTGCTGTGGAGGATGCCGGAAACCCGCCCGGCGGGGATGGCGGATGAGACGCCGCCGCGTCTGGGCCAGTTGCTGGCCGAGCCGGCGCTGATCCGTTACGGCGCGTGCTGCGTCAGCGCGCTGGGGCTGATCATCGGCTACGTGACGCTGGCGCCGGCGGTGCTGATCGAGCGCGGCGGCCTGTCGCCGGAGCGGTTCGGCCTGCTGTTCGGCGCCAACGCGCTGTTGATCATGGCGGCCAGCTTTCTGGGCCTGCGGCTGATCGCCCGTTTCGGCCAGCTGGCCATGCTCAAGGCCGGCCTCGCGCTGATGGGGCTGGCCGGCGTCCTGCTGTTGGCGCTGGCCGGGCAGGAAGGAGCCTGGCACTACCTGCTGCCGGTGGCGGTATTGAGCGCGGGCTTCGCTTTCTGCCTGGGGCCGGCCAACAGTCTGGCGATGGCGCCGTTCAGCAGCGGCGCGGGCCGGGCGGCGGCGCTGCTCGGTTGCGGCCAGATGCTGTTCGCTTCCGCCCTGTCCGCCGCGCTGGCGGCCTTGCCGCTGCCCGGTGAGATTGCGCTCGGCGGCGCGGCCCTGTTGCTCTGCGCGTGCTGCTTCGCGCAGTTGCGCCGGCCAGAGCCGGCGTTGGCGCGCGCCGGGCGCTGAGCGCCAGGTCCGGCGTCAGGCGGGCTTCCCGGCCGCGGCCGGGAAATGACGGCCGGCTGGCAGCGCGCGGCGGCGGGCGCGGGATTGGTGCAATCGGCCCGCAAGGCGTTACAATCGCGGTAATTCCTTGATTTGGCAGATTCATGAGCAAACATATCCCGCGCAAACGCTTCGGGCAGAACTTCCTGCAGGACGCCGGCGTCATCGCCGGCATCGTGCACGCGGTCAATCCGCAAACCGACGACGTGGTGATCGAGATCGGCCCCGGCCTCGCCGCCATCACCCGCCCGCTGCTGCAGCGTCTCAAGCACCTGCACGTGGTGGAAATCGACCGCGACATCATCAGCCGGCTGGAGGCGGAATTCCCGCCGGAGAAGCTGACCATCCACGCCGGCGACGCGCTGGCTTTCGATTTCGCCTCGGTCAGCGACCAGCCGCTGAAAATCGTCGGCAACCTGCCGTACAACATCTCCACGCCGCTGCTGTTCCACCTGGCCAGTTACGGCCAGCGCGTCACCGACATGCACTTCATGCTGCAAAAAGAGGTGATCGAGCGCATGGTGGCCGAACCGTCTACCGCCGATTACGGCCGGCTGACGGTGATGCTGCAGTACCGCTTTGAAATGGAAACCATCCTGCACGTGCCGCCCGGCGCGTTCTGGCCGCCGCCGAAGGTGGATTCGGCCGTGGTGCGCATGATCCCGATGCCGGGGCGCTGCGGCGTGGCCAGCGACGAGGCCTTGCTGGAGAAGCTGGTGACCCAGGCCTTCTCGCAGCGGCGCAAGACGCTGCGCAACAACCTGAAAGGCATGGCCGAGGTGGCCGATCTGGAGGCGCTGGGCATAGACCCGGGCCTGCGTCCGGAAAACCTGCCGGTGGAGGATTTTGTCCGCCTGGCCAACCACTTGGCGGCCAGGCGCGCCTGACGCCGCCGCCGGTCTTCGGTCTTGCAATATTCGGCTGGAGACTGTATTCACTAGTTTTGCCTCGACCGGCGCCCTCGACGGCGCCGGCGCAAGAACATACCGGACCGGGCCCAGCCCGGCCAGCTACAAAGCGTTTCCTTTCCCGTACCCGCTGGGGGCGGGGAGTTTACTCAGAGAAATGACAAGGAGAAAAACCATGCGCGTACGCCGCACCGCTATCTGTATCGCCACGCTCAGCGCCCTGATCGCCGCCCCGGCGATGGCCGCCGAACTCACCGGCACCTTGAAGAAGATCAAGGATTCCGGCGTGATCGTGCTCGGCAACCGCGACGCTTCCATCCCGTTCTCGTACTACGACAACAACCAGAAGCCCATCGGCTACTCGGTCGACCTGGCGGGCAAGGTGGTGGAGGAAGTGAAGAAAGAGCTGAAGATGCCGAATCTGCAGGTGAAGTACAACCTGGTCACCTCGCAGACCCGCATCCCGCTGGTGCAGAACGGCACGGTGGACCTGGAGTGCGGCTCTACCACCAACAACGCCGAACGCGGCAAGCAGGTGGCGTTCTCCGTCGGCATCTTCGAGATCGGCACCCGCCTGCTGACCGCCAAGACCTCCGGCATCAAGGACTTCCCGGACCTGAAGGGCAAGAACGTGGTCACCACCGCCGGCACCACCTCCGAGCGCCTGCTCAAGGCGATGAACGCCAGCAAGGGCCTGGGCATGAACGTGGTGTCCGCCAAGGACCACGGCGAATCGTTCCTGATGCTGGAATCCGGCCGGGCCGCCGCCTTCATGATGGACGACGCGCTGCTCTACGGCGAAATGGCCAAGGCCAAGAACCCCGCCAACTGGGTGGTGACCGGCAAGTCGCAGTCCTATGAAATCTACGGCTGCATGCTGCGCAAGGACGATCCGGCCTTCAAGAAGGTGGTGGACACCGCGCTGGCCAACACTTTCAAGTCCGGCGAAATCAACAAGATCTACGCCAAGTGGTTCACCAGTCCGATTCCGCCCAAGGGCCTGAACCTGAAATTCCCGATGTCCGACGAGCTCAAGGAGCTGATCGCCAAGCCTACCGACAAGCCGGCCGAGTAAGCCCGCTGGTCCAAGGTTTGACCTGTCGCCGCGGCGCGTTCGCGGCGGCGGTTCGCGCCTGCGCGCCGCCTGGCCGGCGCGCGGGCGGTTCGGTCATCGCAAGCCGCGACGCCTGACGGCGCCGCGGCGTGGAGTCGCTTATGAATTACCACTGGGACTGGGGCATTTTCTTCAAGCCTACCGGTGTGGGCAGTGAAATCTATCTGAGCTGGTTCGTTTCCGGCCTGGGCTGGACGCTGGCGGTGGCGCTGGCCAGCTGGGCCATCGCCTTGCTGCTGGGCTCGTTGCTGGGGGTGATGCGCACCCTGCCCGGGCGCTGGGCCAGCGGCTTCGCCGCCGCTTACGTCGAGCTGTTCCGCAACGTGCCGCTCTTGGTGCAGCTCTTCGTCTGGTACTTCCTGATCCCCGACCTGCTGCCGGAGCCGGCCCAGGTCTGGTTCAAGCAGGACTTGTCGCCGACCACCTCGCAGTTCCTGTCGGTGGTGGTGTGCCTGGCCCTGTTCACCGCCGCCCGCGTTTGCGAGCAGGTGCGCACCGGCATCGAGGCCTTGCCGCGCGGCCAGCGCAACGCGGCGCTGGCGATGGGCTTTTCCCTGGCGCAAATCTATCGCCACGTGCTGTTGCCGCAGGCTTTCCGCCTGATCATCCCGCCCTTGACCAGCGAATTCCTGAACGTGTTCAAGAACTCGTCGGTGGCGTCGCTGATCGGCCTGATGGAGCTCTTGGCGCAAACCAAGCAGACCGCCGAGTTCTCCGCCAACATCTTCGAGGCCTTCACCCTGGCCACCATCATCTATTTCATCCTCAACATGAGCCTGATGAAGCTGATGGGGCTGGTCGAGCAGAAGCTGCGCCTGCCGGGCATGATGGGAGCCAAGTGATGGAATTCGATTTCAGTCAGATCGTCCCGGCGCTGCCGGGTTTGGGGCAGGGCATGTGGCTGACCTTGCAGCTGCTGGCGATGGCGGTGGCCGGCGGCATGCTGCTGGGCACGCTGCTGGCGCTGGCGCGCCTGTCTGCCAACCCGCTGCTGTCGGGGCTGGCCAAGTTTTACGTCAACTATTTCCGCTCCATCCCGCTGCTGCTGGTGATTTCCTGGTTCTACCTGGTGGTGCCGATGCTGCTCAACTGGATCACCGGGCGGCTGGAGCCGGTAGGCGCGTTCACCTCGTGTCTGGTAGCCTTCGTCATGTTCGAGGCGGCGTATTTCGCCGAGATCGTGCGCGCCGGCATCCAGGCCATTCCCAAGGGGCAGGCCGGCGCCGCCTACGCGCTGGGCATGACCTACCCGCAGGTGATGCGGCTGGTGATCCTGCCGCAGGCCTTCCGCAAGATGACGCCGCTGCTGTTGCAGCAGTCCATCATCCTGTTCCAGGACACCTCGCTGGTATACGCTGTCGGCTTGATGGATTTCCTGAATACCGCCCGCTCCAAGGGCGATATCGTCGGCCAGCCGCATGAATTCCTGATTTTTGCCGGCGCGGTCTACTTCGTGATCAGTTTTGGCGCTTCGCAGCTGGTGAAGCGCATGCAGAAGAGGTTGGCAGTATGAGTGCAATGATTTCGCTGAACAAGGTCAGCAAATGGTATGGCGACTTCCAGGTTCTGACCGATTGCTCCACCCGGGTCGCCAAGGGCGAGGTGGTGGTGGTGTGCGGTCCGTCCGGTTCCGGCAAGTCCACCCTGATCAAGTGCGTCAACGCGCTGGAGCCGTTCCAGCAGGGCGAGATCCTGGTCGACGGCATCTCGGTGGGCGATCCGAAAACCGACCTGCCCAAGCTGCGCTCGCGCGTCGGCATGGTGTTCCAGCATTTCGAGCTGTTCCCGCACCTGTCCATCACCGAAAACCTGGCCATCGCCCAGGTCAAGGTGCTGGGCCGCAGCCAGGACGAGGCCCGGGCCAAGGGCCTGAAGCTCCTCGAGCGCGTCGGCCTGAAGGCGCACGCCGACAAGTTCCCCAGCCAGCTCTCCGGCGGCCAGCAGCAGCGGGTGGCCATCGCCCGCGCGCTGGCGATGGACCCGATCGCCATGCTGTTCGACGAGCCGACCAGCGCGCTGGACCCGGAAATGATCAACGAAGTGCTGGACGTGATGACCGAGCTGGCCCAGGAAGGCATGACCATGATGTGCGTGACGCACGAGATGGGCTTCGCCCGCCGCGTGGCCGACCGGGTGATCTTCATGGACCAGGGCCGCATCGTCGAGGATTGCGCCAAGGACGAGTTCTTCGGCAACCTGGACGCGCGCAGCGAGCGCGCTCGCCAGTTCCTGTCCAAGATCCTGCAGCATTAAGCCGCCCCGCTTGGCCGCATTGTCCGAAGCCCACTCGCGCAGTGGGCTTTTTTGCAACACGAACCAGTCTTTACTGCCGCCTTTCTATTACTTTTTGTTATTAATCGGCTAGCATCTCGACCTGTAACAATCACAGTGATATTGCGTGAAGCCGATTCGTCCGACGTTGCTCCTCCTGGCCGTGCTGTTCCCGCTTGCCGCGCGGGCGGCGGAGCCGACGCCGCCGCTCGTGTTCGCCTTCAACCCTTTCCCGCCGGGCAAGACCTGCGACGCGGCCGGCAAGCCCGGCGGCCCTTACGTCGAGATCGTGCGCGAGCTGGCGCGGCGCGCCAGGCTGCCGCTGGAAATCTGGACCTGCCCGCTCAAGCGCTGCCTGGCCGGCATGCGCGCCGGTCGCGCCGACCTGATGATAGGCATTCATCCCACGCCGGAGCGCCGCCGCTATCAGGACTTTCTCGATCCGCCGTTCACCGTGGGCAACCGGTTGGTGCTGTATCAGCGCCGCGGCGACATGCGCCGGATCGCGCGCTACGAGGACTTGCTGCCGCTGGAGATCGCGGTGGTGGACGGCGGCCGCTATTTCCCGCGTTTCGACGCCGACAGCCGCTTGCGGCGCGACCCCGGCGATTCGCTGGAGGCCGGCCTGCGCAAGCTGCAGGCCGGACGGGTGGACGTGGTGATCGCCCATCGCCAGCAGCTGGAAACCCTGAGCGACGGCCCATTGCTGGCGGCCGCCCTGCGCCAGTCCGGGCTGGAATTCCGCTTGCGCCAGTCCCGCTACGTTTCGCTGGCTTACCGCTCCCCCTACTACGCCCGCAAGGCGCAGTTCGCCGATATCCTGCGCCAGATGCGGCGCGATGGCACCGTGCGCCGCTTGTTGGCCACCGCCCCCCGGCAGGCCCGGGCTTGCCGCTAGCGCCGGCCGCGGCCGGCGGTTGGCGCGCCCGATCGCCTCTGACCTGGCTCAGGCGGCGGCCATTTATAGTGTTTTCCCTGCTTTACGTCCCGTCCCGTCCCGGCTAGTGTCAGGGCTTATCCAAATATTCGCGTAGTCTAATACTTTTGCCGTCAAATCATGACGCGGGTCTTGCCGCGCGGGCCGGACTGCCCGGCGCGCAAGCTGCGGCAAGGCAGGCCTTGTTGGACGATATACGGAATGCAATATACGTCTTGCATAATATGCGAGGCCATGTTTTTAATAGATTCGAACGCCCGTACGGAATAGCCGCGCACGGGCGTCAACCATTCGATCCATTCATTCAAATCGCAGGAAAGGAAGACCATGCATATCGCTATTCCAGCCGAAAGGCTGGTCGGTGAACACCGCGTGGCCGCCACGCCGGACACGGTGAAGAAGCTGGCGGCCATGGGGCACGCCGTGTCGGTGGAGCAAGGCGCGGGATTGGCCGCCGCCATCCCCGACGCCGCCTTCGCCGATGCCGGCGCGACGCTGTCCGCCAACCGCGCGGCCATGCTCGCCGCCGCCGACATCGTGCTGACCGTGCGCGCGCCGGACGAGGCCATGCTGGCCGAGATTCGCGAAGGCGCGCTCTTGATCGGCATGCTGGCCCCGTACGCCAACGCCGCGCTGCCGCGTATGGCGGAGCGCAAGCTGTCGGCGTTCGCGCTGGAGCTGCTGCCGCGCACCACCCGCGCCCAGAGCATGGACGTGCTCTCCAGCCAGAACAATATCGCCGGCTACAAGGCGGTGCTGCTGGCCACCCAGTTCTATCCGCGCTTCATGCCCATGCTGATGACCGCGGCGGGCACGGTGAAGCCGGCGCGGGTGCTGATCCTGGGCATCGGCGTCGCCGGCCTGCAGGCCATCGCCACCGCCAAGCGCCTGGGCGCGGTGGTGGAGGCCTACGACGTGCGCCCGGCCACCCGCGAACAGGTGGAGTCGCTGGGCGGCAAGTTCATCGAAGTGCCGATGAGCGAGGAGGAAAAGGCGGCCAGCAGCGGCGTGTACGCCCGCGAGATGACGCCGGAGTTCCTGGCGCGGCAGAACGCGCTGATCGCCAAGCACGCGCAGGCGGCGGACATCGTGATCACCACCGCGCTGATTCCGGGCAAGCCCGCACCGCGGCTGATCGACGCCGCCACGGTGGCGGCGATGAAGCCCGGCTCGGTGATCGTCGATCTGGCGGCCGAATCCGGCGGCAACTGCGAGCTGACCCGCCTCAACGAGGCGCAGCTGTCGGACAACGGCGTGCATCTGGTCGGCTACGGCAACCTGCCGGCGATGCTGGCGGCCGACGCCTCCAGCCTGTACGCCCGCAACCTGCTGACCTTCCTCGGCCTGCTGCTGGACAAGGACGGCCTGAAACTGAATCTGGACGACGATCTGCTGGCGGCCACGCTGATCGCCCACCAGGGCGAGCTGCGCTTCGGCCGCCCCGCCCCGGCCGCGACGGCCGCCGCCATCAAGGACAAGGAGCCGCAACATGGTTGATCCTTTCATCACCAGCTTCACCATTTTCGTGCTGGCGGTTTTCGTCGGCTACCACGTGGTCTGGAATGTCACCCCGGCGCTGCACACGCCGCTGATGGCGGTGACCAACGCCATCTCCGGCATCATCATCGTCGGCGCGATGCTGCAGGTGGTGGATATCAACGGTTCGGAAATCACCGTCACCTCGGTGCTGGGCACCATCGGCATTTTCCTGGCCAGCATCAACATCTTCGGCGGCTTCCTGGTGACCCAGCGCATGCTGGACATGTTCAAGAAGAAGAAAAAATAAGGACGAACCATGGAAAATCTGTCTGCGGTACTCTACCTGGCGTCGGCGGTGTTGTTCATCCTGGCGCTCAAAGGCCTGTCCAGCCCGGCGACGGCGCTGCGCGGCAACCTCTACGGCATCGTTGGCATGGTCATCGCCGTGCTGACGACCTTGCTGATCATGGACAAGCCGGTGCTGGCGCTGATCGGCGGGGCCATCGCCGCCGGCGGCGCGATCGGCGCGTGGAAGGCGAAAACGGTGCAGATGACCGGCATGCCCGAGCTGGTGGCGGCGATGCACTCGCTGGTGGGCCTGTCCGCGGTGCTGATCGCGGTGGCGGCCATCTTCCACGGCGGCATCGAGCACACCCCGGTGCAGAAGGTGGAGCTGTTCATCGGCGCTTTCATCGGCGCTATCACCTTCACCGCCTCGGTCATCGCCTACGGCAAGCTCTCCGGCCGCTTCGGCGCCAAGGCCGTCAACTTCTCCGGCCAGCATCTGCTCAACCTGATCCTGGCGCTGGCCATGGTCGGTTTCGGCGCGGTCTACTTCTTCAGCGATAGCCAGGCGGCCTTTCTCGCCATGCTGGCGGTGGCGCTGGTGCTGGGCGTGACGCTGATCATCCCGATCGGCGGCGCGGACATGCCGGTGGTGGTGTCGATGCTGAACAGCTACTCCGGCTGGGCGGCGGCCGGCATCGGCTTCACCCTCAACAACCCGGTGCTGATCATCGCCGGCGCTTGCGTCGGCTCGTCGGGGGCCATCCTGTCCTACATCATGTGCCGCGCGATGAACCGCTCCATCGTCAGCGTGCTGCTGGGCGGTTTCGGCGCGGAGCCGGCTGCGGCGGGCGCGGCCGGCGACGGCGGTCCCAAGCATTACAAGTCGGGCAGCGCCGAGGACGCGGCTTTTCTGATGTCCAACGCCGACCAGGTGGTGATCGTGCCCGGTTACGGCCTGGCGGTGTCGCGCGCCCAGCACGCCTTGCAGGAGTTCGCCGATCTTTTGCATGAAAAGGGCGTGGGCGTGCGTTACGCCATCCACCCGGTGGCCGGCCGCATGCCGGGCCACATGAACGTGCTGCTGGCCGAGGCCGAGGTGCCGTACGAGCAGGTGCTGGAAATGGAGGAGATCAACTCCGACTTCTCCAACACCGACGTGGTGCTGGTGATCGGCGCCAACGACGTGGTCAACCCGGCGGCGCAGAAAGACCCGGCCAGCCCGATTTACGGCATGCCGATTCTGGAAGCGCACAAGGCGCGCAGCGTGATCGTGGTCAAGCGCTCGATGAACGCCGGCTACGCCGGCCTCGATAACGAGCTGTTCTACATGGACAAGACCATGATGGTGTTCGGCGACGCCAAGAAAGTGGTGGAGGATCTGGTCAAGAGCGCCGTGCACTAGGCTGCGCGGCATTGTGGGCACAGCCGCCGGCGTTTGCGCCGGCGGCTTTTTCATGGACGGCTTTCCCATGAAAAAGAGCTTGATCGCTCAAACTCTTCCGGTGGGGCGCGGCGCCTAGTGGCGGCCGATCAGGCTGTCTTCCGGCGCCTGCTTGCGTTCGTGCAGACCGTAATCGCGCAGCACGGAAGTCACCCGCACGCGATAGTCCTTGAAGATCTTGTTGCGGCCGGCCTTCTGCGCGGTCAGGTGCGCGGAGACGTTGCGCCACTGGATCGCGGCGGCTTCGTCGCGCCAGGTGGTGACAGACATCACCTTTTCCGGATTCTGCGTGCTCTGGAAGCACTCCACCGAGACGAAGCCTTCCATCGGCAACAGCAGCGGCGTCAGGTCGTTGACCAGATCGACATAGGTCTGATTCTGGCCCGGCATCGCTTGCAACTCAAATAAGACAACAACCATGTTCGGCTCCTTGAAGAATGGGAATGAAGGCAATCCGAACCCTTGCGCTCCTGTCGTGGAGGGCCATGCGCGGCGCGTCGGCGGAGCCATGCCGCAGCCGGGCGCGGGTCCGGTTCAGGAAGCGATTTATACCGTGTAAATATTGTGCCGGGTCAAACCAGTTTGAGCAGGACCGTCAGGCCACTTTGCCGACCGGGGCCGGCCGCGGCCTAGGGGGCGCGCAAGGCCTGCGCCAGCCGCGACATGGCCGCTTCGATCTCGTGGGCGGCGAGCGAGGCGTAGCCCAGCAGCCAGCCCTGGCGCTTTTCTTCGCCGGCGTAGAGGCGGCTGAGGCCGGGCAATTGCACGCCGGCGGCCGCCGCTTGGCGGATGGTTTCCGCCTCCGACCAGCCGGCCTGCAGCAAACAGGGTATCTGCAAGCCGCCCTGCGGCCGCAGCGGGACGACGATGCCGGCGAGGTGGCGGTCTATCGCCGCCAGCATCGCCTCCCGGCGGCCGGCGTACAGCTTGCGCATGGCGCGGATGTGGGCGTTGTAGTGGCCGTCTTCCATGAAGCGCGCCAGGGTGAGCTGCAGGATGGGCGGCGTGTGCCCGTCCATGATGCTGCGCGCGAAGGTGAAGGCGCTGACCAGTTCGTGCGGCACGGCCATGTAGCCCATTCTCAGGCCGGGGTAGAGCGTTTTGCTGAAGGTGCCCAGATAGATGGTGCGCTGGCGCGCGTCCAGCCCCTGGACGCAGGCGGTGGGCAAGCCGTCGTAATGGAACTCGCTGTCGTAGTCGTCCTCGATGATCCACTTGCCGGTTTCGGCGGCCCAGCCGATCAGCTCCAGGCGGCGCTCCAGCGACAGGGTGGCGCCGGTGGGGTACTGGTGCGACGGCGTCAGGTAAACGGCGTTGGCGCCGCTGCGGTCGGCGCGCAAGAGGTCGACGCGTATGCCTTGCTCGTCGACGTCGATGGGGACGATGCGAGCCTCCGCCGATTCGAAGGCTTTCCTGGCCCCGAAATAGCCGGGGTTTTCCATCATGATGGCCTTGCCGGCGTCCACCAGCAATTGGGCGCACAGGAACAGCGCCTGGCGGGTGCTGCTGAGCACCAGGATCTGCTCGGCGGAGACCTTGGCCCCGCGCTCCAGATTGAGGTAGTCGGCGATCGCCTTGCGCAGCGGCTCGGCGCCTTGCGGGTCACCGTGCAGCAGCACGTTGCTGCGGCAGCTCTTCAATACCTGGCGCTGCAGGCGTTCCCAGACGTCGGTGGGAAAGGTGCGGGTTTCGGGCAGGCCGGTGGCGAAGGCCTTGACCGCTTGCTGATCGGCGACGCCGCCGCTCTCGAAAATCAGCCGGCCGCGCCGGCTCAGGCCCGAGCCGGGCGGCGGCGCGCCGCGGCGGTGCTCCTGTTGCCTGGCGCGGCGGCGGGCGCCGCCTTTCAATTCCGCGCCTATCGCCTCGGAGACGTAGCTGCCCGAGCCTTCCCGCCGCACGATGAAACCGTCGCGATGCAGCTGCACGTAAGCGTTCTCCACGGTGTCGCGAGCGAGGCCCAGCGATTGCGCCAGCGAACGGGTGGCCGGCAGTTTCACGCCCGGGCCAAGCGCGCCGTCCAGGATCAGGGCGCGCAAGGCGCGCTGGATGCGTTGATGCAGGTCCAGTTGCTGCCAGTTCGCGTCGTTCAGGCGCATTTTCAGGGTGTCCAGCTCAAATGACTTTGCCATGTGGTATGCCGATTGAAATTACAATGGTCTGCCGCGGCTGGCCATTCTACCTTTAGACTGTTTTCATCACTACCAGATTCGCGGCGCGCCCCGGCGCGGCGGCCGCGTCGAGACAAGGGCGGGAGTCGCATGGCGAGGTCGCACAATTTCAGCGCCGGTCCCACCGCGCTGCCCATCGAAGTGCTGCAGCAGGCGCATGAGGAATTTTTCGACTTTGCCGGCAGCGGCATGTCGGTGATGGAGATCAGCCACCGCTCGGAGCTGTTCCTGCGGGTGGCGAGCGAGGCGGAACAGGACCTGCGCGCCATCCTGGACATTCCGGCCCGCTATCGGGTGCTGTTCCTGCAAGGCGGCGCGGCGATGCAGTTCTCCCAGGTGCCGATGAATCTGCTGCGCGGCAAAACCGCCGACTATCTGCATACCGGCCACTGGTCGGGCAAGGCCATCGAAGCGGCGCGGCGGCATGGCGCAGTCAGGGTGGCCGCCAGCGGCCAGGCTTTCGGCTTCGACCGCATTCCCGACGCCTCCGAATGGCGGCTCGACCCCGCCGCCGCCTATCTGCATTACACCGAGAACGAGACGGCCCACGGCGTGCAGTTTCCCGCCGCGCCGCAAGCCGCCGTTCCGCTGGTGTGCGACGCCTGCTCCAGCCTGCTGTCCAAGCCGCTGGACGTGGCCCGGCACGGCCTGATCTACGCCGCGGCGCAAAAGAACATCGGCGCGGCCGGGGTGACGGTGGTGATCGTGGACGAGGCCCTGCTGGTCGAGCCGCCGCCGGCCACGCCCGACATTCTCAACTACGCGCGGCTGGCGCAGGCCGGCTCCATGCTCAATACCCCGGCGACGTTTTCCTGGTATCTCGCCGGCCTGACGCTCAAGTGGATACGCCGCAGCGGCGGCGTGGCGGCGCTATACCGCGCCAACCAGGCCAAGGCCGACCGTCTCTACCAGGCGATAGACGACAGCGGCGGCTTTTACCGCAACCGGGTGCGCAAGCCCTACCGCTCCATCAACAACGTGCCGTTCACGCTGGGCGACGCCGAACTGGAACGGCGCTTCCTCGGCGAAGCGGACGCCGCCGGCCTCAAGGGGTTGCAAGGCTATTCGGCGGTGGGCGGCGCGCGGGCCAGCCTGTACAACGCCGTGCCGCCGGCCGCGGTGGAGGCCCTGATCGCATTCATGGACGATTTCCAGCGCCGGCGCGGTTGAGCGGCGGCGCCGGCATCCGGAAAAGTGGTCTGCCCTCCGGCGTGAAAGCGTCATGACATTGCAGTCCACTTGAGCGGTATAAAACCGGTTTCAGCCGTACCCGGCGCCCACCCTTGCCAGAAAGAGCCGCTTGCCATGTCTCACTCACGCTCATCCCCCCTCACGCCCGGCGACCTCCTCCACCCTGTCGTCGCCGGCCTGATTTCGGTCATCGTCAATTACGGCGGCACCTTCATCCTGGTGTTCCAGGCCGCCAAGATGGCGGGTCTCAGCCCGGAATTGACCGCCTCCTGGGTGTGGTCGGTATCCATCGGCGTCGGACTTACCGGCCTTGCGCTCAGCTGGATGTTCCGCGAACCCATCATTACCGCTTGGTCCACCCCGGCGGCGGCCTTTCTGGTCACCGCGCTGGGTTCGGTGCCCTACGCCGAGGCCGTGGGCGCCTACCTGATCTCGGCCGCGGCCTTTGTCGCGCTGGGCCTGTCCGGCAGCTTTGAAAAGGTCATCCGCCTGATTCCGCCTGGGGTGGCGTCCGGCCTGCTGGCCGGCATCCTGCTGCAGTTCGGCATCGGCGCCTTCGGCGGCGTGAGCGTGGACCCGGTGCTGGCCGGGCTGCTGATCGTGGCCTACGTGGTGCTCAAGCGCTTCACCGCCCGCTACGCCGTGGTCGGCATCCTGAGCCTGGGCCTGGCCTTCCTGCTGCTGCAAGGGCGGGTGGACCTGTCCGGACTGGCGCTCAAGTTCGCCGCGCCGGTATTCACCATGCCGGAATTTTCCTTCAACGCCCTGCTCAGCGTGGCCTTGCCGCTGTTCCTGATCACGCTCACCGGCCAGTACATGCCCGGCATGCTGGTGCTGCGCAACGACGGCTTTCGCACCAGCGCCAATCCCATCGTCACCATCACCGGCCTGGGCTCGCTGCTGATGGCGCCGTTCGGCTCGCACGCTTTCAACATCGCCGCCATCACCGCCGCCATCTGCACCGGCCGCGAGTCGCACGAAGATCCGTCCAAGCGCTGGGTGGCCGGCATCGCCGCCGGCGTGTTCTACATCCTGGTGGGCGTGTTCGGCGTGACACTCGCCGCGGTGTTCATGGCCTTTCCCGCCACCTTCATCACCACGCTGGCCGGCCTGGCCCTGCTTGGCACCATAGGCGGCAGCCTCGCCAGCGCCATGGCCGACGCCAAATCGCGCGAGGCCGCGCTGATCACCTTCCTGGCGGCGGCCGCCAACATCAAGCTGCTGGGCATAGGCGGCGCGTTCTGGGGCCTGCTGATCGGCCTGGCCGCCTACGCGGCGCTCAATGGCCGCTGGCCGCGACGCGCGGCGAAGCCGGCCGGGCAGGGCGCGCCGGCGGCGGTGGCCGAAGCGGAGGCCAAATGATGACGACCTTATTCGACCGCGAAGCCGCCGAGCCGGCGCTGGAACGCGATACGCCAACCTGGCACGAGCGGCACGGCCGCTATCCCAAGGCGGTCAGCGTCGACGACTTTCGCGCCAACCTGGCCGCGACGCGGGCGCGCATCGACGCCGCCTGCCGCCGCGTCGGCCGCGACCCGGCCGGGGTGCGGCTGCTGCCAGTGAGCAAGACCATGGACGAGACGCATATCCGCATGGCTTACGCCGCCGGCTGCCGGCTGCTGGGCGAGAACAAGATCCAGGAGGCGCACGGCAAATGGCAGGCGATGGCGGATCTCGCCGATCTGAACTGGTCGGTGATCGGCCATCTGCAAACCAACAAGGCCAAGCTGGTGGCGCGTTTCGCCAGCGAGTTCCAGGCGCTGGACAGCCTGCGGCTGGCCGAGGCGCTGGAGCGGCGCTTGCAGGCGGAGGGCCGCTCGCTGGACGTGTTCGTGCAGGTCAACACCTCGGGCGAGGCCAGCAAGTACGGGCTCGCGCCCGAGCAGGTGGCGGATTTTCTGCAAGCGCTGCCGGCGTTTCCGGCCCTGCGGGTGCGCGGCCTGATGACGCTGGCGCTGTTTTCGGCCGAGGCCGAGCGCGTGCGCCGGTGCTTCATCCTGCTGCGCGATCTGCGCGACCGGTTGCGCCAGAGCGCGCCGGCCAGCGTCGGCCTGGATGAGTTGTCGATGGGCATGTCCGGCGATTTCGAGATCGCCATCGAGGAAGGCGCGACCGTGGTGCGGGTGGGACAAGCCATCTTCGGCGCGCGCTCCACGCCGGACAAGCACTACTGGCCGGACGAAGCCGACGGCGGCTGAGCGCCGCCAATCCGGCCCGGCGCATGCCTTCGCCCGGCGACTGCGCCGGGCCTGCCCTGCCGCGCGCGCGATTCCGCCTTCATATCTGTTAGCATTTCCCGCGGCCGGTCCGGTTGGAAGGGCGCGGTCTCCGGTGTATTCTAAATTAGTCTTTTATGATACTTGGAGCGGATATGAACAGGATCGCCCTTATTCTTCTTGGTTGTTCCGCCAGCCTGCCCGCGCTGGCGATGCCCAATCTGCAAGGCACCGAATGGCAGCTGGTTTCGCCCAAGGCCGAAGGCAAAGCGCCGACGCTGCGCTTCGACGAGGGCAAGATCAGCGGTTTCGCCGGCTGCAACCGCTTCATCCTGAGCCAGCAAGACGGCAAGAACCAGGTGGCGACCACCCGCATGCTGTGTCCGCCGCCGATGATGCGAACCGAGCAGGGGTTTCTCAAATTGCTGTCCGCGCCGTTCCGCATCCTGCCGGACGGCAAGGCCCAGCACCTGACGCTCAAGGGCGAAGGCGGCGAATACCGCTTCGAGCGCTTCGTCAGCCAGCCGGAAAACAGCGGCAAGATGGACGCGGTGCGGCCGATGTCGCCGTTGGCGGCGCCGATCGCGCCCTTGCCCGACAACGGCCTCGCCTATCGTTACGTGCGGGTGGGCGCTTGCGGCGACGCCGCCGCCTGCCTGGAAGCGCGCGCGGGGGAAGATCAGCCCTGGGCCAGACTGGCGGGCGGCATCGACGGCTTCAAGCCGGAGGCGGGCGTGACCTATTACCTGAAGCTGCGCGGCGCGCTGCAACTGGCCGGGCCGGGCCAGGGCCCGGTGCGCTGGACGCTGGAGCGGGTGGTGTTCAGCGAAACCGCGACGCGGCAGCCTTGATCGCGGTCCGCGGGGAACCGGAGCGACGGATTGCGGTCTGAAAAGTTTAAAATCCTTGAAGGAATGCTTATGATTTCCCTGCGCTTGCCCTTGGGCGCGGCCGTTTTGCTGGCGCTGGCCGGCTGCGCCGCCACCACGCCGGCCCCGCTTGCGGACGCCTCCCGCCTGAATGGCGAGTGGCTGCAGCAGGACAGCGCCGCGCCGATTCGGTTGGACATCAAGGAGCGGCAGTTGTCGGCGCGCGCCGGCGAGGGCTGCAACGGCATGTTCGGCGGCTTCACGCTGGATGGCGACCGTCTGCAGGTCGGGCCGCTGGCGTCGACCATGATGATGTGCGCGCCGGAGGCGATGCGGCGCGACCAGGCTTTGGGCAAGCTGCTGGCGGCCAAGCCGGCGCTCAGCCTGCAGGGCGAGGTGCTGACCTTGCAGGCGGGGCAGGAGACGCTGCGCTTCGCCAGGCAGCCGGAGGGCGTGCGAAAGCTGATCTACGTCGCGGCCGAACGCAAGCCGTGCGTCGGCGTGGCGCCGATGCAGTGCCTGCAGGTGCGCGAGGACAAGTCCCAGCCGTGGCTGAATCATTACGGCGAGATCGAAGGCTTCAAACCCGAACCGGGCGTCGCCTATCGCCTGCGCATCAAGGAAATCGCCGTGGCCAACCCGCCGGCGGACGCGCCGTCCAAGCGCTGGGTGCTGGACATGGTGGTCGAGCAGGAAGCGGTCAGCAAGTAGCCCGCGCCGCCGCCGGCCGCGAGGCCGGCCTGGCGCGCCCCGCCGCCGGGCGGTCCGGCGGCTCTGCTACAATGCGGCATTGTTTTTGCAGGAGGCCGCCATGAGCCTGATTCCCGAAATCAAACCGCAGCAGTCGCTGGAATTGCTCAAAGAGCTGCACATCCTCACCCGCGACGGCAAGATCAACCAGGATACCCGCCGCAAGCTGAAGCAGGTGTATCACCTGTACCAGTTCATCGAACCCCTGATGGCCGACGTGCTGGACAGAAAAGGCGCGATGACGCTGGCCGACCACGGCGCCGGCAAGTCCTATCTGGGCTTCATCCTCTACGACCTGTTCCTAAAGGACAAGTCCGCCGGCCATGTCTACGGCGTGGAAACCCGCCAGGAGCTGGTGGACAGGTCGCGCGAACTGGCCGAGCGCCTGGGCTTCGAGCGCATGGGCTTTCTCAATCTCACCGTGGAGCAGTCGATCACCTCGGCCGAGCTGCCGGCGCAGGTGGACATCATCACCGCGCTGCACGCCTGCAATACCGCCACCGACGACGCCATCCGCTTCGCGCTGGCCAAGGACGCCCAGTACATCGTGCTGGTGCCGTGCTGCCAGGCCGAAGTGGCCAGCGTGCTGCGCCAGAAGAAGAACGAGACCTTCGGCAAGACGCCCTTGTCCGAGCTGTGGCGCCATCCCATCCACACCCGCGAGTTCGGCAGCCAGCTGACCAATGTGCTGCGCTGCCTGCAGCTGGAGGCGCGCGGCTACCAGTTGACCGTCACCGAGCTGGTGGGCTGGGAGCACTCGATGAAGAACGAGCTGATCATCGCCAAGAAAACCGGCAAGGGCAAAGCCAGCGCCCGCGAGCGCCAGTTGGCGATTCTGGACGAATTGAACCTGATGGATCTGCGCGAGCGTTTCGCCTACTGAGCGAGACGGTCGCGCCCAAAAAAAAGCCGACGCGCCGCGTCGGCTTTTTCGCGTCGCGCGGGGCGTCAGCGTTGCGCCAGACGCTTGGCCGCCGGGCCGTCGCTGCCCAGTTCCACCGCGTAGGCCAGCGCCAGCTGCGAGAACTTCAGCGCGTGGCGCGCCTGGTTGCCGGAGCTGGCCAGCGTGTCGCGGGCGGTATGGATGTTGGGGTTGGAGTTGTTGAAGCTGGACTCGAACGGGAACGAGGCCGGGTACCCCTGCGCGTGCCAGGAGGCGTGGTCGGAGCAAGCGTAGCCGCACTGGCTGTAGCCCACCTTCAGCGTCGGCAGATAGGTCTTGGCCAGGTTGGCGAGGAAGGCGTTCTGCGCCGCGTTGGTGTAGTCGGTGAACAGGAAGATGTCCTGCGCGTCGCCCTGGTAGTTGGTCATGTCCAGTTGCAGCGCGCCCACCACGTTGACCTGCTGCTGCTTGTAGCGCCTGGCGATCTCGGACGAGCCGCGCAGGCCGACTTCTTCCGCGGCGTAGGCGATGAACTTGAGCGTGCGCTGCGGTTGGTAGCCGCTGGCCAGCAGCACGCGGATCACCTCGGTCAGGCTGGCGATGCCCGAGGCGTCGTCGTCCGCGCCCGGCGCGCGGCTGGCCTCGCCTGTGCCGCTGCCGACGGTGGAGTCGAGGTGGCCGCCCAGCACCACGGTTTCCGCCGCGTTGCTCTTGCCCTTGATGGTGAGAATCACCGACTTTTGCGGCCAGGCCGCGTGGGCGAACTGCTCGACGGCGACGTCGGCGCGGTTGCCGGCCAGCTGCTTCCATTGACCGGCGATCCAGTTGGAGGCGTCGACCCCGTGGCGGGTAGTGTAGAAGCGGTTCTGGTAGCTGGACAGGGACTGGATGGTGCCAAGGATGTTGCTGTCTTGCAATTGGGGCAGCAGGGGCTTGACTGTGGCCTGGTTGTCGATGGCGTAGCTGGGCGCGACGCTTGCGGCCAGCGGCGCGGCCGGGCCCTTGAGCGCGGCTTCCGCCTCGACGCGGCTGGCGTGGACGATGTAGCCGCCGCAGTGGCGCAGGTTTTCATGAATGGCGTCGGAGAGTTTGGGCAGCTCGCTTTCCGATATCTGCACCAGATGGACGTTTTCCCCCGCGCCGCCCTTGGCCAGGGCGCCGTCGGGGGCGAGCAGGCGGCTTTGCCGGCTTTGCGCCGCCGGGTTGATCTTTTTCAGCTGCTGGTAGCCTTGTTCGCCGATGGAAATCCAGACCGGCTCCGCGGCCTGGGCGGCGCCAGCGAGGCTCAGCCAGACCAGCAGCGCGGTTTTTTGCAATCGCAACATGGGGGGTCTCCCGGAAAACGCGGCGCGCAGGGGCGCCGCGTCGGGTGGGCGATGCGCCCGCCGGCGGAGTGCCGGCGGACTGGAGGGGCTTACGGCTGGCAAGTCACGCCGACGGCGGCGAAGGCCTTGGTCACGTCCGCGCTGTTGTAGCCGCGGTTGTCGGCCGCCTTGACCACGCCGCACGCGGCGCTGTTGTAGGTGGCGTTGGCGGTCCAGTACAGGCTGTTGGCGTCGGTGAAGATTTCAAACGCCTTGCGGGTATTCCAGCCGGCGCTGGTGGCGATCAGGTAGAAGGCCTTGTTGTAGACGCCGCTGGAGTAGTGCACGTCAAGGCCGTTGTAGTAGTCCTTGGCGTGGCCGATGGAGCGGCCGTCGCGGGTCGGATCGGCGAAATAGCGCAGCGCGCCGCTGCCCTTGAAGATTTCCGCGCCGACCAGCCAGTCGTTCTTGCCCTTCATGTAGTATTCGGCGGCTTCGCCGGCCATGTCGGAGAACGCCTCGTTGATGCCGCCGGACTGGCCGCTGTACACCAGGCCGGAGTTCTGTTCGGTGAAGCCGTGGCTGACTTCGTGCGCGGATACGTCCAGCGAGACCAGCGGGTAGAAGGTCTTGTAGCCGTCGCCGAAGTGCATGGCGGTGCCGTCCCAGAACGCGTTCTCATAGTTGCGGCTGTAATGCACCTTCATGTACAGCTTGGAGGTCAGCGGCGATTTGCCGAACCAGTCCTTGTAGAGGCCGAACACCACGTTGCCGAAGTAGTGGGCGTCGTTGAGCGGCGAATAGGCGCCGTTGATCTGCTTGAAGGTGTTGGTCGGGCACGCGAACTTGTACGGCGCGCTGCCGCTGGTGCCGCCGTTGAGGTTGACGGTGACCACGTTGCCGCTGTCCATCTTGCAATCGCTGGTGACGATCAGCGGACCGTAATCCTTGCCGTAGGTGTATTGGCCGGTCTTGGCGTTGCCGCCGGGGCCGCCGGCTTCGGCGTGGTTCAGGCCTTCCCACTGCTTGAGCACCTGGCCGCTGTTGGCGTCGACGATCAGGTGCGGGCGGCTGGGCTCCTTGCCTTCGACGACGAAGGACACCAGATAAACCAGTTGGGCGACGTTGTTCTTGCCCAGCTGCACCACCAGTTCGGCCTTTTCGTTGTAGGTGGGGTTGCTGTTGGCCTTCAGGGCCTTGGCCTGGCTCAGCACCTGCGCGGCGCTGAGGGCGGGCTTGACCGAGGCCAGGTCGGACTGGATGCCGGCGATGTAGTAGCCGGACAGCTTGCCGGCGGTTTTGGCGGCGACGCCCGGCGCGCCGGTTTTTTCTTCCACCACGGCTTCGCCCCAGACCGGCACGCCCTGATAGTACTGCTGGTAGCGGGTGACGACTTTGCCGTTGGCGAATTGCGAGCTGCGCAAGGGCTTCAGATCGCGCGGGCTGACGCCCAGCTGGCTGAAGGCGGAGGCGCTGCTGTCTATGCCCTTGAGTTGCGGCTGCTGTTCCAGATTGATGCGCTGCGCGGCCTGAGCGGAGGCGCAAGCCAGGGCCAGGACGGATAATGCCAAACCATGTTGCAACATGCTGTTTCGCTTCATCACGGACTCCAAGATAGACAGGCAAGGCAGGGGTCGGCCTTGCGTTTACATCGCCGCCGGTGGGCGGCGATACCGTAAGTCGCGGCATACCAAGTGAGTGTTTTTTGCCGCGGCCAGCGGCCCGAGCCGGCTAGCGCGTTTGTCTGACAACGCTTTTCATACGGGAAATGACAAATAGTAATGTCCGTTCCCTGCTAGTTCGGGTGCATGTTTCATGTATCGAACTTTACGAAAAATTATTCATCTGTTCTTTTGGACAGCAGGAAGAAAAGCGCTCGGCAAAGCTTGATAAGCGTCACAACGTTGCGCATGACATCGTGTTTATTGAAACGAAACCATAAAAAAACCGCACCATCAGGTGCGGTTAATTTGCGTCAAAAATGAGTCATGGAGCCAGTCTGCATGTTTTCCAGTTTCCCAGCTCGTCGCGGGTGTACAGCACGCGGTCATGCAGGCGGCTGGGGCGGCCCTGCCAGAATTCGACCCGCTCCGGGGTGATCGCGTAGCCGCCCCAATGCGGCGGGCGCGGCACATTCAGCGGATGGCGGGCGCCGAACATCGCGGCGCGGGTCACCAGCACGGCCTTGGAGCCGATCTCGCTGCTTTGCTCGCTGGCCCAGGCGCCGAGGCGGCTGGTGTAGGGGCGGCTGGCGAAGTAAGCGTCGGAAACCTCCTCCGGCACGTGGCGCACCTGGCCCTCTACGCGGATCTGGCGTTCCAGCTCGGGCCAGAAAAAGGTGGCGGCCACGTAGGGGCGGGCGTCCAGCTGACGCCCCTTGCGGCTCAGATAATTGGTGTAGAACAGCAATTGTCCCTGTTCCACGCCCTTGAGCAGCACGATGCGGGCGGAAGGGCGGCCGTTTTCGTCGACCGACGCCACGTTCATCGCGGTCGGTTCGTTGACCTGGGCGGCGATGGCTTCGTTGAGCCAGGCCTCGAGTTGCGCCGCAGGATCCGCCAGGCAGTCGTCCGGCGACAGTTCCTTTTGCGAGTAATCCTTGCGTATATCGGCAAGATTGAGCGACATGTTCACCTCCTGAATCCGCCATCTTAGAGCCGGCTGCCGGGCTTGGCAAAACCGCGGCCGCAGAATATAGCACATTGGCATCAAGCGGCGGCGGGGATGTCTGCGCTGGATCAAGCCCGGCCCGGCATGGAGCCTTCGCGGGAGCGCCGCGTCGCCCGCAAAGGCTGGCCGGCGATCTGGCCGCGGCGGCGCGGCCGCGGGCGCAACGCCATTGTTACCCTCCCCGCATGGGCGCGGCTGGGGCTACAATGGGCGGTTTCGTCTCATGTCCTAGCTGGAGTTGTCCGTATGAATGCCTCGCCGCTCGATCCCTTGTGGTCCGCCATCCGTGACGAGACCGTGGCCGCGGCCACCGATGAGCCCTTGCTGGCCAGTTTCCTGCACATGACCGTGCTGCGTCATGCCACGCTGGAAGGCGTGCTGGCCTTTCATCTGTCCAGCAAGCTGGCCAGTCCGGTGATGGACGCGCGCGCCTTGCAGGAGCTGTTCGCGGAGGCGCTCACCGCCGATCCGGCCATCAGCGCGGCGATGCGCGCCGACATCGAGGCCTGCTACCAGCGCGACCCGGCCTGCGACAGTTATTCGACGCCGCTGCTGTACTTCAAGGGCTTCCACGCCATCCAGAGCCAGCGCATCACCCACTGGCTGTGGCAGCAAGGGCGCAGGACGCTGGCGCTATTCTTGCAGAACCGCATTTCCGAGGTGACCGGCGCCGACATCCACCCCGCCGCGCGCATCGGCCAGGGCGTGATGCTGGACCACGGCACCGGCGTGGTGGTGGGCGAGACCGCGGTGATAGGCAACAACGTTTCCATCCTGCACGGCGTGACGCTGGGCGGCTCCGGCAAGGAGCGCGGCGACCGCCACCCCAAGATCGGCGACGGCGTGATGCTGGGGGCCAACGCCTCCATCCTCGGCAATATCCGGGTGGGCGACTGCGCCAAGGTGGGCGCGGGCAGCGTGGTGCTGGACGAGGTGCCGGCGCATACCACGGTGGCCGGCGTGCCGGCGCGGGTGGTGGCGCAGGCGGAAGGCACGCCGGCGCTGGACATGGATCAGCGGGTGTGACGCTGCACGCCGCCATCGGCCGTTCGTCCTGGGGCATCCTGTCGGCGCTGCAAGCCGACGGCAGGCTGGGCGGCGAACTGCTGCCGCTGGTGGAGGACCTGTCCATCGGCCCGCTGGCCGACGCCGAGATGCTGGACCCGCAGCTGCGCGCGGCCTGGTGGAACCAGCTGTGGTGGTCGGAGCCGTGGTGTCCGGGGCAGGACGAAGACTGGGAAAGGCATTACTGGCTGAGCCGCAAGGCGCAGCTGCGCGCGCAGGAGGCGCGGCGCGGCCTCGTGGTCTGGATGGGGCGCAACGCCGGCGACCGCTTGCAGCTGGCGCAGCTGGCGGCGCAGTGGCCGGCATCGGGCCGGCTGGCGGTGATAGACGTCCCGCCGCCGCCTGACTGGCCGTGGCCGGAGTGGAGCGTCGCGATGCGGGACGAGGCGACGCTTGAGGGCCTGCAGGATCGGGCCCGCGTGCTGGACGCCGCCGAGCGGCGCGCGCTGGCGGCGGAGTGGGCGCATTGGCGCGAGCGCGGCCAGGGGCTGCGTCGGCTGATCGATGGCCGCATCGAGGAACTGCCGCTGGACGCTTGGGACGAAACCCTGCTGGCCCAGGTGGCCGCCGCCGGCGGCAGCCTGGACGCCAGCGCCGTGTACGGCGCGTTTCTGGAGCTTGCGCCGTTGCTGCCCGCCTGCCTGCTCAGCTGGCGGATGGCGCAACTGGAACAGGCGGGCCGGCTGCGCCTGCGCGCCCAGGCCCCGCGCCCGCCGCGTCTGGCGCTGGCGGATTGACGCATGCCATGCGCTTGGCCGGCTGTAGTTTAGCCGCTACAATGCGCGCCTCGGCGACCGCCCCGATCTTGCCTGGCGGCGCCCGGCTTTCAGGACACCCACCACCATGAACGTCAGAGTTGTCGATTATCGCGCCCCGGACGCGGCGGAACAGTTCACCCGCTCGCTGCACGAAACCGGTTTCGGCGTGCTTGCCAATCACCCCATCCCCCAGGACCTGGTGGAGAAGATCTACGCCGACTGGCTGAACTTCTTCGACAGCGAGGAGAAGCGCGATTACGCCTTCTCGATGGAAACCCAGGACGGCTGGTTCTCGCCGGAAGTATCGGAAACCGCCAAGGGCGCCAGCGTCAAGGACATCAAGGAATTCTTCCACATCTACCCGTGGGGCCGCGTGCCGCCGGCGCTCAAGGCCGACGCCGACCGCTATTACGCCATCGCCAACCGCCTGGCGCAGGAGCTGCTGTCCTGGGTGGAGCGCCATACCCCGGCCGACATCGCCGCCCATTATCGCGAGCCGCTGTCCGGGATGATCGCGGACAGCCAGAAGACGCTGCTGCGCGTGCTGCGCTACCCGCCGCTGACCGGCGAGGAGCCGGCCGGCTCGCTGCGCGCCGCCGCCCACGGCGACATCAACCTGCTGACCATCCTGCCCGCCGCCAACGAGCCGGGCCTGCAAGTGCAGGACAATAACGGCGACTGGATCGACGTGCCCTGCGATTTCGGCACCCTGGTGGTGAACATCGGCGACATGCTGCAGGAAGCGTCCGCCGGCTATTACCCGTCCACCCAGCACCGCGTGGTCAACCCCACCGGCGAGGCGGCCAGGAAAAACCGCATCTCCTTGCCCTTGTTCCTGCATCCGCGCCCGGACGTGACGCTGTCCGACCGCTACACCGCCGACAGCTACCTGAACGAGCGCCTGCGCGAGCTGGGCGTGAAGGTATAAGCGCGCTGGCGGCGCTTGCCCGTTTCGCCCCCGCGGCCGCCTCGCAGCGGCCGTTTTCCCATCCGGGCCTGAATCTGGTTCGATCTGCGACTAACATGGAGTGAGGGCCCGCGCCTTGCGCCGCCGGCCGGTTTGTCCGACGAACAAGAGGGCCATGATGCGTCGTCGCTTCCCTACCTCGCGCGCCTACCCCGGCGGTTTGCTGATCGCGCTGGTCGCCGCCGCTTACTGTCTGGCGGCGGCGGCGGGCGGGCTATTGACGCTGACGCCCGGCGGAGACAGCGTCATCTGGCCGCCGGCGGGCGTGGCGCTGGCCCTGCTGCTGATTCTGGGCGGACGAGCCTGGCCGGGCGTGTTCCTCGGCGCCTTGCTGACCCGCGGCTGGCTATTGTGGCCGGAACATGGCCTGCCGGGCGCGGGCATGGCGCTGGCCTGGGCCGGCATGGCGGCGAGCGCGGCGTTTCAGGCCTGGCTGGGCGGCTGGCTGATCCTGCGCTACGTCGGCGATCGCAACCCGCTGTCCAGCTTCGCCAATACCCTGCTGTTTCTGGCCATCGGCGCGCTGACCAGCCTGCTTGGCGCGCTGGGCAGCCTGGGCAGCCTGTATTTCGCCGGCTTGATGGATCTGGACGCGTTCTTGCGCCATCTGGCCTTGTGGTGGATGGGAGACGGCGGCGGCGTGCTGTTGTTCGCCAGCGG
Organism: Xenophilus sp. AP218F; assembly: GCA_002213445.1. Classification (GTDB taxonomy): domain Bacteria; phylum Pseudomonadota; class Gammaproteobacteria; order Burkholderiales; family Chromobacteriaceae; genus Chromobacterium. Next base: position 364,682 of record NJIE01000003.1, on the reverse strand, counting down.
CCTGCTGGCCTGTTACCGGCTGGGCTGGCCGGACTGGCCGCCGGAGACCTGGGCCGAGGCGCTGGCCTACCTTGGGCTGGTGCTGTTGTGCAGCCTGGGCGTCTTCGCCTGGTGGCACCCCACCGGCGACACCACTTATCCGATAGACATGCTGATGCTGCCGCTGGTGGCGTGGAGCGCCTTCCGCTTCACCCAGCGCGAAATCTCGCTGACGCTGCTGCTGATCCTGCTGGTGGCGGTGTGGGGCACGCGCGGCGGCGGCGGTCCCTACATGGGCTTTTCCGCTTTCAGCACGCTGCTGGTGCTGCAGGCCTTCATCGACATCCTGGCCGCGGTGTCGCTGAGCATGGGCGCGGTGATGGCGGAGCAGCGCAAGGCCAAGGATGATCTGCAGCAACAGCAGGAGCTGCTGGAGCAGCAGGTGCGCATCCGCACGCTGGCGCTGGAGCAATCGCACGCCGAGGTGCTGGCGATGTCGCGCAGCGACATGGTCACCGGCATCGCCAATCGCCGCTGCTTCGAAGAAAGCCTGGACGGCGAGTGGCGGCGGGCGCAGCGGCTGGGTTCGTCGCTGGGCATGCTGATGATAGATATCGACTACTTCAAGCGTTACAACGACCATTACGGCCACGTCAGCGGCGACTACTGTCTACGCCAGGTGGCGCAGACGATACGCGCCAGCATCCGCCGGCCGCAGGACCTGGTGGCGCGCTACGGCGGCGAGGAGTTCGTCTGCCTGCTGCCGGATACGCCGCCCGAAGGCGTGCTGAAAGTGGCGCAGGCGGTGCTGGCCGCGGTGCGGGCCCTGAATATGGAGCATGCCGATTCCGACGTGGCCGACATCGTCACCATCAGCATCGGTTGCGCCAGCCAGGTGCCGGCCGACGGGCTGAGCGGCCGACAGCTGCTGGAGACCGCCGACCAGCTCTTGTACAAGGCCAAGCAGCAGGGGCGCGACCGGCTGGCGAGCTGATCAGCGCTTGTCGCAGCCCTCGCGGAAGCGTTGCTCCAGCTGTCGCAGCACGCGCAGCGCCGCGTCCAGGTCCGCTTCCGGAATATCCTGCAAGGCGTGTTCGAAAAAGGCTTGCCGTTGCGGCGCGGCCTCCTCCAGCAGTGCCAGTCCGGCGGCGTTCAGGGCCACCCGCGTCTGGCGGTTGTCCTGCGGGTCGGTATCGCGGCGGATCAGCCCTTCGGCTTCCAGCGTCTTCAATTGCCGGGTCAGCGCGCCCGGGTCCATCTGCAAGCGGCAGGCCAGCTGTTTCTGGCTGGCCCGCTCCAGCTCCTTCAGGGCCATCAGGATGCGCCAGCGCGGCAGCGCGTGGCCGACGCGGGTTTCGAACGCGCCGTACATGGCGCGGCTGGCGCGCCCCAGTTGTTGCAGCAGGTTGGGCGGCGTGTCAGTCATGGACTCAGGCCTTTTCGGTTTCATCGCGGCGCAATTGTACCGGCGGCACGCGGCGCAAGAGCAACATTCCCAGCGCCATGGCCAGCGCCACCAGCCACTGGCTGGCGTGCACGGCGTCCACCAGCAGGGCGCGCGCCGCAGCCAGCAGCTGTTCCGGGCCGGCCGCTGCCGCCAGCAGCCGGAAGCGCTCGCCGGCCGGGCCGCCAAGCAGGGTTTGCGGATCGGTCAGCAACGTTTGCCACTGGCCGGCGTGATGCTGGGCCAGCATCTCTCCCACCCCGCGGGCGTAGTGCTGGCTGACGAAGGCGCCGACCAGCGCGGTGCCCAGCATGCCGCCTATCATCCGCGCTGATTGCAGCATGGCGGTGGAGACGCCCAACTGCTCGCGCGGGGCGATCTGCTGCACGTAGATGGTGAGATTGGGCATCAGGAAACCCAGGCCGACGCCGCCCGCCATCATGTTCAGCGCCACCAGCCAGCGCGGAGTGTCCGCGTCGGCGAGGGCCAGGCCGCAGGCGGTGGCGGCGAACATCAGGCCGCCGGCCGCCAGCAGCCGGTTGGGGCGGCGCAGCCGGGTGACGACGCGGCCGTTGATCACGCTGCCGACGGTGATGAACACCACCAGCGGCGTGATCAGCAGGCCGGCCTGGTTGGGCGACAGGCCGAAGCCGGCCTGGAACATCAAGGGCGCGTAGTACATCACCGCGAACATGCAAAACCCCATCAGCAGCGACAGGCCGAACAGCGGCGACAGGCCGGGCTGGCTGAACATCGCCGGCGGCAGCAAGGGGTTGGGGCTGCGCCGCTCCCAGCGGATCAGCGCCAGCAGGGAGCCCGCGGCCAGCGCCGCCAGCGCCAGCAGCGCGGCCGGGGCGCGCTGTTGCGGCAGCCACTCCACCAGCAATTGCAGCGAGCCGAGAAACAGGGCGATCAGCAGCGCGCCCTGCCAGTCCAGCTTGCTGGGCGCGCCGGCGGCGTGGCGGATCAGCGGCAGGTAGCGGGCGACGAACCACAGGCTGACAAGGCCCACCGGCAGGTTGACGAAGAATACCCAGCGCCAGCCGAAGTATTCGGTGAGAAACCCGCCCAGCGACGGGCCGATGGCGTTGGCGAGGCCGAAGGCGGCGGTGAGCATCACCTGCCAGCGCAGCCGCTGGTGGGTGTCCGGAAACAAGTCGGGGACGCAGGCGAAGGTGGTGGCCACCAGCATGCCGCCGCCCACGCCCTGCAGCGCGCGGGCCAGCACCAACTGGAACATGTTCTGCGCCAGGCCGCACAGCATGGAGGCGATGGTGAACAGCGCGATGGCGGCCAGCACGAAGGGCTTGCGGCCGTGGTCGTCGCCCAGCTTGCCGAAGACGGGCACGGTGATCACCGAGGTCAGCAGATAGGCGGTGCCCACCCAGGCGTACAGGGCGAAGCCGTGCAGCTCCGCCACCACGGTCGGCATGGCCGTGCCGACCACGGTCTGGTCCAGCGCCACCATGATCAGCACGCAGCACAGGCCCAGCATGGCCATCACCCGCTGACGGAAGTCCAGCGCGGCGGCCAGGTTGGGAGAAGAAACGGGGGCGTTCATGATTGATCAGGCAATAGTTGACATATCAATAATTATTTCAAGGCCGGCGCCGGGCGTCCAGCCGCGGCAAAATCGCTTAACAAACTGAGGCAAAGAACGGGCGGCGCGGCCTGCGCCGAGAGCCGCTAGTAGCCCTGCCGGCTCAGCCAGCTGGCGGCTTCGCTCTTGGCCATGGTGGAGACCAGCCAGTCGCGGAAGGCGCGCACCTTGGGCAGTTCGGCCATCTCGTGCGGATACACCAGGTAATACGCGCCTTCGGTTTCCAGCACCGTGTCGAAGGGGATCACCAGCCGGCCGCTGTCCAGGTCCTGGGTGACCATGGACGCCTGCGCCAGCGTCACGCCCATGCCGGCCACCGCGGCGTGCAGCGCGTATTCCAGCGCGTCGAAGGTGACGCCGCTTTCCGGGTTGACCTGGGTGGCCCCGGCCAGCAGCAGCCAGCGCCGCCAGGTGTCCTGGTCGCGCCAGGGATGCAGCAGCGTGTGGTGGCGCAGATCGTCAGGCGTATTGAGCGGATGCGGGCCGGACAGCAGGGCCGGCGAGCAGACCGGAATCAGCTTTTCGCGGCACAGGCATTCCAGGCGCAGGTCCGGCGGCGCTTCGGGCCGGGGCATGCCGATCACGGCCAGGTCGTATTCGGCGCGGTTGAACGGTTTGTCGTGCACCATCAGCTGGGTGAGCAGGTGCAGCGTGTATTCCGGATAACGGGCCTGGAAGTCGGGCAGATTGGGCAGCACCCAGCGCATGGCGGGCGTCGGCGGCATGCGCACCCGCAAGTCGCTCTGGCGCAGGCGCAGCGCTTCGCTGGCCTCGTTGAGCAGCTGGAAGGCTTCGCGCGCCGGTTTGACCAGCGCCTCGCCCTCGGCGGTCAGCGCCAGGCCGCGGGCCTGCCGGGTAAACAGCGTGGCGGCGTAATATTCTTCCAGCGTTTGCACGTGGCGGCTGACCGCGCCTTGCGTCAGCCCCAGCGATGCGGCGGCGCGGGTGAAGGACAGATGTTCGGCGGCGGCCACAAAGACTCGCAAGGCATTCAGCGGGGGCAGCTTCATCGGGTTTCCAGCCTGTCGGACCATGGTGGCAAGGGTTAAGGACGATGCCGGCGGGACAGGGTATTGCCGCCGGCAGCGGTTCGATTCTGGCACAGTCGCCGCCGCTAGGCATCCGCGCGGCGGCGGCGTTAGAGCATTCACCCCATTAAAATTGCATAAAGTGCAATTTTATGTAAATCAAATTCCCGTATTGCGTTCTGAAAAAGAAAAAGGCCACGCAAGTGGCCCCAAAGTTCGGAGAAAAAATCCGCGAGCGCGCGGGCTGCGGATTCGGGAGGGAAACGATGCCCTCTCGACTTTTTCAGGGCGCATTCTAGCTTGCGTCCGGAAAAACGGCAATGCGCCGGGCTCAGTCGCCCAGCGCCGCCAGCAGCTCGGCCTGCTGTTCGGCCACCAGCGCGTCGGTCAGCTCGGCGATGTCGCCGTCCATCATCTGATCCAGCTTGTACAGCGTCAGGTTGATGCGATGGTCGGTGATGCGGCCTTGCGGGTAGTTGTAGGTGCGGATGCGCTCGGAACGGTCGCCGGAACCGATCAGGCTCTTGCGTTCGGCCGCTTCCTTCTGGTTTTTCTCGCGCAGCTGGATGTCGTAGATGCGCGCCGCCAGCACCTGCATCGCGCTGGCCTTGTTGGCGTGTTGCGAGCGGCCGTCCTGGCACTCGGCCACGATGCCGGTGGGCAGGTGGGTGATGCGCACCGCGGAGTCGGTCTTGTTGATGTGCTGGCCGCCGGCGCCGCTGGCTCTGAACGTATCGATGCGCAGGTCGGCGGGGTTGAGCACCACCTCGGCGATCTCGTCGGCCTCGGCCATCACCGCCACGGTGCAGGCGCTGGTATGGATGCGGCCCTGGGTTTCGGTGGCCGGCACGCGCTGCACGCGGTGGCCGCCGGACTCGAACTTGAGGCGCGAGTAGGCGCCAAAGCCCACCAGCCGCACGATCACTTCCTTGTAGCCGCCGAGGTCGGATTCGCTGGCGGAGACGATCTCCACCTGCCAGCGGTTGCGTTCGGCGTAGCGGGTGTACATGCGCAACAGGTCGCCGGCGAACAGCGCAGCCTCGTCGCCGCCGGTGCCGGCGCGGATTTCCAGGAAGATGTTCTTCTCGTCGTTGGGGTCCTTGGGCAGCAGCAGTTTCTGCAGCGCCAGGTCCAGCTGTTCCAGCTTGTCCCGGCCTTCGGCGATTTCGGCCTGGGCGAATTCCTTCATTTCCGGATCGGCCAGCATCTCTTCGGCGGCGGCGATGTCGGCCTCGCACTGGCGATAGGCGGCGAAGGTTTCCACCACCGGCGTCAGCTCGGCGTGCTCGCGGGTGAGTTTTCTGAAGGCCTCCATGTCCTGGGTGGCCGTTTCGCTGGCCAGAAGGTGGGTCACCTCCTCCAGACGGTCAGCCAGTTGCGACAGTCTGGCTGCAATAGACGCTTTCATTACGACTCCGGGTGTAAACGGTAAAGACGCGCGATGAGTTGCACCTGCGCGTCGTGCTCCGCGCCCTTGCCCGAGGACAGGGCCTGGGTGGGCGGGTGCATCAGTTTGTTGGTGAGCTGGAGCGACAGCGCTTCCAGGACTTTTTCCGGCTCGTCGCCGCGCGCGAGCTGTTTCAGGGCCGCCTCCAGCGCGTGGCGGCGGGTGCGGTCGGCCTCGTCGCGCAGCGCGCGGATCAAGGGCACGGTCTCGCGTTTTTTCAGCCAGTCGGTAAACTCGGCCACGCGGGCCTGGATGATGGTTTCCGCCTCGGCCGCGGCGCTTTGCCGCGCTTCCTTGCCCACTTCCACGATGCTGGCGATGTCGTCCACGCTGTACAGGAACACGTCGCTCAGCTTGGAGACCTCCAGCTCGATGTCGCGCGGCACGGCCAGGTCGAGCATGAACATCGGCCGGTGGCGGCGGGCCTTGATCGCCCGCTCCACCATGCCCTTGCCGATGATGGGCAGCTGGCTGGCGGTGGAGGTGACCACCACGTCGTAGCGCGCCAGCGTTTCCGGCAGCTCGGACAGGGTGACGGCGTTGCCGCCGAACTGCTCCGCCAGCCGCTGGCCGCGTTCCAGCGTGCGGTTGGCCACGGTGATACAGGACGGGTTGCGCGCCGCGAAGTGGGTGGCCACCAGCTCTATCATTTCGCCGGCGCCGACGAACAGCACGTTCAGTTCGCTGATCGAGGGGAAGATCTGCTCGGCCAGCTTCACCGCCGCCGCCGACATCGAAACCGAACTGGAGCCGACGGCGGTGCTGCTGCGCACTTCCTTGGCCACCGCGAACGTCCGCTGGAACAGGCCGTTGAGCAAGGTGCCCAGCGTGCCGGCGCTCTCGGCGCTGCGCACCGCGTCCTTCAGCTGGCCCAGAATCTGCGTTTCGCCCAGCACCATGGAATCGAGGCCCGAGGCGACGCGGAAGGCGTGGCGCGCGGCGTTGGCCGCTTCCAGCCGGTAGAGATAGGGTTCCACCTCGGCCGGGTTGAGGCCGTGGAACCGGCACAGCCAGGACAGCGCCGCCTGCGGGTCGGGACTGCAGCAGTAGATCTCGGTGCGATTGCAGGTGGAGACGATGGCCGCCTCGCGCGCGACCTGCGACGCAATCAGATTATCCAGCGCCCGCGGCAACACCTCGGCCGGGAAGGCAAGCTTCTCGCGGATGTCCAGCGGTGCGGTGTGGTGGTTGAGTCCGAGGGCAAGCAGATGCATGGGCGGAATGTGCCGCAGACGAAATAGGCTATTTTAGCCTAAGTTCCGCCGCCCCGTCCCGATTGCAAAATGAATGGCCGCAACCGCGGCGCGGTTGCGGCCGGCGAAGCTCAGGCGTCGGCGTCGCGGCGCATGTCGATATGCAGGATGCCGCCGTCGTCGTAGGGCTCGGACACCGGGCGGAAGTCGAAATCGGCGTACAGCGCCTGCGCGTCGCACTGGGCGGACAGGGTGATGGCCTTGCCCGGATAGTGCGAGCGGCACTGGGCGATGGCCTGCGCCAGCAGCGCCTTGCCCAGCCCCTGGCCGCGAGCGCGCGGCTCCACCACCACCCGGCCGATGCTGACCGCGTCCGGATGCTTGACGCCGGGGCCGATCAGGCGGGCGTAGGCCAGCAGATGGCCGCCGTCGTCGCGGCCCAGCAGGTGCAGGCAGTGGGTGTCCACGCCGTCGATGTCGCCGTAGATGGATTGCTGCTCCAGCACGAAGACGCGGTCGCGCAGTTGCAAGACCTGGTACAGACCCAGCGGGGTGAAGCCGTCAAAACCGTGGCAGTGCCACGCTATCCTGTTTGCCATAGTAGAATTCCCTCCATTCTGGTCCATTGCTAAGCGGTCCGGACGGGCGTTTCTACGAACTGGCCTCTTCCGGCGCGAGCTGTCACTATGCTAACCATATGGTCAAGTCATGGACCCAACCCTAGATCAAGTCATCCCGCAATTATCTATGAATAGTAACGACCTTTTCGCCGACCCGCTGCCGGAAAATCACGGCGCCCAGCAGCCTCCGGCTCCGCCCGCGCCGGCCGCGGCCGAGGGCGGCGAGTGGATTCCGCTCGACCTGTACGCCGAGCGCGCCTACCTGGAATACGCGATGAGCGTGGTCAAGGGCCGCGCCCTGCCCGAGGTGGCCGACGGCCAGAAACCGGTGCAGCGCCGCATCCTGTACGCGATGCGCGACATGGGCCTCGCCCACGGCGCCAAGCCGGTGAAATCGGCGCGCGTGGTCGGCGAGATCCTGGGCAAATACCACCCGCACGGCGACAGCTCGGCCTACGAGGCGCTGGTGCGCATGGCGCAGGACTTCACGCTGCGCTACCCGCTGATCGACGGCCAGGGCAACTTCGGTTCGCGCGACGGCGACGGCGCGGCGGCGATGCGTTACACCGAGGCGCGGCTGACGCCGATCGCCGACTTGCTGCTGTCTGAAATCGACATGGGCACCGTGGACTTCGTGCCCAATTACGACGGCGCCTTCGACGAACCCTCGCTGCTGCCGGCGCGGCTGCCCATGGTGCTGCTCAACGGCGCGTCCGGCATCGCCGTCGGCCTCGCCACCGAAATTCCGCCGCACAACCTGACCGAAGTGGCGCGCGGCTGCCTCGCGCTGCTGGACAAGCCCGAGCTGTCCGCCGCCGAGCTGATGCGCTTCATCCCCGGCCCGGACTTCCCCGGCGGCGGCCAGATCATCACGCCCGAGGCCGACATCCTCTCCGCTTACGAGAGCGGCCGCGGCAGCGTGCGCGTGCGCGCCAAGTGGGAAGTGGAGAAGCTGGCGCGCGGCCAGTGGCGCGTGATCGTGTCCGAGCTGCCGCCCGGCTCCTCCGCCCAGAAGGTGCTGGCCGAGATCGAAGAAGCGACCAACCCCAAGGTCAAGTCCGGCAAGAAGACGCTGACCCAGGAGCAGCAGAATCTGAAGAGCCTGATGCTGTCCTTGCTGGACCGCGTCCGCGACGAGTCCGACAGCGAGCACCCGGTGCGGCTGGTGTTCGAACCCAAGTCCAGCCGCCAGGACGCGGACGAGTTCATGAACATCCTGCTGGCGCAGACCAGCCTGGAAGGCAACGCCTCGATGAACCTGGTGATGATAGGCCTGGACGGCCGCCCGGCGCAGAAGGGCCTCAAGGCCATCCTGTCCGAGTGGATAGACTTCCGTCGCGCCACCGTCACCCGCCGCCTCAAGCATCGCCTGGGTCAGGTGGAAAAGCGCATCCACATCCTGGAAGGGCGGATGATCGCCTTCATCCACATCGACGAGGTGATCCGCGTCATCCGCGAGTCGGACGAGCCCAAGCCGGACCTGATCGCCGCCTTCGGCCTGTCCGAGCAGCAAGCCGAGGACATCCTGGAAATCCGCCTGCGCCAGCTGGCGCGGCTGGAAGGCTTCAAGCTGGAGAAGGAATTGTCCGAGTTGCGTGAAGAGCGCGAAGGCCTGCGGCACGTGCTGGACACCCCGGACGCGCTGACCAATATGCTGCGCGACGAAATCCGCGCCGACGCCGCCAAGTACGGCGACGCGCGCCGCAGCGAGATCAAGGCCGCCGAGCGCGCGGTGCTGACCCAGACCACGGCCGACGAGCCAGTGACGCTGATCCTGTCGCAAAAAGGCTGGATCCGCGCCCGCGTCGGACACAACGTCGATCTGGCGGCGCTGGCCTTCAAGGACGGCGACGCGCTGGCGGCGGCGGTGGAAACCCGCACCGTGTGGAACGCCATCGTGCTGGACAGCAACGGCCGCGCCTACACCGTGGACCCGTCCACGGTGCCGACCGGCCGCGGCGACGGCGTGCCGGTGGCGTCGCTGGTGGACTTGCAGGACAACGCCAAGCCGGCGCAGCTGATTTCCGGCCCCAACGACGCGCGCTTCGTGGTGGCGGGCAGCGGCGGCTACGGCTTTATCGCCAGGATCGGCGACATGGCCGGCCGGGTAAAAGCCGGCAAGGCCTTCCTGACGCTGGATGCCGGCGAGAAGACCCTGGCCCCGGCGGCGCTGCCGGCCGCGCCGCTGGACAGCCTGCAACTGGTGGCCGCCGCCGACAACGGCCGGCTGCTGGCCTTCCCGGCCGCGGAGCTCAAAGAGCTGGCCAAGGGCCGCGGCCTGATGCTGATGGCGCTGGACGAGGGCGAGTCGCTGACCGCCATCGGCCTCGTGGCCGGCGCCCGCGCGCTGTTGTCCACGCTGTCGGTGCGCGGCAAGGCCGCCGACGAGAAGCTGGCGCTGGCCGAGTTCGAAGGCAAGCGCGGCAAGAAGGGCAAGCTGATGCCCAAGAAATGGACGGTCAGCCTGATCCGGGACGAGCAGACGCCATGACCCAGCTTGGCCGGCTGCCGGCGCTGACGCCGCGAACCTCGCTGTTGTTCCTCAACGGCTTTCGCGGTCTCCTGCTGCTGGTGTTGCTGGTCATGTCCCTGATCCGCGGCGGCGACGGCCTGGCGCTGATAGACAACGGCCCCGGCTTTTACCTGTGGGCCGGCGGCTATCTGCTGATCATCGCCGCCTGGTCGCTGCTGCGCGACGGCCGCGTGGCGCACGCCCTGCAACTGACGCTGGGCATCGCCCTCGACATCGTGATGATGGTGTGGTTGATGGCGCTCAACGACGGCGTGCGCGGCGGTTTCGGCCTATTGTTGCTGCCCTATCTCGCGGTGGCCGGCCTGCTGTCCAATGGCCGCTACGCCTTGTTCTACGCCGCCATCGCCACGTTGATGCTGCTGGGCTACGACGCGGCGAACAGCGCGCTGGGCGGAGCCGTTTCCGCCGACTGGTCGTACAGCGCCATGCTCGCCAGCACCGGCTTCGTCACCGCCATCGTCACCTGGCGGCTGGGCCGCATGGCGCGCGCTTCCGAAGCGCTGGCGCTGCAACGCGGCGACGAGATCGCCACCCTCAACCGCCTCAACGAACTGATTCTGCAAAGCCAGCGCGACGCGGTGGTGGTGCTGGACATGGACGGCCGGGCGCGGCAGTTCAACCGGCAGGCCGAGCGCTATTTCCCCGGCATGGCGCGCGGCGAGCCCCTGCCCGAGCTGTTCCCGCTGCTGGAGCGCTGGCGGCGCGACGGCTGCCCGGCGATGTCCACCTTCGTCGAACAGAACGTGCGCGGCCGCCAGCTGGTGGGCCGGCTGGTGCCGCTGCGCGAAAACCAGCTGCCGGGCGTGGCGCTGTTCATGCGCGACATGGCCGACATGGCCGAGGAAGCCAAGCGCATCAAGCTGGCGGCGCTCGGCCGGCTCACCGCAAACATCGCCCACGAAATCCGCAACCCGCTGTCGGCGATCAGCCACGCCGCCGATCTCCTGGCCGAGGACGAGGCCGACCCGGCCCGCCAGCGGCTGACCCGCATCGTGCAAGCCAACGCCCGCCGCATCAATGGCCTGGTGGAGGAAGTGCTGTCGCTGAACCGCCGCGACCGCATCCGGCGCGAAACGTTGTCGCTGCCGGCCTTCGTCCAGGAGACGCTGGAGCAGTTCGGCATGGCCGAGCCGACCGCGGCGCGCGCGATCGCCTGCCATGCGCCGGCCGACGTTCGTGTCGCGTTCGACCGCGGCCACCTGGCGCAAATCCTCGGCAACCTGCTGGCCAACGCCTGGCGGCACTCCAGCCGCCAGCCCGGCGCGGTGAGCGTAGACGTCGGCGCCATCGCCGAAACCGCGTTCTTGCGCATCATCGACGACGGCCCCGGCGTCAGCGAGGCGAATCAATCGCATTTGTTCGAACCCTTTTTCACTACGGAAAGCACCGGCACCGGGCTGGGGCTGTACATCGCGCGCGAGCTGGCCGAGGCCAACGACGCGCGGCTCGATTACTGCCCGCCCGGCGGCGTGTTCCGGTTGAGCTGTCACAAAGCCTATGACTGAATCTGTTTTGCGGGTGCTGGTGGTGGACGATGAGCCGGACATCCGCGAGTTGCTGGAGCTGACCTTGCGCAAGATGGGCCTGCAGCCGGTGTGCGCCGGCAGCGTGGCCGAGGCGCGCGCCTGCCTTGCCGCCGGAGCCTTCGATCTGGCGCTCACCGACATGCGGCTGCCGGACGGCGAGGGGCTGGAGGTGGTGCGTTTCGTCGCCGAGCAGGGCTTGGATACGCCCATCGCCGTGATCACCGCCTACGGCAATACCGACAACGCGGTGCTGGCGATGAAGGCCGGCGCGTTCGACTACCTGCAAAAACCGGTCAGCCTGGCGCAATTGCGCAGCCTGGTCGGCTCGGCGCTGAAAGTGGACGGCAAGCGCCCGGCCGGCGCGGCGCGGCTGGAGGGCGAGTCGCCGGCGATGCGCGACGTGCTGGGGCTGGTCGCCAAACTGGCGCGCAGCCAGGCGGCGGTGTACATCAGCGGCGAATCTGGCACCGGCAAGGAGCAGGCGGCGCGGCTGATCCACGAACAGGGGCCGCGCGCCGAACGCGCTTTCGTCGCCGTCAACTGCGGGGCGATTCCGGAAACGCTGATGGAGAGCGAGTTTTTCGGCTACCGCAAAGGCGCGTTCACCGGCGCCGACGCCGAGCGCGACGGCTTCTTCCAGCTGGCGCAGGGCGGCACGCTGTTTCTGGACGAGGTGGCGGACCTGCCGCTGGCGATGCAGGTCAAGCTGCTGCGGGCCATCCAGGAGAAGCGGGTGCGCAAGCTGGGCGCGGCGCAGGAGGAGGCGGTGGACGTCCGCATCATCTGCGCCACCCATCAGGACCTGGCGGCGCGGGTCGAGGCCGGCCTGTTCCGCCAGGATCTTTACTACCGTCTCAACGTGCTGCCCTTGCGCATGCCGCCCTTGCGCGAGCTGCGCGAGGACATTCCGCGTTTCGCCGAGCGGCTGCTGGCGAGGTTTTCGCCGCCGGAACAGCCGCGCCGGCTCAGCGCCGCCGCGCGCGAGGCGCTGCTGGCCTACCATTATCCCGGCAACTTCCGCGAGCTGGAGAATATTCTGGAGCGGGCGGTGGCGCTCTCTGGCGGCCAGCTGGTGGAGGCGGACGAACTGCGGCTGCAGCCCGGCGCCGAAGGCGCGCCGACGCCGGACGGCTGCGAGCCGTTGCAGGACTATCTGGACAGGCTGGAGCGCGAGGCCATCGTCAAGGCGCTGGAGGCTACCCGCTACAACCGCACCCAGGCGGCCAGGCGGCTGGGCGTCACTTTCCGCTCGCTGCGCTACCGGATGGAGCGGCTGGGGGTGAAATAAGCGTCAGCGCTCGGCGTGCCAGGGCTTGGCGTCGGCGCGCAGCAAGCGGTCGCAGGCCTCCTCCGGCGCGCCGGAGGCCGCGAGATAGGCGGCCAGGCTGATGCCGGGGGGAAACGGCGCCGGGTCGGGCCGCCAGTCCCGCAGCCTATCCACCCGCAGGCTGCGGTAAGCTCCGCGCAGCGCGCACCAGCCGGCCAGCACCCAGCGGTCTCCCCAGAAAAACAGGCCGAGCGGAAAGAACAGCCGGCGGCTGGCCGCGCCCTCGGCGTCGCGGTAGTCCAGCCGCAAGTCCTGGCGGGCCAGAATGGCCGCGCGCAGCGGCGCCAGCCGTTCGCGCGGGTAGCGGCCCGCTTGCGGCGCGTGGATCGGTTCCGGCGCGAGGCCGCTGGAGCCGAGCACCGCGTGGATGCGCGCCAGCGCCGATTGCGCCGCGGCGGCGAGCCCGGGGTCGGCCCAACCGGCCAGGAGCCGCGCCCCGGCCTCCAGCGCCGCCAGCTCGTCGGGCGAAAACGCCGCCGCCGGCGGCGCGAAGCCGGCTTCCAGCCAGTAACCTTCCCCCGCCTCGCCGTTGAGCGGCGCGCCGCTGGCCATCAGGTCGGCCATGTCGCGGTAGACGGTGCGCGGCGAGACTTCCAGCCATCGGGCCAGCTGCGCCGCCGTGGTGCGGCGGCGGCCGCGCAGCAGCAACAGGATTTGCATCAGGCGATCGGCGCGGCGCATGCGGCTGTCCGGCCCGTCAGCCTTCGGCCAGCGCGTCCAGCACCTTGGCCGACAGCGCCTGGCTTTGGGCGGTGACGCGCAGCAGGTGGCGCATCGCCGGATGCGGCGGGCGATGCACGGCGATGCCGTCGGCCAGCAGCCGGCGCTGGATGGCTTCGCTGCTGGCGGGGTTGGCGTAGGCGACGCTGACGAAGTTGGTGTGCGAAGGCAGCACCGTCAGGTCGCGGTGGCGCAGCGCGTCGGCCAGCCGCTCGCGCAGCTGGATGGTGGCGGCGATCAGTTCCGGCGCGTAATCCGGGTCGTCCAGCACGGTTTTCGCCGCCAGCTGCGCGAGGCCGGACAGCGCGTATTGCGGGCGGATCTGGTCGGCCTTGGCGATGATGGCCTGCTCGGCCAGCGCGTAGCCCACCCGCAGCCCGGCCAGGCCATAGGCCTTGGACAGGGTGCGCAGCCGCAGGGTTTGCGGCAGCGCGCCGGGCGGCGGCGCGTCTTCGCCGGCGCAGAAGTCGATGTAGGCCTCGTCCAGCAGCAGCATGGTGCGCGCCGGCAGCGCGTTGCGCAGGGCGAGAATGTCGTCCGCGCCCCAGTAATGGCCGGTGGGGTTGTCCGGATTGGCCAGATAGAGCAGCGCGGCGCGCTCGGCGCGGGCCACTTCGGCCAGGCGCTTGAGGTCGGGGCGCAACTGGGCCGCCTGTTGCTGGTAGGGCACTTCCAGCACCCGCGAGCCGACGCCTTCGGCGAAGTAGCGGAACGTCGGATAGGTGCCGGCGCTGCAGACCACGGCATCGCCGGCGTTGCACACCAGGCGCAGCGCCAGCAGGATCAGGCTGTCGGCGCCGGCGTCGAACAGCACCTGCTCGGTCTCCACGCCGCGCAGCAGGGCGACGCGTTCGCGCAGCGCCAGCGCGTAGGGGTCGGGATAGAGGCGGGCCGCCTCGGTCAGGGCGTCGCCGAACAGCGCCAGCAGCGGCGAACTCGGCTTGGGCAGGCTTTCGTTGGCGCCCAGCCGGCTGACGACGCGATGGCCCAGCGCCTGCTCCAGCTTGACGATGCCGGGGAAAGGGTTGTGGATGTTGTGGTGTTCCAGATGGCGGGCAAAGTGCGGCATGGCGATTCCTCGAGGTCTGCGCCGATTCCAGGCGCAAGGCCAAGTCTTCCCAACGATGTTCTGGCGATAAACTTAGCGCCTGTTCGCGATCTTTCGCCGGCGCGCGCCGCGCCATCCCGGTCTTAGCGCGCGGCCGGCGGCGTCAGGGCCCCGCTGTTGGCGGCCGGAGCGGACGCGTCGGTTTTGGCCGGGGCAGCCGCCGGAGTCTTGGCTGGAACTTTGGGCAAATACAGAGCGCCTTTATAGCCGCAGGCGGCCAACGCCAGGCTCAGGCCGGCGACGACAAGCAGGGTACGCATACTGAAGCGATCCGATATGGCAAAATCAGGATACTAACAAAACCGCGCCGGGGCGTGTTGGCCGCCGGCGGTCTCACCATGGGAAATGCAATGACCGAGAGCGAATTTCTGACGCTGACCGACGCCATCTTCAACCGCATCGAGGAGGCGCTGGACGATCAGGGCGTCGACGTCGATACCCTGCGCATGGGCAATGTGCTGGAAATCGAGTTCGACGACGGCGGCAAGGTGGTGGTCAACCGCCATGGGGCCAACCAGGAACTCTGGATCGCGGCCAAGAGCGGCGGCTACCATTTTTCGCTGCGCGACGGCCGCTGGCTGGCGGCGCGCGACGGCGCGGAGTTCTTCGCCACTCTGCGGCAGGCGGTGCGCGACGGCAGCGGCGACGACTTCGAGCTGTCGGCATGAGCGAGGCGGCCGCCTGGGCGCTGGGCGGGCTGGCTCTGTCGGCGTTCACCTCGGCCACCATCCTGCCCGGCAGTTCCGAGCTGGCCTTGTCGGCCTTTCTGTACCAGTGGCCGCAGTGGCTGTGGCCGGCCTTGCTGATCGCCACCGTCGCCAATACCGCAGGCAGCGTCACCAGCCTGTGGCTGGGGCGGCTCGCGCCCAGAAAAGAGCTGTCGCCGCGGCTGGCGCGCGGCTTCGAGCGCTTCGGCCCCGCCGTGCTGCTGCTGTCCTGGGTGCCGCTGATCGGCGACGCCATTCCGCTGGCGGCCGGCTGGCTGCGTCTGCCCTGGTTGCCCTGCCTGCTCTGGCTGACGCTGGGCAAGGCGGCGCGTTATCTGGCGCTGGCCTGGGGGGTATTGGCGCTGGCGGCCTGAGCGCGGGGTTAGGGCCCTTCCAGCGCGGCCAGGATGGCTTCCGGTTCCTGCCGGCAGGCGCGCAGCGCTTCGCGGATGCGGTTGTAGGCCTTGGCGGCGTCTTTCGGATGCTTGCCGAAGGGAATCAGGTTGTGGTGCTTCCAACCCGCGGCGGCCAGCGCTTTCTTGTGGAAGTCCGAAGCGACAGGCCCGCCGCCGGCGATCTGCATCAGGGCGCGGTCGATCAGGATGTGGGGGAAGGGGTCGCGCGACAGGGTGATGAAATGTTCCGGTTTGACTTCGTCGAATTCCATGGCGGTTCTCCGTGGCGATATATCCATCAAAGTCCAGGCCGCGCGGTTTTTCCACGATGAATCCGCATGATGGCGGAACTTGGGCGCATTTGATGCGAAAGAAATCTGTAAATTTCCACAGCCATGCTCTTGGCGTGGCGGGCCGCGTTTGACAGCGGCGCGCGCGGCAAGCATGATAAGCGTTCCATGATGAATGCCAGCCCGACCTTCGCCCTTGCCTATTACGGCAACTATTATCCGGTACGCCACCCGGCGGCCTGGAGGGCTTCGTTCATCTGAACCGATAAGGTTCATCGAAATCCCAGGGCCGCCCGCGAGGCGGCCTTGTCGTATCTGCCCGTCCCGCTGCGCGCCCTGCGATCCCGCTTTCAGTGATTGCAAGGAAACGCCATGTCCAGTAGCACCCGCCCCGGTTGGGGTTCCAAACTCGGTTTCGTTCTCGCCGCCGCCGGCTCCGCCATCGGCCTCGGCGCCATCTGGAAATTCCCCTACGTCGCCGCCCAGAACGGCGGGGGCGCTTTCCTGCTGCTGTTCCTGCTGTTCAGCTTCACTCTGGGCCTGGCCCAGATGGTGGTGGAGTTCGCCCTCGGCCGACAGGCGCAGCGCGGTCCGGTGGGCATGTTCCGCCAGCTGGCCGGCGGCGCCTGGCCGCTGATCGGCCTGATGGGCATCTTCGCCGGCTTCGTGCTGTGCAGCTTTTACAGCGTGGTGGGCGGCTGGACGCTGGGCTACCTCGCGCTGGCGGTGGACGGCCGCATCCTGACCACCGACGGCGGCGCGCTGACCCGGATCTTCCAGGATTATGTCGGCCATCCGTGGTGGCCGCTGCTGAGCCTGGCCGGCTTCGTGCTGGCCACCCTGCTGATCGTGATGGGCGGCGTGGAGAAGGGCATCGAGCGCGCCGGCAAGCTGCTGATGCCGGCGCTGTTCCTGATCATGCTGCTGCTGATAGCCCGCTCGCTGACGCTGCCCGGCGCCTGGGCCGGCGTGCTGGCTTTCCTCGCGCCGGATTTTTCCAAGGTGAGCGCGGCGATGGTGGTGGACGCCCTGGGCCTGGCGTTTTTCTCGTTGTCGCTCGGCACCGGCGGGATGATCGCCTACGGCTCCTACGTCAAGCGCGAGACGCCGGTGCTGCATTCGGCGCTGTGGGTGGTGCTGCTGTCCACCTGCGTGGCCCTGCTGGCCGGCCTGATGATCTTCCCGGCGCTGTTCGCCTTTCATCTTG
The DNA here is from genome assembly GCA_002213445.1 of Xenophilus sp. AP218F. Classification (GTDB taxonomy): domain Bacteria; phylum Pseudomonadota; class Gammaproteobacteria; order Burkholderiales; family Chromobacteriaceae; genus Chromobacterium. Next base: position 347,558 of record NJIE01000003.1, on the reverse strand, counting down.
ATCCGGCGGCAGGCCCCGGCCTGACTTTCATGACCATGCCGGTGGTGTTCGCCAGCCTGCCCTTCGGCCAGGCTTTCGCCGTCGCCTTCTTCGCCTTGCTGGCGGTGGCGGCGCTGACGTCGTCGGTGTCGATCCTGGAGTTGATCGCCACGCTGTTCATGGATGAGTTCGGCTGGCGGCGCAAGCCGGTGATCCTGTGCCTGTCGCTGGCGGTGCTGGTGTGCGGCGTGCCGGCCTCGCTGTCCTTCGGCCCCTGGGCCGAGGCCAGACTGTTCGGCAAGACGGTGTTCGAGCTGATGGATTACAGCGTTTCCAACCTGATGATGCCGCTGGGCGGCATCGGCGTGGCGCTGTTCGCCGGCTGGCGCGTCTGGCCGCTGATCGGCAGCCATTGCGGCTTGCAGGGCGCGGCGCTGGCCGCGCTGAAATGGAGCTGCCGGCTGCTGGCGCCGGGCGGGATTACCGTGATCTTGCTGAAAAACCTATAAAAAAAGCGGCCGCCGCGCAAGCGGCGGCCCAAGCGGATGACTTCCCCCGGGAACTGCGCTTAAACCCAGCTGGCGGCTTGCAGCGTGGCGTAGACGGCGCTGACCTGATCCAGATACTTGCCGCTGCGGCCGCGGAAGCCGAGCACGACGCTGCCTTGCGGCGCGCGCCAATCGAACGCGCCGCCGCCATTGCCGCCGCCGCCCACGCTGCGGCCATCGCTGATGGCCAGATTGAGCTGGTCGACGTAGCCGCCGGAGCGGCCCCACAGCCGGTTGACGAACTGGCCGGGCAACAGCGTCAGCGTCTGGCTCAGGCCGCCGCCGCCGCCGCCGTGGTAATCGCTCCAGCTGGCGCCGGTGGTCTTGGACTGGTAGTTGACGATCAGGGCGTCGACGTAGCCGCCGCTGCGCAACTGCAGGCTGGCGATATAGGTCTGGTTTTGCAGGTAGGTGGTGATGTCGACGTCGTCGAACGGCCCGCCGCCGTCGCCGCCTTGCTGCGGCGAGTAGGCGATCTGATACGCGAGCTTGGGCGAGCCTTCCCGCAGCGAGGGCAGCGGCGGGCGGCTGAGCGAGGCGGTCGGGTCGTTGACATAGCGCAGGAACTGGTCGTTGAGCGCCTGCAGGTCGCTTTGCGCTTCGCGGCTGACGTCGTTGACCTTGGGGTCGTTGAAATTCTGATAGAAAGCGTAAATCGATTTCAGCCAGTTTATCTGGTTGATCAATTGCTGCTCTTTGACCAGGTCTTGCGACAGGCCGCTGTCGCCTTGCGGGCCGGTGAGAAAGACGCGGTTGCTGACGATGGGCTCGAAACTGCCGATGCCGGGCACGTGTTCGTAGCCGGTGCTGGAGAAGGACAGGATGGCCGGCGCGTCTATCGGCAGGCTGGGGAAGTCCAGCGCGTATTGCACCAGATTGTTCGGCGTCGGCAGTTTGGGATTGGCGATGCCGGACACATTCTGGTTGAACGAGATGCGCACCTTGGTGCTCTGGGTGACGCGGTCCAACTTGGCCTGGAAATCGCTGCTGACGCTGCCGAACTCGAAAATGCCGTTGGCTTGCAGCTCGGCGGTGACGCTGTCGCGCTCGGTCTGGCTTTGCGCGTAATAGGTGTAGACCGCGTAGTACTCGGCGCCGATGGTGATGGCGGAAATGAAGGAATCGCCGTAGCTGCGGAAGAAATCGCGCAGCTGCTCGTTGCCTTGCGGCGGCTGGATGCCGGACTTGAGGCGGAAGGCGGTGGCGGTGTCGGTGCCTTTGACGTGGCGGGCGTGCACCACGATGTTGACGCTGTAGGTGGTCAGGCTCAGCTGTTGCACGAATTCGCTTTTCTCGCTGACGTTGCCCAACGGACCGAAGCCGACCGAGATCGACTGCGAGATGTCCAGCGCCTGATACAGGCTTTGGGCGTCCAGGGCGATCTGGTAGAACACCTGGCTGGAGCCGCCGTTGGTGGCGAGGCTGCCCTCCACCGCGGTGGAAACGCCGTAGCCGTTGACGCTGTCGCACCCCTGGAACAGGCTGGCGGGAGGCGGCGGGGCGAGGAATTCGCTGGATTCGAGATCGGCGGCGGTGGGCACGGCGGCCCGATTGGCAAGCTGCGAAGTGCTGAACATCGACAAGACTCCTCAAGGGTGAAGGGATTGCCGGCCAGGGCGCGCCGGCAAGACCATGCGCATGCGGAAAGTCGGAACGCGGCGCGCGACCAGGCTGGTTGCGCGACCGTTATCGATTCTAGGGGTTTGGCGCGCGCGCGCCGCCGGCACTGGCCCAATGACCAGAACCTGTCCCAAAGCGCAGCGCGAAGGCGAAAAAGCCGTTTCGGCGCTTCAGGCGAGCCGTTCGCGCTGACGCAGTTGACGCGGGCTGAGGCCCAGCCGCTGGCGGCAATGGCGGGTGAGCGCGCTCTGATCGCAAAAGCCGCAGGCGACGGCGATATCGGCCAGCGCCGCCGGCGTATGGCAAATAGCGTGGCTGGCGGCTTCCATCCGGGTCTGGCGAATGAATTCGCTGGCGCTCATCCGGAACAGCTTGCGCATCCGTCTTTCCAGCTGGCTGGGGGACAAGCCGGCGATGGCGCACAGTTCGTCCAGCGTCAGCCGGCGCGAAAAATGCCGCTGGATGTGGTCGACGCATTGGGCGAAACGGCTATCGAGCAGGCCGCTGCGGCTCAGTTCGGTCAGATCGCGGGAAATGCTGGCCAGGCCTATCAGTTGGCCGCCGTCGTCGCGGATGGGCTGCTTGTGGCTCAGGCACCAGCCGGCCGAGCCGTCGGGATAGCGGGTGGTTTCCAGCCGGTTGAGCAGCGGCCGGCCCTCGCGCAGCAGGCAGTGGTCGTAGCGGCTCAAATGGCTGGCCTGCTGCGGCAGCAGCTCGGCGACGGTGCGGCCCAGCACCTGGCGCTTGTGTTGCAGGGCGTGGCGGACCAGCCAGCCCTGGCTGATGGCGATGAAACGGCCGCCGAGGTCCCTGGCGGAGAAGACGACGTCAGGCAGCGGGTCGAACAGGGTGGCGATGGCTTGCAGGCTGTCCGGGCCGGCAATGACCAGAGAGGGTTCTAACATGGTGTCCACGGAGGCGAACCCGGGCTTTGGGCGGCGGGTTTGCGATTTTTATTATTAATAAAGCTTCTATTTTCATCACAAATTTACGAATGACAGGATAGGCAAGTTGCCGGCGACGCGCATCGTTACAAAGCACAGTTGAGCGGAACGAGAAATGGTGCTTGGGCGGGAGGCAAAACAAAGCCCCCTGCGGGGCAGGGGGCCGGGCGGAACGCAAAGCCGGTTCAGCAGCCGCGCTGCAAGGCCAGCTCCAGGCTTTTCTGGTAATGCTGCTGCGCCTGCTCTTCCTTGCCGGTGGCTTCGAACAGCCGCGCCAGTTCGGCGTGGGCGCACAGCGTGGCCTCGATCGAGGCGCTGGCCTCCAGATAATTCTGCGCCTTGCCCCACAGCTGCTGCGCCATGGCCAGGCGGCCCAGAGCCAGCAGCAGCCAGTGGTCGCGCGGGCGCAGCTTCAGCCAGCGGTCGGCTTCCTTGAGCATTTCCAGGCGCTTGTCCACGCTGAGGTGTTCGGCGAGTTGGCCGAGCTCGCGGGCCAGTTCCGGCGAATCGCCGTCGTCGCTCGCCAGCGCGTCGGCCAGCAAGGTGGCGGCGTAGTCGTACTCTTCCAGCCCGATCAGGTGCTGGATGGCCTGGCTCAGCAGCGCCGGATTGGCGCGTTCCTGTTCGGGAATGCGGCGCAGCCAGTCGCGCACTTCCTTGGCGGAGAGCAGGCCGGAGAGCTGCTGCTGGTAGGCGGCCAACCGGTAGCGACGGGCCTGGCCCGGCTCCAGCGCGTCGGCCTTGAGCAGCTTTTCGGTCAGCGTCAGCACCGCTTCCGGCTGCTTCTGCAGCAGGCGCACCTTCAGTTCCAGGCGCAGCGCGTTGGTCAGGTTGGGCGACAGCGCGCGGGCGCGTTCGATGGCGGCCAGCGCCCCCTGCGCGTCCTTGGCTTCCAGCTTGAGCTCGGCGTCCAGCATGTGGCGCGCCAGTTGCAGGCGTTCCGGCATCGCGTCCAGCTGGTTGAGATAGCCTTCGCGCTTGTCGTCGGCGCCGGCCGCGCCGGCGGAGCGGGCGGCGATCAGCAGCGCCAGCGCGCGGTTTTCCGGCGCGTACTCGTCGGCCAGCGCCTTGCCGGCTTCGCGTTCGGCTTTCTGGAAGCGTCCCTCGAAGAAGGCGATGCCGGCTTCGCGCAAGGCGTGGCGGGCGGCTTTCAGCTTCTTCTGGCGCTGGAAGCGGCGCACTTCGCGCGGCAGGTTGGCGGCTACCGCGATCACGCGCAGCGTCAGGTGCGCGGCCACGATCAGCGCCACCACCAGCACGATCAGCAGGTTGAACGAAACTTCCATCCGGTACGGCGGCAGGAACAGGATGGCGTAGCCGTTGTTGAGGGTGGAGGCGAGGCCGACCAGCACCGCCAGCGCGAAGAGTCCGGTAATCCACAGGGCGAATTTCACGGCTTACTCCCCGGTATTGCCTTGGGCATCGCGCACCGCCTTGAGGCTGGCGGTCATGTCCGGCAGGCTGACGTCCAGCGGCGCGTCTTCCAGCTCGCCCAGCGTGGCCAGCCATTGCACGGTGGCGCCGGCGTCGCGGTCGAAGTAGCGCTGCGCGTAGCTGCGCGCGGCGGCGATGTCGGCGTCGTAGGTCTTTCCGTCGCGCTGGATCAGCGCCAGACGGGCGTCCAGCAGGCGCATTTTCAGGTTCTCGCGCAGGAAGAAGGCCTGCTCCGGCGACAGCAGCAACGCTTCGGGTTTGTCCATGCGGCGGATGTGGATCAATTCGCCCAGGCTCTGGCTGATTTCGGCGCTGAGGCGCTCCCACCAGCGGGCGTCGGCTGGAATGGCCGGCGTCTTGGCCGGGCCGGGCGCGCCCAGGCGATGGCCGTCCACGGCCAGCGGCAGGCTGTCCACCGACAGCATCAGCCGGTCGATCTTGACGGTGAGGCCGACGCTGTCCAGATAGGGCAGGGCCTTGAGTTTTTCCAGGTCGGTGGCGACGGCCTTCTTCACCGCGATCAATTGCGGGCGGTCGAACTTGGCGAGCCGCGCGTCCACCATTTCCAGCGCCGACACCGCGGCGGGCACGTTGCCGGCCAGTTGCAGCTGCTGGCTGGCGATGGCCAGCGTGTGCTCCACCTCGGACAGCAGCCAGTCGGTGCGGTTCTTGGTCAATTCCTGGTACATGCCGTTCAGCGTGGCGTACTGGCCGGCCGATTCGTTGACGCGGGCCTCGACCATCGCCAGCTTGCCGTCGGTGGCGCGCGCGGTGGCCAGCGATTGCTCGACCATGGCGCGCAGCTCCTTGTTGGAGCCGCTGCCTTCGGCCAGGCGGCGCGCCAGTTCCTGACGGGTGGCGGCCAGCTCCTGCTGGGTCATGTACAGCTGCCAGCCGGACAGGCCCAGGGCGGCAAGCGCTATCCAGAACGCGGCGCTGGGCAGCTTGCGCGCGGAGGCGGGTTTGGCGGTTTCGGTGATCTGGGATTCGCTCATGGGTGACGACAGAACCATTCTCTGAGGCCGGCGACCAGCGCTGCGTCGTCGGCCCGGGTTGTCACGATGCGCGTCGCGCCCCGGGCGGCAAGCCGGTCGGCAATGCGCGGGTGCGGCACACAATATAGCTGGCATTGTAGCGCCGCGGCCCGGCGCGGACCAGCCAGGCGGAACAATTGCTCTACCATCTCGCCCGACGTCAGCACGACGGCATCGGGCGGCGCGGCGTCGAAGGCCGCCCAATCGGGCTGTCCGTCCCGCCGGCGATAGACCTCGGCGAGCGCTACCCGCGCGCCGCGTTCCGCCAGAGTATCGGCCAGCAAGGGCCGGCCGCCCTGGCCGCGCACGATCAGCCAGCGCTGGCCGGCGACCTGCTCCAGTTCGGGCAAGGCCAGCAGCGCCTCGCTGTCGCTGCCCTGCGTCGGGTGCAGCGGGATCTGGCCGCTCAGCGCGGCCAGCCGTCTGGCGCTGGCCGCGCCGACGCAGGCCAGCCGCTTGCCGCTCAGGTCGGTCGCCGCCAGCGCCGGCCAGCTGACGTCTATCGCGCTGGGGCTGACCCAGAACAAGGCATCGGCTTGCGCAGCCTGGGCGGGCAAGGCGGCCAGCGCGGCGGGCAGCGCCTCGATTTCCAGCAAGGGAAAGTGTTCGGCGCGCCAGCCCTGCGCCGCAAGCAGGGCCAGCAAGGCGGCGCTTTGCGCCGCCGGCCGGCACACCAGGACGCGGCGCATCGCTCAGCGCGGCTCGGCCAGCACCGCTTCGATCAGCGGACGGGCGCCGGCGTCGATCAGTTTTCTGGCCACGGCGCGGCCCAGAGCGTCGGCGTAGTCGGCCGGCGCGCTGGCGCTGGCGGTCAGAACCACCGAGCCGTCCGGGTGCGCCACCAGTCCGCCCAGCGACAGCGTGCCGTCGGCGAGGGTGGCGAACGCGCCCAGCGGCACCTGGCAGCTGCCGCCCAGTTCGCGGGCCAGCGCGCGCTCGGCGCTGACGCAGGCGCGGGTGTCGGGATGGTTGAGCGGCGCGAGCAGGGCCATCAGGTCGGCGCGGTCTGCGCGGATTTCGATGCCCAGCGCGCCTTGCCCGGCGGCCGGCAGGCTTTCCGACGGCGCCAGTTCGCTGCGGATGCGTTCGGCCAGGCCCAGGCGCTTGAGGCCGGCGGCGGCCAGGATGATGGCGTCGAATTCGCCGTCGTCCAGTTTCTTCAAACGGGTTTGCACGTTGCCGCGCAGGGGCTTGACCATCAGATGCGGGAAGCGGGCGCGCAGCTGCGCCTCGCGGCGCAGGCTGGAGGTGCCCACCACGCTGCCGGCCGGCAGCTCGGAGAGGCTGTGGCAGCGGTTGGAGACGAAGGCGTCGCGCGGGTCTTCGCGCTCGCACACCGCCGCCAGCGCGAAACCCTCCGGCAGCGTCATCGGCACGTCCTTGAGCGAATGCACCGCCAGATCGGCGCGGCCTTCGGCCATCGCCACCTCCAGCTCCTTGACGAACAGGCCCTTGCCGCCGATCTTGGACAGCGTCTTGTCCAGGATCTGGTCGCCCTGGGTGGTCATGCCCAGGATTTCCACGGCGAGGTGCGGGTACAGCGCTTGCAGCCGGGCCTGGATGTGCTCGGCCTGCCACATGGCCAGCCGGCTTTCGCGGCTGGCGATGACGATTTTGTCCATGAAACCGTTCCTGAGGGATGGTGTCGGAATGTGAGAGGCCGCCATTCTACCACGCCGGCGGCATGGCTTTTGCCGCCGGCGGCAAACGGCCGCCGCTGTTGCCTATGGCGCAGTTTGATCAAGCCCTGATCGCGGAATTTAGCGTAGTGTAGCCACTACAGCGGCCGCCCTGCCTATGATGGCTGTGGCCCCCTGCCGGCGCGATCCGGCGGGCGGCGCGGCGCCGTTCCCCATCCTGCCCGCGGGCGGGACATTTTTTGCGCGGGCAACCGCGGCGCGAGGCAGGCTTCCGGCAGAGAAGCCGTCCGCGCCGCGCGGAATCAAACCGAGACAAAACAGGAAAAGCAGATGACCGAACTGGACAAAGACCAGCCTTTGCGGGCCGACCTGGCCTGCCTTGACCGACTATTGGCGGAAATACTCAGCGAACAGGAAGGGCCGGTGGTGTATGGCGCGGTGCAGGCCATCGCCCGTCGCCGCGGCGACGAGCGCAGCCAGCCGCTGCCGCAGCTGGCGCCGGCCGCCGCCGCCGCGCTGCTGCGCGCCTGCGGCCTGTACGCCCAGCTGTTCAACATCGCCGAAGACTTGCATCACAACCGCCGCCGCCGCGCCCACCAGCTGGCCGGTTCGGCGCCGCAGCAGGCCAGCCTGAGCCAGGCGCTGGCGCGGCTGCGCCAGGACGGGGTCAGCTTCTCCGCCCTGCACGCGCTGCTCAGCCACGCCCAGATCGGCGCGATCCTCACCGCCCATCCCACCGAAGTGCAGCGTCAGAGCGTGCTGGACGGCCACCGCGCGGTGCGCCGCTTCCTCGGCAAGCTCAACGCGCCGGATTTGACGCCGGAAGAGCGCGAGGTGCTGGAAGACAAGCTCAAGCGCGCCATTCTGGCGCTGTGGCAAACCTCGGAAATCCGCCACTTCAAGATGACGGTGCGCGACGAGATCACCAACGGCGTCGCCTACCACCCGCTGGCCTTCTTCGAAGCGCTGCCGGCGCTGTACCAGCGTCTGGAGCGCGGCATCGCCGACATCTGGGGCGAAAAGCCGGCGCTGCCGTCCTTCATCCGCGTCGGCAGCTGGATAGGCGGCGACCGCGACGGCAACCCCAACGTCGACGCCAGCTTGCTGCGCCACGCCGTGACGCGCCAGGCGCAGCAGGCGTTCGACCACTATCTATCCGAGCTGCAAAGCCTGTACCGCGAGCTGTCGCTGTCGGCGCGGCTGGTGGACGTCAGCAGCGCGGTGCTGTCGCTGGCGGCGGTCTCGCCGGACCAGGCCGAAAGCCGCCGCGAGGAGCCATACCGCCGCGCGCTGGCCACCATCCAGGGCCGGCTGCTGGCCACCGCCGCCGGCCTGGGCGTGCGGCTGGACGGCCGCTGGCAGGGCGGCGCGCCGTATCCGGACCAGCAGGCGCTGCAGGCCGATCTGCAGACGCTGTCCGACTCGCTGCGCGCCCACGGCAGCAGCCTGCTGGCCGAGGGCCGCCTGTCGCGGCTGATCCGCAGCGTCGACCTGTTCGGCTTCTACCTGATGCCGCTGGATTTGCGCCAGTTCGCCGGCATGCACGAAGCGGTGGTGGCCGAGCTGTTCGCCGCCGCGCATCTGGAAGAGTACCGGGCGCTGGACGAAGCGGGCCGCGTGGCGGCGCTGCTGCGCGAGCTGGCGACGCCCCGGCTGTTGTTCTCGCCGTTCCAGGACTACAGCGCCGACACCCAGAAGGAGCTGGCCATCTTCCGCGAGGCCGCGGCGATCCAGCGCCAGTTCGGCGCGGGCGCGATCTGCCAGAGCATCATCTCCAACTGCTCCGAGGTCAGCGACATCCTGGCGCTGGCGCTGCTGCTGAAGGAAGCCGGCATCATCCGCCTGATCGACGGCAAGCCGGTGTCCAGCCTCAACCTGGTGCCGCTGTTCGAAACCATCGCCGACCTGGAGCGCAGCGAGAGCGTGATGCGCGCGCTGTTCGCGCTGCCCTGGTATCGCCAGTTGCTCTACAGCCGCGATCAGGTGCAGGAAGTGATGCTGGGCTATTCCGACAGCAACAAGGACGGCGGCTATCTGACCAGCCAGTGGCAGCTGTATCAGGCCGAGACCCGGCTGGTGCGCGCCTTCGCCGATTTCGGCGTGCGGCTGCAGTTGTTCCACGGCCGCGGCGGCTCGGTGGGCCGAGGCGGCGGTCCGTCCTACGAGGCCATCATGGCCCAGCCGGCCGGCAGCGTGGCCGGCCGCATCCGCATCACCGAGCAGGGCGAGGTGATCACCGCCAAGTATTCCGACCCGGCCATCGCCGGCCGCAACCTGGAAGCGCTGGTGGCGGCGACGCTGGAGGCCAGCCTGTCCGGCGCCAGCGGCTGCGAGACCGACGCCGCGGTGTTCGACGAGCTGTCCGCCACCGCCTTCTGTGCCTACCGCGCGCTGGTGGAAACGCCGGGCTTCGTCCAGTACTTCCTGGAAGCGACGCCGCTGACCGCCATCGCCAAGCTCAACATCGGCAGCCGGCCTGCCTCGCGCAAGAGCCTGACCGCGATTAGCGACCTGCGCGCCATTCCCTGGGTGTTCTCCTGGTCGCAATCGCGGGTGATGCTGCCCGGCTGGTACGGCGTGGGCTCGGCGGTGGCGGCCTTCGTCCAGCGCCATGGCGAAGCGGGCCTTGCCAGACTGCAAAGCCTGTACCGCAGCGCGCCGTTCTTCCAGGTGATGCTGTCGAACATGGAGCAGGTGCTGGCCAAGGCCGACCTCGGCATCGCCCGCCGCTTCTCCGAGCTGGTGACCGATCCGGAACTGGCGGCGCGGGTTTACGGCGAAATCGAGGCCGAATGGCAGCGCACCCACGACGCCTTCTTCGCCATCACCGGCCAGAGCCGGCTGCTGGAAAAGAATCCCACGCTGCATCGCAGCCTGGAGAGCCGCCTGCCCTATCTGGACGCGCTGGGCCTGCTGCAGGTGGATCTGCTGGCCCGGCTGCGCGCGGTGCCGGACGACGAGGACACGCTGTACGCCATCCACCTCACCATCAACGGCACCTCGGCCGGGCTGCGCAACAGCGGTTGAGCGAGGCCGCCATCGCCTCCATCCACCCCGCCGCGGCGGGGTTTTTTCATGCTGCCGGAATGACGAAGCGCCGCCGGCGAAGCATCGCGGGCGGCGTCGGGACGGCGAGGGCGGCGGCTTACATTTTGGACAGCTGCTGCTTGGCCTTGGCGGCGGCCTCGCTCTTCGGGTAGACCTTGATCAGGCGCTTGAGGGTGTTCTTGGCCTGGTCCGCCTGGCCCAGATCGCGCTGGCAGATGGCGATGTTGCGCATCGCTTCCGGGGCCATCGCGTGGCTGGGGTACTGCGTCACGAAGCGGCGATGGATGTCGATGGCGGCGTCGTACTGGCGCAGCGCGGTATGGGCCACGCCCAGCCAGTAGCTGGCGTCGGCGGCCTGCGGCGCTTGCGGATTGCGCTGGATGTAGAGATTGAGCGCCTCGATGGCCTTGGGGAAGTTGCGCGCGCGCAAGAGGTCCAGCGCCTTGTCGTAGTCGGGGCTGGTTTGCGCGTCGCCGGCGGCGGTCTGGGCGGCCGGCTGCGAGGCGTCCTGCTTGCCGTGGCCTTCCAGCGGCTGCAGACGGCTGTCGAGGTCGTTGTAGAGGTCGTTCTGGCGTTTCTGCGTGGTTTGCAGGTTGTAATTGAGCACTTCCACGTCGCCGCGCAGCTTGGCCACCTCGGCCTTGAGCGCGTCCAGCTCGCCTACCATGGCCAGCAGGCGCTCGTTGGACAGTTTGCTTTCCACCTCGGAGATGCGGGAGGAGGCCTGGCGGTTGACCTGGTCCAGCTGGCGGCGGGTTTCTTCCAGATCGCTGGTGGACGCGCAGCCTGTCAGGATCAACAGCAGCGCACTACTGATAGCAAGCCGTTTCATGGGGTTTCCGCTAAGTATCAATCAATCAGCCGGATATCATAGCGGGATTGCGGCTGCCAAGCAGCCCCCGCCGGATACCCGGCTGTGGGAAGAACGGCCGCCGTCGCCGGCAGCCTGCGCGCGCTTACTGGCCGTAAACCAGGTCGGCGCGGCGGTTTTCGGCGTAGTCGGCTTCGGTGTTGCCGGTGGCCTTCGGCTTTTCCTTGCCGAAGCTGACGGCTTCCAGTTGCGATTCCTTCACGCCCAGCACCTGCATGGCGTTCTTCACGCTCTCGGCGCGGCGCTGGCCCAGGGCCAGGTTGTATTCGCGGCTGCCGCGGGCGTCGGTGTTGCCCTGGATCACCACCTTCTTGTCGGCGTGGCCCTTCAGGTATTCGGAGTGGGCGGCCACGGTGGCCTTGCCCGCGCCTTCCACGGCGGACGAGTCGAAGGAGAAGTACACGCTGCGCTTGGCCAGCGGGCTGTTCGGATCGTTCAGCGGGTCCATGGCCACATTGCCCTGATTGCTGGCGGAGGTGTCGACAGCCGGGGCCTGGGTTTGCGGCGCGACCGGGGCGGCCGGCGCGGTTTCGGCCGGCTTGGTGCTGGCGCAAGCGGCCAAGAGGGTGACGGTAGCGGTGCCGAGGGCGATCTGTTTCCAGTTCATGTTGTTGCTCCCAAGATTACGGATTAAAAGGGCCCCATGCCGGGTCCTGAACATTGCCATTGACTACGGCGAGTTTGATCTTGCTGCCGCCGTCGGGCGTGGCGGCGTACAACACGCTCCGGCCGCCGATGTCGCTGGCGTACAGCACCATGCGGCCGTTCGGGGCAAAGCTGGGGCGTTCGTTATATCCACCATCAGACAGCGCGCGGGTGTCATTAGTTGCCAGATCCTTGATCATGACCCGGAAATTGCCTGCCTCGCGGCGGATGAAACTGAGCGTCTTGCCGTCTGGCGACACCTTGGGCGAGACGTTGTAGCCGCCCTCCCAGGTGACGCGCTGGGCGTCGCCGCCGGAGGCGGGCACGCGGTAGATCTGCGGGTTGCCGCTGCGGTCGGAGACGAAGTAGATCTGGCTGCCGTCCGGACTCCAGGTCGGCTCGGTGTCGATGCCGCCGCTGTACATCAGCCGGCGCGCCGGGCCGCCGTTCGCGCTCATCACGTAGATTTGCGAGCTGCCGCTGGTGGTCAGCACCAGCGCCAGGCGGCTGCCGTCCGGGCTCCACGACGGGGCCGAATTGCTGCCCTTGAAGTTGCCGACCGCGCGGCGCTGGCTGGTGGCCAGATCCTGCACCCAGACCACCGGCTTGTGGCTTTCAAAGGAAACGTAGGCGATGCGGCGGCCGTCCGGGCTCCAGCTTGGCGAGATGATGGGTTCGCGCGAGCGCAGGATGGTCTGCGCCCGGCCGCCGTCCACGTCGGACACCTGCAAGGCGTAGCTGCCGCCGCTTTTCAGCACGTAAAGCAGGCGGGTGTTGAAGAAGCCCTTCTGGCCGGTGATGGCTTCGTAGATCATGTCGGCGATGGTGTGCGCCACCTGCCGGGTGCGATCCGGCGTGACGGTGAATTCGCCGGCGGTCAGCTGCTTTTGCTGCGCGGCGTCCATCAGCCGGAAGCTGATCTTGAGCTGGCTGCCGGCTTTTTCCACCTTGCCGATGGCCAGCGATTGCGCGCCGGCGGCGCGCCACAGAGGGTAGCGGATGTCAGCGGGTTCGAACGGGGCGTTGGCCACCGCGCTGGGGTCGATCAGGCGGAATGCGCCGGAGAGGTTGAGGTCGTTGCGGATCACCGGGGTCAGATCGTTGCCGGCGGCGGCTTCGTCCTTGAAGGCGGCGACCGCGATGGCGTGGCGGTTGGCGCCGCCGCCGACGATTTCGATATTCAGCTCGGCTCTGGCCGTGGCGGAAAACAGCAGCGTGGCGGCCACCAGGGTTCTCAACAGCGTTCGCAAACTTGGCATTGCTTCCCTCGAAATGGACTGGGAGGCGGACAGGCCGCCTCCGGTTGACTACTCGTTAGGACGGAAGGTCAGGGTGAAGACCCGGTAGCCGTCGTTGAAGTTGGCGCCGGCCGGCAGGGTCGGCATGCGCCTGGCTTCCCACACCGCGCGCTGCACCGCCTCGTCGTAGGCGCGGCTGCCGCTCGATTTCAAGAGCTGCACGGTTTTCACTTCCAGCGTCGGCAGCAGCGTCACCCGCAGCTGGACGGTGGGGTTGCCCTGCAGCTCCGGCGGAATCTGCACCAGCGGCCGCACCTTGGCCTTGACCTGGGATACCCAGCCGGCGCTCACCGCCGAACCGTTGACCGAACCGCCGGCCACGCCGTTCTTGCTGCCGGCGGCGTCGCTTCTGGCGTTGCCCTTGCCGCTGGCGCGCAGGCTGTCCAGGCTGGAGAGCGCGTCGTCGGCTTCCGGATTGTAGGCCTTGGCCGGCTTGCTCGGCTTGGCGGTCTTGGCCGGCGGCGTCTCCACCGTTCTGGCCGGCTTCTTCTCCGGCGTTTTTTCCGGTTTCGGCTCCGCTTTCTTCACCGGCTCCGGCTTTGGCTTCGGTTCCGGTTTGGGCGGCTCCGCCGGTTTGGGCTCGACCTTCTTTTCCGGCTCGTGCCTGGGCTTGCGGCCGAGGTTGACGTCGGCCGGCGGCGTCGGCAATGCGGGCGGCGTCTCGACCCGGGGCGCGGGCGGCGTCGGCGCGACCGGCTGCGCGACATCGGGCGGAGGCGGCGGCGCGGTGGTCCATAGCTCCAGCGCCAGCGGCGCGGCGGCCTTGTCCTGCGCGGCCTGGAAACCGCCCCACAGCAAGAGGGCGATCACCAGCGCGTGAAACAGGATGGAAACGATCAGCGTCCACGGACGCAGGGCGCGTGACGGGCTGGAATTCATTGCTGCGTTTGCTGTTTGACCGTCAGCGCCACGCGCTTGATGCCGGCCTGGTGCAGCACGTCGGCGACGTGCACCACCTCGGCGTACTTGAGGTTGGCGTCGGCGGAAATCGCCACCGGGCGGTTGCCGTCGCCCAGCAGCGCCTTGATCTGCCCCGCCAGCTCTTCCGGAGAGGCCACGCTGGTTTTCTGTTCGTTGTCGATCAGCTGGATGCGGCTCTGGGCGTCGATGGTGACTTCCAGCGGGCGCACGTCGATGGACGGCGCTTGCGACACGCTGGGCACATCGATCACGCCGGGCGTGAACATCGGCGCGGTAACCATGAAGATCACCAGCAATACCAGCATGACGTCGATGTAGGGCACGACGTTCATCTGGTTCATCTGGCGGCGGGGACGGCGGTTTAGCATGGTGCGGATATCGACTTTGGCAAGCGCCCATGATAGCACCGGCGGCGCGGCCGGTGCCGGGCATAAATGGTTACTGACCGGAGATATTCACGGAAAGTTCATGCGGATCAACGCTTACAGCCTGGTGCACAGCGTCAGGCCGTCGCCCACCGGCAGCACGCACTGGCGGATGCGCGGGTCGTTCTTCAGGCTGGCGTTGAAGGCGTGCACCAGATGAACGCCGGGCGGATCTTCCGGCTGCGGCGCGGCGGCGCGGCCGGACAGGAAGATGTTGTCGATGGCGATCACGCCGCCGGGGCGCACCAGCTCTAGGCAGGCTTCGTAGTAGTCGCGGTAGGAAGGCTTGTCGGCGTCGATGAAGGCCAGATCGAATTGGCCGGCGCGGCCTTCGGCCAGCAGCGTCTCCAGCGTGCGCAGCGCTGGCTGCAGCACCAGCCGGATGCGATGCTCGACGCCGGCGCGCGCCCAGTGCTCCCGGGCGATGGCGGTGAAGGTTTCGCTGACGTCGCAGGCCACGATTTCGCCGTCTTCCGGCATCGCCAGCGCCACGGTCAGCGCGCTGTAGCCGGTGAACACGCCCACTTCCAGGTAGCGGCGCGCGCCGATCAGGCGCGCCAGCCAGCCCATGAACTGGCCTTGCTCCGGCGCGATCTGCATCTTGGCCATGCGATGGCCGGCGGTGAATTCGCGCAGCTCGCGCTGCACCGGATGCTCGGTGAGGGTGATGTCCAACAGGTATTGATGCAAGGCGCTGTCGAGCGCCACGGTGCGACTGGTCATTGCGGCTTGTGATTCCAGAAAAGGCGAAACGCCCTTGGCGGGCGTTTGCGGAATGGCGGGCTGGCGTTTAGTCCGGCTGGTAGACGTAGGGCTTTTGCGGCACCCGCGATTCTTTCCAGCGGCGCTGGTCGTCGAGATCGGGCTGGCGGTCCCACAGCGTCAGGCGCAGTTCGCGGCGCTCGCTGTCCACTTCCGGATGTTCGGCCAGGAAGCCGTCCATAAATTTGGTGAATTCGGACTGGTACATCGTACCCTCCATGGTGGGTGATGGCCGAATTCTAATCGATAAAGCCCAGGCTTGCCATGCCGCTGTCACTCGCGCCCGGAGCCGGCCAGCAGCCTTTCGATCCGCCGGTCCGGCACCAGCCACAGCAGCGCCACGGCGACGTACAGCAGCCCGGACAGGCGGGTGTCCACCCAGGCCAGGGCGATGGCCAGCAGGTAGGCCAGCGGCGAGATCCGCGCCTTGACGTCGCCGCGCAAGGCCGCGGCCAGGTGGTTGCGGTTGTCGGGAATCGCCAGCAGCGCGCGCTGCATCAGCCACCAGGCCAGCGCCGCCAGCAGCAGCACCCCGCCGTAAGCGGCCACCGGCAACGGCGCATAATGGTTCTCGCCCATCCAGCCGGTGACGAAGGGGATCAGCGACAGCCAGAACAGCAAGTGCAGATTGGCCCACAGCACCCGGCCGTCGATGCGGCAGGTGGCGTGGTAGAAGTGATGGTGGTTGTTCCAGTAGATGCCGACGTAGAGAAAGCTGAGCAGGTAGCAAAGAAAGATCGGCCACTGCGCGCAAAGCGCCGCCAGCGTCGGTTCGTGCGGGATTTTCAGATCCAGCACCATGATGGTGATGATGATGGCCAGCACGCCGTCGCTGAACGCTTCCAGCCGGTTCTTTTCCATGGGTTCACTCCGCGAAGGACTCGGGATGGCCGGGCCTCGCCAGCCGATAGGGCAGGCGCAGCACGGTGCGGTAGCCGTCGTCGTCGGCCTCGGTTTCCACCGAGGCCTCGGCGTCGAAAAACAGCGACAGCCGTTCGGTGAGGTTGGCCAGCGCCATGCGGTGGCCATCCTGGCGCGGCGCGCCGGCGGCGTTGCGCGGGTTGCGCAGCGTCAACAGCAGCATGCCTTGCCGCAAGCGCGCCGCGATGCGGATTTCGCCGCCGTCCGGACAGCTCTCCACGCCGTGGAGCACGGCGTTTTCCGCCAGCGGCTGCAGGATCAGCGGCGGCAGGCCGGCGTCCAGCGGCGCGTCGATGTCCCAGGCCACCCGCAGCCGCTCGCCCAGCCGCTCCTGCTCGATGGCGAGGTACATCCGCGTCAGTTCGATTTCCCGGCCCAGGGTGGAATCGCGCCCCGGGTCCGCCAGCTGGGCGCGGAACAGCTCGGCCAGATTCTCCAGCACCATCTCCGCCTGCGGCGGCTTGAGCCTGATCAGGGCGATGGCGGCGTTGAGGCTGTTGAACAGGAAATGGGGCCGGATGCGGGATTGCAACGCGGCGAGCCTGGCCTCGGCCAGCGCCGGCGCCAGCGCCTGATCGCGCAGCCGGAAGTAGTGCAGCAGCAGGCCGGCCATCAGCGCCGCCACCAGCGGCACGCCCCAGTTGAAGTCCTGGCCGAGCGTCAGCCACCGCTGGCAGGCGCCGAAAGCCAGCGCGGTGAGCAGGACGATCCACGGCTGCGGCCGGCGCAGCCGCTGCAGATGCGGGGTGAACAGCGCGAGGCAGGCCAGCGTCAGCAACGCGCCGGGCACCAGTTGGCCGGCGCGCTGCAGCAAGCGCCACAGCTGCTGGCCGTCTTCGGCCAGGAGGGCGTCGATCAGCAGCAGCAGGGTCAGCAGCGACAAGACCCGCAGCATGACGCCCAGGTTGCGGAAGTCCGGCATCGGGCTGGCGGACAGGCGTGGCGGTTCGGACATGGCGGCCAAGGCGAAGTGAGGAGGGTGCGGCCATCATAGCAAGCGCGCGCCGCGACGGCATGCTTCGCGCGGCTTCGGCAATCGGCGCTGGCCGAGCGGGCTTGCGGCTGGCATAGTTGAAGCTTTCCGCCAGACTTTCCAGGACTCTCGCCATGCAAGACCAACACGCCTGGTCCGGCCGTTTTTCCGAGCCGGTTGCCGAACTCGTCAAAACCTATACCGCGTCGGTGGGCTTCGATTACCGCCTGGCCCCCTTCGATATCGAAGGCTCGCTGGCGCACGCCGCCATGCTCAACCGATCGGGCGTGCTCTCCGACGCCGACCTGGCGGCGATCCGGCGCGGCATGGCCGAGATCCTGGACGACATCCGCGCCGGGCGTTTCGAGTGGAGCGTGGACCTGGAAGACGTGCACATGAATATCGAGCGTCGCCTTACCGACAAGATCGGCGACGCCGGCAAGCGGCTGCACACCGGCCGCAGCCGCAACGACCAGGTGGCCACCGACATCCGCCTGTGGCTGCGCCACGAGATCGACGGCATCGCGCATTGGTTGGCCGAGCTGCAAAAGAGCCTGCTGGATCTGGCGGAGGCCCACGCCGACACCGTCATGCCCGGCTTCACCCACCTGCAGGTGGCGCAGCCGGTCACCTTCGGCCACCACCTGCTGGCTTACGTGGAAATGCTGGCGCGCGACGGCGAGCGTCTGGCCGACTGTCGCCGCCGCGTCAACCGCCTGCCGCTGGGCGCGGCGGCGCTGGCCGGCACCACTTATCCGATAGACCGCGCCTACACCGCGCAGCTGCTCGGTTTCGACGACGTCTGCCGCAACTCGCTGGACGCGGTATCCGACCGCGACTTCGCCATCGAATTCACCGCCGCCGCCTCCCTGGTGATGCTGCACCTGTCGCGGCTGTCGGAAGAGCTGATCCTGTGGATGAGCCCGCGCGTCGGCTTCATCGACATCGCCGACCGCTTCTGCACCGGCAGCTCCATCATGCCGCAGAAGAAGAACCCGGACGTGCCGGAGCTGGTGCGCGGCAAGTCCGGCCGCGTGGTCGGCCACCTGATGGGACTGATCACGCTGATGAAGGCCCAGCCGCTGGCCTATAACAAGGACAATCAGGAAGACAAGGAGCCGCTGTTCGACACGGTGGACACGCTGACGGCGACGCTGCGCATCTATGCCGACATGATGCGCGGCATCACCGTCAAGCCCGAAGCGATGCGCGCCGCGGTGCTGCAGGGCTTCGCCACCGCCACCGATCTGGCGGATTATCTGGTGAAGAAGGGCCTGCCCTTCCGCGACAGCCACGAAGTGGTGGCGCTGGCGGTGCGCCGCGCCGACCAGGCGGGCGTCGATCTGGCCGACCTGCCGCTGGAAAGCTTGCGCGAATTCAGCGCGCTGATCGAGCGCGACATCTACGCGGTGCTGACGCCGGAAGGCAGCCTGGCGCAGCGCGACCACGTCGGCGGCACCGCGCCCGCTCAGGTGCGCGCGCAGATCGCGCGCCATCGGGAACGGCTGGCCTGATCTGCGCCGCCGGCGCGATTCCGATGGGCGGCGAGGCGGCGGGTCTCGCCGTTTCTTCTTGGAATTTTAAAAGTATTTAAACAGATGAATGCGGTTATTTTAAAGTAAAATCTCGGATTTTTCTGTGGCCAGCCGCGCGCCGGCCGTTGGAGCCCGCATGAACCCCCTGAACAGCAGCCGGCAACATCGCGTTTCCCATCTGGTGGCCGCCGCCGCGGTCGCGGTGCTGCCCATGTTGCTGGTGGGACCGGTGGTGGTGTGGCAAGCGCAGCGCGCCGAAACCCGCGAGACCCAGGGCGAGGTGCGGCAAACGGTGGCCCAGCTGGATGCGTTGATGGACGAAAACCTGCGCGTCGCCGATCGCCTGCTGCCGCTATCCGGGCTGAAGTGCGCCTCGGTGGCGCGCAGCCTGCGCGAGCAGGTCGCCGTCACGCCGTCGGTGCGCTCCACCGGGCTGACCCGCGACGGCGCGATGTACTGCTCCTCGGTCAGCGGCGCGGATTACCAGCCGCTGGTCTTGCGCAGTTTCGCCGGCGGCCTGCTGGAGCTGATGCCGGGCAACCGGCTGACCCCGGACGTGCCGATGCTGCTGCTGCACCGCCAGCGCCCGGATGGCTATGGCGCGCTGGTGACCATGGACGCGCGCTATTTGCAGATGGCGCTGGGGGTCAATAACAAGGATGGCCCTTCCTGCCTGCAGATCGGCAAGGAATGGCTGGGGCCGAATCTGCGCACCGGCCAGGGCCGGCCGCCCTGTCTCGGCCCCTTCAGCTTTCACCAGGCCTCTTCCCGCTACCCTTACACCGTGGCCGCCAGCCTGCGCCTGCCCTCCGCCTACCAGGTGCTGTGGGAGGAGCAGTCCGCGCTGACGCTGCTGCTCATCGCGCTGGGACTGGCCGCCGGGTCGGGCGTGTACTGGTTGCTGGGGCGGCCCTCGTCGCCGGTGGACGAGCTGCGCCGGGCGCTGGCGGAAGATGAGTTCGAGCCCTTCCTGCAGCCGGTGGTCAAGCCGGGCCAGACGGCCTGGGCCGGCGCCGAGGTGCTGATGCGCTGGCGCCATCCGCGCGAGGGGCTGATACGTCCCGACCTGTTCATCCCGCGCGCGGAAGAGAGCGGCCTGATCGTGCCGATGACGCGGCAGATGATGCGCAAGGTCGCCCAGGGCCTGGCCAGGGAAAAGCTGCCGCCCGGCTTCCATCTGGGCTTCAACATCAGCACCGCCCACTTTCGCGATTGCGATCTGTACCAGGAATGCGCGGAATTCCTGGCGGCCTTCCCGCCAGGCGCGCTGTCGCTGACGGTGGAGCTGACCGAGCGCGAATTGCTGCAGGTGACCCCGGACATCGAGAACCTGTTCCAGCGGCTGGACAAGCTGGGCGTCAAGATCGCGCTGGACGACTTCGGCACCGGCCACTCCAGCCTGGTTTACTTGCAGAAGCTGGCGGTGGACGGGCTGAAGATAGACCAGAGCTTCGTCGCCCGCATCGGCACCGACAGCCTCTCCGGCCATATCGTCGACAGCGTGGTGGAACTGGCGGCCAAGCTGGGCCTGGAGACGGTGGCCGAAGGGGTGGAGACGCAGGCTCAGTACGATTATCTGACCCGGCTGGGCGTGGGCTGGCTGCAGGGCTATCTGATCGCCAAGCCGATGCCGCTCAAGGCCTTCGTCCAGGGACTGCGCGACAGCCAGCGCCCGTCGCCTCCGCCGCTGGCCAGCCCGACGGCATGAAACCCGCCGGGCCGGGGCTGGCGCGGATCAAACAAGCCGGGAATCGGGCGCGAAAATTGCATTCGGCATTTGCTATTCGGCCGCCAAATATGTTACTAAAGTAACGTGATTTTCGATTCCGAATAGTTATGAGCCGCTCACCTCGCCACGACAAGATCCTGCAGCTGGTTCGCGAAAACGGCTTCATGCCGATTGAAGAACTGGCCCGACTGCTGGACGTCACGCCGCAAACCATCCGCCGTGACATCAATCAGCTGTGCGAAGCCAACCTGTTGCGCCGCTATCACGGCGGCGCCGCGCTGGGCAACAGCGTGGAAAACGAGGATTATTTTGCGCGCAAAGGAAAATTCCAGAGCGAGAAGGCGCATATCGCCGACATGATCGCGCGCAGCATCCCGGACCACGCCTCGCTGTTCATGAGCATCGGCACCACGATAGAAGCGGTGGCCCAGGCGCTGACCACCACCCACAAGGGCCTGCGCGTCATCACCAACAACATTCACGTCGCGTCCATCATGTCCACCAACCCGGACTTCACCGCCATGATCACCTCCGGCACGGTGCGGGCGTCCGACGGCGGCATCACCGGCGTGGCGACGCTGGATTTCATCAACCAGTTCAAGGTGGACTACGCCATCATCGGCGTCTCCGGCATCGAGGCCGACGGCTCGCTGCTGGACTTCGACTACCGCGAAGTGCGCGTGGCGCAGGCGATGATGAACAACGCCCGCCACCGCTATCTGGCCGCCGACCACAGCAAGTTCGGCCGCAACGCGCTGGTGCGCATGGGCCATATCAGCGAATTCCACACCGTGTTCACCGACGCGATGCCGCCGGAGCCGGTGACCAAGCTGCTGGAAGAACACAGCGTCCGCCTGATCCTGACCGAATCCTGAACCCCGCGGGCTTGTCCCGCGCCGGACTCAAACGCCGCCCTCCGCCGGGGGCGGCGTTGTCGTTGGCGCGTCGGCGCGCTCCACCCGGTTGCGGCCCAGCGCCTTGGCGCGGTACAGCGCCTCGTCCGCCTGGCGGATCAGCGTCGCGGCGTCGTCGGCGTCGCCGCTGGCGCAGATGCCGGCGCTGAAGGTCTGCTGGAACAGCGCGTCGGCGGCGTGCTGCTCCACCAGCGAAAAGTCCTGGCGCAGCTTGTCCATGATGCGCCAGGCCTGCTCGGCCGAGGTATCGATCAGCGCGATGGCGAATTCCTCGCCGCCGTAACGGCCGATCAAGTCGCCGCGGCGCAGCCGCTCCTTGAGGAAGCGGGCCAGATTGACCAGCACGTCGTCGCCGGCCTGGTGGCCGTAACTGTCGTTGATGGTTTTGAAGTGATCGAGGTCCAGCATCGCCAGCGACAGCGGCTTGCCGTCGCGCCGGGCGCGCTGCAGCGCGCTTTCCAGTTCGCCGTGCAGGTGGGAGTGGTTGAGCAGGCCGGTGAGGCTGTCGTTGACGATGTAGGAGCGCAGCTTGCGGTAGCGGCGGGCGCGGTTGATCACCGTCACGATCAGCTCTTCCGGCTCCACCGGCTTGGTCAGAAAGCCGTCGATGCCCAGCGTCAGCGCGTCCAGCTGCACCGCCTGCCGCTTCTCCACCGACAGGAACACGATGGGAATGCCGTCCAGCAGCCGCTGCTGGCGGATGATCTTGGCCAACTCCATGCCGTTGCATTGCGGCATGTACATGTCCATCAGGATCAGGTCGGGCTTGAACTGTTCGATCAGCGCCGGCACCTGCTCCGGCCGGGTTTCGCTCAAGGCTTCCACGCCCTGCTCGCTCAGCACCCGCGAATACAGCTCGGCCAGCGACTGCATGTCCTCCACGATCAGGATGCGCAGCGGCTCGCGCCGCTCGCCCAGGTCGCCGAAACTGAGCAGATCCACCAGCTGGTAGGCCTGCAGCGGCCAGTCGAGAAAACCGCTGGCGCCGGCGCGCACCGCCTGCAGCCGGGTGGCGAAGTCGCGGCGCGGCGAGGTGAAGATCAGCGGGCTGTCGTGGTTCAGCACCTGGGCGAGGCCAAGCACCGGGTCGTGCTCGGAAAAGTCGGAGTAGACGACTACCGCCGCCGGCTGCGCCCGCTGGATTTCCTGCGCCAGGCCGGCGGCTTGCCGCACGATGCGCACGTCGAAACCGAAGCAGGCCAGCTGGCGCGACAAGGCGTCGGCTTCCAGCCCTTCGGGCAGCCACAGGTAAAGCTTGGCCAGCGCGGCGGGGTGGGCCGCGCCGGCCGGCGCGGCGGTTTCCGCGTCCGGGTCGGCGCTGCGCTGCATCATGCCCACCTGGCTGACCACGCCCAGCAGGTGGCGCAGCTGGCCGTAGCGCTCGCGCTCGGAGGGCAGCAGCCCTTCGGCCTGTTGCAGCCAGCCTTGCAGCAGCCTGGCCAGAGTGTGGATTTCGTTGAGGAAGTCGCTGACGTCGGCGGCGCGCAGCTGGGCTTCCAGGCGGGAGACCAGCGACAGCAGATGCGCCGCCAGCGGACGTTCCCAGCGATTGACCAGCATGTGTCCGATGCGATCGATTTCTTTGGCCAGATGCACGCGCTGGCCGGGATGAACGGCAGGCCCCTGTGTCATGTCGAAGTAATCCCGATGGTTCGCCATCTCATTCATTTAGCGTTCAAGTTCTGACGCCGGGGGCAGGGGCTAACTGCTATAATCCGCCCTTAAATTCAACGGCCTGGCAAGTTTTGATGAACGTTTTTTACGAAGAGAGTGGCAGTTTCAAGGTTGGCAGCATCGTTTCCCGCAACGATGCCAGCCTGCAGGTGGACACCCAGCATGGCAAGCGCGCCAAGATCAAGAGCGCCAATGTCTTTCTGGAGTTTAGTTCGCCGCTGGCGGATTTTCTGCCGACCGTGGATAAACTGGCGGCCGACATCGATCTGGACTTCCTGTGGGAATGCAGCCCGGAGGATGAGTTCGGCTACGAGGATCTGGCGGCCGACTACTACGGCCAGGCCCCGTCCGCAACCGAGGCGGCGGCGCTGATTCTGCGCGTGCACGGCGCGCCGATGTACTTCTACAAAAAGGGCAAGGGCCGCTACCGCAAAGCCCCGCAGGACGCGCTGCAGGCGGCCCTGGCCGGTCTGGAGCGCAAGAAGCGCGAGCAGGAGCAGATCGACGGCTGGGTGGCCGAACTCAAGGCCGGCCGGCTGCCGGAGGCGATCAAGAGCCAGCTGATGCAGCTGCTGTGGAAGCCGGACAAGAACACCCTGGAATTCAAGGCCTTCGACCAGGCCTCGCGCGAGACAAACCTGCCGCCGCTCAGGCTGGCGGACAAGGTGGGCGGCATTCCGTCGGTGCCGGACTACCTGATGGCCGGTTTCCTGATGGAGTACTTCCCCAAGGGCGCGGGCTTCGGCAAGTACGCGCCGCCGGCGCTGGACGCGGAGCTGCCGCTGTCGGCCGCGCGCGCCTTCTCCATCGACGACGCCAACACCACCGAAATCGACGACGCGCTGTCGCTGCAGCCGCTGGCCAACGGCAACACCCTGGTCGGCATCCACATCGCCGCGCCGACGCTGGGCGTGGCCGAAGGCTCCGACATCGAGAAAATGGTGCTCTCCCGTCTGTCCACCGCCTACTTCCCCGGCGACAAGATCACCATGCTGCCGGACGACGTGGTGCAGGCCTTCACCTTGCAGGAAGGCCAGGACTGCCCGGCCCTGAGCCTGTACGTCGAGGTGACGCCCGAGTTCGAGCTGGTGGGCTTTGAAAACCGCATCGAAAAGGTGCACATCGCCGCCAACTTGCGCCACGCCGAGCTGGAGCAGGTGTTCAACGAGGAAACGCTGGCCAACGATCCGGGCGTCGATTACCCGTTCAAGCGGGAATTGACCTGGCTGTGGCAGTTCGCCGAAGCGCTGGAGAAGCGCCGCGGCAAGTACGACCCCACCCGCCCGGCCCAGCACGATTACAACATCCACGTCGAAGACGGCAAGGTGTCGATCACCATCCGCAAGCGCGGCGCGCCGATGGACAAGCTGGTGTCCGAGCTGATGATCCTGGCCAACAGCGAGTGGGGCCGCATGCTGGCCGAGGCCGACATTCCGGCCATGTACCGCGCCCAGAGCATGGGCAAGGTGCGGATGACCACCCGTCCCGAGCCGCACATCGGCCTGGGCGTCGCCCAGTACGCCTGGAGCACCTCGCCCTTGCGTCGCGCCAGCGACTTCATCAACCAGCGCCAGCTGAGCGCGATGATCCGCGGCGAGAAGCCGCCGTTCCAGCAGGGCGACGCCATGCTGTTCGCCATCCTGCGCGATTTCGACGCCACCTACGGCGCCTATCTGTCCTTCCAGGACAAGATGGAGCACTTCTGGTGCCTGCGCTATCTGCAGCAGGAAGGCATCGCCGCGCCGACCGCCACCGTGATCAAGGAAGATCTGGTGCGCATCGACGGCCTGCCGCTGCGGGTGCGCATTCCCGGCCTGCCCGAGCTTGCCCGCGGCGACCGCGTCCAGCTGTCGGTGGTGCGCATCGACGAGCTGATGCAGGAAATGGAGCTGCGCTACCTGCACACGCTGGGCCACGCGGACGCCGACGGCGAGGAAGAGGAAGGCTGATCGCGCGCCGGCGCGAAAGCAAAAGGCTGGTTCGGGAGAACCAGCCTTTTTTGTCGCCGGGAGCGAGCGGGGGGCCTAGAACAGCTCGTCCACCAGCGTGCTGCTGGTCTTGAGGTCGCCCATCGCCGCGGCCAGCCGTTCCGGGTCCAGCCGCAGCCGCTCCACCACCGGCAGCGGCAGCGAGCGCAACATGTCGCTCTCGTTCATGTCGTGGCAGAAGCCGGACACCACGAAGGAGGCGAGGCCGATCAGCAGCGCGTACGGCGAGACATCGTCCAGCAGCTCGCGCTGGTGGTAAATGGCTTCCTGGATTTCGTCCGGGAAGTTCCAGCGGCGGGCCAGCTCGGCGCCGACGTCGGTCAGGTCCATGCCCAGCAACATGCGTTCGGTGGTGACGCGGTCGGCGCCGCCGCGCACGATCTTGTCGATCTGCTCGGCCAGCTCCGGCACCGCGACGTAAGTCACCAGTTCGCCGATATTGGCCAGCAGGCCGCAGGTATAGCCCAGTTGTCCGTTGAGGCCGGCCAGCTTGGCCAGCCGCTTGGCGGTGTTGGCCATGGCGAAGCTGCGCTGCCAGAAGGCGCGCATGTCGAAGTTGGTGATGCCGGCGGTGGCGCCGGTGACGCCGGAGGCGATGACCAGCACCCGCAGATTGTCGAAGCCCAGGAGGATGACCGCGTCGTCCAGCGAGCCCACCTGGCGGCTGCCGCCGAAGCGCGCCGAATTGGCCAGCCGCAGCACGCGCGCGGTCAGCACCTGGTCGTGGCCGACCTTGTCGGTGATCTCGTCGATATTGACGTTGGTCTGGTGGAAGCTGGCCACCAGTTCCTGCACCACCTTGGGCACCATCGGCAACTTGCCGGACGCCTTGTCGAAGATTTCCGCTACCTGCATCTTCCCGCTCCCCGTTTGGCCTGTCTCTTGAGCTTAGGCAATGAATGCCGGAATGGAAGCGGGAAGCCTCATGGCATAAGCGGCGCGCCGGCCGCGGCGCTACACTGCAAGGGCGAGCGGCCGACGACAATCGGGGAGGGAAGCATGGCACTGCTGACGCGGGAGACCCTGTTGCAACTGGTGCGGGATGTGGAGGAGGCGGACCCGATAGACTACGCCGACCTGCCGTTCGACGAGGAGGGCTTGCTGGAGCTGGTGGTGGATTCGCTGCTGGAGCGCGAACTGCGTTTCAGCGTCGACGAGCCCGACCTGTCGCGCCGGCTGCTGGTGTATCTGGCGGCCACGGCCAGACTGTCGCTGGAGAACATGGTCCTGCACGCCCGGCTGCTGCGCGCGGGGCTGGAGGAATAGGCGACAAAAAGCCCGCCGGGAAGGGCGGGCCGGGATGCGGGACGCGGGCTTAGCGCGCCAGCTGGCTGGCTTCCAGCGCCAGCTTGGTGATGCGGTCCCAGTCGCGGGCGGCGATGGCGTCGTCCGGGGTCAGCCAGCTGCCGCCCACCGCCAGCACGTTGGGCAGCGCCAGGTATTCCGGGGCCTTTTTCAGGTCGATGCCGCCGGTCGGGCAGAAGCGCAGGTCCGGGAAGGGGCTGGCCAGCGACTTGAGCAGCTTGACGCCGCCGACGGCCTCGGCCGGGAACAGCTTCAGGGTGTTGAAGCCTTCGTCTTGCGCCCAGATGGCTTCGGACGGAGTGGCGATGCCGGGGATCAGCGTCAGGTTGGAGGCGCGCGCCGCGGAGGCCAGCTCGCCGGAGAAGCCGGGGCTGATGCCGAACTGGGCGCCGGCGTCCACCGCCGCTTCCAGCTGGGCGCGGTTGCGCAGGGTGCCCACGCCGACGATGGCCTCGGGCACTTCGTCGCGCATGCGGCGCATCGCGGCCAGCGCGGCCTTGGTGCGCAGGGTGACTTCCAGCACCTTGATGCCGCCGGCCACCAGCGCGTGGGCCAGATCCACCGCCACGGCGGCGTCGTTGACGATGATGACCGGAACCACCGGGCCTTGGCGCAATACAGTCAAAGCGTCCATTTATGCTCTCCAGGAAGGGTGACGGAAGCTCATCGCGCCGGCTTCCGCGTCGTCGGCCACGCCGCGGAACACCGCGAACAATTCGCGACCAAAACCAAAATCGTTATGCGAAAGATCGGCGCTCGCCTGTTCGCGGGCGGCCCATTCGGCTTCGCTCACCAGTACCGACAGCTCGCCGGTGTCGGCGTTCAACCGCATCGGGTCGCCGTCGCGCACCTTGCCGATCGGGCCGCCGTTGAGCGCCTCGGGGGAAATGTGGATGGCGGCCGGCACCTTGCCGGACGCGCCGGACATGCGGCCGTCGGTGACCAGCGCCACCTTGAAGCCGCGCTCCTGCAGGATGGTCAGCGCCGGGGTCAGCTTGTGCAGTTCCGGCATGCCGTTGGCGCGCGGGCCCTGGAAGCGGATCACGGCGATGAAGTCGCGCTCCAGCTCGCCGCGCTTGAACGCCGCCAGCATGTCGTTCTGGTCGTTGAACACCACCGCCGGGGCTTCCACCACGCGGTGTTCCGGCTTGACGGCGGAGACCTTGATCACGCCGCGGCCGACGTTGCCGGACATCAGGCGCAGGCCGCCGTCGGGCGAGAAGGGGTTGGACGCCGGGCGCAGCACGCTGTCGTCGCCGCTGACGGCCGGCGCGTCGCGCCACTCCAGCTTGCCGTTGTTGAGCCAGGGTTCCTTGGCGAAGTGCGACAGGCCGCGGCCGACCACGGTGCCCACGTCCTCGTGCAGCAGGCCGGCGGAGAGCAGTTCGCGGATCACGAAACCCATGCCGCCGGCGGCGTGGAAGTGGTTCACGTCGGCCTTGCCGTTGGGGTAGGCGCGCACCAGGAGCGGGATGACGGCGGACAGCTCGTCGAAGTCGTCCCAGTTGACGTCGATGCCGGCGGCGCGGGCGATGGCCACGATGTGCATGGTGTGGTTGGTGGAGCCGCCGGTGGCGAGCAGGCCGACGATGGCGTTGACGATGGACTTCTCGTCGATCATTTCGCCCACCGGGATGAACTGCTCGCCCTGGGCCGCGATGCGCGCGGCCTGCTGGGCGGCGGCGCGGGTCAGCGCCTCGCGCAGCGGCGTGTTCGGGTTGACGAAGGCCGCGCCCGGCAGGTGCAGGCCCATGATCTCCATCAGCATCTGGTTGGAGTTGGCGGTGCCGTAGAAGGTACAGGTGCCGGGACCATGGTAGGACTGGCACTCGGACTCCAGGAGCGCGTCGCGGCCCACCTTGCCTTCGGCGTACAGCTGGCGCACCTTGGCCTTTTCATCGTTGGCGATGCCGGTGGTCATCGGGCCGGCCGGCACAAATACCGCCGGCAAATGGCCGAAGGTCAAGGCACCGATCATCAGGCCCGGTACAATCTTGTCGCAGACGCCGAGGTACAGCGCGGCGTCGAACATCTGGTGGCTGAGCGCGACGCAGGTGCTCATGGCGATCACATCGCGGCTGAACAGCGACAGCTCCATGCCGGGCTGGCCCTGGGTCACGCCGTCGCACATCGCCGGCACGCCGCCGGCGAACTGGGCGGTGGCTCCGGCGGCCAGCGCGGCCTCCTTCAGCCAGGCCGGGAAGGCTTCCAGCGGCTGGTGGGCGGACAGCATGTCGTTATAGGAAGAGACGATGGCCAGGTTGGGGCGATGCTCTTCCTTCAGGTGAATCTTGACGGTGTCCGGCATGGCGGCGAACGCGTGCGCCAGGTTGGTGCACGACAGTTGCGAGCGCTCCACCCGGCCCTGCTGGGCGGCGGCACGCACGCGCGCCAGATAGGCCGAGCGGCGGTTCTGGCTGCGTTGAATGATGCGTTCGGTAACAGCGGACAGGGTGGGATGCAATGCCATGGATGACGTTCCGTGTTTGAGTTGGTATTGATAGTAGTTTTACTACACTCAAATTGCAAGGCGGATTACGCCGCCAAAATTGCAATTGACACCGACTATCCTCTTTCTCTTCAGTAATTTCCAACGATTTCGCCGGAAATTTGAGGAAAGGCAAAAGGTGTTGCAAATCCGGCCCGCATGTGCGTAATGGCGTAGACAGCGTTTATTCCGATGGTAATATAACTACATCTACAAACCTTCGAGATGGAAGATCAGGATGGAGACTCGTTCTACGCCTACCCCGGCCTTCGACATGGTGCTGTTCGGCGGCGCCGGCGATCTGGTGATGCGCAAGCTGCTGCCCTCGCTGTACCAGGCGCACGCCGCCGGCCTGCTCAACCAGCAAGGCCGCCTGCTGGCTCTGGGCCGCAAGGAAATGAGCCGCGAGGAATATCTGGCCTTTGTCGAGAAGAACTCGCGCCAGCACGTCAAAACGCATTTCGACGCCGCGGCCTGGGAAAGCTTCTGCGCCCGCATCGACTACCTGAAGGTGGACGCCTCGCTGCCGGCCGACTACCCGGCGCTGGCCGAGAAGGTGGGCCGGGACGAGGGCCGCGTGGTGGTATGTTACCTGGCCACCGCGCCCAATCTGTTCGCCGGCATCTGCGAGAACCTCGCCGCCGTGGGCCTCAATCGCGACAACGTGCGCGTGGTGCTGGAAAAACCGCTGGGCACCGACCTTGCCTCGTCCAACGAGATCAACGACGACGTGGCCCGCTTCTTCCAGGAAGACCAGCTGTACCGCATCGACCACTACCTGGGCAAGGAGTCGGTGCAGAACCTGATGGCCATCCGCTTCGCCAACGCGCTGTTCGAGCCGCTGTGGCGTCGCGAGTGGATCCACGACGTGCAGATCACCATCTCCGAAGACCTGGGCGTCGGCACCCGCGGCGACTTCTACGACGGCACCGGCGCGCTGCGCGACATGGTGCAGAACCACCTGCTGCAGCTGTTGTGCATCGTGGCGATGGAGCCGCCGGCCAGCATGGAATCCGACGCCATCCGCGACGAGAAGCTGAAGGTGCTCAAGGCCTTGCGTCCGTTCACCGAGCAGGACGTGGCCACCAAGACCGTGCGCGGCCAGTACAAGGCCGGCGCGGTGGGCGGCCAGCCGGTGGTCGGCTATCTGGAAGAGCAGGGCATCCCCAAGGGCAGCCAGACCGAAACCTTCGTCGCCATCAAGGCCGAGATCGACAACTGGCGCTGGGCAGGCGTGCCTTTCTTCCTGCGCACCGGCAAACGGATGCAGGAGCGCCTGGCCGAGATCGTCATCAACTTCCGCGACGTGCCGCACCAGTTGTTCTCCGGCCCGATGGCGGGCAACCACACCGCCAACCGCCTGGTGATCCGCCTGCAGCCGGACGAGAGCATCCGCCTCTACTTCCTGGCCAAGGAGCCGGGCGACACCATGCGCCTGCAACCGGCCTACCTCGACCTGGACTTCTACAAGGCCTTCACCGTGCGCCGCGCCGACGCTTACGAGCGCCTGCTCCTGGACGTGATCCGCGGCAAGCTGGCGCTGTTCATGCGCCGCGACGAGCTGATCGAAGCCTGGCGCTGGGTGGAGCCGATCATGGAGTGCTGGGCGCACAACACCAATACCCCGCCCAAGCAGTACACCGCCGGCACCTGGGGCCCGGCCGCGTCCAGCGCGCTGCTGTCCCGCGACGGCATCAGCTGGCACGAAGAGAGCTGACAGCAGGGCGTTCCGCCACGCGCGGCCAGCGAACCCGCGGGGGCAATCCCCCATGGCGCGAACCGCATCCGGCATGTCAGGACAAGACGGCGGAACGCCCCTGCGGGGCTTCCGCCCTACTGGAATCAAGATCATGAATTTCCTGGAATTTTCCGATAGCGAACAGCAAGTCGCCGCCCTGGCCCGCGCCGTGGCCGACCGTCTCTCCGCCGCCATCGCCAGCCGCGGCGCCGCCGTGCTGGCGGTGTCGGGCGGCAAGTCGCCGATTCCCTTCTTCCATCAACTGGCCGGAGCCGACCTGGACTGGTCGCGCGTCGCCGTCACCCTGGTCGACGAGCGCTTCGTGCCCGCCGACCACGCCGACAGCAACGCCGCGCTGGTGCGCGCGCACCTGCTGACCGGCCGCGCCGCCGCCGCGCGTTTCCTGCGGCTGGCGCGCGCCGTGGACGACATCGCCGCCGAAGTGGCCGCCGACTGCGCCCAGTACCAGCCGGCCGACGTCGCCATCCTGGGCATGGGCGAAGACGGCCACACCGCCTCGCTGTTCCCCGGAACCGCCGAGCTGGCGGCCGGCCTCGATCCGGCCAACCCGCAACCTTACCTGGCGGTGACGCCGCTGACCGCCCCGCACCAGCGCATCTCGCTGAGCTACGCCGCCTTGCTGCAATCCGGGCTGCTGATCCTGTCCATCCAGGGGGAGAGCAAGCGCAAGGTGCTGGAGCGGGCCGCCGCGCGCATCGACGACGCCTTGCCCATCAGCCATTTCCTGGCGCAAGACCGGGTCAGCCTCGATGTCTACTGGTCTGCCTAAACGCTGGCCGCGGCTGCTGGCCGACATCGGCGGCACCAGCGCCCGTTTCGCGCTGGAAACCGCGCCGGGGGTGATCGAGGACGCGGCGACCCTGCCGGTCCACGCCTACCCGGCGCTGGCCGACGCCGCCCGCGACTATCTGGCGCAGGTTGGGGCCGCCGGCGTGGCGCATGCCGCGGTCGGCATCGCCAATCCGATCACCGGCGATGCGGTGCGCATGACCAACAGCCACTGGGCGTTCTCGATCGAGGCCACCCGCCAGGCGCTGGGCCTGTCCACCTTGCTGGTAATCAACGATTTCACCGCCCTGGCGCTGGCCTTGCCGCACCTGCCTGCAGACGAGCTGATTCGTATCGGCGGCGGCGAGCCGGCCCCGGACGCGCCGCTGGCGCTGATCGGCCCCGGCACCGGTCTGGGCGTCTCCGGGCTGATCCCGCGCGCCGGCGGCTGGACCGCCTTGTCCGGCGAGGGCGGCCACGTATCGTTCGCCCCGGCCGGCCCGCGCGAAGCCGACGTGCTGGCCTGGGTCGGCGAGCGTTATGGCCACGTCTCGAACGAGCGGCTGATCTCCGGCAGCGGACTGCCGCTGTTGTACCAGGCGCTGCGCGCGCTGGACGGCGCCGGCGAAGAGACGCTGGACGCGGCGGAAATCAGCCGTCGCGGCGTCTCCGGGCAATGTCCGCGCTGCCGCGAGGCGCTGGAAATCTTCTGCGGCGCGCTGGGCGGCGCCGCCGCGAATCTGGCCTTGACCCTTGGCGCACGTGGCGGGGTATACGTCGGAGGTGGTATTGTGCCGCGTCTGAGCGGTTTTTTTGAACAATCCCCATTCCGCCGCCGCTTCGAGGACAAGGGACGGATGTCGGCATACCTTGCCGCCATTCCGGTTTATCTGATTGCCAGCGCCTACCCGGCCTTGCCGGGGCTCGCCGCCCATCTGGCGGCGCACCTGGCGTCAGGCAGCGATCATGCCCAGGTGGAATCCTCCACCAGTCCTGTCGGCGGCACAGCAGGAGACAAGCATGCTTGATCGCATCCGTGGCCAACTGGAACACCTCTCCTCGGCCGAACGCAAGGTGGCCGAGCTGGTGCTGGAACAACCTTATACCGTGATCCAGGCCGCCGTGGCCGACATCGCCAGAAGCGCCGGCGTCAGCCAGCCCACCGTCATCCGCTTTTGCCGGACCGTGGGCTGCTCCGGCCTGCCCGACTTCAAGCTGAAGCTGGCCGGCAGCCTGGTGACCGGCGTGCCTTACGTCCATTCCAGCGTGCGCCCGGAAGACCCCACCTCGGAAATCGTCGCCAAGGTGTTCGACAATACCGTTTCGGCGCTGCTCAAGTGCCGCAACGACGTCAACCCGCAAGCCATCGAGGCGGCGGTGCGGCTGCTGACCGACGCCAACCGCATCGAATTCTACGGCCTGGGCAACTCCGGCATCATCGCCTCGGACGCCCAGCACAAATTCTTCCGCTTCGGCATCCCCACCGTGGCCTACTCCGACACCCACATCCAGATGATGGCGGCGTCGGTGCTGGGGCCGGACGACGTGCTGGTGGCCATCTCCAGCTCCGGCCGAACCATGGAGCTGTTGGAAGCGGTGGACGTGGCGCTGTCCGCCGGCGCCAAGGTGATCGCGCTCACCACTAGCGGCTCGCCGCTGGCGCGCCGCGCCACCGTGTCGCTGATCGCCGACACGCTGGAAGACAACGAAACCTACAGCCCGATGATTTCGCGCATCGTGCACCTGGTGCAGATCGACATCCTGGCCGTGAGCGTGGCGCTGCGTCGCGGGCCGGGCCTGATCCGCCAACTGGAAAAAACCAAACACAGCCTGAGGAACCGCAGGCTGGATACAAAACCGGAATAGGATGAACAATCATGAGTGAATTGACCGAACTGCCAGCCTGGCAATCGCTGTGGGACCATTTTGCCGAGGCCAAGCACCTGCACATGCGGGACTTGTTCGCCGCCGACCCGGAACGGGCCGAGCGCTACTCGCTGGAAGTGGGCGGGCTGTTCCTCGATTACTCCAAGAACCGCATCACCGACGCCACCTTGATCGGCTTGATGGAGCTGGCGCGCGAAGCCGGCCTGCCGGCCAAGATCAAGGCCATGTTCAAGGGCGACAAGATCAACAGCACCGAGGATCGCTCGGTGCTGCACGTGGCGCTGCGCAACCGCACCAACTCGCCCATCGTGGTGGACGGCGAAGACGTGATGCCCAAGGTCAACTCGGTGCTGGAGCGGATGGGCAAGTTCGCCCACGCCGTGCGCTCCGGCGAGTGGCTGGGCTACACCAACCAGCCGATCACCGACATCGTCAACATCGGCATCGGCGGCTCCGACCTCGGCCCGCTGATGGTCTGTAGCGCGCTCAAGCCCTTCGGCCACCCGCGGCTGAACATGCACTTCGTCTCCAACGTGGACGGCGCGCAACTGAAGGAAACGCTGAAGAAGGTCCACTCCGAAACCACGCTGTTCGTGGTGGAGTCCAAGACCTTCACCACCCAGGAAACGCTGACCAACGCGCTGACCGCGCGCGAGTGGTTCCTGCAGCGCTCGCGCGACGAGAAGGCCGTCGCCAAGCACTTCGTGGCCGTGTCCACCAACCAGAAGGCGGTGGCCGAGTTCGGCATCGACCCGTCCAACATGTTCGAGTTCTGGGACTGGGTGGGCGGCCGTTACAGCCTGTGGTCGGCCATCGGCCTGCCCATCATGCTGTATCTGGGCGAGGAGAACTTCACCGAGCTTTTGAACGGCGCCCACATCATGGACCAGCACTTCAAGAACGCGCCGTTCGAGCAGAACATGCCGGTGCTGCTGGCGATGATAGGCGTCTGGTACATCAACTTCTTCGGCGGCGGCAGCCACGTGATCGCCCCGTACGACCAGTACCTGCATCGCCTGCCGGCCTTCATCCAGCAGCTGGACATGGAGTCCAACGGCAAGAAGACCATGCTCAGCGGGCAGCCGGTCAATTTTGAAACCGCGCCCATCATCTGGGGCGAAACCGGCATCAACGGCCAGCACGCCTTCTTCCAGCTCCTGCACCAGGGCACCCACATTTCGCCGATCGACCTGATCGCCTCGCTGCAGAACTGCTCCAGCCTGCCCGGCCACCACGAAATCCTGCTGGCCAACGTGTTCGCCCAGGCCGAAGCCTTCATGCGCGGCAAGACCGCCGAGGAGGCGCGCGCCGAGCTGGAAGCGCAAGGCGTCAAGGGCAAGGCGCTGGACGATCTGGTGCCGCACAAGGTGTTCGACGGCAACCGCCCGACCAACACCCTGCTGATGAGCCGCCTCAACCCGCGCAATCTGGGTTCGCTGATCGCCGCCTACGAGCACAAGATCTTCGTGCAGGGCGTGATCTGGCACATCAACAGCTTCGACCAGTGGGGCGTGGAGCTGGGCAAGCAGCTGGCCAAGACCATCCACGCCGAGCTGACCGGCAAGCTCAAGCACGCAGAGCACGACTGCTCCACCAGCCGCCTGATCCAGCTCTACCGTCAGGTCAATGCCAACGGCGTGTGCAGCTGCTGATCGCGCCCAGGCGTTCGTCACAGCCCTGGCCGATGGCCAGGGCTTTTTTGCGCCCGCCGGAACCGGCGCTTATCGCAGCGCCTGGTTGATCACCATCGCGATGCGCGCGCCGGCCTTGGCCAGCTGCTGCTCCACCAGCGCGCTGCCGGCGCGCAGATAGGTGTTGTCCAGGTATACCGGCGCGCTCGGGCTGGTGCCGCAGCTGAAGCCGGACAGGGGACCGTACACGTCGCGGCGCGCGTACTGATTGGATTCGGCGATCCAGTCCTTGACGCCGCCGCGTTGCCAGCCGGCGATGTCGCGCTGGTAGCGGGCCAGATCCTGCGCCGCCCAGCCGCTCTCGTCCTGGCCCCCCAGCGCGCGCTGCACCAGCGCGGTGTCCCATACCGAATGCAGATTGCTGGTTTTCTTGCTGCCCGGCAGGGTGACCTTGAAGTCGTTGCCGCCGCGGTCGTGATTGTCGGCGGCGTGCAGCGGCTGGTGGATGTCGCCCACCATGTGGATGAGGAAGGTCAGCGCCTGCGCGCGCGCCGCCTGGCTCGCCTGCTTGTCGGCCAGCACCGCGCGGTAACGCTCGATCTGGTTGGAGGCGCAGTTGCCGTTGGGGCAATCGTCCTCGACCACGCCGTCGCATACCGGCTCGTCGTTGTAGTGCCACTGGTCGGAGCCGGGGAGGCTCTCTTTCAGCTCCGCCTTGTGCTGGTCCATGTACAGCGCCAGCTGGGCGAAGTCGGCGTTGGGCAGCAGCGCGGCCACCTGGGCCCTGGCCTGCGGCGTCAGCAGTTGCTGGGCGATGTAGCCAGTGATGCGGTGGCCTTCCTGGCCCCAGGCCAGGGCCTGGCCGCTGGCCAGCGCCAGCGCCGCGGTCAGCAGCAGGGCGAGCGATTTCTGTTTCATGATGTCTCCGTGGCAAACGTGATGTGGGTGACGCCGGGCCGGCCGGCGCGCCGGTTTGTCGTTGTCGGTCCCCGCGTGGGGCCGGGCGGCCGTTTCGGCGAGGAGACATCGTAAACAGGCTGCTCGCGGTTTATATGAATTTTGGGTTGCCATGGCCTGCCCATCCGGACAGTCGCCAAGCCTCAGTTTTGCCGCAGCAGGGCCAATAGCGCTTCTGCGTCCAGCCGGGCGCTGGCGTCGCCGCCCTCGAGCAGGCTGTCGGCCAGCGCCCGCTTTTCGGCGTGCAGGGCAACGATCTTTTCTTCTATGGTGCCGGCGGCGATCAGCCGATAGACGGTGACCGGCCGCCGCTGGCCCATGCGGTGGGCGCGGTCGCTGGCCTGGTCCTCCACCGCCGGGTTCCACCACGGGTCCAGGTGGATGACGTAGTCCGCGGCGGTGAGGTTGAGGCCGGTGCCGCCGGCTTTCAGGCTGATCAGGAACAGGTCGCCGTCGCCGGCCTGGAACGCGTCCATGCTGGCCTTGCGCTGGCGGGTGGGGGTGCCGCCGTCCAGGTAGTGGTAGCGCGCGCCCAGCGCGTCCAGATGGCTGGCGACGATGGCCAGATGATCGACGAACTGGCTGAAAACCAGCGCCTTGTGGCCGTTGGCCAACAGCTCTTCGCAAATCTCGGCGAAGGCCGCCAGCTTGCTGGCCGGCAGCGCGCTGTCCGGCTGCGCCAGCCGCGGGTGGCAGCAGAAGCGGCGCAGCCGGGTCAGCTCGGCCAGCACCTGCATATTGCGGCCGCCGGCGGCCGGGTCGGCTTCGGCCAGCTTGTCCAATGCCTGCTGCCGCATCGCCTCGTAGACGTGGCGTTCCTGATCCGACAGCTCCACCAGCCGGTTGATGTCGCTGCGCGGCGGCAGCTCGGTCAGCACCTCGCGCTTGGTGCGGCGCAGCAGGTAGGGTTGGATCAGCGCCTTGAGTTCGGCGCGGGCGGTCTCGTCGCCGTCGGCGATCGGCTGGGCGAAGCGGGTTTCGAACTGGGCCTGGTTGCCCAGCAGGCCGGGAGCGGCGAAGCGGAACAGGCTCCACAGCTCCAGCAGATGGTTTTCCACCGGGGTGCCGCTGGCGGCCAGCCGGAAATCGGCGCGCAGGCTTTGGGCCACCTGGGCGCGCTGGCTTTGCGGGTTCTTGATCGCCTGCGCCTCGTCCAGCACCGCCGTGGCCCAATGCACCTCGCAAAATGCGTCGGCCTCGCGCTGCAGCAGGCCATAGCTGACCACCACCAGGTCGCCGGGACCGACGTCGTCCAGCCGGCGCTGCTGCTGGTAGGCGCGCAGGCGCAGGCTGGGGGCGAAGCGGGCGGCCTCGGCCAGCCAGTTGAGCGCCACCGAGGTGGGCGCCACCGCCAGCTGCGGGCCGAGCGAGGCGCGGGCGAGCAGCAGCGCCAGCGTCTGCACCGTCTTGCCCAGGCCCATATCGTCGGCCAGACAGGCGCCCGTGCCCCATTCGGCCATCCGCGCCATCCACTGGAAGCCTTGCAGCTGATACGGCCGCAGCGCGGCGCGCAGCGTCGGCGGCGGTTGCGGGGTGAAGGCTTGCGCCTGCTCCAGCCGCGCCAGCTGGCGAACGAAGCCGTCGTCGCGTTCGAAGCTGCCGGCCTGCGCGCCCAGCTCGGCCAGCCTGGGCGCGGCCAGCGGGCTGAGGCGGAGGGCGTCGCCCTGGGCGTGGTCGGCCAGTCGCGCCAGTTGCCGCAACTGGCCGGACAAGGCGTCGGACAGGGCCAGCCAGTCGGTTTCGGAGAGTTTGAGATAAGGCCCCGGCTGTTGTCGCAAGGCGTCCAGCAGGTGGCGCAGCGCCAGCACCCGGCCGTCGTCCAGCTCCAGCTGGCCGCTGACTTCCAGCCAGCCGCCGCCGCGCTTGGCCTTCAGCTTGAGCTGCGGCAGGCCGCCCTGGCCTGCGATGCGCATCCGTTCTCCCTGCGGCCAGACGCATTGCAGGGCGTCTTCGCCCATGGCTTGCAGTTCGGCCAACAGGGCCAGCGCCGCCTGGCGTTCCGGCAGCAGCCATTCGTCGCGCTCGCGGCTGGCGAGCGCGAGGGCGGGGCAGGCGGCCAGCGCGGCGCGCAGGCGGCGGCGCTCGGCGGGCAGGTCGCGGCGCAGCTGCGTGGTTTCGCCGTCCACGGTCAGCACCATGCCGGGCGGGCCGCCGCCGGGCGCGTACCAGGCGCTTTGCGGGTGCGGCCGCACCTTCAGCTGCAGCCGCAGCCCGTCGTCGGCCGGCGTCAGCAGCGCGTAGAGCGTGGGGTCGGCCGGCTGGCTGGGCAGGCTGTCGTCGAAGCGCGGGCTGACGTCGTGTACCGGCAGCGCGGGGGCGATGTCGCGGATGGCGTCCAGCACCTTCATCCGCGCCTGCCAGGGCAGGGTCAGGCTGTGGCCCAGCAGGTCGGCGATCTGCGCCACTTCTTCGTCCAGCCGGTAGACGCTGATCCGGTCCGGCGCGGTTTGTTGCCACAGCACGCCGCCGCAGCCGGCGATGCCGGGCGGGGTGAGCCGCAGTGTGATCTGCGCGCCCTCGCGGGCGATTTCCAGCGCCACTTGCCCGGCCGTCAGCCGCAGCGGCCGCTCCGGCGCGTCGGCCTGGAACAGCGCCGGGTGGCCCGCCAGCAGCGGCAGCAGCGGCAGGCCGTCCAGCCCGGCCTCGTCGCCGTCCGCGCCGCGCCATAGCGCGGTCAGCGCCTGGCACAGCAGCGCGTCCTGCGGCGTCAGCCACGGTTGAGGCTCGTCGGGAAACAGCAATTTGGCCAGCGGCAGCAGCCGGCCGCGGCTCCAGCCGTCTGTCTGCCGTTGTTGCAGGCAGGGCAGCAACTGGACGCCGGAGGCGGCGGCGCGGACGCGCCAGGCGAGGCGATCGGTTGCTTGAAACATTTAAAAGTGCTAGCGAGGAGGAAAGGCTTTAGCAGTAGACAGTATGCCAGAGAGCAAATTTTGCCATAGAGGAGATCAATAGAGAAAGTATTGGGCGTCGCTAAATTAGGTGTCCGTCGATTTTATAAAAAGCAGATTTGACATTATTGTGGCGTTGTTGCACAAATCCGCCCGTCCCGCGGCTTGGTAAGATAGTGGCATGACCAAGCCCGCTCCAAAACGCTACCGAACGACCAACTGGAACGCCTACAACCAAGCCCTGATCCAACGCGGCTCTCTGTCCGTCTGGCTCACCAGCATGTCATGGCAGGCGGCTCCTCAAGGCAAACGCGGACGGACGCAGACCTATAGCGATGCCGCCATTCAATTCTGCCTGACCATCAAAAACCTGTTTGGACTGGCGTTGCGGCAAACCATCGGTTTTATCCAAAGTCTGCTCAAGCTGGCGGGCTTGGGCTGGGGCATCCCCGACTACAGCACGCTGCCCAGACGGCAGCAGACGCTGCAGGTCAATATTCCCTACCAGAAAAGTGCTGGCGCGCTGCATCTACTGGTCGATAGCACCGGCATCAAGATGCTGGGTGAAGGCGAGTGGAAAACCAAGAAGCATGGCGCGGAATATCGCCGGCAATGGCGAAAAGTGCATCTCGGCATCGATGCGGAAACCCTGCAAATCCGGGCCATTGAAGTCACGGACAACCGCCAGGGCGATGCGCAAATGCTGCCTTCGCTATTGGCGCAAATCCCGGCTGATGAGCCGATAGGCTGCGTGAGCGGCGACGGGGCTTTCGATACCAAAGCATGTCATGAGGCGATTGCCGCGCGAGGCGCAACGGGATGCATCCCGACCCGCAAGAATGCGAGATCGTGGAAAGGAAGTTCGCTGGGTGTGCTGGCTCGCAACGAGATTCTGCGGGCGACCAAGCGACTAGGCCGGACGATCTGGAAACGCTGGAGCGGCTACCATCGCCGCAGCCTGGTGGAAACCAAAATGCATTGCTTCAAACGGCTGGGTGAAAGGGTGACGGCCCGCCGCTTCGAGGGTCAAGTGGCAGAGCTGCAACTGCGCGTTGCCATCTTGAACCGCTTCAGCATGTTGGGCCGTCCATGCACGGTGGCGGTGGCGTAAGTCCGCTTGGGGAAAGGGGAAACTCGCCTGTTCAGGATTTATGCAACAGCGCCCATTATTGTGGTTGTATCCGCAGGTCTTGGAGATGGTAGCTGCCGGTGCCTCTTAATTGGCAAATGATATGAGCTTTTATGTGGACCCTCTTCCCTTTGTACTTATCCATGCCGAATTCATTTAGTGGTAGGCTGCTTATCTTCTGTTCGCCACAGGCATCGCTATCGTCAAAATTTATTGGTTTGGGCAATTTTAGGTGATAAGCCTTGAAAAAGGTACCATCCTTTTTGCTGCCTGTCACAATTGGGCCAACTATAATGCCACTTAAATTAATTGTGGTGGTCTCGTCCGGAGAGACCTGAATGGGTTGGGCGAAGGCTGATTGGCTAATGGCTAAAAGAAACGCGATAGTTAGACTGTAAGTTTTTTTTAAATTATTCATGATTTGGCCATGTGGTGGTAAGTTGATCAAGCAATAAATCAGCTAGGCATGCTGCAGCGAACACCTAATTTTTCTAACAGGACAGACTGACTACTGTTTATGCGCCACGAGTTAGTTGTGCGAGTAAAACGAATAGGTAAATTTTGCTGGTTGGTTTTTATTATTAAATCAAAACCATTTGCGGGAGGCTGACTCCACGAGTGAATTTCTGTTTCAATGGAGCCCTCAGAGTTTGCTGTGCAAAATATTTCGGTCTTTGGCTTCGTAGATGCTAGTGAAACAAGTTGTAAGCGCCAATCTCCTGTCGTTACTTCTAAGACGAAGGCACCGTCTGGTGAAACAGCAACAGGATGATCTCCACTGTGAAGGAAGTAGACTTTCCCATTGATATTGTTGATTAGCATGCTACCTGGCGCATCTTGGCCCATGTACATATCCACTCGTTGAAGCGGGCTACCTGCGACTATGCCGCGATATACAAAAGTAGAGGAGTCGCCATCGCCCTTAATAATACGCCAGTTCTTGAATTGAAGCGTTCCAGTGGATGTCTTAATGAAAAGAGTTTTTCCGACTCGCTGTACGTTTGGGGCGACTGACAGAGCCTCTGTGGGTAATTCGAAAGGGGGGTCAAGCGTTAGTTTGCTGTCAGATTTGTGAAATATTCTCGTGTCGCTTTTGGGAGGAAATGCCTGGATAGGGATACTGCGCGAGCTGTGGCGCATTTTTTGCAGCTGACTAGACAGATCTATGACTGGAGGAGTGTCGAAGTTGGTAATCACACTGGCGGTGGTTAAAGTAGGAATATACAATATGGTTGTTAGTAGTAGAGTTGGCTTCATTTTTATAAACCCAAGGCTATTTGTGAAGAGCATTGGCTATTCTTTTTAAAATAGCCAAGTCATGAATATTACTTGCTATCGCAGCCGCCAGGTTGTGTTGCGATATTTTTTAAGTGCTGATACTGATTACCATCCCATCGCCATATTGCTTCGCAAAATCCATTTCCAGACAGACGAATATCGTTGTAACCATCATGGTGCTCTTCTGTGACGATGATTTTTTTGGCAGGCACTCCTAGATTGGAGCGCAAGTGGCCATCTTCTCCACGGATGAATAGCCAGACAGAATTTTCGGTATTTCCTGAGGTGCAACTATCTCCGCCCTCGATCCAGATAAATTTTTGGTCAGCCTTCGCATCGTCGGGAATTGTGGCGTTAAGGGGAAATGGAGTATGGCACTGCGGTGTGACGAATCCCCAAGTTTTCTGGTCCTTCACCACGTAAGTGGCATTAATCGCCCCTAGTATGTCTTTCAAATCTGCGTCGGATAACTTGGTATTGTCATTAAACAATGCTTCGTTGGCGTTGGCGGGAGGGGGCGTTTCGGTTTCCTGCTCTCCCGCTTCGCTAGACTCATCGTATTCAGGCATGCCCTTTCTATCGTGGCAGGCTTGGTCTGCACATAAGTATTTATTAGATTTTTTGTCGAAACGGAAGTTAAAACTGGCTATAGTTTTTTCCTCTCTATTTTTGATTTTGACGCGTAGAGGATAAAAACCTGCGTCGGTTTTGGTAGCATCCAACTCATACTCTGAAGAGTAATAAGCACTGTCGGAGCCGTACAAATTTCCGGATGCATCGATGATCTTTTTATCTTTGACGATAAAAATTTGTGGAACCTCTGGCATTTCACGTTTTTGGAAACTTCCTACTACCAGCCAACCTAGAACACCGTCTTTGGATAGCTGCATCAATTTGGCGCTGCCAATATCATTTCGGCTGTCGTTGACAACAGGTAGCAATTTTTTTCCGGCAATCGGCTCCAAGGTTTCGGCGTCTACAACAAACGCACCACCCCACCCCTCATCTACGGCTTCGAAATCATGGTCGAAGTCATGCGCAATGTTG
Source organism: Xenophilus sp. AP218F (assembly GCA_002213445.1). Taxonomy (GTDB): domain Bacteria; phylum Pseudomonadota; class Gammaproteobacteria; order Burkholderiales; family Chromobacteriaceae; genus Chromobacterium. The sequence continues at coordinate 305,518 of NJIE01000003.1, read as the reverse complement.
GTGGCAAACAGATAAAGCTGGTGCTGTCCGGAAATTTGAGCCTTGTCAAGAGCGATTGGTTGCATACAATAGGTGAAAGAAGGCTTGCTTTTGCTGGCTTTTTGCTCTACTGACCAACACTCTGCTTCGCTATCGTAAGCCTCCTTTCCGTACATTTTGTCCATGATGGCGTGAGCCAACTGTTTGCCTGGTTCGCCATCCATAGCTAGCCGCTCGACGACAACTTGTTGTCGGAACTGCCAATATTTCCAACCACCAAAAGCTGCGGCAACTAGAATCGCCACACTAGCTAGCAAGCCAACTTTTATTCCTGTCCTCATAGAGTCCAGCCTTTCATTGATAATCTTTTGGAATAAGAAACTTTAAATGAATAAAAACTGGCATATTAACAGGATAATTGGTTGCTTTGTGTGTAAATTAAGAGCGGCTAACAAAAATGGCCAGAATAAGTAGGTGCCAAGCCTTGTCAGACGGGCATGAGACGTCAACTTGTCACCCAGAAACTGTGGAAATCTTACAACCGTTGCTTCCCCAGCCACCTCGTCACCGTGGCAGAGGCCGTCCCCGTCTGGATGATCGGGCGGCTCTGAACGGCATCCTATTTGTCCTCACCACAGCTATCTCATGGGAGGACCTGCCTCAGGAACTGGGCTTCGGCAGCGGCATGACCTGCTGGCGACGACTGCGGGACTGGCAGGCACTAGGCGTTTGGGATCGTCTACATCTAGCCCTGCTGATACAACTGCGCCAACACGATCAAATTGATTGGAGTCGGGCCGGCATCGACGGGGCGAGTGTTGCCAGCCCCCGGGGGGCCAACAAACTGGCCCCAATCCCACCGACCGCGGCAAGCTCGGCAGCAAACGGCACATCGTCGTAGATCGCCGTGGCCTGCCCTTGGCGCTGTGTGTTACTGGAGCCAACCGGCATGACTTGATGGTGTTTGAGTCATTGATCGATGCCATCCCGGCCATCCCCGGCTTACCGGGCCAGCCGCGGAAACGATCGGACCGGCTACACGCCGACAAAGGCTACGACTACCGCCGTTGTCGCGACCACCTTCGAGGACGAGGCATTCAGGCCCGCATTGCCCATCGAGGCGTGGAAAGCCGCGAAAGGCTTGGTCGGCATCGCTGGGTGGTTGAGCGAACGCATGCGTGGCTGGCGGGGTTTGGCAAGCTACGTATTCGCTTTGAACATCGGTTAGATACGCATTACGCGTTGCTGAAGCTGGCTTTCTCCTTGATTTGCTTACGGGTTATCGAGAAATTTTGTTAGCCGCTCTTAAAGAGGAGTACATGCTCCTCTTTAAAATGTATCAGCTGACTAGTTGCGGCTAACCTAAATCCGGGCCAGCGCGCGGCCGGCGGCGGCGATGGTGTCCTCGATCAGCTCGTCGGTGTGGGCGATGGAGGTGAAGCCCGCTTCGTAGGCTGACGGCGCGAGGTAGACGCCTTCATCCAGCATGGCGTGGAAAAAGCGCTTGAAGGCGTCGATGTCGCAGCGGGTGGCTTCGGCGTAGGACTTGGGCGCGGCGGCGCTGAAGTAGAAGCCGAACATGCCGCCCACGCTGTCGGTGCTCATGGTCACGCCGGCGCTGCGGGCGGCCTGGGCGAAGCCGGCGGCCAGACGCGCGGTGCGCGCGCCAAGCGTGGCGTGGAAGCCCGGCTGCTGGATCAGCTTGAGGGTGGCGAGGCCGGCGGCCACCGACAGCGGGTTGCCGGACAGGGTGCCGGCCTGGTAGACGTTGCCCAGCGGCGCGATGCTGGCCATGATGTCGGCCCGGCCGCCAAAGGCCGCCAGCGGCATGCCGCCGCCCACCACCTTGCCCAGCGTGGTGAGGTCGGGCTTGATGCCGTGCAGGCCCTGCGCGCATTCCAGCGCCACGCGGAAGCCGGTCATCACTTCGTCGTAAATCAGCACCGCGCCGTATTGCTCGGTCAGGCCGCGCAGCGCCTGGACGAATGCCGGCGTGGGCTGCACCAGGTTCATATTGCCGGCCACCGGCTCCAGAATCACGCAGGCGATCTTGTCGCCCAGTTCGCGGAAGGTGTCGGCCAGCTGTTGCGGGTCGTTATACTGCAGCACCAGGGTGTGCTTGGTGCAATCGGCCGGCACGCCGCCGGAGGAGGGGTTGCCGAAGGTCAGCAGGCCGGAGCCGGCTTTCACCAGCAGGCTGTCGGAGTGGCCGTGGTAGCAGCCTTCGAACTTGACGATCAGATCGCGGCCGGTGAAGCCGCGCGCCAGACGGATGGCGCTCATCGTCGCCTCGGTGCCGGAGCTGACCAAGCGCACCTGCTCCACCGACGGCAGCAGCTTGCAGATTTCCTCGGCGATCAGCACTTCGCCTTCGGTGGGCGCGCCGAAGGACAAGCCGCCGGACGCCGCTTCCTGCACCGCGCGCACCACGTCCGGATGGGCGTGGCCTAGGATGGCCGGGCCCCAGCTGCCCACGTAATCCAGATACCGCTTGTCGTCGGCGTCCCAGAAGTAAGCGCCTTCGGCGCGCTTGACGAAGCGCGGCGTGCCGCCCACCTGGCCAAAGGCGCGCACCGGCGAGTTGACGCCGCCGGGGATGACTTGCTTGCCACGTTCAAACAGTTCCAGATTGCGGGACATCGGTTTTCCTTTCTGAACAGCCGCGCGCGGCTGTTATGCAAATGGTATGAGTTGGGCGCAGAAAGCGCCATTTTACTCCGCCGGCGGGCGTTTGCGTCCGCTTTGGCCAAACTGCGCGGAACTGGCCGCCGCGCGTCCAGTCTGCCATTGCTTGCCGCCGCGATTTTCCGCAAAGGACCGCCTATGACTCCGTTACGCCTCTGGCCGCTGCTGCTGGCCCTGCCCGCCAGCCTCCATGCCGCCGCCTTGCCCGCGCCCATCGCCGCGCTGGAGCAGCAGGGCTATGAAATCCTGGGCAGCTTTCCCGGCCCGGCCGGCATGACCGGCTACGCCGCGCTCTACCTGGGCCGCCCGCAAACGCTGTATCTCACGCCCGACGGCCGGCAGGCCATCGTCGGCGCGATGACCGACGCCCGGGGCGAGAAATGGAACCCCGCCGTGGTGGACAAGCAGTTCGGCGACGCCATCTGGCAACAGCTGGCCGCCAGCGCCTGGGTGGGGGACGGCGACGCCGCCGCGCCGCGCGTGGCGTATGTATTCACCGACGCCAATTGCGGCTACTGCCGCCAGTTCTGGCAGGCCGCCCGGCCGTGGGTGGCCGCCGGCAAGGCGCAGCTGCGCCACGTGCTGGTGGCGGTGATCGCCCCGGATAGCCGCGGCAAGGCCGCCGCGCTGCTGGCCGATCCCGACCCGGCCGCCGCGCTGCAACGCCACGAGGCCGCGCCGCCCCAAGCCGGCGTCCGCCCGCTGGCCGTCGTTCCGCCGGCGGTGGACAAGCAGTTGGCCGGCAATCAGCAGTTGATGGAAAGACTGGGCGTCTTTGCCACCCCGGCCATTTATTACCGCGACGATCAGGGCGTATTGCAAAAGGCGCAGGGGATGCCGTCCGCGGCCGCGCTGGCCAGGATATTGGGCGAGCGCTAGGGGCCCGGCGTTGACGCCGGATGCGGAGCGCGCGCTCCGGCGCTGCGATAGCGGCAATGCCGCCGCGCCTTATTCCAAAATGGCGCGAAAAAGCTTGTTCAATATTTCAAAAAATAGCCGATATTCTTGTCAGCAGCGCCATTCCGGCCGATCGACGCTCGCCGCAACGCCGAGCCAAGCGCCCGCCCATGCCAGTCCACTTGCCGCAAGGAGAAGCCCATGTCCATTCTGCCTCCGCCTGAGGCCGCCGCAGGCCTCCTGCCGCTGGACGCCGCCATCGGCGAGTTGATCGCGTTGCAAAGCGCGCTTGGCCGTCAGCAGATTCTGGATTTCTACCGCTCGCTGAGGCTGGAGCCGGAGGCGTTGGCTCGGCACCGCCGTTTCGATCCGGCCAGCTATTGCCGCAACCGGATCTTCGCCAACGATTGTTTCGAGCTCCTGCTGCTCTGCTGGCTGCCTGGCCAGCAAAGCCGCATCCACAATCATCACGGCAGCCGTTGCGGCGTGCTGGTGGTCGAGGGCATCGCCAGCGAAACCGTTTTCACCGCCGCGCCGGACGGCGCGGCGCTGCCCGGCATCACCCGTCGGCTGGCGGCGGGGAGTCTGGCGGTCAACGAGCATCAGGACATCCACCGGATCAGCAACGCGCATGAGCGGAATCTGGTCACGCTGCACCTGTACTCGCCCCCCCTGCTGAAAATGGAGACGTTCAGCGCCGCCGGCCCGGCCCGGGAGCGACGCGAGCCGGATCGCCAGATCTGAAGCTAGTCCGGCGGCGTTCAACCCGCGATCCGTCTACGGCTCCGGGTCTGCCGCCAGAATCGTCCAGGCCTGTTTTTGCCGCGTGGCGTCGGCCAGCAGGTCCAGCGCGGCCAGCGCCACGTCGCTGCGCGACAGATAGGGCGCCCGGCCGGGCAGCGGGGACGCGGCGAGGCGGTAACGGCCGATACCGTCCTGATGGCTCAGCCCGCCGGGGCGGGCGATGGCCCAGGCCAGAGGACTGGCGCGCAAGCATCGCTCGGCCAGGGTTTTGGCGCGCAGCGCTTCGCCCAGCGCCTGCTGGACGGCAGGCGGCATGTCGGCGAACTGTTCGTCGCAACCCAGGGAGGTCAGCAGCAGAAACGGCAGGCCGTGGCGCCACTCCGCTGCGGCATTGATGGCATTGATGTTGCCCGCGGCGTCTACCCGCCGGCCGTTGGCGTCCTTCCCGCCCAGCAGGCTGATCACGGCGCGCGCCGGCAGTCGGCGGCAAGCCAGGCATCGCCCCGCACCACCGTCGCGCCAAGGCTGGCGGCGGCGTTGGCGTCCCGTCCCTCCCTTATCATGCAGGCCACGCTCAGGCCGCGCGCGCGGGCGTGGCGGACCAGATGCAGGCCGGTGTTGGCCGCGCCGCCGAATAACAGCAGATCGTGTCGGGTCATGCGTCGTCCTCGTGGCGATGCGCCAGGGCCCGCAGCGCCGCCAGTTGCTCGGCCAGCAGGTTGCCGCCGGCGTCGCGGCCGGCAAAAATCTTGAACATCGCTTCGCCGGCCGGGTTGCAGAAGTTCAGGCTGGCGGTGGCCTTGCCCATGAACGGGCGTTCCAGCAGGTAGATGGCTGCGCAGTTCTGATGGCGCAAGTGGCCGTGCAGGCCGTTGCCGCCGCGCAGATTGTAGAAGCCGTGGCCGATCTCGCCAGCCGGCAGCGGGCCGGTGAATTCCAGAATGGCGTCGGCGCTGTGGATGAGCAGGGTGACCGGCGTTTGCCAGCCGGCGACGGCCTGCATGATCTCGACAAAGCGCGCGCCCGGCATTTTGCGCCACATGGCGGCGGGCAGGCACTCGATCACGCTGGCCAGCGGGCATTGCTGGGTTTGCGCCAACTGTTCCAGAATCAGGCCGGGATTGGCGGCCAGCTTCCGGCTCAGTTCGGCCTTGCGTTCGGGATCGAGCGCGGGCGCGGCATGGGCATGGCGTGTGGAGGGCATATCGTTTCCTGTTGAGTGGAGGTCAGCATGGCCAGCTCGCGGATCAGGGTCGGCGCCCAGAATCGCCCGGCTATGCTCAATTGGACGGCATCGTGCCGCAGCGTCAGCAGGCCTTGCGCTTGCCAGCGCCGCAGCTGGTTCAGCATCAGAGGGAAGGCGGCGAAGGCGGCCAGGGAAAACGTGCCTTGCTCCAGCGCGCCCTGTATCAGGCTCAGCGTCTGTTTCTGCGGGCCGACGCCGGCGATGAAGCCCAGCGGTTTGCTATCCGCCGGCGTGGCCAGGTAGTCGGCCAGCTCGCCTTGCACCTGATAGCTGTGGCCGGCATGGCAGCCGCCCGCGCCGGAGCCGAAGGCCAGGCAGTCGCGTCCGGACTTGATGGCGCGGTTGTAGCGATTGCGCTCGCGGCTATCGGGGCTGGCGAAGTGGCTGTTGCTCAGCTGCGTCCAGCCGGCATCCTCCAGGCGGCGCACCGCGTAGGCGTAATGGCGCGCCTGGGTTGCCAGCCCGGGCAGGGGCGGCAGCGCGCCTTTTTCCAGCATGCGATTGAGCGGCAGGCCGGGGAAGCAGTTGAAGGCGTACAAGTCGAGGCCGGATAAGCCTAAAGACAGTGCGGTGTCGATATCGTGGGCCCACTTGGCATCGTCCTGGCCGGGCAGGCCGAACATCAGGTCGGCCACCACCACCGCCTGGGTGCGGCGACACAATTGCCGCAGATAGCCGGCCGCCTCCTCCCCGCCGTGCTGGCGGCCCAGGCGGCGGCGCAGCCGGCTGTCAAAGCTTTGCACGCCGATGGAAAGGCGATTGGCCCCGGCTGCCAGGCAGGCTTGCGCCTTGTCCGGGCTGAAATGGGAGATGCGGCCTTCCACGGTGATTTCGCAATCCGCTGTCAGCGGCAGGCATTGCCTGGCCGCCGCCAGCAACCGGGCAAGATCGGCTGCCGCCAGCGCCGTAGGGGTGCCGCCGCCAAGGTAGAGCGCGCTGACGCTGCCGCCGGGCGGCCGCTGGCTCGCTTCGGACGCCAGCTCGGCTATCAGGCGGTCAACATACGGTTTGCCGCGCTGCTCCTGCCAGGCGTTGCGGTAAAAGCCGCAAAAGACGCAGCGGTTGGCGCAAAAGGGGATGTGAACGTAAGCCAGCGATCGTTCCGCTATGGGTGTGGCGAGCATGGTTTGCCAGGCGTCGGCCCACTGCGGCTGCGCCAGCGGCTGCGCGCCCCACATCGGCATCAGCGCCTGCCGCTTGTCGAAGGCGGCGGGCAGCGCGTCGCCGGGGCGCAGCCAGGCCTCGATCGGGCGTGAAGACGGATTCGGGTTTGGGAGTGTCATTCCATACAAATGATAACGATAATTATTATCATTATTATGGAAAAGCTGGCCTCCCTCATTGAGCCAACTCAAACAGGCGGCCATCGCGGCCCAGGGCTGTTGTCAGGCGGCGCGCGCCGCAAGGGCGTAGGCCGATGCAGGAGTGGCCGCGTTCGCATGCGCGGGCGCGGAGCGACGAGGCCTTGGGCTTGGCGAGGTGTCTGGATGCCGGGACGCGTCAGCGCAAAGCGGCGCGCACCTCGGCGAAGGGGTAACGCGCCAGCTGGCCAAAGCCCGGCAGCCGGGAGGCGCGCAGCTTGGTGAGCAGCGGCAGGGTGATGCCGCACAGGAAGCACGCCGCCAGATGCGCGTCCGGCTCGTCGCCCAGTTTCTCGGCAAGGCTGGCCAGCGCGGCGCGCATGCCATCCGCGTGCAAAGTAGGCAAGGCTGGCGCAGCGGGCAAGCGCGCCGGTTTGCCGCGGCACGCCAGGCAGTGGCCGCACTCGCGCGGCGCGGCGGCGTCGCCAAAGTAGCTGGCCAGCGCGTAACTCAGGCAAGTCTCGGTCTCGAACAGCCGCAGCATCTGCTGCAAGCGCGCCAGTTCGCTGTCTTCGCGCGCCTGAAACTGCGCATGCAGGCTGGCGGCCAGCGCCTCCACGTCAAACGCGGCGTCGCTTACCGCGTACACCTCGGTCATCTGCTTGGTTTCCAGCGTCAGCCAGCCGCGTTCGTCCATGAATTCCAGCGCCGTCACCGCGCGCTGGCGCTGGCCGGGGAAGGCCTGCAGGAAAGATTCAAAATCAAAGGCGTGCCAGCTGCGCCCCAGTTTGCTGTGCGCCAACAGCGCGGCGACAAACTCGCGCCGCTCGTCCTTGAAATGCGCCAGCAGCGCGTCTTCGTCCTCGCGCAGCTGGAAGCGATACTCGCTGTAATAGCTGTACTGCGCCTGCAGCACGCCCTGCACTTCCAGATACACCAACAAGGTTTTTAACGGCAATTGGCGGATATTGCTGTCGGCCGACAGCCCGTACAGCGTCATCTCCCACTGGCCGTTTTGCGCCTCGTCGCGGATGCGCTGCAACACGTGCCTGATGGACGCCCATTGCGGCGTATCGCCGTAAACAAAGTTTTCCAGCACGTGCAGGCCGTCGCGGTTGCCCAGCAGCGTACACAGCGACAGCTCGCCATCGCGCCCGGCGCGGCCGATTTCCTGGCTGTAGTTCTCCACCGACTTGGGCAGGTCGTAATGGATCACCTGCCGGATGTCGCCCTTGTCTATGCCCATCCCGAAAGCAATCGTCGCGACGATCACCGGCGTGGCCCCGCGCATGAAGTCGTCCTGAATCCGCTCGCGCAGTTCGCTGTCCAGCCCGGCATGGTACGCGGCGGCGGCGATGCCCTGCGCCTGCAGCCTGGCGGCCAGGGTCTCAGCCGTTTGCTGCTGGGTGACGTACACCACGCAGGCCGCGCCGGGGGTGCGGCCAAGCAGTTGCAGCAGCATGGCGTCCTTGTCGGCCTGCGCTACCGCGCGCACGTGCAGGTGCAGATTCGGGCGGTAAAAGCCGGTGACGGTGACGTGTTCGGGCGCGATATCAAACCGCCGCGCCATGTCCTGCATCACCGCCGGCGTGGCAGTGGCGGTGAGCAGCAACACCTGCGGAATGTTCAATTGCTGGCGGTACTGCGGCAGCTTGAGGTAATCCGGGCGGAAATTGTGCCCCCACTCGGAGATGCAATGCGCCTCGTCCACCACCAGCAAAGACAGCGGCACCTCGGCGATGAAGCGGCGGAAGCGCTCGTTTTTCAATCGTTCCACCGACACCATCAGCACCTTGAGGCGGCCGGCGCGCGCATCCGCCATCACCCGCTGCGCCTCATCGCGGCTTTGGGTGGAATCAATCGCCGCCGCCGCAATGCCCTTGGCCTGCAAAAACGCCAGCTGGTCGCGCATCAGCGCCAGTAGCGGCGAGATCAGCAGCGTCAGATGCGGCAACTGCGTCGCCGCCAGCTGGTAACACAGCGACTTGCCGGAGCCGGTGGGGAAAATCGCCATCGCCGAATGGCCATCCAGCAGCGCCTGCACCACCTCGCGCTGGCCGCCGCGAAAGCCGGAAAAACCGAAAACCTGGGCCAGCGCGGCGTCAAGCGAAGTGGAAGGTGAGGACATGGCGGCCTTTCAGGAAGGAGTGGACGGGAGAGGGGATGATAACAACTGGGGCGGGCGGCAAGGCGACAAATACCGGCAGAAAGGGCGGCTGGCGCAGCAGGTTTGCTGCGATCCAATCCAGATCAAGACTGCCGGCATAAAAACAAAAACGTATTGCATGGAAATTGTGCGAAACATACGCTAATGAGCTGATCAACCCAAAAGCAAACCGATGGCCGCAGCAAACCCCTGGACGCAAGCAGAAATCCAACTCATCGTTGCCGATTACATGGCCATGCTCACGCTGGAGCTGTGCGGCCAGCGCTATAACAAAGCCGCCCACAACCGCGCCTTGCTCGCCAAACTGCCGGGCCGAAACCGCAGTTCTGTTGAATTCAAACACCAAAACATCAGCGCCGTACTGCGTGATATCGGCCAGCCGTGGATCATCGGTTACAAGCCTATGGGCAACCGCCAAGCCGCGCTGGCGCTGCATATCGTGGACTGGCTGGAACAACACGGCGAGCTGCAACAGCTCATCGCCCGCCACGCCGACCAGCCCCCAGCTACGCCTGGCGTGCTGGATTGGCAGCATTTCATCACCCCCGCTCCCACGCCCGACACTCGCAGCGTGCAAGAAAGCCCCGCGCCGTATCAGCTACAGCGCCCTTTCCTGGCAGTAGATTACAGCGCTCGCGAAGCCCGCAACGCAGCGCTGGGCCTGGCGGGGGAACAGCTGGTGCTGAGCTATGAACAACAGCGGTTGGAACGCGCCGGGCACGACCTGCTGGCGGCCAAAGTGGAACACATCGCCAAAACCCGAGGCGACGGCGCAGGCTTTGACATCCTCTCGTTCAATACCGACAGCAGAGAACGCTTCATCGAAGTCAAAACCACCACGCTGGCGGCAGAAACACCGTTCTACCTCAGCCGCAACGAGCTGTTGTTCTCGCAAGCGCACGCCAGCCAATACCACCTGTTCCGCGTCTTCAACCTCAAGCAACAACCTCGCGCCTTTGTACGCAGCGGCGCGCTGGACGCGAGTTGCCAGTTGGAAGCGGTGGGGTGGCGTGGGTGGTAAGGAGGGGCAAGGTTGATCGCATCGCTATGCAAGCAAAGGGTCCAATGACTCTTCACTTACCGCCTGGCCAGCAGCGTCATCAGTTGCCAATCCCTGCTCCGGAGGCAAAGCCATTACCTTCCTCGACTCAACGTGGATACTGGTGACAGGGTGGGCATCGGAAGGACAGGAGAAAAAAGCCGGGCCCGCACGGGGCCGGCCCGGCCAGCGCGGGCGGCTTACAGCACCTTGCTCAGGTAGCCAAGCGAAGCGGTGATCTGCCTATCCACCGGCTGCAACAGCCCCTTCAGCCGGCTGGAAGGCAGGCGGATGTCCTCACCCAGGCAAGACAGCAGGTCCAGCAAAGCCTGCAGGCCCAGTTGGCTTTGCGCCAGCAGGCAAACAGACTCCACCACCGCGTGCTCGATCTCCCGGCACAGGTGGGCCAGCTGGGCTACCGGCGCGCGCAGGTCTGCATGGTCTGGCTGAGACAGCAGCACTTGCAGCGCTTCAAACGCCGCATGCAGCTGGGCCATGGCCAACAGGCTGGCGTGGCTTGGGTGGGTAGACATCCCGGAATGCACCAGCCAGCGCTGGCGGGACGACGTGGAGTGGGGTACGGCAAAGTGAGACGCACTGCGGGAAATGCTTGTCATGGTAAGGCTCTCCGAGATTTAGGTGCTCACCTGCATCTCCGACGCCAATCGGGGGGTGGCAGGCACAAGGCGGGATTGGCGTTACCGGAATCTCGGAACCGGCGCATCTAGGATGCTCCCACCAAGGCCCGCCATAATTGCGCGCAGCAATGGTGTGAGGACTGGAGCTTTCGCTGCAGTCCGCCGAGATTCGTCGGGACGCCAATCCCGGTGCCGCTATTGAACGGCACGGTTGAGATTATCGAATGTATCTATCTTGTCATGCAAGGGGGAAACTACTGATATTTTTGTGTTCATGTGTGGTTGATACCTTGAGAGTGATGCTATTTGTGTACAACTTCTGTACTATATGGGCCATTTCAATGGTTTTTGTCGGTTTTGAGCTTGTGGCTCACGGCATCTCCAGGGAAGCTTAATAAAATATCGCGAGCATATTAAAATGTCCGAAAATTTTTTCCAGCAGCCAATATTGAACTCCCCTTATGACTGTCCGTTGCGACACTGGCAGTTGGATGGAGGACAGCCGACTGGATTAATAGTTGAATCGAGAAGACGAGCTGAGTTTATAACACCAATTCCTAAACCAAAGAAGCGGCGAGGGAGAACAGAGGAGTTATTCGATGAGTCTCTTGGTTTAGCAGCGGATGAGCAGAAATATGATCCTATTTCGATTATTAACGAGATACGCAGCTATGTAGATAGTTGGCGCAAGTTACCAGTGAATGCCTGGCAGGTTACTCCAGAAACTTCGCGGCTGTTACAGCATTGGCGGCATCATCAGTTCCAGGGGGGGCGGCCATTTTTTTGCCAGGTGGAGGCCATCGAAACTGCTATATGGCTCACAGAGGTAGCGCCCAAGCTGGGGCGGAAAGTCGCTCACATCCTGGAAAGTATCGATGGGGCTAATCGCGATGCAAACCCCGAGCTTGCGCGTATGGCGCTTAAATTGGCGACAGGCGCAGGTAAAACTACGGTCATGTCCATGCTGATAGCCTGGCAAACAGTTAACGCAGTACGGCAGCCGGCCAGCAAGAAATTCACGCGCGGCTTCCTCATCGTTGCGCCTGGCCTCACCATCAAGGATCGTTTACGCGTACTGCAACCAAACGATCCGGACAGCTATTACCAAAGCCGGGAAATCGTTCCGGCTGATATGCTTGAAGACTTGCAGCGTGCCAAGATTGTCATCACCAATTACCACGCCTTCAAATTGCGCGAGCGCTTCGAAGTCGCCAGCGGTACGCGGGCATTGCTCAAGGGGCGTACCGGCGAAGCACTGCAAACGCTCGAAACCGAAGGCCAGATGCTGCAACGGGTGATGGGTGACTTGATGGGGATGAAGAACATCCTCGTACTTAACGACGAAGCACATCACTGCTATCGCGAGAAGCCGGCTGATTCTGAGGACGAAAAGCTTAAGGGCGACGAAAAGAAAGAAGCAGAAGACAACAACGAAGCGGCTCGTCTGTGGATTTCCGGACTTGAGGCCTTGCAACGCAAGCTGGGCATCGCTCGAGTATTTGATTTGTCGGCCACGCCATTTTTTCTGCGTGGTTCCGGCTATGCTGAAGGTACCCTGTTTCCTTGGACGGTCAGCGATTTCTCTCTGATGGACGCCATCGAGTGCGGTATTGTCAAGCTACCGCGTGTGCCGGTAGCCGACAACATTCCTGGGAATGAGATGCCGATGTACCGTAACCTGTGGGAGCACATCCGCGTCAAGATGCCGAAGAAAGGTCGTGGCAAAGGCGCTGCGCTGGACCCACTCAGCCTGCCGCTGGAGTTGCAGACCGCACTAGAAGCACTTTACGGGCATTACGAAAAAACCTTCCACTTATGGCAGCAGGCAGGCATCAACGTGCCGCCTTGCTTTATCGTTGTCTGCAACAACACCGCCACTTCCAAATTGGTGTATGACTTTATTTCGGGCTTTCAGCGAGAAAACGAAGATGGTTCTACCACGCTAGTCAACGGTCGGTTAGCGCTGTTCCGCAATTTCGATGACCATGGCAATTCAATTGCCCGCCCGCGCACCTTACTGATCGACAGCGAACAACTCGAATCCGGTGAGGCGCTCGACAAGAACTTTCACGCGATGGCTGTCGATGAAATAGAGCGCTTCCGTCGCGAGATTATCGAGCGTACCGGTAACGCTGACGCAGCTGACAACATTACCGATCAGGACTTGCTGCGTGAGGTGATGAATACCGTCGGCAAGACTGGCCGACTCGGGGAATCTATCCGCTGCGTGGTCTCAGTGTCGATGCTCACAGAAGGGTGGGACACCAACACCGTGACCCACGTGCTTGGCGTGCGCGCCTTTGGCACCCAGCTGCTGTGCGAACAGGTAATCGGCCGTGCCTTGCGCCGGCAGTCTTATGACTTGAACGAACAAGGGCTATTCAATGTGGAATACGCCGACGTGCTCGGTATCCCGTTCGACTTCACGGCTAAACCTGTGATAGCTCCGCCTCAACCGCCGCGGGAAACGGTGCAAGTCAAAGCCGTGCGCCCGGAGCGTGACCATCTGGAAATTCGCTTCCCGCGCGTCACCGGCTACCGTGTAGAATTGCCGGAGACGCAGCTTAAGGCTGATTTCAATGACGATTCTCGCCTGGAGCTCACCCCGGCGCTGGTCGGTCCTTCTATCACCAGCAACGCCGGAATCATCGGCGAGACGGTGGACCTGAACCTCAAACACCTGAGGGACAGTCGCTATTCCACCTTGCTGATGAACCTGACCCAGCACTTGTTGATGACCAAGTGGCGCGACCCTGGCGAAGAGCCGCAGTTGCACCTGTTTGGCCAGCTCAAGCGCATCACCCGTGAGTGGCTGGAAAACTGGCTAGATTGCAAGGGCGACACTTACCCGGCGCAGCTGATGTACAAGCAACTGGCTGATATGGCTTGCGAGCGCATCACAGCTGCCATCACCCGCGCGGAACTGGGCAATCGTCCGGTCGTTGCCGTGCTCGACGCGTATAACCCTACCGGTTCGACCGTGCACGTCAACTTCAACACGTCCAAGACCGACCGTTGGGACACGATTGGCCCGCCGCCTAAGAGTCACATTAACTGGGTGATGCTCGACAGCGACTGGGAAGCCGAATTCTGTCGCGTGGCCGAAGCCCATCCGAAAGTTCGCGCCTACGTTAAAAACCACAACTTGGGGCTGGAGGTGCCTTATCGCTATATGTCGGACCTGCGCACCTATATCCCGGACTTCATCTTGCGTGTCGACGACGGCCATGGCGATGATGATCTGCTGAACCTGATCGTCGAGATCAAGGGCTACCGCGGTGAAGACGCCAAAGACAAGAAGTCCACCATGGAAACCTATTGGATACCCGGTGTGAACCATCTCAAAAATCATGGCCGCTGGGCCTTTGCCGAGTTCACAGAAGTGTGGGCGATGGAAGCAGACTTCGCCAAAAAAATGGAAGAAGCCTTCGCTGGTCTGCTTCAGCCCTACATGACTGAAAAACACACAAGTACGGCTGTGAGCACATGACGAGAAAGTAGCGCGTCACCAGATCGCCGCAAAGTAGAATACCCCCAAATGCATCCTGATATCGGGTGCCGGATAAGATTGAAATGGCCAAGCAAGATAGCAACACCATTAACGTTGTCACAATCACGCACGACGACAAACGCAAAAACATCCCGAACGCCGAGCACGAGCCGGTGCTACCGGATGAGCATAAGCAAGTCAAGACACTGCGCTACCCGCGCAACCCAGACCTGGACCCGCAACTGGTCTGGCGCGGCAAAGATGCGCAAGACGGAAGCGACCTGATCGTGCAGGCGCCGCCCCTATACATTCAGGAAAAAGTACATCCAAAGGCGTTGATCGACGACCTAAAACGGGTAAGCCAACAGGCTGCCTACGAGGCCGGCGAAGGCATGCTGGATTTGTTCGCCGACTTTAATGGCCTGCCCAAGGATGTCGACAAGACTGAGTTTTATCAGCACGACCAGCACTGGACCAACCGCATGATCCTGGGCGACAGCCTGTCGGTCATGGGCTCACTCGCCGAACGTGAGGGATTGCGCGGCAAGGTGCAGTGCATCTATTTCGACCCACCCTATGGTATTCGTTTCAATTCCAATTTTCAGTGGAGCACTACCAGTCGAGATGTAAAGGACGGTAAGACAGAGCATATTACCCGTGAGCCGGAGCAAGTTAAGGCGTTTCGTGATACTTGGAAGGATGGAATTCATTCCTATCTGTCTTATATTCGTGATCGTTTGACAATTTCACGTGATTTGTTGACTGAATCAGGCTCGATTTTTGTACAAATCGGTGATGAGAATGTACATCGGGTACGGGCGGTTATGGATGAGGTATTTGGAGAGTCCAACTTCGTGGCGTTGATTTTTGTCACGAAAACAAGTGGATTCGGTGATACTAATACGCTTGGTTCTGTCGGTGATTTTGTACTGTGGTATGCGAAAAATAGGCAGACTGTTAAGTATCGTCAGTTGTATCTAGAAAAGGACGAAAATAGCGATCTAGCAAAAGATTACAAATACTACTTTGATTTTATGACTGGCGTATCAGCAGCTCCCGAGCCAAATAAAAAAAATACCGATTCTAGCCAGCTGGCAACTTATTCTTCTACAACTAGTCAGGGAGAAACTCAGTCAGGGTCATTTGATTTTTCCCACCGAGGGAAGTTGTTTAAGTGTCCTGCTGGACAGCATTGGAAGACTCATGCGATTGGAATGAATCGTTTGGCTTGGTCATGTCGAATATTTCAGCGCACTAATTCGCTTCGATATGTTCGTTTTCTTAATGACTATCGAATTGCGCCGATTACAAATGCTTGGACTGATCTTCGTTGGGGTTTTGATGCTTCCTATAAGCGATATGTTGTTGAGACAAATCCGCAGATAGCAGCACGTTGTATTCTTATGGCCACTGATCCCGGTGACCTTATTCTTGACCCAACCTGCGGCTCTGGCACCACAGCCTATGTCGCCGAGCAATGGGGCCGTCGCTGGATTACCATTGATACCTCACGTGTAGCCTTAGCCTTGGCCCGCGCTCGCTTGATGGGCGCACGCTATCCATTCTACCTGCTTGCCGATTCGCCAGAAGGACAACAAAAAGAAGCGGCATTGTCAGGCCGTCCCTACATCGGAAAGCCCACTTACGGCAAGGTGCGTCAGGGATTTGTCTATGAGCGCGTGCCGCATATCACGCTCAAATCCATCGCCAACAACGCAGAAATCGACGTCATTTACGATACGTGGCAATCCAAGGTGCAAGCAGCGCTGGCTGGTTTGAACAAGGCGCTACGGGGCCATGATCAGCCGTTCAAAGTGACAACCGGGGGGCGTACCGGCAAGGAAGTCCACTTCAACGCCCCGGAGACTTCCACCGCCAAGCTGCCAAGTGGCGAAACGGTAGTGAGCTACCAGTTGCTGGAATGGGAGGTGCCGCGCGAGGCACCAAAAGACTGGCCCGAGGCCGCCGTGCAGCCGCTGGTGGATTTTTGGGACGCGCGTATCGGCCGCCAGCAGGAAATCGATGCCAGCATCGCTGCCAGGGCGGAGTTTGAATACCTATATGACAAGCCATACGAGAATAAAAAAACTGTTCGTGTCGCTGGCCCGTTTACAGTGGAATCCCTCAGTCCACACCGCATGCTCGGTGTCGATGAGAACGATGAACTGATTGACCCGCTCAAGGAGCAGGAGAAGCAGGCCGGCTATGGCGTAGTGCAGACCTTCGATCAGATGGTTCTGGAAAACCTGCGTAGCGCCGGCGTACAGCAAGCGCATAAAGAAGACCGTATCGTCTTCTCCAGCCTTACCGGCTGGCCCGGCCACTTCATTGGCGCTGAGGGACGTTTTCTAGAAGGCGAGGCCGAAAAGCGCGCAGGTATTCTGATTGGTCCGGAATTCGGCACCGTCAGTCGTTCCGATTTGGTCGAGGCTGCGCGCGAGGCCGCCGATGCCGGTTTCGACGTATTGATCGCGCTCGCCTTCAACTTCGACGCTCATGCCGGCGAGTTCAACAAGCTCGGCCGCGTGCCCATCCTGAAGGCGCGCATGAACGCCGACTTGCACATGGCGGCCGACCTCAAGGCCACAGGTAAAGGCAATCTGTTCGTTATCTTCGGCGAGCCTGACATCGAACTTTTACCGCAGGAAAACGGCCAGGTGTGTGTCAAGGTCAACGGCGTAGATGTGTTTGACCCGTCTACTGGTGAAGTGCGCTCCGATGACGTGGACGGTATCGCCTGCTGGCTGGTCGATACAGACTATAACGGCGAAAGCTTTTTCGTCCGGCACGCTTATTTTCTTGGCCAGAACGACCCCTATAAGTCGCTGAAAACTAGTCTCAAGGCCGAAGTCAATGAAGACGCTTGGGCTAGTCTGAACAGCGATATCTCGCGCCCATTCAACAAGCCAAAGTCGGGCAGGATTGCTGTGAAGGTAATTAATCACCTTGGTGATGAGGTGATGAAGGTATTTAGAGTGTGACAAATATTAAGGCCAGAAATTAAAATATTTCCAGTGGTGAAAGACTAGTAACTTCTAATCAATAAAAATTTGAGGCTAGTAGATTGATGGAATTTCGTATTGCAGACACATTCACTTCCAGCCTTGCTCGGCTGACAGGTGATGAGCAAAAAGCTGTTAAGACGACGGCATTCGACTTGCAGCTAAATCCCGCAAATCCTGGCTTCAGCTTTCACAAACTGGATCATGCTAAAGATAAAAATTTCTGGTCTGTCAGGGTTAGTAGCGATATCCGTCTGATTGTGCATCGCACTGAGTCCAGTCTATTGCTGTGCTATGTCGATCATCATGACAAGGCGTATCAGTGGGCTGAACGGCGCAAGCTTCAGACGCATCCGACCACGGGCGCGGCTCAGTTGGTGGAGATTCGTGAGCGGATAGAGGAAATCACTATCCCAGTGTTTGTCGGAGCGACGGTTTCGGCTAATGCTAAGGCTCAACTGTTCGACCGTTACAGTGATAACGAACTGTTGGCTTATGGTGTTCCACCGGAATGGCTGACGGATGTGCGAGCTGCAGATGAGGATTCGCTGCTAGCGCTAGCGGATCACTTACCAGCAGAGGCTGCCGAAGCGTTGTTGGAGTTGGCTACTGGTGGCCAACCGAGTAAACCCACGCCAGTTTCGCCGGGTGCCAACCCATTTGATCATCCGGATGCTCAACGTCGCTTCCGCTTGATGACCGACATGGAAGAGTTGAGTCAGGCGCTGGATTATCCGTGGGAGAAATGGACGCTATTCTTGCACCCTGGGCAACGGCAGGTGGTTGAACGAGAATATAACGGCCCTGCCCGGGTGTCTGGGTCCGCGGGCACAGGCAAAACCATTGTGGCGCTGCATCGTGCCAATCAATTGCTTAGGCAGAAAGACGATGTACGGGTGCTGCTAACGACCTTTTCGGAGCCGTTGGCAAACGCATTATTGGAAAAATTACGGCGCTTGCTGCGGGACGACCCCCGTTTAGCTGAGCGAATTGATGTTTTGGCAATCAATGCTGTTGGGCTGCGCGCGTATTCCATGCATTTTGGCAAGGCACGACTGCTTGATGATGGTGAGTTACGGACGCTCCTGGGTGCTGCCGCTGATGCAGTACCGGGCCACAAGTTCAGCCCAGCTTTCCTGCTATCGGAATGGCGAGATGTCGTGGACAGTTGGCAACTCGGAAGTTGGGATGCTTATCGGGATGTGCGACGCCTAGGTCGTAAGACTCGCCTTGCTGAGGCGCAAAGGCTGATCTTGTGGCATATCTTCCAACAAGTTTTGAATGAGTTGCAGACGCGAGGAGTGGTAACAATGGCATCAGTATTTACACGTCTCGCAGATCATTTCTCTAATGTTAAGAACGTGCCATATGACTACATCGTGGTCGATGAGGCTCAGGACATTAGTGTGGCGCAGCTGCGTTTTTTGGCTGCCATAGGGCATATACGTCCTGACTCGCTATTCTTTACCGGTGATATTGGCCAGCGTATTTTCCAAACGGCGTTCTCTTGGAAAGCCCTTGGTGTTGATGTACGAGGGCGCTCCCGTACTCTGACGATCAACTATCGGACGTCGCACCAAATCCGTCAGCTGGCTGACAAGCTCCTGGCCCCAGAGATCAGTGACGTAGACGGTAACCAAGAACAGCGTGGTGGTACAGTTTCCGTGTTTAATGGTCCTGAGCCTGAAATCCTTGAGTGCAAAGATGTTGAAGAGGAAATTTCTGCTGTTGCGGATTGGTTGAAAAAGCAGGTGGCTCAGGGGGTAAAGCTAAATGAAATTGGCGTATTTGTTAGATCTGACTTAGAAGTGGAACGGGCGAAGCTATCACTGCATGCTGCAGGGCTTCCATTCGTTGTCCTTAATGAGCGTATTCTTCTTAGTGAGGATGCTGTATCTATCAGCACAATGCATTTTGTCAAAGGGCTAGAGTTCCGAGCAGTTGCGCTGATAGCATGTGATGAGGGAGTGCTACCTTCTTCACAGCGTATTAATGATGTGACAGATGCATCAGACTTGTTTGAAGTGCAGGAGACTGAGAGACATTTATTTTATGTGGCATGTACCAGGGCGCGTGATGCCTTATTTATCACTTCAGGTGGGCGGAGGTCGGAATATTTAGATGATCTGTTAGGGACGTAAATAGCATGACAGAAAAAGCTACCGGAAGAGAGGTTCTTTGGCTGCAAATAGAGAGCAGATTTTATGTAGGTTCCCATCTATTTCTAGATATGATTGCTTTTAAATCAATGCCGTTCTAAATGATTATAGGATATTGCAGACTGTGATACCTCATCTGTGCAGAAGATCCTAGCTCAAGCTGAAATGCAAAATGGCCTCCAAACCTGGAGGCCATTTGCTAAGCTGAGTGCAGAGAGCAGAATCCCAAAAATCTGGAAAAGTGGGAAATATCTAGATATTCGTGGGATCCTACACCCTTTGTAGGATGTCATAACTGATGATTTTTACGCCATTGATTTTTATTGGTTTTTTCGTTTTTTGTGTCAGAGTGTTTGGCGGGCATGACACAGTTGCTGCAAAAATATGGTTGTTGTGACAAAGATACTGAAATTTACACTAATAGCTCGTTTGGGAGTCGCGTGTGCTGATGTCCTCCCGTCTTAGCCGTACGTAGCTTCAGCGTTGAATCTACCGTGGATGACCAGTTCTCGGCCAAAGTTGACGACAGGGCAAGAGATGAAAAATGGCCGCGTTCCAATGGAAGCGGCCATAAACGTATCCCGCCAATGAGAGTCTGCTCAGACTATGCTTGGCCTACCAGTTCCCAGAGCTCATCTCCACAACTGGTCTGCATCTCCAGCACCTTTGCCATGCGTGGTCTGTGCTTCCACTTTGGAACGTAGACCGCGCCATGAGAGCCTTTAGTTTGAATCAGCAGCTTATTTTTCTCCATGTAGTGAATTGCAGCTTGCGCGGCAGCTAGGTGCCAATACTTCTCAGCTCCACGGAGTAGCGCCTCTTCCTTGCGCCCTGCCCCCGGTTGGAAAAACAGCTTCTTAATGATAGCCAAGAGCGTTTTCTGTTGATCTGTGAGATTCAGCTCACTAATTCGAGCGACAGTGATTGCCTTATCAAATACTCCTACTTCACAGTCGGTAAAAACGTCTGGTAACTTGTCTACCCCACCCATCCCTTTTACGCAATCAACTGTGCAAAACTCTACCTTAACGCTACTGAAAGTCGCGGACTCGAGCGTCAGCTCTTCCACTTCAATGCCAGCTAGGTGAAGGTTCTTAACCTCGATATCGACAAAGGCTAGTAACTTTATTCGACCTTCGATCACGGATAATCCCTGAAAATCACATATATCATCGGTCGCCAGCAACCTCGCCGCTACAAGGTCGCACGCGATTTGCGGATTTCCATGATTCATACACAGTTTCGCGAAACGCTCAGCATCGGTACTAGTACCGCCTCTAGCATGAAGTACACGCAGGCCGAACGCGTCTAAGGGCTGTAGCCATTTCTTGGTACCAATCTCACGTTGATTGGAACGAATAGCTTGTATTAAGGCGAGGGCACGCAGGCCGTTCTTTGCGTAGTCATCGATGAATATCCGGTCGGTGCCGCCTGAGCCTGCTCTCCCAAGATATGGAAGGCGTTGTAGCAAGAGAGCCGACTCGTCTATCGGAGGGGAGCCAGTCACGGCATAGAATGCTTGGTTAATGTCCTCTGTTGACATGCGCTCATCATTTGGCGGTAATGCGCGGGTCTGCTGTGACAAAAGAAGAAGAATCCCTTTCAACGACTCCTTGAAGATGGTCGGATGTATTCGGGTTTCTCGGTCACAAATCCTGTCAAAGACAGACTCGAAAAACTCGATCTCTCCGTCAGCCCCTGTTTCCAATCGCTCCACATCCGCAGCAGGTAGCCGAGCGAGAAGTTGGCAAATGAGCGGCTTTCGTGGCATCCATTCAGGCACGGTCTTGAGAGATGTATTTGCCTGGATATACTCTGTTAGCTCGGACTCGGAGAATTCCTCTGGACATCGTAGAATGAGGGTCTTCGAAAGGTTCAGACCAAGGCTCTCTGCCATTTCTTCCGGAGTAGCGAAATAGTGCTCCCGCCCAACGATCAGGAGGCCGGCATTTTTGACATTGCCGATCAAGTCTCGCACTCCCTCAAGACTTTTTTTGCGAATCTCCGTCAGTCGCTTCGCGTCCCCTGACCATGACTGTGAGCCAATTTCGTCGAAACCATCAAGAAGTAAAACGTGATTGCCTCGATGCAGGCTACGAACGAGCGCATCAGTGAAGTCTCCCAAGCCGAGACCATCTAGGTGGTTGTTTACTATGAGGTGATGCTTTCGCAATCCCCAGTTGTCTCGGAGATTGATAGCAATAGGAGGGAATGTTGGGTTCTCGGAGACTAGCGTCCGGAATACCTCCATCACGCATCGTGATTTGCCTGTTCCGAACTCACCTAGGAGGACGACATGTCGTCCGCTCTTTAGCTCATTTGCGATCTCTGCGATAGAGTATCGCCGATGGTGCTCGTCCGCGTAGTTAATTGCAGCATAATGGTGCGAGTCTACATCCCCAGTGTCCGGATTGACTGCACTACCAAATGGCATATTTGCACGTTCGGAAACATACTGACTCGCACCAATAAACTTGGACGCGAAGGAACTCAGATCATGGACTTCCACGTTCGCCTCGCGCCCACTCTCAAACAATGAAGTGTGCTCGCCCGAGGTGACGAAGAAGCATTCGCAGAAAATACCTTTGCCCATCTGCGTAGAACGGATCAAATTCAGCTTACTGATATCGTCCCGAAGTTTGGCAAGATCATCCAGTTTCGAGACTTCAATCAGGATCCAATAGTTTGGCTTCAGCCTCAATATTGCATCGCATTTCACGCCTGTTTCTCGCTCGCTCTCTGGCTTCGTTCCCCACACAGACTCAGCGATTTTCTTGACTTCCCGCTCAACGTCCTGCCATTTCATACGACCCCCATTTTTAATGCCTTTCGCACAGCGAACCCGCAAACCGAATTGGACTAACCTGTATTGGATAACACCATATGCCCCAATAACTCCCATCCAACTTCGGGAGTTCACATGGCGGCTGTAGCAGACAGCACTTACTATAAAATTGCAGTCGTTTGTAAGCAGACTCCAAGCGACCAGTAATAAAACTGGTAGCAGTCATAGCCACTGCGAGATTGACCGCCCGTTTCGGCCGAGTTGTGTGAATTGGCCCTACGGCAGCTTACGAAGTGGAACAGCCCTTCGAACGGCAGCATCGCAGAAACGACGACAGACTGCTTCTTACCGTTTTTCGCCCGTCACTCTGGGCTGCTTTAGAAAATTCAATTGCTGTTCTCAGCTACAACGCGCATGACTCGACGCGTGCTGTGGTACCGACCAATAATTTATGTGACTTAATCATCGATTTTATTGGCAAAAATACGCATGATCTCCATCACCCGCTCAGATTCTGCATTGTCAGTGATGGATTCATTGCATACGGGGCAATAGTCTGCAGTTACAGCAGGAATCACGGTGTGATTGCCCTTGTAGGTGTATGGTAAGTCACGAGTATCATGCTCTAGCTCTGCAGCTCCACAAATGGGGCATTTCATTGTGATTACGCCTTTTGTGTAGTTTATCCGCATTTTTTAGGTGTTGCACTACCATGAACGTCATGGCGGGAATGCCTATCTTTTGACAGGCTCCGTGTCGTTCACTTGCCACCTTGCTCGCACTCGGCTACGGTTGAAATCCAACGCAAAGTCGATTTCAGGGGAAACTGATGCCTGCAGAATCCTTGGTGGCGCTTGTGGTGGTCGTTCTCGGCTTTGCAGCCTTGGCCGCCTATGCCGGTCACCAGCGTAAAACCCACCACAAGCCCCGTCAGCCCAAGCACTGAGCGCTATGTTTGCAAGTCCGTCCTACGGTAGAAATACTGCCGGCAGCCATCTACTGTCGGCCCGGTGACGGGCTGGACAGTGAGCTTTGAGAGTAGCGACTTTGGTGATGTTTTGGCTTCCTGCGCCAGTGTGCTGAGCGCCACGTACTGCCGCGCAAAATCCGCAACGGCTTCGGCTGTAATCCAGAGTTGGGTCAGATTGCGGAGTGTCGATGCCAGCAATTGGCGTTGCACCAGGTGGTATGCCACCTGTTCCTTGATCCCCAACTGTTTTGCCGCCTCTGGAATTGTCAGCAACCCCGCGTGATCGATTCGATAGGCCGATAACCAGTCGTCCAGCGTTCGTTTGTCGAGAAAGGTGTGCCCGAGCTTGCTTGCCCCTGAGCTGCCTTCGACAAGCAGCACCTCGCGTTTCATAATGGCGCGCAGCAGCGCGGTAAAGCATGGTCCATCAATCCGCATGGTTTTCAGGGCATTGCTCAGCGTAATAGTTGGCTGGGTTGGTGAAGGCACAATGCCTCGTATCTGGCAACGCGTCACCAGCACCCGCAGGGAATCCAACGCAAACCGCCAGGTGCTTGCGCCGTGGTCGCCAGGGGCAAACTTAGGGAGCAGTGCATGTACGGCAACCAGCTGCCGGATTCGGGTTTGGCTGAGTCCGAGATACTTTGCGGTCGCTTCTAGGGTAAGGCCTTCGCTTAGCTCCATCTTGACCAGGGGTAACTGCGCTTCGGGAATCGACCAGAATTGTCGTCCACCTCGGCTGGTGACGATGTTGGCCTGCAACCAGCCGGCAGCATGCAGCCGTTTCAGTTCGGCTGGCGTCACGCGTAGCTTCAGGCAGGCCTCCTGAATCGTGATGCAGTTGCCTTGCCCATGCAGTCCCGTTTGCCAATGATTGCGCAGGGTAATGGGGCCTTCCCAATGCTGTTTCAGGTAGATCTCGAATGCTTCGCGCAGGAAGTCAAACTCAGGCGTGTCCAGCTCCACGTACAGCCAGTGATAGAGGCGACCGAAACTGCGGCGCAGACTGAACGAGCTGGGCGCGGAGGTTTTGATCTTGTCGAGCCAGGGGAAGAAGTTGTCGGGCCAGTTTTCCAGCAAAGAACCGAGCTTGTGGCTGACTATCGCCAGTACCGATACGCGATGCAGCTGTGCCAGTTGCCCGGTTTTCTGTCCTTGTGCCCTCAGTTCGATATTGGCGACAAGCTGGATCAGTCGCGCCCAGCCTTGTGGCGTGATCGTCAGGGATATTTGGTTTTCACGCTCTACTGAGCATTGGAACGTGCTTTGAACCATCTTGATGGCTTCGGACGCTTCAAAGACTTTTTCAGTCAGCGACTGTCCGCAATGCTGGCAGTGACCACTCAGAACTTGTCCGGCAGATAACACAGCCCCGCATTCAGGGCAGGCATCCATCAACAGGTTGTGGTGGTATGGGCAGATGCAGTACAGGCGAATGCTCCAGCGCGCATCCAGATGGGGCTCATTGCGCAGGCAGACCGGGCACCAGCGGGTCGTGGCGTAATTGATGGCCAGATCACGTTCATCCGGGGCTTGTGCATCCGCAGGCCGAACGCGCTTGGGCCAGGGCAAATACAATCCTTGCCATTCCTCCTGTGATAAATGAAGCAAGGCCCGTAGTCGGGCCGGCTGCTCGGTCAGCGATGTCAGTTGGTTCAGCAGCGGGTTGAACGAGTTATAGCCATTGGCCCAGGCAAGGCGAGTCAGATAGCTGATACCCGATTCGCCAGGATAGGGACGCACACGAATTGGCAGACGGAGTTTCTGGTTTGTCCGGCGGTGATTGGGGAACTGGCGGTTAGCCGTGACTTGATAGCGCAACATGCTGGTTCTCCTTTGCATCGGTGGCGAATACTTGCTGGGCAAAATGTTCGAGACTGGAACGACGTAGCTGACCAAGCCAGTGGTCCAGTTGCCGAATCAGGGTCGTTGGGGAGCCATCGTTGCCGGGCAGGTCGGGAAGTACGGTGAAGAGAGGCAGAGCCGACTGAATGCCGTCGGCTAGCCATTGGTTCAGCAGCTGTAACCGCAGACGGATGTGTTGCTGATCCTGATCATGTGCATGGCGGTGCTTGAGCCAGGCCGGGGACGCTTGCGGCAGAATCGCCGGCCGTGGTCGATGTTGCCACTGGTTCCACAGCCGGCACAGTTGCTGCCGGTATTCTTGAGCCGGTATGGCTGGGTTCAGCGTGATCCGGTCATGATTGAGCGGCGTTGGGCAGCGGAGTAATGGCGTGATATAGCGCGCCATGAGCCGGGTATGGCCCAGGTCATGCCGCGAAATCCAGCGCGAGATGGCCAGCGGCTTGCTTTCCGAGTTCAGGTAGATGAACGCCCCCCCCTGGCTGGGTGTAGGTCGCTCGGATGCCGTGTGCCAGCCATTGCCTAAGTTGTGGCAACGGCTGGGACAGTACTTCTAGATGCAGCTGAGGACCGCGCGATTTCTCTTTGGCCGGCTGAAGTCGGCTTACCAACTGGCTGGTAAAGTGCAGCCATGCCAGATATGCGGATAGACGCTCAGGATGTTGCTGGGCGCGACGGATAATCACCTCTGACAATCGGCAGTTAAGCGCGGTAGATTGCGCCGTGTCGTCATCCAACAGGCTCCGCCGACAAAGGCAGTGCCAGTTCATTTCCAGAGTTGCCCAATACAGAGTGCGGCCGCAGAGGCAGAGCTCCCGCAGCCGGGTGCGGTGCCGAGGGCAGACCGTTACCCAAGGCAAGGCCCAGTAGCCCGCATGATGCCCCCGCTCTACAAGGCATCGCGGGCAAAGGCGAGGCGATGAGGTACGTCGGCTGCGCCAAGGCTCTGGGATAGCCGATTTGAGCCTGTGTTGTGCTCGCAGCCACGCGGCGTCACTTGGCAGATCAAAGAACTGATCCCCAAAGTCGTTAAAGGCAGACTGATGGGGGCTTGTGCAAAGCGCCCGTGTGAGTTCTTCCGGTATGTGGTGGCCATGAAGGCTAAACAGCCGGTGGAGAAAGCCGCCGATACTTTCATCCATGGCGGGCCGAGGGCGAAGAGGCAGGGTGGAACGCTTAAGCATGAACAGGCCTCCCGCGTGTCTGAGTGAGGAGTGCGCCCTGTTCAAAGGGCTCTGCCTGGCGGTCAAGGCGGCGAAATACGAAGTCGCGGCTGAATGGGTTGAGCGCGCCTGTGCCTTGCGGCCAGATTTCGGCTTCAAAGGCTTGTGCTAGTTCTTGCCGGCGGATTTCGTTCATGGATTGTTCGAAGGCCAATCGGATCGCACTGATCAACAGCTTTTTCAGATAGGCCACCCTGCCGTCGGTGGCGAAATACACCCGGCGTGCCAGGCTTTCCCAGCTCTCCGAGCCGATGGAAAACGGAATCGGCATGCAGCTGGCCAGGGTGTAGAACAGGTCCAGGCATTCCTGCTCGACGCTTTTATCCGGGTTCTGGCCCAGTTCCATGCGCATCTGCCGGGAAAAGCGGCGGCGCAACTGCTCGTTGACCCGCAGCAGGTTCTCCACGCGAGGCAGACCCAGCAGGACGGTCGGGACTTGCAGGTTATCCATCAGGCTTTTGATCCAGTCACCGACGAGATACTGGGTTGGCGACTGCCCTCTGTCCTGAATGTGGTTGGCCTCGTCAATCAACAGTAGTTCGACGCCAACGCCCTTGGCTAAGCGTGCGACGCGAGCGGTTTTGGCAGAGCCTGTCCCCTGGCCGGGTTGGAGATCGCCCAGGCGAGTCAGCATGGCTTCCGCCACGCCGCCAATGGTGGCCGCTGGAGGAATCGAGACATACAGCACCGGCTGCACATCGCGTTCAGGCAGAACGACTCGCGGGTACTTCTGGCAGATGAGCTGACAAAGCGTGGTCTTGCCGGTGCCGGATTCCCCGGTAATCAGCAGGTTCTGGATCATTGCGCCGGAGCGATACAGCTGTAGGGCGCGCTCGACCTCCTCGAACGCCGACATGAAGGGCGGGAAATTCAGGTGTTCCTGACTGAACTGGCTGAGCGCCATGAATTCCTGATGGATCATTTCCAGTCCTTTCGCGATGGGAGCTTGAAGGAAGGAATCAGCTTCGGTGCCAGTGGCGACGCCGGGTTGGCGATAGGCTGCTGCGATTTGAGTTGCCGTTTGGGTTTGGGTGCGGACATGCGAGCTTCAGGCTGGTCGCTGTTTGCACCCGAGAGCCGGGCGGCACGTTTGCGTTTGCCGAGCTTGCGGCTTTGCACCAGCGCATCGACCTCCTGCATCAATTGATGACGCGCTTCCGCAAGCCGCTGTGGATTAGCAGCCTTTTTGCCTTGTTCCCTGAGCATCTTGCGAATGGTCTTGTGCTGGAACTCGGTGAGCCCCTTGGCGTAATCAGGATCGGCAGCAGCAATAGTGAGTGGGTGTTCGGCTTTGGGCGGCCAAGCCAGTATGGAGCCCAGGTCGCTGGGGTCGTACACCACCCGTATCGGTGTACCGCTTCCACAGGTTCGCAGAATTGGTTCCAGCTCAGGTCCAGCGTAACGGATACCCATCAGGAACAGCCCTTCCTGATTCAGCTTGCGAACTTCCGCTTTGCCTATGCGGGTGCGCAGGTCTTCCAGGGTTCCCGGCAACTGGGGTGTCATGCGTTGCAGACCGTCATTCCATTTTGCCCAGGGTGTCGTGCCGATGCCCCGATGCACGGTCTGGGCATACACATCCAATAGCCACTTTTCGAAGAGGTGGGTAAATTCACCGAGCGTCAGGACAGCATGCTTCTGTGGGTCGTAGTCCCCGCGCTCGGTGAAGCGCGCCAGACTGGTGCCGGGCATTTGGTGCGTGAAGTAGTAATTGACGGTCTTGAGAAAGCGCTCGATGACGCCTTTGAAACGAGGTTGTCGTTTGGGGCAGAATTGCAGCCCGATGCCAAGGTCCAGCGCGATGGCTTCCAGGGTCGTGCCAAGAAACTCCAGCCCATTGTCGCAGACCAGCTCTTGCATCACTCCATAGCAAGGCCAACGATGTTCGACAATAACCTCTGGGACTGCGGGCTTTGCAGCCTTCTTTGGCAGGATGGCATGGCGCAAGGCTCCAACTACCGCCTCCACTGAAGGTGGACCAAAGCTGATGAAGTGCCCAACCGGGAATCGGCTATAGACATCAATCAGAATCGTCAGGGTCGGGCGGCCAAGGGGTAACTGGTAACGGTCATCGATCAGAAAGTAATCAAGCGGGGTATGGTCTACTTCGACCCGCTGCAAGATATGCTCTACGTTGGGTCCATTCTTGAAGATGCGGAAGCGGCGATCAGCAGCGTTCTTGCCATATTTTAGCGTCGTGAGGTCGTACGCCTCGATCCGTTTGAACATACGATAGACCGTTCTCCGCGATGGCATGGCTAGGCGATGTTCTCCATGTCGGAGTCGGTTCTCTTGATCGACCTTCCAAAGTAGCCGGTCATAGATGTTTGCCCCAATGGCTGCCGGGCTCGCGTCAAAGGCCTCCTGCACGGCTTCGGAGAAGAGCTCTAGCAGCTTGTCAGGCTGGCGCAGCGCGTTGCTGCCACGGCGGTCATAGCGCGGGATAAGGGCACGTATATCCTGTGCATTACGAAACCGGCTCAGCCAGCGGTAGACCGCAGAAGGGGAAGGTGGCTTCGGATCACCCAGTTGCTGGGCAATCTGCGTAATGATGGGGGCTAGGCTTTGTGGGGTAAGAACATAGCTACCCTGTTCTTTCAGGCCTTCCAGATACGCTAGGCGACGCTTGGCTTCCTGTTGCAGATGAGAGGGTAAGTCCGCCAGAGGGCGGCTGTATCTATATATCTGTTCCTTGGCGGATGCCTGCTCGGGTACGGTGATCTGCCCTTCACCATATGCAGACAACAGTTCATCAAATGCGCAGATGCGGGTATGCCCATCCGTTTCCCTGCGCACGATGGCTTGTTGCTGTGGCGTCAGGCGCTCGATGATGTGGGGGGCACCATTCCATTCAAAAGCCATATTTTGGCGCAATGCGAAACCACTCATGATCGCTCTCCATGCTCAGGGTAACCGGGGTATCGAAATTGACGGGCTCAGACAGGTCGCATTGCAGCCAGCCATCCAGTAACAAGCCGAATGGCTCCACACCATGCATCGTTAGCGCATGGCTTGCTGCATCTAGCGTCATGGGGAAATCGCCGGCCAACGACTCAATCGCGGTGCGGCTTTGCATGAACGACACGACGCGCTTGCTGGCGTGCTGATAAATCCATTTCAAGTTGTCGAGCCGGGGCTGCTGTCGCAGGTCTGTTTCGCTCAAGACCAGAAAGGTTTGGCCCGTTCGTTCCAGCTCCGCCGCGACACAATCGAGCTTGTGGCGTACTTCAGGCTGCTGAAGGCTGCGGGCGGGCTTGATTTCAACCAGTACGCGCCGACCGTCGTGAAGGTCGAGGACGAAATCCGGTGTATAGCGCCGAAGCTTGTTACCATCAGGGAAGTAGGTGCGCTCGGGCTGCTCAGCGAAGCTTTCAATCAGCGGGGATGTCTCGAACAGGTAGATGGCATCCCGCTCAAGCAAGCCTTCGTAATGCACCAGGCGGCCGGTTTTACGGCTGGGAAACTTGCCGCGCATGATCCCGCCTGTAGAGCGGATCACTTCGCGGGAGCGCTGGTGGACCAGGCCACCAGAGGAACGACTCAGTAACTGCCGTTTGAGTGAAATTGCTGGCATGACTGCTCCTCCTACGTGGGCAAGGGGCAGCAACGGCCTCTTACCCACCGGAAAGGGTCGAATATCACCGATTTCGGGCGTACAAATACCCTGCCGCAGCGTTTTACAGGCTGCGGATCGGCATGGTGCGTGAGGTTGTGGCTTGACCTATGCGGAGGGAGTGCAGATACTCTGAGTGTCGAATTCCTGAGATCTGCTGATTTCAGACCCTTAAAGAACGGGCCAAGCCGCAAGGTTTGTCCCGTTTACATTTGGGCCTCCTCTCTTTTGCGGCGCTTGAGACGCCGGACCGGTTCAGGCATGGGTTCTTCCTGAATCTTCATCGCCAAAATTTCCCGAATCACTCGAATCTGCGCGGGTTGCAGCTTGTGTAGGCTTTGCTGCAAGTCTGCAACCAGCTGATACACCTCTTGTGGTGCATCCGTGTCGATAACTAGCTTGCGCTGTGATGCCGTTACAGCTGAATACAGACGTGCTTGATCTTCTGGTGGGAGATCTAGCGCCTTGATCAGCTTGGTGATGAATTCTGGCTGGGGTGGCCCTTTGATACCGACTTCAAGAGATGAGACATAGCTCTGCTCATAGCCGATCAGCTCTGCGAGATCGCCTTGTCGGATGCTGTAGCGCATTCGCAACTCATGTAGCAGGTGGGCAAAGGGGCTCATTATTACCGAGAGTTTGGAAAGAAATTTCAAGCAGGCTAGAGTCGGCTGGCAGGGGTGTCAAACATCAGGGGTGCTCGGAATAACAGAATGAAATCAAAATGGTACCAGCTGATTTTCTATCAGGCTGGTCGCGCCGGACTCTCAGGGGGTGGGGGAAGTTTTGCTGTGAATTTGAGTGAAAATGCAACACGCAGACAAAGGTGTCTCCCAGATGCCAGGTGAAGCAAGTTGTCACTTCTTCTCTGGGAGCGAGGCATCGTCTCCTTTTCGGCCATTGCTGCCGTTCGCACCTATGGCCATCACCGCCTGCAATCATTAGGCCACCGGTCACTGAACGGGTAGCAGTCGTTGACTTTTTTGAGAACTCGATCGTTCCCTAAAATAGTTATTTGTCGTATTATTTAGGTGTTTAAATTGCATAAAAACTATTTTAATGGAACAACAAACCCTCCTCTACGATGAGGGATTCCTAGAGAACCACGCTGGCGCCATCATCACCGATCCTGCTACTGCCATTGTTGAGCTTGTTGTTAACAGCAGTGATGCTTATGCAATCGAGGTTCGCATAACCCGGAGCTCAAACCGGACGCGCTGACGCTCGCCATTTAGCTTAATCGTTAGACACCATAGGGATACACCCGTGCAAATCACTCTCACTTTAGACTTAACCCCCGCCGAAGAGACTGAAATCGCAGCGATTCTAGGATGTGGTGTTGCAGATCTAAATAACCGACTTAACGCATGCTCTACAGCTTCAATTAATGAATATTTAGCCATGTTCAGAGGGCAGAAAGTATTTAAGCGTGGAAGTGACATGCTAGAATACAGGCTACTGCTGCTAATTGAAACGGCGTTCAACGGAGTCATTCCAGACGAGAGAACAGTTAGTAGTTTATTCCAAACAACCTTGACTGAAAGCCGCTCACTTATCAGATCGGTAATTTCTAAGTATCAATATCAACTGCGGAATTGTGTTGAGCGTACCCTCGGTGTGGCTCTAACAGCTGCAACGCGTCAAAATAATATAGACGACTATACCGTGGTCATTAATAGCCAGAATGTGGTAGATGAACTTAATAAAACATTGGCTGACATTGATGGTAGTCTTTCACCCGTAGTTAAAAGAAGGGGAAGCGTATCAACATTTGAAATCCCCCCTTCGTCCTACAATCGACTATGTACAAATTTTGCCGTTCGGCCCAACCCATAATCATGAGTGACCTACTTTCAGCCTCAAGTCTGCTTATGGCTATTGCAGCAATACTTTTCAGCCTTTGGTATGCCGATATAGCTAAGGCATTGGATACAAAACCCAAGCCGCACAAGGAAGACAATGGAGCGGCACGCACGGCAGTATCCGGTATACTTTTCGCAAAAGCTCTACCCGTAGCCATTATGGCGCTTTTCGTAGCACTAATTTTTCTTCCGGATGCACTGAAAATCGCCAAGGATTCGATGAGTAGATATCAAGATGCGGGTTTATCCGCCCTTGACAAGTATGACGCAGTAAGGACCGCCTACTGCTTCGTAACTCTTGTATCCACTGTACTAGCAGCGTATATGTGGATGCTGGTAGTAAAGCTGTGGTCGTTACGAAAAGAATTAAGCTAATGGTGTCTAATCTTTCGGTCAACCGGATGGCCCAAAGCTGCGCTTTGGGTTCCCTTCGTGCCTGCGGCACTCCGGCCACCGATTACTGAATCGCCCCGCATTTACTAGATACATTTGTGACTGCTTTAAATACGAAACCAGCCACATTTCTTCGCTCTTGCGACGGGCAGCTTTGGCCGAAAAGAGGAAGTTTGATCAATCGTAAAAAAACCCACCGAAGCTATCCGGTGGGTTTTTTCATTATCTGTGTCAGCATTTTTTCACTAACCTGACACAAATGTCACTTTGAGTGTCACCCTACACCCTTACACGTCGATGTTCCGCGCAATCAAGGCGTTACCCTCAATGAACTGACGTCTCGGCTCCACTTCGTCGCCCATCAGGGTGGTGAATACGTCGTCGGCGCCCATCACGTCTTCGATGCGCACCTTCAACAGGCGGCGCACGGTCGGGTCCATGGTGGTTTCCCACAGCTGTTCCGGGTTCATCTCGCCCAGACCCTTGTAGCGCTGGATGTTCATGCCCTTCTTCACTTCCGCCAGCAGCCAGTCCAGCGCTTCGCCGAACTCCGCCACCGGGCGCACGGTTTCGCCGCGTTTGACGTGGGCGCCTTCGCGCAGCAGGTTGTTAAGCAGCTCGCCGGTTTTCTTTAGTTCGGCGTAGTCGCCGCTGTCCAGGAAGTCCTGGTCGAGCACCGTCACCAGCACGTTGCCGTGCAGCTTGCGGATGATCTTCACCATGTGGCCGTCGTTCTTTTCATCGCGCAGCAGCTGCAGCTCGATGGCGTCGGCCGGCAGCAGGGCGGCGAGGCGGGCGACGGTTTGCTCGGCTTGTTGCTGGCTTTCCAGCGACAGCGGGCCGCTCTTGAGCATGGCTTCCAGCACCAGCGGATCGATGACGCGGCTTTCGCGTTCGATCACCGCGCGGGTTAGCAGGAACTGGCGGGCGATTTCGGCCAGGGTATCGCCGGCCAGCGGCGCTTCGCCTTCGGCCGGGACGAGCTCGGCTTTTTCCAGCGCCAGTTGCAGCAGGTACTGGTTGAGCTCGTAATCATCCTTCAGATAGCGTTCCTGCTTGCCGTGTTTGGCTTTGTATAGCGGCGGCTGGGCGATGTAGATGTGGCCGCGCTCCACCAGTTCGGTCATCTGGCGGTAGAAGAAGGTGAGCAGCAGGGTGCGGATGTGCGCGCCGTCCACGTCGGCGTCGGTCATGATGATGATGCGGTGGTAGCGCAGCTTGTCCGGGTTGTATTCGTCCTTGCCGATGCCGCAGCCCATGGCGGTGATCAGGGTGGCCACTTCCTGGCTTTGCAGCATCTTGTCGAAGCGGGCGCGTTCCACGTTCAGGATCTTGCCCTTCAGCGGCAGAATGGCCTGGAACTTGCGGTCGCGGCCCTGCTTGGCGGAGCCGCCGGCGGAGTCGCCCTCCACCAGGTACAGTTCGCACAGCGTCGGGTCTTTTTCCTGGCAGTCGGCCAGTTTGCCGGGCAGGCCCAGGCCGTCCATGATGCCCTTGCGGCGGGTGATTTCGCGGGCCTTGCGCGCGGCTTCGCGGGCGCGGGCCGCTTCCACGATCTTGCCGCAGATGATCTTGGCGTCGGCCGGGTTTTCCAGCAGATAGGTTTTCAGCGCTTCGCTGATCACTTCGTTGACCACCGGGCCGATTTCGCTGGAAACCAGCTTGTCCTTGGTCTGGCTGGAGAACTTGGGGTCCGGCAGCTTGACGGACAGCACGCAGGTGAGGCCTTCGCGCATGTCGTCGCCGGAGGTGTCCACCTTGGCCTTCTTGGCCACTTCGGATTCTTCGATGTACTGGTTGAGCGTGCGGGTCATCACCTGGCGCAGCGCGGTCATGTGGGTGCCGCCGTCGCGCTGCGGGATGTTGTTGGTGAAGCACTGGACGCTTTCCTGGTAGGAGTCGTTCCACTGCATCGCCACTTCCACGCTCATGCCGTCCTTTTCGCCAATGCCGTAGAAGACTTTGGGGTGCAGGACGTTCTTGTTGCGGTTCATGTATTCCACGAAACCGGCCACGCCGCCGGAGAAGGCGAAGTTTTCTTCCTTGCCGCTGCGTTTGTCGATCAGCTGGATGCCCACGCCCTGGTTGAGGAAGGACAGCTCGCGGATGCGCTTGGCCAGGATGTCGAAGTGGTACTCCACCAGGCCGAAGGTTTCTTCGCTGGCGCGGAAGGTGACTTCGGTGCCGCGGTGGGTGGTGTGGCCGGTGACGGTGAGCGGGGCCACGGCGTCGCCGCGGCGGAATTCCATTTCATGCACCTTGCCGTCGCGCCAGATCTTCAGCTTCAGCCAGTCGGACAGCGCGTTGACCACGGAGACGCCCACGCCGTGCAGGCCGCCGGAAATCTTGTAGCTGTTGCTGTCGAATTTGCCGCCGGCGTGCAGGATGGTCATGATCACTTCGGCCGCCGAACGTCCTTCTTCCGGGTGGATGTCGGTGGGAATGCCGCGACCGTTGTCTTCCACGGTGATGGAGTTGTCCGGGTTGATGGTGACCTTGATGGTGTCGGCATGGCCGGCCAGCGCCTCGTCGATGGAGTTGTCCAGCACTTCGAACACCATGTGGTGCAGGCCGGTACCGTCCGAGGTATCGCCAATGTACATGCCGGGGCGCTTGCGTACCGCATCCAGACCTTTCAAGACCTTGATGCTGTCCGCGCCGTATTCTTGTTCGCTCATCCTGAAACTTTCCAAATGGCGGCAGCCGCTCGGGCCTGTCGGCCCCGGCCGCCGCCGGTCAATCTAAAACCCGGTTGGAAGGCCGGCAGGCCTTCCGCTCACATCGCGCGCAGCGGTCAGATGCGCATCGGCATCACGATGTACTTGAAGTTGCTGACGTCCGGAATGGTGACCAGCGTGCTGCGGTTGGCGTCGCCGAACGCCAGTTGCAGGGTGTCGATCGGCAGGTTGGTCAGCACGTCCATCAGGTAATTGATGTTGAAGCCGATTTCCAGCGTGCCGCCCTGATAGGCGATTTCCAGCTCTTCTTCCGCTTCTTCCTGTTCGCTGTTGGTGCACAGGATGGACATCTTGCCGGGGGCTAGCACCAGCCGCACGCCGCGGAATTTCTCGTTGGCGAGAATGGCGGCGCGTTGCAGCGCGTGCAGGAATTCCAGGCGTTCGATCAGGAAGATCTTGTCGTTATCCAGCGGAATGACGCGGTTGTAGTCCGGGAACTTGCCGTCCACCACCTTGCTGATGATGACGGTGGCGCCGAAGCTGAAGCGCACCTGGTTGGCCAGCACTTCGATGTTGATTTCGTCGTCGCTGTCCTGCAGCAGCTTGTACAGCTCGATGATGGTCTTGCGCGGCAGGATGACTTCGGCCTTGGGCAGGGTGGCGGCGACGTCGGTGCTGGCGAAGGCCAAGCGGTGGCCGTCGGTGGCGATCAGGCGCACCTGGTTGCCGTCGGTCTGCATCAACAGGCCGTTGAGGTAGTAGCGGATATCCTGCACCGCCATCGCGTATTGCACCTGGGAAATCAGGCGCTTGAGTTCGCGTTGCGACAGCGAGAAGCTGGAGTCGCTGGCGCTGCCCACCGACAGCAGCGGGAAATCTTCCGCCGGCAGGGTTTGCAGGTTGAAGCGGCTCTTGCCCGCCTTCAGCACCAGGCGGCCGCCGTCCAGCTGTTCCAGCGTGACGGTGGCGTTGCCGGGGATGGCGCGCAGGATGTCCTGCAGCTTCTTGGCCGAGGTGGTGAGGCGGAAGTCTTCGCCCGGCAGCTCGTCGGCGCTGGCGGTGGTGATCTGGATTTCCAGATCGGTGGCCAGGAAGCCGACCTGTCCGCCCTTCTTCTCGATCAGGACGTTGGACAGGATGGGCAGGGTGTGACGACGCTCGACAATGCCGGTGACTGCCAGCAAGGGCTTGAGCAGGGCATCGCGTTCGGCTTGCAGGATCAGCATGTGGCGGGCTCCCGTTGGTTTTTTAAGAGTCGGTTCATGGTGGGTCAGTTACGCAGCATGGCTAGCAGCGTATCGTAATCGTGGGCGATGTCGGCGTCGTTGCCGCGCATCTCGGCGATGGTCTTGCAGGCGTGCAGCACCGTGGTGTGGTCGCGGCCGCCGAAGGCGTCGCCGATATTGGGCAAGGACAGCTGGGTCAGCTCCTTGGCCAGCGCCATCGCCACCTGGCGCGGCCGCGCGATGTCGCGCGAACGCTTCTTGCTGTGCATGTCGGACAGCTTGATCTTGTAGTACTCGGCCACCGTCTTCTGGATGGCGTCCACCGTCACCTGGCGGTTGCCGGCGGCGAGGATGTCCTTCAGCGCTTCCTTCACCAGCTCCAGCGAGATGTTCTGGTTGGTGAAGCGGGCGTAGGCCACCACGCGCTTGAGCGCGCCTTCCAGCTCGCGCACGTTGGAGCGCACGTTCTGGGCGATGAAGAAGGCTACGTTGTGGTCCAGCTTGATGCTGTCGGCCTCGGCCTTCTTCATCAGGATGGCGACGCGCATTTCCAGCTCCGGCGGCTGGATTTCCACGGTCAGGCCCCAGGAGAAGCGAGAAATCAGGCGCTCTTCCATCCCTTCAATCTGCTTGGGGTAGCTGTCGCAGGTCATGATCACCTGCTTGCCGCCCTCGATCAGCGCATTGAAGGCATAGAAGAATTCTTCCTGGGTGCGGTTCTTGCCGGCGAAGAACTGGATGTCGTCGATCAGCAGCAGGTCCAGCGAGTGGTAGTAACGCTTGAATTCGTCGAAGGCCTTGTGCTGGTAGGCGCGCATGATGTCGGCCACGTAGCGTTCGGCGTGGATGTAGCGGATCTTGGCTTGCGGGTTCTTCTGGAACACGTGGTTGCCGATGGCCTGGATCAAGTGGGTTTTGCCCAGGCCCACGCCGCCGTAGACGAACAGCGGGTTGTAGGCCTGGTCGCCCGGATTCTCGGCGATCTGCATCGCGGCAGCCCGCGCCAGCTGGTTGCCCTTGCCGGTGACCAGCGTGTCGAAGGTGAACGACGGATTGAGGCGCGTGCTTTCATGGCTGCCGCCGATGGCCTTCACCGCCGCCTGTTTGGCGGGGGAGGGCTGCTCGGCGCGGGCCGGCTCCGCCTTGGCGGGCGCGGCCTTGGGCTGGCTGCTGGCGGCCGGGCGCAGCGGCTTGGCGCTGGGCGCGCCCAGGCGCAGCTCCACCGGGCATTCGCCCATCAGTTCCACCGCCAGTTCCTCGATGCGGCCAAGGAAGCGGTCTTTGATGAACTGCATGATGAAGCGGTTGGGCGCCAGCAGGGCGACGCCTTCTTCGCCCGGTTCGGCCGTCAGCGGCTTGATCCAGGTGTTGAACTGCTGCGAAGACAGTTCAGCCTCCAGGCGAGCGAGGCAGGCAGGCCAGAATTGATCCAGTTCAGTCATTACATACACGCAAGTAAAAGCGAAAAATCCACCGCCCGATGCTGCGGGAGCGATGGAGAAGGCCTGCCCGCGCGGGCGGTCAGGACGAGTGTTCGGCATGGAAGCTTCCCGCCGCGGCTGCCTTGGGTCATCGCGGCCGGACGCGGGAGCGGGCTGCGGTGTTCATTTGTTGGGCAGAGGGGCAGGAACGATAAGCCCGGACATTCTAACGGTTTTTCGCAAAGTTATCCACAGGGCTTGCGAAAATTCATCATTGACAAGTCGCGGTTTTTCGAGTCAAATCACGCGTTTATTTCCGTTTCGAAACAGGAAACCCATATCATGAAACGCACTTATCAGCCTTCCAATACCCGTCGTAAGCGCACTCACGGCTTCCTCGTTCGCATGAAGACCCGTGGTGGCCGTGCCGTTATCGCCGCACGTCGCGCCAAAGGTCGCAAGCGTCTGGCCGTTTAAGTCCTTGTGGCTTACCGCTTTCGCCGTGCGCACCGGCTATTAAAAACGGATGAGTTCTCATCCGTTTTTAGTTTGCGGCAGCAGCGCAGCAATGCGTTCTTTCAGGTGTACGCCCGCGGCAACGATCTGGGCCACCCCCGCGTGGGATTGGTGGTGGGCAAGAAGGTCGCCAAGCGGGCGGTGCGCCGCAATTACATCAAGCGCTGCGTGCGCGAGTGGTTCCGCCTCAACCAGCAAACGCTGGGCGGCGTGGACTATGTGGTGCGGGCCAAACAGCCTTTTACCCGCGATCAGCAGAACGAAGCCGTAACGGCTTTGTCCACACTGTTTGCTAAACTGGCACGATGTCACGCGTCCTCATCCTCTTGATCCGTTTTTACCAGCTGGCAATCAGCCCGTGGCTGGCACCCCGCTGCCGTTACGTGCCGACCTGCTCCTGTTATGCGATCGAGGCGGTGAACAAGCACGGTGTAATCAAGGGCGGCTGGCTGGCTGCCAGACGCATCGGACGTTGCCACCCCTGGGGCGGCAGCGGCTATGACCCGGTTCCCTGAACTTTCCCCGGTATCGAGAGATGGATTCCAAGCGACTCATAATCTTCGTGGTGCTGTCCATGGGCATCCTGCTAGGCTGGCAGGAATTCTTCGCGCCCAAGCCCACCCCGCAGCAGCAGGCAGCCAAGACCCAGACCGCGCCTTCCAGCGCGGCAAGCGGCGGCAGCCACGCCCAGCCGGCTGAAGCCGGCAAGCTGAGCAACGGCCAGCGCATCACCGTCAGCACCGACGTGCTGAACGCCCAGATCGACACCGTGGGCGGCGACCTGCGTTCGCTCGCCCTGACCAAGCACGGCTCCGCCGAACAACACGGCCAGCCGTTCCAGCTGTTTGAAGACAACGCCAAGCGCGTCTACGTGGCCCAGACCGGCCTCGTGGCCGCCAGCAACCCGGCGCTGCCTACCCACAAAACCGTTTTCACCGCCGAGAAAACCAGCTACGCCCTTAGCGGCGACAAGCTGGAAGTGAAGCTGACCGCGCCGGAAGCCAACGGCGTCAAGGTGAACAAGGTGTACACCTTCACCAAGGGCAGCTACGAAATCGGCGTGCGTTACGACATCGTAAACGGCGGCAGCGCGCCGCTGGCCGCCACCGCCTACTATCGCCTGCTGCGCGACAGCCAGGCGCCGGAAGGCGAAAGCCGCATGGCCCACACCTACACCGGTCCGGCTGTCTACACCTCGGAACACAAGTTCCAGAAGGTGAGTTTCGACGATCTGGCCAAGGGCAAGGGCGACTACGCCAAGACCACCACCGACGGCTGGGTGGCCATGCTGCAGCACTACTTCATGTCCGCCTGGATTCTGAAGCCGCTGGACGGCCAGAGCGTGTGCAAGGACGACAAGTCCTGCCGCTTCGAACTGACGCAAAGCAACGGCCTGAATTCCGCCGCCGCGCTGGTGGACTACGCCACCGTGCAGCCGGGCAAGAGCCTGAGCGTGAGCGTGCCGCTGTACGCCGGTCCGGAAGAGTACAACATCATCTCCAAGCTGGCCGAGGGCATGGAGTACGCCAAGGACTTCGGAATCTTCTACATCTTCGCTTCGCCGCTGTTCTGGCTGCTGGTGAAGCTGCACGGCCTGGTGAGCAACTGGGGTTGGGCGATTGTCCTGCTGACGCTGACGGTGAAGGCGGTGTTCTACCCGCTGACCGCCGCTTCCTACCGCTCCATGGCCAAGATGAAGGCTCTGGCGCCGCGTCTGGAACGGATGAAGGAGCAGTACGGCGACGACCGCATGAAGTTCCAGCAGGCGGTGATGGAGATGTACAAGTCGGAGAAGGTGAATCCGCTGGGCGGCTGCCTGCCGATGCTGATCCAGATCCCGGTGTTCATCGGCCTGTACTGGGCGCTCCTGGCCTCGGTCGAGCTGCGCGAAGCGCCGTGGATCCTGTGGTACACCGACCTGGCTCGTCCGGACCCGTACTACATCCTGCCGGTGATCATGGCCGCGACCATGTTCCTGCAGACTTTCCTGAATCCGCCGCCGACCGACCCGATGCAGGCGAAGATGATGAAGATCATGCCGCTGGCCTTCTCGGCGCTGTTCTTCTTCTTCCCCGCCGGCCTGGTGCTGTACTACGTGGTCAACAACGTGTTGTCCATCGCCCAGCAGTGGTTCATCAACAAGCAGATCGAGAAGGGCAACAAGGCGGCTTTGCAATCCTGATTGCGGCCAGTGTCCTGATACCGAAACCCGGCCACTGGCCGGGTTTTTTGCTGGATAATCCATCCATAGCCACGAAAGCGCATGGAATGGCGCGGACGGTTGACGCGCGCCGGCGCGATGACCAAAGCCACAGGGCGGTTTGCTGCCGGATGAAACCCCGGTTTGTCCTTGTCCGCGCCTTGCCGTGCGTTTCCGTGGCTAAATAATCTCTTCAGCCCGTGTCTGTCGGGCAAGGAAACCGCATGAACCTGAGCTACACCCCCGCCACCATCTGCGCCATCGCCACCGCCCCCGGCCGCGGCGGCGTCGGCGTCATCCGCGTCTCCGGAAAGAATCTGCTGCCGTTCGCGCAGGCCGTCTCCGGCGGCAAGACGCCCAAGCCGCGCTACGCCACCTATACCGACTTTTTCGACGAGCGCGGCCAGGCCATCGACAACGGTCTCATACTATTCTTCCCCGGCCCCAACAGCTTTACCGGCGAAGACGTGATCGAACTGCAGGGCCACGGCGGGCCGGTGGTGATGAAGATGCTGCTCTCGCGCTGCGTTCAGCTTGGCGCGCGGCTGGCGGAGCCGGGCGAATTCACCAAGCGGGCCTTTCTCAACGACAAGCTTGACCTCGCGCAGGCGGAAAGCGTGGCCGACCTGATCGACGCATCCAGCGAAACCGCCGCCAGAAGCGCGCTCAAATCGCTCAAGGGCGCGTTCTCCAAGGAAGTCCACGTGCTGGTGGACGAGCTGATCACGCTGCGCATGCTGGTGGAGGCGACGCTGGACTTTCCGGAAGAGGAGATCGACTTTCTCAAGCAGGCCGACGCGCTGGGCAAACTCATGCGTCTGCGCGACCGCCTCACCCAGGTGCAGGCCACCGCCAAGCAGGGCGCCATCCTGCGCGAGGGCATGCACGTGGTGCTGGTGGGCCAGCCCAACGTCGGCAAATCGTCGCTGATGAACGCGCTGGCCGGCGACGACATCGCCATCGTCACCGATATCGCCGGCACTACCCGCGACACGGTGCGCGAGGAAATCGTCATCGACGGCGTGCCGGTGCACATCATCGATACCGCCGGCCTGCGCGACACCGACGACGTGGTGGAGAAGATAGGCATCGAGCGCACCTGGCAGGCGGTGGAGCGCGCCGACCTGGCGCTGGTGCTGGCCGACAGCCGCGAAGGCCTCACCGCCGAGGTGCAGGCGATTCTGGAGCGTCTGCCGCCGGCCTTGCCGCGGGTGCAGGTATTCAACAAGGTGGACCTGTCCGGCCAGAGCGTGGGCCTGTCCGAGCACGAAGGCCAGCCGCTGGTGCGGCTGTCGGCGCGCACCCACGACGGCGTGGACGTGCTCAAGGCCAAGCTGCTGGAGATGATAGGCTACAGCGGCGCCGACGAAGGCGTGTTCCTGGCTCGCCAGCGGCATCTGGACGCCATCGTCCGCGCCGCCGAGCACCTGGAGCTGGCCCACGCCGACT
Organism: Xenophilus sp. AP218F; assembly: GCA_002213445.1. Taxonomy (GTDB): domain Bacteria; phylum Pseudomonadota; class Gammaproteobacteria; order Burkholderiales; family Chromobacteriaceae; genus Chromobacterium. The sequence goes on along the minus strand of NJIE01000003.1, from coordinate 263,972 downwards.
GGGAGCAGGTGGAAATCTTCGCCGAGGAGTTGCGCATGGCGCAGAACGCGCTGTCCGAGATCACCGGCGAGTTCTCCGCCGACGACTTGCTGGGGGTGATCTTCAGCCGTTTCTGTATTGGAAAATAGGGATATGTCCAGGTTGGTCCATCTGTGCCCTGTTTGTTGATTGGTGGCCTTGTATTTGTTGGGTTTGTCGTAATCCTACGTCCAGCCATGGTCCATGGGCATCCAGCAAATTTAGGTACACAATATGGTACACATTCTCTCGTTCTGATTTTTTTGTGTACCTAAATGGTCTGTCCCGCCCTCCGTGGACAGCGGGTTAAGCACTCAGCACTGAACGACGTCGCTCGTATTCAACCGGGGTGACATACCCCAGGGTCGAATGACGTCGTTGGTGATTGTAAAAGCGGATGTAATCAAACACATCCGTCCGCGCCTCCTCCTAGCTCCGGTAGTGGGTCAGATAAACACGTTCCGACTTCAGAGAACGGAAGAAACTCTCCATCGCTGCATTATCCCAGCAGTTCCCGGCGCGGGAGTGGCTTGGCACTATTCCATGCCGCTTCAGCAATGCCTGGTAGTCAAAGGCACAGTACTGGCTCCCTCGGTCCGAATGCAGAATCACTTCTCCAGAAGGCTTGCGACGTGCCACAGCCATCGTCAAGGCCGCATGTACCAGTTCTTGTTGCATCCGGTGATGCATTGCCCAGCCCACGACAGCCCGGGAGTACAAGTCCAGTACCACCGCCAAATACAGCCACCCTTCGCCAGTCCGGATATAGGTCATATCAGATACCCAGCGCTGATTGAGATTGTCTGCTGCAAACTGCCGTTGTAGCAGATTCGGTGCGACGGGGAGAAGGTGCTGGCCTCCACTGACGGGTCTCCAACACTTACGGGTTCTGACCCTGATACCGTTGTGCCGCATCAATTTGGCGATGCGATGCCTCCCGCAAGCAAAGCCCTGCGCCCGAAGTTCGGCATGGATACGTCGATGGCCATAAATACCATTTACCTCGGCGTGCACCAGCCGGATTTCTCGCAGCAATTGTCGGTTTGCCATCTCTCGCGCTGAAGGTGGGCGATGTAGCCATGCATAGTAGCCACTACGGGACACACGAAATAGTTGGCACATCGGGCCGACCGGGTAGCGGCCCGACAGTGCCTGAATGGCACGGAACTTCACTTCGTGGGTTGCGAGAAGATGGCGAGCGCTTTTTTTAGAACATCACGCTCCATGGTGACGCGAGCGAGTTCGTCACGAAGTCGTTTCAGTTCGGCCGCTTCGCCGCTCTGCCTGCCTCGACCGGGGAAAGCATCGGTTCCAGCCTCTTGAAATTGGCGCTTCCACTTGCCGAGCAGCGACTCGGCACTCTCGAATGCTTGGGCGACATGCCGTAATGGTGTGCCGGCAAGTACCTGTTCAACCGCCTCTCGCTTGAGGGAATCGGGGAAAGTACGTCTGGTTTTATTCATGGACACAGCTCCTAAGTGGTGATTATCCACCTTAAGTTAGTGTCCACGAAGGGCGGGACAGACCACGGGCGGCTTTTTATGCGGCATTGCCGCAGCGCGGCAGATTATGAACAGACTCTAAGCCGCGCTCATGGCGGCGCCTGCCGGGGTCGTTACGGTGCCCAGGTCTTGGATGATGTCGTCAATCAGGCGGTCCAGTCGCTGGCTGTCGTGGTGGTGGGGCGTGGTGATCAGATGGGCCGCGCCGCCGGATCGGGCCAGGCCGTGTTTGTTGCACACGGGTTCGGACGGGCTGGGGAACACCACGGTGATGGAGTTCTGGCAGCGCCAGGCCGGGATGCCGGCGGCCTGGAAGCGGTCTATCGCGTATTGGGCCATGTCCAGGCAGTGGCGCACTTTGCGACGCCATTCCGCCAGCGGCCGGCTCTTGATGGCCGCCCACAGCATCATGGGAGTGTGCCCGTTGCGGGAGCCGCTGATGGTTTGGTCTTTGGCGGAGATGTAGTCGATTTCCACGGAGATGCGCGACACATTGCTGCGTTTGGCCAGCACGATGCCGCATGGCATGGGTGAGCCTATCATCTTGTGGCCGGATACGCTGATGGAGTCGATGCCGTCTGCGAAGGAGTAGGGCTGCGGGGCGTCGACAAAGGGCAGGATCATGCCGCTGAGCGCGGCGTCCGCGTGCAGGTAGTAGTCCCGCCGCGGGATGCCGGCCTGGGCCAGCTTGTCCTGGATGATGCCGATGTCGTCCACGGCGCCTTTCATGGTGGTGCCCACGTTGACGAAGACGATGGGGTGGTGTTCTTGGTCCTGTTGGATTTTGGTCACCAGGTCGTCGTAGTCGATTTCGCCGCTGAGCAGGGAGTCCACCGCGCGGGATTTGATGCGCAGCAGCTTGATGATCTTGGCCACGGAGTAGTGGCTGTCCTTGGAGTAGTACAGCGTGGCGTCCGGGAACAGTTCTCGGGCGAGGTAGCAGCCAAACATATTGCCTTCGGTACCGCCGTTGGTCACGTAGCCCCAGCTTTCGTCAAAGGGGATGTGGAACAGCTCCGCAAAGAAGTGCATGACTTCGCGTTCGAAGTCGAAGGAGTTCAGCAGGTAGTTGCTGCTTTCGTTCCAGTCGCCGCAATTGTTGATGGAGAAGCGCAGGAAGCGGTGCAAGCGGGTGTAGTCGAAGTCGGCCGATTCCGGGTAAGCAAGATTGAAATATTGATGCTGCAAGCAGTACTGCCAAAAAGATTCGATACGGTTTTGGTCTAGGGAAGACAGCGACATGGGGTAGCTCCGTGGTTTCTCAGAACCTGCTCACGATCCGCTACGCGTCGGCGATACGGCGTTCAGAACACCTTCGAAATGCTCATGCATCCTGTGCGCATTCCGCTTTCTCAGCTGTTCCCGCCTTGTCTCGTCTTAGCTCGCAAGATCGTGAATAGATCCTCAGTGGGTGGGTATTGCCGGATGTTTTTCCTTGTTGGCTGGGCGCGGGTTGGCGCCCGGTTTTTGCCTGTTTTTTGCATCCGCTGTGCGGATGATGGTTTTCATTGCCGGTGCTTCCCGGCGGGCGTGAAGGACCCAGGGCGCATCGGATGCGCGGGACTGGCAGGCAAGCTCAAAAAGCGGGCCCAAAACGTGAACAGCCTTTCGCCGTACTGGTTGTGCCTCAAGCGCCCGCTTGCCGGGCGTCCAACAACGCTTCCCAGTCCGCCAGCGTGGGTGAGCGGCTCAGTTCTTCCGTGCGCACGGAGATGCCGCGGGCGTTGAGCTCCGCGGCCAGCGTCATCAGGTGCAGGGAATCCAGGCCGTAATACATCAGGTTTTCCGTGGGGTTCAGTTCTCCGTCTTCCGCTATCAGTTGCCGTAGCCGGCTGTGCAGCCATTGGCGCGGGCTGGCGGTTTCCAGTTGCCTTGGTTTTGCTGTCTTTTTATTTGTCATGAAGATTTCACCTTGATCATTGCATCACGCTAATAGTGTAAATTATAATCATTCGCATTTAGAGATGCCATATGTAGATGAAATAAATGAAAGAAATTCATTTGTCACTTTTCAGGGGCGTGAAATGAGAGAGCTGACTTCAATGCAAGCGGCTTGCTGGATGGGCCGGGGCGATCATTCGGATCTGGGTGGCGTCTCTGCGCATTTGTATGCGGAGTTCGACGGCCAGGCCATTGATCTGCCGCGCTTGGTGGCCGCGCTGGACAGGCTGGGCCGGGAGCATGGGATGCTGCGCGCCTGCGTGACGGCGGACGGCATGCAGGCGCTGGCGCCGGCGGACAAAGCGCCTCATTTGGAGGTGGACGATTTCACCGCCTTGGAGGGAGAGGCGCTGGCGCAGCGCCTGGAAGCCAAGCGCCAGCAGTGGGCACATCAGCGGCTTGACCTGGCAAAGGGTCAAGCCGCTCGTTTTTCCATCAGCCTGTTTGGCGCGGGGGATAGCCGGCTGCATGTGGACGCGGACATGATCGCAGTGGACCCGTCCAGCTTCCGTGTGCTGATGGAGGATTTGGCGTTGTTTTACGAATCCCCGGACGCGGAGCTGCCGCCCACGCCGTCTTTCTTTGAGTGGTGCGACCGGGCGCGGGACGAGCCTTGGCTCAAGGCGGCTCGGGAGCGGGACCGCGATTGGTGGCGCGAGCAATTGCCCAATATCGCGCCGGCGCCGTCCTTGCCGCGCCGGGCGGCGCCGGCGGGCGCGGCGTCCAGCCATCGCCTGTGCGCCTGGCTGGCATTGGAGCAGCGCCAGGCTTTGCGGCGCTTGGCCAAGGCGCAGCGGCTGACGCTGTCCGGCCTGATGCTGGGCTTGTTCGCCCAGGCCTTGGGCGCGGCCACCGGGGACCGGCGCTTCCGGCTGAACGTGCCGGTGTTCTGGCGGCCGCCCTTGCTGGAGGGCGCGGAGCGCATCATCGGGGAGTTTTCCAACCTGGTGTTGCTGGATGTGGATTTGGACGCGGCGCCAACTACGGGCGCGCTGTGCCGAAGCCTGGCCGCGCAGTTGCTGGAGCGCGCCGGCCATTGCGCTTATCCGGGCGTCAACCTGATGCGGGATTTGTCCCGCCATCACCGTTCTCCGCAGATTGCGCCGGTGGTGTTCACCGCGGCGCTGGACATGCCAGGCGGAGAGCTGTTCTCGGAGCGGGTGCGGCGCGCCTTCGGCGCGATGAACTGGGTGATTTCGCAAGGGCCGCAGGTGGCGCTGGACGCGCAGATCGTCAGCGCGGACGGCGGGGTGTTGATCAATTGGGACATCCGCCTGGACGCCTTGCCGCAAGACTGGGTTGCCCAGTTGTTCAACGATTTTGTGGCGCTGGCCACCGCGGTGGCGGCAGACCCGGCCGCGCTGGAGCGTCCGCTGGCGCAGCCGGAGGCGGAAACGCCGTTGACGGTGTTGCAGCAGGCGTATTTGCTGGGACGCACCGCGCAGCTGCCGCTGGGCGGGGTGGCGATGCAGGAATTCCGCGAATACCACGGCATCATGGACCCGGCGTTGTTGCGCGCCCGGCTGGGCGAGATGGTGCGGCGTCATGATTGCCTGCGCACGGTGATAGACGTTGCGCGTTTGCGGCAGCGGGTCCGCGCGCAGCCGCGGGTGAATCTGCGAGAGGTGGATTTGCGCGCCTTGTCGCCGGAGGCGGCTCAGGAGCGGGTGGCGGCGGCGCGCGAGGATTACGCCCACGCGCTGTTTGATCTGGAGGACTCCCCGTGGGAGTTGATGCTGTTCCTGCTGCCTGATGGCTCCTTGACGGTGTTTGCGCGTTTTGACGCTTTGATCGTAGACGGCCGTTCCATCGCCGCGCTGATGCTGGAGCTGTTCCAGGGCGTGGTGGAGCCGAGCAGGCCGGCCGCCGCCACGGCGGCCGAGGTGTCCGCAGAAGCGCGCAAGGCGGGCGCGCTGTATTGGAAAAACAAGCTGGCCGATTGCGGCGGCGCGCCGCGGCTGCCCTGGCGCAAGCCCTTGGATCAATTGGGCGTGGCGCGCTATGAGCGGCAAAGCCTGACCGTGAGCGCGGAGCGTTTCGAGCGGCTGAGCAAGCTGGGCAACGGCCAACGCTTTTTCAAGAACACCACGGTGATGGCGCTGGTGTTGGAGGTGCTGTCGCACTGGCTGGACGAGGGTGGCTTGTGCGTGGCGGTGCCGGTGGCGCCGCCGCCGTCCGGCGGTTTCTCCAACCGTTCCAGCTTTATCGCGGTGGCGTGGCAGGCGGGGCTGGACAGCCTGGCGGAGCGCGGCCGCCGCTTGCAGGCGGACGTGATGGAGGGCTTGCAACATCTGGCCTTCTCCGGGGTGGATCTGGCGCGGATGTTGTTTGAAAGCCATGGCCCCGGCCCGGCGCTGCCGGTGGTGGTGACCAATGGCCTGTCGTGGCCGGCAGCAGCGGAGGGAGCAATGCGCCAGATAGGCGGGCTGACCCAGACGCCGCAGGTGGCGATGGATCTGCGCTTTTCCGCGCGGGCGGACGGCGCGCTGGTGTTTGATATCGACTACGCCCGCGATGCATTGGAGCCGGCGCTGGTGGGTGCGGTGCTGAGCGCGCTGGAGCGTGCCATCGAGCAGGTGGTGGACAGCGGCGTATTCGAGGCACCGGCAGGGCGGGTGCTGGATTACGGCCATTACCGGCTGAACAGCGTGGAAGCCGAGGCGCGGCGCGAGGATTTCCTCGGCCGCATCGCCGCCCATATCTTTGACCCGGACAATGCCAGGGTGGCGCTGATCAGCGGCCAGCGGCGGATACGCTACGGCGAGCTGGGCGAGGCGGTGTCCCGGGCGATGGCGGCGCTGAAGGCGCGCGGCGTGAGCGCGGGCCAGGTGGTGGCGGTATGCCTGCCGCGCAGTCCGGAGCACACCATCCTCACCCTGGCGTGCGCCTTCAGCGGCGTGGTGTGGGTGCCGATAGACGCGGCGTCTCCGGAGGAGCGGCTGCGTTATCTGCTGGACAACTGCCGGCCAAACCTGGTGGTGGCGGCCCAGCCGCTGCCGACGGAGCATGCGCGGGCCACGCCGGAACAACTGCTGGGCGAGCCCGAGCCGCTCGCCGCGCGCGGCGGCTGGCGGGCGCTGTCCCTGAGCGAGACGCCGGCGTATTACCTGTACACCTCGGGCACCACCGGCAAGCCCAAGTGCGTGGTGTTGTGCAACCGGGCCACGGCGAATGTCATTGGCTCCACGCTGGAACACTGGCAGGTGAGCCAGCGTGATGTGTGCATGTCGGTGACGCCGCTGCATCACGATATGTCGGTGTTCGACGTGCTGGGCAGCCTAAGCGCCGGCGCCACGTTGGTGTTGCCGGAGGCGGGCGAGGAGAAGGACGCGGTGCGCTGGAACCAGCTGGTTGACGAGCACGGTGTCACGCTGTGGTGCACGGTGCCGGCCATGCTGGAGATGTTGCTGTCTTGCCGGCGGGAAGGGGGGTTGCAAAGCCTGCGGCTGGTGGCCCAGGGCGGGGATTACATCAAGCCGTCCATCATCGCGGATTTGCGCGCGGCCCTGCCGGCGGCGCGGCTGCTGTCCTTGGGCGGGCCGACGGAAACCACGATCTGGAGCATCTGGCACGACATCGCCGCCGAGGATTGCGCCAAGGTGCCCTATGGCCGGCCGCTGCCCGGCAACCGCTATTGGCTGCTGAACGAGCGCGGCGAGCATTGCCCGGCCGGCGTGGCCGGACGCATCCACACCGCTGGCGTCAATCTGGCGCTGGGCTATCTGGAAAACGGCGAGCTGACCCAGCACGACTTCGTCACTGTGCTGGACGAGGCCGGCCAGGAGGCGCGGGCCTTCCGCACTAGCGACTGTGGCCGCTACCGGCCGGACGGGGTGATGATGTTCGACAGCCGGGTGAACGGCTACGTCAAGGTGCGCGGCGTGCGGGTGTCGCTGCCGGACATCGAGATGGAGCTGATCAAGCATCCTGCGTTGGCCAATGTGCTGGTGGTGGATGTGGGCGACGAGCGACAGGGGGAGCTGGGCATAGGCGCGCTTTACGTGGCCAAGCCTGGCGCGGAGGCGAGCGCGGCGGATCTGCGCGAGCACGCGCGCCGCGTCCTGCCGCAATCCCATGTGCCCACGCGCTTCCTGCGGGTGGAGCAACTGCCTTTGTCGCAAAACGGCAAGCCGGACCGCCGCGGCGCGCGCGCGCTGTTGCAGGCGCCGGCCCAGGTTCGGACTCAGAACCCTGTGGCGCCGCCCGCGCCCGCTGTCGCCGTTGCCGAGGCTCCAGCCCCGGCGACACGGCACCGGCGCCCGGTGTTGGACATTTATCTGGGCGTGCTGGGGCGTTCCTATCAGGAACTGGCCGACGAGTTGCTGGATTTCAGCAGCATGGGCTTGCTGCCCCAGCATCTGAAAGCCATTGCGGCGCGCATGCGTGAAACCTTCGCCGTGGAGCTGTCGCCCGGACAACTGCTGCGTTGCCGCAATGTGGCGGATGTGGAGCGTTTGCTGGTCGCTGGTCAGCCTTAATCAAACTCATCCCGGGGCGGCTTCTCCGCCCTAGGGATAGCCGATAGAACCTTGGGAGTTTTTCGTATATGGAAATGGCGAACGTAGATGTTGCCGGCGTTGGCATCGGGCCGTTCAATCTGGGCTTGGCGGCCTTGTTGTCGCGCCACTCGGACATCAAAGGAGTGTTTCTGGAGCGCAAACCGGCGTTTCGCTGGCATGAGGGTTTGCTGTTGCCGGGCACCACGCTGCAAGTGCCGTTCCTGGCTGACCTGGTCACGCTGGCGGACCCCACGCATCCACTCAGCTATCTGAACTATCTGCACCAGCACGACAGGCTTTACCAGTTCTACTACTACGACAACACCCTGGTGCCGCGCATCGAATACGATGATTACTGCCGCTGGGCCGCGCAGCAGTTGCCTGCCTGCCGTTTTGGCGAGGAGGTGCGGGACGTGACTTACGACGCCGGCGCGGGGCGCTTTGTGGTGGACAGCGAATCGGCATCCGGCGGGATGCGCCGCTATGCCGGCCGCGATCTGGTGGTGGGCGTGGGCACTTCGCCGTGGCTACCGGCGTGGGCGCGCGCCAGCCGCCACCCGCGGGTCATCCATTCCGCCCAGTTCATCCCCAATCAACAAGCGCTGTCGCCATGCCGGCGCGTCACCGTGATCGGCTCCGGCCAGAGCGCGGCGGAGTGTGTGCTGGCGTTGTTCCGCGAGATGAGCCCGGAACAGGTGGCGGCCGGGGCCTCCATTCAGTGGATCACGCGCGCGCCAGGCTTCCACCCGATGGAGTTTTCCAAGCTGGGGCAGGAGTGCTTCACCCCGGCTTATATGCAGTACTTCCACAGCATTCCGCGGGAGAAGCGCCGCGAGGTGGTGGCCGGCCAGGGTCTGCTGTACAAGGGCATCAGCTTCTCCACCATCGGCGATATCTTCGACTTGCTCTACGAGCGTTCGATAGGCGGTCGCGATCCTGGCCTGAAGCTGTATTCCAATTGCGATGTGGAAGCGCTGGAGGAGCTGGGCGCGGACGGCGCGCTGCGCATGACTTGCCATCACCGGCAACTGGGCCAGCGCTGCCAGCTGGAGACCGACGCCATCGTGGCCGCCACCGGCTATGCGCACGCTTGGCCGCAGTGGTTTGAGCGGCTGAAGGAGACGGTGCTGGAGGTGGACGCGCAGGGTGATTGCATCGTGGAGGAGGATTTCACCGCCCGCCGCCGCGATCAGGGGCCGGGCCGGGTCTTTGTGCAGAACGCGGAGATTTTCCAGCACGGGGTGGGTTCGCCGGACCTGGGCATAGGCCCGATCCGCAACGCGGCGATCATTAATCAGTTGCTGGGCCAGCCGCGTTATCGCCTGCCGCAGCGCTCGGCGTTCCAGCATTATGGGCTGCCGCAGGGGTAGGTTGTTTCTGGCTGGCTGGTTTTGAATCCGCTGCGCGAAAGAAAGATCGAAAACGGGTTCTGAGACCGAATGGAATTGACGCCCCCGCTCTCGTTTGAGGGCGGGGGCGTCAGATTTTGCGCGCCTCATCACCGGCGCGCAGCGGACCGTGAGCGGCGGTTTAGCCCAGCAGCTCTTCTAGCCTCCGCTCGCTGGCGTCGCCCGCGCTCAAGAGCGCGAAAAAGCGGCGCAGCGTGGCGCAGATGGCCTCGAGCTGGGCGGCGGAGTAACGCTCCGCGCGGTAGGTGATGACCAGGCGCAGCGAGCCGTCGGGCGCGTCTTCCATGATCTCGAACTGCAGGCCGAACATGGATTCGCTCTTGTCCGGGTCGATCTGGCGGTAGCGGATCTCGCCGCCGTCCGGGGCCGGCAGCGCGCCGTTGAGCGCGTTGTTGGCGTGGACCTGGATGTAGACGTCGAACAGCAGGCCGTCCGCCGGCGTCATGCCCAGCGCGTTTTGTACCAGTTCCAGCGGAATGTCGGCGTAGGCCATGGAGTCGTTGATGGTCAGGGTCACGTCCTTGAGCAGGCTGCCCAGCGACTGCCGGCGGTCGAAGCGCACCCGGTGCGCCACCATGGTGGTGAAGTAGCCGACGGTATCGAAATATGCCGCGTCGGTGCGGCCGGAGGATGAGGTGCCGATCACGATTTCCGGCAGATCGCCCAGCTTATGCAGGGCCAGCGCGATGGCGGTGTAGACCACGCTGAACAGTGAGGAATTGTGACGCTTGGCGAAGGATGTGATGGCTTCCAGCGCGCCCGGCTCGGGCTTGAACTCCAGCCATTTGGCTTTGAAGCCGGCGGGCTGGTTGGGCGCGGCGGCCGACGCGGTCGGGTCCGGCAGGCGCAGGCCTGGCGTGGCGCCGCGCAACATCGAGGTCCAGTAGTCCATGTGGCGCGGGTTGACGCCCTGGCTCTGTTGTTCCAGCGCGAAGGCGTGGAAGGAGGGCGCCGGGGCGGACCATCGCGGCGCCTGTCCGGCGGCGCGGGCGCGATAGGCCAGCGCCAGCTCGTCCATCATCACATTCAGCGACCATTCGTCGATTGCCATGTGGTGCACCAAGAAGGACAAGGTTTGGCGGCCGGTGGCCGGGTGGCGCAGGAAGCGTATCCGCAGCGGCAGTTCGCGGCTCAGGTCGAAGCGGTGGGCGGCTTCGTCGGCCAGCGTCAGTCCTTCGCTCTCCGCGCTGCTCCAGAACCACTTGTACCCGCCGATTTCCGTCAGCGGCACGATGCGCTGGAGCGCGGCGCCGTCTTCTTCATGGAAGGTGGTGCGCAGGCTGGCATGGCGTTCCAGCAAGTCCGTGAAGGCCAGGCGGAACAGGTTTTCGTCCACCGGGTCCAGGAAATCCAGCGCGAAAGGCAGGTTGAAGATGGTGCCGAAGTCGTAGGCGGCGTAGGCGCGCCACAGCGAGGCCTGCGCCAGCGCCAGCGGGGCTTGGCGGACTTCGCCGGACGGCGCGGCCTGGCAGCCTTGTTCGCTGACGGTGGCGCGGGCGGCCAGCGCGGCGGCGGTGGGGGCTTCAAAGAAGTCGTTGAAGCGGATCTGAATGCCGTGCTTGCTTTGCAGGGTGCCGATGATGCGGGTGGCCAGCAGGGAATGGCCGCCGAAATCGAAGAAGTTGTCGTACGGCTTCATGCCGGGTTCGGCCAGCACGGCGCGCAGTTCGCCCAGGATGACGGCGGCGACCGCGTCCACGCCATCGGCTGCGGGCTGGCCGGCCGCCGGCGGGCGATTAGCGGTTTCGCCGGCCTCTAGCGGCGTCAGGGTCAGCGGCCGGCGCGTGGGCTCCAGTTGCTGATAACCCTGGGTCAGCGCGTCCGCCAAAGCGTTGAACGGCTGGGCGGGGTCCAGGATGGGGTGCAGGCTCAAGGCCAGCACGGCGCTGTGCTCAGTATGGATGATCAGGGCCTGGAACGGCGGCTGCGTTGCCGCGTCCCAAGGCGCCGCGCGCAGCGCCTGCAGGCGGTCGGCCAGTTCGGCTTCCTTCATACGGGGAAAGGCGATGCAAGGGTGCCAGCCGTCCACGTGGGATTTGCACAGATCGCCATCGTCGCTGAACTCGTAACGGGCGTTCAGCTCCGGCCGGGCCTGGATCAGCTGTTGCAGCGCCAGGGTGAGCAGGGCGAGGTCCGTCTGCGGGTCCAGCCGCCAGGCGTCGACATGGCGGCTCAGGCGTTCCGGGTGCTGCTGCTGCAATAGCCAGCATTGTTCTTCGTGAAGGCTCAGGGACAGGCGCTGCGACGGGATGTCGGGGTGGGGGTGCGACAAGGGTAGTCTCCTTCTGGAATTCAACCGCCAATAATCGTTGCGGGCGGCGACTGGAGTTGCTTGATGGTCGCCTGTTCTCTAGGGCGTCGTCGGGAGATGACTGCCCTGGGAGTGGGTGCGGCGGGTTCTTGCGATGAGATGTTTACGGCATGGACGGCAACGGGATTCCGGCCGTTTCAGTCATGGCCCCATCGGGCTGAGGGGGCGCTTATACGTCATGTCTAGCGGCCATAAGCTGGCTTTTTGGCATAATTAATGCAAAAGACATTTTTTGTTTGCGTTGTGTATGACGTATTGACAATGCCGATGATAATAATAAAAATGATTATCATTTGCAAATTCAAGTGAAAAGGAGAGGGGCGTGGACAATGGCCCGATCACTTTTCAGTCGCAACTGCAGAGCTTGTACCTGGATCACCACGGCTGGCTGTGCGGTTTGCTGCAGCGCAAGTTGGGCAATCCAAACGATGCGACGGATCTGGCTCACGACATTTACCTGCACCTCATTCAGAAAGGGCGGATTCCGCCGGCGGATGAATCCCGTTGCCACTTGGCGCAGATCGCCAAAGGCAAGGTGATTGATTTGCTGCGCCGCCGCCGCTTGGAGGCCAGCTATCTGGAAAGCCAGGCCCAGCAGCCGGAGCCGCGCGCGGAGTCGGAAGAGGCGCGCGCGCTGGTGAAGGAGGAGATCAAGGGGGTGGACCTGGCGCTGATGGGCAAGTCGTTCAAGGTGCGCCAGGCGCTGCTGCTGTCTCGGCTCAACGGCATGAGCTACGGCGATATCGCCGCGGAGCTTCAGGTGTCGGTGTCTTCGGTAGAGAAGTACGTTGCGCTGGGCCTGCAAGCCTGCCGGCGCAGTGTAGAGGCCGGCCTGGGGCCGGGCGCGTGCAAGCAACAACCATTAATCCGTGTTGTAGAGGAGTTGTCATGAGTGTTGAGGAAGAGGTTTTGGGAGAGGCTGCCGCCGCCGGGCCTATCGCCCGCGTGTTGGCGCCGATACGCGGCCGTCTGATCGCCGCCGGCCTGCTGGCGGGGCTGGGTGCCATGCTGAGCCTGGTGCCGCTGGCCGGCGTCGCCCATATCGCGCAGCTGGCACTGGGCCAGGGCGCGGCAGCGCTGGGCGGCGATGACTTGTGGCGGGTGGTGGGCCTGAGCCTGCTCTGCCTGTTTGCTGGCATGACGCTGATCCTGGCCGGCGATGTGGTGGCCCACCTGGCGGACAACCGCATCACCGGCCTGCTGCGCCTGGCCATTACCCGTCGGCTGGCCAAGGTGCCGCTGGGCTGGTTCACCAGCCGCGCCTCGGGCGAGGTCAAGCAGGCGATGCACGACGATATCGGCATCCTGCACAGCCTGACCGCCCATTTCTACACTACGCTGGGGCGCAGCGTGGGCGCGGTGCTGGCGTCCATCGTCTACATGTTTGCGATGGATTGGCGCATGGCCATCGCCTCGCTGCTGCCCTTCCCGCTGTTCTTCCTGTTTTTCGCGCGGGCGCACAAGGCCAGCGCGGCCAATATGGAGAGCTTTGGCGCGGGCATGGCGCGCATCAACAACGCGGTGGTGGAGTTCGTCAACGGCATTCCGGTGGTGAAGGCCTTTGGTGCGCAGCACAAGGCGCACGGCAGCTACCGCGCGGCGATAGACGCCTTCGCCAGCGCTTTCACGGATTTCACCCGGCCGCTGGTCAGCGCAATGGCCAACGCCAACGCCATCATCGCGCCGGTGTCGGTGCTGGGCGTGGTGCTGGCTTTTGGCGCGCTGATGGTGGGCCTGGGCTGGATCGCCCCGGTGGACGTCTTGCCCTTCGCCCTGGTGGCGCCGGGGCTGAGCTCGCCGCTCTTGATGCTGAGCTACATCACTCATGACCTTAACCACGCCACCGGCGCGGCCCAGCGCGTGCACGCGCTGCTGCAGACTCCGGTGCTGGAAACCGCCGCCGGCGCGGCGCGGCCGGCCGACGCCGAAATCCGCGTGGAAGGGCTGAGTTACGCTTATTCCGAGCAAGAGCCGGTGTTGTCCGGCATCGATTTCACGCTGGCTCCCGGCACGGTGACGGCCATCGTCGGCCCCTCCGGTGCCGGCAAGTCCACGCTGGCGCGGCTGCTGCTGCGCTTCTTCGACCCCAGCGCCGGGCGCATCACCTTGGGCGGCGTGGATTTGCGGCAGTTGGACAGCGCGGAGTTGTACCGGCGCATCGGCTTCGTCCTGCAGGACGTGCGCCTGATTCACGCCAGCGTGCGCGACAACATCGCGCTGGGCCGGCCCTCGGCCAGCCAGGCGGAGATCGAAGAGGCCGCGCGCACCGCCAATATCCACGAACGCATTCTCAGCCTGCCGCGTGGCTATGACTCGGTGATCGGCGAGGACGTGCAGTTCTCCGGCGGCGAGGCCCAGCGGCTGAGCATTGCCCGCGCGGTGTTGCTGGACCCGCCGGTGCTGGTGCTGGACGAGGCGACGGCGGCGGCCGACGCGGAAAACGAGGTGAAGCTGCAGCAGGCGCTGTCTTCCTTCGCCTGCGGTCGCACCCTGGTGGTGATCGCCCACCGGCTGGATACGGTGATGCAGGCGGATCAGATCCTGGTGGTGGACAAGGGCCGGCTGATTGAGCGCGGCCGCCATCAAGAGCTGCTGGCGCAGGGCGGCTGCTACGCGCGGTTGTGGGCGCAGGGCCATTATGGCAAGACCGAGGAGGTAGAGGAAGGATGGGTGCCGCAATGTTGAAAACTTTTATTCGGCTGCTGGGTGACGATGCGGTCAAATTGCGCCGTTACGCGTGGCTGGCCTTGATTTACAGCCTGCTGTGCGGCGTGACCATTGTGCTGCTGGCGCCGGTGCTTAGCCATTTGCTGGCCGGCGAGGCGCGCGCGGCCGGCATGTGGCTGGCGGCGCAGGCGCTGGGCGTGGCGCTGTGCTGGGGCCTGCGGCGCAAGGTGGAAAAAGCCGGCATCGCCGTCGGCATCGCCGTGCTGCAAGGCGGGCGCCACCGGCTGGCCGAGCATGTGGGCAGCCTGCCGGTGGGTTGGTTCAGCGCGGGCAACACCGCCCGGCTCAACCACATCGCCACTCAGGGCATGATGGAAATGGCCCAGCTGCCGGCCCATGTGTTCACCCCGTTGTTTGTCGGCGTGGTGACGCCGGTGGTGGTGCTGGGCGCGTTGTTCGCCGTCAATCCGTTGATGGGCTGGGTGGGGCTGGCCAGCCTGCCTTGCCTGTTGCTGGTGTTTGCGCTGACCGCGCGACTGAGCCAGCGCGCGGACCAGGCTTACCAACAAAGCACGGCTCAGAGCAGCCAGCGCATGGTGGAGTTCGCGCAGGCCCAATCGGTGCTGCGCGCCTTTAACGGCGAAAGCGGCGGCACGCGTTTTCTGGAGCATGCCATCGCCCAGCAGCAGCAATCCGGCCGGCATTTGATCCGGTTGTCGGCGCTGTCCTCGGTGCTCAATGTGTGGGCGGTGCAGGCCAGCTTCGCGGCGCTGTTGCTGGTGGCCGCCTTGTGGCTGGACGACCACGCCGGCCTGGGCCTGACCCCGGCCACGGTGATTCCGGCGCTGGTGGCGCTGATGCTGATGAGCCGCTTCATCGACCCGCTGTTGGACGTGGCCGGTTACAGCGAGGTATTGCGCGGCGCGCGCGGCCAGTTGCAGGCGGTGGCTAAGCTGTTTGAGGTGGCGTCCATGGCGGAACCGGCCCGTTCCGGCGTGCCGGCGGACGCCTCGGTGGAGCTGAACCGGGTGAGCTTCTGCTACGGGCCGGAACAGGCGCCGGTGCTGGACGGGCTCAACCTGCGCATAGCGCCGGGCAGCATGACCGCGCTGGTGGGCGCGTCCGGCTCCGGCAAAACCACGGTGCTGCGCTTGATCGCTCGTTTCTTCGATGTGGACCGGGGCGAGGTGAAGGTGGGCGGCGTGGATGTCCGCGATCTGTCCAGCGAGCGGCTGGCCGGCCAGATCAGCCAGATCTTCCAGGACGCCTATCTGTTCCAGGGCAGCATCGGCGACAACATCCGCATCGGCAAGCCGGACGCCAGCGATGCCGAAGTGTTGGCGGCGGCCCGGCTGGCCGGGGTGGAGGAAATCATTGAGCGGCTGCCGCAGGGCCTGGATACCCCGGTGGGCGAGGGCGGCGCGCGTTTGTCCGGCGGCGAGCGCCAGCGCATCTCCATTGCGCGCGCGCTGATCAAGGACGCGCCCATCCTGCTGGTGGACGAAGCCACGGCGGCGCTGGACACCGAGAACCAGGCCGCCATCGCCCAGGCGCTGGCGCGGCTGCGCGGCAAACGCACCCTGATCGTCATCGCCCACCAGCTGTCCACGGTGGAGATGGCGGACCAGATCGTGGTATTGGAGGACGGCAAGGTGCGCGAGCAAGGCAGCCATGTCGAGCTGCGCGCGCGCTCCGGCCTCTACGCTCATTTCCTGGAGCAGCGCAGAAGCGCCAAGGGCTGGCGCATCACCGCGGCACCCGTCGCAGAGGCCGTGTCTTGAAACGACTTGCCTTGCCGCTGCTGCTCTTGGCTTGCAGCGGCCTGTCCCTGATGGTGGGGGCCAAGCAGATGGCCTGGATCGGGCCACTGGCCCTGTCCGACGACAGTTGGCTGACCCTCACCGCCAGCCGGTTGCCACGCTTGGCGGCCTTGCTGCTGGTGGGGGTGGGGCTGTCGGTGTGCGGGGTGATTTTGCAGCAGATCGTGCGCAACCGTTTTGTGGAGCCGGCCACCTCAGGCGGGCTGGACGCGGCCAAGCTGGGCATTCTGGTGGGGCTGAGCCTGGTCCCTGAGGCCGGCAACCTGGGACGGATGCTGTTTGCGCTGGCTTTCTGCTTTGCGTCCAGCCTGGTCTTCATCGCCATCATCCGCCGCATCCAGTTCAAGAACACCGTGCTGGTGCCGGTGATAGGGTTGATGTACGGCAGTGTGCTCAGCGCCGTGGCCGAGTTCTACGCCTACCGCTACAACATCCTGCAAAGCATGCAGGGCTGGCTGCTAGGCGATTTTTCTAAGATCGTCGAAGGCAATTACGAGATCGTCTACCTGATCCTGCCCATCGTCGCGCTGGCTTATTGCTACGCTCACCGCTTCACCGTGCTGGGCATGGGCGAGGAGATGGCCGTCAGCCTGGGCCTGAGCTACGCGGCCACCGCGGCGCTAGGCCTGATGCTGGTGGCGGTGACGGTGGCCGCCACCGTTATCACAGTGGGCGCGATTCCCTTCGTCGGCCTTGTCATTCCCAATCTGGTGGCGCTGCGTTGGGGCGAGAACCTGCAGCGCACGCTGCCCATCGTCGCCGCCTGCGGTGCCTTGTTGATGTTGGTTTGCGACATCATGGGCCGCCTGCTGATCTACCCGTTTGAAGTGCCCATCGGCCTGACCGCGGGCAGCGTGGGCGGCGTCCTGTTCCT
The DNA here is from genome assembly GCA_002213445.1 of Xenophilus sp. AP218F. GTDB lineage: Bacteria > Pseudomonadota > Gammaproteobacteria > Burkholderiales > Chromobacteriaceae > Chromobacterium. The sequence goes on along the minus strand of NJIE01000003.1, from coordinate 246,931 downwards.
GATGATGATTCTATGGAAGCACCAATGAGGGATGCCCTGATCCGCCGCGGCGTCTGGGCGCTGGCGGCGGCGCTGGCGCTCGTGTTCCTGCTGCTGGGCTCCGGCTTGGATTTCGATTATGTGATTCCCAACCGGCTGATCCGCCTGGCGGCGATGGTGGTGGCCGGGGTCTGCATCGCCGTGTCCGCGCTCATCTTTCAGACGCTGACCGGCAACCGTATCCTCACCCCGGCCATCATGGGCTACGAGGCGATCTACCTGCTGCTGCAGTCCCTGCTGGTGATGGCGCTGGGCGCGCACAGCCTGGCGCTGCTGGGCCGCCACGGCAACGCACTGCTGTCTATTGCGGTGATGCTGGCTTATTCCTGGGCCATACACCGCGCGCTGTTCCGCAAGGAGCGCAATGATCTCTATCTGCTGCTGCTGACCGGCTTGGTGCTAACCATGGTACTGGGCACTTTTACCCAGTTCATCCAGCTCAAGACCAGCCCGGGCGAGTTCGCCATTCTGCAAGGCTTCAGCTACGCCTCCTTCAGTCGGGTTCAGCCAGGGGCGCTGCTGTTCGCCGCGCTGCTGACCGCGGCCGCGGCCTGGCTGGTGAGCTGGCGGTTGGCTGTGCTGGACGTGCTGCTGCTGGGGCGCGAGCAGGCGATCTCCCTGGGCGTGGATTACCCCGGCAATGTGCGCATGCAGCTGGCGCTGATTGCGGTGCTGGCGGCGGTGTCCACCAGCCTGGTGGGGCCCACCGCCTTCATGGGTGTCTTCGTTGCCAACATCACTTACGCGCTGGCGCGGACTTTCCGGCACCGGGTCACGCTGCCTATGGCCTGCGCCATCGCCATCGCCATTTTTATTGCTGCCCAACTGCTAGTGGAGCAGCTGTTCAATTACAAAACCACCGTCAGCATCCTGGTCAACCTGGTGTGCGGCGCCTATTTCCTGGCGCTGATGGTGCGTAGCAGAGGACATGCATGATCACGCTTGAGCACGTCTACAAGGCCTATGGCGACAAACAGGTGCTGCGCGACGTCAATCTCAGTTTTCCCTACCGGCAAGTCACCTCGCTGATCGGCCCCAACGGGGCCGGCAAGAGCACGCTGCTGATGTCCATCGCCCGGCTGTTGAAGCCCAGCGCCGGACGCATCCTGATCGACGGGGAGGAGATAGAGCGGATCCCGCTGCGCAGTTACGCCAAGCGCGTGGCCACGCTGCGTCAGCACCCCAATATCGGCCTGCGCCTGACGGTGGAGGAGCTGGTGGGCTTCGGCCGCTTTCCCTACAGCCAGGGCCTGCTGAGCCGGGACGACCGTCGCGCGGTGGACGAGGCGCTGGCCTTCCTAGAGCTGGAACCGCTGCGCGTCCGTTATCTGGACGAGCTTAGCGGCGGCCAGCGGCAGATGGCTTTTTTGGCGATGTGCATCGCCCAGCAGTCCGATTATCTGCTGCTGGACGAGCCGCTCAACAACCTGGACATGAAGCACGCGGTGCACATCATGCAGGCCATACGCCGGCTGAGCGAGGAACAAGGCCGCACCGTGATCCTGGTGGTGCACGACATTAACTTCGCGGCCAATTACTCGGACCACATCGTCGCCATGAAGGCGGGCGCCGTGCACGGCTGCGGCTCGGTGGCGGAGGTGGTCACCCAGGCGCGGTTGCGCGACCTCTACGGCCTGGCCGTGGACATCCTGCCCAGCGAGCGCGGCTTCGTCTGTAATTACTTCAACCCTACCCCCACTGGAGAACCCGTATGAGCAACGATAAGAAGCCGCGCGCGCGCGCGGCCCTGCTGGCGCTGGCCGTGGCCGGAGGCCTGCTGGGCTGCCACGCCCGTCAAGCGACATCCGAAACGGCCGCCGCGCCGACGGCCCAGGCCGCCTACGCCCCGGTCACTGTCAAGCACGAATTGGGCACCACGCAGATCAACAAGCGGCCGGAGCGGGTGGTGGCTTTCGATATGAGCGAGCTGGACGCACTGGATCAGCTTGGCGCGCCGGTGGCGGGCATCTCCAAAGATTACGTGGCTGGCTTTCTGAAGAAGTACGAGCAGGACCCCAAAGTGATGGACGTGGGCACCACCATCCAGCCCAATCTGGAGCGGCTGCACGCCCTCAAGCCGGACCTGATCCTGATCTCCCCGCTGCAAGCGCAAAGCTACCCGGAGCTGAGCCGCATCGCGCCGACGCTGCATTACGACATCGACCTCAACAACCGTCCCGGCCATACTCTGGACACGGCCAAGGAGCATCTGCTGACCCTGGGCCGGATTTTGGGCAAGGAGGCGCTGGCGCGTGAGAAAGCCGGCGAGATCGACGCCAAGATAAAGCAGGTGCGCGAGGTGACAGCCGGCCGTCCGGAAAAGGCGTTGATCGTGCTGCACAACAACGGGGCCTTTACCTCCTACGGCGTGCGTTCGCGCTACGGTTACATCTTCGACACCCTGGGGGTGAAACCGGCCAGCAACGAAACCAGCAGCGGCCTGCACGGCCAGCCCATCTCCAATGAATTCATCCTGCAGGCGGACCCGGACATCCTTTACGTGATAGACCGCACCGCGGTAATGGAGCGGCGTCCGGCCTTGAATCTGAAAACCCTGGACAACCCGCTGCTGCGGCAGACCAAGGCCTGGCGCAAGGGCAAGGTGATCTTTGCCGACGCCGAAACCTGGTATCTGTGCACGGCCAGCCTGAGCTGCCTGAACCGGATTGGGGATGAGGTGATCAAGGGTTACCGTAGTTAAACTTGGCGTGGCGCGGGTGTCTTGGCGATGTGCTATAAAAATGATTTTCATTTCTATTTGAGGATTTCTCACTTTGCTTCGGAATACATAGTGAAGTGAAACAATCTCCTCACGTAGAAAGGAACTTGGATGTTGAGTCAGAAACGGTCGGCCGCCCTCATATCAACTACACGCCGACTCGCGCCACAATCCGCCTTCCCGCTGAATAAACTTCTCTCCGCCACCCGCCTGGCCCTGTTAGTGGGCCTTGGCGGCATGGCAGTGGTGCCGGCGGCGCTTGCGCAAGGTACGGACGCCGTGCCGGCCAAGGCCGGCAACGGCGCGCCGGAACGGCTGGAACCGGTGGTGGTGCAAGGCCGTCGCGTCTACGCCGGCGGCCAGTTGGCCACCGATAGCCGAGTGGGCGTACTGGGCAATCTGGACGTGATGGACACGCCGTTTAGCACCATCAGCTACACCGAAGACTATGTGGCCAATCAGCAAGCGCGCGAGATAGGCGCGCTGATCGGCGCCGCCGATCCCTCTGTCCACGTGGCCAGCAAGGGCACCATCCTCGAGAAATTCAATATCCGCGGCTTCCCCACCTCCGCCAACGACATCACCTTCAACGGTCTGATCGGCATGGCGCCCAATCTGCGCGGCTCCACCGAAATGGCGGCGCGGGTGGAAGTGCTCAAGGGGCCGTCCACCCTGCTCAACGGCATGCCGCCGGAAGGCAGCCTAGGCGGCAGCGTCAACATCGTGCCCAAGCGCGCGGGTAACACGCCGCTGACTTCCATCTCCGCGACTTATGAATCCGACAATATGCCCGGCGTGCACGTGGATGTGGGCCGGCGCTTTGGCGACAAGCAGCAATGGGGCGTGCGTTTCAACGGCGTTTACCGCAACGGCGACACCGCGGTGGACAAGCAGAAACAGGGCATGAACCTGGTCTCGCTGGGCCTGGACTGGCGCGGAGAGCGTGCCCGCGTCTCGCTGGACCTCTACCGCCAGCGCGAGAAGATGGACGGCATCAACTACTTCGGCATCTTCTCCATCGCCCCGGGAGTGACCCAAGTGCCCACGCCCAAGAAGGGCGATTACCAGTTTGCGCCGGATTGGGCTACCAATACCAACACCACCCAGGTGGCCGTGCTGCGCGGGGAGTACGAGCTGAGCGACGCGCTGACCCTGTACGGCGCTTATGGCCATCGCAAGGCGGACTTCGATGCCATGATCACGCGCGACACCCTGCTCAACAACGCCGGCGACCTCAGCGGGGGCGTGTACCGCCTGGTGAACGAGGGTACGCAGAAATCCGGCGAGGCAGGCGTGCGCGGTCATTTCGACACCGGCAAGATTCAGCATAAGTGGTCGCTGGCAGCCACGCACTTCACCTCCGAGCGCAGCTACCGTGATGGAATGGGCCCAAGCTTCACCACCAATTACTATGCGCCGTCCTTCGGGCCCAAGCCGACGTTCCGGTATATGAGCAGGAGCGTTGAGGACAAGCTGGGCAGCATCGCCCTGGTGGACACCCTCTCCTTCATGGACGGCAAGGTGCAGTGGACGGTGGGCACGCGGCGTCAGAATGTGCAGAGCAGCAACAACAACGCCGCCGGCGCGCAAACCTCCAACTACGACCAAAGCCGCTGGTCCCCGGCCACTGCCTTGCTGGTCAAGCTATCGGACCAGCTTTCGGTTTACGGCAACTACATCCAGGGTCTGAACCAGGGCGGCGTGGCGCCGGACACGGCCAATAACGCCGGCGAAAGCCTGCAGCCGTATCAGACCGAGCAGTACGAACTGGGCGCCAAGCTGGATTGGGGCGGCCTCACCCATAACCTGAGCCTGTTCCAGATCGCCAGGCCCAGCGCTTACACCAGCCCGGACAGCAATGTCTTTGGCGTGTACGGCGAGCAGCGCAACCGAGGTTTGGAGTGGAGCTTCTGGGGCGAGGCCAGCCGCGGCCTGCGCCTGATGGGCGGCGCGTCCTACACCAAGGCCGAGCTGACCAAGGCGCTGGACCCGGCCCATCTGGGCAAGCAGGCCACCGGCGTGCCCAAGGTGATGGCCAAGCTGGGCGTGGAATACGATATCGCCGTTCTACCGGGCCTGACCGCCACCGGCAACGCCCAGTACGTGGGCGAGCGCTTTGTCCGCGACAACAACCAACTATCCTTGCCGTCCTACACCCTGTTTGACCTGGGCGCGCGTTACACCACCAAAGTGGCGGCCAAGGAAATCACCCTGCGCGCGACGGTGCAGAACGTCGCCAACCGAGCTTACTGGGTAGGGTCGTGGAGCGGCGGCGACGGCAGCGGCTTGTCCGGCGGCCTGGGCGCGCCGCGGACCTTGCTGCTGTCTGGCACTTTGTCGTTCTGAGAACCTGTTCACGATCTGCTGCGCGTTGTGGGGCGTTACACGGTGAGTACACCTTCGAAGTGCTCATATGCCGTGCGTACATTCCGCTTTCTCAGCCGTTTTCGTCTTGTCTCGTCCTTGCTCGCGAGGTCGTAAACAGGCTCTGAGCGATCAGGGAAGCGAGTCAACGCCGCGGCTTCGGCCGCGGCGTTGTTGCGTCCGCGCCGTGGCGGAAGCCGGCTGAGGGCTTGTCCGAATTTTTGTATAAACGGGGCTTGGGTTACGTCCGTGGAATGCGTTCCTCAAACTGAATGGTAAAGCGAGTCAGCGCTGCCTTCCAATTCCGGATCGGCATGGTCCACCTCTGGCTGATGTTTCTCAGCGCCAGGTAGAACAGTTTCAGCAACGCCTCATCACTCGGGAACGAGCCCCGATTCTTGGTCAGCTTTCGCAGGCTCATATTCACTGACTCGATGGCGTTGGTGGTGTAGATCACTTGCCTGATCTCCGGCGGGTACCCTGGCGGTCGTGTGGTACCTCGATAGGTAATTCGCCGAACTCGCCCTTGAGGATCTTGCGGCTCTTGCCGTTCCGGGTGTTGCCGGCTGGATTGAGCACCGGCTCGTGCTTGCTGTGGCCGAGGTGTGCGGCCATCTCGGCATCCAGCGCTTTCTCGGTCAGCAGCTTGGTGAGCTTTTTGAGCAAGCCGTTCTCGCCGATGAGGTCTTCGGACTTCTGGTAATCAGCCAGCAAGCTGTCCAGTAGTGCGTCAGGTACGTCGTGTTTCTTCGAGCTCATTGTGTCTCCAGACTAGGTGGCAGTTTCCTGTCAAATGTCCGTTTACACAAAATTCAGTACACGCCTCCCTAGAAAAACCGGCAGCCGCGGCTGCCGGTTTTTTTGCGGCCTCTGGCGCTTAGTTGCCGTTCTTGATCTGCTGGCTGACCTGGTTTTCTTCCTGGTTCAGCGTTTTCTGTTCCTGCTTGGTGATATGGCCGTTATCCAGTTTGGCCATGTCGTGTTCCTGCTGGCGGATGTTCTTGTCTTCCCGGCGCAGCTTGCGCGCTTCGGCCTTGCTGATCTTGCCGTTCTTCTCTTCCCGCCTGATGCGCTTGTTCTGGTTCTCCAGGCGCTTGTTGACTTCTTCGCGGCGGGGGTGGTCCTTTTGCCATTGGGTTTCGTCGGCGCGGGCCGGGGCGCTGAGCAGGGCGCCGCACAGGGCGAACAGGCTGCAGCAGAGGAGGGTGTGGCGAGCGAGCGTTGTCATCTTGATTTCTCCATGAGGGGCAGGCAAGGCTTTACCTGCACTCATCCTAGTCCCGGATGCGCCGTCGGCATGCGCGCAGATATATGTACATATTTGTACAGGCGGAGAGCGACATAGCTCTTCATGTTTTCGCGTCAAGTCAAGGCGAAACAAGGGCTTACGGCGGGCTGGCGTGAGCGGCGAGGAAGGCGCGCTTGGCGGCGGCGGGGAGCTGCTTGAAGGCGTATTCCGCCTTGAGCGCGGCGGAGCGATCGGGGTATTCCACAACCATGGCGATGGCGATGGGCGGGTTGAGGCGGGTGTAGCGCGCGCCCTTGCCTGCCTGGTGGGCGGCGTAGCGGCGCGCCACGTCGGTGCTGACGCCGGTGTAGAGCGCGCCGCTTGCGCAGCGCAGCACGTAGAGAAACCAGGGCCGGACTGGCGTCCGGCCCGCCTCGGCCTCAGATGGAGGCGTCAAAGCCTTCGTCCTGCGGACGGATCAGCACCCGCTCGGTGCGGTTGCCTTTCTGGGCGGTGACGCGCAGCTTCCACTCGCCCACCGTCACCTCGTCGCCCTCGCGCGGGATGCGTTCCAGGCAGTCCATCAAGAGGCCGGCGACGGTGTGGAAGTCCTCGTCCTCGAAATCGCCCAGCGTCAGGTATTGCTCCAGCGTCACCAGCTCCAGGCTGCCTTCCACATCGTAGCTGCCGTTCGGATTGGCGACGATGGCTGGCAGCTCATGGCGTTCGAACTCTTCCGGGAATTCGCCGGCGATGGCTTCCATCAAGTCCTTCTGGGTGACGATGCCCTCCAGGCTGCCGAACTCGTTGACCACGAAGGCCATGTCGGCGGCGTGCTGGCGGAAGCTTTCCAGCGCCTTGAGCACGGTGACGGTTTCCGGCAGCACCAGCGGCTGGCGCAGCGCGGCGTCGATGTCGAGCTCGCCGCCGTCCAGCAGTTGCGCCAGCAGGTCCTTGCGGGCCACCACGCCCAGCGGCTCGTCGATGCTGCCGTCGCGGATCACCACCAGCCGCGAGTAGGGGCTGTCGCGCAGCGCCTGGCGCTGGGCGGCCTCCGGCTGGCTGAGATCCAGGCGATGCACGTCGGCGCGCGGGGTGGCGATGACGCGGATCGGCCGTTCGGCCAGGGTCAGCACGCTGTGTATCATCGCCCGCTCGTTGTGGGCGAAGGGCTGCTCGTCGGCCGGCAGCTGGCCGGCTTCAGGCTTGGCCTCGGCGTGAGGCGCGTCGTTCAGGCGGCTGCCCATCAGGTTGAGCACGGCGTTGGCGGTGCGCTCGCGGAAGCTCTGGCTGCGATTGAGGTAACGGATGCGGTTGGCCTGCGACACCTGGTTGAAGGCTTCGATCAGCACCGAGAAGCCGATGGCGGCGTACAGGTAGCCCTTGGGAATGTGGAAGCCGAAGCCTTCCGCCACCAGACTGAAGCCTATCATCAGCAGGAAGCCCAGGCACAGCATCACCACGGTGGGGTGGGCGTTGACGAAGGCGGTCAGCGGCTTGCTGGCGGCGATCATCAGGATCATGGCGATGATGACGGCCAGCATCATCACCGGCAGGTGTTCGGACATGCCGATGGCGGTGATGACGGAGTCGATGGAGAACACCGCGTCCAGCACCAGGATTTGCGCCACCACGGTGGCGAAGGCGGCGTAGGCGCGCTGGCCGCTGCCCTTGACGTGCTCCACGCCTTCCAGCCGCTCGTGCAGCTCGGTGGTGGCCTTGAACAGCAGGAAGACGCCGCCGCCCAGCATGATCAGGTCGCGGCCGGCGAAGCTGACGCCCATGACCGAGAACAGCGGGGTGGTGAGGGTGACCAGCCAGGAAATGCTGGCCAGCAGGATCAGGCGCATGACCAGCGCCAGCGACAGGCCGGTGATGCGGGCGCGGTCGCGCTGTTCCGGGGGCAGTTTGTCGGCCAGGATGGCCACGAAAATCAGGTTGTCGATGCCGAGCACGATCTCGAGGATGATCAGCGTCAGCAGGCCAAGCCAGGCGGCGGGATCAGACAGCCACGATAAGTCCATGATGGAGAGAGAGGTTCCTTGCCAGTAAAAAAACGATAAACGGCACCAAGGATAACAAAAGCGTCCCGGTTGCCCAAACAAAAACGCCCCGCGCGGGCGGGGCGTTCCAGCCAAAGCGCCGGGCTACAGTCCGCCGTAGGAGTGCAGGCCGGACAGGAACATGTTGACGCCGAGGAAGGCGAAGCTGGTGACGAACAGGCCGATCACCGCCCACCACGCCAGCGGCGCGCCCCTCCAGCCCTTCACCAGCCGGATGTGCAGCCAGGCGGCGTAATTGAGCCAGACGATCAGCGCCCAGGTTTCCTTCGGGTCCCAGCTCCAGTAGCCTCCCCAGGCGTCGGCCGCCCACATCGCGCCGAGGATGGTGGCGATGGTGAAGAACAGGAAGCCCACCGAAATCGCCTTGTACATCACCTCGTCCAGCACTTCCGGCGGCGGCAGCTTGCCCTTGAGCCAGCCTTTCAGCGCCATCAGTTCGGCGATGCCCAGCATGGCGGCCATGGCGAAGGCGCCGTAGCCGACGAAGTTGGCCGGCACGTGGATCTTGATCCACCAGGATTGCAGCGCCGGAATCAGCGGCTGGATCTCGTGGGCCTGGCGGTCGAAGGTGTACCACAGGATGAAGCCGACGGCGGCGCTGATCACCAGCAGCACGAACGCCCCCATCTGGTGGACGGCGAAGCGGGCTTCGTAGTACAGGTACATCAGCGCGGTGATCAGCGCGAACAGCACGAACACCTCGTAGAGGTTGGACACCGGGATGTGGCCGACGTCGGGCGCGATCAGGTAGCTTTCGTACCAGCGCACCAGAAGGCCGGCCATGCCCATCGCGGCGGCGGCCCAGGTCAGCCCGCGGCCCATGCGGCCAAGCTGCGTCGAACGCGACAGCAGGCCGGCCCAGTAGACGACGGTGGCCAGGAAGAACAGCGTGCACATCCACATGATGGCCGACTGGCTGGAGAGCAGGTACTTGAGCCAGAAGACGCTCTGGCCGCGGGCCAGATCGTGCTGGTAGAGCATGATGCCGGCCAGCGCCGTCGCGCCGACCAGCGGCAGATACCAGCGGAACGGCTTCCAGAACCAGCCCAGCGCGATCAGGCCGACGGCGGAGCCGGCCAGGATGCCCTGTTCGTAGACGTCCATGTAGTGGTTGTACAGCGCGAAGCTGTAGCCGGCGGCCGCGAGCAGCAGCAGCGCGTACAGCCAGTCGCCCAAGCGCAGGCGCTTGTGCAACGGTATATGGTCAAAAGCGTGTGCAAGTTCCATCATGTCCCTCGTAGCAGCTGTTGAATGGCGTCGACATGACGCGCGAAATCCTTGTCCAGATCGCGATTGTGGCGGTTGGAAGTCATCGCCACCCGGGCCTGGCCGCCGCCGACGCGCACCCACAGGCGCAGCTCGCGGACGTAGAACATCAATACGATGCCGATCACCAGCAGCAAGGAGCCCAGATATACCAGGTTCTTGCCCGGCGAGCGGGTCAGTTGCAGGCCGGACGCCTGCACCTGGTCGAAGCCGTCCAGTTGCAGGAAGACCGGCGCGCCGTAGTCGTTCAGCGCGCTGGTGGCCACCAGGCCGTCCAGCAAGAAGCGGTAGTGCTCGCGGTCGGGCTGCATCGGCTTGAGGCCGGCCTTCTGGTCCGCCACCGCCATCACGTCGATCACCGCGCCTTGCAGGATCTTGATGTAAGTCTGGGCCACCGCCTGGCGCTTGTCTTCCGGCACGCGCTCGTCCAGGAATTTCTGTAAGCCCTCGAAGCCGCCGTCGGCGAAGCGGGTCAGCACCCATTTGACGCTGGCGGCGAACTGGGCCTCCATGGCCGGGCTGATCGCGCCGCCCTGTCGCGCCTGCCGCGCCGAACGCTGCGCGATTTCATCATAGAGCGCCGGATTGAGCAGCGCCGCGCGCAGGCGCATGTAGCGGTTGACGCTCATCTCGTCGTCCAGGGGCAGACGCAGGTACTGGAAGGGCTCGGCCACGGTCTTGCGCACCCCGGCCACCAGGTAGCTCGCGCCCTCCTGCTGGATCGGGGCCATGTAATGCATGTACTCCGCGGCCTGGCCTTGCGCGTCGCGCAGCTTGAAGCTGATGGACGGGCCGAGGTTCTGCACCGACTTGGCGTGCTTGACCTCGCGCGCGTCCTGCATGCGCTGCGACATGGTCTTGCCGCCCTCGTCCGCCGGCTTGCCGGCGCTTTCGATGTTGAACACGCGCAGTTCGCCGAATTCCAGCATGTAGTCCTTGCCGTTGGCGCGCAGGGGCTGGCTGTTCATCGACACGCCCTCTACGGCCACCGGCGCGGCTTGCGGGGCCGCCAGGTTCCAGGCCTTGAAGCGCAGCGGCGAGCCGCCGTCGCCGAAGCTGGACTGGTAGATGGCCACGCCGTCCACGATCAGCGGATGATTCACCCGCACCGTGGCCTCGGTGGTTTTGCCGCTTTGCTTGTTGGTGACCACGATGTCGCTGGCGAACAGCTTGGGCATGCCGTTGCTGTAGTATTCGACGTGGAACTTCTTCAGCGTGACGATGAAGGGCAGCTCCTGCACCAGGTAGCCGGTGCCGGCGTTGAGGAAGGTGACGTCGGCGCTCTTGTTCTCGGCGATGGTGATGTTGCCGCGGAAGGCCAGGTTGGCGGTGGAGAGGCGGCTTTGCTCCGGAATCCGGCTTTGCGGGATGTCGCGGGTTTCCGGCACCACCTTGCCGACCAGTTCGCCGAGCTTGAGCGGCAGGTTGCCGTCGATCAGGCCGCCGACGCAGATCACCACCAGCGCGATGTGGGCGAAGAAATAGCCCAGCTTGCCGGCCACGCCCCGCTTGGCGGCGATCAGCGCGCCGTCGTCGCGGGGCTGCTCGCGAAAGCGGTAGCCCTGCGCCGCGAGGTAGCGGCGGACCTGTTCCAGACGGGAGGCGTCGGCGGGGAAGCTGTGGCTGTGGCTCATCGCGGCCAGCGAACTATCCGTGGCTTTCTCCCGATAGCCTTTCATCTCCTTGATGAAGCCGGGACCATTGCGCACGATGCACAGTGTGGTGGACAGCATCAGGAAGGCCAGGATGGTGAGGAACCATGCCGAGTGGTAGACGTCGTACAAGCCCAGGAGCTCGAAAGCCTGGAACCAGAACTGGCCGAACTCGAAGGCGTAGTTGGGATACGGCTCGTTCTGCTTGAGAACGGTGCCGATGATGGACGCGATCGCCAGGATGGTGAGCAAGCCGATGGCGAAGCGCATCGAGCTTAGCAGCTCGTACAGCGCGTAGCGGGTGGTGGTGCGTTTATTTGTTTTCATGGGGCTGGACATAAAAAGGGAAGCTCGCTTGAGAGCCCCCCTTTTGAGCACGCTCGAAGGCCAAAGTTGCGCCTGCGCCCGTCTTGGGCGCCGTCGCGCGTCCCGCGCGGCGCCGGTGAGGGAATCACGGCTTAACGCAAGCCGGAGATGTATTCGGCCACGGCTTTCATTTCGGCATCGGTCATGCGGCTGGCGATGTCGGCCATGGTCGGATTCTTGCGGTCGGCGCCGGCTTTGAAGTCGGCCAGCTGCTTGGCGACGTAGGCGGCGTGCTGGCTGCCCAGACGCGGATACATGTCCGGCAGGCCCTTGCCCGACGGCCCGTGGCAGGACATACAGGCCGGCACGTGGGTGGCGGGGTTGCCGACGCGGTAAATCTTGGCGCCCAGCGCCATTTGCGTCTTGTCGGAGGCTTCGCGCTCCTTCGGCTTTTGCTGGCTGAAATAGGCGGCCACGTTGCGCATGTCGTCGTCGGACAGCGCGGCGGTCATGCCGAACATGGTGGGGTTCTTGCGCTCGCCGCTTTTGAAGGCCTTGAGTTGGCTATACAGATAATGCTGGCTTTGGCCGGCCAGCGAGGGGTTGGCGGCGGCGACGCTATTGCCGTCCACGCCATGGCAGGCTGCGCAGACGGTGTCTACGATCTGCTTGCCTTTTGCCGGGTCACCCTTTTGCGGGGCTGCAGCCAGCACGTTACCAGCCAGGGTTGCGGCTGCCATCGCCAACAGCATCTTACGTCTCATGGTCGCTCCTTTAGGGTGAAGCCCTAAATATCTGTAAAAGTAGCAATTCCAAACCTGTTATTCTATACCAACTGATTTCAACCTTACTACTATGTCGATTTTTCAGAACGCCAGATTTTATACCACTGTCAACCACATGAAGGACCTGCCGGCCACCCGCGCCGAGGTCGCCTTCGTGGGGCGCTCCAACGCCGGCAAGTCCAGCGCCATCAACACGCTGGCCAACCGCACCCGGCTGGCTTACGTCTCCAAGACGCCGGGACGGACCCAGCATATTAACTTCTTCGAGCTGGGGGACGAGTGTTTTCTGGTGGACCTGCCGGGTTACGGCTACGCCGAAGTGCCGGAAGCCGTGCGCGCCCACTGGGTGGAGCTGCTGGGTCGTTACCTGCAGACCCGCGACAGCCTGATCGGCCTGCTCCTTATTATGGACGCCCGGCATCCGCTGAAGGAGCTGGATCGCAAGATGCTCGATTTCTTCCGCACCACCGGCCAGCCGGTGCACATCCTCTTGTCCAAGGCCGACAAGCTGTCGCGTCAAGAGCAGAACAAGGTGCTGGCTCTGGTCAAGCGCGAGTTGGCCGACTATCCGGGCCGGATCAGCGTGCAGATGTTTTCCAGCTCCAAGAAGACGGGCGTCGAGGAGGTGGAAGGCGTGGTCAAGGGCTGGTTCGACGCGCTGGGCGGCGAGGGCGGACCGGAGGCGGAGCCGCCGCCGGAACTTTGAGGCAGGGAACATCACTAAGCGGGAGGCGATGTGCCTCCCGCTTGGCTCCCTGAGCGGGGCCTGGACCCATTTCAGGCATTGCCCCGGACTTTTCGAGTTCGGGGCTTTTTCATGCCGGGCGCGCGGACGATAAAAAAGGCGAAGGATGCCATCCTTCGCCTTCGCGCCATACGGTTCAGCTGATACAAGCCTTACAGGCTGGTCACCACGGTTTCTACGTGCAGGTTCTCTGCGGCGTCGCGCACGGCCTCATCCGAAGGGAAGGGGCCAAGGCGGACTTTGTAGACGCCTTGCTGGTTGACGATGCCGAGCTTGGAGTCGTATTGATCGTCCAACTCGCTCAAGGTCTTTTGCAGCATCGCTTCGGCATTCGCCAGCTTGGAGAAGGCTCCCAGCTGCAAATACTTGGGGCTGCCGCCAGCGCGCAGTTCGCGATTGACCGGCATGGTGGCGAGATATTCGCCGCCAGCGCTCGGCCAGACGCGTTCTACAGCGATCTTGGCGCTGCCCTGCTTGACGAAGCCCAGTTTGTAGGCCGCGGCGTAGGACAAGTCCATCAGGCGGCTCTTGTGGAACGGGCCGCGATCGTTGATGCGGACGACTACCGACTTGCCGTTGGTCAGATTGGTCACCCGGGCATAGCTCGGGATAGGCAAAGTCGGATGCGCCGCCGTCATGGCGAACATATCGTACTTTTCGCCAGAGGACGTTTTGCGTCCATGAAACTGCTTGCCGTACCAGGAGGCACGGCCAGTGGCTTGATAGGGCTTTTCGCGCGTATCAGGACGGAAGCTCATTCCCAGGGCCGAGTAGGGCAGATTGGCCGCCTTGATCAGCGGCTCGTCCTGCGGCACGGCGTCCGGCACCAGATTCAGGTTGACCGGGATATGGTCGGCAGGACCATCATTCTGGAAATAAGCGCCGTTCTTGGCGGTCTTCTTACTGGTCGACGAGGTCGACTGGCTGGTGGCGCTGGCCGTCTTCACGGTGGAACAGGCCACAAGCACGAGACTGACGAATAAAAGCCACAGCCATCGGAGTACAGGTTGCATAGACCTCCCTTATGCTGTTGGGCCAACCTGTGAACTGCGTCAGCTTCCTCCCGCAAATCCGATCTGGCGCCAAGCTTCGAACACCGTTATCGCGACGGCGTTGGAAAGGTTGAGGCTTCTCGATTCGGGACGCATCGGCAAGCGAATCCTGTGGTCTGGAGCGAAAGACTCCAGCACCTCTGGCGGTAGGCCTCGGGATTCGGGACCGAACAAAAAAACGTCCCCAGGTTGGAAAGCGATCTGGTCATGGCGCGTAGCGCCCTTGGTGGTTGCGGCGAATATCCGTCGCCCCTGAAGCGTCTGTTGGCAGGCAGACCAGTCCTCATGGACGACGACGCGGGCATACTCGTGATAGTCGAGTCCTGCGCGTCGCAACTTGGCGTCTTCCAGAGGGAAGCCCAAGGGTTTAACCAGGTGCAGCTCACAGCCGGTGTTGGCACATAAACGAATCACATTGCCCGTGTTGGGCGGTATTTCCGGCTGAAAAAGAACTACAGTGAACATCGTTGGCAGGCTGGATTGTTCCAAAGAATCAAAATCTTGGTCAAGTTTTAGGGGAAAAAGCCCGGGCGAGCACCCACGCATCGACCCGTTTCGCACCCTGTTTTTTGAGCGTTTCAGCCAGGGCTGACAGGGTGGCTCCGCTGGTGGCCACGTCATCGACGATGGCAATGGAAAGCCCGTCGCAGCGGCGTTTTACGCCGAAAGCATGGCGGACGTTTTTCAGTCTTTCGGCGCGGCCGAGAGAGGCTTGCGGCAAAGTGTTGCATTTACGCCAACACAGCTGCGCCGAAAAAGGCGAACGCATTGTAACAGCGATCGCTCTGGCAAGCTCGTGACTCTGGTTAAAGCCCCTTTCCGCAAGTCGTTCTTTTGCCAATGGAACGGGGATGACATAGTCGTATTTCAGGGCTTGACAAGCGGCGAATTCGCTCAGCAGCCCGCCCAGCGCGCCGGCCAGCTGCAGCCGCTTTCCGTACTTGAAAGCGTGGATCAGGCCGCTCAGGGGGTAGCCAAATATATAAGGAACGTGTAGGGCGTCGAAGGCAGGCAAACTGCGTTGGCAATGCCCGCACAGCGCGCCGCCGGCAACCGGCTCGGCGCAGCGCGGGCACTGCTCGTCGGGCAACCGCGGCAGCGAGCGGCGGCAAGGGGCGCACAGCCCGTTTGTGGCGTCGGTCGCAGCGCATAGCACGCATTTCTGTCTAAAAATTGAGCATTTGTCAATTATTGACATGGCTGTATTTGACAGCATCGGGCGCAACTCCAATCATGGCGGGTGCCGGCGGCAGAGCGCCGGCCGATGGACGTCGGCGCTGGCCGTCGCCCGCCGCCTCTCGCTTTCCAATCATCAGGTTATAGCATGCAAGCCACGCCTATCGCTTTCCGCCCCCAAACCACCCCGCACCCCGAGTCCGCCAGCTGGAGCGTCGACGAAATCGAAACCCTGCTCGGCTTGCCGTTCATGGAGCTGGTGTTCCGCGCCGCCGAGATTCATCGCCAGTTCTTCGATCCTTGCAAGGTGCAGCTGTCCACGCTGATCTCGATCAAGACCGGCGGCTGTTCCGAGGACTGCGGCTACTGTCCGCAGTCTGCGCATCACGACACGCCGGTGCCGAACCAGCCGATGCTGACGGTGGACGAGGTGGTGGCCGCGGCCAGGGTGGCCAAGGCCAACGGCGCGGGGCGCTTTTGCATGGGCGCGGCCTGGCGCGGCCCCAAGGACGCCGATTTGCAGCAAACGCTGCGCATGGTGAGCGAGGTGAAAGCGCTGGGGCTGGAAACCTGCGCCACCTTCGGCATGCTGCGGGACGGCCAGGCCGAGCAATTGAAGGGCGCCGGCCTCGATTATTACAACCACAATCTGGATACCGCGCCGGACAAGTACGCCGACATCGTGCAGACCCGAGACTACGAAGATCGCCTGGATACGCTGGGCAAGGTGCGCGCCGCCGGCTTGTCGGTGTGCTGCGGCGGCATCGTCGGCATGAACGAAACCCGCCGCGACCGCGCCGGTCTCATCGCCCAACTGGCCAATCTGGACCCGCAGCCGGAATCGGTGCCGATCAACCAGCTGGTGAAGGTGGTGGGTACACCGTTGGCCGACGCCGGCGTTATGGATTGGACGGAGTTCGTGCGCACCATCGCGGTGGCCCGCATCGCCATGCCCAGAAGCTACGTCCGCCTGTCGGCGGGCCGGCGCGAAATGGACGAGGCGACCCAGGCTTTATGTTTTCTGGCCGGCGCCAACTCGATATTCTATGGAGATAAGTTGCTGACCACTGGCAACCCGGATGTCGTGGCCGATCAGGCGTTGTTGCAAAAACTGGATCTTTCCGCTTTGTAAATCAGGGAAAGTGGCAGGGCACGGTGGTTGGAAAGCACTACTCCGCTTAAAGTATCTTGGCCGGCGCCTCTGCGTCCGGCCAAATCCGACCAATTAGACTACGGACCACCGTATGCGACCACAAGATCTGTCCGCCGCGCTGCTGGAGCTGGACGCCAGCCATCGGCGCCGTCAACGGGCGACGCTGGAAACCCCGCAAGGGGTGGATGTCGTCATCGACGGCGAAGAGTACGTTTCCTTCGCAAGCAATGATTACCTGGGCCTGGCCGATCATCCCGCGCTGGTGCGGGCGATCCAGGAAGGCGTGGATCGCTGGGGCGTCGGCAGCGGCTCCTCGCATCTGGTGTCCGGCCACAGCCTGGCCCACCAGCAGGCCGAGGAGGCGCTGGCGCGCTTCGTCGGCCGCGAGGCGGCGCTGTTGTTCGGTTCCGGCTACGCCGCCAACCTGGCGGTGATCACCAGCCTGGTGGGGCGCGGCGACGCCGTGTTCGCCGACCGCCTCAACCACGCCTCGCTCAACGACGCCTGCCTGTTGTCGCGCGCCGAGTTCCGCCGCTTCCATCACAACGATCTGGAGCAACTGGAGCACATGCTGCAAACCACGCCGGCCAAAACGAGGCTGATCGCGGTGGACGCGGTGTTCAGCATGGATGGCGACGAAGCGCCGCTGCGCGAGCTGCTGGCCCTGGCCGAGCGCTACGATGCCTGGCTCTACGTCGACGACGCCCATGGCTTCGGCGTGCTGGGCGGAGGGCGCGGCGCCATCGCAGAGCTGGATTCGCGCGCGGAGCGGCTGGTATGCATGGCCACGCTGGGCAAGGCGGCCGGCCTGGCCGGCGCGTTTGTCGCCGGTTCGCAAACCGTGATCGACTGGCTGATCAACAATGCCCGCACCTATATCTATACCACCGCTCAGCCGCCGGCCCTGGCCGCGGCCATTCCCGTCAGCCTGCGCCTGATCGCAGAAGGCGACGAGCGCCGCGAGCGCTTGCGGGAGCTGACGGCGCAATGCCAGATGAGGCTAGTCGGAACAAAATATGTCGGCGCGGCTTCCCGCACCCCGATCCAAGCATTTATCATAGGAGACGACGAGGCCACGCTGGCGCTGGCCGCGCGCTTGCGCGAGCAAGGCTTCTGGGTGCCGGCGATACGGCCGCCCACGGTGCCGGAGAACAGCGCGCGGTTGAGGTTGTCGTTGTCGGCCAGGCACGAGCCGTCGCAACTGGCGGCGGTGCTTGACTTGTTGCCGGCAGACTAGGCCGCGGCCGGGATCTTCGGATCGGTTTCGTCGCGGCAGCCCGCCGGTTGCCGCGTTCGCGTTTGCGCGAAGCTGCAGGACGGCGCGCCTGGGGAAGGGCGCCCGAGCTGGCGTGAGCGGATTTCCCCGCTAACTCATACTACGATAACGATCATGAAGAGCACGGCTGAATATCTGGCGACGCCGGAGCAGGCCGCCGCGCGCGCGCTGGCGCTGCTGCAGCGACAAGGCGGCTTGAGCGCCGCCGCGGCATGGGGTCTGGTCGGCGCGGCATGGCAAAGGCTGGCGGCTTTCGGCGCGGCCGATGCCTTGCCGGTGGCGGACGCCTTGGCCAACGGCCGCCAGCCGGGGCCGGACGCCGGCGCGCTGGCCTTGGGCGACGACGAGCGGACCGTGGGTTGGCTGGTGTGGCGCGGGCAAGCGCCGGCGCTGCTGCCGGAGGTGGCCTCCTTGCTGACCGGCCATCTGCTGTGCAGCCATCTGCGCGCCGAACAGGCCGCCGCTCGCGAGGCCAACGAGACGCTGCTGGAAATCAGCCAGCTGGCCGGCGAGTCGGCGACGCTGGATCGCCTCTTGCCGCGCCTGCATCGCCTGCTGATGCGCATGATGGACGCCAGCAACTTCTTCATCGCCCTGTACGACGCCGAAGCCAACGCCATCTCCTTCCCGTTTTTCGTCGACCGCCGCGATCCGGCGCCGCCCGGGCCCGAGGCCAGTTTTCCGCTGACCCGCGACAACAACTCCCTGACAGCCTGGCTGATCCGCGGCGGCAGGCCCATGGTGCTGACCCAGGAGCGGATCCTCGAACTCTGCCAGCAGGAAAGCCTCAGCCTGCAGGGGCTGCTGCCGGTGTTCTGGATGGGCGTGCCGTTGACCAACGTCAGCGGCGGCCTGATCGGCGTGGCGGTATTGCAGCAGTACGAGGACCAGGCGCCGTTCACCTCCGCCGAGCAATTGCTGTTTCTGTTTACCGCGCGCCATATCGGTTTCGCCCTGGACCGGGTGTTGTACCGCAGCCAGCTGGAGCGGCAGGTCTGGTTGCGCACCAGCGAGCTGGAAGGCGCCAACGCCCGCCTGCGGGCGGAAGTGGCCGGCCGCAAGCGGGCCGAAAAATTCCAGGACGTGCTGTTCCGCATCGCCGAGCTGTCCAATACCAGCCTGTCGCTGGAGGCCTTCCTCAGCGGCCTGCATCGGCTGCTCACCGAGATGGTGCCGGCCCGCAATTGCCTGGTGGCCTTGTACGACATGGCCAACGATTGCATCAGCTTTCCCTATTGCGCGGACGAGCATTCCCCGCCGCTCAAGCCGCGCAAGCCGGGCCGCGGCTATATCGAGCAGGTGCTGCACAGCGGCCGGCCCTTGTTGATCGATCCTTACTCCCCCTCGCTGCTGGCGTTCGACGACAGCGAGCAGCCGCGGCCCAAAAGCTGGCTGGGCGTGCCGCTGTACTGCGGCCACGAGCTGCTGGGCGTGCTGTCGGTGCAAAGCTACGAAAGCGGCGTGGTGTACAGCTTCCGCGATCAGGAGGTGCTGGAATTCGTGGCCAACAACATCGGCACCGCGCTGGCGCGGGTGCGGGCGCTAGAAAGCCTGCAGCAGGCTTACGTGGAACTGGAGCAGCGGGTGCGCGAACGCACCAGCGAGCTGGACGCGGTCAACGCCCAGCTGGAGTTCGACAGCCTGCACGACCCGCTGACCAAGCTGCCCAACCGCAGCTATTTCGCCAAGGCGCTGCGCCGCGCCTGGGAGGCCTATGTCGGCCATAGCGGCGACCGTTTCGCCGTGGTGTTCATCGATCTGGACCGCTTCAAGCTGGTCAACGACACGCTCGGCCACCTGGCCGGCGACCATTTGCTGTTCGAAGCCGGCGCGCGCATCCGCACCTGCCTGCGCCATTACGATTTTCTGGCGCGGCTGGGCGGCGACGAGTTCGCGGTGCTGATGTTCGGGATGGACGAGGTGGAAGATTGCGAAATCATCGCCCGCCGCATCGTCAACGAGTTCGAACGGCCGGTGATCCTGGCCGGCCGCGAAGTGTTTTCCACCGCCAGCGTCGGCGTGGTGCTGGCCGACCGCGAGCACTACGAGCACGCCGAGGACTTGCTGCGCGACGCCGACCACGCCATGTACTGCACCAAGCAGCAGGGCCGCCAGGGCTACACTCTGTTCAGCCACCAGTTGCGCATCGACCAGGCCGACCAGCTGGCGCTGGCCGCCGAGCTGCGGCGCGCGCTGGAGGAGACGAACCAGCTGATTCCCTATTACCAGCCCTTCATCGACGCCGCCAGCGGCGAGCTGGTGGGCTTCGAGACGCTGGTGCGCTGGCAGCACCCGCAGCGCGGCCTGATCTCGCCGGGCTTGTTCCTGCCGATGGCGGAGGACAACGGCCTGATCACCCGGCTGGACCGCTACATGGTCAACGCCGCTTGCGCCCAGTTGCAGCAGTGGCGCGACGCGGGCCAGATCAACGACCGGATCACCCTGCACATCAATCTGTCGTCGGCCAATTTCCACGATCCGGAGCTGGCGGGGTGGATAGGCGAGCGCGTAGCCCGCTATCAGCTGCCGCCGGAAATGCTGCATCTGGAAATCACCGAGAGCGCGCTGATCGACCAGCCCGAAATCGCCGCCACCGTGATGCAGTCGCTGCACAAGCTGGGGGTGAGGCTGGCGCTGGACGATTTCGGCACCGGCTACTCGGCGCTCAGCTATCTGCACCGCTACCGGTTCGACGTGCTCAAGATCGACCAGAGCTTCGTCTTCGAGCTGGACCGCAAGGAAGAATCCGCCGCCATCGTGCGCGCCATCCTGGCCCTGGCGCACGCCCTGGACCTGGACGTGGTGGCCGAAGGGGTGGAAACCGCCACCCAGCTGGCCATGTTGCAGGAAATGGGGTGCAGCAAGCTGCAAGGCTTCTATTTCGCCGCGCCCCAGCCGGCCGAGCGCATAGACTGGGCGCGGCTGGCCAGCTTCGCCGAGGCGTTCCGCCATGCGGCGTGACTGGGCCACGCGCCTCAATCGCTGGCGCTACAACGCTTACGCGCCGGTTTACGACGCGCTGGCGCAGGGCCTGGCCGCCCGCCGCCGCCGCGCCATCGCCCTGCTCGACCCGCAGCCGGACGAGGCGCTGCTGCTGCTGGGCGCGGGCACCGGACTGGATCTGGATTTCCTGCTGCGCTGCCGCCGGATCTTCGCCATCGACGTGTCGGAAAACATGCTGGCGCGCTTGCAGCGGCGGGCGCGGCGGCTTGGCCTGGCGGTGGAGGCGCGGGTGATGGACGGCCAGCGGCTGGACTATCCGGACGCCAGCTTCGACGCGGTGGCGCTGCACCTGATCCTGGCGGTGATTCCCGATCCGCAGGCCTGCCTTGCCGAGGTGGAGCGCGTGCTCAAGCCCGGCGGCCGGGCGGTGGTGTTAGACAAGTTTCTCCCCGACGGCGCCGCGCCCTCCTGGTGGCGGCGGGCCGTCAACCTGCCGGCGCGGGCGCTGGCCACCGACGTCAACCGCCGGCTGGCCGATATCCAGGCGGCCACGGCCTTGCGCCGCGTTCACGAGGAAGAGGCCGGCTTTGGCGGTTTCTTTCGCATCGTCATCTTGCGAAAATAAGGTTTTCCCCCATTTTGCAGTCCATGAATCTGTTTGTTGAGTCGCGGGGCCGCGGGCCGGATGTGGTGCTGTTGCACGGCTGGGGTCTGCACGGCGGCGTGTTTTCCCGGGTGGCGGACGCCCTGTCCGACCGCTTCTGCCTGCATTTGGTCGACCTGCCCGGCCACGGCGCGTCCGATCCCTTGCAGCCTTTCGACGCCGACGAAGTGGCGCGGCGGCTGTCCCGCCACTTTCCCCTGCCGGCGCAGGTGGTGGGCTGGTCGCTGGGCGGCCTGATCGCCCAGCACTGGGCGGCGCTGTCGCCGGATACGGTGAAGAGCCTGGCGCTGATCGCCACCAGTCCGCGCTTCGTGCGCGGCGACGACTGGCCGCACGCGCAGGAACGGGCGGCGATCCAGGGCGTGGCCGAGAGCCTGGACGGCGCGTTCGAAACCACGCTGGAGCGCTTTCTGGCGTTGCAGATGCTGGGCGCGCCCGCCGCGCGCGACACGTTGAAGGCCTTGCGCGAATCCTTGTTCTCCCACGGCAGGCCGCGCGGCCTGCTGCCGGCGCTGGAGCTGTTGCTGGCCGCCGACGCCCGCGCGCTGGCCAGCCGCATCCGCTGCCCGGTGGGGCTGTTCTACGGCGCGCGCGACGCCATCACGCCGATAGGCGCAGGCCGCTGGCTGCACGCCGCCTTGCCCGACGCCGTCCTTTACGAATTTCCGCAAGCCTCGCACGCGCCTTTCCTGTCTCACGAGACCGAGTTCGTCGCCAAGCTTGCCGAGCATCTGGAAGCCCACGCATGAGTGAAGCGTTTTACACCGACAAGGCGCGGGTGCGCGCCTCGTTCGAGAAAGCCGCCGGCAGTTACGACGCCGCCGCGGTGCTGCAGCGCGAAGTGTCGGACCGCATGGCCGAGCGGCTGGACTACATCAGGCATCAACCGGCGCTGATCCTGGACGCGGGCTCCGGCACCGGCTACGGCGCGGCCGGGCTGCGCCGCCGCTATCCGGAGGCGCGGGTGCTGGAGCTGGACCTGGCCCACGCCATGCTGCTGGCCTCCCGCGCGCGGCAGCGCGAAGGCGATGGCCTGCTGAAGAAGCTGTTCAAGCCCAGCGCGCCGTGGCAGACGGTGGGCGACATCGAGCGCCTGCCGCTGGCGGACGCCAGCGTCGACATGATCTGGTCCAACCTGGCCATCCAGTGGGTGAACGTGCCGGACAGCGTGTTCGCCGAGTTTCGCCGGGTGCTCAAGCCGGAGGGCATGCTGATGTTTTCGACGCTGGGCCCGGATACCCTGTCCGAGCTGCGCGGCGCGTTCGGCGGCGTGGACGCCGCCACCCACGTCAACCAGTTCATCGACATGCACGATCTGGGCGACGCGCTGATGCGCGCCGGCTTCGCCGAGCCGGTGATGGACATGGAAAAGATCGTGCTCACCTACGACGAGGCCCGCGGCGTGATGCGCGACCTGAAAGCCATCGGCGCGCACAACGCCACCGCCGGCCGCGGCCGCGGCCTGATGGGCAAGCACGCCTGGCGGCGGGTGGAAGAGGCCTACGAGCGCCATCGCCGCGACGGCAAGCTGCCGGCTACTTACGAAGTGGTGTACGGTCACGCCTGGAAAGGCACCGGCAAGAAGCTGGCCAAGATGACCGACGACGGCCGCCAGGTGATCGAATTCGTCAAGAAAACGCCGCGCGCTGACTGAACCGGCCGCGGCGGCGTCAGGAGACGCCGACATGACTGTGGAAATCCGCCCCGCCCGCCGCGACGACGCGGCCTGTCTCGCCGCCCTGTCGATCCAGGTATGGCTGACGACTTACGCGCCCGATGGCATCCGCCCGGGCGTGGCCGACTATGTGCTGGCGGAATTCACGCCGGCGAATTTCGAGGCCTTGATCGCCGATCCGGCGCGCGGGCTGCTGCTGATGGAAGAGGGCGGCCATCTGCTGGGCTACGCGCTGTTGAAGCGGGACAGCGCCTGCCCGGACGCCGGCTTTCCCACGCTGGAGGCGGAGCGGCTGTACCTGCTGGAAAGCCATACCGGCAAAGGCCTGGGCAGGCGGCTGATGGATGCTGCGCGGCAGTGGGCGCGCGCGCAGAGCGGCCAGCCGAGGCTGTGGCTCAGCGTGTGGCGCGGCAACGAACGCGCCATCGCCTTTTACCGCCGCCTGGGCATGGCCGAGCATGGCGAGACCTATTTCGAATTGGAGGGCGCGCGGCATCTCAACTACGTGATGCTGGACCCCGCGCCCGTTGGGGCGGCCGTGGCGGCCGCCGATGCTTGAAAGACCGATGGAATCATGATCAGCAATCGCGTTTTACGTCCCTGGCTGCTGGCCGGCATCGCCGCCCTGCTCGCCGCCTGCTCCACTCCCCAGGCCACGCCGCCTGCCAAGGCCCCGGTCAAACCCAGGATCGCGCTGGCGCTTGGCGGCGGCGCGGCCAAAGGCTTCGCCCATATCGGCGTGATCAAGGTGCTGGAGAGCGCCGGCATCGTGCCCGACATCGTCACCGGCACCAGCGCCGGCAGCGTGGTGGGCAGCCTGTACGCCTCCGGCCTCAACGGCGTGCAGCTGCAAGCGCGCGCCATCACGCTTGACGAGGCGGATCTCACCGACTTCACCTTGTCCACCAAGGGCGTGATCAAGGGTGAGAAGCTGCAGAACTGGATCAACCAGCAAGTGGGCAATCGCCCGATAGAGAAGCTGCCGCGCAGCTTCGGCGCGGTGGCCACCGAGCTGGACAGCGGCCGCAAGGCGGTGTTCCGCCTGGGCAATACCGGCCAGGCGGTGCGCGCCTCGGCCAGCATCCCCAATGTGTTCCTGCCGGTGAAAATCGGCGGCAAGAGCTATGTGGACGGCGGCCTGGTCAGCCCGGTGCCGGTCAGCGCCGCGCGCGAGATGGGCGCGCAGTTCGTCATCGCCGTCGATATCTCGGCCCGCCCCAAGGCTGGCGCGGCCACCGGCTTTCTGTCGATGCTGGACCAGAGCCTGAACATCATGAACGGTCCGGCGCTGGCGCAGGAGCTGTCCCAGGCCGACGTAGTGATCCGCCCGCAGGTGCAGGATATCGGCAGCGCCCAGTTCGACGCCCGCCATCAGGCCATTCTGGAAGGCGAGCGCGCGGCGCAGCGCATGCTGCCGCAAATCCGCCAGCTGTTGCAGCAAAAGAGCCTGGCGCTGGCGCGCTGAGCGCCGCGAGCCGAACCCCGGTGCGGCGTCGCCGGCTGGGCGGAACCAGCCGGCATGCTGTGCGGCGGAGAATCGTGAAGGAGAGGAAAATGCCTGGTCCCGCCCGCGCTGGCGCCGTGCTGTTTGCCCGCGATCTACAATTGGTATCGCGTTTTTATCAGAGTTTGCTCGGCATGCGCTGCCTGCACGCCGATGCCGAGCGCCACGTGATTGAATCGGCGGACATGCAGCTGGTCATCCACGCCATTCCCCACCGCATTGCGCAAACCTTCAGCATCGCCTCTCCGCCCGCGCTGCGCGAAGAACAGGCGATCAAGCTATTCTTCACCGTGGCCAGCTTGGCCGATGCGCTGCAAACCGCCGCCGCGCTGGGCGGCCGGGCGTGCGGGAACGGGTTTGCCGGGCCGGGCTTCCAGGCGCAAGATGTTTGCGATCCCGAGGGCAACATCCTGCAGCTGCGCGAGAAAAACGGCTGAGGCCGCATGCTTGCGCAGCCGGCAAGCCGGCGCGGTAAAATGTCACGGCAGAATGGATGGCCGGCATGATTTGAAAACCCGGGGCGGCCGGCAGCCCCGATTATTGCAACGCAGGTTTTATCTGGCATGGAGATGGCATGATCAAGCTACACGGCGTTCCGCTGTCCCCCTACTACAACAAGGTCAAGATCGCCTTGCTGGAAAAGGGCGTGAATTTTCAGGAGGTGCTGACCCCGCCGTCCCAGCAGGAGTGGCTGCTGGAGAAAAGCCCGATGGGCAAGGTGCCGTTCGTCGAGATCAACGGCCACCCGCTGTCCGAGTCCACGGTGATTCTGGAATGGCTGGAGGACGCCTACCCCACTGCCTCGCTGCTGCCGCCCACGCCCAATACCCGCGCCCGCGCCCGCCAGCTGATGACCATGCTGGAGCTGTACGTGATGACGCCGTGCATGCCGCTGGTGCAGTCCGTGATCCACGGCCGCGCGTTGACCGACGCCGAGCGCGAGCAGGCCCGCGCCGGCATCGCCCGCGGCATCGGCGCGGCGGCGCGTCTGGCGGAATGCGGTCCGTGGCTGGCGGGCGAGTCTTTCAGCTTCGCCGACATCAGCGCCGCCAGCGTGCTGCCGACGGTGGCGCGTTGCAGCCAGCAAGTCTTAGGCGAAGACCTCACCCTGCGGCTGGAGGGTTGCGCCGACTATCTGCGGCGTCTGGGCGCGCGCCCCAGCGTGGCCAGGACCTGGGCCGAGCGCGACGCGGCGTTGGCGGCCTTCATGGCCCGCGACAAGTAGGCGCGGGGCTTCCGCGGCGACAGAAACAGCCGGCGCGTGCCGGCTGTTTGGTTTTCCGCCACAGTTTCCCGGCTTTGTCGCGGCGCAAGATGGCCGAAATTCCGCAGTAGAGCTTAAACTTCAATCAAGTGTTTGCCCGTGAACCCGGCTGGAAGGACGCGTCGATGAAGTTTCAGGTTGAGTTGATCCTGCTGGCTCTGGCGCCGGTGTTTCTGCTGTGCATCCTCTGGGAGTGGCGCTTCTGGCGGCGACGCGGCCGCGCCGGCGTGTACGATTGGCGCGATTCGCTGTGCAACGCCTGCCTGGCCTTGCTGCATCAGGGCGCGGACAAGCTGGCCTGGCTGCTGGCGATTCCCCTCTACGGCTGGATTTACCAGCATCATCGCCTGTTCGCCTTCGATGGCGGCTGGCTGTCGTTTTTCATCCTGTTCCTGGGTCAGGACTTCCTCTACTACTGGTTCCATCGCGCCAGCCACCGGGTGCGCTGGCTGTGGGCCGCGCACAGCGTCCACCACAGCTCGACGCGAATGAATTTCTCCACCGCCTTCCGCCAGAGCCTGATGTACCCGGTGGCCGGCATGTGGGCGTTCTGGCTGCCGCTGGCCTGGCTGGGCTTCCCGCCGGAGCAGGTGGTGGCGGTGGTGTTGCTCAACCTGGCGTTCCAGTTTTTCGTTCACACCCAGGCGGTTCCCAAGCTTGGCTGGCTGGAATACGTCTTCAACACGCCGTCCATCCACCGCAGCCACCACGCCCGCAATCCGCGCTATCTGGACCGCAACTACGCCGGCGTGCTGGTGGTCTGGGACCGGCTGTTCGGCAGCTACGTAGAGGAACTGGACAGCGATCCTTGCGAATACGGCACGGTCAAGCCGGTCAACAGCTTCAACCCCTTGTGGGTGAGCGTGGCGGAGTGGCGCGACATGCTGCGCGAAGCGTGGCGTGCCGACAACTGGCGCGACAGATGGACCCTGCTGCTAGGCGCGCCCGAAGCGGTGGCGGCTATAGTGAAAAAACAGGAGCCTTGATGGGGGAGGGCGCATGGCGCTGGTGCATTGCATTTATTGCAGCGCGCTCGCGGCTGGCCAGTTTGACGATGCCGCGCTGCGCGAGCTGTTGTCGAAGGCCAGGCGACGCAATGCGGAGTTGGGCGTGACCGGCATGCTGCTGTTTCATCGCCGCTCGTTTTTCCAGGTGCTGGAAGGCGAGCGCGACGTGGTGGAGGCGCTGTTCGCCCGCATCGCCGCCGACCCGCGACATGTTTCCGTGGTCAAGATCATTCTGGAGCCGATCGCGAAGCGGGATTTCGGCGATTGGAGCATGGGGCTGGCGGAGGCCGGCGGCGGGGCGTGGCAAGACGTGGATGGTCTCAACGACTTCTTCGCCAGCGGTCTGGCGCTGACCCAGTTGCGGGAAGGCCAGGCCAAGAGCATGCTCGCCGCTTTTCGCCAGGGCTTGTGGCACATGGCGCCGGACAGCTAGCGCCGCCTCGCGCGGGGGCGGACGAGAGCCGCGCCCGCCCCCGCGCCGCTTCGGGCTCAGATCAGCAGCTTGCCGTCCTTGGCCGGCAGCGTCTTGCCCTTGGGTTTCTGGTCCATGCGCACGGTGCCGGTCTTGCCGTCCAGCGAGTAGCGCACGTCGTAGCCGACGATCTTCTGGGTCGGCACCTCCTGGGTATCGCAGACGGTGCGGGTGCTGACTACCTGGTCTTTCTGCTGCATGTTCTCCTGCGCCTTGTTGCCGGCGAAGCCGCCAGCCAGCGCGCCGATCACGGTGGCGGCTTTCTTGCCGTTGCCGCCGCCCACCTGATTGCCCAGCAAGCCGCCCACCACGCCGCCGATCACCGAGCCGGCGATGCGGTTTTCATCCTGCACCGGGGCCTGGTGCGCCACCTGCTCCTGGCGACAGACCTGCTTGGGCTCGGTGGCGGCTTCCCGGATCGGCGTCACGCCCAGAATCCTGGCGTGAGTCGCGTGTTGCGGGGCCGGCTTGGCTTGCGGAGCGGCGGCTGTTTTGGGCGCGGCCGCCGGAGCGGAGGCGACCGCCTGCGGCAGCGCTTGCGCCAGCGGAGCCGAAGCGATGGCTGACGGCGCGCTGGCGACTTGCGTCGCGGCCGGCGTTTCCGGTTTTTTCAAGGCCTGAAAACCGGCCACGCCCACGGCGCCTAGCGCCACGCCGCCTGCCAGCACGCTGGCGATCAATGCGGATTGTTTCATCGATATCTCCCTGACGGCCGATTCCGGCCATTATTTTGATGAGCGTATGACCAGCGATCGCCGCGCGCGGTTGCAGGCGTTTTGTTTTGCAATTGTCACCGCGGGTAACGGAACGTAGCGCCCGGCGGGCGGCGCGCGGCGGGTTAGGTATGGCAATTTGCGGTTTTCTGTCTGAAACTTGGCAATTAATATCGTGAAATATCAAAAATAAGAGAATATAATTTTTATATTGAAATTATTCGGCATAATTTTGGCATTTATATTGTATCCAGCGGTTTGACGGCCCGAAGAGGGCGGTGGTTAGATGGGGACAGGCTCCCTGGCTCAGGTGTTGCCAGACAGAACCACAAGGAGAACCCATCGTGAGCGATACCCCTTCCGCAGCCGGCTTGCAGCGCGAGCTGAAAAACCGGCATATCCAGCTGATCGCGCTTGGCGGCGCGGTCGGCACCGGATTGTTTCTGGGATCGGCCAGCGTATTGAAGGCTGCCGGCCCGTCGATGATTCTCGGCTACGCCATCGCCGGTTTCATCGCCTTCCTGATCATGCGCCAGCTGGGCGAGATGGTGGCCGAGGAGCCGGTGGCCGGCTCGTTCAGCCATTTCGCCTACCGCTACTGGGGCAAGTTCGCCGGCTTCCTGTCCGGCTGGAACTACTGGGTGCTGTACGTGCTGGTGAGCATGGCCGAGCTGACCGCGGTCGGCGAGTACGTCCAGTACTGGTGGCCGCACGTGCCCACCTGGGTCACCGCGCTGGTGTGCTTCATCTGCATCAACGGCATCAATCTGGCCAACGTCAAATCCTACGGCGAGACCGAATTCTGGTTCGCGCTGATCAAGGTGGCGGCGGTGATCGCCATGATCGCCTTCGGCGGTTATCTGCTGTTGTCCGGCAATGGCGGCCCGCAGGCTTCGTTCAGCAATCTGTGGCGCGACGGCGGCTTCTTCCCGCATGGCTTTGGCGGCCTGTTCATGATGATGGCGGTGATCATGTTCTCCTTCGGCGGGCTGGAACTGATCGGCATGACCGCGGCCGAGGCGGCCGATCCGCAGAAAACCATCCCCAAGGCCGTCAATCAGGTGATCTACCGCATCCTGATCTTCTACATCGGCTCGCTGGTGGTATTGCTGTCGCTGTACCCGTGGAGCAAGGTGGCCGCCGGCGGCAGCCCCTTCGTGATGATTTTCGAGCAGATCGGCGCCGGCTTCACCGCGCACGCGCTCAACTTCGTGGTGCTGACCGCCGCGCTGTCGGTGTACAACAGCTGCGTTTACGCCACCAGCCGCATGCTGTTCGGCCTGGCCGAGCAGGGCAACGCGCCGCGCGCGCTGAAGAAGCTGGACAAGCGCGGCGTGCCGGTCAACGCCACCCTGTTCTCGGCCCTGGCCACTGTCGCCTGCGTGGTGCTGAACTATCTGCTGCCGGGCGAGGCGTTGGGCATCCTGATGTCGCTGGTGGTGGCGGCGCTGGTGACCAACTGGGCGATGATCAGCCTGACCCACCTCAAGTTCCGCCGCGCCAAGGCCGGCAAGACGCTGGTGTTCCCGTCGCTGTGGCACCCATTGTCCAACTGGGTGTGCCTGGCCTTCATGCTGATGATCCTCGGCATCCTGTTGTTCACGCCGGGCATGGCGGTATCGGTTTACGTGCTGCCGCCGTGGCTGCTGCTGCTGTGGGCAGGCTTCCGCCTGAAGGGCAAATCGTCGGCGGGCGCGCGATTGGCCGCCGAGAACGCCTGAAGCGGAGCAGAACCGAAAGGCATGCCGGGCTTGACGCCGAGGCGACAAAACCGGCATGCTGTAAAAATCATGCAAACAAACGCAACCTTCTCCTTCAACCGCAATTGGTGGTGGCGCAGCTAAACGGCGCGCCAGGGAAGTTCACGTTTTCATTCCGGGCCGCCGCACAGGGCGGCCTTGTTGTATCCAGTCTCACCCCGCGCGGCGGCAGCTTGTTTCTTCAGGAGTTGTCATGCAGCGCACGCAATGGGGTTCCCGTCTCGGTTTCATCCTGGCTTCGGCCGGCGCCACGGTGGGTCTGGGTTCCATCTGGAAGTTTCCTTACGTCACCGCCATGAACGGCGGCGGCGCGTTTCTGCTGGTGTATCTGGCTTTCACCTTCACTTTGGGCATGGCCTTGCTGCAGGCCGAACTGGCCATCGGCCGCGCCGCCGGCTGCGGCGCGGTGGGCGCGTTCGCGCGGCTGGGGTCGCGGCGCTGGAAGCTGCTGGGCTACAGCGGCGTCTTGTGCTGCTTTCTGGTGTTCGCCTTCTACAGCGTGGTGGGCGGCTGGACCCTGGGCTATCTGCAACGGGCGCTGGACGGGCGGGTGATGAGCGACGACATGCAGGCGCTGGGCGCCTTGTTCGGCCAGTACGTCGGCAGCCCGGCGGATACCTTGCTCACCCACGGCTTGTTCGCCGGCCTGACGCTGCTGGTGGTGGTGGGCGGAGTGCAAAAGGGCATCGAACGCGCCGGCAAGGTGCTGATGCCGCTCTTGTTCCTGATGATGCTGGCGCTGATCGCGCGCTCGCTGACGCTGCCGGGCGCGATGGCCGGGGTGGAAGCGCTGTTCCGTCCCGATTTTTCCAAGCTGACGCCGGCGATGCTGGTGGAGGCGCTGGGCCTGGCCTGCTTCTCGCTGTCGGTAGGCGCGGGCTGCATGCTGGCTTACGGTTCCTACCTGGGCCGCGACACCCGGCTGGGCAATTCCGCGCTGTGGGTGACCAGCCTAACCGCGCTGACCTCGGTGCTGGCCGGCCTGATGATCTTCCCTGCCATCTACGCCTTCGGCCTCGACCCGCAAGCCGGCCCCGGCCTCACTTACATGGTGATGCCGGTGGTGTTCAACCATTTGCCCTATGGCCAGCTGTTCGCCATCGCCTTCTTCGCGCTGCTGCTGATGGCGGCGCTGACCTCGGCGGTGTCGCTGCTGGAGGTGGTGGTGATCCTGCCGATAGACGAATTCGGCGTCAGCCGGCGCCAGGCCACCGTCGCCGTCACCGCGCTGGTGTTCCTGGCCGGGGTGCCGGCGGCGCTGTCCTTCGGCCCGCTGGCCGACTGCAAGCTGTTCGGCCGCAATATCTTCGAGCTGATGGACTACACGGCGTCCAACATCCTGCTGCCGCTGGGCTGCATCGGCACCGCGCTGTTCGCCGGGCGCGTGGCCTGGCCGACGGTGCGCGACGAGCTGCAGCTGTCGCGCTCGGCGGCCGGCGTGATGCGCGGCATGTGCCGTTGGGCCGCGCCGCTGCTGATCGGCGTGGTGCTGGTTTACAACTTATAGCCAGCGCAGCAGGCCGTAGGCGACGAAGCTGACCGAGATGGCGAGCAGCGTCTTGCCGTGTTTCCAGGCGACGGCCACGGCCACCAGCGTGCCGACCAGATAGGCGTTGCGCCAGGACAGGTCGATCTGGCCCTGCGGAGCCAGCGCCATCGGGGCCACCAGCGCCGACAGCACCGCCGCCGGCACGTAATGCAGGGCGCGGTCCAGCCAGCGCGGGAAAGCCAGCTTGTGGCCGAAGATCAGGAAGCTGGCGCGGGTGAGCAGGGTGGCGGCGAGCATGCCGACGATCAGCCAGGCATGGTTCATCGCGCGTCCTCCGGGGGCAGGCGTCGCTCCGAGATCACGCCGGCGGCGACGCCCAGAAGCGCGGCCAGCATCAGGTCCAGCTTGTAGGGCAGGCCGCGCGCCAGCAGCGCGGTCGCGGCGGCTACGGCAGCGGCGGCCAGCGTTGGCCGTTTTTTCAATTGCGGCGCGACGATGGCGGCGAAGGTGGCCGCCATGGCGAAGTCCAGCCCCAGCTTGTCCAGACCGGGAATCTGCGCGCCGAGCAGGATGCCGAGCAGCGTCCATAACTGCCAGTTGCCGTACATCGCCAGCGACGAGCCCAGCCAGTACCACTCGCCGCCCGCCGCGCCCTGGGTGCGGAAGCGGTGTTCGACCACGGCGAAGGTTTCGTCGGTGAGCCAGAACGACAACGGCCAGCGCCAGGACAAGGCCCAGTCGCGGGCGTAGGGCAGCAGGGTGGCGCTATAGAGCGCGTGGCGCAGATTGACTACCAGGGTGGTGAGCCAGACGACGGGCGCGGCCGCGCCGCCGGCGATCAGGGTGACGGCGATGAATTGCGCCGAGCCGGCGAAGACCAGCAGCGACATCGCCTGCGCCGCCCACGGCGGCAGGCCGGCCGCGACGGCCAGGGTGCCGAAGATGACGCCGAACGGCGCGGCGCCCACCAGCATTGGCAGGCTGTCGCGGGCGCCGTCGGCGAATTGTCGGAAAGAAGAGGCGGTCATGCCGGCGGGTCTTGGGGAGAGAAGACCCGAATATAGCATGACGATGGCGATTTTTACGGCGTCAGGAGCCGGCCATGAAGGTGCGGATGCCGGAGCCGACGAACTGCACGCCGATGCAGATCAGCAAGAAGCCCATCAGTCGCGTCATCACCTCGCGGCCGCCGCGGCCCAGGCGCTCGGAAATCAGCAGCGAGGACTTCAAGGTCAGCCACATGCAGACGCAGGTGCCGGCGATGGCGGCGAAAGTCATGAAGAAGGCCAGCGCCTTGGCCGGCCAAGTGGAGAGTTCGGCGATCTCGGTGGAGATGCCGATCACCACGGCGATGGTGCCGGGGCCGCTGATGCCGGGCATGGCCAGCGGAAAGAAAGCGTAGTCTTCGCGCTCGCCGCCGGCCTTGGGCGCTTGCCCCGGGTCTTGCGACAGGAACAGCATGCGATAGCCCAGCACCGCCACCACGAAGCCGCCGGCGATGCGCAGCGCGCCGTAGGAAATGCCGAAGGCGGCCATGATCAGGTTGCCGCCCAGCAGGCTGACCAGCATGATGGAGCCGGCGAAGAGGCAGGCGCGCTTGGCTTGCGAGTCGCGGCGCAGATCGCTCATTTCGCGCGTCAGCGTGATGAACAGCGGTATCTTGGACAGCGGATTGGTGATGGTGATCAGGCTTAACAGCCCGCCGAACAAGAATTGCAGGGACAGCGTCTGGAACATGGTGCTACGGCCGGGTATATGAGCGGATGATTGTAGAGCGTTCGCCGGCCACTGGATAGCGACGGAAGCAAAGTTGCGGCGATAGTTTTGTAACGTTTCGTAGCTGCGACAATTTGTCGCGCCCGGCGCGCGCGCGCGCGTGATAGAGTGGCGGCCCCTTAACCAGGAGAACCAGATGAAACGCGTTTTTGCCCTGCTGCTTGGCCTGTGCCTGTCCGCCGCCGCGATGGCCCATTCCTACAAGGTCGGCGAGATCAACATCGTTCACCCGTGGAGCCGCGCGATGCCGGCCGCCAGCACCACCGGCGGCGTATACTTTGCGCTCGACAACAAAGGCAAGACCGCCGATCGCCTGGTCGGAGCCGCCACGCCGCGCGCGGAAACCGCCGAACTGCACACCCACGTCAACGACAACGGCGTGATGCGCATGCGCAAGGTGGAGGGCGGCGTGGAAGTGGCGCCGGGCCAGCAGGTGAAATTCGCCCCGGGCGGCTACCACGTGATGCTGTTCGGCCTGAAGCAGCCCTTGAAGGCGGGCGACCGCTTCCCGATGACGCTCAAGTTCGAGAAGGGCGGCGAGGTGAAGGTGGATGTCGTGGTGCAGGACGGCGCGGACAGCCATTCGCATTGAGACGGCACTCGTCAGGATCGTATTGATCCGGAAAGAAAATTCGGCGCGACGGCCATCGTTGCGCCGAAGTTACATGGTGCTTTGCAGCATCAAATGATACTGGCGGCCGCGGCTTTACAGCGCAGGACGGGTGGGGGACACTGGCCCCGGGAATGAGTTTTTGAACAAGACGCCATTGCCAGCCGCCGGCCCCCATAACCGGTTCTGCGCCAAGTCTACATATCAAGAGCAAGATGGAGGAGCGGGCGTTCGCGCCCGATAAAACAAGCAATACAACAGGGGGCCGGCGGCATTTTTCTTTTTCTGCGGTATGCTGTCGGCTTTGTTTTCCTTCGCTGCGCGCCATGACTCCCTCGCCTTCCCGTTCGCCCCGCATCGCCATCCATTACTGCACCGGCTGCCGCTGGCTGCTGCGCGCCGCCTGGCTGGCGCAGGAGCTGCTGACCACCTTCGAGAAAGAAGCGGGCGAGGTGGCGCTGATTCCCGGCAGCGGCGGCGTGTTCCGGGTGGAGCTGGACGGAGAGTTGATCTGGGACCGCAAGCGCGACGACGGTTTTCCCGAGCTCAAGCTGCTCAAGCAGCGCCTGCGCGACCGCATCGCGCCGGACAAGCCGCTGGGGCATAGCGACCGCCAGCCCTGACCGCCATGAGCGCCGCGCCACGCAAGATCATCCACGTCGATTGCGACTGTTTCTACGCCGCCATCGAGATGCGCGACGACCCGTCCCTGCGGGCGGTGCCGCTGGCGGTGGGCGGCCGGCCGGAGACGCGCGGCGTGGTGGCCACCTGCAATTACGTCGCGCGCCGTTTCGGCGTGCACTCGGCGATGTCCTCGGCGCGCGCGCTCAGGCTGTGTCCGGACCTGATCATCGTGCCGCCGGACATGGCGCGCTACCGCGCCGCCAGCCAGCAGATCATGCTCATCTACCAGGCCTTCACCCCGCTGATCGAACCCTTGTCGCTGGACGAGGCCTATCTCGACGTCAGCGGCCAGCCGCACGAGCAGGGCAGCGCCACGCGGATGGCGGAGGCCATCCGCCGCCGCATCCGCGAAGAGGTGGGCATCACCGCCTCGGCCGGCATCGCGCCCAACAAATTCCTGGCCAAGGTGGCCAGCGACTGGAACAAGCCCGACGGCCAGTTCCTGATCCGGCCGCAGGACGTGGCCGCCTTCGTCAAGACGCTGCCGGTGGAGAAGATCTTCGGCGTCGGCAAGGTGACCGCGGGGCGCTTGCATCAGCTGGGCATCCAGAGTTGCGGCGATTTGCAGCGCTGGGAGCGGGCCGATCTGCTGCGCCACTTCGGCAAGATGGGCGAGCGCCTGTACGAGCTGTCGCGCGGCCAGGACGAGCGGCAGGTGGAGACTGATCGCGGCCGCAAGTCGATCAGCGTCGAGGAAACCTACGCCCACGATCTGCCCGACCTGGCCGCCTGCCTCGCCAAGCTGCCGGAGCTGGTGGACAGGCTGCAGGCGCGCCTGGCGCGCAACGGCAATCCCGCTTATCGCGGCCTGTCGGTCAAGCTCAAGTTCGACGACTTCAGCCAGACCACGGTGGAGAACAGCGGCAGC
The DNA here is from genome assembly GCA_002213445.1 of Xenophilus sp. AP218F. GTDB lineage: Bacteria > Pseudomonadota > Gammaproteobacteria > Burkholderiales > Chromobacteriaceae > Chromobacterium. The sequence goes on along the minus strand of NJIE01000003.1, from coordinate 211,678 downwards.
CAGTTGTCCAACGTCCGTTTCGGCGAGCTGCTGCGCGCCGGCCATGCCCGCGGCCGCCGGCCGGTGCGCTTGTTGGGCGTGGGCGTCAAGCTGGCCGATGAAAACGACTTGCCGCGCCAGCTGCGGCTGTTCGGCAAGGATGGCCGCCCCTTGCCGGACGCGGAGCCGGAGGCGTGAAAAAGCCCGCCGGGCGAAGCGCGGCGGGCTGACGGGCGGGCTGACGGGCGGGCGGTCTCAGCGCGCGGCCGGGGTCTTGGCGGCGAAGTCGCCAGCGTAAACCTGGGTGAGCCGTTCCGGGTCCAGGTATTTGCGCAGCGCGGCGTTGACGTCGGCCACCGTGGTCCGCTCGGCGATCCCCTTGCGGCGCTCGATATCGCTCATGTCGCGCTTCTGCTCCAGCTGTTCCTCTTGCAGCCCGACCAGCGCGCTGTCTTCGGCCAGAGTCAGCTTCAGGGCCTGCAACAGGCCTTGCTTGGCGTCGGCCAGCTCCTTCTCGGTGACGCCGTCGCGCAGCAGGCGCGCCACTTCTTCGCGGATGCCTTGCTTGAGCTTGTCCAGATTCTGCGGCGCGAAGCTGGCTTCCAGATTCCACCAACCCACGGTATCGCGGCTGGAGGCGCTCACGTCGCTGCCCGCGCCGTAGCTCAGGCCGTCCTGCTGGCGCAGGCGCTTGAACAGCCGCGACTCGGCGCCGCCCCCCAGGATGTAATTGCCCAGTTGCAGCGCGATGTAGTCCGGCGCGGTGTCGCGCAGCGCCAGCGGCTGCGAGGCGACGTAGACGGCGTTGGCCTTGTCAGGCGTTTGCAGCGAGATGGCGTCGGGCTTGGCGTCCGGCAATTTGGTCTCGATGCGCCGGAACGGCGTCTGGCTGTTCCAGCGGCCGAACAGCTTGTCCAGCCGGGCCTTGGTCGCCGCCGCGTCGAAATCGCCGACCAGCGCGAGCTTGCCTTCATTGGCGCCGTAGAAGCGCTGATGGAAGCGCTTGACCTCGGCGAGCGTCAGCGCCCGCATCCGCTCCTGGCGTTCGTCCAGCGTCGGACGGTAGCGGTAATCGTCCTTGGGATAGAGGTTGAGCTTCTGGCTCAGCGCCTGGTCGGCCAGCGCCTCGGGCGAGCTGCGCGCGGCTTCCACGCTGGCCAGGGCCTGTTGCCTGAATTCGGCGAACTCGGCGGCCGGGTAGGCGGGATGTTGCAGGATGTCGGCGATCAGATCGAGCAGCGCCGGCAGGTTGTCGCGAGTGGTCTTGAAGCGCACGGCCACGCCCTGGCCGCCGAGGCTGATGCCGAGGTCGGCTTGCAGCGCGTTCAGCTTGTCGGCGATGGCGGCGCGGTCGTAGCGCTGGCTGCCGCGCATCAGCAGCGCGGCGCTGACGCTGGCGACGGTGCGCTGGCCGCGCAGCGAGGCCTCGTTGCCAAAGCCGAAGAACCAGTTGCCGTAGACGGTGTTGCCGCGGGTTTTCTTGGGCAGCAGCGACAGCTGCGCGCCGTTGGCCAGTTGCGCGCGCTCGGTGCGGGCGGCGATATTGGCCGGGCTGGAATCAAAGGCTTCGCCGGCTTCCAGCGCCGCCTTGCCGCGGTAGCCTGCTACCAGCTTGGGGACGTCCGGCGCGGCGGGGATCGCCGCGCGCTTGGGTTGGGCGGCGGGGATGAATTGGCCGTAGCTGCGGTTGTCGGGCGTGAAATAGTTTTCCGCCGCGCGTTGCACGTCGGCCGCCGTCAGCGCCTCGATGCGGTCGCGGTGCAGGAAGAACAGCCGCCAGTCGCCGGCGGCGATGGATTCGGACAGGCTGATCGCCAGCCGCTGCGGGTCGCGCAGTTCCTGGTCGATCTGGTTGAGCAGCACGGTTTTGGCGCGCTTCAATTCCTGTTCGGTCACCGGCTTGGCGCGGAAGCTCTCCACCGCTGCTTCGAACAGGGGCTTGAGCCGGGCCAGCTTCTGCTCTTTGGACAATTGGGCGTAGAACACGATGTAGCCGCCTTCGGCCAGGCTGAACGGCGCGGCGCCGGCGGCGACGGCGTGCTGTTTTTTCACCAGTTCGGCGTACAGGCGGCCGTTGGGCGTGTCGCCCAGGATCAGAGCCAGCGCGTCGATGGCGGCGCTGTCGGCGTGGCTGGCCGGCGCGGTGTGGTAGAGCAGGGCGGCCAGTTGCACATCGCCTACGCGGCGCACGGTGACTTCGCGCTCGCCCTCCCGTTGCGGCTCGCGGGTCCAGGTCGGGGTCAACGCCCGGCTGGGGCGCGGAATCTTGCCGAAGTGGCGCTGCGCCATGGCCAGCGCGGCGGCCGGCTCGAACTTGCCGGCGATCACCAGCACCGCGTTGTCCGGCTGGTAATACTTGCGATAGAAAGCCTGCAGGTTCTCGATGCGCACGTTTTCCACGTCGGAGCGCGCGCCTATCGTGTCGTGGCCGTAGTTGTGCCAGTCGAAGCTGACGGCGGCCAGTTGCTGCAGCAGCGCCGAGGCGGGGTTGTTCTCGCCGCGCTCCATCTCGTTGCGCACCACCGAGAATTCGCTGTCCAGATCGCTCTTGGCGATCTTGCTGTTGACCATGCGGTCGGCCTCCATGGCCAGCGCCCAATCCAGGTTGGCGTCGCTGGCCGGGAAGGTTTCGTAGTAATTGGTGCGGTCGAAGTAAGTGGTGCCGTTGAAGCTCATGCCGCGTCGCGACAGCTCGCTGAGCAGGTTGCCGCTGGTGGGCGTGCCCTTGAACAGCATGTGCTCCAGCAGGTGCGCCATGCCGGTTTCGCCGTAGCCTTCCATGCGGCTGCCGACCAGATAGGTCAGGTTGACGGTGACGGTGGGCTTGGCGGCGTCGGGGGCCAGCAGCACGCGCAGGCCGTTGGCCAGCCGGTATTCGCTGATGCCTTCCACGCTGGCGTAGGCGGCGGGCGCGGCGCTCTGGGCGCTGGCGGCGGGGACGTCGGCGAAGGCGGGCAGGGTCGGCAGCAGGCTGAGGGCGACCAGCAGGCTCAAGGTATTCAGTTTCATCTCGGGCGTGGTTCCGTTTTTATATGACATTCAATGGCATTGTCATGTTTTTGGCGCGCATTGTAAATGCGCGCCAAGCGCAAGACCAGCTTGGTCACCCGCGCGGGCCGCAGAGTTCCTGGCCATGCGCGCCAAGCGCGGGACGGGCCGCGCTTAACGCCGCAAGTTGCTGATGCCCATCAGCATGCCCATGCCGATGAACAGGGTGACGGTGGCGGTGCCGCCGTAGGACATGAAGGGCAGCGGCACGCCGACTACCGGCAGGATGCCGGACACCATGCCCATGTTGACGAAGGCGTAGACGAAGAAGGACATGGTGATGGAGCCGGCCATCAACCGGCCGTACAGCGTCTGGGCGCTGGCGGTGATCATCATCGCCCGGCTGAGCAGCAACAGGTAGAGCGCCAGCAGCACGGCGTTGCCGACCAGGCCGAACTCTTCCGAATACACGGCGAAGATGAAGTCGGTGGTGCGCTCGGGGATGTAGTCGAGGTGGGTTTGCGTGCCGTGCAGCCAGCCCTTGCCGAACGGGCCGCCGGAGCCGATGGCGATCATCGACTGGATGATGTGGTAGCCGTCGCCCAGCGGGTCGGTGGTGGGGTCCAGCATGGTCAGCACCCGGCGGCGCTGGTAATCGTGCAGGTGGTTCCAGACGAAAGGCATGCTGGCGGCGGCGATGGTCAGGCCGCCGAAGATCACCTTCCACGGCAGGCCGGCGAAAAACAGCACGAAGAAGCCGGCGGCCATGATCAGCAGCGCGGTGCCGAGGTCGGGCTGCTTGAGCACCAGCCCAACCGGCACCAGCATCAGCGCGGCGGCCACCAGATAATGCCACCAGCGCAGCGTCAGCTCGTTTTTCTGGAAGAACCAGGCCAGCATCATCGGCAGCGCGATCTTGAGGATTTCCGAGGGCTGGATGCGGGTGATGCCCAGCTCCAGCCAGCGGGTGGAGCCGTTGACGGTCACGCCCTTGAAGTGCACGGCGATCAGCAGCAGCACGCCCACCACGTAGATCGGCGGCGCGAAATTCATCACGCTTTGCGGCCGCATCCGGGCGATCACCCACATGACGCACAGCGACAGCGCGGTGTAGACCAGCTTGTTGTCTATCTTGTCGAAGGACTGGTTGTTGGCCGAGTAGAGCAGCACCATGCTGACCACGAAGATCAGGCCCAGGATCAGCATCAGGCCGCCGTCCAGCGGCTCCTTGATGACTTGCCAGATGCGTTTAATCAGCGGTGTCTGCATGATCTTCCGGGAATTCCTGCGGTACGGTCTTGAGCAAGCCGGCCAGGTCGTTAGGCACCTTGCCCAGCAGATAGAAGTCGAACAGCGCGCGCGCCACCGGCGCGGCGGCGGCGGCGCCGAAGCCGGCGTTCTCGACGATGATGGCCACGGCGATCTTGGGCTTGTCCACCGGCGCGAAGGCGATGAACCAGCTGTGGTCGCGGTACTGCTCGGCCAGCGCCGAGGCGTTGTACTTGGCGCCCTGCTTGATCGCCACCACCTGCGCGGTGCCGGTCTTGCCGGCCATGGTGTACTGCAGCCCGGCGCCGACGCGCGCGCCGGTGCCGGAGATCATCACGTTGCGCATGCCTTCCTTGATGTAGTCGAAGTACTCCTGCGGATAGGGCAGCTGCCGCACTGGCTGCGGCTCGATCTGACGGGTCTTGCCGCTCTTGGAGTCCACAACCTGCTGCACCAGGTGCGGTTTGAACACCACGCCGTTGTTGGCCATGATGGCGGTGGCGTTGGCCATTTGCAGCGGGGTATAGGAGTTGAAGCCTTGGCCTATGCCGACGCTGACCACGTCGGCCGGATACCAGCGGCGGAACTCTTCCTTGTAGCGGGCGAAGCGCTTGGCTTTCCACTCCTTGGACGGCAGCACGCCGGAGGCTTCGCCGTCGAGGTCGATGCCGGTCTTGCTGCCCAGGCCGAAGGAGCCGACCACCGGGTGGATCTTGTCGATGCCCATGTCCCAGGCCAGCTTGTAGAAGAAGGTGTCGCTGGAGACGGTGATGGCGCGCTGCAGGTTGACCATGCCGTTGCCCTGCTTCTTGCTGTCGCGGAACTGGTGGCTGGAGCCAGGCAGGGTGAAGTAGCCCGGCGCGCCGCGGATGTCGCGCATGCCTATGCTGTGCGTGGTCAGCGCCGCCATGGCCATGAAGGGCTTGAAGGTGGAGCCGGGCGGGTAAGTGCCGCGCAGCGCGCGGTTGACCAGCGGCTTTTGCCAGTCGTTGTTGAGCGCGGCCCAGGTCTGGCTGTCGATGCCGTCGATGAACAGGCTGGGGTCGAAGCCTGGTTTGGACAGGAAGGCGAGCACGCCGCCGGTGGACGGGTCTATCGCCACCAGCGCGCCGCGGCGCGCGCCGAACAGCTTGTCCGCCATTTCCTGCAGGCGGATGTCCAGCGCCAGCTTGAGGGTATTGCCGTTGATCGGCGGAGTGCGGCGCAGCGAACGGATGGCGCGGCCGCCGGAGTCGGTTTCCACCTCTTCGAAGCCGACGGTGCCGTGCAGGTCGTCCTCGTACACCGCCTCCAGGCCGGTCTTGCCGATGTAGTTGGTGCCCTTGTAATTGGTGGTCTTGTCTTCTTCTTCCAGCCGCTGCTGGTCTTTCTGGTTGATTCGACCGATGTAGCCCAGCACGTGGCTGGTCATTTCCTTGTAGGGGTAGTCGCGGAACAGCCGCGCCTTGACTTCTACGCCGGGAAAGCGCCAGCCGTTGGCGGCCACCCGCGCCACTTCGTCCTCGCTCAGTTTGACCTTGAGCGGCACCGCTTCGAAGTTCTTGCTTTCGGTCTGGAATTTCTTGAACAGCTTTTCGTCGCGCGAGGTGATGTTGACCAGCTTTTTCAGCTCGTCGATGGTGGCTTTCAGGTCCGGAATCTTGCTGGGCGTCAATTCCAGCGTGTACGCCGAATAGTTTTGCGCCAGCACGATGCCGTTGCGGTCCAGGATCAGGCCGCGGTTGGGCAGGATGGGCACCAGCGAAATGCGGTTGTTGTCGGCCAGGGTGGAAAAGTGATCGTGTTGCAGCACCTGCAGCCAGACGAAGCGGGCCAGCAGCACGAGAAAGAGCAGAACGATCAGCGAATAGGCGACGACCAGCCGGAACTGGAACTGGTCGTCGTCGGTTTGCGGACTCTTGAGACTGGAAGGACGGCGCATGAATCGATCCGGGTCAGGCCGCGTGGTGGCGGTAAGGCATCAGCATCAGCTTGGTGAGCAGCGGCCACAGCAGCGCGCCGACCAGCGGCGGCAGGAAGTAGCTCCAGCCGACGAAGGCCGAACCGGTGATCATCCGCACCACCACCATGATGATCTGGTTGGTCATCATCAGGCCCAGCACCGCCAGCGCCTGCTGGCCGAGGTTGAACATGACCAGCTGGCGCTGGCGCGACAGCGCGAGGAAGGCAGTCACCGAGTAGGCCAGCGCGTGCTGGCCGAACAGGCCGGCGGTGGAGACGTCGGCGATCAGGCCCAGGGTAAAGGCGATGCCTATGCTCACCCGGCGCGGCTGGTTGATCACCCAGTACAGGATCAAGAGGCCGACGAAGTCCGGCAGCCAGCGGGTGCTGCCGTGCGGCAAGGGCACCAGCTCGATCAGGATGGCGATGACGAAAGTGAACAGGATGAAGCGGCGCTTGACCGGCTTGAGCAGTTCCTTGGGGCGGTCGAACGACATCGGGGGCTTACTCCTCGGAGGCGGACTTCTTGCCGCCCTTGGTCTTTTTGGCCGGGACCGGCGCTTCGGCCGGCCGCGCCGGCGCCTGCTTGGCCTGCAGCACCAGCACGTAACGGGTTTGTTGCACGCCGGCCAGGGGCGCGGTGGTGACGCGGACGAAGGCCGCGCCCGGATTGCGGTCCACCTTGGTGATCACCGCCACCGGGATGCCTTCCGGGTATAGCCCATCCAGACCGGAGGTGACGATGCGGTCTTTCTCCTGCACGTCGGCGTTCTGCGGCAAATAGCGCAGCTCCACGCCGCCGCCGTAGCCGTAAAGGATGGCGCGCTCGCCGGTGCGGGCGACCATCACCGGCACCATCTGGTTCTTGTCTATCACCAGCGACACTTCGGCGGTTAGCGGCTGCACGCGCGTCACCTGGCCCAGCAGCCCTTGCGCGTCCACCACCGGCTGGCCCGGCTGCAGCTTGGCGTCGTCGCCTTTGTCGATGATGATCTTGTAGGAGAACGGATCGCGGCCGGTGTACAGCGTCTCGGCGATCTGGGCGGCGTCGTTGCGGATCGCCTTGATGCCGTTGAGCGCGCGCAACTCGTTCAGCTCGCGTTGCAGGGTTTCCAGACGGGTCAGCTGGGCCGACATCTGCATCTGGCGGCTGCGCAGCTCGTTGTTTTCCGCCTTGAGTTCCGCTTGCGAGGTGAGGAAGTCGCTGACGTGGCGCATCGCCTGCGCCGGCAGGTTGACCGCGCGCTGCACCGGATAGAGCGCCAGCGACACGGCCTCGCGGGTGTGCTCCATCAGGCCGAACTGGCTATCGCCGATCAGGAGCGCGATCGAAGCGGCAACGCTCATCGCCAGGCGCGCAGCAGGAGGCGGCCCGGAGCGGAAAAAGCTGGGGGTGTTGGCGAAATCCATGGCCAGACACGCCGCGCCTTGACGGCGCGGCGTTCAGTCGGGGTTTAAGGTACGTTGGTGAAAATGGTACCGATCTTGTCCATCTTTTCCAGCGCCTTGCCGGAACCGCGCACCACGCAGGTCAGCGGCTCTTCGGCCACGAATACCGGCAGGCCGGTTTCTTCGGCCAGCAGGCGGTCGATGTCCTTCAACAGCGCGCCGCCGCCGGTCAGCACCATGCCTTTTTCGGCGATGTCGGCGCCCAGCTCCGGCGGGGTTTGTTCCAGCGCGATCTTCACGGCGGAGACGATCTGGTTCAGCGGCTCGGTCAGCGCTTCCAGGATTTCGTTGGACGACACGGTGAAGGCGCGCGGGATGCCTTCGGCCAGGTTGCGGCCCTTGACTTCCATTTCGCGCACTTCGGCGCCCGGGAAGGCGGAGCCGATGGTCTTCTTGATTTCCTCGGCGGTGGTTTCGCCGATCAGCATGCCGTAGTTGCGGCGGATGTAGTTGATGATGGCTTCGTCGAACTTGTCGCCGCCGACGCGCACGCTGTTGCTGTACACCACGCCGCCCAGCGAGATCACGCCCACCTCGGTGGTGCCGCCGCCGATGTCCACCACCATCGACCCGGTCGGCTCTTCCACCGGCAGGCCGGCGCCGATGGCGGCCGCCATCGGTTCTTCGATCAGCTCCACGCGGCGCGCGCCGGCGGCCAGGGCGGAGTCGCGGATCGCCTTGCGTTCCACCTGGGTCGAGCCGCAGGGCACGCAGATCACGATGCGCGGGCTGGCGGCGAAGAAGCGGTTGGGGTTCACCTTCTTGATGAACTGCTTGAGCATCTGCTCGGTGACGGTGAAGTCGGCGATCACGCCGTCCTTCATCGGACGGATGGCCTGGATGCTGCCCGGGGTGCGGCCCAGCATGCGCTTGGCTTCCAGACCGACGGCCAGAATGGATTTCTTGTTGGTGGGAGCGTCGTTGTGGATGGCCACAACAGAAGGCTCATCGAGCACGATGCCCTTGCCGCGCATGTAAATCAGCGTGTTGGCGGTGCCAAGGTCGATGGCGAGGTCGTTGGAGAAGTATCCGGTCAGCGAACGAAACATTGGGCGATCCTGGTCAGTTTTCGTCAGTAGTGGGACGCAGCGGCGTCCATCATATCCGTTTATCTACGCAGGCCTGAACCCCGCTTGACCAATTCAGCATAAATGACTGTTTTTCGACTTGCTAGCGGGCGATTTCTGCACCCAGCTTGCGGCCCTATGGCAGTCTCTGCCTATCGATTCTGGCGTTGGATTCAGGCCTGCAGGTTCTAGCCCCGGCGCGGGAGGCAATGGGCTGCGAAGCGGCAAAAACATGCCGTTGGGTTGCGCCGTGGCGTAATGTCGATCTTGGGAGAATCAAGCGGGGTATGATACCCTATAAAGCTTGAAATATTAAAGGTTTTAACGAGGACGCCATGTCGCTGACGCACCAGGATGTCGCACGGATTGCCAAGCTTGCCCGCATCGAGGTAAGCGACGCGGAAATCGCCGCCACCGGCGAGCAGCTCAACAAGATTTTCGGCCTGATCGAACAGATGCAGGCCGTCAATACCGACGGCATCGAGCCTATGGCCCACCCGCAGGACGTATCGCTGCGCTTGCGCGACGATGTCGTGACCGAACCGAACCGGCGCGAGGCGTTTCAGGCCGTGGCGCCGCAGGTGGAAAAAGGCCTGTTCCTCGTTCCCAAGGTGATCGAGTAAGTCTCTGAGTGACGGCGGGCGCTTAGGTTCCCGGCCGGCGTCGAGCGCTGCCTGGTATTTTTTTCCGGCAGCCGCGCAAGATTATCCGGATAGCAAGATACCCATACATGACTGAAGCCACTCTCAAGCAATTGTCGCAGCAGCTGGCCGCCAAGCAGGTTTCCAGTGTGGAACTGGCCACGCAATACCTCGACCGCATCGAGGCCCTCAACCCGGCGCTGAACGCCTTCATCACCGTCGATCGCGAGAAGACGCTGGCCGCGGCGGCTGCCGCCGACGCGCGTCTCGCGGCCGGCAACGCCCACCCGCTGACCGGCGTGCCGATGGCCCACAAGGACATCTTCTGTCAGCAAGGCTGGAAAACCAGCTGCGGCTCCAGAATGCTGGACAACTTCATCGCGCCATACAGCGCCCACGTGGTGGAGCAGTGCGAAGCCGCCGGCATGGTGACGCTCGGCCGCACCAATATGGACGAATTCGCGATGGGCTCGTCCAATGAGAATTCGTTCTACGGCGCGGTCAAGAACCCGTGGGACGCCGCCGCCATTCCCGGCGGCAGCTCCGGCGGCTCCGCCGCCGCGGTCGCCGCGCGCCTGACGCCGGTGGCCACCGCCACCGATACCGGCGGCTCGATTCGCCAGCCGGCCAGCCATTGCGGGGTCACCGGCCTCAAGCCGACCTACGGCGCGGTGTCGCGTTACGGCATGGTGGCCTACGCGTCGTCGCTGGACCAGGGCGGCCCGATCGCCAAGACCGCCGAAGACTGCGCGCTGATGCTGAATGTGATGGCCGGCTTCGACGAGCGCGACTCCACCAGCCTGGAGCGCCCCCGCGAAGACTACGCCCGCGAGTTGAACCAGTCGCTGTCCGGCCTGAAGGTGGGTTTGCCCAGGGAATACTTCGCCGCCGGCCTCGACGCCGACGTGGCGCGCGCCGTCGACAACGCGGTGGCCGAATTGAAGAAGCTGGGCGCGGAAGCGGTGGAAGTCAGTCTGCCCAATACCGAGCTGTCGATCCCGGCCTATTACGTGATCGCCCCGGCAGAGGCCTCCACCAACCTGTCGCGCTTCGACGGCGTCCGCTACGGCCATCGCGCCAAGGACTACAAGGACCTGGTGGACATGTACGAGAAGACCCGCGCCGAAGGCTTCGGCGACGAGGTCAAGCGCCGCATCCTGGTGGGCAGCTACGTGCTGTCCCACGGCTACTACGACGCTTATTACCTGAAGGCGCAGAAGATTCGCCGCCTGATCGCCAATGACTTCAAGGCCGCGTTCGAGCAGTGCGACGTGATCCTGGGGCCGGTGGCGCCGACCGCGGCGTTCAATCTGGGCGAGAAGTCCGGCGATCCGGTGCAGATGTATCTGTCCGACATCTACACGCTGTCGGTGAACCTGGCCGGCCTGCCCGGCATGAGCGTGCCGGCCGGCTTTACCGCGGGCGGCCGCCCGATCGGCCTGCAGATCATCGGCAACTACTTCGCCGAAGCCAGGATGCTGAACGTGGCGCACCAGTTCCAGCAGGCCACCGACTGGCACACCCGCGCCCCGGCGCTTTAATTATTGAATTGGCCACGGAAAACACGGAAGAACGCGGACAGGATCGGCAGCAATCTTGATTGATTGAAGCTTGGCATTGCTTTTGGTTTTTCGTGTCTTCCGTGGCTAAAAATAGTTATTAGGACTCGACAACTATGAAATGGGAAGTCGTCATCGGCATTGAGGTGCACGTGCAGCTCAATACCGCCTCCAAGATTTTCTCCGGCGCCAGCACCGCTTTCGGCTCCGAGCCGAACACCCAGGCCTCCGCCGTCGAGCTGGCCTTCCCCGGCGTGCTGCCGGTGCTCAATCGCGCGGTGGTGGACAAGGCGATTCGCCTCGGCCTCGCGCTCGACGCCAAGATCAACCAGAAGAACGTGTTCGCGCGCAAGAACTACTTCTACCCGGATCTCCCCAAGGGCTACCAGATCAGCCAGATGGAGCTGCCCATCGTCGAACACGGCCGGCTCAAGATTCTGGTCGGCGATCAGGAGAAGGTCATCGGCGTGACGCGCGCGCATATGGAAGAAGATGCCGGCAAGAGCCTGCACGAAGACTTCCACGGCCTGTCCGGCATCGACCTCAACCGCGCCGGCACGCCGCTCTTGGAAGTGGTGTCCGAGCCGGACATGCGCTCGGTGGACGAGGCGCTGGCCTACGTGAAGGCCTTGTACTCGCTGGTGACCTGGCTTGGCATCTGCGACGGCAACATGCAGGAAGGCAGCTTCCGCATGGACGTCAACGTGTCGGTGCGCCCGGAAGGTCAGAAGGAATTCGGCACCCGCCGCGAGATCAAGAACCTCAACTCCTTCCGCTTCCTGGAGCAGGCCGCCAAGTACGAAATCCAGTGGCAGATCGATACCCTGGAAGACGGCGGCAAGGTGCAGCAGGCTACCGTGCTGTTCGACCCGGACAGCGGCGAAACCCGCATGATGCGCAGCAAGGAAGACGCGCACGACTACCGTTACTTCCCGGATCCGGACCTGCTGCCGGTGCGCATCTCCGACGAGCAGATCGCCCGCATCCGGAGCGAGATGCCGGAACTGCCGGGCGCGATGCAGGCCCGCTTCGTCGACGCTTTCGGCGTGTCGGCCTACGACGCGGCGCTGCTGACTTCCAGTCTCAAGCAGGCGCAATACTTCGAAGCCGTGGCCCGCGCCTCCGGTCAGGGCAAGCTGGCCGCCAACTGGATCAACGGCGAGATCGCCGCGCGCCTCAATCGCGACGGCAAGGACATCGCCGATTGCCCGATCTCGGTTGAGCGCCTGTCCGGCCTGATCGCCCGCATCGCCGACAACACCCTGTCCAGCAAGCTCGCCAAGCAGGTGTTCGAGGCGCTGTGGGACAGCGATCTGAGCGCCGACGCCATCATCGAGCGCGATGGGCTGAAGCAGGTGTCCGACGTCGGGGCCATCGAGAAGATGGTGGAGGAAGCCATCGCCGCCAACCCGAAGGCGGTGGAGGAGTTCCGCGCCGGCAAGGAAAAGGCGCTCAACGCGCTGGCCGGCCAGGTGATGAAGGCCTCCAAGGGCAAGGCCAATCCGGCTCAGGTGCAGGACATTCTGCGTCAGAAGCTGGCGTAAACGGTTTTTCCCGCCCGATACGGCGACGCGGATTCCGCGTCGCCGTGTTTTTTATGGCCGAAAATCGTGCGAATCCGGAGGTTCGCCGGCAGTTTGACGGCCTGATTGGCAACAATTGCCGCCCTGTTGCGAATATTTCCGCCGCCCATGCTCACAGCTCACTTTTACTGATGTTTTTAAGTCCCTGATTTCTCAAGATTTCCATTTTTTGACCGCGCCGTAAGTCATTGTCTCAAAAGGCGAATTAGCGGATTCCAATGTTGACCGTGGGGCCGTTCTTTCTTATAGTGGCGGAAAGTGGGATAAAGTGGGTGAAAGTGGGGAAATTCTCCCCCCGGAGCGACGGCTCCGTTCTTCTCGGTCAGCGGGCTCGAAAATCATGATTGGTGGCGTCAGTATCCTGTCTCTCGATAGCAAGGGGCGTTTGGCTATTCCGGCCAAACACCGCGAGACGCTGCTGTCCGCTTTCGGCCACAAACTGGTTGTCACCCTCGAATCCCAAGACCACCTGCTGCTTTATCCCGAACCCAACTGGCGCCCGGTCGAGGCCCGCCTGCTGGCCCTTCCCACCGGCAATCCCACCCTGAAACGCTACCAGCGCCTGGTGCTTGGCCACGCAGAAACGCTGGAAATGGATAGCGCCGGCCGCGTCCTGCTGCCGTCGCGCCTCCGAGAACTCACCGCGCTGGACAAAGACGTCGCCCTGGTCGGCATGGGCAACCGCTTCGAATTGTGGAACGCCGAGGAATGGGACAGCCAGACCGCTGACGCGCTGGCTATCGATCAGGCCGACCTGGCCCAACACCTTGGAGATTTCACCCTGTGAGCACCCCCACATTCGTGCACCGCACGGTATTGCTGGCCGAGGCGGTAGACGCGCTTGCCATCAAGCCTGAAGGCGTGTACGTCGACTGCACTTTCGGTCGCGGTGGCCACAGCCGCCTGATCCTGTCCCGGCTTGGCCCGAACGGCCGGCTGGTGGCCTTCGACAAGGATCCGCAAGCCATCGCCGTGGCGGAACGGCTGGCGGCGGAAGATTCCCGCTTCAGCATCGTGCACAACGGTTTCGAAACCCTGTCCGGCGAACTGGATCGCCTGAGCGTCGCCCAGGTGGATGGCGTGCTGATGGATCTGGGCGTGTCTTCGCCGCAGATCGACGACGGCAGCCGCGGCTTCAGCTTCCGTTTCGACGCGCCGCTGGACATGCGCATGGATACCACTCGCGGCATCACCGCCGCCGAGTGGCTGGCAACGGCTGAAGAAGCCGACATTTCTGAGGTAATCAAGACTTATGGTGAAGAGCGGTTTGCTCGCAAGATCGCAGCAGCCATTGTTGCGCAGCGGGGTGAGCACCCCATCACGACGACCCGTGAGCTCGCCGTGCTCGTTGGGCAAAACGTCCGTACTCGGGAACCGGGTCAGGACCCCGCAACGCGCACCTTCCAGGCGATCCGCATCTTCGTGAATCGGGAGCTGGACGAACTGAAGTCGGTGCTGCCGCAAGCGGCGCGCCGCCTGGCTGTCGGCGGCCGTCTGGCCATCATCAGTTTCCACTCGCTGGAAGACCGCATCGTCAAGCAGTACCTGCGCGACGTGAGCAGCGAAGAGAAGCTGCCGCAGTGGGCGATGGTGCGCGCCGCCGACATGGCCAAGCCGCCGATCGTGCTGGCGGGCAAGGCCATTCGCGCCGGCGCGGAAGAAGTGCGTGAGAATCCGCGCGCGCGCAGCGCCATCATGCGCGTGGCCGAGCGGACCGCCGCGCCGTGGCGGGAGATCGACGCATGAACAAGCTGAACGCGACGCTGCTGGTGATAGCCGTCCTCTCCGCCTGGTCGGTGGTGACGTCTACCCACGTGTCGCGCAAGCTGTACAGCGACTTGCAAAAGGAAACCAAGTCCGCCCAGCAGCTTGAGATCGAATTCGGCCAGTTGCAGCTGGAGCAAAGCACCTGGGGCGCGCACGCGGTCATCGAACGCGCGGCGCAGTCGCGGTTGGGCATGCATACGCCCGATCCGCGCCAGATTCAGGTGATTTCCGCGAAGGGAGGCGTGTAATGCGCGGCAGCAGCTACTCCGCCCGCCACCGCCCGGTATCCGCCAGCCCCGCGCTGCGGATGACCAGCGGCCGCGTGCGCTTCGTGCTGCTGGGGCTGGCCCTGCTGTTCCTGGCGCTGATCGGCCGCGCCGTGTATCTGCAAGTGGTGCAGCAGGATTTCCTGCAAAACCAGGGCGAGGCGCGTTTCCGCCGCACGCTGACGCTGGAGGCCAACCGCGGGGTGATCACCGACCGCAACGGCGAGCCGCTGGCGATCAGCACCCCGGTGCAGACGATCTGGGCCAGCCCGGCCGATATGGAACCGGTGCCGCCGGCCAAACTGCGCGAACTGGCGGCGCTGCTGGAGCTGTCGCCGGAGGAAATGGCGGCCAAGCTGTCCGACCGCAAGAAGGAATTCGTCTACATCAAGCGCCAGATCAGTCCGGAGCTGGCCGACAAGGTGATGGCGCTGGGGATTCCCGGCATCGCCAAGCAGCAGGAATTCCGCCGCTTTTATCCGGCGGGCGAGATCGTATCGCACATCATCGGCTTTACCGGGGTGGACGGCCGCGGCCAGGAGGGCGTGGAGCTGGCGCGCGAGAAGATGCTGTCCGGCAAGGACGGCCGGCGCGTGGTGCTGAAGGACCGGCGCGGCCACATCATCGAGGACATCGCCGCCATCGAGCCGCCGCGCGACGGCCAGAAGCTGGCGCTGGCGGTTGATCATCGCATCCAGTATCTGGCTTACCGCGAGATCAAGGCCGCCGTCGAAGAGAACAAGGCCAAGGCCGGCAGCGTGGTGGTGCTGGACGCTCACACCGGCGAATTGCTGGCGCTGGCCAACTTTCCGTCGTTCAACCCCAACAACCGTGTCGGGGTGACGCCGGAGATGATGCGCAACCGCGGCGTCATCGACCTGTTCGAGCCGGGCTCCACCATGAAGCCGCTGTCGATTTCGCTGGCGCTGGAGCATCGCAAGGCCAGCTTGAGCACGGTGCTGGACACACACACTTATATGATAGGCCCGGCCACCATTCGCGACGTGGCGCCGCGCCCCAGCCTCGACATCCTAGGCATCATCCAGAAGTCGTCCAACGTCGGCACCAGCAAGCTGGCGCTGATGAACACGCCGGAGGAGTTCTGGACCCATTACGACGCGCTGGGCTTTGGCCGCGCGCCGGAAACCGGCTTCCCCGGCGAGGCCAGCGGCCGTTTGCGCCCGTGGAAGAACTGGCGGCCGATCGAGCAGGCGACGATGTCCTTCGGCTACGGCGTTTCGGTCAGCCTGATCCAGATGGCGCGCGCCTACACCATCTTCGCCAACGACGGCGTGATGCTGCCGATCTCGCTGTACAAGACCAACACACCGATGCCGGGCAAACGCGTGCTGAGCGAGAAAACCGCCCACGAAATGCGCGACCTGCTGGTGGCCAACAGCCAGCCGGGCGGCGGCGCGGTGGGCGGCCGCGTCATCGGTTACAGCATAGGCGGCAAGAGCGGCACCGCGCGCAAGCTGGAGGGCCGCGCCTACGTGGCCAACAAGCACCGCGCGCTGTTCATGGGATTCGCGCCCGGCAAGGCGCCGCGGCTGATCGTCGCGGTGATGATAGACGAGCCCTCGGCGGGCAAATATTACGGCGGCGCGGTGGCTGCGCCGGTGTTTTCGCAGGTGGCCGGCGGCTCGCTGCGGATTCTCAACGTGCAGCCTGACGAGCCTTCCAACAACACCTTATTGCCGGAATCCACCCCGGTTCCGGCGGATTTTTAAGAACACCATGCAAAGTCGCCT
Organism: Xenophilus sp. AP218F; assembly: GCA_002213445.1. Classification (GTDB taxonomy): domain Bacteria; phylum Pseudomonadota; class Gammaproteobacteria; order Burkholderiales; family Chromobacteriaceae; genus Chromobacterium. The sequence goes on along the minus strand of NJIE01000003.1, from coordinate 195,418 downwards.
GACTACTCTGCCGGACTGGGATCCGGCAACGCTGAACCAGCTGGGGCTGGCTATCCGCCGCGTCGAGGCCGATAGCCGCCGCGTGCTGCCCGGCGACGTATTCCTGGCTTGCCCCGGCCTGCACTCGGACGGCCGCAACTTCATCCCCGCCGCGCTGGCCCAGGGCGCGGCCGCCGTGCTGTGGGACGACGCCGACGGCTTCCAGTGGCGGCCGGAGTGGAAAGTGCCCAATCTGGCGGTGCCGGCGCTGCGCGAGCGCATCGGCGTGGTCGCCGCCCATGTTTACGGCTACCCGAGCCAAGCCCTGAGCGTGATCGGCATCACCGGCACCAACGGCAAGACCTCGATTTCGCACTGGCTGGCGCAGGCGTTCTCCTTGCTCGGCCAGAAGGCCGCGCTGATCGGCACCGTCGGCAACGGCTTTTACGGCGAATTGACCGAAACCACCCACACCACGCCCGACCCGGTGACCGTGCAGCAGAAACTGGCCGAATACCGCCGCCAGGGCGCGCATGTGGTGACGATGGAAGTCTCCAGCCACAGCCTGGACCAGGGCCGCGTCAACGGCGTGGCATTCGTCACCGCCGTGCTGACTAATCTGACCCGCGACCATCTGGACTATCACGGCTCGATGGAGGCCTACGGCGAATCCAAAGCCAGGCTGTTCTTCTGGGAAGGCCTCAAGCACGCGGTGATCAACGCCGACGACGCCTTCGGCCGCGAGCTGGCCGCGCGCATCGCTCGCAGCCAGACCCAGGTGGTGACTTACGGTCTGGAGCAGGGCGACGTGCGCCCGCTGGCGCTGGCGGCGACGCTGGACGGCCTGCAGCTGACCGTGATCACGCCGTGGGGCGTGGTGGACGTGCGCACCGGCCTGGTCGGCCGCTTCAACGCCGCCAATCTGCTGGCTTGCCTCGCCACCCTGTGCGTCAACGGCGTCGGCCTGCGGGAAGCCGCCGCCATCATGGCGCGCATCCAGCCGGCGCGCGGCCGCATGCAGAGCGTGGGCGGCACCCATGAGCCGCTGGTGGTCATCGATTACGCCCACACCCCGGACGCGCTGGAGAAGGCGTTGTCCACGCTGGCCGAAATCCGGCCGGCGGGCGGCAAGCTGTTCTGCGTCTTCGGCTGCGGCGGCGACCGCGACAAGGGCAAGCGTCCGCAAATGGGAGCCATCGCCGAGCGCATCGCCGACGTGGCGGTGCTGACCAGCGACAACCCGCGCACCGAGGACCCGCTGGCCATTCTGGCCGACGTTCAGGCCGGCATGAGCCGCGCCGGACACGTCGACCCCGACCGCGAGGCCGCCATCCACTGGGCGGTGAGCCAGGCGCGGGTGGGCGACGTGGTGCTGATCGCCGGCAAGGGGCACGAAGAGTATCAGGACATTGCCGGCGTCAAGCGGCCGTTCTCCGATTTCCGCGTCGCCGAAGAGGCGCTCACCGCATGGGGGCGCCAGGCATGATGAAGCTCAGCCAAGCCGCCGTTTTTTCCCAAGCCGCGCTGCAAGGCGCGGACGGCGAGATCCTGCGCGTGGTGACCGACAGCCGCGAAGCCGGCCCGGGAGACTTGTTCGTGGCGCTCAAGGGCGAGCGCTTCGACGCGCATGATTTCGTCGCCGACGTGGTCGCCAAGGGCGCGGCCGCCATGGTTTCGCGCGACCTCCCGCTGCCGGGCGCGAGCCTGCTGCGGGTGGACGATACCCGCCTTGGCCTCGGCCACCTGGCCGCCGGCTGGTGCGCGACGCTGCCGCTGGCGCGCATCGGCATCACCGGCTCCAACGGCAAGACCACGGTCAAGGAAATGCTGGCCGCCATCCTGCGCGCCCACGCCGGCGCGGATGCCGTGCTGGCCACCGCCGGCAACTTCAACAACGACATCGGCCTGCCGCTGACCATGCTGCAGCTGCAGCCGCGGCACCGTTACGCGGTGCTGGAAATGGGCATGAACCATCACGGCGAGCTGCGCTACCTGTCCGGCCTCGCCCGGCCACAGGTGGCGCTGGTCAACAACGCCATGCGCGCCCACTTCGGCCACTTCGGCTCCACCGCGGAAGTGGCGCGGGCCAAGGCGGAAATTTTCGAAGGCCTGACCGACGGCGGCATCGCCGTGCTCAACGCCGACGACGAGAATCTGGCGCTGTTCGCTGCCGCCGCCGACGGGCATGCCCGGCTGAGTTTCGGGCTGGGCGCGGACGCCGACGTGCGCGCCGAGGGCGTGACGCTGTCTGCCCTGGAGAGCCGCTTCACGCTGCGCTCGCCGGCGGGCGAGCAGGCCATCGAGCTGCCCGCGCCTGGCGAACACAATGTGCGCAACGCGCTGGCCGCGGCCAGCGCGGCGCTGGCGCTGGACGTGCCGCTGGCCGCCATCGCCGCCGGTCTCGCCGCTTTCGGCGGAGCGAAAGGGCGTTTGCAGCGCAAGGACAGCCCGCGCGGCCTGATCGTCATCGACGATAGCTACAACGCCAACCCCGATTCGATGAAAGCCGGCATCGACGTGCTGTCGCGGCTGCCGGCCCCCCGTTGCTTCGTGATGGGCGATATCGGCGAGTTGGGCGAGGCCGCGCCGGCCCTGCACGCCGAGGTGGGCGAGTACGCCCGCCTGCGCGGCATCGAGCAATTCTTCGCGCTGGGCGAGGTGTCCCGGCACGCCGCCGCGGCGTTTGGCGACGGCGCGGAAAGTCTGGATTCGATTGACGAGCTGTACGAGTGCCTGGACCGCCATCTGGCGTCGGGTGCCTCCGTTCTGGTCAAAGGGTCGCGCTTCATGCGCATGGAACGGGTGGTGGAACACCTGATGCAAGCAAAGAAAGAGAGTGTGTAAGGTGCTGTTGTGGCTGGCTGATCTGTTGGGTTCGCATATCCGGGCCTTCAATGTTTTCAACTACATCACGCTGCGCGCGGTGATGGCGGCGCTGACCGCGCTCACCATTTCGCTGTGGATGGGGCCGTGGGTGATCCGCAAGCTGACCGAGCTGAAGGTGGGCCAGGCGGTGCGCAACGACGGCCCGCAAAGCCATCTGGTCAAGGCCGGCACGCCGACCATGGGCGGTTCGCTGATCCTGCTGTCCATCACCATCACCACGCTGCTGTGGGCCGACCTTGGCAACAAATACGTCTGGCTGCTGCTGGCGGTGATGCTGGGCACCGGCGCGCTGGGCTTTTACGACGACTGGCGCAAGGTGGTGTACAAGGACCCGAAAGGCGTCTCGGCCAAGTTCAAGATGTGCTGGCAGTCGGCCATCGCCATCGGCGCCGGCGTGTTCCTGATCGCCACCGCCAAGCTGCCGGCGTCCACCGAGTTCATCGTGCCCTTCGTCAAGACCATCGCCTACCCGCTGGGCGCGGTCGGCTTTTGCGTGCTGACCTATCTGGTCATCGTCGGCACGTCCAACGCCGTCAACCTGACCGACGGCCTGGACGGCCTGGCCGCGCTGCCCACCGTGCTGGTGGCGGCCGGCTTGTCGATTTTCGCTTACGCCGCCGGCCACGCGGTGTTCTCCAAGTATCTGGGCGTGCCCTTCATTCCCGGCGCGCACGAGGTGGTGGTGTTCTGCGCGGCCATGTGCGGGGCCTGCCTGGGGTTCCTATGGTTCAACGCCTATCCGGCGCAGGTGTTCATGGGCGACGTCGGCGCGCTGGCGCTGGGCGCGGCGCTCGGCACCGTGGCGGTGATCGTGCGCCAGGAAATCGTGCTGTTCATCATGGGCGGCCTGTTCGTGATGGAAGCCTTGTCGGTGATGATCCAGGTCGGTTCGTTCAAGCTGACCGGCAAGCGCGTGTTCCGCATGGCGCCGCTGCATCATCACTACGAACTCAAAGGCTGGAAAGAGACGCAAGTGGTGGTGCGTTTCTGGATCATCACCATGATGCTGGTGCTGGTCGGCCTGTCCACCCTGAAGCTGCGCTGAGGATAGTAGAGATGGATTACGCCAATCGACGCATCGTGGTAGTGGGGCTGGGGGGCTCGGGCCTGGCGGCCGCGCGCTACCTGGCCGCCCACGGCGCGCGCGTCAGCGTGGCCGACGCCAATCCGTCCGCGGCGCGGGTAGCCGAGCTCAAGGCCGCGCTGCCGCAAACGGATATCCGCAGCGGCGAATTCACCGCCGCCACCTTCGCCGACGCCGATTTGCTGGTGGTCAGTCCCGGCGTGCCCTTGTCCAATCCGGCCATCGCCGCCTACCGCGCGGCCGGCGGCGAAGCCATCGGCGACATCGAAGTGCTGGCGCGCGCGATCCGCGGCGACGGCAGCAAGGTGATCGCCATCACCGGCTCCAACGGCAAGAGCACGGTCACCACCCTGGTCGGCCACCTGTGCCAAGCGGCCGGACTGGACGCGGCGGTGGCCGGCAATATCGGCCTGGCGGTGCTGGACGCGCAGCTGGAGCGCGAGCGCAGCGGCAAGCGTCCCGACGTCTGGGTGCTGGAGCTGTCCAGCTTCCAGCTGGAAACCACCTTCAGCCTGGAGGCCGACGCCGCCACCGTGCTGAACATTTCCGAGGACCACCTCGACCGCTATCGCGACCTGCTGCACTACGCCTACGTCAAGACCGGCGTGTTCCACGGCCGCGGCGTCCAGGTGCTGAACCGCGACGATTTCATGGTGCGCGCCATGGCGCGCCCCGACCACGCCCGACAGTGGTTCTCGCTGCGCGGGGACGCCGACTACGCGCTGGCGGAGGAGGGCGGCCGTTACTGGCTGACCGTCGCCGGCGAGCGGGTGTTCGACTGCGCCGAGATGCGTTTGCAGGGCCTGCACAACGCCGCCAACGCGCTGGCCGCGCTGGCCCTGTGCCGGGCCATCGGCCTGCCGCTGCCGGCCTTGCTGGCGGGATTGAAGACTTTCCGCGGCCTGGCGCATCGCGTCGAGCTGGTAGACGAATTCGACGGCATCGCGTTTATCGATGATTCCAAGGGCACCAATGTCGGCGCCACCGAGGCTGCGCTCAACGGTATGACCCGGCCGGTGCTGCTGATCGCCGGCGGCGACGGCAAGGGCCAGGATTTCGCGCCCTTGAAGCCGGCCTGTCAACGCATCGCCCGCGCGGTGCTGCTGATTGGCCGCGACGCCGACAAGATCGAAGCCGCGCTGGCCGGCGGCTCCGTGGCCGTCGAGCGGCTGGACAGCCTGGAAGCGGCCACCCGCCGCGCCCGCGAACTGGCCTTGCCGGGCGACGTGGTGCTGTTGTCGCCGGCCTGCGCCAGCTTCGACATGTTCCGCGGCTACGCGCATCGCGCCGAGGTGTTCATCGACGCGGTGCGGCAACTGAAGGCGGAGCGGCGGTGAGCCTGAATCCGGCGCGCCGCTACGCGGCCATCAAACCCCTGGACGAGGCGCTGGCCTGGGCCCTGGCCCTGCTGTTGTCCATCAGTCTGGTGATGGTGTACTCGGCGTCGATCGCCTACGCCGAAGCGGACGCGGCGACGCAGAACCGTTATTTCTACCTGATCCGCCATATCGTGTTCATGACGATCGGGCTGTCGGTGGCTTACATCGCCTTCCAGGTGCCGACCGCGTTCTGGCAGAAGTATTCGGGCAAGCTGTTCCTGGCGGCGCTGGTGCTGCTGGTGCTGGTGCTGATCCCCGGCATCGGCAAGGTGGTCAACGGCTCGCGGCGCTGGATCAACCTGTTCGTGCTGAACCTGCAGCCGTCGGAGGTGATGAAGTTCGCGGTGGTGCTGTACGCGGCCGATTACACGGTGCGCAAGAGCCACCTGCTGCACAGCATCAAGGAGGGCTTTTTGCCGATGTTCGCCGCCATGGTGGTGGTGGCCTTCCTGCTGCTGAGCGAGCCGGACTTCGGCGCGTTGATGGTGGTGATGAGCATCGCGATGGGCCTGTTATTCCTTGGCGGCATCAATATGCGCATCTTCTCCGGGCTGGCGGTGATGGCGGTGGGCGCGATCGCGGTGCTGATCGTCACCTCGCCTTATCGCCTCAAGCGGGTGCTGGGTTTCATGGACCCGTGGGACGACCCTTACGGCAAGGGTTATCAGCTGTCCCACTCGCTGATCGCCATCGGCCGCGGCGAATGGTTCGGCGTCGGTCTGGGCGGCAGCATCGAGAAGCTGTTCTACCTGCCGGAGGCGCATACCGACTTCATCATGGCGGTGATCGCCGAGGAGTTCGGCGTGGCCGGCATCTGCGTGGTGATCGGCCTGTACGCCTGGATCGTGCGCCGCGCCTTCCACATCGGCGTGGAGTCCAAAAAGCTGGAGCGCTATTACCAGGCGCTGGTGGCGCAGGGCATCGGCATCTGGCTGGGCATCCAGGTGTTCTTCAACGTCGGGGTGAACATGGGTTTGCTGCCGACCAAGGGTTTGACGCTGCCGCTGATGTCGTTCGGCGGCTCGGCGATGCTGATGAATCTGATCGCGGTGGCGGTGCTGCTGCGGGTGGATTACGAGAACCGCAGGATCATGCGGGGCTACAAGGTGTAGAGCGCAAGCCCGGCCTGGCCGGGCGTTCCGCCGGCAAGCGGGGCGACTTGAGATGAATGGCGGATGCCCTTGGGCTTCCGCCCAAGGGAAGAAGAAGGCAAATGGCGAATCGAACGGTCATGGTGATGGCGGCTGGCACGGGCGGACACATTGTCCCCGGCCTTGCCGTGGCCAAGGAATTGCAGCACCGGGGCTGGAAAGTGGTCTGGCTCGGCACCGAGCGCGGCATGGAAAACAAGCTGGTGCCGCCGGCCGGCATCCCGCTGGAGCGGCTGGGTTTTCACGGCGTGCGCGGCAAGGGGCTGCTTGGCTCGGTCAAGGGCGTCTTGCAGCTGGCGCAAGCGTTTTTCCACAGCGCTTCGCTGATTTTCCGCCATCGCCCCGACGTGGTGCTGGGCATGGGCGGCTACGTTTGCCTGCCGGGCGGCGTGATGGCCAGCCTGCTGTGGAAGCCGCTGGTGCTGGTCAACGCCGACGCCAGCCTGCTGCTCAGCAACAAGGCGCTGCTGCCGTTCGCCCGCAAGCTGGTGTGCGGCTTTGACGGCAGCGCGGCCAAGGAAGCCAAGGCGCTGGTCACCGGCAACCCGGTGCGGCGCGAGATTGAAAACCTGCCGGCGCCGGCCGAGCGTTACGCCGGCCGCGGCGGACCGCTCAAGGTGCTGGTGGTGGGCGGCAGCCTGGGCGCCAGGGCCTTGAACGAAACGCTGCCGGCGGCGCTGGCCAGGATGCCGGCCGGGCAAAGGGTGCGGCTGACGCACCAGACCGGCGAAGCCAATTTCGACAGCGTGCGCGCCGCCTATCAGGCCGCCGGCTTGCTGGATGACGTGGAGTTGCTGCCCTTCATCGACGACATGCCGCGCCGTCTGGCCGAGTGCGATCTGATCATCTGCCGCGCCGGCGCGATCACCGTCAGCGAACTGTGCGCTGCGGGCGTGCCCAGCGTGCTGGTGCCGCTGGTGGTGTCCACTACCGCCCACCAGCGCGACAACGCGGCGTGGATGGCGGCGGAAGGCGCGGCGATCCACCTGCCGCAGGGCGAAATGAATGCGGAAAAACTGGCCGGCCTGCTGTCCGGGCTCAGCCGGGAGCCGTTGCTGGAGATGGCGAACAAGGCGCGCGCGCTGGCTCGGCCGGGGGCCGCGGCCCGCGTGGCCGACCTGTGCCAGAAACTGGCGGAAGAATAAACCGGGCCGCGGCGTCAAGCCGCGACCGCATGAAACGAGAAAGCAATGAAACACAGGGTCAAACACATACACTTTGTCGGCATCGGCGGCGTCGGCATGTGCGGCATCGCCGAGGTGCTGCAGGGGCTGGGCTACACCGTATCCGGCTCGGACATGGCCGACGGCGCGGCGACCAAGCGCCTGGCCAGCCAGGGCGTGCGCGTGTTCTTTGGCCATGACGCCGCCCACATCGACGGCGCCGACGTGGTGGTGACTTCCACCGCGGTGAAGGCGGACAACCCGGAAGTGCTGGCGGCGCGCGACAAGCGCATCCCGGTGATTCCGCGCGCGATGATGCTGGCCGAACTGATGCGCTTCAAGCAGGGCATCGCCATCGCCGGCACTCACGGCAAGACCACCACCACCAGCCTGACGGCCTCGGTGCTGGGCGCGGCCGGTCTGGACCCGACCTTCGTCATCGGCGGCAAGCTGACCGCCGCCGGCACCAACGCCCGGCTGGGCTCGGGCGAGTTTCTGGTGGCCGAAGCCGACGAGTCGGACGCGTCCTTCCTGCACCTGACGCCGGTGATGGCGGTGGTGACCAATATCGACGCCGACCACATGGATACCTACGGCCACGACTTCGACAAGCTCAAGCAGGCTTTCGTCGACTTCCTGCAGCGCATGCCGTTCTACGGCCGCGCGGTGCTGTGCGTGGACGATCCCAACGTGCGCGAAATCAAGGAACGCGTCACCAGGCCGGTGACCACCTACGGCCTCGACGCCAGCGCCGACATTTACGCCGAAAACGTGCGCGCGGTGGGCAGCCAGATGCATTTCGACGTGGTGGCGCAAAACGGCCAGACTACGAGCTTCCCGGTGGTGCTCAACCTGCCGGGCCGCCACAACGTGCTCAACGCGCTGTCGGCCATCGCCATCGGTCTGGAATGCGGCGCCGGCATCGAAGCCATCCAGCAGGGCCTGGCCGAGTTCGCCGGCGTCGGCCGCCGCTTCCAGCGTTACGGCGAAGTGGCCGCCAAGGATGGCGGTTTCTTCACCCTGATCGACGACTACGGCCACCATCCGGTAGAGATGGCCGCCACCTTGTCCGCGGTGCGCGGCGCGTTTCCGGACAAGCGGCTGCTGTTGGCTTTCCAGCCGCACCGCTACAGCCGCACCCGCGATCTGTTCGAGGATTTCGTCAAGGTGTTGTCCGGCGTGGACGCGCTGCTGCTCTCCGAGGTGTACGCCGCCGGCGAAGCGCCGATCGTGGCGGCCGACGGCCGCGCGCTGAGCCGCGCGCTGCGCGTGAGCGGCAAGGTGGAGCCGCTGTTCGTCGAGGACATCGCCGACATGCCGCAGGCCATCTTCGACGCCGCCCGCGACGGCGACGTGGTGGTGACCATGGGCGCAGGTTCGATAGGCGCGGTGCCGGCCAAGGTGGCGGCGCGGGTTTGATGCGATTTCGACGGCTCGCCGCAGGCGGGCCAGTACAAGGATCAAGAGAATGAAGCAGTACGGCAAGGTGGCAGTGTTGATGGGCGGCAACTCCTCGGAGCGCGAGGTGTCGCTGATGAGCGGCGAGGGCGTCTTGAAGGCCCTGCTCTCCCGGGGCGTGGACGCCCACAAGTTCGACCCGGCGGAAAAGCCGCTGTCGGCGCTGAAGGAAGAGGGCTTCGCCCGCGTGTTCAACATTCTGCACGGCCCCTTCGGCGAAGACGGCACGCTGCAGGGCGCGCTGGAAGCGCTGGGCATCCCGTATACCGGTTGCGGCGTGATGGCGTCGGCCATCAGCATGGACAAGTGGCGCACCAAGCTGTTGTGGAAAGGGGCCGGCCTGCCGATCCCGGCCTTCGAGCTGCTCGCCGACGACAGCGATTTCGACGCCGTCGAAGTCCGGCTCGGCCTGCCGATTTTCGTCAAGCCATCCAACGAAGGCTCCAGCATCGGCGTCACCAAGGTGAAGCGGGCGGGCGAACTGAAAGCGGCGTACCAGGAAGCGCGCAAGTACGACAGCATCGTCATCGCCGAGCAATTCATCGGCGGCGGCGAGTACACCTGCGCGGTGATCGAAGACAAGGCCTACCCGACCATCAAGATCGAGCCGGCCACCGAGTACTACGACTACGACGCCAAGTACTTCCGCGACGACACCGTCTACCGCTGCCCGTCCGGCCTCGCGCCGGAAGTGGAAGCCCGGGCGCGCGAGCTGGCCTTGCAGGCGTTCAAGGTGCTGGGCTGTTCCGGCTGGAGCCGCATCGATTTCCTGATGGACGAAGCCGGCGAAATCTATCTGCTGGAAGCGAATACCAGCCCCGGCATGACCAGCCACAGCCTGGTGCCGATGGCGGCGCGGGCGGAAGGCCTGAGCTACGAGGAGCTGTGCGTGAAGGTGCTGGCGGCGGCTCATGTGGGATAACCATCAGCTGCTGAAGAGCCTGGCCAATCTGTTGCTGGGCGCTGCGGCGCTGATGTTGCTGTACGCGGGTGGGTTCTGGTTGACGCATGCGCCGGTGTTTCCGGTGAAGAAGATCCGGATTCAGGGCGACATGAACCGGGTGACGGCGGAGCAGTTGAAGTTCATCGCCGAACACGAACTGGCCGGTACGTTCTTCACGCTCGACATCGACAAGACGCGGGCGGCCTTCGGCAAGTTGCCGTGGGTGCGCGACGCCCAGGTGCGGCGGCGCTGGCCGGACGCGCTGGACATCACGGTGGAGGAGCATGTGGCCCTGGCGCGCTGGGGCGAGAACGGGCTGGTCAATACCCGCGGCGAGCGTTTCGACGCTGCCAGCGATCAGCAGCTGCCGGTGTTTTACGGGCCGGCGGGGGCAGAGAAGGACATGACGGCGATGCTGACGCAATTGCGCCAGGCCTTGCAGCCGTCGGGCCTCGCGCCGCGCGAGTTGTGGCTGTCTTCGCGCCGCGCCTGGAAGGTGGCGCTGGACAACCAGTTGCAGCTGGAGTTGGGAAGAAACGATGTGGCGGCGCGCGCGGAGCGCTTCGCCACGTATTGGAAAAGCACGCTGGCGGTATTGCCGTATCACATCGAATACGTCGATATGCGCTATCCGAATGGATTTGCCGTGCGGATGCCGGATTACAAGGCGCCGCCGGCCCAGGGAAACAAGTAATTAGGCGTTGGAGCGACAGGTGAGCAAACCAAAGGAAAGCAAGAACATGCTGGTTGGCCTGGATATCGGCACCTCGAAGATCGTGGCGATCGTCGCGGAAGTGCTGGATGACGGCCAACTCAATATCGTAGGCATGGGCCATACGCCTTCGCGCGGACTGAAGCGCGGCATGGTGGTGAACATCGAATCCACGGTGCAGGCCATCCAGCGCGCGCTGGAGGAAGCCGAGCTGATGGCCGACTGCAAGATTCACGAGGTGTTTGTCGGCATCGCCGGCAGCCACATCAAGAGCGTGAACTCGCACGGGATGGTGGCGATCAAGGATCGCGAAGTCACCAAGATGGACATCGACCGCGTGATCGAAACCGCGCGCGCGGTGACCATTCCTCCGGACCACCAGGTGCTGCACATCCTGACTCAGGAGTACAGCATCGACGGCCAGGAAGGCGTGCGCGAGCCTTTGGGCATGAGCGGCGTGCGGCTGGAAGCCAAGGTGCACATCGTCACCGGCGCGGTGTCCGCCGCCCAGAACGTGACCAAGTGCGTGCGTCGCTGCGGTCTGGAGGTATCCGACCTGGTGCTGCAGCCGATGGCCTCGGCCATCGCCGTGCTGTCGGAGGATGAAAAGGACCTGGGCGTGTGCCTGATCGACATCGGCGGCGGCACCACCGACATCGCGGTGTACGCCAACGGCGCCATCCGCCACACCGCGGTGATCCCGATCGCCGGCGACCAGATCACCAACGACATCGCCATGGCCTTGCGCACCCCGACCAAGGAAGCCGAGGACATCAAGATCCAGCACGGCGTGGCCCTGGTGGGCATGGCCGATCCGGCGCAGATGATAGAAGTGCCGGGCGTGGGCGAACGCGGTCCGCGCCAGATGTCGCGCGCCACGCTGGCCGAAGTGATCGAGCCGCGGGTGGAAGAGCTGTTCCAGCTGGTGCAGCAGGAGCTGCGCCGCAGCGGCTTTGAAGAAATGCTGTCCTCCGGCATGGTGTTGACCGGCGGCGCCAGCCTGATGCCGGGCATGGTGGAGCTGGCCGAAGAGGTGTTCCACCTGCCGGTGCGCGTGGGCGTGCCCAAGTACGTGGGTGGCCTGGCCGAGGTGGTGAAGACCCCGCGCTTCTCCACCGGCGTGGGCCTGCTCTTGTACGGCAAGGATCAGATCCAGGGTTTCGCCGGGCCGGTCAAGGCCGAAACCGGCGGCGTGGGACAGATGTTCTCGCGCATGAAGGCGTGGTTCGGCAGCAATTTCTAGGCAGGCATTCGTCGCCGGGCGGCACGCCCGGCGGCAAAACAAGGCAGTTCGGGCGTAGTACGGAAGTTTTCACGCAAGCTCATCTTTATTTGAGGAGAGGGAAATGAGCGGAATGGTTTTTGAAGTGATGCAAGAAACGGCCAGCATGGCGGTGATCAAGGTGATCGGCGTGGGCGGCGGCGGTTGCAACGCCATCGACAACATGATCAGCAACAACGTCCATGGCGTGGAATTCATCTGCGCCAACACCGACGCGCAATCGCTGCAGCGCAACCGCGCGCCGCAGAAGCTGCAGCTGGGCGGCAGCCTGACCCGCGGCCTGGGCGCCGGCGCCAATCCGGAAGTGGGCCGCAGCGCGGCGCTGGAAGACCGCGAACGCATCGCCGAGATGCTGCGCGGCGCCAATATGGTGTTCGTCACCGCCGGCATGGGCGGCGGCACCGGCACCGGCGCCGCCCCGGTGGTGGCCGAAGTGGCCAAGGAAATGGGCATCCTGACCGTGGGCGTGGTCACCCGTCCGTTCGAGCACGAAGGCAAGCGCATGAAGGTGGCGCAAAACGGCATCGAGGATCTGAAGAAGCACGTCGACTCGCTGATCGTGATCCCCAACGAGAAGCTGATGGAAGTGCTGGGCGAAGACGTCACCATGCGCGAAGCGTTCCGCGCCGCCGACGACGTGCTCAAGGGCGCGGTGGCCGGCATCGCCGAGGTGATCACCTGCCCGGGCCTGATCAACGTCGACTTCGCCGACGTGCGCACGGTGATGAGCGAAATGGGCCTGGCGATGATGGGCTCCGCTTACGCCTCCGGCATCGACCGCGCCCGCGTGGCCGCCGAACAGGCCGTGGCCAGCCCGCTGCTCGACAACATCACCCTGGAAGGCGCGCGCGGCGTGCTGGTGAACATCTCCACCGCGCCGGGTTGCCTGAAGATGAGCGAGTACCGCGAAATCATGGGCATCATCCGCCAGTACGCGGACGAAGACGCGCAGATCAAGTTCGGCACCGCCGAAGTGGAAGACATGCCGGAAGACACCATCCGCGTGACCCTAATCGCCACCGGCCTTGGCCAGAAGAAGCAGACCCGCGGCGAAGAGCGTCCCGACTACATCAAGGTGGTGAAGACCGGCACCGACGACCGCGTGGTGGAAGTGATGGGCTACGACGATCTGGATACCCCGGCCATCATGCGCCAGGGCGGCCGCCGTCGTCCCAGCCAGTCGCTGGACTTCTCCAATCCGGAAGTCAGCGAGAGCTACGATATCCCGGCTTTCCTGCGCAAGCAGGCCGATTGAGGCAAAGGACGCAGATAGATAAACGCTATCCGGTAGAGCGAATCAATCAATAAAGCGCAGGCAGTCGCTGTGCTAGAATCGGGTTTTCCCGTCTGGTTGAGAAGCCTCAAATGATATTACAGCGCACGCTGAAACAAGCGATAAGCGCCACGGGTGTCGGTTTGCACTCCGGCGAACGGGTCAAGCTGACCCTGTTGCCGGCGCCGCCCGACACCGGGATCGTCTTTCGTCGCACCGACTTGCCCGAGCCGGTAGACGTGAAGGCGGATCCTTCGCTCGTCAACGACACGCGCCTCTCCTCCACGCTGGTGACGGACACCGGCGTGCGTGTCGGCACGATCGAGCATTTGATGTCGGCCCTGGCCGGCTTCGGCATCGACAATCTGGTGGTCGAGGTCACGGCGGCGGAAATTCCCATCATGGATGGGTCCGCCGCCCCTTTTGTCTACCTGCTGCAAACGGTAGGCGTGGTCGAGCAGACCGCGAAAAAGCGCTTCATCCGCGTCAAGGAGACGGTGATGGTGGAGGAGCGCGGCGTGTGGGTGAAACTCGAGCCGCACGACGGCTTCAAGGTCACCCTGGCCATCGAATTCAATCACCCGGCGTTCAACCTCGCTCCGCAGACGGTGGAGGTGGATTTCGCCCGGCATTCCTATATCGACGAGATCAGCCGCGCGCGCACCTTCGGCTTCATGCACGAGGTGGAATACATGCGCAACCATGGCCTCGGCCGCGGCGGCAGCCTGGACAACGCGGTGGTGATCGACGACGAGTACGTGCTCAACCCGGAAGGCCTGCGCTTCCCGGACGAGTTCGTCCGCCACAAGATCCTGGACGCCATCGGCGATCTCTACATCGTGGGCCATCCGCTGATCGCCGCCTTCTCCGGCTTCAAATCCGGCCACGCGATGAACAACAAGCTGCTGCGCAAGCTGCTGGAGACGCCGGAGGCCTGGGAGTTCGTCAGCTTTGACGATCCGCTGGACGCGCCGTCCAGCTTCCATCTGCTGCCCAGCGTGGTCTAGCCATGTTCGGTTTCTGGCGCCTGTGGCTGCTGGCAACCATTCTGGCCCTGGGCTGGGCGCTGGCTTGCTACGCCCTGACCCGCAATCGCCTCTATCTGCGCTATCTGGCCGCCATCGTCCGCTGGAGCGGCGGCCTGGTGCTGCTGGTCAGCGTCTTCTGGCTGGCCTGGCGCTTGCTGCGCTAGCCCGCCCCGTTTCTCGCGGAGAGTTTCCTCATGTCCGAACTCACTCATTTCGACGCCAGCGGCCAGGCGCATATGGTCGATGTCGGCGGCAAGGCCGCCACTGCCCGCCGCGCGGTGGCGGAAGGCCGAATCCGCATGCTGCCGGCGACTTTCGAGCTGGTGCGCGGCGGCGGCCACAAGAAGGGCGACGTGCTCGGCATCGCCCGCGTCGCCGCCATCATGGCCGCCAAGAAAACCTGGGAGCTGATTCCGCTCTGCCACCCCATCGCGCTGACCCGGCTGGCGGTGGAGTTCGAACTGCTGGAGAGCGAGTCGGCGGTGCGGATTCTCACGACAGCGGAATGCCATGGCCAGACCGGGGTGGAGATGGAGGCGCTGACCGCCGCCAATATCGGCCTGTTGACCATCTACGATATGTGCAAGGCGGTGGACCGCGGCATGGAAATCAGCGGCGTGCGTCTGTTGGAGAAGGACGGCGGCAAGAGCGGCGGCTGGCGCAACCAGGCTTGATCGCCCCGGGCAGGCCGGCGTTCTCGCTCCGCAAACCGCGCCATCTCCCGACAGCGCGCCTGCCGCCAGCCGGCGCGTTCCAGACGCCTGAGCGGCCATCCGCGCCGGTTTTGAATTCATTCCGGCGCGAACTATCATTCAAATGCGTCTTTCCCCTTCTGGTCCGACCTGCCGTCCAGGCCCTTTCTTTTCATTTGCGCCGCGCCAAGAGAGCGGGCGGCGGATTGCATACGGGAATAGAGATGAAGCGCTTCGGGGTTTTAGCCTTACTGCTTTTGGCGTCGACGGCGCAGGCGAAAGAGCTGCGCTTCGTCGCCGAAAGCTTCCCGCCATTCACTTACGCCGCCGCTGAAAATCCGGAATCGGCGATCGGCCCCATCGTGGACATCGCCCGCGAGGCCTGCGAAAACATGCAGGCGACCTGCAGGTTCGACCTGTTTCCCTGGCGAAGGTCCTTCAATATGGCCCTGAACGGAGAGGCCGACGGGGTGTTGCTGATGCTGCCGTCGCCCGAACGCGGCCTGTCGTTCAATTTCACCTCGCCGGTGGTGTTCAGCGCCAACAGCTTTTTCGTGGAGGCGAGGTCGCGGTTCCATTACGCAACTCTCAAAGATCTGGCAGGCAGGACGGTGGTGGTCTACGGCCCGTCCGGCGCGTCCAATTACTTGTCCGATCTCGCCAGGAGCAACGGCGCCAAGATCGTCATCGAGCTTTCCAACGACGTCATACTCAAGAAATTCAAAACCAACCGCTACGCCGGCGAGGTGACGCTGGCGATGAACCGGGATGTCGAGCGGCTGCTGGCGAAGGGGGCAGGGATCGCCAATCTGAAACCAGCCGGAGATTTCCAGATCTGCAATTACGTCATGGGGCTGTCCAAGGCTTCCAGGAGCAAGGACGCGCAGGAGGCGTTCGGCCAGCAGATCGATGAAATGAGAAAAAACGGCCGCATCCGGAAGATTCTCGACAAGTACAATCTGCAAGAAGCGAAATGAACCCGCCTTTGCCTGGGCGAAGGCGGGCGCGCGGCCGCCGCGCCCTTGCTCAGGACAGCTGCGTGAGCGCGACGTAAACGCCGATGGCGGCGATGCTGATGCAGGTGCCGCAGGCGATCAGGCTGGCCGAGCGGCCGCTCTTCATATAGTGGGTTTCCAGCACGATGATGTTGGCGGCGGGCGGCAGCAGGCACATCAGGTACAGCGCCTGCTGGTTTTCCAGCACCAGGCGGATGTCCAGCTGCCGGCTCAGCGCGATGAACAGGGTGAGCAATGCGCCGACGGCGACGGCGCGCAGCGCGGAGAGGCGCAGCGCTGCGCCCAGGTCGGACAGGCGAAGCCGGGTGGCCGATAGCCAGATGCCCAGGATGGACATGCCAAGCAGGCTCATCAGGAATTTCAGCGCCTCGTAGATCGGCCGCGCGCGGGCTTCCAGCTCAGGCCCCAGCGGGATGCAGGCCAGCCCTGCCAGCAAGGCCCATACCGGCGGCGCTTTCAAGGTTTCCCAGGCGCGGGTTTTCAGGTCGCGCCCCTGCGCCATCAGGCCGACGCCCACGGAATTGCCCAGCAGGGAGCTGCCGACGTAGGCGGCGATGAACACCATCGCCGCGCCGTCGCCGTAAAGCGTGCTGGCCACCGGCATGCCCAGCCAGCCGATATTCAGATAGCTGAAACACAGGTTCTGCACCGGGTCGCGGCTTTGGGTCCGGCTGAGCAGCAGCAGGGCGATCATCATCGCCATCATGCCGGTCATGATGGCGAATACGCCGGGGCGGTGAGTGGCGATGTTGTAGATGATCACCAGCGGAATCACCGCCTTGGTCAGCAGGGCCGAGGCGCGGCTTTTGATTTCGAAGGGCGCGCGGCCAAGGGCAAGCCCCAGCAGCAGATAGAGCAGCGGCGCCAGGATGGAAAGCTGCATACGGGTTTCGCAGGGTCCCGGCGGCCGGGGCGGCCGCCGCTGAAGTGACAATCAATACAGTTGGGCGCGCGACGCGTCCCGCCCGCAACCTCGTCAGCCGTTCTTGCGCAGCGAGGCGAGGGCTTCGCCGGCGTCGCGCGGCGCGGCGCCGTCCGGGCACAGCGCGGCGCGCAGCTCGCGGCGCAGCCTGTCTTCCAGCGGAATGGTCCGCCATTCGGCCCGGGTGGAGCGGATCCAGCGCTTGCCGACATTGTCTCCGAAAGCGTAGGCGCGGTAGGCGCGGTTCTTGCACTGGATGCCTTCCACGCTGAGATTGCTGACCCCGCCGGGGCTGACCACGTCAAGAATGAAGCGCACCACGCCGTCCTGGCCCACGCTCAGGCTGCCGGCGTCCACCGCGATGCGGTTTTTCTGCAGATTGTCGAGATTGACGTTGATCCATTGCGGCGCGGCCGGGTAGGCGGGCAGCTGGTAGTCACCCTCTTGCCACGGGCCTTCTTCGGCGAATTCCACGTTCTTGTTGAAATTGGGTTTGCCGCCGTCGGCCAGGGCGGCGGCGCTGGCCGCCAGGGCCAGCAGGGCGGGCAGCAGAATGCGGTGTTTCAAAATCGGCTCCTTGCGGATTCAGGGTCGGGTAGGAGTGGGGCCTGGTCGCAGCGTGTAGCGCCGACGGCCGGTTTCGCGGCCGGCCAGTCCCCAGCTCAGTTCGGAAAAGGCGATGTCGCCGCGGGCGGACACCACCAGGAGATTGGAGGCGCGGGTGCCGTAGTCGCGGCCGCGGATGAAAATCGGCGACAGCGTTTTTTCCAGCGCCAGGCCGACGCGGGTATTGGGCAACTGGCCGGGGCCGGCCGGCGTCGGGTCGGACAGCGCGGTGAACGCCTGGTCTTCGGTCGGCACCCGGCCGAATTCGGCCAGATACTCCGCCAGCCGCTGGCTCTTGAACCAGGGGGTGTCCAGCGTGGCGTTGGACAGCGTGTGGATGCCGGGCGTGATGCGGGCGATCTGCGCGGTGGGGCTGTAAAAGTGGAACAGGTCCGAGGTATAGCCGAACAGCAGGTTGAACGGCGCGTAGCGATGCCGCTCGGCGCGCAGCCAGTCGGCGAAAACGAGCGGATCCTCGTCGCCGGTGACGAAGCGGCTGACCAGCTCGCCGCGCGAGCGCTCCGCCTTGGGCGGAAAACCGTCGCGGAAGTTGGTGACGGCGGCGAAGCGGCCGCGCTTGTCTATCATCAGCCAGCCGCCGCCTGCGGCCAAGTCGCGGCCGCCCAGCGTTTCCGGGTGATCCGGCCACCAGTCCAGCGGCTCGCAGGGGCGGGCGTAATACTCGTCCCGGTTGGCCAGCAGCACCAGTTGGCCGAGGCCGGGCGTCTTGTAAGCGAAAGCGATGATGCACATAGGATTGCCAGTTCTGGATTGCGACTTGCCGCTGCCGGACGGCCTGCGCCGGGACAAGCGGGGGCGACTCGCGTAAAATGATCGGCCGCGGCCTGGCTTCGGCTCAGGCCTGCCTTCATTGTAACGTGATATGGCTCAGGATACCGGCTCATGACACCAGACAAACACATCGACCTCTCCGGGCTGAACTGTCCGCTGCCTATCTTGCGCGCCAAGAAGGCGCTGGCCGACATGGCCAGCGGCGCCGTGCTGGAAGTGATCGCCACCGACCCCGGCGCGCCCAAGGATTTCGAGGCCTTCTGCCGCCAGACCGGCAACCCGCTGCTAGAATCGGTCACCACCGAGGAAGGCAAGTTCCGGATGGTGCTCAAGCGCAAGTAAACAGATTCATGCCAGGCGACGGTTTCCCCGTCGCCTTTTTTTCAAGCCATCCACAGCAAGACGACCATGCAGACACTCACCCTGATCCGTCCCGATGACTGGCATTTGCACCTGCGCGACGGCGCGGCGCTGGCCGCCGTATTGCCTGACACCTGTCGCCAGATGGGCCGCGCCATCGTCATGCCCAACCTCAAGCCGCCGGTCACCACGGTGGCCGCCGCCGCCGCCTACCGCGAACGCATCCTGGCGGCGCGCCCGGCGGGCAGCGATTTCGAGCCGCTGATGACGCTGTACCTGACCGACAAGACCAGCGCCGACGAGATCCGTCTGGCCAAAGCCAGCGGCTTCGTGCACGCGGTCAAGCTCTATCCGGCCGGCGCCACCACCAACTCCGATCACGGCGTCACCGATATCCGCCACGCGATGCCAGCGCTGGAAGCGATGGCCGAGGCCGGCATGCCGCTGCTGGTGCACGGCGAAGTCACCGATGCCGACATCGACGTGTTCGACCGCGAGGCGGCCTTCATCGAGCGGGTGATGAAGCCGCTGCTGGCGCGGCTGCCGACGCTGAAGGTGGTGTTCGAGCACATCACCACCCGCGAGGCGGCCGAGTTCGTCGCCGCCGCGCCCGCCAACGTCGCCGCCACCATCACCGCCCATCATCTGTTGATGAATCGCAATGCCCTGTTCGTCGGCGGCATCCGCCCGCATCACTACTGCCTGCCGGTGTTGAAGCGCGAGCTGCACCGCCAGGCCCTGCTCAAGGCGGCGACGTCCGGCTCGGCCAAGTTCTTCCTCGGCACCGACAGCGCGCCGCACGCCAGGGGCGCCAAGGAGGCCGCCTGCGGCTGCGCCGGCATGTATACCGCCCACGCCGCCATCGAACTCTACGCCGAAGCTTTCGAGGCCGCCGGCGCGCTGGACCAGCTGGAGGCCTTCGCCAGCCTGAACGGCCCGGCCTTCTATGGCTTGCCGGTCAATGGCGATCGCGTCGTCCTGGCCAAGGAAAGCTGGACCGGGCCGGCGTCGCTGGCGTACGGCGCGGACGAGCTGGTGCCGTTGCGCGCCGGCGAAACGATAACCTGGCGACTGCGCGGCTGACGCCAGCCGGGCCATGCCGTCCAATCCTGCCGCCTGTCTTGAAAAACAGGCGGTTTTGCGTTTGGGCGCGATATTTTGGCGGCAGGCCGGCCTTGACGACGCGCAAGGCCGGTCGAAGGCATGACGCGCATATCAGCCGACGCTGGCACAGCTGTCCGGCGCGGGATTCGGGCGCGCATTTCGCCATGAGCCAGGGTGATAGCCGGCAATAATTTAGCTCATGCGCAATCCTGAATCCGCCAAATATCCTTTGATATCAAACAGCTAATGCCATTCCGGTTTTGATTGTCGGACAAAAATCAGGTTTTTCGGCAAAACTTACGCCATATATGGCTAATCAGGGCTTGAAGTATTCAAAACCCTCTGCGCATAATCTGCGAGCACGCTCTGGATACAATCGAAGAGCGCAAGATTCCAAAAAACCCGTCCCGGGATACTACACAAGCACGGAGATTTAGAAGATGAGCAAGAAATCGCTTCAGGTGATTGCTGGCGCAGTCGCCATGGCCCTGGCTTCCAGCGCGGCGTTCGCCGCCTACGTTCCCGCCGGCACCAAGCTGGCGGCCAAGCAGGAACTGATCCGCGCCAACGGCTCCGAGCCGGAATCGCTGGACCCGATGGTAGTGGAAGGTGTGCCGGCCAACATCATCACCCACGATCTGTTCGAAGGCCTGACCGCCACCGACAACGACGGCAAGCTGGTGCCGGGCGTGGCCGAATCCTGGAAGCAGACTTCCCCGACCACCTGGCAATTCAAGCTGCGCAAGAACGCCAAATGGTCCGACGGCAGCGCGCTGACCGCCGACGACTTCGTCTACGGCATCCGCCGCCTGGTGGACCCGAAGCTGGCCGCGCCCTACGCCGGCACCTTCGGCATTTTCTTCGAGAACGGCGAAGCCATCGTCGCCGGCAAGAAACAGCCGTCCGAAATCGGCGTCAAGGCGCTGGACAAGCACACCCTGGAAGTGAAAACCGCCTTCCCGGTGTCCTACCTGCCGGAACTGATGTCCAACGCCCAGCTCGGCCCCGCGCCCAAGGCCGTCATCGACAAGTTCGGCAAGGATTGGGTGAAGCCGGGCAAGATGGTGTCCAACGGGCCGTACGTGCTGAAAGACTGGCAAGTCAACAGCAAGGTGGTGATCGAGAAGAACCCGCAGTACTGGGACGCCAAGAACGTGCAGCTGACCCGCGTCAGCTTCCTGCCGATCGAAGACCAGAACGCCGAAGTCAAGCTGTACCAGTCCGGCCAGGTGGACATGACCTACCAGCTGCCGCCGGGCGTGTTCGCGCAATTCAAGCAATCCATGCCCAAGGATCTGAAGACGTCCACCATCCTGGGCCTGCGTTACTACGGTTTGAACCACAAGGACCCGCTGCTCAAGGACGTGCGCGTGCGCAAGGCGCTGTCCATGGTGGTTGACCGCGACCTGTTGGCCGCCAAGATCACCGCCGACGGCCAGACTCCGGCCTACAGCGTGGTGGTGAAGGGCGTCAAGGGCGCGCAGCCGTCCACTTACGACTGGGTGAAGTGGCCGATGGCCAAGCGCGTGGAAGAGGCCAAGAAGCTGCTGGCCGCCGCCGGCGTCAAGCCGGGTGCCACGCTCAAGCTGTCGTACAACACGAGCGACTACCACAAGAAGATGGCCATCTTCATGGCTTCCGAGTGGAAATCCAAGCTGGGCCTGAATACCACCATGGACAACTCCGAGTTCAAGGTATTCCTGAAGAAGCGCCATGACGGCGATTACCAGGTCGCACGCAACGGCTGGCTGGCCGACTACAACGACGCCACCACCTTCCTCGCGCTGGTGCAGTGCGGCAACACCCAGAACGACAACTTCAACTGCAACAAGAAAGCGGACGAGTTGATCGACCAGGGCAACGCCACCACCGATCAGGCCAAGCGCACCCAGCTCCTGACCCAGGCCACCAAGCTGGTGATGGACGACTACCCGATGATCCCGGTGCTGCAGTACACGCTGCCGCGTCTGGTGAAACCGTACGTAGGCGGCTACTCGGTGAAGAACACGGCTGACCGTTATCGCAGCAAGTACTTCTACATCATTCAGCACTAAGCCGTAACCGGGGGCGCAGGCCCCCGCCCCGAGGCCGGCCTCCCACTCGCTGGGGCGCCGGCCGATGATTGTGGTGACATCATCGCCGCCGGCCCCGCGCATCCGCGAGGCCCGCGGTTCCGGCTGGCCGATGATCCGGAGTTTCTTGCAATGTGGTCTTACACTCTACGCCGCGTGTTGGTAACCATTCCAACCGTATGGGCCGTGATTACGGTCTGCTACCTGCTGTTGCACATGACCCCCGGCGGTCCGTTCGACGGCGAACGCAAAGTTTCCGCCGAGGTGCTGGCCAATCTGCAGGCCAAGTACCATCTTGACCTGCCTTTGTGGCAGCAATATCTCTATTACCTGAAGAGCCTGTTGCACGGCGATCTGGGCGCGTCCTTCCGTTACGCCGACTGGAGCGTCAACGAGCTGGTGGCTCACGCCTTGCCGGTTTCCGCCGCCATCGGCGGCAGCGCCATCGTGATTTCGCTGGTGATCGGCGTCATCCTCGGCATCACCGCCGCCTTGCGCCAGAACAGCATCGTCGACTATCTGGTGATGCTGGTGGGCAGCATGGGCAGCGCCTTCCCGTCCTTCATCATCGGGCCGGTGCTGGTGCTGATCTTCGCCGTCACCCTGCACTGGCTGCCGTCCGGCGGTTGGGACGAGTTCGCCCTGCAATACATGGTGCTGCCGGTGGCGTTGCTGGTGTTCATCAACGTGGCCACCATCGGCCGGGTGATGCGCGGCAGCCTGATCGAGGTGATGAACAGCAACTTCATCCGCACCGCGCGCGCCAAGGGCCTGCCGATGCGCACCATCGTGCTGCGCCACGCCCTCAAGCCCGCGCTGATGCCGGTGGTGACCCTGCTTGGGCCGCTGGCGATCTCGTCCATCACCTCCGCGGTGGTGACCGAGTCCATCTTCTCGCTGCCGGGCCTCGGCAAGCTGATCGTCAACGGCGCCGCCAACCGCGACTACACGCTGGTGCTCGGCCTTGTGGTGCTGGTGACGGTGATCACCGTGGTATTCAACCTCCTCGTCGACCTGGCTTACGCCGCGCTCGATCCGAAGATCCGTTACTGAGGAGGCCAAGATGTTGAAAAGCAAACAAGCCGCGGTTGCCGCGGCGCTGGAAAACGGCATGGCCGACGCCGCGGTCGAAGGCCGCAGCCTGTGGCGCGACGCCCGCGTCCGTTTCTTCCGCAACAAGGCCGCCGTGGTCAGTCTGGCGATACTCAGCCTGATCGCGCTGGCCTGTATCCTGGGGCCGATGTTCCTGCCCCATCACTACGAAGACACCGACTGGGACGCCATCAGCCTGGCGCCCACGCTGCAGAACTGGCACCTGTTCGGCACCGACGAACTGGGCCGCGACCTCCTGGTGCGCACCCTGATCGGCGGCCGCATTTCGCTGATGGTGGGCGCGCTGGCCACGCTGGCGGCGGTGATCATCGGCGTGATCTGGGGCGCCACCGCCGGCTTCCTGGGCGGCAAGATCGACAACCTGATGATGCGCGTGGTGGACATGATGTACGCCGTGCCCTACCTGTTGATCGCCATCCTGATGGTGACGCTGTTGGGCCGCGAGTTCTATCTGGTGGTGCTGACCATCACCATCCTCGGCTGGATGGACATGGCGCGCGTGGTGCGCGGCCAGACGCTGGCGATCAAGTCCAAGGAGTACATCGAGGCGGCGCACGCCATCGGCGTATCCACCCCGGTAATCATCTTCCGCCACATCGTGCCCAACCTGCTCGGCATCGTCGTGATCTACACCACGGTGACCGTGCCGGGCGTGATTCTGACCGAATCGGTGCTGTCCTTCCTGGGCCTTGGCGTGCAGGAACCGATGACCAGCTGGGGCGTGCTGATCGGCGACGGCACCAAGGTGATGGAAACCCATCCCTGGATGCTGCTGTTCCCGGCCGGCATGCTGTCGTTGACGCTGTATTGCGCCAACTATATCGGCGACGGCCTGCGCGACGCGCTGGACCCGAAAGACCGCTGACCCCGACACAGGTGAGGTAAACCATGAGCATCTTGAAAGTAACGAACCTGGGGGTTCAGTTCCAGACCAACGACGGCATCGTCAACGCCGTCAACGGCGTGAGCTTCGATCTGGCCAAGGGCCAGACCCTGGGCATCGTCGGCGAATCCGGCTCCGGCAAGAGCCAGACCGTGCTGGCGATGATGGGCCTGTTGGCCAAGAACGGCGCCACCAGCGGCGAAGCGCTCTACCACGGCAAGAACCTGCTGACCATGAGCGCCCGCGATCTGAACCAGATCCGCGGCGACCGCGTGTCGATGATCTTCCAGGACCCGATGACCTCGCTCAACCCGTACCTGACGGTAGAGCGGCAGATGACCGAGGTGCTGGAGCTGCACAAGGGCATGAGCCGGCGCGACGCCAGGAAGCGCGCCATCGAGCTCCTGGACGCGGTGCGCATCCCGGAAGCGGCGCGGCGGGTGAACATGTACCCGCACGAGTTCTCCGGCGGCATGCGCCAGCGGGTGATGATCGCCATGGCGCTGCTGTGCGAGCCGGAAGTGCTGATCGCCGACGAGCCGACCACCGCGCTGGACGTGACGGTGCAGGCGCAGATCCTGACGCTGCTGAAAGACCTGCAGCGCGATTTCGGCACAGCCATCATCATGATCACCCACGACCTGGGCGTGGTGGCCGGACTGTGCGAAAAAGTGCTGGTGATGTACGGCGGCCGGGCGATGGAGTACGGCCAGGCCGACAACATCTTCTACCACCCCAGCCACCCGTACACCATCGGCCTACTGGGCGCGCTGCCGCGGCTGGACCATGACGGCTCCGAGCTCATCAGCATCCCCGGCAATCCGCCCAATATGGCCAATATGCCCAAAGGCTGTCCGTTCTCCGAGCGCTGCGTGCACAGCAGCGCGCGCTGCGTGAGCGAACTGCCGCCGCTGGCGGCCAGCAGTCTCAACCCGCAGGTGCTGCGCGCCTGCCACAAGCCGGCCGAAGAGCTGGCGAAAGCCGCCGAGGAGGTGATCCATGTCTGAGGCCAAGCAACCGTTGCTGTCGGTGCGCAACGTCAAGGTGCATTTCCAGGTCAAGGGCGGCGACGCCTGGCCGTGGAGCCCGAAGAAAACGCTGAAGGCCGTGGACGGCATAAGTTTCGACCTCTACCCCGGCGAAACGCTGGGCGTGGTGGGCGAATCCGGCTGCGGCAAGTCCACGCTGAGCCGCGCCATCCTCAACCTGATTCCGGCCACCGACGGCGAGATCGTGTGGATGGGCAAGGACTTGCGCAAGGGCGGCGCCCGCGACTGGCTGAACGTCCGCAAGGATATCCAGATGATCTTCCAGGACCCGCTGGCCTCGCTCAACCCGCGCATGACCATCGCCCAGATCATCGGCGAGCCGCTGCGCGTGCACAAGCCGGAGCTGTCCGCCGACGAGGTGCAAAAACGCGTCAAGGCGATGATGGCCAAGGTGGGCCTCCGGGAGCAGATGATCAACCGCTACCCGCACGAGTTCTCCGGCGGCCAGTGCCAGCGCATCGGCATCGCCCGCGCGCTGATCCTGGAGCCCAAGCTGATCATCTGCGACGAGCCGGTGTCGGCGCTGGACGTGTCGATCCAGGCGCAGATCATCAACCTGCTCAAGCAGCTGCAGCGCGAAATGGGCCTGGCCCTGATCTTCATCGCCCACGACCTGGCCGTGGTCAAGCACATCTCCGACCGCATCCTGGTGATGTATCTGGGCCGCGAGATGGAGCTGGCGCAGAAGCACGCGCTGTACGACGCGCCGTCGCATCCGTACACCCGCGCGCTGTTGTCGGCGATTCCGATCCCGGACCCGAAGCTGGAGAAGAACAAGGTGATCCAGATCCTGCAGGGCGATTTGCCCAGCCCGATCAACCCGCCCTCCGGCTGCGTGTTCCGCACCCGCTGCCCGCAGGCCGAGGAGCGTTGCGGCAAGGAAAAACCGCAGCTGCGCCAGCTGAGCGAAGCGACCCAGTCGTCCTGCCTGCTGGCCTGATCGCCGCGCCTGTTCGCCCCAACCGCCGTCGGCCGCGCGCCCGCGGCGGTTTTTCGTTCGCGCGCCGGCCGCGCGATTGCAACCATGAAGAGGACAACCATGCTGCCAGACAACATGATCACCACCGCGCTCGAGTTGCCGGGCTATCGCATCGTCGCCAATCTGGGCGTGGCGCGCGGCATCACCGTGCGCTCGCGCTCCATCGTCGGCAATTTTCTCGGCGGCCTGCAATCGCTGCTCGGCGGCAACATCACCATCTACACCCGCCTGTGCGAGCAGGCGCGGGCGGAGACCTACGCGCAGATGTGCGAGCACGCGCAGGCGCTGGGGGCCAACGCGGTGATCGCCATGCGTTACGACGCCACCGAGGTGATGACCGGGCTGACCGAGGTGCTGTGCTACGGCGCGGCGGTGCGGGTGGAGCCCGTCGAGCACTGACGCCGGCCGCGACGCGCGCTCACCGCTCCCGGGTTTTGCGGTAAGCTCGGTGCGTTTTCCACTTCTTCGCGCCGCCATGAAAAAACGAGCATTGCAGGGCATCGCCGTCGCGCTGGGCGCGTGCGGCCTTCTGGCTGTTTCCGTCTCGGGCTACGTGCTGGCCGACGCCGACGCGCTGTGGAACATCGTCGGCGAGCAATGCGTCCCCAATCAGCAAAGCAGCGGCCAGCCCGCGCCCTGCGCCGAGGTCAAGCCGCAGCAGGGCGTGGCGGTGCTGAAGGATCGCAACGGCCCGCTGCAGTATCTGCTGATTCCCACCGCGCGCGTCAGCGGCATCGAGAGCCCGGCCCTGCTGGGCGACGGCGTGCCCGACTACTGGGGCGAGGCCTGGCAGGCGCGCCGTTTCATGCTGGCGCGCTACGGCAAGCCGATTCCGCGCGAGGCGGTGTCCCTGGCCATCAATTCGCAGTACGGCCGCACCCAGAACCAGCTGCACATCCACATCTCCTGCATCGATCCGACGGTGCGGCAGGAGGTGGACGACCTCAAGGACAGCCTGGGCGGCAGCTGGCGGCCGCTGCCGGTGGAATTGAAGGGCCACGGCTATCTGGCGCGCCGGGTGGACGCCCGCGACGGGGACCAGCTGGCCGAGGAGCCGTTCCGCCTGCTGGCCAACGGCGTGCCGGGCGCCGGGCAGGAAATGGGCCGCTACGGCATGGCGCTGTTGGCCACCACCTTCAGCGACGGCGAGCCGGGCTTCGTGCTGCTGGCCACCCGCGCCGATCCGCTCTCGCTCAATCGCGCCTCGGCCGAGGAATTGCAGGACCACGATTGCGCGGTGCTGGGCAACCCTCCGGCGCGATAATGCGCGCAAACCGCCCCGCAGGCTCGCCGCGGAGCGTATCCTGTCGCAGGAATCAACCCGCGCCGGCCAAAGCCGGCGTTTTCGCGGAGAGCAGGCAATGCAACAACAACTGGGGCTGGTGTCGCTGGTCGTGAGCGACTACGACGAGGCCATCGCTTTTTACGTCGACAAGCTGGGTTTTACCCTGACCGAGGACAGCTATCAGCCGGAGCAGGACAAACGCTGGGTGGTGGTGACGCCGCCGGGCTCGAGCTGCAGCCTGCTCCTGGCGCGCGCCGGCAACGAGCGCCAGGCGCAGCGCGTCGGCGACCAGACCGGCGGCCGGGTGTGGCTGTTCCTCTATACCGACGACTTCTGGCGCGATTACCGGCGCTTTCTCGCCGCCGGCGTCGAGTTCGCGCGCGAGCCGGCCGAGCAGCCCTACGGCACGGTGGCGGTATTCCGCGACCTGTACGGCAATCTGTGGGATCTGGTGCAGCTGAGCCGGCCGGCGGCAGGCTGAGCCGCGCCGCCAAGCGCGCCTACTTGCCCTTGCGCGGCGGCTTGGCCAGGTCGGTGAGCACCCGCGAGGCGGCGAACAGGCCGAAGCTGGCCGTCACCACCATGCCGGCGCCGAAGCCGGCGCAGGACAGGCCTTGCGGGCCGCGCGCCTCGCCGGCCTCGCAGGCCTGGGTTTGCGGGTAGACCAGCTGTTCGGTGGAGTAGACGCAGGGCACGCCCATTTTCTTGCCGTCGCGGGCGAAGCCGTGATGGCGGCGCAGGTTGTAGCGCAATTTTGACAGCAGCGGATCCTGGGTGACTTCCGACAGGTCCGCCAGCTTGATCCGGCTCGGGTCCATCTGGCCGCCGGCGCCGCCGGAAACGATGAAGCGCTGGCGTTTCCTGGCGCACCAGGCCGCCATTGCCGTCTTCACCTTCAGGCTGTCGATGCAGTCGACGATGTAGTCGTAGCCCCGGCCCAGCATCGCCTCCAGATTCTCCTCGGTGACGAAGTCTTCGATTTCCACGATCTCGCAGGCCGGATTGATGGCGCGCGCCCGTTCGGCCAGCGCGGTCACCTTGGCCATGCCGTACAGCGGATCCAGCGCCGGCAGCTGGCGGTTGGTGTTGGATTCGGCGACGTTGTCGAGGTCGATCAGCGTGAGCTTGCCGATGGCGCTGCGCGCCAGCGCCTCCACCACCCAGGAGCCGACGCCGCCGACGCCGACCACGCAAACGTGGGCGGCCTGGAAGCGTTGCAGGGCGTCGTCGCCGTAAAGGCGGGCGATGCCGCCAAAGCGGCGGCTAAGATCGGCGGTAGCGGACATGGGGGCGGACTCTGACAAAAACGGCCAAGCATAACCAAGGCTGGCCGGCAGTGCCAGCTTATCGCCCCTCGGCGCGGGCCGGAAATCCGTCCTTATGCCGAATGCTTGGCTACACTGGTAGCTGCACCGCAACGGAGTTCGCGCCGATGTCCTCTTCACCGTCCGCCGCCGCCAGGCTCAGCGCCGTGGTCCGCCTGCACGAGGGCATCAAGGGCGTGGTGCTGATCGCTTTCCGGATCAACCTGATGGCGCTCAACGCCATGCTGCTGGCCCGACGCGCCGGCGAGCTGGCGCTGGGGTTCGGCGTCATTTCCAAGGAGCTGCGCGCGCTGTCGGCGGAGCTGGCCCGGCAGATGCGGCAGCTGCAGCAAGACGCCCGCGACGCGGTGCGGCTGATTTCCAGCCTGCTGGGGCTGGAGCGGCGCTGCCGCCTGCTGGGGGCGGCGCAGGCCGCCGCCGCGCAACCGGGGCTGGCCGCCGTGCTGGCGTGGCGTTTGCAGGAGCGGGACCAGCTGCTGCAGAGCGTGGCGGAGGCGCGTCTGCGCCTGCTGGCCAATCTGGAAGAAACCCGCAATCTGTGCCTGTTCGGCGCGGCCCTGTCGCGCTCCGCCCGGATCGAGGCGGCTTACGGCCAGGGCTACCAGGCCGCGCTGACCGAAGTCAGCCTCGAATTCGCCGAAAAAACCGAGCAGATCCTGCCCTGCATCGAGGCCTTGCGCCTGGAGATGAACGAGCGATGAAAAAAGCCCACGTGATTTACCAGCAAGACGGGCGGCGCTGGGTGGCCATCGCCCGCGATCCGGACAAACGCGCCTGCGTCATCGATACCAACGAATACCTGATCAGCGACGGCGACGAGGCCTTGCTGGCCGACCCCGGCGGCAGCGAAGTGTTCCCGGCGGTGTTCGCGGCGCTGTCGGAGGTGATCGATCCGTTGCGCATCCGGCGGCTGTTCGCCTCGCATCAAGACCCGGACGTCATCTCTTCGCTGGGGCTATGGCTGGATTGCAACCCGCAGCTCAAATGCTACGTCAGCTGGCTGTGGAGCGACTTCATTCCGCATTTCGGCGGCAGCGATCAATCGCTGATCGCCCTGCCGGACCAGGGCATGGACCTGCCCCTAGGCCGCCGTCCGCTGCGGGCGATGCCGGCGCACTACCTGCACTCGCCCGGCAATTTCCATCTTTACGATCCGACGGCGAGCATCCTGTTTTCCGGCGACGTCGGCGCGGCCTTGCTGCCGGCGGACCAGAACGAGCTGTTCGTCGCCGACTTCGACCGCCATATCCGCCACGCCGAAGCCTTTCACCGCCGCTGGATGGGCTCGGCCGAAGCCAAGCGCGACTGGTGCCAGCGCGCGGCGGCGCTGCCGCTGGACATGCTCTGTCCGCAGCACGGCGCCATCTATCGCGGCGCTGACGTGATGCGCTTCATCAACTGGTTCGACGCGCTGCCGGTCGGCGCGATCGGGCGCTAGCGCTGTCGCCATTCTGGCCCTTGAAAAAATAATTTTATCGACCAAGTGGCTGATTCGTTGGAACCTTTTCCGCTTTCTCTTATCTTCTTCCTTAGGCTTGGCATGAAGCGCTTCCTGCCCTTCCTCTGCCTGGCCGGCCTTTGCTCCAACAAGGGAGAAACTCCGATGAAGCAGCAACGTTTCGATATCGATCTGGACAAGCACTACAACGCCACCGTGGTGATCGCCTGCGAAGAATGCGGGCGGGAAACCAGGCAACATCTGAAATCCATCATCCCCGACACCCCCCTTACTTGCCGCTGCGGCGCCGACCTCTCGATGGGAAGAAGCGAAGTGCAGCGCGCGGAGCAGAAAGCCAACGCCATCCGACAGTCCTACCGGGTGCACTGAGCGGCGCCCTGACAATCCGACTTAAGCCCGCCGGCAAGCGCGCCGGCCATACAGGCCAAGCCTGATGCCAACTCGGCTGTTCCACGCGGCGACCCTTGCGGTCGCCGCCGGCGTTTCGGGACCGGCTATAAACAATGCAGACCGGGCGAAAAGGGGGAGCGATGCGCGCGCTGCTGTGGAGCTGTTGCCTGTGGCTGGCTTTGCCAGCGCTGGCCGGGGAGGAAACGATCACGGTCAGCGGCCGGCCGGGCGTGAGCGAGCGTTTCCTGCTGCTGACGCCGGCCACGCCGCCTGCGGCCAGTCTGATCCTGTTTGCCGGCGGCGACGGCGCGCTGGGGCTCTCCGCCGACGGCAGCCTGCGGCGCGACGCCAACTTTCTGGTGCGCACCCGCCAGGCCTGGATGGCGCAGGGCTTCGCCGTGGCGGTGGCGGATGCGCCCTCGGACCATCCGCAGGGCTTGCCGGGCGATTTTCGCGAGAGCGCCGAGCACGCCGCCGACATCGCCGCCGTCATCGACTATCTGCGCGGCCGCGCCGCGGCGCCGGTCTGGCTGGTGGGCACCAGCCGCGGCACCACCTCGGCGGCGGCCATCGCCATCCGCCTGCCTGACAAGGTGGACGGCGTGGTGCTCACTTCCAGCATCGACAGCGGCCGCGGCAGCCTGACCGGCCTGCGGCTGGACGCGCTGCGCCAGCCGGCATTGCTGATCCACCATCGTCGGGATGCGTGCCGGGCCAGCCGTTTCGACAACTTGCAGCCGGTGCTGGATAGTCTCTCCGCCGCCGCGGCGCGCCAGCTGCTGGCGGTGGACGGCGGCAAGAGCGAGGGCGACCCGTGCCAGCCCTGGGCCTGGCACGGCTACAACGGGATCGAGGAGCAGGTGGTGCGGCAGGCGGCCGACTGGATCAAGGCGCACGCGCGCTGAACGGCTTGGGGCATGGGCGGAACAATGCTACCCTCGCCGCCATTATCCTGAAGACCGCGCCATGACCGCCACACACGATCCGCACGCCTGGCTGGAAAGCCTGGACTCCCCCGAAGCCGCCGCCTGGGTGGCGGAACAGAACGCCCGCGCCGCGGCGCAGCTGGACGCCGACCCGCGCTTTGCCGGCCTCAAGGCCGACATCCTCGCCCACCTGCGCGATACCCGGCAGATTCCTTTCTGCAGCGAGCACGCCGGCTGGCTGTACAACTTCCATCAGGACGACGCGCATCCGCGCGGCCTCTATCGCCGCGCCACGCTGGCGGCCTACCGCGCCGGGGAGAGCGACTGGCAGGCGGTGCTGGACATCGACGCGCTGGCCGAGGCCGACGGCAAGGACTGGTATCTGGACGGCGTGTCGCACTGCACGGTGGAGCCGCGCCGCGCGCTGGTGCACCTGACCCTGGGCGGCGGCGACGCGGTGACGGTGCGCGAATACGATATCGAGGCGCGCCGCTGGGTGGACGACGGCTTCCGTTTTCCGCAGGGCAAGAGCCACGTCGCCTGGCGCACGCCGGACAGCGCCTTCGCCTGCCCCGGCTGGAAGGGCGCGCCGCTGACCCGCGCGGGTTATCCGCGCGAAGTGTGGCTGGTGGAGCGTGGCGCGGGGGGCGAGCACGGCTGGACCCAGCTGTTCGTCGCGCCGGAGAGCGCGATGATGGTGGCCGCCTGGCGTTTTCTGGACGGCGACGGCAGCGCGCTGGACCTGATCGAGGCTTCCGACAGCTTCTACAGCAAGACCTATTACCTGATCGACGCCGATCTGGAGCTGCGCCCCCTGCCGCTGCCGCCCAAGGCGGAGATCGAGGCTTTCCTGTGCGGCGACCTGATCGTCAAGCTTGCCGACGACTGGCGCTGGCGCGATCGATGCTACGCCAGCGGCAGCCTGCTGGCGGCGAACGTGGCGGGGTTGCTCTCCGGCGACGCCGAACCGCAATGCCTGCAAGCGCCGGAGCCGCGGCTGGCGGTGGAATCGGTGGAAACCACGCGCGGCAGCGTGGTGGTCAACCTGCTGGACCGGGTCAAGAGCCGTTTGCTGGCCTTCGACAAACAGGACGGCGTCTGGACCGCCCGCCCGTTGCCGGTGCCGGAAGGCGGGGTGATCGAATTCGCCGACCAGCCGTGGCAGAGCGACATCCTGTGCTACAGCTTCAGCGATTTTCTCACCCCCAACGGCCTCTACCGGCTGAATGTGGCCACCGGCGAGCAGGAGTGCCTGCGCCGGCAGCCGGCAGCCTTCGATCCTTCGCCTTACGCGGCCGAGCAGTGGCAGGCGACGGCGCCAGATGGCGAGTCGATTCCCTATTTCGTGATCCGCCGCCGCGACGCGCCGCTGGACGGCTCGACGCCGACGCTGCTCTACGGCTACGGCGGCTTCGAGGTGCCGATGCTGCCGTATTACATCGAGAATTTCGGCCCGCACTGGCTGGAGAAGGGCGGCGCGTTCGCGCTGGCCTGCATCCGCGGCGGTGGCGAATTCGGCCCGGCCTGGCACCAGGCGGCGCAGGGGGTCAAGCGCCAGGTCAGCTTCGACGATTTCCACGCGGTGGCCGAGGACATGCAGCGGCGCGGCCTGACCCGGCCGCCCAAGCTCGCCATCGAGGGCGGCAGCAACGGCGGCCTGCTGGTGGGGGCGTGCATGACGCAGCGGCCGGAGTTGTACGGCGCGGTGGTGTGCGAAGTGCCGCTGCTTGACATGCTGCGCTACGCCGAATTGTTGGCCGGCGCCAGCTGGATAGACGAATACGGCGACCCGGAAGACCCGGCCGAGCGCGCGGCGCTGGCGGCGTATTCGCCCTACCATCGCCTGAGCGCCGAGGCGCGCTACCCGCTGGCCCTGTTCACCACCAGCAGGAGCGACGACCGGGTGCACCCCGGCCATGCCCGCAAGATGGCGGCCAAGCTGCAGGCGCTGGGCCACGCCGCGTTGTTTTACGAAACCGACGGCGGCGGCCACGCCGGCAACGCCGGCCAGGAGGACACCGCCGCCGAGCTGGCGCGGGTGCTGGTGTACCTGTACCAGCGCTTGATGGATTAGGCTGGCCGCATCCGGCTCAACGGCGCGTGGCGAGCGGCGGCGCGGCCTTGGCGGCGTCGGCCGGTTTGCCGCGCCAGTAACCGGCCAGCAGCGAGCCGGAAATATTGTGCCACACCGAAAACAGCGCGCCCGGCAGCGCCGCCAGCGGGCCGAAATAGGCCTTGCCCAGCGCCGCGGCCAGGCCGGAGTTCTGCATCCCCACCTCGATGGCCAGGGTGCGGCACACCGATTCCTCGAACCCCAGCAGCCGGCCGCCCCAGTAGCCGCCCAATAGCCCCAGCGCGTTGTGCAGCACCACCGCCAGGATGGCGAGCAGGCCGACGCTGGCGATATGCGCTTGGCTGCCGGCGACGATGGCGGCGATCAGCGCGACGATGGCGATCATCGACAGCAGCGGCAGCCACGGCTCCAGCCGCGCCGCCAGCGGCCGGCAGAAGCGCAAGACCAGCAGGCCCAGGCTGATCGGCAGGATCACGATCTGCACGATGCTCAGCAGCATGGCCATCACGTCCACATGGATGCTGGCGTCCACCAGGTAGCGGGTCAGCAGCGGGGTGGCCACCACGCCCACCACGGTGGAGAGCGAGGAGATGGTCACCGACAGCGCCACGTCGCCGCGGGACAGGTAGATGATGACGTTGGAGGCGGTGCCGCTGGCCACGCTGCCCACCAGGATCACTCCGGCGGCCAGCTCCGGCGGAAAGTGGAACAGCCGGGTGATCAGCCAGGCGGCCAGCGGCATCACCAGATAGTGCAGGCCCAGCCCGGCCAGCACCGGCGCGGGCCGGGTCAGCACCCGCTTGAAGTCGTCCAGCGTCAGGGTCAGGCCCATGAAGAACATGATCACAGCCAGCAACAGCGCGGTATGGTTCAAGAGCGGCGTGAACGGCGCGGGATGGAAATAGGCGACGGCGGACAGGGCGATGGCCCAGAGCGGAAACAGGCGGGTAAGCAGGGCGAGCAAGGCGGCGTCCTCGGGCGATTGAAAACCGCAGTCTCGGCGAGCGGCGGCGGTTTGGCAATATGCCCCCGGGGTGGCGGCTCAGCCCGGCGGCAGGCCGATCAACTCCACCCGCATCGGCGGCGGGCTGCCGGGCAGCCAGCGCTGGTGCAGGCGCTGGTAGCTGCCGTCCTGCTTCAACTCGCGCAGCGCGCGCTCCCAGCCGCGCACCGTTTCCGGCGCGGTATGGCGGGAGAAGGCCAGGTACAGGTCCACCCGCTCCAGCAGCATCACCTTTTCCACGGCGTTGGGCGGCAGCCGGGCCTTGCGCAGCACCGAGGGCACCACCGAGTCGCCTTCCGACCACAGCGCCACCCGCCCGGCGTACAGCATGGACGCCGACTCTTCCGGGTCCACGCTCTCCGAGATGTTGACGAAGCCGCGCCGCTTGGCGGCGGACAGGAAAATGCTGCTGCGAAAGGCGGTGAGTGGCTGCCGATACAGCGCTTCGCCCAGCGCGCGCAACCTGGCCGCCTCGCCGCGGCGGGCGTAGAGGTTGATATTGGCCTCGGCCACCGGCCCCAGCATGGTCATTTGCTTCTCCCGCTCCGGGCTGCGGCCCAGCGTGAACAGCAGCACGTTGGGGCGGGTCAGCAGGTAATTG
Source organism: Xenophilus sp. AP218F (assembly GCA_002213445.1). GTDB lineage: Bacteria > Pseudomonadota > Gammaproteobacteria > Burkholderiales > Chromobacteriaceae > Chromobacterium. Next base: position 160,429 of record NJIE01000003.1, on the reverse strand, counting down.
TAGGCGCGCGCCCACGGCAGCAGTTTGATGGGCTGCGGCTGGCGCAGCTTGCGCTGGATGAGCTTGACCAGCTCCACCGCCATGCCGTGCGGCTGGCCGTCGTCCAGGAAGGTGATGGGCGGCCACTCGTCGGTATAGATGGCGAGGGCGGGCGGGGCGGCGGGTGTGCCCAGGCTGGCCAGCATCAGCAACAGGGCCAGCGACAAGCGCGATGACATGGTGTTTTATGGTTTGTGCGAGGTATTCCATAATAGGCTAAAGCCGATGCGGCCGCGTTGAGCCAGCTGCGGGTACGGGCGTTTGGCCGGCGGCTGCGCGCGCGGAGGAGAACCATGATTACCCTTTATCGATTCGGCCCGGCGCTGGGCCTGCCCGACGCCAGCCCCTTCGTGGTCAAGGCCGAAATGCTGCTCAAGCTGTCCGGCCTGCCGTATCGGCTGGCGCGCGGCGATGTCCGCCGCGCGCCCAGGGGCAAGCTGCCTTACATCGACGACGATGGCCAGATTATTCCCGATTCCACGCTGATCCGCCTGCATCTGGCCGACAAGTACGCCATCTCGCTGGACGAGGGGCTGGATCAAGCGCAGCGGGCGGTGGCCTGGAGCGTGGACTGCATGCTGGGCGAGCACTTCTACTGGGGTTTGGTGTACGAGCGCTGGGCGGTGGACGAGCACTTCCGGCGCGGGCCGGCGCAATGGTTCCAGAGCGTGCCCCGGCCGCTGCGGGCGCTGGTGCGCTGCCTGATCCGGCGCAAGGTGCGCCGCGCCCTGCATGTGCAGGGCACGGGGCGTTTCAGCGCCGAGGAACGGGAGAGGCTGCTGGCGGAAGACGCGGCCGCCCTGGCGGCCTTGCTCGGCGACAAATCCTTCTTCATGGGCGAGCGGCCCAGCTGGATAGACGCCTCTGTGTACGCTTTCGTCTCCAGCGCGCTGACGCCGGAGCTGGGCGACACCGCGGCGCGCCGCCTGATGCTGCGCCACCCCAATCTGCAAGGCTACGCCGAGCGGCTGCAAACGCGCTATTACCCGTCACAATAAGCCCACAAATCCTCTGCCCCGACGGCTTGTGAGCGGCGTCGGCATGGCGCTACCATGCCGGCAGGCGGCGCAAATCAAGCCGTCGGCATAAAAGGGGAGAGGGCATGCAAGGTTGCAAATGGCTGCCGGCGGCGCTGGCGCTGAGCGTTTCGCTGGCCTGGGCCGGCGACGGCGCCGTCGATTACGGCCGTTACGGCATCGACTTCAAGGGCATCGACCACTCGGTGCGCATCCAGGACAACATCTCGCTGTACGCCAACGGCGCGTGGCTCAAGCGCGCGGTCATTCCGCCCGAGCGTTCTTCGACTGGCGTGGCCGAAACGCTGTTCGAGCAGAATCAACAGCGCATCCGCGCCATCATCGAACACGCCGCGGGCGAGGCCGACGCCGCGCCGGACGCGCGGAAAATCGCCGACCTGTACCGCAGCTTCATGGACGAGACCCGCATCGCCAGGCAGGGGCTCGCGCCGCTGCGCCCGCAGCTGCGGGCCATCGCCGGCTTGTCCACCCCGGCCGAGGCGCTGCGCTATATGGGCCGCCTGCAAGACCAGCCGGTGGACACGCCGTTCCGCTTCTACGTGGCGGCGGACGCCAGGGATTCGTCCAGCTATCTGGCCGGCGTCGGCCAATCCGGGCTGAGCATGGAGCGCGATTATTATCTGGAAAACGCCCCGGCCTTCGTCTCCGCGCGCAAAGCGTATCTTGCCTACCTGACCCGGCTGTTGCGGCTGGCGGGCGAACCCGACGCCGCCCGGCGCGCGCGCGCGGTGCTGGCGTTTGAAACCGCCATCGCCCGGATGCAGTGGAGCAACGTCGAGAACCGCGACATCCAGAAAACCTACAACAAGACCGCGACGGCCGATCTGCCCGGCAAGCTGCCCGGCTACGACTGGCCGGCGCTGCTTGCCGACGCCGGCGTCGCGCGCGCGCGGCAAGTGAATCTGGACCAGCCAAGCTACCTGGCCGCGCTCTCCCGACTGCTGCAGGCCACGCCGCTGGCGACCCAGCGCGACTACCTGATCGGCCGGACGCTGGACGCTTACGCCCCCTATCTGGACAGCGCCTTCGCCAAGGCCCGCTTCGAGTTTTACGGCAAGGCGCTGGACGGCCGCCGCGCCGACCGGCCGCGCTGGAAGCGCGGCGTCGGCCTGGTCAACGAAGGGCTGGGCGAGGCGGTGGGCAAGCTGTATGTGGCCAAATACTTCACGGCCGAATCCCGGGCCGAGGCGCTGAAACTGGTGCGCAACCTGCTGGCCGCCTACGACCAGAGCATAGACACGCTGACGTGGATGAGCCCGCAGACCAAACGCGAAGCGCACCTGAAGCTGTCCAAATACCGGCTGAAAATCGGCTATCCCGACGTGTGGCGCGATTACGGCGCGCTGCGAATCCAGGCGGACGACCTGATCGGCAACGCGCGCCGCATCGCCGAGTTCAACTACCGGCGGCAAACCGGCCGGCTGGGGCAGCCGGTGGATCGCGACGAGTGGGAGATGACGCCGCAGACGGTGAACGCCTACTACAACCCGTCCAACAACGAAATCGTCTTTCCGGCCGCCATCCTGCAAGCGCCGTATTTCGACGCGCGCTTCGATCCGGCGGTCAACTACGGCAGCATCGGCGCCACCATAGGCCACGAAATCAGCCACGGCTTCGACGACCAGGGCAGCCAGTACGACGGCGACGGCAATATGCGCGACTGGTGGAGCGAGAGCGACAAGGCGCACTTCAAGCAGCAGACGCAGAGGCTGGTGGCGCAATACGCCCGCTTCGAACCGGTGAAGGGCAAGCGCGTCAACGGCGAGTTGACGCTGGGCGAGAACATCGCCGACAACGCCGGGCTGGAGGTGGCGTACAAGGCCTACCGGCTGGCGCTGGGCGGCCAGCCGGCGCCGATGCTGGACGGCCTGAGCGGCGACCAGCGCTTCTTCATCGCCTTCGCCCAATCTTGGCGCAGCAAGAGCCGCGAGGCGGCGACGCTCAACCAGCTGGTGTCCGATCCGCACACGCCGGACCTGTGGCGGCCCATCGGCACCGCCAGCAATATGGAGCCGTTCTACCAGGCTTTCGACGTCAAGCCCGGCGACAAGATGTACCTGCCGCCGGAGCAGCGTTTTCATTTGTGGTGGTGAGCGTTTGGCAACCGGTCTGGCCGCTTGGGCGGCCCGAACAGGCAGATGAGGAGCGGAAATGAAGCAGATCGGCGATATCGTGGTGTTCCAGCGCCATCCGGCGGTGGAGGAGGCGTTCCAGACGGCGGCGGAGCGGCGGATCGATGGCGAGTGCCGTCAGCGCGTGGCCAATCATTACTCCGACCCCAGCGGCCAGTTTCACGCCGGCATCTGGCGCGGCGGGCCGGGGCGCTGGCGGGTGAAGTACAGCGAGCATGAATTCTGCACGCTGCTGGAGGGGCGGGTGCGGATCAGCGACGCCGCCGGCGACAGCGTGGAGCTGTCGCCGGGCGACCATTTCGTGATTCCGGCCGGTTTCGAGGGCGTCTGGCAGGTGCTGGAGCCGGCCTGCAAAACCTACGCGGTGTTCGAACCGCGGGCGGTTTAGAAGGTGAAGCCGGCGGAGACGAAGGGGCCGTCGGCCAGGGTGCGGTTGCGGCTGCTGTCCTTGCGTTCGATGTCGAAGTAGCGATAGCCGGCTTCGACGGTGAAGGGGCCCAGCACGTTCCAGCGCACGCCGGCGGAGACGTCGCTGACGTTCTTGACGCTGCCGCTGACCAGGCCGTCCGGCGAATAATAGGCCTGGCCGTATAGGCTGACCTTGGGGGTGACGGCGAAGTTGGCGCGGCCGCCCAGCATGGCGGCGGTGGCGGAACCGGTGTCCGGGCTCAGCCACATCGCCTTGGCGCCGCCGGCCAGCGTCAGAGAACCGAGCGGCAGCGCGAATTCCAGGCCCGCGCCGCCGGCGTTGCCCTTGTGTTCGGTGTTGAGGTAGTCCAGCGTCAGGCCGATGCCGCCGCCTTGCGGGGTGCGGGTCAGTTGCTGGAAGCCGTCGCCGACGCTCAGGCTGTAATCGGCGGCTTGGGCGCCGGCGGCGATGCCGGCCAGCGCCAGCGCGATGCAGATGTTTTTCATGGGGTCACGTCCCGATTGCGGATAAACAGACTAGATAGTGACCGCTTCCGAAAAAACAAGTTCAGCGCGCGGCCTCAGCCGGCCAGTTTTTCTTCCAGCGACAGCAACCGCGTCTTGAGCGCCGCCACTTCCGCTTCCAGCGCCGCCACCCGGCCGGTGAGGCCCACGTCTATCATTTCGCAGGGCGCCGCCGCCGCCGTCTGCGGCGCTTCGCCGCACAGCAGATGGGCCCAGCGCGCTTCGCGCTCGCCCGGCTGGCGTTCCAGCTTGAGCGTCAGCGGCGGGTACTTGTCGGCCAGCGCCGCCAGCGCGGTTTCCACTTCTTCCACGCCGCTGAAGGCGTAAATGCGGCCGGAGCGGGTGCGGATTTCGGCGCTGGTCTGCGGGCCGCGCAGCAGCAGCAGGGCCAGCGCGGCCAGGCGCGCGCCGTCGATGTTCCATTCGTAGTTGAGGCGGTGTTCGTACTTGGCGACCCGGCTGCCGGCCGGCATGCGCTCGGCCACCAGCTTTCTGGCGATCAGCGCGTCCAGCGCGGCGCTGATGTCGGCGTCGGACAGCTGCATCACCGGCTCGCGGCTGGTCAGCTGGTTGCAGGCGCTGGCCAGACTGTTGAGCGTCAACGGGTAGGCGTCGGGGGTCAGGGCCTGTTTTTCCACCAGCGCGCCCAGGACGCGCGCTTCCACCGGATCGAGTTGATGGGTATCCATGAAAATCTCCACTGCGAGGCAATGGCGACATCATCTCACCAAGCGGCGGCGCGGCCTAGCGCCGTCAGCGCTGTATCTGGCGCTCCAGCGCTTCCAGCTGGCGCAGGCGGCGGATTTCGCGGCGGCGGCTGTCGTGCTCTTCCTCGCTCAGCGCCTTGTACAGCGACACCGCCATGCCGATCATGATCAGCATGAAGGGCAGCGCGCTGACGATCAGCATCGACTGCAGGCCCTTGAGGCCGCCGCTTTGCAGCAGCACCAGCGCCACCGCCGCCAGCAGCACGCCCCAGATCAGCTTGACGCGGTGGCTGGGGTTGAGGCTGCCGCCGCTGGAGAACATGCCCAGCACGAAGGTGGCGGAGTCGGCGGAGGTGACGAAGAAGCAGATCACCAGCGTCATCGCGATCAGCGACAGCGCTTGCCCGCCGGGGAAGTGCTGGAACATCACGTACAGCGCGGTGGAGACGTCGCTCTTGACCGCGGCCACCATGTCGGCGCCGCCGAACAGCTGCAGGTCCAGCGCCGCGCCGCCGAAGGCGGAGAACCAGACGAAGCTGGCCAGCGACGGCACCAGCAGCACGCCGACGATGAATTCGCGTATGGTGCGGCCGCGCGAGACGCGGGCGATGAACATGCCGACGAACGGGGCCCAGGTCACCCACCAGGCCCAGTAGAACAGCGTCCAGTTGGCCACCCATGTCCCCTGCGTGAACGGCGACATGCGCAGGCTGTTGCTGGTCAGGTTGCCCAGATAGTCGCCCAGCGTGGTGGTGAAGGTATCGAAGATGAAGCCGGTGGGGCCCAGGATCACCACCAGCAGGAACAGGCCCAGCGCCAGCACGATGTTGAGGTTGGACAGCCACTTGATGCCGCGGGACAAGCCGGTGAGCGAAGACAGCAAAAACAGCACGGTGGCGATCACCACGATGGCGCAGGTCAGCAGAAACGAAGGTTGCAGGCCGAACAGCATCTTCAGGCCGCTTTCGATCTGCAGCGTGCCGAAGCCCAGCGTGGTGGCCACGCCGAACACGGTGGCCAGCACCGCCAGCACGTCGATGGCGACGCCGATCGGGCCGTTGACGCGCTCGCCCAGCAGCGGCTTGAAGGCGGCGCTGATCAGGCCTTTTTCGCCGCGGTTGAACTTGAAGTAGGCCAGCACCAGCGCGGCCAGGCTATATACCGCCCACGGGTGCAGGCCCCAGTGGAAGAAGGCGTGGCGCATCGCCGCGCGCGCGGCCTCGGCCGATTGCGGCGCGGTGGCGGCGGACGACGGGGTGGCGAAGTGCGAGATCGGCTCGGCCACGCCCCAGAACACCAGGCCTATGCCCATGCCGGCGGAGAACAGCATGGCGAACCAGCTCATCCGCGAGAATTCCGGCTCCTCGTCCTCCTTGCCCAGGCGGATGTGGCCGAAGCGGCCGAAGGCCAGGTACAGCGCGAACACCAGAAAACCGAAGACCGACAATAGGTAAAACCAGCCGAAGCGGGCGATGGTGAAGCTCAGCCACTCGCCGGTGGCGACCGCCATCTGGCCGGGGGCGATCACGCCCCACAGCGCGAACAGGACAGTAAACAACAATGACAAGCGTAAAACCATGCAGTGCTCCTTGAGTGGCGGCGACGCGCGCGCGCAGCGGGCGGCGGGCCGTATCGGGTCGAGGCGGAGACGACTCAAGGGGAGAGCCGAAGCCGGGGGCGTCGGCCATGAGGCCGATGCTCCTCGGTTATTGCCAGAGTGTCACGGGCGATGAATTGGGATGAATCTGATCGGATTTCTTCTGGATATCCGCAATGAAATCAATAAATTGCTTTTTTTAGAGTAGCATTATTAGCAAAATCTTGTAAACACTTGTTGCGAATGCGCGCGCCGGACGGCGGCGGTCTGCGGCCGACTTGACAGCGGCGGTCCGCTTCGCCACCCTGTCGCGGATTCCAGATCCGGCCGTGGGAGGCCTGATGATTCGCATTGATGTTTTACTGGTGGAGCAGGGCCTGGCGGCCTCGCGCACCGCGGCGCAAAACCTGATCGCCGCCGGCCGCGTCAGCCATGCCGGCGTGGCGGTGGTCAAGCCCAGCCAGAAGTTTCCGGCCAGCGCCGAATTCAGCGTGACCGCCGACCCCGCCGACCGCTACGTCTCGCGCGGCGGCCTGAAAATGCAGGGCGCGCTCGACGAGGCCGGCTTGTCGGCCAAAGGCCTGGCGGCGCTGGACGTCGGCCAGTCCACCGGCGGTTTTACCGACTGCCTGCTGCAAGCCGGCGCGCGCCGGGTGGTGGGGGTGGATGTCGGTCACGACCAGCTGCATGCGCGGCTGCGTGAGGACGCGCGGGTGCGCTATTTCGAGGGCGTCAACGCCCGCGCGCTGGACCGCGCCCAACTGCAGGCCGCCAACGACGGCGAGCCGTTCGACCTGATGGTCTGCGACGTGTCGTTCATTTCGCTGAGCCTGGTGCTGCCGTCGGCGCTGCCGCTGCTGCAGCCGGGCGGCCATCTGCTCAGCCTGGTCAAGCCGCAGTTCGAAGTGGGGCGCGAGGGTCTGTCCAAGGGCGGCATCGTCCGCGACGCCAGCCTCTATCCCGGCGTGCGGGACAAGATCAACCGGGTGCTGGACGAGCAGGGCATGCGGACGCTGCGCTGGTTCGACAGCCCGATCAAGGGCGGCGACGGCAATCACGAGTTCTTCGTCTTCGCCGTCAGACGCTAGGCGCGGGCCGCGGCCCGGACGGAAGCCGAATCGAAAACGCCCGGCGGCTGCCGGGCGTTTGTGCTGGCGGGAGCGGCCTCAGGCCACGCTGATGTCGTCGTCGCTGTCGCTGCGCACCACCAGCAGCGGGCAGTGGCTGCGGCGCAACATGTCCTGGGCGAAGCTGCCGAGGAACAGATGGGCGAGGCCGGTGCGGCCGTGGGTGCCCAGCACGATCAGGTCGGCTTTCTGCTCCTGCGCGTATTCCACCAGCTGATCGGCCATCTCGTGGCCGCCTTCCCAGCTTTTCACCAGATGGCAGTAAACCTGCTGGATGCCTTCGCCGCGGGCCATCTGTTGCGCGCGCTTGAGCGCGTCCTCTCCCTGCTGCAAGGCCAGGTCGTGGGTTTGCTGGCCGCCGAACACGCCGACGCTGTCCACCGCCAGGTCGCGCAGGCTGGCGATGTGCACCAGCGTGAGCTGGGATTGGGCGAACTTGGCGAGGCGAATGGCCTCGGACAGGGCCTTGTCGGAATTATTGCTACCGTCTACGGCGGCCATGATGTGGCGGTACATGCTGCTGCTCCTTTGCAAAACGGGCCGGGGCCGGCCCAGTCTTGAATATGACGTAGTGTTGATCATAGCGCGGCAGCGCCCTGGCCCGGAAGCCGGGCCCGCCACTCTGTTGACCCAGCACAAGCGCGCCGCCGCCCGCCGCGTTCAGGCCAGCAGGCCCAGATACTGGCGCTCCCACGGCGTCACCTGGCTGTGGTAATGCGCCAGCTCCACTTCCTTCACCGCCAGGTAAGCCTGGCTGAATTCCGCGCCGAACAGCTGCTCCGCCGCGTCTCCCGCCCGCATCGCCGCGCAGGCGGCGTCCAGGGTGTTCGGCAGGCTGGCGCTGTCCTGCTTGAAGACGTTGCCGACGGCCGGCTCGCTGGGCGAGCAGCCCAGCTCGATGCCCAGCAGCCCGGCGCCCAGGCTCGCGGCCAGAGCGAGGTAGGGGTTGGCGTCGCAGCCGGGCAGGCGGTTTTCCACCCGCCGCGCTTCCGGGCCGGACACCGGCACCCTGAGGCCCACCGAGCGGTTGTCCACCCCCCAGCTGAGGTTGACCGGCGCGGCCATGCCCTTGACGAAGCGGCGGTAGGAGTTGGGATTGGGGCACAGCAAGGGCATCAATTGCGGCAGGAAGCGTTGCAGGCCGGCGATGAAGCCGAAGAAAGCCGGGGAGGGTCCGCCGTCGGGCAGGCTGAAGGCGTTGCCGCCCTCGGCGTTCAGCAGGCTCTGGTGCAGGTGCATCGAGTTGCCCGGCTGGCCCGGCAGCGGCTTGGCCATGCACACCACGCTCAGCTGGTGGCGATGGCCTATCTCCTTGAGCGCGGTCTTGAACAGGAAAGTCTGGTCCGCCAGTTTGAGCGCGTCGCCGTGCTTGAGATTGATCTCGAACTGGCTGGGTCCCATTTCGTGCACGCAGGTGTCGGTGGCGATCTCCAGCCGCTCGCAGGCGCGGTACAGCTCGTCGAAAAACCCTTCCAGATCGCCAAGGGCGGAGAAGCCGAAGGCGTCGAAGCCGGTTTCGCGGCGGCCGCTTCTGAGCGGCGGCGGCTCGAACGGCCGTTGCGGATCGTGATGGGCGGCGAAAACGTAGAACTCCAGCTCCGGGGCGACGATGGGGCGCAGGCCGTGGCGGGCGTAGCGCCGCAGCACGGTTTGCAGCGCCGAGCGCGGCGACAGCGGCGAGAGCGCGCCGTCGTGATCGACGCAGTCGCAGATCGCCATGGCGCGCGCGGTGGCGGCCCATGGAATCAGCCGCAGGGTGGAGACGTCCGGCCGCAGCGCGACGTCGGGGTCGTGCTCGCCGTAGTAGCGGTAGTCGGGAAATTCGCCGATGCAGCTTTGCAGCGGCACGGCGCGGGCGATGCGCAGCTCCTGGCCCTGGATCAGCGCCTTGGCCGGCAAGGTCTTGCCGCGGGCGAAGCCGTGAACGTCGGCGAAAACCAGCTCGACGTCGCGGACGTGGTGCCGGGTCAGCCATTCGGCTTGTTCCGGCGAGAGAATGGCGTGGGACATGGGGGTCTCCCGATGCGCTTGCGCGGGTGGGTGTTGCGTCTGTCCACTGCTGTATTTTTTATTTTGTCGAGCGATTGCTCCAAAGCATTATGCCACCGGGCCGAAGAAGGGCAAGCAAAACGCCGCCCGCGGGCGGCGTCGGTTCCGGGCGCGGCGGATTTACAGACGGAAGCGCGACACCGCCTGTTTCAGCGCCGCGGCCTGCTGGTCGATGTCGCGCACCGCGGCGACGGCCTGGGTGACGGCGTGCTGGGTTTCCACCACCACGCCGGCCACCTGCTCGACGTTGCTGGCGATATTGGTGCCGGCCTGGCTTTGCTCGCTCATCGCCTCCACCACGTTGTGGACGTTGGCCAGCGATTGCTGCGCCTGCTGGCTGATTTCGTTCAGCGTTTGCGCCGCCTGGTTGACCTGCTGGACGCCTTCTTCCATGGTCGGGCGGATTTCCGCCATCTGCTGCGAGGCGCGGTCGGTTTCGCCGACCACCAGCTGCACGATGCTGGAAATCTCGTCGGTGGCGCTGGCGGTGCGTTCGGCCAGCTTGCGCACCTCGTCGGCCACCACGGCGAAGCCGCGGCCCATCTCGCCGGCGCGCGCCGCTTCGATGGCGGCGTTGAGCGCCAGGAGGTTGGTCTGGTTGGCGATGTCGTGGATGGTGTCGGCGATGCCGCTGATGTCGCGGGTGCGGGTGGCCAGCGTGCCCACCTGGTCGGTCACTTCGCTGATCTTGCCGGCGATGTCGCGGATGTCGGCGGCGGTGCCGGCGGCCAGCGCTTCGCCCTGCTGCGCCAGTTCCGCGGTGCGGCGCGAGCCGCTTTCGGTGTCGCGGGTATTGTCCTTGACGTGGTCGATGCTGACCGACAGCTCCTCGATGGCCGCAGCGGCCGAGCTGGTGGACGAGCTGGCGACGCCGGAGACTTCGTGCACCTTGTCCATCTGGCCGGACAGCTGCTGGCTGGCGTCGCCTATGCTGCGGGTGGCCTGCAGGATTTGCTCCAGCATGCCGCGCAGCTGTTCCTGCATGGTCTGCATCGCCGCCAGCAGGCTGTGCTTGGGGCCGTTCACTTCGATGCGGGTGCTCAGATCGCCGCTGGCGATGCTGTTGACCACTTCGGCGGCATAGGCGGGTTCGCCGCCCAGCGAGTTGAGGATGCTGCGCGACATGGTGCGCACCAGCACGCCCAGCACCACGATGGCGGCGATGGCCAGCGCCAGCAGCATTCTGGCTTCGCGCCAGAACAGCTGGTCGATGTCGTCGATGAAGATGCCGGTGCCCACCGTCCAGCTCCAGGGGGCGAAACGCACCACGCCGTTGAGCTTGGGGAATTCCTCGTCGCCGCCGGGCCGCTTGGTCTGGATCACCACCAGGCCGTAATGCTCTTTTTGCAGCGCCTCCTCGTAGGCGGCCACCGTGGTGCGGCCGTCCGGCAGCGGGCTGCCCATGTCTATCGTGCCCATGCGCTTGGGATTGGGGTGGAAGATCACCAGATGGCTCGGGTCGCGGCCGAAGAAGTAGATGTCGTCCACCTTCAGCGCCATCAGCGCTTCCTTGGCCTGGCGCTGCGCCTCGGCGCGCGGCATGCCCTTCTGCTCCAGCTGGTAGAAGTGGTTGAGGGTGCCCTCGGCCATCTTCAGCATGTGGACGATTTGCTCGTTCTTTTCCTGGTGCAGGGTGTCGCGGGTGGAGAACAGCGCCGAGAGCGCGATGCCGAGCAGGGCCAGCAGGCTGGCGGCCAGAATGACGAGGAGTCTGGTATTCAGTTTCATTTCACAAGGTTCCCGATAAAAGGTTCGGCCTTTGCCGGGCCTGCCGCTCTGCGGCGGCATGGGCCGGGTAGGCTGCTTATTGATCTAGTTTAGATTAAACCCATGGCCTCTGAGGTTCAGTCCGGCGTCGCGGCGTTCAGGCGGCCGCCGCGTATGGCGGCCTTGAAGCTGGCGTAGTCGGCTTCCACCTGATCGGCGTAGCGCAGCGCGTATTCGCCCAGCGCCAGCTGGAAGCGGTCGGATTGGCCAAGATAGCCGGCGATGCGCGCCGCGCAGCCGCCGGCCTTGGCCTGGGCGCGCGCCAGAGCCCAGGCGCAAGCCTGGCCGTAAGCGCCCAGCGCGCCGGGGGCGGCGAAGGCCTCCAGCGTCGGCGCGGCCTTCATGTCGCGCAGCTGGCGCACGTAGAAGTGGCGGCCGCCCGGCCCGCTGGTCCAGCCCAGGAACAGATCGCTGGCGGCTTGCATCACCCGCTGGCCGAACACCACCCGCTTGCCCTGATGGCCGTGGGCGCAGCGCTGGGTGTAAGGCTCCAGCACCGAAGAGCGCGCTTCTTTCAATTGCAGGAACAGCGGCTGGTCGTAGTTGTCCTGCAGCAGAACCACCAGGCAGCGGGTGCCGACGCTGCCCACCCCCACCACCTTGAAGGCCGCGTCCACCGGCCGGAAGCGCCCTAGCAGCTCGCGGCGGTCTTCCTTCAGCGTGCCGCCGTACTGGTGCAGCATGGGCTGGATCAGCTGCTGGATGTCCTCGCAGGCCAGGCCGCTGTCGTCGCCGGCCAGCATGTCCTCGGCCTGGCCCAGGTGGAAGATCACCGGCGGATTGTCGCGCAGCCGCAGGCTGCCATCCTCGCGCTCCGTCATCTTGGGCAGCAGTTTTTCCTGGGTCTGGTTGCGCGCCTTGGCCGCCAGTTTCAGCATCTGCTGGCGGATGTCTTCGCTGGGCGCGTGCGACAGCAACTGCTCGAAGCCAAGCTTGCTGTACCAGACTTCCAGCTGGCCCATGCGGGCGTAATCGTGGATGCGGCGCTGATAGGTGCCGGCGGCGCGCAGCACCATGTCGCGGGCGTCGGCGTCGGAAAAGCCGCGGGCGCGGGCGGCCAGGACCAGACTGACCGCCAGCCGCTTCAGGTCCCATTCCCAGGGGCCGGGGTGGGTTTCGTCGAAGTCGTTGATGTCGAAGATCAGCTGCCGCTCAGGCGAGGCGAAGAAGCCGTAATTCATCAGATGCGCGTCGCCGCAGATCTGCAGCGCGATGCCGCTATGCGGCGCGGCGGCGAGGTCCGCGGCCTGGATCATGGCCAGGCCGCGGAAGAAGGCGAACGGCGACGCGCTCATGCGGCCGTAACGCAGCGGCACCAGGGCCGGCACCCGGCCGTGGGAGGTGGCTTCCACCATGGCGACGATGTCGCGATGGGCGCTGAGCGCGCAGCGGGCGTGATCGGCGCGCGAGTGCTCTTGGCGCAAGGCTTTGCCGGCGGCGTATTGTTGCTGGAACAAGGTATGGCGTGCGTCGGGCATGGACATGCGGATACCTGCTATGCGATAGGACCGGTTTGAGTGTAACGGTTTATGCCAGACAGGGGGATGGCCGGCGCAAGCAAACTATTCACAGGGTTATGCACATTTCCCCCACAGTTCGCACAGACGCGAGCGGAGCATCACCCTTCATCCACAGGCCGTGCGCGGTCGTTCGCCTTGTCTTTCATGCGCTTGGCGGCGCGCCGCCGGTCTTATGCACAGGCTTATCTACAGTTTGCGCACACTATCCACAGGCGACCCGCTCTCGGGTCGGGTTGTCCACATCAGCGGGCGCAGACCGCCACCCGCTTTCGCCAGGCCTTGCTGTATTCCAGCCCGTGGGTGAACACGTCGATGCGGCTGCCGGCGCCGTCGGGCAGCACTCTTAGCTCCAGCCCGTTCTGGCCGGAAACCGGATTGACCAGGCCTACGCTCTGGCCGCCGTCGGGCAGCGGCGCGCTGCTGATGAAGCTGTCCGGAATCTTCAGGCGCTGGATGCTTTGCTCCAGGCAATCGGCCACGGCTGAAGGCGGCCGGCGGGCGTTCAGCGTGGTTTGGGGCGCGTCCTTGGCCTGGGCGGCGGCGGAAACGAGCAGCAGCGCGCCTGCCAGCAAGCCTGGCAGGCGACGCGAAACGGCGGGGGGAAACAACATGCGGCGAACCCTGAGAATGAAAATCGCAGGGTTCGAGGCCGGCGCGAAGGCGGGGGTTCCGGCCGCTTCGGGCGCAGCTGTTAAGGAATATTGAAAATCGCCGCGTTATGCCGCAAGGCTAGCGGACGAAGCGCTCGCCGACCGCGGCGCGGCGCAAAAAGGCCAGCAGCTTGGCGGCGTCGGCGTCGCCTTCCTCCGGCGACCACGGCGCGAGGTCGGCTTCGGTCAGCGGCAGATAGGGGCCGCGCTTGACCTCGAACACCACGCTGCCGGGCTCCAGCGAGATCACCGAGTGCCAGGTGCCTGCCGGCATTTCGAAGACGCGCGCGCCGCCCTGGCCCAGACGATGGCGCGACAGCACCGCGCCGGCTTCGTCCAGTTCGATCAGCTCCAGGCTGCCGGACAGCACGGTCAGCAGCTCCCAGGTGTGCGGATGGCGATGCGGGCGCACATAGGTGTCCGGTTCCATGGCGATGGCCAGGCGCTGGATCGGGTCGCTCAGTTCGGCGTGGAAATTGTGGTGGGCGCGCAGGCGCGGCGCGGCGGCGGCCTTGGCCGACATCGCGGCCAGGTCCTGATTGTTCAAGGTCAGCATGGGGGTTCCGCATCCGGATGAAAGCGCGATTATCGCGCGAAACCGGCGCGCGCGGGCGGTCCGGCAAAGAAAGAGGCCGCGATGGCGCGGCCTCTGTTCCGTCGCGGATGCGGGGCGGCTTATTCGCGGATCTGTCCGTCGCCCAGCACGATCCACTTCTGGCTGGTGAGGCCGATCAGCCCCACCGGGCCGCGAGCGTGGATCTTGTCGGTGGAGATGCCGATCTCGGCGCCCAGGCCGTACTCGAAGCCGTCGGCGAAGCGGGTGGAGGCGTTGACCATCACGCTGGACGAGTCCACCTCGCGCAAGAAGCGGCGGGCGCGGCCCAGGTCCTCGGTGACGATGGCGTCGGTATGGTGGCTGCCCCAGTGGTTGATGTGCTCGATGGCCTCGTCGATATCCTTGACCACCTTGATCGCCAGCACCGGCGCCAGGTATTCGCTGGCCCAGTCCTCGTCGCTGGCCGGCCAGACCTTGTCGCCGAGGATGACGCGGGTGCGCTCGCAGCCGCGCAGCTCCACGCCTTTTTCCCAGTAGGCCTCGGCCAGGCGCGGCAGGATGAATTCGGCGAAGGCGGCGTGCACCAGCAGCGTTTCCATGGTGTTGCAGGTGCCGTAGCGGTGGGTCTTGGCGTTGAGGGCGATGTTGAACGCCTTGTCCGGGTTGGCGGTGTCGTCGATGTAGACATGGCAGTTGCCGTCCAGGTGCTTGATCACCGGCACTTTGGCTTCGCCGCTGATGCGGGCGATCAGGCCCTTGCCGCCGCGCGGCACGATCACATCCACGTACTGCGGCATGGCGATCAGTTCGCCCACCGCGGCGCGGTCGGTGGTTTCCAGCACCTGCACCGCTTCGGCCGGCAGGCCGGCGACGCGCAGGCCCTCGTGGACGCAGGCGGCGATGGCCTGGTTGCTGTGGAAGGCTTCCGAGCCGCCGCGCAGGATGGTGGCGTTGCCGGATTTCAGGCACAGGCCGGCGGCGTCGGCGGTGACGTTGGGGCGCGCTTCGTAGATGATGCCCACTACGCCCAGCGGCACCCGCATCTTGCCCAGCTGGATGCCGGACGGGCGGTAGCTCATATCGCTGATCTCGCCCACCGGGTCCGGCAGCGCGGCGATCTGGTGCAGGCCGTCGGCCATCGCTTCCACGCCCTTGGCGCTCAGGGTCAGGCGGTCGATCATGGCGGCGTCGAGGCCGGACTGTCTGGCGGCGTCCACGTCCTTGGCGTTGGCGGCGAGCAGCCTGGCCTTGTCGCGGACGATGGCGGCGGCGATGGCGAGCAGCGCCTGGTTTTTCTGTTGGCTGTCGGCGCGGGCCAGCAGGCGGCTGGCCTTGCGCGCCGCCTTGCCGGTTTGCTGCATGTATTCTTTGACGTTCATTTCGGACTGTCCCGTGTTCCCAATGCTTTGGTGCCTGGAGGCGCCGCGCGCCCCCGACGTTTCAGATTAAACCAAAGCCCGGACCGCAGCCAGCCCGGCGGGGCAATCAGTCCGGTTCCGGCGGCGTGGCCGGAGCGGCGAACCAGCGCGCTTTGGGCACCACCACGTCCTGTTCCGGCTGGGCGCGGAAATGCGGAGACATGATCTGCACGCCGAATTCGTTGAACACGTCCTGGATGTGGCCGTGCAGCTCGTTTTTCACCGCCGGCGGCTTCTGGCCGGCGGCCAGCCACACTTGCAGCTCGTAGGCGACGTAATAATCCTGCAGGCCGGTCTGGCGCACCTTGGGGGGATGGCTGGCGTCCAGGCCGGCGGTGCGGCGGGCGGCCAGCTCCAGCATGGCGTGCACCTGCCGCCACGGGGTGTCGTAGCCGATGGTCACCGAGGTGCAGGCGATCGGCCCCAGTCCCGGCGCGCGGCGGCTGCAGTTGATCACCTTGCCGCCCACCGCCACCGCGTTGGGAACGGTGATTTCGTAATCCTGGCGGGTGACGATCTTGGTGGACAGCGTGGACAGTTCGCTGACGAAGCCTTCCACGTCGCCGATCTGCACGAAGTCGCCGGGGCGCAGCGCGCGCGAGTAGATCAGCACCAGCCCGCTCATCGCGTGGTTCATGATGCCGGCCGAGCCCAGCGTCACCATCAGGCCGAAGAACACGCTGACGCCCTTGAAGGCGTCGCTGCCGGCGCCGGGGAAGTAGGGATAGGCGACGATCAGCGCGAACAGCCACAAGGCCACCGAGGTCAGCCGGCGCGTGGCGCCGACGGTTTCGGCGTGCAGGCCGGGCAGCTCCAGCTGGCCGCGTTCCACGGCGTCGAACAGCAGGCCCAGCCCGCGCGAGATCAGCCGGGTCAGCAAAAAGATCAGGGCGACGGTGACGAGGCCGGGCAGCGCCGCCAGCATGTCTTGCGCCAGTTCGCCCACCAGGCCGAGCAGCGACTCGCCCAGCCGCTTGCCCAGCGGGCGGGTGTAGGGGAAGCGGCCCAGCACGTAGGACAGCCACAGATAGCCGGCGAACAGCGCGCACAGCAGGGCGGTGAGGTCCACCAGCCGGCATTCCAGGCCGCGCAGCACGCCGCGCAGGTCGTAGCGGCTGTGCAGCCAGTTGAGCGGGGCGACCGGCCTTTGCGCCAGCCGTCGCCGCGACAGCCGGCGGCCGCGCAGGATCAGCCCCAGCGCGACGGCGAACAGCGCGCTGGCCAGCAGCGCCAGCGCCGCGGCCTTGGCCATCTGCTGCGGCGAGCGCTGCTCCAGCGCTCCCAGCCGCACTTCGTTGAGGCGATCCACCACCTTTTGCGCCGCCTGGTCCAGCGTCAGCGCGTCGGCAGGGTCGAGGTCGGCTTCGGTGAGGGTGAACAGCGGCTTCTTGTTCAGGCTCAGCTGCACGTTGCGCTGGCCGCCGCTGAGGTAGGAGAGGGTTTGCACCGGGTGGTCGAGGTCGGCGTCTTCCAGCGCGGCGATGCGTTCCAGCGCCCGGCTGGCGCGTTGCTCCGGCGTCAGCGTGCCCTGGCGGGACAGAAACAGGAAGATGGGGCGGTTATCCAGCGTCAGGGTGCGGGCGTTGTCGCCGAGGTCGGGGGTGGGGTGCGGCTCGGCGGCGAAGGCCGCGCCGGCCAGGCAGCAGGCGAGCAACAGCGACAGGCGGGCAAGCAGCGTTTTCATCTAGGCGGCCCTGCGAAAGAAATGATATTGGCAAATCATGCCATGCCGGCGGCCGCCATGGCTACAATAGCGCTTTCCCGTCGAACAGGACGCGGCCCTGCCGGCCGCGAGGACCATGGATATCGCGCTTGACCGCATCAGCAAACGCTTCGACGCCTTCCAGGCTCTCGACGAGGTCAGCCTGCGGCTGGACGCCGGCCGGCTGCTGGCCTTGCTTGGGCCGTCCGGCTGCGGCAAGAGCACCTTGCTGCGCATCATCGCCGGACTGGAGCCGGCCGACGGCGGCGCGGTGCGGTTGGGCGGGCGCGACGTCACCGGGCTGGCGCCGGCCGAGCGCGGCGTGGGCATGGTGTTTCAGCATTACGCGCTGTTCCGGCATCTGAACGTGTTCGACAACATCGCTTTCGGCCTGGCGGTGCGCCCGCGACGGCTGCGCCCGGAGCAGGCGGCCATCCGCCGCCGGGTGCTGGCCCTGCTGGAGCAGGTGCAGTTGCCGCATTTGGCCGACGCCTATCCGGCGCAACTGTCCGGCGGGCAACGCCAGCGCGTGGCGCTGGCGCGGGCGCTGGCGGTGGAACCGAAAATCCTGCTGCTGGACGAGCCTTTCGGCGCGCTGGACGCCAAGGTGCGGCAGGAGATGCGCGCCTGGCTGCGCCGCCTGCACGACGAGATCGGCGTCACCAGCATTTTCGTCACCCACGATCAGGACGAAGCGCTGGCGCTGGCCGACCAGGTGGCGGTGATGCAGGCCGGACGCATCGAGCAGCTGGGCGCGCCGACTCAGCTGTACCGGCAACCTGCGACGCGTTTCGTGGCCGAGTTCCTGGGCGAAACCAACTGCCTGGCGGCGCGGGTGGACGAGGGCGGGCTGGCGTGCGGCGGCCTGCGTTTCGCGCTCGATTGCGGCGGCTGGCCGCCGGGCGCGGCGGTGAGCGCCTACGTGCGGCCGCATGAAATCGAGCTGGCCTGCGCGCCGGCGCCGGGCTGGGCGGCCGGCCAGGTGCTGGCGCTGCACGCGCTGGGGCCGCTGACGCGCTTGCGGCTGTCGTCCGAGTTGGGAGAGTTGCAGCTGGCGCTCAGCCAGGAGCGGGCGGAAAGCATGGCTTTGGCGGCGGGCTGCCGGGTGTATTGGCGGCCGGCGCGGGCGGCCTTGCTGCCGCCGGCTTGAGCCGCTCTTAGCGGCGGTGGTGGGCGATGAGCCTGGCCAGCGCCTGGCGCACTTCCTGGTTCTGCACGCATTCCGCCGCCTCTTCGATGCCGTCCAGCGCCTGTTCGCTGATGGCGATGGTCTTGACGCGCGGCTTGCGCGCCAGCTTGAGATCCACCTTCACCCTCACCTTGCCGGCGACGTAGCCCAGCTGCGCCAGTTGCGGCAGCAGGCCGGCGGCCGTCATCCGCAGCCGGCCGGCGACGATGCCGTTGTCGGCGTAGATCACCAGCTCGTCGTCGCGGATGCGCACCGCGCGGCAGGCTTCGGCCATGCCTTCCGGGATCAGCTTCTTGAAGGCGCGGTCCAGCGCCATCAGTTCGCGGGCGGCGGCGGTGAGGCGGGCCAGATGGCTGTCCTGGCGGGCGATGTCGTTGACGGGGCGTCCGGTCATGGTGTCGGGCTTGTGCGGGCAATGCCGCATTGTAGCCCGGCGCCCGGCCTGGCCCAAGCGCAAATGAAAACGCCGCCCGGCGGGCGGCGTCGGCGCGGCGGGCGCTTTACTGCGCGCCTTCCACGTCTTCCAGGCTGAAGGTTTCGCTCTGGTCGTTGTAGGAGAAGATCTCGGCGTAGCGGCCCCAGCTGATCACCGTGTCCAGCGTTTCCTCGGCCACCTGGTCGGACAGCGAATCTTCCAGCTCCTGGGCGAAGCGCAGCCGCGGCGCGCGTTGGCCGGGACGTTCCTGCAGCACCTTGCGGATGTGCGCCGCCATCGGCACGTTGCGCAACAGGTGTTCGGCGAACAGCACCTTGCGTTCCTGGGTGCCGTAGTCGGCGAACAGCTTGCCGGCGGCGGTGAGCAGCATGTCCCCGTCTTTCAGTTCGACGAAACCCAGGTGTTCCAGCACCTCGGCCACCGGGAACAGGTCGTCCACTTCGAGCAAAAGCTTCTCGGCGATTTCCGGCATGTCGGCCTTGCCGAAGTAAGGCGCTTGCGCCACTTCTTCGATCAGGCCGGCCATCAGGTTGGTGGACACCTCGGTCAAGGGGCTGCCGATTTCCAGCGGCAGCTTGTGCAGGGTGTGGGCGCTGCGGCGCGCGGTCATCAGCGCGTAGATGTCGTCCACCATCTTGCGGAAGGCAGGGTCCAGCCGGTTGCGGCGGTGCGGGAAGGGCACCTTGATCTCCGCCACCACCCGGCCGGGGTTGGACGACAGCACCAGGATGCGGTCGCACATGAACACCGCTTCCTCGATGTTGTGGGTGACGATCAGCACCGACTGGATCGGCAATTGTCCTTCGCTCCACAGGTCCAGCATGTCGGTGCGCAGCGTCTCGGCGGTGAGCACGTCCAGCGCCGAGAACGGCTCGTCCATCAGCAGCAGCGTGGGGTTGACCACCAGCGCGCGGGCGAAGCCGACGCGCTGGCGCATGCCGCCGGACAGCTCGCGCGGGTAGGCGTTTTCGAAGCCGTCGAGGCCGATCAGGTCGATGGCGGCCAGCGCGCGGCGGCGGCGTTCCTTGGGCTCCACGCCCAGCGCTTCCAGGCCGGCCTCCACGTTTTGCAGCACGGTCAGCCACGGGAACAGCGCGAAGGTCTGGAACACCATGGCCACGCCTTCGGCCGGGCCGGAAAGCGGCTGGCCGCGGTAATTCACCTCGCCGCTGCTTTGCTGGATCAGGCCGGCGATGATGCGCAGCAGCGTGGACTTGCCGGAGCCGGAGCGGCCGAGCAGGCCGACGATTTCGCCCTCGCGCAGGGTGAGGTTGACGTCGTCCAGCACCTGGATTTCGTCGCTGCCCTTGGCGAAGCCGCGGCAGACGTTTTTCAGCTTGAAGATTTCTTGTCCCAGGGTGGTGGTTTCGGTGGTCATGCTTGCCCCCTTAGTTGAGACGGAGTTTGTTTTCGGCCATGGCGTACATCGGTCGCCACAGCAGGCGGTTGAACAGCACCACGAACAGCGACATCACGCAGATGCCGAGCAGGATCTTCGGGTAGTCGCCGGCGGCGGTGGTCTGGGCGATGTAGGCGCCCAGGCCGTGGGCGGCCAGCTTGTCGTCGCCCCAGCTGACGAATTCGGACACGATGCTGGCGTTCCAGGCCCCGCCCGAGGCGGTGATCGCGCCGGTGACGTAATAGGGGAAGATGCCCGGCAGCATCACCTTGCGCCACCATTGCCAGCCGCGGATGCGGAAGTTGGCGGCGGCTTCCCGGAAGTCGTTGGGGAAGGCGCTGGCGCCGGCGATGACGTTGAACAGGATGTACCACTGGGTGCCCAGCACGATCAGCGGCGACAGCCAGATGTCCGGGTTGAGCTTGAAGTGGACGATGAAGACCACGAACACCGGGAACAGCAGGTTGGCCGGGA
Source organism: Xenophilus sp. AP218F (assembly GCA_002213445.1). Classification (GTDB taxonomy): domain Bacteria; phylum Pseudomonadota; class Gammaproteobacteria; order Burkholderiales; family Chromobacteriaceae; genus Chromobacterium. Next base: position 139,697 of record NJIE01000003.1, on the reverse strand, counting down.
AGGCGGCCAGGAATTGCGCCAGCGGCTGGATTTTCTCGGCCAAGCGCGGGCGCAGGCCGATGTGCACGCCCAGCGGCACCCAGATCAGCGAGGCCAGCAGGATCAGCGCCGACACCCGCGCCAGCGTGATCAGGCCCAGGCCCAGCACGCGCAGCACCTCGGACAAGCCCACTTCGCCATGGATGAAGTTGAACAGTTTGACGGCGCAGAAGCCGGCCAGCAGCACCACCGCGATCCACCACACCAGATCGATGCCGCGCGACACCGGGGTGTGGTCGTCGGAATGGATGCCCTTGGGCAGGCTGAAGTTGAGGCGGGCGTGGGCGATGGCGCGGGTCAGCTTGCCCAGCGGCTTGAGCAGCTGCTGGATGGCGCGGGTGCGTTGGATCAGGTTGAGCACCCACGACTCCGGCGCGGCCTGGCTCATGGTGTCTTCCAGCCGGAACTTGTCGGCCCAGGCCACCATGGGCCGGAACAGGAACTGGTCGTAAACGATGATGACCACGGTCATGGTGAGGATGACCCAGCCGACGGCCGCCAGGTCCTTGTGCTGGATGGCCATGGCGAGATAGGAGCCGACGCCGGGCAGGGTGACGGTCTTGTCGCCCACGGTGATGGCTTCGGACGCCACCACGAAGAACCAGCCGCCGGACATGCTCATCATCATGTTCCAGATCATGCCGGGCATGGAAAACGGCACTTCCAGCTTCCAGAACTTCTGCCACGGCGACAGGCGCAGGTTGATCGACACTTCCTCCAGATCGCGCGGCACGGTGCGCAGGCTCTGGTAGAAGCTGAAGGTCATGTTCCAGGCCTGGCTGGTGAAGATGGCGAAGATGGCGGCGAATTCCGCGCCCAGCACCCGACCGGGGAACAGCGCCAGGAAGAAGGTGACGGTAAAGGAGATGTAGCCCAGCACCGGCACCGATTGCAGGATGTCGAGGATGGGCACCAGCAACAGGCCGGCGCGGCGGCTCTTGGCCGCCAGCGTGCCGTAGATCAGCGTGAAGACCAGCGCGGCCACCATGGCCGCCAGCATGCGCAGCGTGGTGCGCAGCGCGTATTCGGGGAGGTTGCCCGGGTCCAGCGTGATCGGCGCGGTTTGCAGCGCGGCCAGCGGCGCCCAGGTTTCGCGGATGCCGGTGGTGGCCATCAGCAGAAAGCCCAGTATCAGCGGGAAAGCGATCAGGTCCCAGCGATTGGGAATCAGCCGCCTGGCCGTGGCGGGCATGAAATGACGGACAGCGGTGTTCATCTGGCCTCTCCGGTGTGTTGGGTTCGCCCGGCGGGCCGCCTGGCCCGCTTGCATTATGGCTCCGCGCGCGGGGAAGTCGCCTGGCGTTTTTCGGCTGGCGGCAGGGAGCCTGGATTCGGTTGTTCAGCGGCCAGGGTCAAGGCTGGCGTCGGGCATGGATGCTAACAGAGAAGCCGTAAAACAATTGTTAAATTGGCGGCGGCTTATGTGACGAAATGTACCGCCGGCGCAGGCTCGCGGGCCGGGGCGGCCCGGGTGCGGGGCGGGCTGGCCGGCGAGGCGGGGCCGGCGTCGGTTTTGTTGCCAAAATGTTTGAAAAACCCGATTTTTCCTTATTTTCAGGCAGGGATACGGTAAAAAACTGCCGGCCGCCGCCGCGCGCGCCGCGCCGCGGCAGCCGGCGGCGCAAGGAAAGCGCGCTTTGTCGGCGGCGCTACTTGATGTGGCGCATGTTTGCCCCCATAACCTTGTCAGCGAATGTGCTACACTTTGAGCCATTTTTTGCAGCCATTTTTGCGGACACCTCTTTCACGGCCCGCTGGTTTCTGGATTCGACTACATGATCTCCTCGCTACTCAAGAAGGTATTCGGCAGCCGCAATGACCGCTTGCTGAAGCAGTTCCGCCAGACGGTGGTACGTATCAATGCCCTGGAACAGGGCTTGCAAGCCTTGTCGGACGAAGCCCTGGCCGGCAAGACCGCGGAATTCAAGCAGCGCCTCGCCGGCGGCGAAACGCTGGACGCGCTGCTGCCGGAAGCCTTCGCCGTTTGCCGCGAGGCTTCGCGCCGCGTGCTGGGCATGCGTCACTTCGACGTGCAGCTGATCGGCGGCATGGTGCTGCACTATGGCAAGATCGCCGAAATGCGCACCGGCGAGGGCAAGACCCTGGTGGCCACGCTGCCGGTGTACCTGAACGCGCTGACCGGCGAGGGCGTCCACGTCGTCACCGTCAACGATTACCTGGTCAGCCACGGCGCGGGCGTGATGTCCAAGCTGTACAACTTCCTCGGCCTGTCGGTGGGCATGAACCTGTCGCAGATGCCGCACGACGAAAAGCAGGCCGCCTACGCCTGCGACATCACCTACGGCACCAACAACGAATTCGGCTTCGACTACCTGCGCGACAACATGGTGTTCACTGTCGACGAGAAGGTGCAGCGCAAGCTGGCTTTCGCCGTGGTCGACGAAGTGGACTCGATCCTGATCGACGAAGCGCGCACCCCGCTGATCATCTCCGGCCCGGCCGACGACAACATCGACATGTACCAGCGCATGAACGCGGTGCCGCCGCTGCTCAAGCGCCAGGAAACCGAAGAAGGCGAGGGCGATTACTGGGTGGACGAGAAGGCCCACACCGTGATGCTGTCCGAAGCCGGCCACGAGCACAGCGAGGAAATCCTCACCCGCCTCGGCATGCTCAAGGAAGGCGACAGCCTGTACTCGGCCACCAACATCACGCTGATGCACCACCTGATGGCGGCGCTGCGCGCCCACGCGCTGTTCCACCTGGACCAGCATTACGTGGTGCAGGACGGCGAAGTGGTGATCGTCGACGAATTCACCGGCCGCCTGATGGCCGGCCGCCGCTGGAGCGAAGGCCTGCACCAGGCCGTGGAAGCCAAGGAAGGCGTGGAGATCAACCGCGAGAACCAGACGCTGGCGTCGATCACCTTCCAGAACTACTTCCGCCTGTACGGCAAGCTGTCCGGCATGACCGGCACCGCCGACACCGAAGCCTACGAATTCCAGAGCATCTACAACCTGGAAACCGTGGTCATCCCCACCAACAAGCCGATGATCCGCAAGGACGCGCAGGACAAGGTGTACCGCTCCGCCAAGGAAAAGTACGACGCCATCCTCGCCGACATCAAGGATTGCCAGGAACGCGGCCAGCCGGTGCTGGTGGGCACCACCAGCATCGAGAACTCCGAGCTGGTGTCCGAACTGCTGAAGGCCGCCAAGCTGCCGCACGTGGTGCTCAACGCCAAGGAGCACGCGCGCGAAGCCGACATCGTGGTGCAGGCCGGCCGTCCGGGCATGATCACCGTGGCCACCAATATGGCCGGCCGCGGCACCGACATCGTGCTGGGCGGCAACCCGGAACCGGAGATCAAGGCGGTGGAAGCCGACGCCTCGCTGAGCGCCGAGCAGAAACAGGCCAAAATCGAACAGATCCGCGCCGAATGGCAGCAGCGCCACGACGCGGTGCTGGCCACCGGCGGCCTGCACATCGTCGGCACCGAACGCCACGAATCGCGCCGCATCGACAACCAGCTGCGCGGCCGCGCCGGCCGCCAGGGCGACCCGGGCTCCTCCCGCTTCTACCTGTGCCTGGAAGACCCGCTGCTGCGCATCTTCGCCTCCGACCGCGTCGCCTCGATCATGGATCGCCTGAAGATGCCGGAAGGCGAGGCCATCGAGCACCCGTGGGTGACCCGCTCCATCGAGAACGCCCAGCGCAAGGTGGAAGGCCGCAACTTCGACATCCGCAAGCAATTGCTGGAATACGATGACGTCGCCAACGATCAGCGCAAGGTGATCTACCAGCAGCGCAACGAGATCCTGGAGGAAAGCGACGTTTCCGACGTGGTGACCAATATGCGCGAAGGCGTGATTTCCGACCTGGTGGACGCCCACCTGCCGCCGGAAACCATGGAAGAGCAATGGGACCTGCCGGGCCTAGCCAAGGTGCTGGAAGCCGAATTCCAGCTGCGCGCGCCGGTGGCCGAATGGCTGAAGGCCGAGCCGACGCTGGACATCGAGCAGATTCGCGAACGCATCATCGAACTGGCCGCCGAAACCTACCAGGCCAAGGTGGACCTGGCCGGCGAAGGCGTGATGCGCCAGTTCGAGCGCAGCCTGGTGCTGCAGATGCTGGACAACCACTGGCGCGAACACCTCGCCGCCATGGACCACCTGCGCCAGGGCATCCATCTGCGCGGCTACGCCCAGAAGAATCCGAAGCAGGAGTACAAGCGCGAAGCGTTCGAGCTGTTCGCCGACATGCTGGAACGCATCAAGCGCAGCGTGGTGCAGGTGCTGATGACCGTGCAGATCCGCAGCCAGGAAGACGTGGACGCCGTCGCGCCGCACGAGGCCGCCGAGATGGAAATGCAGCACGCGCTGCCGGGCTCGGCGCTGGACGACGAGGATAACCCGCTGTCCCCGGACGCGCTGGCGGCGCAAGGCCTGCGCATCGGCCGCAACGACCCCTGCCCGTGCGGCAGCGGCATGAAGTACAAGCAATGCCACGGCCGTCTGGCTTGATCGCATGACCGCCTGCAAACAGCCGACGCGTCGCGTCGGCTTTTTTTGCGTCCGTCGGCGGGCTTGGCCGGGGCGGCGGGGGAGTGTTGGCATGACGTTCGGGTCAGCAGTTCACCCAGGCGTCGCCGGCGAATTCGCCACGCTAAACCTGTACTTGGCTTCTGGTTTCATCCCGCTTGGCTCGAACCCCGTGCCAGGCCGCAACGGCGACCGCGGCAGTCTCCCTCGACCTTGGCACGCAGACAGGATTCGAACCATGTCTCGCACGCTTTATCCGTTTTACAGCAGCGACATCTCCGAGCTTGCCCGCTCCCTGAAGCGGCAATGGGCGCAGCAAACCCAGGCGCCCAGCCATCTGCAATGGCTCAATATGCTGGCGCGCGCCGCCGGCTTCCAGAATTTCCAGCACCTGCGCGCCGAACATGAGCGTCCCGTGGCGGCCGAGCCGGCGGCGGCGTCGCCCGCTCTGCGCTTGTTGCGCCATTTCGACGCGCAAGGCCGCCTGATTCGCTGGCCCAAGAAATTCAGCGAGCAGCGCGCCTGCTTGTGGGCCTTGTGGTCCGGCTTGCCGCGGGGCGTGGAATGGCGCGAAGCGGACATCAACGCCGCGATCCGGGCGCTGGAAGCCTTCGGCGATCATGTGCTGATCCGGCGCGAGCTGGTGGAGGGCGGCTGGATAGGACGCGCCGACGGCTGCCGCCGCTATTGGCTGATCGAGCGGGCGACGCCGCAGGAGGCGGCGGAACTGGCGGAGCAGGTCGGCCTGAGAAGGACGGCCGTTTAAAACCAAAGCCCGGCGACGCCGGGCTTTTTCGTCTATCGCGGGGCGGATGCCCGGCCGCGTCACAGGTAGGGCTTGACCGCCGCTTCCAGTTTTTTCTCGTCCAGCTTGCCGGTCAGCGTGGCCGCCACCTTGCCGCCGCGGTCCAGCACCAGCGTGTACGGCAGGCCGCCGGTCTTGTTGCCCAGGCTGCGCATCAGCTCCAGCGTGTCGTCGTTGCCCAGCAGGATGGGATAGCCGATCTTCAGCTGCTTGATGAAGGGTTCCACCTGTTCCTTCTGGTCCAGAGCCACGCCGACCACCTCCACGCCCCTGGGCGCGAGCTTCTTGCGCAGGCTGTTGAGCATCGGCATCTCCTCGCGGCAGGGGCCGCACCAAGTGGCCCAGAAGTTCAGCACGGTCACCTTGCCCTTGTAGGCCGCGGTGGTCACGGGCTTGGCGTTGAGATCGGCGAAGCGGCTTTGTTCCAGGGTCGGGGCGGCCTGGCTGGCCAGCGGCAGGCAGAGCAACAGGGCGCTGAACAGGTGTTTCGGGTGCATCGGCTATCCTCTTGATGATGTTTGAATTGTCTTGCGTTTCCGCCACTTGCGCGCGGACAGGAGTGCTGCGCAAATAAACTTTATGTTAAAATGTTCGATTGATTCTTTTGCGGAGTGGGCATGTCTATCCTCGTCTGCGGGGCGCTCGCATACGATACCCTGTTCTCGTTTCACGGCCGTTTTGACAGCCAGATCCTGCCGGATCAGCTGCACAAGATTTCCACCACCTTTCTCGCGCCCACCATGCGCCGCGAATTTGGCGGCATGGCCGGCAACATCGCCTACAGCCTGTGCCTGCTGGGCGAGAAGCCCATCGTCATGGGGGTGGTCGGCGAGGACTTCGAACCGTATCGGCAACACCTGAAACGTGTGGGCGTGGATGATCGCTACATCCGCCTGATTCGCAAGCAGTATACGCCGCAATGCTTCGGCATTGCCGACAAGGACGGCAATCAGCTGATGGCCTTCCACCCCGGCGCGATGGATTTCGCCACCGAGAACCACGTGGCCGACATCGCCGACCCGGTGGAGCTGGCCATTCTGTCGCCGGGCGGCTACACCGCCTTCATCCAGCACTCGCGCGAACTGGCCGCCGCCGGCATTCCGTTCATCTTCGACCCGGGCCAGGAGCTGCCGCTGCTGTCCAGCGACGAGATCCACGAAATCGTCGAGCTGGCCAGCTACGTGGCGATCAACGACTACGAGAGCGAATTGATGCGCGAACGCGCCGGCCTGACGGTAGAGGACCTGGCCAGCAAGGTCAAGGCGCTGATCGTCACCCGCGGCTCCAAGGGCGCGGAGATCTATGTCGACGACACCGTGCACCTGATCCCGCGCGTGCAGATGCCGATCAAGCCGGTTGACCCGATGGGCTGCGGCGACGCCTTCCGCGCCGGCCTGCTGTGGGGCATCAGCCGCAACGTGGACTGGAAGGTCACCGGCCGCCTGGCCAACGTCATCGGCGCGATCAAGGTCACCACGCCGGGTTGCCAGAACCACTATTTCGACTGGGATTCGCTGAAGGATCTGTACCTGCAGGCCTACGGCGAAGCGTGGCCGCTGTAAGCGCCGCTCCTTCCGTTCCGACTCCGCCCGGCCTTGCGCCGGGCGTTTTGTTTGTCGCGGCAAAACAGCGCGTTCGCGCTCGCCGGCTTGGGCGCGCGCGCGGCCGGGCGTATCATGAAATACCATTGCCGGCCGCGCGGCGCGGCCTCCGGCCGGGCCCGGCAAATGGCGGGATGAGGCCGGGCAGGCTTGAATAAGGGCCGCCGCGTCCCCACCATCTATCAATTCTTTCAAGCAAGCAAGGGGATTTCATGCCGCCCGTTCCGCATCTGGCGACCGCCCTCACCGGCCCGCTTCACGAGCTGGAAAGCCGTATCCTGACCGCCCAGCCACAGATCGAACACTGGTTCCGTAGCCAGTGGCATGCCCACGCCACGCCGTTCTACGGCTCGGTGGACCTGCGCAACAGCGGCTTCAAGCTGGCGCCGGTGGACATGAATCTGTTTCCCGGCGGCCACAACAATCTCAATCCCGAATTCCTGCCGCTGGCGGTGCAGGCGGCGCAAAGCGCGGTGGAAAAAGTCTGCCCGGAAGCGCGCAGCATCCTGCTGATTCCGGAAAACCACACCCGCAACACCTTTTACCTGCAAAACGTCGCCACCCTGGTGCACATCTTCGAGCAGGCCGGCCTCAAGGTGCGCCTGGGCAGCCTCAATCCGGAAATCACCGAGCCGACCGCGCTGGCCACCGCCAACGGCGACAGCGTGACGCTGGAGCCCATCCAGCGTCGCGGCAACCGTCTGGTGCTGGCCGACGGCTTCAATCCCTGCGTGGTGCTGCTCAACAACGATTTGTCTGGCGGCGTGCCGGAGATCCTGGCCAATCTGGAACAGACGCTCTTGCCGCCGGCGCACGCCGGTTGGGCGGTGCGGCGCAAGAGCAACCACTTCGCCGCTTACGACAAGGTGTGCGATGAGTTCGCCAAGCTGATCTCCATCGACCCGTGGACCATCAACCCCTATTTCGCCAGCTGCGGGGGCCTGGACTTCCACGCCCGCACCGGCGAGGAGCAACTGGCCGAGACGGTGTCGCAGATGCTGGACAAGATCCGCGTCAAATACCGCGAGTACGGCATCGACAACGACCCCTTCGTCATCGTCAAGGCCGACGCCGGCACCTACGGCATGGGCGTGATGAGCGTGAAGAGCCCGGACGAGGTGATCGGCCTCAACCGCAAGGCGCGCAACAAGATGTCGGTGGTGAAGGAAGGGCTGGAAGTCTCCGAGGTGATCGTGCAGGAAGGCGTCTACACTTTCGAGACGGTGAACGAGGCGGTGGCCGAGCCGGTGGTCTACATGATGGACCGCTACGTGATCGGCGGCTTCTATCGCGTGCATACCGGCCGCGGCATCGACGAAAATCTCAACGCGCCGGGCATGCACTTCGTGCCCTTGTCGTTCGAGACGCCGTGCCTGCCGGACCGCAAGGGCCTGCCGGACTGTGCGCCCAACCGCTTCTATGCTTACGGCGTGATCTCGCGTCTGGCGCTGCTGGCCGCGTCGCTGGAGCTGGAAGCCACCGATCCGGACGCAGACGAATGAAGGCTGTCTGGCTGGGCTTGGCCTGCCTCGCCGCTGCGGGATCGGTCGCCGCGAATGAGGCGCTGACCCCGCGAAACGTGGCGGAGCTGGTGCAGTGCGCGTCCTGGGAGCGCTATCAGGCTTTGCAGCCGGCGCTGTTCGACTTGGCGATAGACCAGGGTCCTGGCTGGATGCGCAAGAACGAAGAGGCCAGCGCTCTGGGCCTGTATGTGTACGATCTTGACCAGCCGCTGCGGGTGTTCGGGCGCGAATTCCGGCAACTGGCCTTGCATAAGCAATTCGTGGCGGTGCCTTTGTCCGGAGAGGCGCCGGTATCCGGCCTCGCCGCCTCGCAGGGCATGGCGCGCGCGCCGACGCAGGGCCAGGAGCAGTATTATCGCTTCGTCGGCCAGGATGGGCCGATGCTGTCGGCTTACTGGATGTCGTCCAACCCCTTGGCGGCATGGCTGGGCGACGACGAGCAGGCCAAGATGCTGCCCTTTGCCGGCTGCTCCTACACGGTGGCCAGCGAAGAGGAATTTATCGCCGCAGCCTTGCAAAGCGGCGACAGGATGAAAAAGGCGCGCGCCGGCATGGAGAAGATGATGCGCGAAGCCAGCCAGTCAACCGAGGACCGATAAGCATGCGAATTCTATTCATCGCCGACCCGCTGGAGCACTTCAAGATTTACAAGGACACCACCTTCGCCATGATGGAGGAGGCGCATCGTCGCGGCCACGCCATCAGCTTCGCCGAGGCGCGGCAGTTGTCGGTGGAAGGCGGCCGGGTGCTGGTCGACGCCGCCGATCTGGCGGTGACCGAGGACCGGCCGGTCTGGTACAAGCTGGGCCAGACCCTGCGCCAGCCGCTTACCGCCTTCAGCGCGGTGGTGATGCGCAAGGACCCGCCGTTCGACATGGAGTATCTGTACGCTTCGCAGCTGTTCTCGCTGGCCGAGGCGCAGGGCGTCAAGGTGTTCACCAGCGGCCAGGCGCTGCGCGACTTCAACGAGAAGCTGGCCATCCTCCACTTCCCGGACTTGATCTCGCCGACGCTGATCAGCGGCGAGGCCGCGCGCCTGCGCGCCTTCGTCAACCAGCACCAGGACGTGATCCTCAAGCCTCTGGACAGCATGGGCGGCGACAGCATTTTCCGGGTGCGGCCGGATGACGCCAACCTGAGCGTGATCATCGAAACCATCACCCTGCGCGGCGCGCGCACCATCATGGCGCAGCGCTACATTCCGGAAATCCGCGACGGCGACAAGCGCATCCTGGTGATAGACGGCGAGCCGGTCGACTACTGCCTGGCGCGGATTCCGGCGGCGGGCGAGACGCGCGGCAATCTGGCCGCCGGCGGCCGCGGCGAGGCGCGGCCGCTGACCGAGCGCGACCGAGAAATCGCGCGGGCGGTGGCGCCGGAGCTGAAGAAGCGCGGCATCCTGCTGGCGGGGCTGGACGTGATCGGCCATTACCTCACCGAAGTCAACGTCACCAGCCCCACCTGCTTCCGCGAAATCATGGATCAGGCCGAGATCAACGTCGCCGGCCTCTACATCGACGCGCTGGAGCGGCATTGCCAGCATTGACGCGGCAGGCCGCGACGTCGTCCGCATGGCCAACCCCGGGGTTGGCTTTTGCTTTTGCGCTGCTGGCCGGCTGTCAGCCGGCGGCCCAGCCTTACCAGCAGGAAAGCTATGTGTTCGGCACCCGCGTCGAGATCACCGTCGCCGGCCTGCCGCCGGATCGGGCGCGGCAAGCGGTGGCCGGGGCGCTGGCCGATCTGGACAGCCTGCACCGGCGTCTGCACGCCTGGCAGCCGGGCAGCGAGCTGATGGCGCTCAACGACGCCATCGCCGCCGGCCGGCCGCAGCGCGTCGCGCCCGACCTGATGGGCCTGCTGGCGGCTTCGCAGCGCTACGAGGCGCTGTCCGACGGCCTGTTCTCGCCGGCCATCGGCAAGCTGGTGGCGCTGTGGGGCTTCCACGCCGACAATTACGCCGCGGTCCTGCCCGATCCGGCCCGCTTGCAGGCGCTGGTGGCGGCCAGGCCGCGCATGAGCGATCTGACCTTGCGGGACGGCGCGGCGCGCTCGGCCAACCGCGAGGTGGCGGTGGACCTGGGCGGCATCGCCAAGGGCTGGGCGCTGGACCGGGTGCGCGGCGAGCTGCTGCGCGCCGGGGTCAAGTCCGGGCTGATCAATATCGGCGGCAATGTGCTGGCCATCGGCGTCAAGCCGGACGGCAGCGCCTGGAAGGTGGGCATCCAGCACCCGCGCGAGAACCGGGCGATGGCGGTGGCGACCCTCAACGACGGCGAAGCCATCGGCACCTCCGGCGATTACCAGCGCTATTTCTCCGCGCAGGGCAGGCGGCATTGTCATTTGGTGGACCCGCGCGACGGGAATGCCGACTGCAAGATGCAGGCGGCCACGGTGCTGACCGGGCCGGGGCCGGAAGCCGGCATGCTGTCCGACGCGGCCAGCAAGCCCCTGTATCTGGCGGGGCCGGCGCGAGCCGGCTATTATGCCCAGCGTTTCGGCGTGCGGCAGTGGCTGCTGGTGGACGGGGCGGGCGAGGTCTGGATCAGCGGGCCGCTGGCCCGGCGGTTGGCGTGGCTGCAGCCTGCGCCGCGCGCGCATACCGTGGAGTGAAGATGAGCGACGCGAACAAGGAAAGCCCGTTCAAGGGCAAAACCGGCCTGGTCCGGCTGATCAACGCGCTGGGCTATTCGCTGGACGGCCTCAAGGCGGCCTTCCGCCACGAAGACGCCTTTCGCCAGCTGGTGCTGCTGGCCGCCGTTTTGATCCCGCTGGCCTTCATCATTCACGCCCACCCGCTGGAGCGGGCCTTGCTGGTGGCCTCCAGTCTGGCGACGCTGATCATCGAGCTGCTCAATTCCGCCATCGAGGCGGCGGTGGATCATACTTCGCTGGAACGCCACCCGCTGGCCAAGCGCGCCAAGGACATGGGCAGCGCCGCCCAGCTCTTGGGCCTGATCAACCTGGCCGCGGTGTGGAGCATCGTGCTGCTGGGGTGATCGCGCCTGAGCCGGCGCGGAACCGGCCGGCGCCCGCCGACTCTGACCATAAGCAAGGAGGCTGCGCATGATGATTTCCCCCGCCGAATCCGGCGTCGAAGAACTGATTCTCAACCTGGTGCTGTGGCTGAAGCTGGGCGTGGAGGCGCTGGGCGCGCTGGCCATCGGCGCCGGCATCTGTCTGGTGGCCGCGCGTTATCTGAAAAGCGCCGCGGCGGGCGGCGGCTACGGCTATCTGCAGGCGCGGCTGACCTTCGCCCGCTTTCTGGCGCTGGCGCTGGAATTGCAACTGGCGGCCGACATCCTCTCCACCGCGGTGGCCCCGAGCTGGGACCAGATCGGCAAGCTCGGCGCCATCGCCGTGCTGCGCACCGCGCTCAACTACTTCCTGGCGCACGAAATCCGCGAAACCGAATCGGGCGACGCCCGGCGCTGATCAGGCCTGGTGGCGGTACAGATGGCCGGGGTAGACCCGGATGCAGCCCGGCTCCTCGGCCACCTGGCCTTGCTCTCCCAGCCATTGCCAGCGCGAATCGCGGGCGATCAGCGTCCGGTAAACCGGGCTGCCGGCGTGATAGAACATCAGCTCCTGGCCGCGAAAGGCGTCCAGCGGCAAGAGCGGCCGCTGCGAGGCGGGCAGCGCGACGGCGGCGGCGAAGGCGTTCATCTCGCCCAGCTGCTCGCGATCGGCGACGCCCATGGCGCAAAAGCTGATCAGGATGGCGGCGGCCAGCAGCAGGTATTGCTGACTGGCGAAGCCGATCAGGGTGAGCGTGCTGGCTCCGGTAAACAGGAAATGGCTGCTGACTTTCATGCGCTGCGTTCTCAAAACAAAACGCCGCCGGCCGGAGCGGGCTGTCCGGCGAGACGGGCGGCGCGGCGCCGGAGGGGCCCGGCGCGAAGGTTGCCGCCATGATAGTCCCTTGCCCGGGCGGCCAGGCAATAAAATCAATGGCTTGGCCATGATGGCGGCTTGAATCCAGCGGTGGCGCGCGGCCGGGCGCAGGCCAAAAACGCAACGGCGGCGGCCAATGAAAAACCGCGCCCGGGGGCGCGGCGGAATCAGCGGGACGGCACTCAGGCCGATTCGGCTTCCTTGCCTTCCGGCGGCGCGATCTGCTCGGCGTAGCCGCATTCCTTCTGCGGGCATACCTTCTCGGTGCCACGGCGCTTGGTGACCTTGATGGTCAGGATCGGCCAGCCGCACTGCGGGCACTTTTCCGCCACCGGCGGGTTCCAGGTGGCGTACTTGCACTTCGGATAGGTGTTGCAGCTGTAGAACAGCTTGCCGTAGCGGCTCTTGCGTTCGATCAGGTGGCCGGCCTTGCATTCCGGGCATTCCACGCCGGTGTCGCGCGGCTTTTCCAGCGGCTCAATGTGCTTGCACTTCGGGTAGTTGGCGCAGCCGATGAACTTGCCGTAGCGGCCCTTCTTGATGTGCAATTCGCCGCCGCAATCCGGGCAGGTGCGATCCTCGATCACCGTCGGCGCTTCGGCCTCGGCGGCGGCCTGTTCGGCGGTTTCGCCGATATTGCGGGTGTAGTCGCAATCCGGGTAGCCGGTGCAGGCGATGAAGCGGCCGCGCTTGCCGAACTTGATCGACAGCGGCTTGCTGCATTTCGGGCAGGCTTCGTCCAGGCTCTCGGTGGTGACTTCCGCGCGGCTGATGCCTTCTTTTTCGGCGATCTGCTTGGAAAACCCCTTCCAGAAGCTGTCCATCACCGGCACCCACTGGCGGCTGCCGCTGGCGATTTCGTCCAACTGGTTTTCCAGCTTGGCGGTGAAGTTGTAGTCCACGTACTGGGCGAAGTGCTCGGTCAGGAACTTGTTGACGATGTCGCCGGTGTCGGTGGGCAAGAAGCGCTTCTTGTCCAGGATCACGTACTCGCGGTCCTTCAGCGTCGAGATGATGCTGGCGTAAGTGGACGGCCGGCCGATGCCGAATTCTTCCAGCGCCTTCACCAGGCTGGCTTCGGAGAAGCGCGGCGGCGGCTGGGTGAAGTGTTGCTCGCCGTAGAGCTTGTCCACCGGCAGCTCTTCGCCTTCGGTCAGCAGCGGCAGCTTGGCGTTGTCTTCGTCTTCGGCGTCGTCCACATCCTCTTCGTATACGGCGAGGAAGCCGGCGAAAGTCTGCACCTGGCCGCTGGCGCGGAACACGCCCGGGCCGACGTGGATGTCGACGCTGGTGGTGTCGAACTTGGCCGGCGCCATCTGACAGGCCAGCGTCCGCTTCCAGATCATGTCGTAGAGCTTGAACTGATCGGTGGTAAGGAAGGGCTTCACCGATTCCGGCGTGCGCAGGATGGAAGTGGGGCGGATCGCCTCGTGCGCTTCCTGCGCGTTCTTGGACTTGTTCTTGTAGGCCACCGGGTTCTTGGGCAGGAAATCGGCGTCGAACTTGTCGCCGATGTAGCCGCGGATTTCTTCGATGGCTTCATTGGCCAGCGCCACCGAGTCGGTACGCATATAGGTGATCAGGCCGACGGTGCCGTGGCCGGTGTCCATGCCTTCGTACAGCTGCTGCGCGGTGCGCATGGTGCGGTCGGTGGTCATGCCCAGCTTGCGCACGGCTTCCTGCTGCAGCGTCGAGGTGGTGAACGGCGCGGCCGGGCTGCGCGATTTCTTCTTCTTCTCGATGTGAGCCACGGTGGCCGGCTGGCCGGCCAGCTTGGCCAGCGCCGCATTCTGGTCGGCCTCGGTGGCGATGTCGAACTGGTCTAGCTTCTTGCCGTCGAGCGTGGTGAGCCTGGCCGAGAATTTGGTGCGGCTCTTGTGGCTGTCCAGGTGCAAGGACCAGTATTCCTGTTGCACGAAAGCCTTGATTTCGTTCTCGCGCTCGCAAATCAGGCGCAGCGCCGGGCTTTGCACGCGACCGGCGGACAGGCCGCGGCGGATCTTCTTCCACAACAGCGGCGACAGGTTGAAACCCACCAGATAGTCCAGCGCGCGGCGGGTCTGCTGCGCGTCCACCAGGTCCTGGGCGATGTCGCGCGGGTTCTGGATCGCTTCCAGCACCGCGTTCTTGGTGATTTCGTGGAACACCACGCGCTGGGCGGTCTTGTCCTTCAGCAGCTTTTTCTTGTTGAGGATTTCGACCAGATGCCAGGAGATGGCCTCGCCTTCGCGGTCCGGGTCAGTCGCCAGATAGACGTGATCGACCTTGGCAACCGCCTCGACGATGGCGTCGACGTGTTTGCTGTTGCGCGCGATCAGCTGGTACTTCATGGCGAAGTCTTTTTCCGGATCGACGGCGCCGTTCTTCGGCACCAGGTCGCGCACGTGGCCGTAGGAGGCCAGGACTTCGAAGTCCGGCCCCAGGTATTTCTTCAGCGTTTTCGCCTTCGACGGCGACTCGACGATCAGGAGGCTGGTGGGCATATTATCTTTTCAATTCAATAGCCGGCGGGGCCGGCGGATACATCTTGTTATATCCATCAAACGAAACAAGAGCGCAAGGGCGCTCTTGATCACGGACAGCCACTTGGCCAGACGGCGGCATGTTAAGCCTGGCCGCTCCGGCTGACAAGCTATTGCATGGTCGGCTCGCCATGCACCGCTTCGAGCAGGGCTTCGCCCAGCAGAATCGGCAACTCCGCCTGCTGGGCCCACAGCACCATCAGCGCCACCAGTTTGGCGCTGCCGACGTCCAGATCGTCGGGGTCCAGATCCAGCAGCCGGTCGATCAGCATTTCGCGCTGCGCCGGGTTGAGCGCGCCGTTGTCTTCCAGAAACTGGATCAGGCCGCGCACTTCCACCGGCAGGTGTTCCTGCTCGCTCTGGGCGTAAATGCGCAAACCCGCGCCGTCGTTGGCGCCGGCATAGGCGGAAATGCCGGTATTGCCGACGCTGTCGAGCCAGTCGAGCGCGTCGCTGATTTCGTCGTCCTCGAAGCCGGCGGCTTCCAGTTGGCGCATCAGCGCGCTGCGGTCCCCGAAGGCGCTGGGGTCGCTGTATTCTTCAAATAGGTAGGTCAGTACGTCAAACATCTCGGATCTTCAGTGGGAGCGAGGCTCCGTATCAGGGTTTGGCCAGGCGTTGATAGCGGCCTCCGGGGAGGCTGGCCACCTGGCCATCCAGCTCCAGCTCGAGCAGCATCGCGTAAACCTCCCCCACAGTCAACCCAAGCGCCGCGGCCAGCGTCTCCGCCGCCGCCGCTTCGTGGCCCATGGCGGCCAGCAAGGGCGAGTCCATGGGCGCGGATGTCGGCGCGGGTTCCGGCGCTTGGGCGGCCGGCAGGCGGCCGATTTCGTCCAGCACGTCGTCCACGGTCTCCACCAGCCGCGCGCCGTCCTTGATCAGGCGATGGCAGCCGCGCGCTTGCGGATTGTGAATGCTGCCGGGAATGGCCATTACCTCCCGGTTGTTTTCCATCGCCAGCCGGGCGCTGATCAGCGAGCCGGACTGGGTGCCGGCTTCCACCACCAGGCAGCCGCGGGCGAGACCGGCGATGATGCGGTTGCGGCGCGGGAAATGGCTGGCGAGCGGCCCCAGCCCCAGCGGGAATTCGGACAGGATCAGCCCGCGCTCGGCGATCTGGTGCGCCAGCTGGCGGTTGGAGGCCGGATAGACGCGGTCGATGCCGGTGCCGATCACGGCGATGGTGGACGCCGCGTGCGCCAGCGCGCCCTGATGGGCGGCGGCGTCGACGCCGCTGGCCAGCCCGCTGACGATGGTATAGCCGTGGGCCGCCAGCGCGGCGGCGAAGCTTTCGGCGTTTTGCTTGCCTTGCGGCGTGGCGGCGCGGCTGCCGACCACAGCCAGCATCGGCCGCGCCAGCAGCTCGCGCCGGCCGCGGGCGAACAAGAGCGGCGGCGGCGAGTCGGATTCGGCCAGTTGCGGCGGGTAGTCGTCGTCCAGCAGGGTGACGATGTGGCAGCCGGGGCCGGCGGCCCAGGCCTCGGCGGCTTCCATGGCTTCGCGGCCGGCGGCCTGTTGCAGCGCCAGCGCGGCCTCCGCGCCGATCAGGCGCTCGGTTTGCGCCGGACGCGCGTTCAGGGCCTGGCCGGCGTCGCCGAAGGCGTCGATCAGCTTGAGAAAGCCGACCGGGCCGATGCCGGGGGTCAGCGCCAGTTGCAGCCAGTGCGGGTCTATCGGTTTCATTCGGTTTCGGGCGGGGCGATCAGATCGCCGACATAGATGGCGCCTTTGCTGTCCAGAATCAAGCCGTAGCTGACCTTGTCGAATACCCGGTAGACGAACAGCCGTCCGGCTTGCTCCAGCGGCAGAGCCGTGTCGCGGGTCTTGCCGGCGGCGTCGGCGATCTTGATGCTGCCGCCTTTTTTGTAGATGCCGAAGACGTGGCCGACTTCCACGCCGTCGCGCTCGCCCAGGTTGAGCGCTACGGTAGAATACTGGGCCGCTCCGGAGATGCCGTTGTAAGAGGAGATGATCTTGCCGCGCAGCTCGGTTTCGGGCGGGTGCGGCGCGTAGCTGACGAACTGCTCCTTGGGGGCGCGCACCAGGCGGTCGCCCACCAGGATTTCCTCGGCCACGGCGCGAACGCGCAAGGTCTGGATGTCGGGACGCAGCTTGTCCACGGTGAGGTCGCCGCCATAGGATGCCTCCACGCCCAGCGCCGCCTTCGTGTCCGGGTCGAGCAGCGGTTTGCCCAGCCGATACGCCTGCCAGCTGCCGGTTTCGGCCACGCCGGTGGCGTAGACGCTGTCGCCCTGGCTGATGGTGATGCGCTCGTCCGGGCCGGCGACGATTCTGGGCGCCAGCGCGAACTGCGCGGCGTCCACCACCAGCGGCCGCTTGAGGAAGGGTTCGATGGCGTCGGCCGGGATGCTGGAGATCGCCTGGTCCAGGTCCTCGATCCGCGCCTGCGGCGACAGTTTGACCTCGCGGCTGGCGCCGCTGGCCAGCGACAGCCGCGGCTGGCCGTTGACGTAGCCCAGCGTCAGCACGTCGCCCGGGTAGATCAGGTGCGGATTGCGGATGTCGGCCTTGTTCATGTTCCATAGCCGCGGCCATTGCCAGGGGCTTTTCAGGTAATGGCCGGCGATGCCCCACAGCGTGTCGCCCTTGCTTACGGTGTAGCGCGTCGGGGCGTCAGGGCGCAGCGTCAGTTCGTCGGAAAAGGCGGGCAAGGCCAGCCCCAGAGCCAAAGCAAGCGATATAATGCTTTTACGCATGGAAAATGCCCCAATATTGGTACGGGAAAGCGTGGGCTGACGCCCGCAATCAGAATGAAACCACGGCAGATACGCTTATTATCGGCTTGCCGATGGCATTACGACAAATGGAGCAGGAAAAAACGATGGCGCTGTTGAATATTTTGCAATACCCGGACGAGCGGCTGCACACCGTGGCCAAGCCGGTGACGGCGTTCGACGCCGCATTGCGTCAGCAGGTGGACGACATGTTCGAGACCATGTACGAGGCCAAGGGCATCGGTCTGGCCGCGACGCAGGTCGATTACCACTACCGTCTGGTGGTGATGGACATCTCCGAGGAGCGCGACGAGCGCCGCGTGTTCATCAACCCGGAAATCGTGGAGAAGGACGGCGAGACCGTGTACGAGGAGGGCTGCCTGTCGGTGCCCGGCATCTACGACAAGGTCACTCGCGCCGAGCGCGTCAAGGTGCGCGCCCAGGACGTGGACGGCAAGGCCTTCGAACTGGAGGCCGACGGGTTGCTGGCGATCTGCATCCAGCACGAGCTGGACCACCTCAACGGCGTGGTGTTCGTCGAGCGCCTGTCGCAGATGAAGCAGAGCCGCATCAAGACCAAGCTGAAAAAGCGCGAAAAGCAAAGCATGTAAGCGCGGCGGGCCGGGCCTGCCGCGGCGCGCCGCCCGGCGGCGCGTTTTGTCGTGAAGAAGGGTAAAGCATGAAACTGATTTTTGCCGGCACGCCGGAATTCGCCGCCGCCGCCTTGCGCGCGCTGATCGCCGCCGGACACGAGATCCCGCTGGTGTTGACCCAGCCGGATCGTCCGGCCGGCCGCGGCATGAAGCTGAAGCCGAGTCCGGTGAAAGAAGTGGCGCTGGCGCACGGCCTGCGCGTGGAGCAGCCGGAAAAGCTGCGCAACAACCAGGAGGCGCAGCAGATGCTGCGCGAGGCCGGCGCGGAACTGATGGTGGTGGCCGCTTACGGCCTGATCCTGCCGCAGGACGTGCTGGACATCCCGGCGCGCGGCTGTCTCAACATCCACGCCTCGCTGCTGCCGCGCTGGCGCGGCGCGGCGCCGATCCAGCGCGCCATCCTGGCCGGCGACGGCGAAACCGGCATCACCATCATGCAGATGGACGTCGGCCTCGACACCGGCGACATGCTGAGCATCCATCCGGTGGCCATCGCCGCCGACGAAACGTCCGCCAGCCTGCACGACAAGCTGGCGGCCTGCGGCGCCGAGGCCATCGTGTCGACGCTGGCGCGCCTGAACCAGATCGTCCCGCAAAAACAGCCGGAAGACGGCGTCACCTACGCCCAGAAGCTTGCCAAGGCCGAAGCCGAGGTGGACTGGACGCTGCCGGCGGCCGATATCGCCCGCGCCATCCGCGCCTACAACCCGGCGCCGGGCGCTTTCACTCAGCTTGACGGCGAGCCGCTCAAGCTGTGGTTCGCCAGCGCCGAGGCCGGCCAGGCCGAGCCTGGCGTGGTGGTGTCCGCCGGCGCCGACGGCGTGCTGGTGGGCAGCGGCGACGGCCTGGTGCGGCTGACCGCGCTGCAGGCCGCAGGCGGCAAGCGCCTGGCCGCGCGCGAGTTCGTCGCCGGCCGCGGCGCGTTGGCGGGAACCCGGCTGGGCGCGCGGGAGTCTGCCAAACAGTGAACAAGTTTTGAGATGGGGGAGGCGGAATGAACGACAACTGGTTCAAAACCACGCTGCTGATGGCGGCTATCATGGCGCTGTTCGCCGTGATAGGCGGCATGATAGGCGGCAAGAGCGGCATGTTGCTGGCGCTGCTGTTCGGCGGCGGCATGAACGTGTTCGCCTGGTGGAATTCGGACCGCATGGTGCTGTCGATGTACAATGCGCAGGAAGTCGACGCCGCCAGCGCGCCGGAATTCTACGGCATGGTGGCCGAGCTTTCGCAGCGCGCCGGGCTGCCGATGCCGCGGGTATACGTGATCCACGAGGAGCAGCCCAACGCCTTCGCCACCGGCCGCAATCCGGAAAACGCCGCCGTGGCGGCCACCACCGGCATCATGCGCCTGCTGGACTACCGCGAGCTGCGCGGGGTGATGGCGCACGAACTGGCCCACGTCAAGCACCGCGACACGCTGATTTCCACCGTTTCGGCGACGATGGCCGGCGCGATTTCGGCCCTGGCCAACTTCGCCATGTTCTTCGGCGGCCGCGACGAGAACGGCCAGCCCGTCGGCCTGTTGCCGCGGCTGGCGGTGGCCTTGCTGGCGCCCCTGGCGGCCAGCCTGATCCAGATGGCGATTTCGCGGGCGCGCGAATTCGAGGCCGACCGAGGCGGCGCGGAAATTTCCGGCGATCCGCTGGCCCTGGCCTCCGCCCTGCAGAAAATCGAGTACTACGCGCAGGGCATCGCGATGCCGACGGCGGAGGCGCATCCGGAAACAGCGCAGATGATGATCATCAATCCTCTGGCCGGCGGCGGCGCGATGGGCGATCTGTTCCGCACCCACCCGCACACCGCCGACCGCATCCAGCGGCTGAACGATCTGGCGCGC
The DNA here is from genome assembly GCA_002213445.1 of Xenophilus sp. AP218F. GTDB lineage: Bacteria > Pseudomonadota > Gammaproteobacteria > Burkholderiales > Chromobacteriaceae > Chromobacterium. The sequence goes on along the minus strand of NJIE01000003.1, from coordinate 119,586 downwards.
GGCGTCTACCATTGACGGATGGACGCGGGCGCGGTCTCTTACCTTCTCACCGCTCCGGCGACCCCGGGGCCGACGGGCCAGCCCATGACCGGGCTGGCCCTGTTTTATTGAAAGAAAAGCACATGCATCACATCCAGCAACTGGCGGCCGAGGTGTTGGGCCAGGTGGAAGCCGGGACCAACCTCACCGACGCGCTGGCCGCGGCCCAGCGCCAGTCGCCCGACCTCAGTCCGGCCGAGCGCGGCGCGCTGCAAGACCTGAGTTACGGCAGCCTGCGCCATCTGGGCTGGCTCAGGCACTGCCTGCGCCAGCTGGTGCCCAAGCCCTTGCCGGAGCCGCAGCTGGAGCGCGTGCTGATCGTCGCCTTCTACCAGCTGACGCATACCCGCGCCGCCGAATACGCCATCGTCAACGAGGCGGTGAAGCTGGCCAGCCGTCTGGCCAAGGGCAATTTCAAGGGGCTGGTCAACGGCGTGCTGCGCAACTTCCTGCGCCGCCGCGACGAGTTGGCGGCCAAGGCCGCGCGCGACGCCGAGGCGACGCACAACCACCCCAGCTGGTGGCTGCAGCGGGTGCAGGCCGCTTATCCGGCAGAATGGCGGCAGGTGATCGCCGCCAGCAACGCCCATCCGCCGATGACGCTGCGGGTCAACCGCCGCTGGGGCAGCGGCGAGGCCTATCTCGCCCGGCTGGCCGAGGCCGGCATCGAGGCGACGCTGCTGGACGCGCAGGCGGTGCAGCTGGCGCGCCCGGCGGGCGTGCGCGAACTGCCGGGCTTCGAGGACGGCGACGTGTCCGTGCAGGACTACGGCGCGCAACTGGCCGCCTTGCGGCTGGACCTGGCGCCGGGCCTGCGGGTGCTGGACGCCTGCGCCGCGCCGGGGGGCAAGACCGGCCACATGCTGGAGCTGGCCGACGTGGAAATGACGGCGCTGGACATCGACAGCGCGCGTCTCGCCCGCGTCGCCGACAATCTGGAGCGCATCGGAGCCGCGGCCACGCTCAAGGCGGCGGACGCGGCGAGGCTGGAGAGCTGGTGGGACGGCGAGCCCTTCGACCGCATCCTGGCCGACGTGCCGTGCTCGGCCTCCGGCGTGGCGCGCCGCCATCCGGACATCAAGTGGCTGCGCCGTCCCGGCGACTTCGCCGCGCTGGCGCGCCAGCAAGCGGCGATGGTGGACGCCTTGTGGGCGGCGCTCGCCTCTGGCGGCAAAATGCTTTACGCTACCTGCTCCATTTTTCCCGAGGAAAACCGGGAGCAACTGGCGGCATTCCTGGCACGGCACCCCGATGCGGCATGCCTGAACGAAGAGCAGTTGTTACCTTGCGAACGCCATGACGGTTTCTATTACGCGCTGCTTGCGAAGCATTAGCCTCGCGCTTTGCCTTTTCTTCTGCGCCGCCGCCGCGGCGCAGGCGGACAGCATCGCGCCGCGCCGCGCCGAAGCCGAAGTGGCGCAGGACGGCACGCTGTCGGTCAGCACCCGCTTCCAGACCAAGCTCACGCCCAGCCTGAACGAGGCCTTGCAACAGGGCGTAGTGCTCAGCTTCCGGCTGGAATTCCAGCTGACCAAGCCGCGCACCACCGCGTATTACCTCAACCTCACCCAATGGTTCGAGCCGCACGCCGATCTCAGCTTCAAGCTGTCCTATCAGCCGCTGACCAGCCGTTACCGGGTCAGCATCGGCAGCCTGTCCAACTACTACAGCAGCCTGCGCGAGGCGCTGGCCGCCATCGGGGCGATCCAGGGCTGGCGGGTGCTAAAGCCCGGCACGCTGGACCCCAGGCGGCCCAGCCAGGTGGCAGGCCAGGTGCGTTTGCTGCTGGACATCAGCGAGCTGCCCAAGCCTTTCCAAATGAACGCGCTCGGCTCTTCGGACTGGTCGCTGGAGTCGGACTGGGTGCGGCTGGACGTCAAGGATAACAACTGATGCGCTATGCCGCGATCGCGCTGGCAACCTTCGGCACCATTCTGCTCTACCTGCTGGCCCTGGCCACCGGCAACGCCTCCAAGCTGAACGATTACTACTGGTGGGTGTTCGGCCTCAACGGTCTGCTGCTGTTCGCCCTCTTGGGCGTGGTGGGCCGTCAGCTGCTGCGCCTGCGCCAGCGGGTGAAGAACCGGGTGTTCGGCGCCAAGCTGACCCAGCGGCTGGCGCTGATGTTCGGCGTGGTGGCGCTGGTGCCCGGCCTGCTGGTATTCACCGTGTCTGCCCAGTTCCTGACCCGCAGCATCGAGAGCTGGTTCGACGTGCGCGTCGAGTCGGCGCTGGACCGCGGCCTGGTGCTGGGTCGCAGCGCGCTCAACTACGTGCTGGAGGACGTCAGCCGCAAGACGCGGATGATAGAGGACGAAGCGTCGCAGCTGCCGCCGGAGCAGTTGCCGCAGCGGCTGGAGCGGCTGCGCTCGCAGCTTGGACTGCGCGAAGTGGCGGTGTTCGACCGCGAGGGGCGCTTGCAGCAATCCGCCAGCGAAGGCGGCCGCTCGCAGCCGGCCGCGCTGTCGCGCGACAGCCTGCGCAACCTCAAGGGCGCGCGGCCCCTGCAGAGCATAGAAAACGACGGCGACGGCAGTTTGACGCTCAAGGTGCTGCTGCCCTACCGCGACGCGGCCGGCCAGCCGCGGCTGCTGCAGGTACTGCAGGCCGCGCCGGCCGACATCAGCCGCGACGCCGAGCAGATCGAAGCGGCGCGTTCCGAATACCGCCAGCTGCTGCTGTCGCGCGACGGCTTGCGCACCTTCTACATGCTGACGCTGGCGCTGGCGGTGCTGCTGGCGCTGACCGCGGCGCTGGCCTTCGCGCTGTTTCTGTCCGAGCGGCTCTCGGCGCCCTTGTCGGAGCTGGCGGCCGGCACCCGCGCCGTGGCGCAGGGCGACTTTTCCAAGCGCCATCCGGTGTATCGCCGCGACGAACTGGGCATGCTGACCACGCTGTTCAACCGCATGACCCAGCAGCTGGAGGAAACGCGGCAGCTGGCAGACCGCAGCCGCAGCGAGCTGGAGAACGGCAAACTGTATCTGGAAAGCATTCTGGCCAACCTCTCGGCCGGGGTGATCTCCTTCGGCGCCGACTGGCAGCTGCGCGCCTGCAATACCAGCGCCTCGCGCATCCTGGGCGTGGACTTCAACGAATTGTCCGACCACGATTTCCCGCACTGGGCCACCCAGGTGCCGGCGGTGGCGCCGCTGGTCGACATCGTGCTGCAGCACGCCAACCACGACATCGAGAACGACTGGAAGGCGCAGCTGAGCTACGAGACGGCGCAGGGCGAACGCACGCTGCTGGTGCGCGGCGCGCGGTTGCCGGAGGTATCCAGCACCGGCTACGTGCTGGTGTTCGACGACATCACCGAGCTGGCGCGCGCCCAGCGCGACGCCGCCTGGGGCGAGGTGGCCAAGCGTTTGGCCCACGAGATCCGCAACCCGCTGACGCCGATCCAGCTGTCGGCGGAACGGCTGGCGATGAAGCTGGCCGACAAGCTGGAAGGGCCGGACGCCGAGATGCTCAGGCGCGCCACCGACACCATCGTCAAGCAGGTCGGAGCGCTCAAGGGCATGGTGGACGCCTTCCGCGATTACGCCCGCGCCCCGCGCATCAAGCTCAGCAAACTTGATCTCAATCAGGTGATTCGAGAGGTCATGACCCTTTACGAATCCAATCCTGCTGTTAAGATTGCGCTGGACGAGGCTGAACCGATGATCATGGGCGATGCCGCCTTGCTAAGACAGGTCTTGCACAACCTGATGCAGAACGCGCAGGATGCAGTTCTTGACGTTGGCATCCCGATCATTCAAATTAGCAGCCGACTAGAAGAAGGCAACGTGCTCGTCTGCGTCGAGGACAATGGCGCGGGCTTCAGCCCGGACATCCTCCGACGCGCGTTCGAGCCTTATGTGACCAGCAAATCCAAGGGAACCGGTCTTGGGCTGGCCGTGGTCAAGAAAATTATGGAAGAACACCATGGACAGGTCATTTTGGGGAATAGCGAACTGCATGGCGCGCGCGTCCTTCTCTCCCTGCCATTGCTGGAGGCCTAATGCGTAGCAGCGATATTATGATTGTGGACGACGAGATCGGTATTCGAGAACTGCTCTCCGAGATCCTGCAGGACGAAGGTTACACCGTGGCCCTGGCGGAAAACGCCGAAGTGGCGCGGCAATTGCGCAACCAGACCCGCCCGGCGCTGGTGCTGCTCGATATCTGGATGCCCGATTGCGACGGCGTCACCTTGCTCAAGGAGTGGGCCAAGTCCGGGTTGCTCAACATGCCGGTGGTGATGATGTCCGGCCACGCCAGCATCGACACCGCGGTCGAGGCGACCCGCATCGGCGCGTTCGACTTCCTGGAAAAACCCATCGCCCTGCAAAAGCTGCTCACCACCGTGCAGCGCGCGTTGAAATACGGCGACATGCAGGCCAATACCTCGCTGAACCTGGACAAGCTGGGCCGCAGCGAGCCGATTCAGGAACTGAAGCGGCAGCTGGATCGCGTCGCCAAGGTCAAGTCGCCGGTGCTGCTCACCGGCGAATCCGGCTCCGGTTTCGAACTGGTGGCGCGCTTCTTCCACCAGGGCAACACCCCGTGGGTGACGCCCGCCAAGCACGAACAGCTGGCCGACGCGCCGCTGGAGCTGCTGCAGAAAGCCAACAACGGCGTGCTCTACCTGCCCGAGATCGGCCAGTACAGCCGCCGGGTGCAGCAGGGCCTGCTGTTCCTGCTCTCCAAGCTGGACCGCTTCAACGTGCGCCTGATCTGCTCCTGCAGCCGGCCCTTGCAGGAGCTGCTGGTTGATCCGGAGTGCGACAATCGCCTCCTGACCGCGCTCTCCAGCGTGATCGTGCCGATTCCGCCGCTGCGCGAGCACGCCGAGGACATCACCTTCATCGCCGAACAGATTCTGGTGGAGCTGGTGGAGTCCAAGCAGGTGCCGGCGCGCAAGCTGACTACCGCCGCGCTCAACGCCATGCGCCAGTACGACTGGCCGGGCAACCTCGAGCAGCTCAGGAGCATCATCAAGAGCCTGGCGCTGACCGCGGAGTCGGACGAAGTGGACGCCGGCGAGGTCAACAAGGTGCTGGCGCAGTTCCGCCATGAAAAGCCGGTGGAGGAGTCGGGCTTCGACTTCAACATCCCGCTGCGCGAGCTGCGCGAACAGCTGGAGCGCCGCTACTTCGAGTACCACATCTCGCTGGAAAACGGCAATATGAGCCGGGTAGCGCAGAAGGTGGGGCTGGAGCGCACCCACTTGTACCGCAAGCTCAAGCAATTGGGCATCAAGTTCTCGCGCAAGACCGCCGAGGAGTGAGCCGCCCGCCGCGGGAAAATAACGCCAGCCTGAAGGCTGGCGTTTTGTTTTAGCCGATCAGGAATACGGAATCCGCCATGCAAGAACTGGACGATCAGGCGCTGCTGCGCTACAGCCGGCACATCCTGCTGCCGCAAATCGATATCGAGGGCCAGCGCCGGCTGCTGGCGGCGCGCGCGCTGATCGTCGGCGCCGGCGGCCTGGGTTCGCCGGCGGCGCTGTACTTGGCCAGCGCCGGCGTGGGCAGGCTCACCATCGTCGACGACGACACGGTGGAGTTGTCCAATCTGCAGCGCCAGATCGCGCACGATACCGCCAGTCTGAAGCAGGGCAAGGCCGAGTCCGCCGCGCGGCGGATGCGGGCCTTGAATCCCGCCATCGAAGTCCGCCCGCTGGCCGAGCGTCTGGAGGGCGAGCGTTTGATGGCCGAAGCGGCGGCGCATGATCTGGTGCTGGATTGCTCGGACAACTTCGCCACCCGCCATGCGGTCAACCGCGCCTGCGTGCGGGCTGGGGTGCCGCTGGTGTCCGGCGCGGCGGTGCGCTTCGACGGACAGCTGGCGGTGTTCGACAGCCGCGACGCGGCTTCGCCTTGTTATCACTGTCTTTTTCCGGAAGAGGGCGAAGCCGGCGACGGCCCGTGCGCCACCTTCGGCGTGCTCTCGCCGCTGGTGGGCGTGATCGGCAGCTTGCAGGCGGTGGAGGCGGTCAAGCTCCTGGCCGGCATCGCGCCGCCGCTCGGCCGCTTGACGCTGTACGACGCGCTGTCCGGCGCTTTCAGGCAAATCCGCGTGCCGCGCGATCAGGGCTGCCCGGTATGCGGCGAAAAGTAGGGCGGAAGCCCCGCCAGGGGCGTTCCGCCATTGTCTGTCATCCGGGCGCCGGGCGGAGCGCCCCTGATTCCTGGCACCGCTGCGCTTGCCGCGCTCGGCAGGGGCTTCCGCCCTGCGGCGTTACAGCTGCTGTTCGATCAGTTTGCGCACTTCGGCGAAGTTCATCACTCCGACGTAGCGCTTGACGATATTGCCCTGCTTGTCGATCAGGAAGGTGGTGGGCGCGAGCTGGATGTCGCCGTAGGCTTTGGCGATGTCGCCTTGCGGGTCCAGGGCCACGAAGAAGGGCAGCTGGTATTTGGCGACGAAGTTCTTCACGTAATCCGGCGGATCGTAGCTCATCGCCACCGCCATCACCTGCAAGCCCTTGCCGGCGTAGTCCTGGTGCAGCTTCTTGATTTCCGGCATTTCCTCGACGCAGCCGGGGCAGCTGGTGGCCCAGAAGTTGACCAGCACCACCTTGCCCTTGAGCGAGTCGGTGCTGGCGGTCCGGCCCTGCAGCGAGGCGTAGCTGACCTTGGGCGCCGGGTTGCCGGCAAACAGCGTGGCGTAGGCAATCGCCGCCACGATCAGCGCCGCAGCCGCGGCGATCAGTCCCTTCTTCATGCGCATTCCTGTCAAGCGATGGGGTTCAAGCGGTTTCGGCCGACATGCCGTCAAGGAGTTCCTTCAGGCGTCCTTCCAGCGGCACGGCCTTGTTCGATTTGGCGTCGAAGATGACGAAGGTGACGTCGGCCTCGGCGATGACCTTGTCGCTGCCTTCTTTCAGCACCCGCTGGTGAATCACCGCGCTGCGGTTGCCGATCGACTTGATGCCGGTTTCGATCGCCAGCTGGTCGCCCATCAGCGCCGGCAGCCGGTAATCGATATTGATGTTGACCACCGCCAGCGCCAGGCCGGATTGCAGGAACCAGGCCAGATCGCCGCGCTCCTCGAACAGGCTCCAGCGCGCTTCTTCCAGAAACTCCAGGTAGCGGGCGTTGTTGACGTGGCCGAACAGGTCCAGATGATAACCGCGGACCTTGATCTTGGTGGTGTGCAGCATGTGTTTCCCCTGTTGTTGTTGGCCGCAGGGCTGGCCGCTGCGGCGCCGGCGTGCTGGTTTATTCGTCGAGGTTGAGGTCGAAGGGCACGAAGGCTTCGCGCTCCAGCGGTTCGTCCACCAGGTCGGTGAGGATGGAGTGGATTTCCACCTCGAACCATTCCGCGAACAGTTGTTCGCTCAGCGCTTCGGGCCACAGGCCGTCGTCCTCGCACCAGTCGGACAGCTCGGCCTCGAACAGCTGGCGGTAGTGTCGCAGCACGAAAGCCTGCGCGGCGGCGTGGTCGTCGGCCGGCGGGATCAGCAGCGCGTTGCAATCGCGGCCAAGCAGGTCCAGCGACATTTCCTGCTCCAGATCGCCGGGCAGGGCTTTGAGCCAGGCGATGAAGGGGGCGCGGGGACGGATCAGCGCGATGCTGCGGTTGACTTCGAACATGGGATTTTCCTTGAGATCAATTGCTGGATAACAGGTTGTCGCGCGTGAACACGAATTTCTGCACGATGCGCTGGCTGGGGAAGCGGCTGGCCAGCGCCGGCGGGAAGGGCGCGAACGGCGAGGACAGTTCGACGATGCGGCGGGCGGCGTCGTCGAGGATGGCCGAGCCGGAACTGCGCGTCACGCGCAGGCCGCGCAGGCTGCCGTCGGCGTTGATGGCCACTTCCAGCGTCACCGCGCCGTGCAGGTTCTGGCGGCGCGCGTCTTCCGGATAATTGAGGTTGCCGATGCGCTCCACCTTGAGCCGCCAGTCGGTCTGGTAGCGCGCCCAGGGGTAGCTGCGAGCGGCCTCGCCTATGGCGCCGCCGGGCTGGCCGCTTTGCCGGTCGTTGTCGCTCAGCGCGCTGTCGCCGCCGCTCTGGTTGGCCAGATCGCCGATCTGCGCCAGCAGGCTGCCGGCGCTGACGCGCGGCGCGTCGCCGGATGCGGGGTTGGTTTTGACGGCGGGACGAGGCGAGGGCTGGGTCAGCGGGGTGCTGGACTTGGCCGGCGCGGTCGTCGCCGGCGGGGCGGCGTCGCTTGGCCGCGCCAGCGGGCGGCTGTCGCTGGCGCGCTGCTCGGCTTGCCGGGTGTTGCCGCCGCCAGCGCTGTCGCGTTCGGCCAGATGGGTGGCCGCCCGAGGGGGCGGGGCGGGCGGCGCGGCCAGGCGCACGCTGAATTGCCCGGCTTCATCCCGCGTCGGCAGACGGGGCGCGGGAGCGGGGCTCCAGGCCAGCGCCAGCAAGTGGGCCAGCAGCGACACGGCCAGCATCCATCCCAGCAGGGCGCTGTGGGACGGACGGCTGGCGGGGGTGTACAAGCTATTGGCCATGATGGGTTTTGGGGAGGCGTTGCCCGAGTTTAGCATGGCGGGCAGCAAAAACGCCGCCCGGAGGCGGCGCGAGTCGGGGCCGGCGCGCGGCCGCTTATTTTTCCAGCAGGCTGCGCAGCATCCAGGCGGTCTTTTCGTGGACTTGCAGGCGCTGGGTCAGCAGGTCGGCGGTCGGCTCGTCGCCTGCCTTGTCGACGACGGCGAAGATGCTGCGCGCGGTGCGACAGAGAGTTTCGTGGCCGTCCACCAGCTGGCGGATCATCTCTTCCGCCTTGGGAATGCCGTTGGCTTCGGGGATGGCGGTCAGCTTGGCGTATTCGGCGTAGCTGCCCGGCGCGTAGTGGCCCAGCGCGCGGATGCGTTCGGCCACCAGATCCACGGCCAGCGCCATTTCGTTGTATTGCGTCTCGAACATCAGATGCAGGGTGTTGAACATCGGGCCGGTGACGTTCCAGTGGAAGTTGTGGGTTTTCAGATACAGGGTGTAGCTATCGGCCAGAAGGCGCGATAAGCCGTGGGCGATTTCCTGGCGATCCTGCTCGTTGATGCCGATATCCATGCTTGTTCTCCTGATTGACGGCGGCGCTGCGGCGGAGCCGTATTTTGGAATACACTTCCCGTTTTTGACGGGAAATGCGATGAAACCTTGGCTGGCCTGCGACGGCAGCCATGTGCGGCTGACGCTGCACGTGCAACCGGGCGCCAAGAAAACCGAACTGGCCGGCGAGCACGGCGACTGCCTGAAGATTCGCCTGGCCGCGCCGCCGGTGGACGGCAAGGCCAACGCGGTGCTGCTGGCCTGGCTCTCGGCGCGTTTCGACGCGCCCAAGCGCGGCGTGCGGCTGTTGTCCGGCGATAAAAGCCGCCGCAAGGTAGTGGCCATCGAGAGCGCGCTGGGCGTCGAAGAGGCGCTGGCGCTGCTGCAGCTTCGGCCTTGACTCAATGCAGGCGGTTGCCCGGCGGCGCGGCGTCGTCCACGCGCGAGTATTCTCCTTCGATGACGTCGTCGCCCGCGGCATGGCCGGGCGCGGCCGGTCCGCGATTGACGGCGATCTCCGGCCCCTTGAAAGGCAGCAGCAGCAGGACGGCGAACAAATCGCTGATCACGCCCGGCACCAGGAAGAAGACGCCGGCCAGCGCGTAGCGCAGCGGCCACAGCAGCGAGTACACCGACACCCTGTCGCCCTGGCGCATCAGGCTGCCGAGCGTCAGCAAAGCGCCCAGTTTCTGGTTGCGCAGCATCCACATGCCGAGCAGGGACGAGCAGACGACCAGCAACAGGGTGGCCATGCCGCCGATGTGATCGGCCAGCGCCACCAGCGCGGCGATCTCGGCGAAGGGATAAAACAGCAGCATCAGCAGGAATATGCGCATCTGAATGAGGTTCCGTATCTATGAATGGTTTACTGGTTGTCTGCAACGCGCCCGAGCCGGAGCTCGCCGAGCGCATCGCCAATGTGTTGGTGGCCGAGCAGCTGGCCGCTTGCGTCAATATACTTGCGCCTTGCCGCTCCGTGTACCGTTGGCAGGGCGGGGTGGAGACCGCTGTGGAAATCCCCTTGCTGATCAAGACTCGCGCCGACGTCTACCCGCAGCTGCAGCGGCGCCTGCTGGAGCTGCACCCCTACGAGGTGCCGGAGATCATCGCGTTCGATCTGCAACAGGGTTTGCCCTCTTACCTGACATGGGTATCGCAGTCGGTGCTTTCAAGAGCGTGACGGCGAACGGCGGCCCATAACCTGATGTGCGACAATTTTCAGAGCGATTTCGTTCCGTTCGAATGTTCGCATCTGAAAATTTTTTTACGCCCAGTCTTGACGGCTTCGCCGGCTTTTGATTATAGTTGCGGACTCTCGTGGGTCGTTAGCTCAGCTGGTAGAGCAGCGGACTTTTAATCCGTTGGTCGCAGGTTCGAATCCCGCACGACCCACCAGTTCCCTGAATTTCAGGGAGCAGGCGCGAGAATTTGAGGAGGGTCGTTAGCTCAGCTGGTAGAGCAGCGGACTTTTAATCCGTTGGTCGCAGGTTCGAATCCCGCACGACCCACCAATTAATCTTGCAGTATAGCAGTGAGCTGTAGTACAGTAATGCCCGTGTTTGCAAGTCGGGTCGTTAGCTCAGTTGGTAGAGCAGCGGACTCTTAATCCGTAGGTCGAAAGTTCGAGCCTTTCACGACCCACCACTTACAGCACAGCGTCTTTCCGGGATGGGTCGTTAGCTCAGTTGGTAGAGCAGCGGACTCTTAATCCGTAGGTCGAAAGTTCGAGCCTTTCACGACCCACCATCCCCTCGTCACCGCTATTCATCCAGGCCCGCAAGGGTTTTTTTTATTTCCGTCAATATGACATTCAAATTTTTCGTCGCCTCGTCGGCGATGGTTCCCGCGCGGAACCTGGCGTCGGCCATTTGGTCGATTCCGGCATGGGAAACGCGAAACGCATGACTTCCAGGCTTTCCGGCCGCGCCTTGCGCGCCGCTTACCTGCTGGCAGGTTGCATCCTGACGCTGCTGGGATTGATCGGCGCGCTGCTGCCGGTGATGCCTACCACCATCTTTCTGATTCTGGCGCTGGCCTGCTTCGGCAGATCTTCGCCGCGGCTGGAGGGCTGGTTATTGCAGCATCCGCGTTTCGGCTCCGGTTTGCGCGCCTGGCGCGAGCATCGCGTCGTGCCGCGCCGGGCCAAGTGCCTGGCGATTTTGGGCATGGCGCTCGGCTTTGCCGCCATGCTGGCCGCGCATCCTCCGCCGTGGACGCCGTGGCTGGTCGGCGTCGTCGAACTGGCGGTGGCGGGCTACCTTCTCAGCCGCCCGTCCCGCCTGCCCGCCAGCGCTCAGGGTTGACGCGGCGGCTTCGCCAAAATGCCCGGCTCGGGTTACTCTTGCGGTCTGTATTTTGAAGACGAGGGGACGAATGATGAAAAAGACCTTTGCGATCGCCTTGGCCATGCTGCCTTTGCCCCTGCTGGCGCAGACCGTGGACGAGCAATTGCTGTCGGCGCAGATGGCGTACCAGCAGGCGATGAGCCAGCAAAGCCAGGGCGACGCCCGCCTCAAGCAGGCGCAGGAAGCCAAAACCCGGGCCGAGCAGCGCCTGGCCGACGCGCAAGAGGCGCTGGCCAAGGCGAACAGCGAGCTGGAAGCGGCCAGCAGCCAGCAAGCCGCCGCCGCGCAAACGATGCAAAGCGCGACCCAGGCGCTGAATCAGGCCTGGCAGCGCAAGGAGAGCGGGCAGTAAACGACGCTCACTGCGCGGTGAGCTGCTGGTAGCGGACGATGTCCTGTTGGGTTTTCTGGCGCAGGCCGCCGATCTCGGCCTCTTTGGCGCGTAATTGGACGGCGAGATCCCGCTGTTCGTTTTGAACGGTTTGCAGATTGCGCAGGGCGATGGCGGGAATGGGCTGCTTGCGCTGCTGGCTGCCGGCGATGTCCCGGCTCAGCTCGTTTTGCTGCAGCGCCAGTCCGCGGGCGCGTTGCTGCAGGGCGGAAAGGGCTGCTTGCAGCGTGGCCAGCTGCCGTTCGCGGGCGGCTTTCAGGTCTTGCAGCGAGGGATAGCTTTGCAGCAGGGCCTGGTCGTAGCGCGCCGCCTGCTGCTGGCGCTGTTGCAGCTGACGGGCGGCGGCGGCCGAGGCTTCGCGCGCCTTGCGTTCGGCTTCGCTTTCCGCCGGTTTCCTGACCGTGCCCTGGCGATTGAGTTCGGCTACGCCGCGGCTCTGGCTTTGCAGCGGCGGGGCGTCGCTGTAATGCGTCTTGCCGGCGTCGTCCACCCACTTGTACAGCGGACCGTCGGCCAGGGCCGAGGCCGCGAGCAGTAACAGGATGCCGCCGGCAAGGGGTTTCATCAGTCGTTGACTCCGTATTGGGCGCGGTAAGCGCGCACGGCCTCCAGATGGGCGGCCAGTTCCGGGCTGTGTTCCAGGAAGCCCAGCAGGTCTTTCAGCGTGGCGATGGCCACCACCGGCAGGCCGTGTTGCTGCGCCACTTCTTGCACCGCCGACAGTTCGCCCTGGCCGCGCTCCATTCTGTCCAGCGCGATGGCGACGCCGGCCGGGGTGGCGCCGGCGGCGCGGATCAGCTCGACCGACTCGCGCACCGAGGTGCCGGCGGAAATCACGTCGTCGATGATCAGCACGCGGCCCTTGAGCGGCGCGCCCACCAGGGTGCCGCCTTCGCCGTGATCCTTGGCTTCCTTGCGGTTGTAGGCGAACGGCACGTTATGGCCTTGCTCCGCCATCGCCATGCAGGTGCCGGCGGCCAGGATGATGCCCTTGTAGGCGGGGCCGAACAGCATGTCGAACCGGATGCCGCTCTCCATTATCGACTTCGCATAGAAGCGGGACAAGTTCAACGTCGACACGCCGTCGTTGAACAGGCCGGCGTTGAAGAAGTATGGCGATTTGCGGCCGGCCTTGGTGATGAACTCGCCAAACTTCAAAACCTGCTTGTCGAGCGCAAAACGAATAAAATCTTGACGGAAATCGCTCATCTCTACCCCTTCTCAAATCGTTAACTGTTTGAACGGCTGAAAAAATCGCCGCAAGCATAGCACGGGAGACACTCTTGCTTCGAATCGTTTCCGCCAACCTCAATGGCATCCGCTCGGCGGACAAGAAAGGCTTTTTCGATTGGCTGGCCACCATCCGCGCCGACTTCGTCTGCGTGCAGGAGCTCAAAGCGCAGGCGGCCGACCTGTCCGAACGCATGCGCGCGCCGGACGGGATGGCCGGCTACTTCCATTACGCGGAGAAGAAGGGCTATAGCGGCGTCGGCGTCTACGCCCGCCATCAGCCGGACGCGGTGGTGGAGGGGCTGGGCGTGGACTGGATCGACGCCGAGGGCCGCTTTTTGCAACTGGATTTCGGCAACCTGTCGGTGATCTCGCTGTACCTGCCGTCCGGCTCCAGCAGCGACGAGCGTCAGCAGGTGAAGTTCGATTTTCTCGACGTGTTCATGCCGCATCTGGAAACGCTGAAAGCGGCCGGGCGCGACATCGTGATCTGCGGCGACTGGAACATCGCCCACAACGAGATCGATCTGAAAAACTGGAAGGGCAACCTGAAGAATTCCGGCTTCTTGCCGGAAGAGCGCGCCTGGATGACCGACCTGCTCACCCGCGTGGGCTGGCGCGACGTATGGCGCAACCTGTATCCGGACGCGCCGGGCTACACCTGGTGGAGCAACCGCGGCCAGGCTTACGCCAAGGACGTGGGCTGGCGCATCGATTACCACATCGTCACCCCGTCGCTGATGGCGCGGGCCGCTTCCGCCAGCGTCTACAAGGATGAAAAATTCTCCGATCACGCGCCGCTGATCGTCGATTATCGTCGGGAGCCGTGATGTGGGATGACGACGATGTGGTATTGCTGACGGCGCCGGGCTGGGGCGATTCCGGGCCGCGCCATTGGCAGAGTTATTGGGAGCGGCTGTATCCGCTTTCGCGCCGGGTGGAGCAGCGGGATTGGCTGAATCCGCAGCGCGAGGCCTGGGCGGCCGGGGTGGCGCGCGCGGTGGAGGAGATAGACAGCCCCTTCGTGATCGCCGCGCACAGTCTGGGCTGCCACGCGGCGGTGGCCTGGCTGCTGCAGGCCAGCTTGCGCCAGCAGCGCCAGCTCAAGGGTTTGCTGCTGGTCGCGCCGCCGGCCTTGCCGGTGGCCTTCCCGGCCGCCCGTCTTGGCGGCGCGTCGGCGCCGGCATGCTCGGGTTTCGAGCGCGCGGCGGCGCAGCGGCTGCCGGTTCCGGCCTTGCTGGCGGCCAGCCGCAACGATCCCTTCTGCCCGCAGGACGAGGCGCGGCGCATGGCGGCGGGCTGGGGGGCGGAATTCATCGACGCCGGCGACGCCGGCCACATGGGCGACGAGGATGGCCTCGGCAATTGGGCGGCGGGGCAGAGCCTGCTGCAGCGGCTGATCCTGGGCTGATGTTCCCGCTGCCGCCCGCGGGCCAGGAACGGCAACCGCCCAAGGTTGCCGTTGCGCATGGCGTCAGACCGCCACCGGCCGCGCCGGATCGCTGCACCACTCGCTCCACGAGCCGGGGTAGAGCCGGCTGCCGGGCAGGCCGGCGATTTCCATCGCCAGCAGATTGTGGCAGGCGGTGACGCCGGAGCCGCACTGATGCACGATGCGGGCCGGGTCGAAGCCTTCTCCCAGCAGCGCCTGCCATTCGGCGCGCAGCTGCGCCGGCGTCTTGAAGCGCTGCGCCGGCGTCAGGTTGTCCATGAAGAAGCGGTTGGCCGCGCCGGGAATGTGGCCGGCCACCGGGTCCAGCGTTTCGCCTATGCCGCGAAAGCGCTCATGGCTGCGCGCATCCACCACGGTGAAGGTCGGCGCGTCCAGGTTGGCCAACACCGCGTTGGCGTCCACGGTCTGCGCCAGCGCCGCGCGGATGCTGAAGCGGCGGGGCTGGCGGTGCGGGGCTTCGACGCTGAGCGCGCCGCCTGCCTGCTTCCAGGCGGCCAGGCCGCCGTCCAGCACCGCCGCCTTGCCATGCCCCAGCCAGCGCAGCAGCCACCAGGCGCGGGCGGCGTACTGGCCGACGCCGTCGTCGTAGATCACCACCTGGCTATCCGGCTGCACGCCTATGGCGCCGAGATCCACCGCCAGGCGCTGGCCGTCCGGCAAGGGGTGGCGGCCGTTGCCGCCGTTCTTGCTGCCGGAGAGGTGGTAATCCAGATGCAGGTAGTGCGCGCCGGGCAGATGGCCGGCGTCGTAGGCGGCGTGGCCGTAGTCGGGATTGTCCAGCTGGAAGCGGCAGTCCAGCACGATCAGCGAGTCTGACGGCGCCGCCATCAGCTGCGAGCAGGTGATCAGCGTGGTGTACATGATTGGTCTCTATGGCTTGAAGGCAGCGTCCAGCCTAGCGCCTGCGCTTGCCGCGTGGCAAGCCGCGTTGTTGTCCGCCGACGACATTCCACGACATTGGCGTGTGAATAATGCCCGCCGGCGGTATATAAGCCATGGTTTCAAATTCTGGCCAGATTGACCGGCGTACAATTTAAAAATCGACATTCAAGAGATTTTCGAGGCTGGTTATGTTGGGTCAATTAAGCATCGGTCAGCGCATCGCGGCGCTGGCGGCGTGCCTGCTGATGGCGGTGGGCGTGGTGGGCGGCGCGGGGTGGTGGTCGCTGGACAAGATGGATCACGAGCTGGCGGAGTTGTTCGACCAGAAGATCGCGTTTCGCCACCAGATGGACGCGCTGCAGCGCGACATGCTGAAAATACGCCAAAGCGAGAAGAACATTTTCATCAGCATCGGCAACCCGGCCGATCACGACCAGAGCGTGCCCGGCAACAAGCGCTATCTGGACCAGGACATCGCCCGTTTCCGGGCCGGTCTGCTCAAGGCCAAGGGCATGTCGATGGCGGCGGAGCGCCAGCAGGCGTTTGACGAGATGCTGGCCGGCATCGACGGTTACCAGCAGGGCATGGACACTCTGTACCAGCGCATCGCGCGGGGCGAGATCGCGGCGGCCAACGTCGCGGACGCCGACATCGCGCCGTTCAAGCCCAAGCTTTACCAAGCGCGCGACGCGCTCGACCAGATGACCCGTCTGGCCGACGACACCGCCAGGGAGGCCGAGGACGCGCTGGCGCAAAGCATGCGCCGCACCCAGCAGACCATGCTGATGGTGCTGGGCCTGGCGCTGGCGCTTGGCTTGGCGCTGGCCTGGCGCATCACGCGCTCGATCACCCAGCCCTTGCGCGCCATGCAGCAGCGCATGCGCCACGCCGCGGAGCATAACGACCTGACGGTGGAAGTGGAGCAGACCGGACGCGACGAGGTGAGCGAAACCGGCCGCGCGCTGGCCAGCTTGCTGGCCAGCCTGCGCGGCTTCTTGCAGCAAACCCGGGAGGACGCGAGCCAGGTCAGCGATACCGCGCACGCCCTGTCCGGCGTATCGCGCGCCATCGCCGAGGCGTCGCGGGCGCAAACCGACGCGTCTTCCTCCACCGCCGCCGCGGTGGAGCAGATGACGGTCAGCATCAATCTGGTGGCCGAGCACGCCGCGGAAATGGCGCGCGAGGCCAACGGCAGCATGAGCGAAGCGGTGGCGGGCAGCGAGGTGGCCGGCGCGGCGGCCGGGCAGATGCAGGAGATCGCCCGCGTCATCGGCCGTTCGGAAACCATCATCAACGGCCTGAACCAGCGCTCAGACGAGATCGGCGACATCGTGGGCGTGATTCACGACATCGCCGAGCAAACCAATCTGCTGGCGCTGAACGCGGCCATCGAGGCGGCGCGCGCCGGCGAAACCGGGCGCGGCTTCGCCGTGGTGGCGGACGAAGTGCGCAAGCTTGCCGAGCGCACGGCGCAGGCCACCGGCGAGATTTCGGAAAAGATCCAGGCGGTGCAGGGCGATACCGCCACCGCAGTGGCCAGCATGCGCGAAGCCGCGCAGCGGGTTGACAGCGGCGTGGCCCTCAGCGGGGAACTGAGCCAGCGGCTGGAGCAGATCCGCGGCCTGTCCACGCGCCTGCTGGACAAGACCAGCGAGATCGCGGCCGCGATGCGCGAGCAGAGCACCGCCAGCAACGAGGCGGCCAAGAACGTGGAGCGCATCGCCAATATGGGCGCGGAAAACGGCCAGTCGGTGGAGTCGTCGTCGGCGATGGCGCAGCAGCTCTCCGCTCTGGCGCAAAGCCTGAATCAGGCCATCAGCCGCTTCCGCACCACCCAGGGCCAGGACCCGGATTAAGCCGCCGCCAGCGCCTGGCGCAGCCGCTCGGCCAGTTGCGGCCAGGCGCGCGCCGGCGCTTCTCGGCGCGGCGCGGCCCAGATCGGGCTGGGGAAGTGGGCGTCGTCCTCGAAGCGCGGAATCACGTGCCAGTGCAGGTGCGGCACCACGTTGCCCAGAGTGGCCAGGTTGATCTTGGCCGGCCGCATCACGGCGCGCAGCGCCGCCTCGGCGCGATACACCCAATCCATCAGGTGCTGGCGCTCGGCCGGCGCAAGGTCGGTCATTTCCTTGACATGCTGCTTCCAGATCACGCGGCAAAAGCCCGGATAGCCGGCTTCGTCCACCAGCAGCACCCACAGTTTGTCGTCTTGGTGCAGCAGCTCGCCGGCGGGTTGGCGGCACAATTCGCAAGCCATGTTTCACTCCTTATGAATAATCAGTGAATTGTACTTCAGGGTTTGCTGACAGGTGACAAGCGGAGCGGAGATGACGCTCTGTTATACTGGACATTCGAACCCATGCGTTTTACCGCCCGCGCCGGACGTTCTCTGCCCGGCGCGATGGGGGCAAACCAGATTCATATCGTTCAGGACCTACCGTGAGCTTTGTAAACAGTCTTTTCATCATTGCCCTGTTGATCGCCGCCAGCGCTTTTTTTTCGATCTCGGAAATCTCGCTGGCCGCCGCGCGCAAACTCAAGTTGCGCCAGCTGGCTGAGGAAGGCAATCACAACGCCGAGCGAGTGCTGGAATTGCAGGAACAGCCCGGCAACTTCTTCACCGTGGTGCAGATCGGCCTCAACGCCGTCGCCATTCTGGCGGGTATTCTGGGCGAGGCCACCTTCACGCCCTATTTCGCCACCCTGCTGCACCTGATCTCGCCGGCTGCCTGGGTGGAGCATCTGAGCTTCATCCTGTCCTTCGTCACCGTCACCTCGCTGTTCGTCCTGTTCGCCGACCTGATGCCCAAGCGGCTGGGAATGGTGGCGCCGGAGCGCATCGCCCTGCTGGTGGTGCGGCCGATGATGTTCTGCGTCAAGGTGTGCCGCCCGCTGGTGTGGCTGTTCAACGGCCTCGCCAACGTCTTCTTCCGCCTGTTCGGCGTGCCCACCGGCCGCCCGGACGACCTGACCTCGGCCGACATCGTGGCGATGATGGACGCCGGCGCCGAGGCCGGCGTGCTGCAGCAGCGCGAGCACCATCTGATCGAAAACGTGTTCGAACTGGAAAGCCGCACCGTGCCCTCGTCGATGACGGCGCGCGAGAGCATCGTCTACTTCACGCTGCACGAGGACGAGGCCAGCATCAAGCAGAAGATCGCCGAACATCCGCACACCAAGTTCCTGGTGTGCGACAACGTCATCGACGCGGTGATCGGCTACGTGGATTCCAAAGACATCCTGATGCGGCTGATCAATCAGCAAAGCCTGTCGATGAAGCGCGAGCTGACCATCCGCAACGTGCTGATCATCCCCGACACGCTGACCCTGTCCGAGCTGCTGGAGCGCTTCAAGGCCTCGCGCGAGGATTTCGCCGTGGTGATGAACGAATACGCGCTGGTGGTGGGCGTGATCACCCTCAACGACGTGATGAGCACGGTGATGGGCGACCTGGTCAGCCAGTTCCAGGAAGAGCAGATCGTCCGCCGCGACGAGCGCTCCTGGCTGGTGGACGGCGCGACGCCGGTGGAGGACGTGTTGCGGGCGCTGGACATCGAATCTTTCCCCGACGACGAAAACTACGAAACCATCGCCGGCTTCATGATGTACATGCTGCGCAAGATTCCCAAGCGCACCGACAGCGTCGAGTTCGAAGGCTACAAGTTCGAAGTGGTGGATATCGACAATTACCGCATCGACCAGCTGCTGGTGACGCTGGCCAATCCGGACGAGAATATTCCGGCCAGTTGATATTACGATCGGTTACACCTCCTTACACAGCACTCACAGACGCCGGGCAAGGGTCTCCCTAAGATGGACTCAAGGATGCACCACGACGGTGCCCTGGGCACAAGACACATCTCAGATTCGGGAGAACGACCATGAAAAAACTGACCGCACTGCTGCTGGCCGCCGCGTTGGGCCTGACCTCCGCCGCCGGCTTCGCCGCCGACGCTTCCGCTCCGGCCGCCAAGGCCGCCGCTCCGGCTCACGCCAAGAAGCATCACGAGAAGAAGCACCACAGCAAGAAACATCACGCCAAGAAGGCCAGCTCCGCTCCGGCGGCGCAAAAGGCCCAGGCGGCCAAGAAGCACGCCAAGCATCACCATAACGCCAAGAAGCATCACCACGCCAAAAAGGCGGCTTGAGCGGCTTGGTCAGTCCGGATGTGAGCAAAGGAGGCTACGGCCTCCTTTTTCCTTTTTCCTCGCAATCTTCCCCGCCCCCCCTGTTCTAAGGGCCAGCGCGCTCGCGCATTTCTTGCATTCTGATTCGGATAGTCGATTCTGATACCACTGCAATACCACATTGCAATAATTTGCCGGTAGAGCAGATAGGTGGCCGATAAGTGGTCATAAGATCAGGACAATAGGAGAAAACAAGAATGCAGAAGTTTCGTTTATCCGTCTTAGCCGCAGGCGCGGCTTATTTGTTGCTGATGGCGCAGGCGCAAGCCGCCGGTTGCGCGCCGTGGAGCGGCGGGCAGGCTTACAATGCCGGCGATTACGCCACCTATGGCGGCAAAACCTGGCGCGCCAGCTGGTGGACGCAGGGGGAGCAACCGGGCAGCTCGCAATGGGGCGCCTGGCAGGAGCGGCCGGCCAGCGAGTGCGTGCCGGATGGCGGCTCGGGCGGCGGTACCGGCGTGCCGCCCGAACCCAAGCCGACGGTAGGGCGCCATGTCGGCTCCTACTTCACCCAGTGGGGCATTTACCAGCGCAATTACAAGGTCAGCGATCTGGTGAAGTCGGGCGGCGACAAGCAGCTGACCTTCCTCAACTACGCCTTCGGCAACGTTTACGCCGACGGCAAGTGCGGCATGGTCACCCGCGCCGAGAACGGCAACGGCGATGGCGGCGACGCCTGGGCCGATTATCAGAAAGCCTTCGCCGCCAGCGAATCGGTGGACGGGAAGGCCGACAGCTGGAACGACCCGCTGCGCGGCAACTTCAACCAGCTGCGCAAGCTCAAGCTGGCCAATCCTTCGCTGAAAGTGCTGATCTCGCTGGGGGGCTGGACCTGGTCCAAGAACTTCGCCAAGTTCGCCGCCACCGACGCTGGCCGAAAAACCATGGTCAGCTCCTGCATCGACCTCTACATCAAGGGCAACCTGCCCAAGGGCGAGGACGCCGGCGGGCCGGGCGCGGCGCTGGGCGTGTTCGACGGTTTCGACATCGACTGGGAATACCCGGGCGGCGGCGGGCTGCCGACCAATAGCGTCGATCCCAACGACCGGCAGAATTTCACTCTGCTGATGGCCGAATTCCGCAGCCAGCTCAATGCCTTGTCCACGCAGAACAAGCGCCGCTACTACCTGACCGCGGCGGTGGGTTCCGGCGTCGACAAGATCCGCAACACCGAGCCGGCGGCTTACGGCAGCTATCTGGACTGGATCAACGTGATGAGCTACGACTTTCACGGCGGCTGGGACGCCAAGGGGCCGACCAACTTCCAGTCCAATCTCTACCGCGATCCGGCCGCGCCGGTGACCGGCGACCAGGTCTACTACACCGTCAACGACGCGGTGCAGACCCTGGTGGCGGCCGGCGTGCCGCGCGCCAAGATCAACGTCGGCCTGCCGTTCTACGGCCGCGGCTGGAGCGGCGTCGCCGCCGGACCGCAAGGCAACGGCCTCTATCAGGTGGCCACCGGCGCGGCCAAGGGGACTTACGAAGCCGGCATCGAGGACTATCGCGTGCTCAAACAGCGCAACGCCAAGCAGTTCATCCACCCGGTGGCCAAGCAGCTGTGGACTTACGACGGCAACGAGTTCTGGAGCTACGACGACCCGGCGACGCTGCGCGTCAAGCTGGATTACGTGCGGCAGCAACAGCTGGGCGGCGTGTTCAGCTGGTCGCTGGACGGCGACGACGCGCAGGCCACCCTGCTCAAGACCAGCGCCGAAGTGAGGCTGGACGCCGCGACGGCGGCCAAGCGCAAGGCGGTTCAAAAACGCTAGACGATTGCGGGCCGCAGGTTTGGGGCCATGGACAACGGCGGGGATGCCCCGCCGTTTTTCATGCCGGCTACAGTTGCGCGGCGGGAACGACGCGCAGCGGCCGCGGCGTCGCGCTGCTGGCGGCCCAGGCCCAGTTGAAGTGATCGATCACCTGTTCGCCGCTGAGCGCGGCGAAGGGTTTGGTGGTGTGGCCGTCGGCGATGACGGTGACGGCGTAGCCGCGGGCGACGGCCCCGCGCACGGTGCTGTCGATGCAAAAATCGGTGGCGCTGCCGCCTATCCACACGGCGTCCGCGTCCCACGTCGCCAGTTCCTGGGCCAGGCGGGTGTCGCAGAAGCTGTCCCCGTAGCGCTTGGCCACGACGAGGTCGCCGGCTTCGCGCCGCAGGCGCGGATGCAATTGCCAGCCGTCGGAGTCGCGCGGCAGATCGTCTTCCTCGTGCTGGACGAAGATCACCGCCATGCCGCGCTGGCGGGCCTTGGCGATGGCGAGATTGAGATTGTCGAGCACGGCGTCGAGCCGGGCGGCGCGCGGTTCTCCCTCGACTACGGCGTTTTGCACATCGACGATGACGAGCGCGCTGTTCGGCATGACGGCTTCCAGAGGGTGGGTGAGTCCTGATTCTAACAGCGGCGGTAGGGCATGCCAAAGACGCCGGCATGGCGCGGAGCCGGCAAAAAGCGCCGCGCTCCGGGCGGAGGGCGGCGCTGGCGCAAGTCGCCCATTGGCGACGACAGGCGGTTTACAGTTTGTAGCTGGCCAGGGTGTCGATCTGGTTCTTGGCCAGTTGGTCCAAGCGCGCCGCGTTGTGCGAGGTTTCCTGCGCCGCGGCGCTGGACTCTTCCGACATCTGCGCGATGCTTTCTATCTGGGCGGCGATGCTGTTGGTCGCCGCGCCTTGCTGTTTGATGGCGGCGGAAATCTCGCCCACCATGGCGACGGTGGCGTCGGTGGCGCTGCCGATCTGCTTGATCGCCTGGTCGGCGGTGTCGGCGCGTTCGACGCCGTTGCGCACCAGGCTCTCCGCGCTGCGCATCTGCGTCGTCGCGCTGCGCGAGCGTTCCTGCATCGCCGCCAGCGTCGTCGAAATCTCCTTGGTGGACTGGGTGGTGCGCTCGGCCAGCATGCGCACCTCGTCGGCGACCACGGCGAAGCCGCGGCCCATCTCGCCGGCGCGCGCCGCTTCGATCGAAGCGTTGAGCGCCAGCAGATTGGTTTGATCGGCGATGTCCTGGATCACGCCGACTACCGAGGTGACCTGGTTGCTGAAGGCGTCCAGCTCGCGGATGCTGCCGGCGGCGGCGTCCACGCTTTGAGCGATCTGACGGATGTCGCCTATGGTCTGGCTGATGGTGACCGAGCCGCTTTGCGCCATCCGGCCGGCGTTGTCGGCCAGTTGATGGGTTTCTCCGGCGCGGTCGGCGACGTGGTTGATGCTGACCGTCATTTGCTCCACGGTGGCGGCGACATTGGCCGAGGACATGCTTTGCGACGAGGCGGCCGCCGCCACCTGGCTGGCGGTCTGGCTCAAGGCCCGGGCGGCATCGCCTACTTGCTCCGACTCCTGACGCAAGCTGCGCAGATTGTCTTGCAGGCGCGAGAGCAGATTGTTGAAAGAGGCGGCAGTCTGGCCGATTTCATCGTTCTGCGATACCGGCGCGCGCAAGGTGAAGTCCAGCGAGCGATCCACGGTTTCCAGCGTGTGCTGGATGCTGCCCAGGCCGCGGCGGATATTGCGCAGCATCTGCACGCCGATGATCAGCAGCAGCGCCAGCGCCAGCGCGCTGATCGCCAGCGACAAGGTCAGCGCCGACTGGAACGCGTCCTGGTTGGTTTGACGCATCTCGTCGGCCAGGCGGTAGTTGAACTCGGCGTGGTCGTTCAGGGCCTTGCGGAAAGCCGCCGCGGCCACGCTCATTTCGCCGCTGTTGATCGATTGATAGGCCGCGGCCAGGTCGTTGGCGCGCGAGTATTGAAACAAGGCCTGCATCTGCTGGCGATACTCGGCGAAGGTCTTGCGGTCGGCGGCCAGCAGTTGCCGGTCGGTCTCATTCGACAGATTGTTGCGCTCGTAGTGATCGAGCGCGGCGAACATGCGGCTTTCCGCGTTGGCCACCACCGCCTCTTGCGCCTGTTTTTCTGCGGCGGAAGGGGCGAGCAGATGGCGAATCAGGCCGCCGCGCATGTCGATGAAGGCGGCGTTGGCGGCGTTGATGTCGCGGTTGCTGGGGATCAGATTGTCCAGCGTGGCTTCGAACCGGGCTTTGGCTTGCTGTTGTTCCCAGACTCCCAGGGCGCTGACGGCGAACAGGGCAGCCAGGGCAAGACTCAGGAGCAGCAAAATGCGTTGAGAGATCGACATGGATATCACTTTGAAAGGAGCGGCAAGGGTGCTGGAGACAGCATGGTTGTTGTTTGCCCTTGCGTGGATCGAAGGGGCATTGTCTCGGCGGGAAGTGTAACAGCGAAGCGCGCGGCGGCCGCGCGCAAGGGGATGTGACAAATACCACGCGCATTGCATGGTATTCGGTTGAAAGATCCTGGAAACGGCCAGGCCGCCGTTGCGGCGGCCCGGCGAAGGAAAGACGGCGGTTTTACAGGCGGTAGCTGGCCAGGGTGGCGATCTGGCTGCGCGCCAGCTGATCGAGACGGCTGGCGCTGCTGGACGCTTCTTGCGCGGCGCTGTTGGACTGCTCGGACATCTGGGCGATGCTTTCCACCTGCGCGGCGATATTGTTGGTGGCGGCGCCTTGCTCCTTGATGGCGCCGGATATCTCGCTGACCATGTGCACGGTTTCGGTGGTGGAGCCGCCGATCTGGCGGATGGCCTGGTCGGCGTCGTCGGCGCGATTGACGCTGTTGCGCACCAGCGCCTCGGCCGCCTGCATCTGGGTGCTGGCCTGGCGCGAGCGTTCCTGCATCGCCTGGATGGTTTGCGAGATCTCCTTGGTGGACGAGGTGGTGCGTTCGGCCAGCATGCGCACCTCGTCGGCGACCACGGCGAAGCCGCGCCCCATCTCGCCGGCGCGCGCGGCTTCGATCGAGGCGTTGAGCGCCAGCAGATTGGTCTGGTCGGCGATGTCCTTGATCACGCCGACCACGGTGTTGACCTGCGCGCCGAACTGGTCGAGCTCGCGGATGCTGTTGGCGGCTTCGTCCACCGATTGCGAAATCTGGCGGATATCGCTGATGGTTTGGGCGATGGTGCTGGAGCCGGTCTGCGCCATCTTGCCGGCGTTGCTCGCCAGCTCGCGGGTTTCCTGCGCCCGGTCGGCGACATGGTTGATGCTGACCGTCATCTGCTCGACCGTGGCGGCCACTGTGGCCGAGGAGGCGCTTTGCGACGAGGCCGCGGCGGCGACCTGGCTGGCCGTGCTGCTCAAGGCCTGCGACGCTTCGGCGACTTCTTCCGCGCCCTTGCGTATCGAGCTGAGATTGTTTTGCAAGCGGTCCAGCAAGTTGTTGAAGGCGGTGGCGGTGTGGCCTACTTCGTCCATGCGCAGGATGGGCGCGCGCAGCGTGAAGTTCAGGGATTGCGCGACCTGCTGCAGGGTGTTCTGGATGGATTGCAGGCCTTGCTTGACGTTGCGGAATACTTGGCTGCCGATCAGGACCAGCAGGGCGATGGTGGCCAGCAGCGCGCCGCCGGCTTTGTAGACCGCGGCGTGAAAGGCGTCCTCGTTTTGCTGCATCAGGTCCAGCGCCAGCTTGTTGTTGAACTCCATATGTTCGGACAGCGCCTTGCGGAAGGCCAGCGTCGCGGCGCGCAAGTCTCCTTGATACAGGCGCATCATCTCTTCGTGATGGTTGGCTTCGGACAGAGCCAGCAGTTTCTGGCGCTGGGCGCGGTAATCGGCCAGCGCCGCGCGGTCGCGTTGCAGCAGCTGGCGGTCGTCGTCGTTGTAGATGTCGTTTTTCTCGTAGGTATCGAGCATTTTGTCGATCTGCTTATCCGCCTGCTCCAGCACGGCAACCGCCGCCTTCTTGTCTTCGGCGGCGTTGCTGAGCATGTGCGTGGTGACGGCGGAGCGTACCTCGATCAGGGCGTTGAGCGCGCTGTTCAGGTCGCGCACGCTGGGGATCAGGTTGCTGATGGCCGATTCGAAGCGATTCCGCGCCTGTTGTTGTTCCCACAGGCCATACGCGCCGGTCAGCAGCTGGGCGAGCAGCGCCAGCGTCAGCAGCAGCAAAATCCGTTTTGAGATGGACATGGCATTCCTTTGGCGTTGAGTGGCGGCGCTGCCGGCGTCTGGCCGGCGCCGCGTTGTTTGATCGCGCGATGAATATCGCCGCGCGCCTTGGCGGCGGCTCTTATTCATCTTAAGTAGCGATGGCCGCTTGTTCAGGGAGGGAAATTACTTAGTGGGCGGATGTAGGCAAGAAAAACCCGCCGGCATTAAGGCGGCGGGCGGGGGCGCGGGACGTCTTACAGCAGCACGCGTTCGATGCCGCCGTCCCGGGCGCGGGCCACGTAATCGGGCAGCCAGTCCTTGCCCAGCACGTGTCTGGCGATTTCCACCACGATGTAGTCGGCCTCGGTGCCGGTGTCGGGATTGTAGCGCGACAGGCCCTGCAGGCAGGACGGGCAGGAGGTGAGGATTTTCACTGGTCTGGCCGGCGGCTGGCCGCCGGTCAGCGCGGCGAGGTTCTTGTTGATCTCTTCCTCTTTGCGCGCGCGCACCTGGGTGGCGATGTCCGGCCGGCTGGCGGCGAAGGTGCCGGCCTCGCCGCAGCAGCGGTCGGTCAGCGGCACGCCGCCGCCCATCAGCTCGTTGACCACCTTGAGCGGCTGATGGGTTTTCATCGGCGTATGGCAGGGGTCGTGGTACAGGTATTGCTGCCCCTGGACGCCTTCCAGTTTGACGCCCTTTTCCATCAGGTATTCGTGGATGTCGATGACGCGGCAGCCGGGGAAGATGTCTTCGAAGCGGTAATGCGCCAGCTGGTCGAAACAGGTGCCGCAGCTGACCACCACGGTCTTGATGTCCAGGTAGTTGAGGGTATTGGCCAGGCGATGGAACAGCACGCGGTTTTCGGTGGTGATGGCGTCGCCTTTGTCCTGGTAGCCGGCGCTGGTCTGCGGGTAGCCGCAGCACAGGTAGCCCGGCGGCAGCACCGCTTGCGCGCCGACGTGCCAGAGCATGGCCTGGGTGGCGAGGCCGACCTGGCTGAACAGCCGCTCCGAGCCGCAGCCGGGGAAATAGAACACCGCCTCGGCGTCTTCGGTCGCCTTGGGGTTGCGGATCACCGGCACGATGTGCGGGTCTTCGATATCCAGCAGCGCGCGGGCGGTTTTCTTGGGCAGGCCGCCCGGCATCGGGCGGTTGATGAAGTGGATCACCTGCTCTTTGACCGGCGCCGGCCCGACCGTGGCCGGCGGCCGCTTCTTCTGGCCGCCGAGGAGTCCCAGCCGTTTTCCCAGCTGGTTGCCGAGCCGCTGCGCTCGGTAACCGACGCCGATCAGGCCGGCGCGGATGGCCTTGACCGTGGTCGGGTCCTTGGCGGTGAGGAAGGCCATGCCCAGCGCGGTGCCGGGGTTGAAGGTTTTCTTGCCGGTCTTGCGCAGGAAATTGCGCATCGCCACCGACACGTCGCCGAAGTCTATCTTCACCGGACAGGGTTTGACGCAGCGGTGGCACACCGTGCAGTGGTCGGCCACGTCGGACAGTTCGGCGAAATGCTTGAGCGACACGCCGCGCCGGGTCTGCTCCTCGTACAGGAAGGCTTCGGTCAGGAGGCCGACGCCGAGAATCTTGTTGCGCGGGCTGTACAAGAGATTGGCGCGCGGCACGTGGGTGGAGCACACCGGTTTGCACTTGCCGCAGCGCAGGCAATCCTTGATCGAGTTGTTGATCGCGCCGATGTCGGATTGTTCCAGGATCAGCGATTCGGCGCCGAGCAGCGAGAACGACGGCGTGTAGGCCAGCGCGAGGTCCGCGCCCGGCAAGAGTTTGCCGCGGTTGAAGTGGCCGTTGGGGTCTACCTGCGCCTTGTAGGCGCGGAACGGGGCGATTTCCTCTTCGCTGAGGAATTCCAGCTTGGTGATGCCGATGCCGTGCTCGCCGGAGATGACGCCGCCCAGTTCGCGCGCCAGCGCCATGATGCGCACCACCGCCTTGTGCGCGGTTTGCAGCATGTCGTAGTCGTCGGAGTTGACCGGGATGTTGGTGTGCACGTTGCCGTCGCCGGCGTGCATGTGCAGGGCGACGAACACGCGGCCGCGCAGCGTCTGTTGTTGCAGCTCGCGGATGGCGGCGCGCACCCCGGCGGTGGCGTTGCCGGAGAAAATCTGCTCCAGCTCGGACAGCACTTCGCGCTTCCAGCTGACGCGCAGGGCGAAATCGCGCAAGGCGTGGAATACCGTGTCGGGGCGGGCTTGCGCGTCTTCCAGCGGGGCGTTCGGCCAGCGGCCGGCGTATTCGTGGAAGGGGCGGTCCATGTGCGACAGCAGCCACTGCCAGCGGTCGCGGGTGATGGCCAGGAGCGACAGCGCGGCGGCGCGCCGGTCGCCGATCAGCTCTTCCGACGGCAGGTTGGTGTCCAGCTTGTCCACCGGCAGCCGGCCGTGGAAGTATTCGGTGAGGGTGTCCAGCAGCCGGATCTTGTTGGCGATGGACAGTTCGATATTGATGCGCTCGATGCCGTCGCTGTAGTCGCCGAGGCGCGGCAGCGGAATCACCACGTCTTCGTTCACCTTGAAGGCGTTGGTGTGCTTGGCGATGGCGGCGGTGCGGCTGCGGTCCAGCCAGAAGGTCTTGCGCGCTTCCGGCGTCACCGCGATGAAGCCCTCGCCGTGGCGGGCGTTGGCGATGCGCACCACCTGGCTGGCGGCGTCCGCCGCCGCGTTTTCGTCGTCGGAGACGATGTCGGCGATCAGCACCATTTTCGGCCGGCCGCGGCTTTTGGCCTTGGTGGCGTAACCGACGGCGCGCACGTAGCGCCAGTCCAGGTGCTCCAGGCCGGCCAGCTTGACGCCGGCGAGGCTGCACGCGCCGCCGGGCTTGAACAGGTCGGTGATTTCGACGATGGCCGGCGTGGCCTCGGCCACGGTGCCGAAAAATTCCAGACACACGGTGCGAGTGTGCTTGGGCATCTTGTGCAGCACGAAGCGGGCGCTGGTGATGATGCCGTCGCAACCTTCCTTCTGCACGCCGGGCAGGCCTGCCAGGAATTTGTCGGTGACGTCCTTGCCCAGGCCCGTCTTGCGGAAGGCGCTGCCGGGGATGATCAGCTCGCGGCTGCTTTCCACGGTCTGGCCATCGTCGGCCAGCCGCGAGACGCGGAAGCGCGCTTCTTCTACATCGTGGATCTTGCCGTAGTTGTGGCCTATGCGCTCCACCAGCTGCCAGCGGCCGTCCGGGTCCACCATTTTCCAGCTGGCCAGATTGTCCAGCGTGGTGCCCCACAGCACCGCCTTCTTGCCGCCGGCGTTCATGGCGATGTTGCCGCCGATACAGGAGGCCTCGGCCGAAGTCGGGTCCACCGCGAACACCAGGCCGGCCGCGGCGGCGGCTTCGGAGACGCGGGCGGTGACCACGCCGGCGCCGCAGGAGATGGTGGCGCGCTTGCCCGCCAGCCCCGGCAGTTCGATGTGCTCGACGCCCAGGTGGCGGTCCAGCTTTTCGGTGTTGATCACCGCGCTCATGCGGTCCAGCGGCACCGCGCCGCCGGTGTAGCCGGTGCCGCCGCCGCGCGGAATGATGGTGAGGCCAAGCTCGATGCAGGCGCGCACCAGCGGGGCCATCTCGGCCTCGCTGTCGGGGCTCAGCACCACGAAGGGATATTCCACGCGCCAGTCGGTGGCGTCGGTGACGTGGGCGACGCGCGACAGGCCGTCGAACAGGATGTTGTCGCGGCGGGTGAGCCGGGATAGTTTTTTCAGCACACGGCCGCGCAATTCGCGAGTGCTTTCGAACTGGCGGGCGAATTCGTCCACCGCCGCGCGGGCGGCGGCGAGCATGCCCTGCACCTTGTCGTTGCCGTCGCGGCGTTTTTCGATTTCCGTCAGCCGGTGGCGCATCGCCGCCACCAGCGCCGACAGGCGCTTGGGATTGTCCAGCAGGTCGTCCACCAGATAGGGGTTGCGATCCACCACCCAGATGTCGCCCAGCACCTCGAACAGCATGCGCGCCGAGCGGCCGGTCTTGCGTTCGGCGCGCAATTCTTCCAGCAGGCGCCACATCGGCTCGCCCAGCAGGCGAATGATGATTTCGCGATCGGAGTACGAGGTGTAGTTGTACGGAATTTCCCGTACGCGCTGTTCTCTGGTGGCTGTCATTGTCCGCTGGCTTTTAATTATTGGAAAAATGACAAACAGTGTAGCCCAATTGTTGCGCTGCGAAAAACCCATGTGGAATGGGGTTTTGCCTCTTTACTTCAAGAGGCTTGGCTGGATTGGATGTTGTCCGACAGCGCGCGCATTAGCGCCGGGCGAGCTGGCTGGCCAAGAGGACGGCTTCGCGCAGGCTGCCCGGATGCGCCCGGCCGGTGGCGGCGAGATCCAGCGCCGTGCCGTGATCGACCGAGGTGCGGATGATCGGCAGGCCCAGCGTGATGTTGATGCCCGCGCCGAAGCTGGCGTGCTTGAGCACGGGCAGGCCCTGGTCGTGATACATGGCCAGCACCGCGTCGGCCTGGGCCAGCTTGTCGGGGTTGAACAGCGTGTCGGCTGGCAGTGGGCCGATCAGATCGATGCCTTCGGCGCGCAAGGCGGCCAGCTCAGGCTCGATCACGTCGATTTCCTCGCGGCCCATGTGGCCGCCTTCGCCGGCGTGCGGATTGAGCCCGGCCACCAGGATGCGCGGCGCGGCGATGCCGAACTTGCCGACCAGATCGGCGTGCAGGATGCGGATGACCTCGGCCAGCAGCGGCCGGGTGATGGCGTCGGCCACGGCGCGCAGCGGCAGGTGGGTGGTGGCCAGCGCCACCCGCATGCCGCCGCCGGCCAGCATCATCACCACTTTCCTGGCGCCGGTGCGTTCGGCCAGATACTCGGTGTGGCCGGAGAACGGCACGCCGGCGTCGTTGATCACGCCCTTGTGCACCGGAGCGGTGACCATGGCGGCAAACTCCCCGGACAGGCAGCCGTCTATCGCCGCGTTAAGCGTGGCCAGCACGTAGCGGCCGTTGGCCGGGTCGAGCCGCCCGGCCGCGACGGGGGCGGCGAGCGGCACGTGCAGCACTTCCAGCGCGCCGGCGGGCGGCGGCGCGTCGCGGCGGTAATCGGCGAGGGCGACGTCAAGGCCCAGCATCCGGGCGCGCTCGGCCAGCAGCGTCTTGTCGGCGATCACCACGCAGCGCGCGTCCGCGCCCATGGCGGGAAGGGCGAGCGCCAGGTCGGGGCCGATGCCGGCGGGTTCGCCCGCCGTGACGGCCAGCACGGGCGGCGTCATCATTTGTCGTCCAGATGTTCTTCTACGAAGGCGGAGTCGCGCAGCTGGCGCACCCAGTCGGCGTAAGCCTGTTCCATCTTGCGGGCGCGAATTTGCTGCTTGACCGCCATTTTCTCGCGGTCGCCGGACACGTCCTGATTGCGCTTGCCTTCCATCAGGATCAGGTGCCAGCCGAACGGGGTGCGCACCGGCTGGGATACCTGGCCGATGGGCAGCGCCACCATGGCTTTCTCGAACTCCGGCACCAGATCGCCGAGGTTCACCCAGCCCAGATCGCCGCCCTTGGCGTTGCTGCCGTCTTCCGAGTACAGCTTGGCCAGTTCGGCGAACTTGGCTCCGCGCATCAGCCGGTCGCGGATCTGGTCGATGCGGGCCTTGGCGTCGGCTTCCGATACCGCTTCGTTGGTGCGGATCAGAATGTGGCGGGCGTGGTATTGCTCCACCATCAGCGGGGCGCTGCCGCTGCGCTTGTCCTGCAGCTGGAAGATGAAGAAGCCCTGCTGGGTGCGGATCACGTCGGTATGGCCGCCGACCTTTAGCTGTTCCAGCAGTTGCACGAATTCCAGCGGCAGCGAGGTGGACGGGCGCCAGCCCATGTCGCCGCCCTTGAGCGCGTTGGGCGCGTCGGAGTAGGCGGCCGAAACCTTGGCGAAAGGCTGGCCGGCGGCCAGTTCGGCCTGCGCCTTGTGGATTTTCTGCGATAGCGCCTCGATCTGCTTGGCGTCGGCGCGCTCGGGCACGCTGACCAGGATGCTGGCCAGGTGGTAGTCGGCGCGGTTGGCGTTCTGGGCGCTCTTGAGCACCTGTTCCGCCTCGGTGTCGCTGACCGATACCTTGGACGCCACCTCGCTGTCGCGCAGGCGGGCGATGGTCAGTTCGCGGCGGATTTCTTCGCGCAGGCGGGAGAAGGGCACGCCGTCCTTGGCCAGTTGCGCCTTGAGGCCGGCGACGTCCAGCTTGTTCTGTCTGGCGAGGTTGGCCACCGCCTGGTCGACGGCCTCGTCGTCTATCTTCAGGCCGCCGCTGGCGGCGTATTGCAGCTGGACTTCTTCGGTGATCATCTGTTCCAGCACCTGGCGCTCCAGCACCTCGCGCGCCGGCGGCGCGACCTTTTGCGCCTGCAGCTGCTTGATGGCTTCGTCGACGCGGGCCTTGAGGTCCAGCCAGGTGATGACGTTCTTGTTGACCACGGCGACGATGCGGTCCACTTCCTTGACCGGTTTGGCCGTGATGACGGCCTGGGCGGCGGGGGCGGCCGGCGTGGAGGCGGGGGCGGCCAGCGCGGCTTGGGCAACACTGGCGATCGTCAGGGCAAGCAGGGTCTTTTTCATGGTCAGGGCTTATCGTGCGTTGGTTTTGGTGTAGCCGGGGATGGCCAGGCGCAGGGCGTTGTCCACGCCGCCGCTGCCGAGACCGCCCAAGCCCTTGAAATCGACCTGGAACATCCAGGCGTTCTTGGTGGTGGTGGCGTTGGCGACGTAGCGCTGGCGGAATACGCGCAGCGACCAGCAGCCGTCGTTGTATTCCAGACCGCCCAATTGCTCGATCGGTTTCTGTTCGATGATCGAATAGTTGTAGCGGCCGACGGCGTACCAGCGCTTGGCGATCGGCCACATCGCGCCGACATCCACCTGCCGCATCGGGCCGTAGGTGCCGGTGGTGACGTTGTCGGTGTCCAGCAGCTCGTACAGGCCGTAGCGATAGCGGACGCTGGCGACCTTGCCCGGTTCCGGGTTGTAGCGCAATTGCACATTGTAGCGCTGGGTGGCTTTCAGGTCCGGGTTGTATTCGTAATTGCCGTCCAGCCGCCAGGCGCGGTCAAGGTCGCCGCTGATCGCCAGCATCCAGTCGTTGCCGGTGTCGGTCACTTGCTTGGGGGTGCCGGCCAGCGTGATCTCCTGCTGGCTGAAGTAGAAGCGCTTGCCGAAGGCGATGCGCAGCCGCTCCAGGCCGTTTTGCTGATCGATCAGCCGGCTGGTCAGCGCCGTGGTGATTTCATTGGCGCCGTTGATGCGGTCCGAGCCGGAGAAGCGGTTCTCGGTGAACATCTGCGCGAAGTTGAAGTCGTTGACCGAGGTGTCGAAGTTGGGGAGGTTGTTCTGGTCCTTGGTCGGGATGTTGACGTAGAACAGCCGCGGCTCCAGCGTCAGCAGGTGGTCGCGGCCGAGGATGTCGGTATCGCGATCGAAGTAGAGCCCCGCGTCGGTGCTGAAGATGGGCAAGACCCGGGTTTCGTCGCGGCCTTGCTGTCCCTGGTAAGCGTCCAGCTGGTACTGGGTGTAATGCACGCCGAGCTTGGGGCGGATGAAGCCCCAGCTCTTGTCGAAGCTCCAGGTCACGCTGGGGTAGGCGACGAAGCGGTCGCCGTTTTGCAGGGTGGGGTGCTGGAAGCGTACCGCCTCGGCCTGCAGGTTGGCGGAAAATCCGCTGGGCAGCGTCTGGTTGGCGGCGAAGGTCAGCTGCGGCATCCGCGCGTACGGCGCGCCGGCCTGGTCGGTGGACAGGTACTGGTACTTCTGCACTCGCAGCTGGGTGTTGGCCGAGCCGCCCTGCCAGCCGAAGGCGTAGTTGAGCCAGGCGGTGCGGTCCATGTTGACGTTGGAGGCCACCTGGGTCTGGCTGCCGAAGTCGGTGAAGTAATTGGGATCGGATACCTGGTTGTAATCCAGGCCGAAGGTCAGGCCGTGGCCGAAGTTCTGATAGTGCTGGGCGCTCCACAGATAGCGCGTGGTATTGGTGGTCTTGTCGTTGGACAGCTGGTCGGTGTAGATCTGGCCGCTGAAGTCCGGCATCAGGTAGCGGAATTCGCCGGACAGCGTGTTGCCGTGCTTCTGGTTGATGCGCGGCGTGATGGTGGCGTCCATATTGGGCGCGATGTTCCAGTAGTAGGGCAGCGAGAACTCGGTGCCGCCGCTGCCGCCCTTGAACGTAGGCGTCAGGAAGCCGGATTTGCGGTTGCCGTTGAGCGGAAAGTCCATCCACGGCGTGTACAGGAACGGCACGCCGTAGAACTCCATCCAGGCGTTGTGCGCCACGCCGACGCCGCGGTCGTAGTCCAGATCGGTGCTGGACGACTTCAGATACCAGGCTTCGTCGCCCGGATCGCAGCTGTTCATCTTGCTCTGGTAGATGCGGTACTGGTTCTGGCCGAGGAAGTCCACCTGGCTGCCGTCGCCGCGCATGGTGATGGGCTCTCTGCTGCCCGGGGCCGGCGGGCGGCCCATGGCGAAGACCGGCTTCATGCCGGTGCCGCTATAGGTGGCCACGTTGTAATCCAGCGTGGTGCCGGTGACCACGTCGCCGCCGCGGGTCAGGCGGAAGCGGTCGCCGGCCTTGACCTGATTGCGGGCCTGATAGTAATCCAGCCAGTCGGATTCCAGCTTCTGGTCGTCGCGGGTCACCACCACATTGCCCTTGGCCTTCAGCTCGACGTTCATTTCGCCGTCCATATTGTCGGCGGTGACATGAGTCTGGCCGGTTGCCGGAGCGGGCGCGGGCAGGGCGATGGGGGCGTTGTCGGGGTCTTCGGCGTCGTTGGCCAGGCTGATGGCCGGGAACGCGGTCAGGGCGGCTGCAACCGCCAGGTGAAGCGGCGTCAGTTTGGGTCTGGGCATGCACAAAGCCATATCTTGAGGGCTGGAGGGCGGTATAGAATCGCACAATTCTATCAGCACCACGACAAACCGACATGCACAGACAGGAACTCCTCAAAAAATGGCTGGCTGATTTGTTCCCCGGCGAGGACGTTGCCGTGGAATTCGCCGCCGCCGACGCCGACTTCCGCCGCTACTTCCGCGCGATCTGGCCGGATGGCCAAAGCCGCATCGTGATGGACGCGCCGCCGGAGAAAATGAATACCGACGCTTACGTTCACGTGCGCGAGGTGTTCGCCATGGCCGGCGTGCCGGCCATCCTGGGGCGCGACCGCGAGCAAGGCTTCATGCTGCTGGAGGACTTGGGCAAGATCACCTACCTCGCCGCGCTGGAGCACGACGGCCGCCCTGAAGTGCACCGCCATCTGCTGCTGGAGGCGCTGGATTCCCTGATCGAGATCCAGAAAGCCAGCCAGCCCGGCGTGTTGCCGGAATACGACGAGGCCCTGCTGACGCGCGAGCTGAACCTGTTTCCGGAGTGGTTCGCCGCCAAGGAGCTGGGCAAGCCGCTGAATTTCGCCCAGCGCCAGCTGTGGGACGCCGGCGTCAAGGCCCTGCTGCCGGCATTGCTGTCGCAGCCCAGGGTGTTCGTGCATCGCGATTTCATCGTTCGCAACCTGATGCTGACGCCCGGCCGCCCCGGCGTGCTGGACTTCCAGGACGCGGTGTACGGCCCGATCAGCTACGATCTGGTGTCCTTGCTGCGCGACGCCTTCATCGAGTGGGAAGAGCCCTTCGTGCTGGATATCGCCATCCGCTACTGGGAAAAGGCCCGCGCCGCCGGCCTGCCGGTGCCCGAAGCATTCGACGATTTCTACCGCGCCTTCGAATGGATGGGCGTGCAGCGCCACCTGAAGGTGGCCGGCATCTTCGCCCGCCTGTACCACCGCGACGGCAAGGACAAGTACCGCGCCGAGATTCCGCGCTTCATCAAATACCTGAAGCGCGCCACCCGCCGTTATCGCGAACTGGCGCCCTTGTACCAATTGCTGGTGGAACTGGTCGGCCGCGACGAAACCGACGCCGAGCTGCAATCCAGCTACCCGGTGCTGGGCGTGAAGGGCGGCTGATGCGGGCGATGATACTGGCCGCCGGCCGCGGCGAACGGATGCGGCCCTTGACCGACCATGCCCCCAAGCCCTTGCTGCCTGCCGGCGGCAAGCCGCTGATCCAGTGGCATATCGAAAGGCTGGCGCGCGCCGGCGTCGCCGAGCTGGTGATCAACCACGCCTGGCTGGGCCAGCGGATCGAAGACGCGCTCGGCGACGGCTCGCGCTTCGGCGTGTCCATCGCCTATTCGCCGGAAGGCCGCGCGCTGGAAACCGCCGGCGGCATCGCCGCCGCCTTGCCCTTGCTTGGCGACGCGCCTTTCCTCGTGCTCAACGGCGACGTGCTGACCGACTTTCCGGCAGAACGGCTGGCCGCCGCCGCCGCCCGGCTGAATGGCGAATCGGCGCTGGCGCATCTGGTGCTGACGCCCAAGGCCGGCTACCCCACCGGCCGCGACCTGACCTTGCGCGCCGACGGCCGCGTCGCCGCCTGCGAGGCAGGAGACACGCCGTTCACCTTCTGCGGCCTGGCCGCCTACCACCCGGCTTTCTTCCGCGACGTGCCGGCCGGCGAACCCAGCCCGCTGTTGCCGTGGCTGCTGGCGGCGATGGCGCGCGGCCAGGTGACCGGCGAAGTGCAGCGGGGCCTGTGGCTGGATGTCGGCACGCCGGAGCGCCTGGCCGAGGCGGATCGCATCGCCGGCGGCTGGACGCCATGAGCCGGCGCATTCTCGGCATCGACCCCGGCAGCCTGGTCACCGGCTTCGGCGTGATCGACGTGGTCGGCAACCAGCGCCATTACGTCGCCTCCGGCGCGATACGCACCAAGAGCGGCTCGCCGCTGGCGGAGCGGGTCAAGGTGCTGGTGGACGGCATCCACCAGGTGATCGACACCTATCGACCGACCGAAGCGGCGCTGGAGCGGGTGTTCGTCAACGTCAACCCGGCGGCCACGCTGATGCTGGGCCAGGCGCGCGGCGCGTGCATGACCGCGCTGGTGCTCAAGGACCTGCCGGTGGCCGAATACACCGCCTTGCAGGTCAAGCAATCGGTGGTGGGCCAGGGCAAGGCGCCCAAGGAGCAGGTGCAGTACATGGTGGTGCGCATGCTCAATCTGTCCGGCACGCCGCAGGCCGACGCCGCCGACGCGCTGGCGGTGGCGCTGACCCACGCCAACCACAGCGGCGGGGCCATCGGCAAGCTGGCCTTGCGCGGCCTGAAAGTGCGCGGCGGCCGACTGGTGTAGCCCGCGGCGCGCCGGACGCGCTATGCTTCCCGCATCGTCACGCCGGCCGCAGCCATGTCTTCCTCCTCGCTGGAACCCGATTATTCCGTTTTGGCCCGCTCGCCGCGGCGCTGGCTGCTGGCCACCCGGCCCGCCTTCCTCGCCCTGACCCTGGCCGGCGCGGGCCTGGGCGTGGCCGCCGCCGGGCCGGCGGCTATCGTCCATTGGCCGTTGGCGCTGTGCGCGCTGGCGCTGGCCGTTATCTGCCACGCGGCGGTCAATGTCATCAACGACGTCGCCGATCACGACAACGGCGGCGACGCCGCCAACCAGAGCCGGCTATATCCTTTCACCGGCGGCAGCCGCTTCATCCAGCAAAAGGTATTGACGCGCCGACAGATGGCGGCGCTGGCCGGCTTGCTGTTCGCGGCGGCGATCGGCGGCGGGCTGGCGCTGGCCTGGCGCGGCGGGCCGTGGCTGCTGGCGATCGGCCTGGCCGGCGTGACCCTGGGCTGGGGCTACTCCGCGCCTCCCTTGCGGCTCAATAGCCGCGGTCTGGGCGAGGCGGCGGTGCTGGCCTGCGTCGCGCTGCTGCCGCTGGGGGCGCAGACGCTGCTGGCCGGCCGCCCGGATTGGCATCTGTTGTGGCTGGCCGCGCCGCTTGGCCTGCTGGCCGCCGCGCTGTTGTACATCAACCAGTTTCCCGATCGCGAGGCCGACATTCTGGCGGGCAAGCGCCACTGGGTGGCGCGTTTGCCGCTGGCGGTTGCGTGGCGGGGGTATGGCCTGCTGGCTGCGCTGGCCTACCTGCTCCTGCTGCTCGGGCCGAGTGTCGGCGGGATGCCGGCCAGCGCCGCGCTGGGCTTGCTGGCCGCGCCCTTGTCGGTCTTCGCCGCGCTCAGCCTGCGCCGGCACGCGGCCGAGCCTTCCTGCTTGCGGCCGGCCATCGTCGCCACCATCGCGGCGGTCAATCTGCTGCCTTGCCTGCTGATCGCGGCGCTGCTTGTGGGATAATGCCGCCCTTAGCGGATATTCAGGAAAGAACGCATCATGATCGGACGCCTCACGGGCAAGCTCATCGAAAAACAGCCGCCGCAGGTGGTGGTGGACGTAGGCGGGGTAGGCTACGAGGTGGACGTGCCGATGACCACCTTCTACCAGCTGCCGGCGCTGGGGCAGAACGCCACGCTGTTCACTCATCTGGTGGTGCGCGAGGACGCGCATCTGCTGTTCGGCTTTGCCAGCAAGGAAGAGCGGCAGACTTTCCGCCAGCTGATCAGGGTGTCCGGCATCGGCGCCAAGATCGCGCTGGCCATCCTGTCGGGCATGACTGCCGACGAGCTGGCCATCGCCGTGGCCAGCGAAGACATCAAGCGCCTGTCGTCGGTGCCGGGCATCGGCAAGAAAACCGCCGAGCGGCTGGTGCTGGAGTTGCGCGGCAAGCTGGCCACCGGCGGCAGCCTGACTGTGCCGGGCGGCTTGTCGTTCGCGGCCACGCCGGACGAGAAGAGCGACATCGTGCATGCGCTGCTGGCGCTGGGCTACAACGACAAGGAAGCGGCGGCCGCCACCAAGAGCCTGCCGGCCGAGGTGACGGTGAGCGAAGGCGTGCGGCTGGCCTTGAAGAGCCTGATGAAGGGTTGAGCCCGGGCGGGCGCGCTGGAGGGCGTGCCCGCTTCATGTTATTTTGATAATGATTCTCATTGTTAAAATAACCGCCATGCTTCGTCCCCTGTTTGTCGCTTGCGCGTTGGCTTTGCCCGTCTTTCCCGCCCAGGCCTTGACGCCGGGCCAGTCCGTCGCCGGTTTTCTGCCGGCCGACGCCGCCCGCGACCATCCCTTGTCCCTCTCTCCCGGCGATTACGTCAGCGGCCGTTTCCAGGCCGCCGGCGCGCGTTTGCTGCTGCTTGGCGGCGGCGAGGCGCGCGAGCTGGCCGCGCCGCAGGACGGCGAGCAGGATTTCCAGTTCATCGCCGGGCCGGGCCGCGCCTTCGTCTTGCAGGTGAAGGCCTCCCGCGACGGCGATTATCGTCTGGCAATGGACAAGCGCCTGCCCCCGGCCGAGCAGCGCCGCCCGGCGCGTCCCGACAGCCCGCGCCTTGCCCGGTTGGCGCGGGAATTGGCGCAAGGCGGCGGCAGCGCCGCGTTCTGGCGCGAGGCGGCGGCGCGCGGCGGGCCGTGGATAGAGGACGACCCGGCCAAGCCCGGCCACGCGCTGGTGACCTTTCTGTGGCGCGGCGCGCGCGCCAACGTCAGGATTCACGGCGGGCCGTCGCAAAACCAGGACGAGATGGCGCGCCTCGGCGACAGCGACGTCTGGTATCGCACCTACTCGGTGCCGAGGGACGCGCGCTTCAGTTACCGGCTGGCGCCGGACGTGCCGCAACTGGACGGCGACTTCATGACCCGCCGCCGCGCGATTCTCGCCACGGCGCAACGCGATCCGCTCAATCCGCGCAGTTTCCCCGAGGGCGCGGCGGATCGGTTCGCCGCCTCGTCCACGCTGGAGCTGCCGTTGGCGCGGCCGACGCCGTGGCTGGCCGTCGACCCGGCGACGCCGCGCGGCGAGGTCGTCGAGCGGGAGCTGGCCAGCGCCGTGCTCGGCAACCGCCGCAAGCTGTGGTTGTACCGGCCGGCGGGCTATCGCCCCGGCCACGCCGACAACGCGCTCCTGCTGGTGTTCGACGGCCAGGCTTATCGGCGCGAAGTGCCGACGCCGCGGATTCTGGACAACCTGATCGCCGCCGGCCGCATCCCGCCCACCGCCGCCATCCTGATCGACAACCCTGACGCCGCCGCGCGCGGCAGGGAGCTGCCGCCCAATCCGGCCTTCGCCGATTTTCTGGCGCGGGAGCTGTTGCCCTGGGCCAGCCGGCAGGGTCTGGCGGCGCCGGCCGCGCGCACCGTCATCGCCGGCTCCAGTTACGGCGGGCTGGCCGCCGCTTACGCCGCCTTGCGCCATCCGGAGAGCTTCGGACTGGTTTACGCCCAGTCCGGCTCGTTCTGGTGGTCGCCGGGCGGCCCGGAAGGCGGCGCGGAGCCGGGCTGGCTGACGCGGGAATACGTGCGCGCGGACAGGCTGCCGCTGCGCTTCTACCTGGAAGCCGGGCGCTATGAAAACAACGGCATGACCGACATCTTCGGCGAAACCCGCCGCTTTCGCGACGTGCTGCTGGCCAAGGGCTACCCGGTGGCGCACCGCGAGCACGCCAGCGCGCACGATTACTTTCACTGGCGGGCAAGCTTCGCCGACGGACTGATCGATCTGCTGGGTCCGCTCGCCCCGGTCCGTTAGCGGCCGGCGATGGCGGGGCGCGCTTCCGGCTGCAACAGCCGCAACAGCGCGTCCAGCTTGTCCTCCAGCGCTTCGCGCATGGTGTCGACCAGCACCTGGGTCTGGCGTTCGATTTCCAGGTTCAGCCTATCGTCAGGTTGCTTGTCGCCCAGCGTGGTGGCGCGGCGGGTTTCCGGCGCCAGCCACACCTCCAGCCAGCCGGCCTGCTTGTCGATGTCGGCGATGGTCAGGCTGACGCCGCACAGCGCCACCCAGCCCTTGGGGAACAGGTAGCGCACGGCTCCGGCCGGCACCGATACCCGCAGGCACAGGTTGTCGCCGCGGCGGCGGATCTGCCGCACCGTCGCCTGGTAATCGACGTGGCCGGACAGCGCGTGGCCGCCGTTTTCCGCGTCGGACGGCTGCGCGCGCTCGACGTTGAGCGCGTCGCCCGGCCGGCAGGCGGCCAGCGTGCTGGTGATCAGCGTCGGCAGGATCAGGTCGAATTCCGCCTGGCCGCCGACAGGCGGCGCGGCCACGGTCAGGCAGACGCCGTCGATGGCGACGCTGGCGCCTTGCTTGAGGCCATCGCAGAAGCCGGCGGGGAAGGACAGGGTCAGCCGGCGGCTGTCGTCGCCCTCGGCGATGCGCTCGACCCGGGCGATGCCCTGCACGATGCCGCTAAACATGGGCGGCCTCCTGTTCCCGGCGCAGCCATGCGGCCAGTTCGGCGACGGACAGCTGCGGCAGGCCGTGGCGTTCGGCGTAGTCCTGCACTTGCCGGCCGCGCATCATCGTCCCGTCGGGGTTCATCAACTCGCACAGCACGCCGGCCGGACTGAAACCAGCCAGCCGCGCCAGCTCCACCGAGGCCTCGGTATGGCCGCGCCGTTCGGCGACGCCGCCGGCGCGGGCGACGATGGGATAGACGTGGCCGGGCCGCACCAGATCGCCGGGCTTGGCGTCCGGGGCGATGGCGGCGCGTATGGTGGTGACGCGGTCGGCGGCGGAGACGCCGGTGGTCACGCCCTCGGCCGCCTCGATGGCGACGGTGAAGTTCGTGCCGTAGCGGCTGCCGTTCTGCGCCGCCATCGGCGGCAGCTGCAGGCGCTCGGCATGTTCAGGCGTGAGGCACAGGCAGACGATGCCGCTGCCGTCGCGGATCAGCCGCGCCATTTCCGGCACGGTGAGGGCATCGGCGGCCAGGATCAGATCGGCCTCGTTTTCGCGGTCGGCGTCGTCGGCGACGATGACCGGCAGGCCCTGGCGCAAAGCTTGCAGCGCGGCGTGGACGCGCAGGGAAAGGATGTCGGTGCGAGCGTTCATGGAAACGGTCCTCAAATAAGCGATTGAGAAACACGTCCCGTGGGCGTGAAGCGGATAGCGCGCGGCCATCCGGCGCGATAAACGCGCGGATACGACACAACATTCCATCCGCGGGCGCGGACGGAGCTGGCGTCGTCTTCTTTCATCCGGACTGTTACCGTCGGCTCTGGCGTTTCACCAGATCTGCTGACCCTTGGCCGTGCGGCCAAGGCGCTCGCGGGCTCGGCGCTTGCGCGCCATACCGCCGGTGGGGAATTGCGCCCCGCCCCGAAGACGTCGGCCGCGCAGCGCGGCCAGCGGCGAGTATAGCGCGATGTTAGAATGGCGACAGCAAGATTCAGCCAGAGAGCCTCCGATGATAGAAACCGACAAGCTGTTCGGCGCCGCGCCCGAGCGTCGCATCGTCACCCCGCAACGCGCCTCCGATCAGGAAGAGGCGCTGGAGCGGGCGCTGCGACCCAAGCTCCTGGACGAATACGTCGGCCAGAAGAAGGCGCGCGAGCAGCTGGA
Source organism: Xenophilus sp. AP218F (assembly GCA_002213445.1). Lineage (GTDB taxonomy): Bacteria > Pseudomonadota > Gammaproteobacteria > Burkholderiales > Chromobacteriaceae > Chromobacterium. The sequence continues at coordinate 77,871 of NJIE01000003.1, read as the reverse complement.
GATCTTCATCGAGGCGGCCAAACGGCGCGGCGAGGCGCTGGACCACGTGCTGCTGTTCGGGCCGCCGGGCCTGGGCAAGACCACGCTGGCCCACATCGTGGCGCGGGAGATGGGCGTCAACCTGCGCCAGACTTCCGGGCCGGTGCTGGAGCGCGCCGGCGATCTGGCGGCGCTGCTCACCAATCTGGAACCGCACGACGTGCTGTTCATCGACGAAATCCACCGTCTGTCGCCGGTGGTGGAGGAAATCCTCTATCCGGCGCTGGAGGATTACCAGATCGACATCATGATAGGCGAGGGGCCGGCGGCGCGGTCGGTGAAGATAGATCTGCCGCCGTTCACGCTGGTGGGCGCGACGACGCGGGCCGGCATGCTGACCAACCCGCTGCGCGACCGCTTCGGCATCGTCGCCCGGCTGGAGTTTTACAACGCCGAGGAACTGACCCGCATCGTCAGCCGTTCGGCCGGCCTGCTCAACGTCACGCTGTCGGACGACGGCGCGTTTGAAGTTGCCAAGCGCTCGCGCGGCACGCCGCGCATCGCCAACCGGCTGTTGCGCCGGGTGCGCGATTACGCCGAGGTGAAGTCCGACGGGGTGGTGACGGCGGCGGTGGCCGACGCGGCGCTGGCGATGCTGGACGTCGATCCGGCCGGGCTCGACGTCATGGACCGCAAGCTGCTGCAGGCGATTCTGGAGAAGTTCGCCGGTGGGCCGGTGGGGCTGGACAACGTGGCGGCGGCGATAGGCGAATCCACCGACACCATAGAGGACGTGATCGAACCGTACCTGATCCAGCAAGGCTATCTGCAACGCACGCCGCGCGGGCGGATGGCGACAGCGCAGGCTTACCAGCATTTCGGCCTGGCGCAGAAAGATTGAACGGCGGCGGGCGGATCACCCCTGGCGTATTAGGGGTACAATGCAATAGTACTGAAAACTGGAGATTTGCATGTTTTATGCCCTGTTCGCGGCCATCTTGTTGCTGGTGATCAGCACCTCGGTGCTGGCCGCCCGTTTTTTCGACCCCGCGGTCAACCGCATCCTGGGTCGCACGCTTGGACAGGAACTGGCCGACGCCTGGCGCAAATACGTGTTCTTCGCCATCGTGGTCAGCGGCATTTCCGGCGGCGTGCGCCAGTGGTCGCTGCAGCAGTATCTGCCGCAAGCGGTGGGCAAGGGCAACAATCAGCTGCAGTTGAGCGGCGAGCGGTGGCTGCTGGAGCTGTTCAACGCGTTCATCAACACTCTGCAGTCCATCGCTTGGGTGATGCTGCTGTTTTTCCTGTGCGCTATGCTGGCCTACGTGATCATGCGCGCCATCGAGCTGCGCCGCAGCGAGAACGAGGGCAACGATGGCAAGTATTGAGCAGGGGCTGCAGGCAGTCATGAAAAAAGGTCGCGCAAGCGACCTTTTTTCATTGCGGCTTGAGCGGGCTCAGCGGCCGATCTTCAGCTGCGTCCACAAGCGGTTCAGTTCGCGGCGCGACTTGACGTCCAGATCCTTGAGCGCCACGTACTTGCCCTTGGCGGGCTCGAGCATGATGACGCGGTTGGCCTTGATCTCCGGCTTGAAGTAGGCCTCGGCGGCCTTCACCGGGTTGGTGGCGCCGATATGGTTGGAGATCTCGGCGGCGTTCTTGCCGTCCAGCATGAAGTTGATGAACTTGTGCGCCAGGTCCGGGCGCGGCGCGTCCTTGAGGATGGTCATGTTGTCCACCGCCAGGATGTTGCCTTCTTTTTGCGGCTGGTAGCCCAGCGCGAACGGGCGCTTGGCCGACTTGGCGTCCTGCTGCGCCTGGAACAGGTCGTTGGAATAGCCCTGCGCCACCCAGATGTTGCCCACCGTCAGCTCCTTGATGTAGCTCTGGTTGTTGAAGGCCGCCCAGTAGGGCTTGGCCTTGCGGATCACGTCGGCGGCGGCTTTCCAGTCGGCCGGATTGGTCGAGTTGGCGTCGCGGCCGAGGTACATCAGCGCGGCGGCCATCAGTTCGCGCTGCGAATCCAGCACGGTGACCTTGCCCTTGATCCTGGCGAGCACCGCCGGATCGAAGATCAGCGCCCAGCTGCCTGCCTTGTCGGCGACGCCGGCTTTCTTCAGCTGGGTTTCGTTGTAGCCCAGAAGCGTCAGCGACACCACAGTGGGCGCGGCGTAGCGGTTGCCCGGATCGAAAGGCTGATTGAGGGCCAGATAGCCGTTGTTCAGGTTTTTCCAGTTGGGCAGCCTGGCCTTGTCCAGCGGCTGCAGCTTGCCTTGCTTGAGCAGGGTGTTCACGGCGAAGGCGGTGGGGAAGACCATGTCGTAACCCTTGGCGCCGGCGGCCAGCTTGGCCAGCATTTCTTCGTTGTCTCCGTAGTAATCTTGCACCAGCTTGCACTTGCAGGATTGCTCAAAGCGCTGGGCGGTTTCCGCCGACAGCGCGTTGTTCCAGTTGTAGATGTGCAGCACATCGCCGGCGAATGCCGAACCCCAGGCTAGTGTCATCAGCGCCGAAAGAGCCAGCTTGTTCATACCTTGTCATCCTTGTGGTAGGTAAAAATTAAACCCCGGCCAGACACTGGCAGGGGTCGGGAAAACGGTGCGCCGCCCGACGCGCGGCCGGGCTTGCTTTTGGCATATTGTGCTACAGCGTGACCATATTGTCGCGATGAATCAGCTCGGGTTCCACCATGTAGCCGAGCGCGCCTTCGATTTCGCGGGTGCTTTTGCGCATGATCTGGCGGGCTTCGTCCGAGCTGTAATTGACCAGACCGCGCGCCACTTCGTTGCCGTCGGCGTCGATGCAGGCCACCGCCTCGCCGCGCAGGAAGTCGCCTTCCACCGCGCTGACGCCCACCGGCAACAGGCTGGTGTGCTTTTCGCGCACGGCCCGCGCCGCGCCGTCGTCCAGCAGCAGGCGGCCGGACAGCTGCAGATGGTCGGCCAGCCATTGCTTGCGCGCCGCCATGCGGTTGGTGGCGGCGATCAGCTGGGTGCCGATGCCTTCGCCGTCGGCCAGCCGCGACAGCACGTGCGGCTCGCGGCCGCAGGCGATGACGGTGGCCGCGCCGCTGCGCGCCGCGCGCTTGGCGGCCAGAATCTTGGTGATCATGCCGCCGGTGCCGACGCTGGAGCCGGCGCCGCCGGCCATCTCCTCCAGCGCCGGGTCGCCGGCTTCTGCCTCGTGGATGAAGACGGCGTCCGGGTGCTTGCGCGGGTCGGCGCTGAACAGGCCCTGCTGGTCGGTGAGGATGACCAGCGCGTCGGCCTCGATCAGGTTGGTGACCAGCGCGCCCAGGGTGTCGTTGTCGCCGAAGCGGATTTCGCTGGTGACCACGGTGTCGTTCTCGTTGATGATCGGCACCGCGTTCAGGTGCAGCAGCGTGGTCAGCGTCGAGCGGGCGTTGAGGTAGCGGGTGCGGTCGGCCAGGTCTTCGTGAGTGAGCAGGATCTGGGCGGTCTGCAGGCCGTGGGCGCGAAAGGCGCTCTCGTACGCCTGGCACAGCCCCATCTGGCCGACGGCGGCGGCGGCCTGCAGCTCGTGCACGCCCTTGGGGCGCACGCTCCAGCCCAGACGCTGGCAGCCTTCGGCGATGGCGCCGCTGGAAACCAGCACCACGTCCTTGCCGCGGCGCTTGAGCTCGGCGATCTCTTCGGCCCAGCGCGCCAGCGCGGCCTGGTCCAGGCCCTTGCCGTCGTTGGTTACCAGGCTGGAGCCTACCTTGACCACGATGCGGCTTGCCGCATGAATCACCGAACGCATAACACCTCGCTAATCAAGCAAACGATTATAAACGTCCGAGTTTACCCGAAAAAGGCGGAGAGTTTGAGCGAGGTCAGAATTGATCGCTGTCGCGGTATTCCATCAGCTGGAAATGGGCGCTTTGCAGGGTCAGGCGAGTGACGCGCACCAGTTGCTCGCCGGTGGCGTCTCGCAGGTGGAATTCGCGCAGCTGGCTGAAGCCGCGGCCGTTCAGCAGCAGCTGCGGCGGCGCGTAGGGCTTTTGCTGGCCGGGCAGCAGCAGCGCGTGCTGGAAGCTGTCGCCGCTATGGGTGATGCTGGGCATGGCCAGCGCCGGCAGCGGTTCCCGGCTGAGGATTTCCAGCCCGCATTCGATCTCCTGGCCGTTGCCGCGCAACACGATCCAGCGCGCCACGCACAGCAGCGGCTGATCGTCGGTTTCCGCGCCGTTGATCAGCACCAGCTCGCCGGCGCGCAAGACCTGCTCGCGCGGCTGGCCGCGCAACAGGAAACCGGTCTCGCTGCGGTCGGCCACCAGCATCAGACAGGGCGGCGGCGGCGTGCGCGGTTGCGGGCAGTCCCGGCGCTCGCCCAGCGCCCAGCGATGGCCATTGAGCCGATGCCAGACGGCGGCGAGGCCGGCGCAGACTTCGACGATGCCCTGGGTTTTCTCGCGCGGCTGGCGGCGGCGGCGCGGCCGGGTCCAGTCTTCGCTCAAAGCGCCCAGAAGCTGCATTTCGTCGCCCAGCTGCGGCTGCGGATTGGCGTTTTGCGCCTTTTGCAGCTGCTCCAGGCTTTTGCCTATGGTTTCCAGCACGGTGCCCAGGTCCAGCAAGAAGCAGTCCGGCCCCAGCTGGCGCGGGTTGATCGGCAGAAATAGCGGCGGCGTGTCGGCGTTCAGGTCCAGCATGTAGCCGCTGACGCCGGCGGGGACGCCGGCCACCGGCAGCAGGCGGATCTGCCCGGCCAGCTCGCAGGCCAGGCGGCGGGTAAGCCGCAGCTCGCCTTGCGACAGGCGGTTGCTGGCGGTGAGACCCAGCAGCAGCAACTGGCGGTAGAGGGCGGCCAGAGCGTCATCCCGGCCCAGGCGCTTGTCTTCCCAGCCGTGGGCCCGCGCCAGCGCGAACAGCTGGTGGCAGTCCAGCCAGAAACCCGCCGGCAGGGGCGTGTAGCTTTGCTGGCTGAGGCTGAGGAACTGACGCGCGGCCAGCAGGCAATACGCCAGCAGCTCGATGCGGGTTTGCTTGCGTTCGAAAAGGCCGCGCCTGGCCATGCGCTCGCCCAGCGCCTGCTTGAAGGCGACGAACAGATGGCCGAACAGCTTGACGCCCAGCGTCGCCAGTTGCCGGCTCTTGGCGCTGCCAAGGGCGTCGTTGTGGCAGAGGTCCTGCTCCAGCAGCGGATAGTAGCGGTCAAGCGCCGCCAGATAGAGCTTGAGCAGCTTGTAGCGCTTGTCGGCCGCCAGCGGGGTGCGGGCCAGCTGATGCAGGGCGTCGCTCAGCAACTGGCCGCATTCGGGCAGGCTGGTGTAGGGGAGACGCTCCAGCCAAGCCGCGACGCTGGCCGGTTGGGTGTCGACCAGTTGCGGATCCATATCCTTTTTCGGCTGGGCCAGTGGCATGTCGCGTCGTTTCGGGTGGGCGTCTCTTGAAATGCTATTGGTATTTCACGGCGCTGGCAATCGCTCAGGGCAGGGCCGCTTCGCATTCGCCGGCGGGAATGCCGTCCGCGGCCAGCTCATCCAGCGCGTCGATCGCCGCATGAATCATGCCAGCCATCTCGTCTTCGCGAATGACGTAGGGCGGCATGAAGTACACGGTTTTTCCGATCGGGCGCAGCAGATAGCCGCGTTTCAGCATGGACGAGAAAAACGCCAGCGCAAACTCCGGCCGCGGGGTGTCGACGTCGAAGGCCCAGACCATGCCCAGGTGGCGGAAATGCCTGACGTCTTCGCGCCGGCGCAGCGGCTGCATCAGCGCATCGAAGCTCAGCGCCTTCTGCCGGTTGGCCTCCAGCACGTTGTCTTCTTCGAAGATGTCCAGCACCGCTAGCGCGGCGGCGCAGGCCAGCGCGTTGCCGGTGTAGCTGTGCGAGTGCAGGAAGCCGCGCGCCACGTCGTTGTGGTAGAAGGCCTGATAGACCTCGTCGCGGGTGAGCACGCAGGACAGCGGCAGGAATCCGCCGGTGATGCCCTTGGACAGACAGAGGAAGTCCGGCACGATGCCGGCTTGCTGGTAGGCGAAGAAGCTGCCGGTGCGGCCGAAGCCGACCGCGATTTCGTCGGCGATCAGGTGCACCTGGTAGCGGTCGCACAAGCGGCGCAGCTCGGTCAGATAAACGGGATCGTACATCGCCATGCCCGCGGCCCCCTGCAAGAGCGGCTCCACGATCACCGCGGCGATTTCCGCATGATGCTTGGCCAGCACGTTTTCCAGTGATCGGGCCGCCGCCAGCGCCTGTTCGCGGGCGTCGACGCCGGGCGGGGCCAGCCGCGCGTCCGGAGAGGGCGCGCGCAGGCCGGGTTTGAGCAATTCGGCGTAGGTGGCGGAGAACAGCGGCACGTCGGTGACCGCCAGTGCGCCGACGGTTTCGCCGTGGTAGCTGTTGGCCAGACTGACGAAACGGCGCTTGTCGCTCTGGCCGCGGTTTTGCCAGTAATGGAAGCTCATTTTCAGCGCGATTTCGGTGGCGCTGGCGCCGTCGGAGCCATAGAACGCGTGGCCGAGGCCGGACAGCCTGGACAGCCGTTCGGACAGCTCCACCACCGGCTGGTGGGTGAAGCCCGCCAGCATCACGTGCTCCAGCTGGTCCAGCTGCGTCCGGATCGCCTGCTTGATGCGCGGATGGCCGTGGCCGAACAGGCTGACCCACCAGGAGCTGACCCCGTCCAGATAGCGCTTGCCGTCGAAGTCGGTTAGCCAGACGCCGTCGGCGCTGGCGATGGGCACGATGGGCAGGGCCTCGTGGCGCTTCATTTGAGTGCAAGGGTGCCAGACGGCGGAGAAGCTGCGGTGCAGCCAGTCTTGATTGCTCATGGGAACGCTCCTGTGGGATAGCGGATGCTAGCACAGGCAGGCGCGGCGGCGGGGCTGACGAAAAACGTCACATAGTGCTGGATTGCGGCGGACATTCGGGCGACGCGGCCGCCAATCCCGGCGCGATCGCGCTTGGCATGCTTCCTGCTGCGATGCTGGCGCGGCGCTGGGAATCTTCCGCGCGCCGAACTATAAATGGATGGGCTGGCATGGCGATGTTCTGCCTTGGTCCGCGCCGTCAAACCATTGGCAAACTGCGATTCGGGAGTGGAGCGATATGAAAAAGCAAATGCAACAGGGTTTTACCCTGATCGAGCTGATGATCGTGGTGGCGATCATCGGCATTCTGGCCGCGGTGGCGATTCCGGCCTATCAGAACTACACCATCCGCGCGCGGGTGACCGAAGGCCTGCAACTGGCCGACGCGGCCAAGCTGTCGGTGGCGGAGAATGCGGCCAATGGCCAGCCTTTTGGCAGCGGTTACGTTCCGCCGAGCGCCACCAAGAATGTTTCCTCGGTGCAAATCGATTCCACCCATGGGGTGATTACCGTTGTTTACAACAGCAATGTTGCCGCATCCCCGGCCAATAGCCTGGTATTGGTTCCGTACACGGTGTCCGGCGGGGCCGGCACGATGCTGGCGGGAACCGCAACGGGCAGCACGCCGCCCACCACTGCCATCCAATGGCAGTGCATCTCGAACCAATCCACGTCGAAGTCCGACTATGCGGTTGTGGCTGCTAACTTGCTGCCTTCCGGACAAGTGCCGCAAGATTGCCGCTGATTTTTGATTTGCCGCTTTCTTGCAGGAAACGGGCAGTTTAGACTGCCCGTTTCGCATTTATGGAGTCCAGCGAATGAAGCGCTTGCTGTTGCTAGGCTTTCCAGTTCTGGCCGTTACCTTGCCGTTCTTCAATTTTCTCCATTACCAGCCAGCCGGCGACTGGCTGACGCATGCCAGCGCATTGTTGATGCTGGGCCTGTTTTTACTGGCGGGCAGTTTTCAGCAAGGCGGAGCGAAAACCGTTCCTGCTCTTTTTCCAATCCTCCTTCTTTTTGCTGCCATTGTCGTATTGGAGCAAGGCACGACTTTTCCTGCTCAGGGATTATTGTTTTTTGCTCTTGGCTGGTACGGGTTGCGGCTGTTTGATGCTTGGAGGGAAGAGCGAGATCAGTTCGTGGATGCGCTCGCTCGCGGCATCTGGCTTGCCGCTTTGTTGCAAGCGGTCATCGGGGTCGTGCAACTGGCTGGCTGGGCTCCGCGAATGGGAGGTTGGGTTGTTTTCCGATCCGATTTCCCGACCATGGTGATGGGCAATCTGGCGCAACGCAATCTTTACGCGGAAGTATTGTGCTGGGGGATGGTGGCCAACGGTTATTTGCATGCGCGTGGCTTGCTGAATCGGTGGCTTGCAGGCGTGGCGTGTTTGGCGCTGGTCTTTCTTGCCAGTTGGAGCGGCGCTAGGTTGCCATTGGCCTATTGCTTGGCTTTCTGCGTTCTGGGCTGGTTTTGGCTGAGAAGAAATCCTTCGGATCTGGCGTTGCAGCGCATGTTGGGCGTATTGGCAGCGACAGCGATTTTATTCGCGCTAGTCCAAGCCTGGAGTCCGGAGCTGGAGAGCTTGTTGCGCCAGTTCGGTTGGGGCGTTTCCGCGGAAAGCGGGGCGCAGCGGTTGCTTGATAACGGATATGCCCGTCGGCAGCTGGAGTGGAGCAAGGCTTGGGAAGTTTTCCGGCAGCATCCCTGGCTTGGAATCGGTTTGGGCAACTACCCTTGGGCCTCCGCCTGGCTGGAAACCTTTGGCGGATGGCCGAAGGTACTGAATACCGGCTTGTTTACGCATTCGCATAACCTGTTGTTGCAGCTGCTGGCGGAAACGGGCCTGGCCGGCACTGCGCTGGTGTTGCTTGCGCTATTTTGCGGTCTTGCGCCGTATTTCAGACGGGGGCAGCAGACGCCGCAAAACCTTCTGTTGATGGCTATTGCTGCGATGCTTTTAGGGCACTCCATGCTGGAGTATCCGCTGTGGTATCTGCCCTTTTTGCTGATGCTGGTGACGATTCTGGCCTTAAGTCCTGTTATGGGCTGGCGCATTCCCTTCCGGGATGGCTTGCGGCGCGGCGGGGCCCTGGTCGTGGGACTGGCGAGTGTGTTGTATGTTGTTTCCGGCGGGTTTGCGTACTATCAAGTGGTGCACGCGTTTGTCCCTTCTACCGATCCTGCAGCCAATATTTCCCGAGAACGGGAATTGCTCGCAATCGCGAGAAATCCATTCTGGTCCGACGAGGCCGAGCTGGGCTTGGTGAATTATATGCAGTTAAATCGCGCGCAACTGCCGGTGCAAAGAGAGCTGCTGGAAAGGGTGGCGCGCAAGCAACCCTTCGTTGAACCCTTGGTCAAGTTGTCGGTCGCCCGGGCCTTGTCTGGCGACGAAAAGGGAGCGAGAGAGGCGTTGAGCATCGCCATCGTCAATTTTTCGGATCTGCTTCCCTACATCGTCAGCAGCTTGCATCGCTATCAGGAGCCGGAAGTGTTGCCGCTCAGAGGAGTGGCAGACCGGGCGATGAACGCTGCGATGGCGGCTGGGGGGGATGTTCCCAGCGGACACTTTGCCGCTATCGCCACGGTTCAGCCCAAGTCCAGCCGGAAAATGATCTTGCAGCAATAGCGCTAGGCTGGTTTTGCGCCGGCCCCGCTTGCGGTATCCTGCCGGCTTCCAAGCTTAATTCCCTCAGCCCATGACCTTTCAGAAATTATCCGAACGTCTGGCCATGCTGGCGCTCTGCCTGATCGCCATCGTTCCGTTCGCTTCGCGGGTGCATTACGTGCCGCTGCCGCAGTGGTTCGGCGAAATCAACGTGGTTTGGCTGCTGCTGGCCGGCGCGGTCTTGCTGCTGCCCAGCGGCCGCCTGTTCGACAGCATGCCGCGCGCCGGCTGGTGGTGCCTGGGGCTTGCCGCCGCCTGGGCCTTGCAGCCGCAATGGACCAAGCTGTTGTTCCCCGGCATGAATTACGCTACGGCTCTGGGCTGGCTGGCGCTGGCCTTGCTGGCTTCGATGGCGGCTTCCCTGCGCCAAGCGCTGGGCGAGCGGCCGTTCGCGGTATGGCTCGCCTGGGCGCTGATCGCCGGCGGCATGGTGCAATCCTTGATCGGCGCTGCGCAGATCACCGGCCTGGCCGCGCCTCTCGGCCTGTTCTACGACGGCTCCCATCCCACCAGCAATATCTTCGGCCACATCGGCCAACGCAACCAGTACGCGCACTATCTGATGTGGTCGGTGGTGGCCGGCGTCTACCTGTCCGCCGTTGGCGGCCTGAGCCGGCGCTATCTGGCCGCGCTGGTGTTGTGGATGGCGCTGATGCTGGCCTGGGCCGGCTCGCGCACCACGCTGCTGTACTTGCTGGGCCTGTCGGCGCTGGCCGGCGTCTGGCACTGGCGAGCAGGGTCCGCCGAGTCGCGCCGGCTGATGCTGACGATGTGGGCGTCGTGCGGCGTCATCCTCGCCATGCAGTTCGCTTTGCCCTTGTTCAACCATCTGGTGTCGCTGCTGACGCATAGCGATGTGGAAAACGCTTCCGGCGTGGCGCGTCTGGCGGCCAACGGCGACGACATGGGCGCTCGCCGCTTTGCCGAGATGCACAAGGCCTGGCTGACCTTCCAGGCGCATCCGCTGGGCGGCGTGGGCTGGTCGCAGTACGCGGCGGAGAGCGTGCGGCTGCAGCCGTTGCCGCAGTTCGCCGCCTCCGGCTACAACAGCGGGCTGTTCACCAACGCTCACAATCTGGTGCTGCAGTTGCTGGCCGAAATGGGGCTGGCGGTAACGCTGCTGGTTGTAGGCGGCTTCATCTGGGCGGTGTTGCCCTTCTTTCGCCGTCCGGCGGCGCCGGAAGGCGTGCTGGCCCTGGGGTGCCTGCTGGTGACGCTGACGCACAGCATGCTGGAGTACCCGCTGTGGTACTACTATTTCCTGGCCATGCTGGCGATGTTCGCGGCGATGGCGCCTAGCGGCGAGGCCAGGCTATCGCCGGCGGCCCGGCTGCCGCTGCTGGCGGCGCTGGGCTGGGTGGGCTGGCTGTCCATCGCCAGCACGCCGATGTTCTGGGAGCTGGTGAATCTGTACACCCCGACCGGCGACGCGAAGAAGGACGAAAAGCGGGTGGAGCGCCTGATCGAGATCGTGGACACCAAGCCGCTGTTCGCCTTCCATGCCCTGTACACGCTGGACGATTACCTGGCGGTGAACCGCGACCACTTGCCGCAGAAGCTGGCGCTGGAAAACCGGCTGACCGCCTTCAGGCCTTATCCGGACGTGATGCTCAAGCGCGCGCAGCTGGAAATCCTGGCCGGACAGACGCGCCAGGCGGAAGAGACGCTGCGCACTACGCTGGCCTCGTTCCCGACCTATGCCGGCCAGTTCATCGAAACGCTGCGCGACGACAACCCGGCCTGGGAGCCGCTGCGGAAAATCGCCAAAGAAGCGTATCAGAAGCTGCCGGCCAAGTTCCGCACCCTGCCGGAGTGATCCCGCGCTCGGGCTTGCGCCCGGCGCGGCATGAAAAAAGCCACGGCGTCTTGCCGTGGCTTTTGTTTGGCGCGGGATCGCGTCAGTTATCCAGCACCACGCCTTCGCTGAGCGCGGTTTTCATCTTGGAGAGCGCCTTGGCTTCGATCTGGCGGATGCGTTCGGCCGATACGCCGAACTCGGCGGCCAGCTCGTGCAGGGTGGCGCCGCTGTCGTCGGCCAGCCAGCGCGCTTCCACGATGCGGCGGCTGCGATCATCCAGCGTCGACAGCGCGTATTCCAGCCCCTCGGACTGCAGGTGGTCAAAGGCGCGGCGTTCCAGCGCGCGCGTCGGCTCGCTGTGGCTGTCGGCCAGCCAGTCTATCGGCGCGTAGCTGTCGTCGTCGTCGTTGTCGGCAAGCAGCGCCACGTCCTGGCCGCTCATGCGGATTTCCATTTCTCGCACTTCCTCGGGCTTGACGCCCAGGTCTTCGGCGATGGACTTGGCTTCCTGCTCGGACAGCGCGGAGAAGCCGCTCTTCATGCTGCGCAGGTTGAAGAACAGCTTGCGCTGCGGCTTGGTGGTGGCGATGCGCACCAGACGCCAGTTGCGCAGGATGAATTCGTGGATTTCAGCCTTGATCCAGTGGATGGCGAACGAGAACAGGCGCACGCCGCGGCCCGGTTCGAAGCGTTTCACCGCCTTCATCAGGCCGATATTGCCTTCCTGGATCAGATCCGCCTGCGGCAGGCCGTAGCCGGCGTAGCCGCGGGAGATGGACACCACCACGCGCAGGTGCGACAGCACCAGCTGGCGGGCGGCCTCCAGATCGTTTTCTTCCTGGAAACGCGTTGCCAGCTCGTGCTCCTGTTCCTGCGTCAGCATCGGAACGCTGTTAACCGCCTGGATGTATTGTTCCAGGCTGCCGCTGGTCGACGGTACGGGCAAGGCAAAAGTTGTGGTCATTGCTTAAGCTACCTCCTTGGGTAGATCTATGTTAGCACTCGTATATTGAGAGTGCTAGCAGCCAAAGGTTCCGGCGTCAATGATATTTAACAATCGAGGCGATAGCTGAAAGGCGTCTGGAGGCGCCGCCCGCGCCCAGGCGCGGGCGGCGGGCTTACTTCGGCTCCACCTTGCGCAGGTGGTGATCGGCGGCCAGGCGCGCGCCCAGCATGGCCAGCGCGGCCGAGATCGCGATCAGCGCCAGCAGCTCCAGCGGTTGCAGGAAGCGCAGCTCCACCCGCTCGCCGTAGAGCATGGCGAATTCCTGGATGGCCGGATTGGCCATCGCGCACAGCCAGCTGGTCAGGCCCCAGGCCAGCAGCGCCGCCAGTACGCCCTGCCACATCGCGTGGTAGAGGAAAGGGCGGCGGATGAAGCTGTCCGGCGCGCCGATCAGCTTGGAGACTTCGATTTCGTCCTGGCGCGCCAGGATCTGCAGGCGGATGGCGTTGTGGGTGATCAAGACCAGCGCCAGTCCCAGCGCCGCGGCCAGGAACCAGGTCAGCTTCTTGCCCATTTCCACCATGCCGTACAGCCGCTTGGCCCAGTGGGCGTCAAACTGCGCCATCTCCACCATCGGCAAACCGGACAGTTCTTTTTGCAGCATTTCCAGCTCGCGCGGCTCCAGCGCCTTGGGGGTGACCACGAAAGCATCCGGCAGCGGGTTGGCTTCCAGCCCGTCGCCCAGGCCCTGCAGGCCGTTGCGCTGCTCCATGTCGGCCAGCGCCTTGGTCTTGCTGACGAAGGTGAAGCTTTGCACCTTGGGATGATGCTTGAGCGTGCTTTGCACCGCGGCGAGGTCGGCTTCTTCCGCCGACAGCTCCATGAACAGCGAGATTTGCGGCGTGGCGGTCAGTTTGCCCACCCAGTCCTGCACGCTGTTGACGGCGACGTAGAGCGACAGGGGCAGCGCCAGCGCCAAGGCCAGCATCAACAGCGTCAGCAGCGAACCGAAAGGCTGGCGCAGGATTTTCAGCAGCGCCTGCTTGGCGCTTTGCCAGTTCAGATAGAGAAAGTGTTTCATGCGGCGAACTGTCCTTCCCGTAAGCGGATGATACGGCGGCCGTAGTCTTCCATCAGGGTTTCGTCGTGGGCCGAGATCAGCACCGTGACGCCCACTTGATGGAAGGATTTGAACAATTCCATGATGTCGAGCGCGTAGGCGCGGTCCAGGTTGGCCGATGGCTCGTCGGCCAGCAGGACGCTGGGGCGATGCACCACGGCGCGGGCGATGCACAGGCGCTGCTGTTCGCCGCCGGAGAGGCGGATCGGCATGGTCTTTTCCTTGGACAGCAATCCCACCTTGTCCAGCGCGGCGCGCACGCGCTTGGCGGCGTCGCGCCGGTCGAAGCCGATGATGTCGAGCGGCAGCATCACGTTGTCGAACACGCTGCGGTCGAACAGGATTTTATGGTCCTGGAACACCATGCCCAGATGCTGGCGCACGTAGGGCACCTGGCTTGCGCGCAGCTTGGACAGGTTCTGGCCGTTGACGACGACGCTGCCGGAGGTGGCGCGCTCGATGCCCGCCACCAGTTTGAGCAGCGTGGACTTGCCGGCGCCGGAGTGGCCGGCGAGAAACACCATCTCGCCGGTTTCGATGGTAAAGGACAGGTTCTTCAGGGCTTCGTTGCCGCCCGGGTAACGCTTGGTGACCTGGTCGAACTGGATCATTGTCAGTTTCCCGCTGGTTTGGCTGAGAAGGCCGGCCGCCGCGGGCGGCCGGAAAACGGCTTATTCGAACAGCGCGTCGATGTAGTCGCGGCTGTTGAAGGGGCGCAGGTCGTCGATGCTTTCGCCCACGCCGATGAAGCGCAGCGGGATAGGCCGCTGCTTGGCGATGGCGGCGATGACGCCGCCCTTGGCGGTGCCGTCCAGCTTGGTCAGGATCAGGCCGGTCAGGCCCAGCGCGTCGTCGAAGGCCTTGACCTGGTTGACCGTGTTTTGGCCGATATTGGCGTCCAGTACCAGCACCACCTCGTGCGGGGCTTCCGGCAGCGCCTTCTGGATCACCCGCTTCACCTTCTTGATCTCTTCCATCAGGTGCAGCTGGGTCGGCAGGCGGCCGGCGGTGTCGGCCAGCACGATGTCGATGCCGCGCGCGACGGCGGCCTGGATCGCGTCATAGCACACCGCGGCGGAGTCGCCGCCCTGCTGGGCGATGACGGTGACGTTGTTGCGCTCGCCCCAGGCGATCAGCTGTTCGCGCGCGGCGGCGCGGAAGGTGTCGCCGGCGGCCAGGAGCACGCTCTTGCCCTGGCTCTGGTAGTACTTGGCCAGCTTGCCGATCGAAGTAGTTTTGCCCGCGCCGTTGACGCCGGTCATCATGATCACGAAAGGCTTCTTGCCTTCCACGTTCAGCGGCACTTCCAGCGGGCCGATCAGCTCCTGCAGCGAATCCTTGAGCGCGCCCTTCAGTTCCGAGCTGTCCTTCAGGCCTTTCAGCGATACCCGTTCGCGCACGTCCTGCAGCAAATGCACGGTGGCGTCCACGCCCATGTCGGAGGTCAGCAGCACCGTTTCCAGCTCTTCGTACAGCTCTTCGTCTATCTTGCCGCCGCCGAACAGGCCGGCCAGCGACTTGCCGAGCTTGTCGCGGGTCTTGGCCAGGCCGGCCTTCAGCCGTTCGGTCCAGCTCATCTTCTTCAGCGACGGCGCGGCCGCTTCCTGCGCGGCGGGCGGCTGAGGAGCGACGACGGGGGCCGGCTCCGGTTCAGGCTCGGATTCCGCCTGGGGCTCCCGCGGCGGGACGAGGGCTTCAGGCGCGGCGGCCGGCTCGACCTGCTCGGGCTCGGCGCGCGGCGCGGCCGGGACAATCTGCTCTTCGGGCGCGGCCGGCGGGGCGACGGGCGTTTCGGCTGCCGGCGGTTGTTCCGGTTGCGGGGCGGCCGGCGGGGTGTCCGCCGATTTGAATTTTTTCTTGAAGAAGCTAAACATGCGCGGTTAGGCCAAAGAATGTGCGGTAAATGGCCAAATTGTATCCTTAAATGCCGCAGCGTACAGAACCGGGCGGCAAATTTGCCCGCCGGCGGTCTGCGACGCGGCCGCGAGGCAGACGGCGAGGGGATGGCTCCATCTATATAAGGTATGAATATCCCGCGCGCGGCGGGCTTGAATTGTGGCATTTGCTGCGACAATTCGGCGGCAGGCGCTCGCCGAGTGAGGCAGGTTTGGACAGTTCGGGGTAAACTCTGCGGCTTGTCGATGAGTTTAGAGTTATGAGTCAGTCGCGTAACAAGGTCAGAATCATTGGCGGCGCCTATCGCCGCCGCATGTTGCCCTTCCCCGATGCGGAAGGTTTGCGGCCCACCCCCGATCGCGTGCGGGAAACCCTGTTCAACTGGTTGGGCCAGGATCTGTACGGCAAGAGCTGCCTGGATCTGTTCGCCGGCAGCGGCGCGCTCGGCTTCGAAGCCGCCTCGCGCGACGCGCGCAGGGTGGTGATGGTGGAGAAGTCGCGCAAGGCGATGGAGTCGCTGCAGGCCAATCGCCAGCTGCTGCAGGCGGCCAATCTGGAAGTCGTCGCCGGCGACGCTCTCCTATATATGAAGAACCGCCGCGAGCGCTTCGACGTGGTCTTCCTGGATCCGCCTTACGACAGCGACCTGCTGCAACAGGCGTTGCCCCTGCTGGCCGATCTGGTCAATGAAGACGGCCTGGTATACCTGGAGGCGCGGCAATGGCCAGAGGCACTGCCGGTCGGCTTCGAGCTGGTCAAGCGCGACAAGGCGGGCCTGGTGCAGTACGGACTGTTGCGCCGCCTGAGCGCCGAAGCCTGAAGCGGGGCGCGGCGATAACCATATAACGGCGCGCGCTTGCTAGCCACCCTTGCGGGTGACAGAATTCATGTTGTGGAATACCTGAGGAAATTACTATGTCTTTGATGATTACCGACGAGTGCATCAACTGCGACGTCTGTGAGCCGGAATGCCCGAACAACGCGATCTCGCAGGGCGAAGAGATCTATCAGATCGATCCCAACCTGTGCACCCAATGCGTCGGCCACTACGATGAGCCGCAGTGCCAGCAGGTCTGTCCGGTGGATTGCATCCCGTTGGACCCCGATCATCAGGAAAGCCAGGACGAGTTGTACCAGAAGTACCTGGTCATCTCCGGCAAGGCCTGATCGCTAAGTATTTGATGCATAAAGAAGCGCCCCGATTGTCATGGGGCGCTTTTGTTTTGAGTGCAAAATAATTCAAAAAAAATGGAAAAAGGTGTTGACGGGTTTGCGGGCTATCTATACTATTCGGGTCTCTTTCAGGAGGGATTCCCGAGCGGTCAAAGGGATCAGACTGTAAATCTGACGGCTCTGCCTTCGAAGGTTCGAATCCTTCTCCCTCCACCAGAATTTAGTAAACGCTTGGCGGTGTAGTAATCGCTGTCATGTGGTGTAGTAGGCGGGTGTAGCTCAATGGTAGAGCAGAAGCCTTCCAAGCTTACGACGAGGGTTCGATTCCCTTCACCCGCTCCAAGCGTTGATAGCCTGTTTAGGGCCCATGTAGCTCAGGGGTAGAGCACTCCCTTGGTAAGGGAGAGGTCGGCAGTTCAATTCTGCCCATGGGCACCATCATTATTTACTTGTTTGTTTCGTATTCAGGAAAATTTGCCATGGCTAAGGAAAAGTTCGAGCGGACCAAACCGCACGTAAACGTCGGCACCATCGGTCACGTTGACCATGGTAAAACCACTCTGACTGCTGCGATCACCACGATCCTGTCCAAGAAGTTTGGTGGCGAAGCTAAAGACTACTCTCAGATCGACAGCGCGCCGGAAGAAAAGGCTCGTGGTATTACCATCAATACCGCGCACGTGGAATACGAAACCGAGACCCGCCACTACGCTCACGTAGACTGCCCGGGCCACGCCGACTACGTCAAGAACATGATCACCGGCGCTGCCCAGATGGACGGCGCGATCCTGGTTTGCTCGGCCGCTGACGGTCCGATGCCGCAAACCCGCGAACACATCCTGCTGTCCCGTCAGGTTGGCGTTCCGTACATCATCGTTTACCTGAACAAGGCTGACCTGGTGGACGACGCTGAGCTGCTGGAGCTGGTGGAAATGGAAGTGCGCGATCTGCTGTCTTCCTACGACTTCCCGGGCGACGACACCCCGATCGTGATCGGCTCCGCTCGTCTGGCGCTGGAAGGCGACCAGTCCGAAATGGGCGAACCGTCCATCTTCCGTCTGGCCGATGCTCTGGACTCCTACATCCCGACTCCGGAACGCGCCATCGACAAGCCGTTCCTGCTGCCGATCGAAGACGTGTTCTCGATCTCCGGCCGCGGCACCGTGGTGACCGGTCGCGTAGAGCGCGGCATCGTAAAGGTTGGTGAAGAACTGGAAATCGTGGGCCTGAAGGCTACCGCGAAGACTACTTGCACCGGCGTGGAAATGTTCCGCAAGCTGCTGGATCAAGGTCAAGCCGGCGACAACGTGGGCGTGCTGCTGCGCGGCACCAAGCGTGAAGACGTGGAGCGCGGCCAGGTTCTGGCCAAGCCGGGCACCATCACCCCGCACACCAAGTTCGAAGCTTCGGTATACGTTCTGTCCAAGGACGAAGGCGGTCGTCACACCCCGTTCTTCGCCAACTACCGTCCGCAGTTCTACTTCCGCACTACCGACGTGACCGGCGCGATCACGCTGGCCGAAGGCGTGGAAATGGTAATGCCGGGCGACAACGTTGAAATCACCGTTGAGCTGATCGCCCCGATCGCTATGGAAGACGGTCTGCGCTTCGCCATCCGCGAAGGCGGTCGTACCGTTGGCGCCGGCGTGGTAGCTAAGATCATCGCTTAATAAGGTTTAAAGGCCAGTAGCTCAATTGGTAGAGTATCGGTCTCCAAAACCGAGGGTTGGGGGTTCGAGACCCTCCTGGCCTGCCAATTAAGACCAGCCGGCGCATTGCGCCGGTTGGTCTTTTGTCGCATACGCGCGAGAGAAGATTCGACATGGAAATGCAAGATAAGATCAAGCTGGTGGTTGCCGGTCTTGCGGTGGTCGCTGGCATTGTCGGCTTTTACATGATTCCTGAAGCTCAGGGGTTGGTGCGGGCCGTCGCTTTCATTGCCGGCGTGCTGGTTGCCGCTGGCGTGATCTGGACGACGGCTCCGGGCAAGGGTTTTGTCGCATACGCCAATGAGTCGGTGGTTGAGGCTCGCAAGGTGGTGTGGCCGACTCGCAAGGAAGCCATGCAGATGACTGGCATGGTGTTCGTTTTTGTGATGGTGTTGGCCTTGTTCATGTGGCTGGTGGATTCCAGCCTGTCCTGGCTGTTTTACGATGTGATTCTCGGTCGAGGTAGATAATGGCAATGCGCTGGTATGTGGTTCACGCTTATTCGGGTTTTGAGAAAAGCGTGCAAAAGGCGCTGCGTGAACGTATCGAACGTTCCGACATCGCAGATCAGTTTGGTCAAATTCTGGTGCCGGTGGAAGAGGTTGTGGACGTGAAGAACGGCCGCAAGTCCATCACCGAGCGCAAGTTCTTCCCTGGTTACGTGCTGGTGGAAATGGAAATGACCGACGATACCTGGCACTTGGTGAAGAGCACGCCCAAGGTGACCGGTTTCGTCGGCGGCACCGCCAATCGTCCCGCGCCGATTTCCAAGAAGGAAGTCGAGGCCATCATGCAGCAGATGCAGGAGGGCGTGGAGAAGCCGAAGCCGAAGGTGCTGTTCGAGGTGGGCGAAAAGGTGCGCGTCATCGACGGCCCGTTCAACGACTTCAATGGCTCGGTGGACGAAGTCAATTACGAGCGCAACAAGCTGCGCGTGTCGGTTCAGATCTTTGGTCGCGACACCCCGGTTGAGCTGGAATTCAGCCAGGTAGAAAAGCTGTAAAAATTCTGCTTGGCAGTGTGGTTGGAAGCGTATATAATTCTGCGCTTTCGTCTGGGAAGCGAATCCTCCGGTTCGCGTTACACCCGCTTTAGGAGTTTTAATCGTGGCAAAGAAAATTGTCGGCTATATCAAGCTGCAAGTAGCCGCTGGCAAGGCCAATCCGTCTCCTCCGATCGGTCCGGCTCTGGGTCAGCGTGGTCTGAACATCATGGAATTCTGCAAGGCGTTCAATGCTCAAACCCAGGGCATGGAACCGGGCATGCCGATTCCGGTTGTGATCACCGCCTACGCGGACAAGTCCTTCACCTTCACCATGAAGACGCCGCCGGCGACCTTCCTGCTGAAGAAGGCTGCTGGCATCAAGTCCGGCTCCGCCAAGGCTCACGTGGACAAGGTTGGCAAGGTAACTCGCGCTCAGCTGGAAGAAATCGCCAAGACCAAGCAGCCGGATCTGACCGCTGCCGATCTGGACGCCGCTGTTCGCACCATCGCCGGCTCCGCCCGCTCGATGGGTCTGGAAGTGGAGGGCGTGTAAATGGCTAAGGTTTCCAAGCGCATGCAAGCTCTGAAGGCTACCGTTGATCGCAACAAGCTGTACGCTGTTGAAGAAGCGATCTCCCTGGTCAAGGCCGCCGCAACTGCCAAGTTCGACGAATCCATCGATATCGCCGTGAATCTGGGCGTGGATCCGCGTAAATCCGACCAAGTGGTTCGTGGTTCCGTGGTTCTGCCGCGCGGTACCGGCAAGTCCGTACGCGTTGCCGTATTCGCTCAAGGCGCCAACGCCGAAGCCGCCAAGGCTGCCGGCGCTGAAGTGGTCGGTTTCGACGACCTGGCCGAGCAAGTAAAGGCCGGCAACCTGGACTTCGACATCGTGATCGCCTCCCCGGATGCGATGCGCGTCGTAGGTCAGCTGGGTCAGATCCTGGGCCCGCGCGGCCTGATGCCGAACCCGAAGGTTGGCACGGTTACCCCGAACGTCGCCGAGGCTGTGAAGAACGCCAAGGCCGGTCAGGTTCAGTACCGTACCGACAAGGCTGGTATCATCCACGCCACCATCGGTCGCGCTTCCTTCGAAGTCGAAGCTCTGCGTGAAAACTTCTCCGCTCTGGTTGATGCCCTGGTGAAAGCCAAGCCGGCCGCTTCCAAGGGCGTGTATCTGAAAAAGATCGCCGTATCCAGCACCATGGGTATCGGCGCTCGCGTAGATACCAACTCCATCAGCGCCTAAGCGCTGCGGAGTTTCGGCGGGGCGGTTCGCCGCCCTGCCAAGGCTTTGGGCTGGCAGGTTCGCCTGCCGGATTGTCAAAGACCGTAGGTGCCGCAAGGCTTAATCGCCGATTGGCTGGTTCAGCAATCAGCATCCTACGCAGATGGTGTACCCGAACAGGCTTCTGAAAAGTTCAAAAGCTCATGTAGCTCAGGGGTAGAGCACTCCCTTGGTAAGGGAGAGGTCGGCGGTTCAATTCCGCCCATGAGCACCAGTCTTTTATGATGTCTCCTGATGCTGGTCGCCGCTGCAAAGCGAAGCGAAAATCCTTTCGCTTCATTTCAGTCTAGGAGGTAGACCTTGAGTCTCAATATCGAAGATAAAAAGGCGGTCGTAGCTGAAGTCGCTGCTCAACTGGCAGCTGCTCAGACCCTCGTTATCGCTGAATATCGGGGCATCGAGGTAAGCAGCATGACCAAACTCCGCGCTCAGGCGCGCGAGAATGGCGTATACCTGCGCGTTCTGAAGAACACGCTGGTGCGCCGTGCTGTGGAAGGCACTCCGTTCGCCGCTCTGGCTGACCAAATGGTCGGCCCGCTGGTTTACGGTATTTCCGCCGACCCGGTTGCTGCTGCCAAGGTGCTGCATCAATTTGCCAAGGCTGACGACAAGATCATCGTCAAGGCCGGTTCTTACGATGGCCAGGTAATGAACGCCGCTCAGGTTGCTGAGCTCGCGTCCATCCCGAGCCGCGAAGAACTGCTGTCCAAGCTTCTCTACGTTATGCAGGCTCCGGTCGCTGGCTTCGCCCGCGCGCTGGCCGCCCTGTCCGACAAGAAGCAAGCCGAAGCCGCTTAACTTATTTGATTCTTATAGAATTCAGGAGATTTTCACATGGCAATCACCAAAGAAGACATCCTCGAGGCCGTTGCTGGTCTGACCGTGATGGAACTGAACGACCTGGTTAAGGCGTTCGAAGAGAAGTTCGGCGTTTCCGCCGCTGCTGTAGCTGTTGCTGGCCCGGCCGGCGCCGGCGCAGCCGCTGCTGAAGAAAAGACCGAGTTCGACGTTGTTCTGGCTTCCGCCGGCGACAACAAGGTTGGCGTGATCAAGGTTGTTCGCGCAATCACCGGCCTGGGCCTGAAAGAAGCCAAGGATCTGGTAGACGGCGCTCCGAAGAACGTGAAGGAAGGCGTGGCCAAGGCTGAAGCCGAGGACATCCTGAAGCAACTGACCGAAGCCGGTGCCAAGGCTGAAATCAAATAATCTTCTTTGAAAAAAGAGGGTGAGGCTGGCGGAGAAATCCGCCAGCCTTATTGCGCTTGTAGTTGGCCGAAACGAAGAAGGTAAAAGCCAGCAATTACTCGGCGTGGCTGCTGACTTTTGGTTTCTTGCGCCACCCCACCTCGATGGAGACTCTATGAGTTATTCGTTTACTGAGAAAAAGCGTATTCGTAAGAGTTTTGCGAAACGTGCCAGTGTTCTCGATGTCCCCTTCCTGTTGGCGACCCAAATTGATTCCTACACCGAATTTCTCCAGTTGGGTGTTCCGCTAGAACAGCGTAGGGATGTGGGTCTTCAGGCTGCGTTCAAATCGATCTTTCCGATCATCAGCCATAACGGCTACGCACGTCTGGATTTCGCTCATTACGTACTGGGCGATCCGCCGTTTGACGTACAGGAATGCCAATTGCGCGGCATCACGTTCGCCGCGCCGCTGCGCGCCCGCATTCGCCTGACCATTTACGACAAGGAATCCTCCAAGCCGGTGGTCAAGGAAGTGCGCGAGAATGAAGTGTACATGGGCGAAATCCCGCTCATGACCACCAACGGTTCCTTCATCATCAACGGAACCGAGCGCGTCATCGTCTCCCAGCTGCACCGCTCGCCGGGCGTGTTCTTCGAGCACGACCGCGGCAAGACCCACTCTTCGGGCAAGCTGCTGTTCTCCGCGCGCGTGATTCCTTACCGCGGCTCCTGGCTGGACTTCGAATTCGATCCGAAGGACCTGTTGTACTTCCGTATCGACCGTCGCCGCAAGATGCCGGTGACCATCCTGCTGAAGGCGCTGGGTTACAGCAACGAACAGATCCTGTCCGAGTTCTACAGCTTCGACACCTTCTACCTGACCAACAACGGCGTGTTCATGCGCGTGGTTCCGGATCGTCTGAAGGGCGAAGTCGCCAAGTTCGACATCGTGGCGGCCGACGGCAAGCTGATCGTCGCCAAGGACAAGCGCATCACCGCCAAGCACATCCGCGACATCCAGGCGGTGCAGCTCGACCGCATCGAAGTGCCGGCCGACGCGCTCTTGGGCAAGGTGCTGGCGCACAATGTGGTGAACCAGGACAGCGGCGAAGTGATCGCCCGCGCCAACGAAGAAGTGACCGAAGAAGTGCTGGCCAAGCTGGCGCTGATCGGCACCGAGCAGGTTGACGTGCTGTTCACCAACGATCTGGACCAGGGCGCCTACATCTCGCAGACCCTGCGCTCCGACGACATCCAGGATCAGCTGCAGGCTCGCGTCGCGATCTATCGCATGATGCGCCCGGGCGAACCGCCGACCGAAGACGCGGTGGAAGCGCTGTTCCAGCGTCTGTTCTTCAGCGAAGAAACCTACGACCTGTCGCGCGTGGGCCGCATGAAGTTCAGCTCGCGCACCTATCAGTACAAGTTCGACGACAAGACCCCGGAGTGGTTCAAGTCGCTGATCGGCGAGAAGTTCGCCGGCCGCCGCGACGTGATGGACGGCACGCTGACCACGGAAGACATCGTCTCCGTGATCGCCATTCTGACCGAGCTGCGCAATGGCCGCGGCGAAGTGGACGATATCGATCACCTGGGCAACCGTCGCGTGCGTTCGGTGGGCGAACTGGCCGAGAACCAGTTCCGCGCCGGTCTGGTGCGTGTCGAGCGCGCAGTGAAGGAACGCCTGAACCAGGCCGAGTCCGACAACCTGATGCCGCACGACCTGATCAACGCCAAGCCGGTGTCCGCCGCGATCAAGGAATTCTTTGGTTCCTCGCAGCTGTCGCAGTTCATGGACCAGACCAACCCGCTGTCGGAAATCACCCACAAGCGCCGCGTATCGGCTCTTGGCCCGGGTGGTCTGACCCGCGAGCGCGCAGGCTTTGAAGTGCGAGACGTGCACCCGACCCACTACGGCCGCGTGTGCCCGATCGAAACGCCGGAAGGCCCGAACATCGGTCTGATCAACTCGCTGTCCGTATTCGCGCGCACCAACGAGTTCGGCTTCCTGGAAACGCCGTACCGCAAGGTGGTGGACGGCAAGGTAACCAACGAAATCGACTACCTGTCGGCCATCGAAGAAGGCCGCTACGTGATCGCTCAGGCCAACGCCGAGCTGAACGAAGACGGCGCGCTGGTCGACGAGCTGGTGACCTGCCGCGAGAAGGGCGAAACCATTCTGGCGACCCCGGACCGCGTGCAGTACATGGACGTGGCCACCGGCCAGGTGGTGTCCGTGGCCGCTTCGCTGATTCCGTTCCTGGAGCACGACGACGCCAACCGCGCGTTGATGGGCGCCAACATGCAACGTCAGGCCGTACCGTGCCTGCGTCCGGAAAAGGCCTTTGTCGGCACCGGCATCGAGCGCTCGGTGGCGGTTGACTCCGGCACCACCGTGGTCGCCCGTCGCGGCGGCGTGGTGGACTACGTCGACGCCACCCGTGTCGTGGTGCGCGTGAACGACGAGGAAGCGATTGCGGGCGAAGTCGGCGTGGATATCTACAACCTGACCAAGTTCACCCGTTCCAACCAGAACACCAACATCAACCAGCGTCCGATCGTGAAAGTGGGCGACCACATCGCGCGCGGCGACGTGGTGGCCGACGGCGCGTCGACCGACCTGGGCGAACTGGCTCTGGGTCAGAACATGACCATCGCCTTCATGCCGTGGAACGGCTACAACTACGAAGACTCGATCCTGATCTCGGAAAAGCTGGTCGCGGAAGACCGCTACACCTCGATCCACATCGAAGAACTGTCCGTGGTTGCCCGCGACACCAAGCTGGGACCGGAAGAAATCACCCGCGACATCCCGAACCTGTCCGAACGCATGGCAGGCCGTCTGGATGAATCCGGCATCGTATATATCGGTGCGGAGGTTGAGGCGGGCGACGTGCTGGTGGGCAAGGTCACGCCTAAGGGCGAAACCCAGCTGACGCCGGAAGAGAAGCTCTTGCGCGCGATCTTCGGCGAGAAGGCTTCCGACGTGAAGGACACGAGCTTGCGCGTGCCGACCGGCACCGTGGGCACCGTGATCGACGTGCAGGTGTTCACCCGCGAAGGCATCGAGCGCGACAAGCGCGCCCAGTCCATCATCGATTCGGAACTGAAGCGTTATCGCCTGGACCTGAACGACCAGCTGCGTATTTTCGACAACGACGCCTTCAGCCGTATCGAACGCCTGATCGTGGGCAAGGTCGCCAACGGCGGTCCGAAGCGTCTGGTCAAGGGCACCGTGATCGATCAGGAATACCTGGCCGGTCTGCCGACCAAGCACGATTGGTTCGACATCCGCATGGCCGATGAAGACATCGCCAAGCAGCTGGAACTGATCAAGGAAAGCCTGGCGCAGAAGCGCGAAGAATTCGACCTCAAGTTCGAAGACAAGAAGCGCAAGCTGACCCAGGGCGACGAACTGCCGCCGGGCGTGCAGAAGATGGTCAAGGTCTACCTGGCCGTCAAGCGCCGCCTGCAGGCCGGCGACAAGATGGCCGGCCGTCACGGCAACAAGGGCGTGGTATCCCGCATCCTGCCGATCGAAGACATGCCGTACATGGGTGACGGCCGTCCGGTCGACATCGTGCTGAACCCGCTGGGCGTACCGTCGCGTATGAACATCGGCCAGATTCTGGAAGTGCATCTGGGTTGGGCCGCCAAGGGCATCGGCGAGCGCATCGATCGCATGATGAAGGAACAGCGCGCCATCGCCGACGTGCGCGGCTATCTGGAGCGCATCTACAACGAAACCGGCCGCAGCGCGGACCTGGCTTCGCTGAGCGATGACGAAATCCGCAACCTGGCGCAAAACCTGGCCAAGGGCATGACCTTCGCCACGCCGGTATTCGACGGCGCCAAGGAAGTCGAGATCAAGCACATGCTGGATCTGGCTTACCCGGATGGCGACGAGCTGACCGACAAGATGGGCTTCAACGAGTCCAAGACCCAGATGACCCTGTACGACGGCCGCTCCGGCGAAGCCTTCGACCGCAAGGTCACCGTAGGCGTGATGCACTACCTGAAGCTGCACCACCTGGTCGACGACAAGATGCACGCCCGTTCCACCGGTCCGTACTCGCTGGTGACCCAGCAGCCGCTGGGCGGCAAGGCGCAGTTCGGCGGCCAGCGTTTCGGCGAAATGGAAGTGTGGGCGCTGGAGGCTTACGGCGCCGCCTACACGCTGCAGGAAATGCTGACCGTGAAGTCGGACGATGTGACCGGCCGTACCAAGGTTTACGAAAACATCGTCAAGGGCGAGCACAAGATCGACGCCGGCATGCCGGAATCCTTCAACGTGCTGGTGAAGGAAATCCGCTCGCTTGGTCTGGACATCGACCTGGAACGTTATTGATTGGGTAATTGGGCGCGGCATGACGCCGCGCCTGTCCCCTGACTGGAGACGCAATGAAAGCTCTGCTCGATCTCTTTAAGCAAGTTACGCAAGAAGAAGAGTTTGATGCGATTAAGATCGGCATCGCCTCGCCTGACAAGATCCGTTCCTGGTCTTATGGTGAAGTAAAAAAGCCGGAAACCATCAACTACCGTACCTTTAAACCGGAACGCGACGGCCTGTTCTGCGCCCGCATCTTCGGACCGGTCAAGGACTACGAATGCTTGTGCGGCAAGTACAAGCGACTGAAGCATCGCGGCGTGATCTGCGAGAAGTGCGGCGTGGAAGTGACGCTGTCCAAGGTGCGTCGCGAACGCATGGGCCACATCGAGCTGGCCAGCCCGACCGCGCACATCTGGTTCCTGAAGTCGCTGCCGTCGCGTCTGGGCATGGTGCTGGACATGACGCTGCGCGACATCGAGCGCGTGCTGTACTTCGAAGCGTACGTCGTGACCGATCCGGGCATGACCCCGCTGCAGTACCGCCAGCTGTTGACCGAAGAGGACTTCCTGGACAAGGAAGACCAGTACGGTGAAGAGTTCGTCGCCATGATGGGCGCCGAAGCCGTCAAGGAACTGCTGAAAAAGCTGAACCTGGACAGCGAGATCGAAACCCTGCGCGCCGAACTGAAGGCCACCAGCTCCGACACCAAGATCAAGAAGATCTCCAAGCGCCTGAAGGTGCTGGAAGCCTTCCAGCGTTCCGGCATGAAGCCGGAATGGATGATCCTGGAAGTGCTGCCGGTGCTGCCGCCGGAACTACGTCCGCTGGTGCCGCTGGACGGCGGCCGCTTCGCGACCTCCGATTTGAACGACCTGTACCGTCGCGTCATCAACCGCAACAACCGTCTGAAGCGCCTGCTGGAACTGCGCGCCCCGGACATCATCGTGCGCAACGAAAAGCGCATGTTGCAGGAATCGGTCGACTCGCTGCTGGACAACGGTCGTCGCGGCAAGGCCATGACCGGCGCCAACAAGCGTCCGCTCAAGTCGCTGGCCGACATGATCAAGGGCAAGGGCGGTCGTTTCCGTCAGAACCTGCTGGGCAAGCGCGTGGACTACTCCGGTCGTTCCGTGATTACCGTGGGCCCGACCCTGCGTCTGCATCAGTGCGGCCTGCCGAAGAAGATGGCGCTGGAACTGTTCAAGCCGTTCATCTTCCACAAGCTGGAAGTGATGGGCCTGGCGTCCACCATCAAGGCGGCCAAGAAGCTGGTTGAGCAGGAAGTGCCGGAAGTCTGGGACATCCTGGAAGACGTGATCCGCGAACATCCGGTGCTGCTGAACCGCGCGCCGACCCTGCACCGTCTGGGCATCCAGGCGTTCGAGCCGGTGCTGATCGAAGGCAAGGCCATCCAGCTGCACCCGCTGGTCTGCGCGGCGTTCAACGCCGACTTCGACGGCGACCAGATGGCCGTACACGTGCCGCTGTCGCTGGAAGCGCAGATGGAAGCCCGCACCCTGATGCTGGCCACCAACAACGTGCTGTCCCCGGCCAACGGCGACCCGATCATCGTGCCGTCGCAGGATATCGTGCTGGGTCTGTACTACATGACCCGCGACAAGGTGAACGGCAAGGGCGAAGGCATGGTGTTCGCGGACACCAAGGAAGTGCATCGCGCTTACGAAACCCGCCAGGTCGAACTGGCCACCCGCATCACCGTCCGCCTGAAGGAATGGGAAAAGGACGAGCAGGGCGAGTTCCAGCCGGTGATCAAGCGCTACAACACCACCGTTGGCCGCGCCATCCTGTCTGACATCCTGCCGAAGGGCCTGCCGTTCGAGCACATCAACAAGGCGCTGAAGAAGAAAGAGATCTCCAAGCTGATCAACGTATCGTTCCGCCGTTGCGGCATCCGCGATACCGTCATCTTCGCCGACCAGCTGATGTACACCGGTTTTGCCTACTCCACCCGCGGCGGCATCTCCATCTGCGTGGACGACATGCAGATTCCGAAGAAAAAGGTCGAACTGCTTGGCGAAGCCAACAAGGAAGTCAAGGAGATCGAGGAGCAGTACCGTCAGGGTCTGGTGACCCAGGGCGAACGCTACAACAAGGTAGTGGACATCTGGGGCCGCACCGGCGATAAGATCGCCAAGGCGATGATGGACGAGCTGTCCAAGCAGAAGGTGCTGGATCGCGAAGGCAAGGAAGTCGATCAGGAATCCTTCAACTCCATTTACATGATGGCCGACTCGGGCGCGCGGGGTTCCGCAGCCCAGATCAAGCAGCTGGCCGGCATGCGGGGTCTGATGGCCAAGCCGGACGGCTCGATTATCGAAACGCCGATTACCGCCAACTTCCGCGAAGGCCTGACCGTACTGCAGTACTTCATCTCCACCCACGGCGCGCGTAAGGGTCTGGCGGATACCGCCTTGAAGACCGCGAACTCCGGTTACCTGACTCGTCGTCTGGTGGACGTGACGCAGGATCTGGTGGTGATCGAGGACGATTGCGGCACCAGCAACGGCTTCACCATGAAGGCCGTGCTGCAGGGCGGCGACGTGATCGAAGCGCTGCGCGACCGCATTCTGGGCCGCGTAGCCGCTACCGACATCGTCGACCCGTCGACCGGCGAGACCGTGATCGAAGCCGGCACGCTGCTGGACGAGCAACTGGTCGACTCCATCGACAACCTGGGCATCGACGAAGTCAAGGTGCGCACCGCCATCACTTGCGACACGCGCTACGGCCTGTGCGCCAAGTGCTACGGCCGCGACCTGGCGCGCGGCAAGCGCGTCAACGCCGGCGAAGCGGTCGGCGTGATCGCCGCCCAGTCGATCGGCGAACCGGGCACCCAGCTGACCATGCGTACCTTCCACATCGGTGGCGCGGCGTCGCGAAACGCGGCTGCCAGCCAGGTGGAGGGCAAGTCCAACGGTACCGTGCGCTTCTCCAGCCAGATGCGTTACGTCGCCAATTCCAAGGGCGAGCTGATCGTGATCACCCGCTCCGGCGAAGTGGTGATCCATGACGACATGGGCCGCGAGCGCGAGCGTCACAAGGTGCCGTACGGCGCGACCCTGATGGTGACCGACGGTCTGCAGATCAAGGCAGGCGCGGTATTGGCCACCTGGGACCCGCACACCCGTCCGATCATCACCGAGTACGCCGGCCGCGTGAAGTTCGAGAACGTGGAAGAAGGCGTCACCGTAGCCAAGCAGACCGACGAAGTGACCGGCCTGTCGACGCTGGTGGTGATCGACCCGAAGCGCCGCGCCGGTTCGCAGTCCAAGATGCTGCGTCCGCTCGTGAAGCTGCTTGACGAGTTCGGCAACGAAGTGAAGCTGGCCGGTTCCGACGCGTCGGTATCGATCACCTTCCAGGTGGGCGCCATCATCACCGTGCGCGACGGCCAGGACGTGGGCAAGGGCGAGGTGCTGGCCCGCATCCCGCAGGAATCGTCCAAGACCCGCGACATTACCGGTGGTCTGCCGCGCGTGGCCGAGCTGTTCGAAGCCCGTTCGCCGAAGGATGCCGGCATGCTGGCCGAGGTGACCGGCACCGTTTCGTTCGGCAAGGACACCAAGGGCAAGCAGCGTCTGATCATCACCGATCTGGACGGCAACGGTTACGAAAACCTGATTCCGAAGGACAAGCACGTGCTGGTCCACGACGGTCAGGTGGTGAACCGCGGCGAATCCATCGTCGATGGTCCGGTGGATCCGCACGACATCCTGCGTCTGCAGGGCATCGAGGCGCTGGCCCGCTACATCGTTCAGGAAGTGCAGGAAGTGTACCGACTGCAGGGCGTGAAGATTAACGACAAGCACATCGAGGTGATCATCCGCCAGATGCTGCGTCGCGTGATCATCTCCGACAGCGGCGACACCGAGTTCATCCTCGGCGAACAGGTGGAGCGCGCCGACGTGCTGGAAATGAACGACAAGATGCTGGCGGAAGGCAAGGAGCCGGCGCAGTATGAAAACGTGCTGCTCGGCATCACCAAGGCCTCGCTGTCTACCGACTCGTTCATCTCCGCGGCTTCCTTCCAGGAGACCACGCGCGTGCTGACCGAAGCGGCCATCATGGGCAAGAAGGACGATCTGCGCGGTCTGAAGGAAAACGTGATCGTGGGTCGTCTGATCCCGGCGGGCACCGGCTTGGCTTACCACCGCACCCGTCGCACCGGCACCAGCAGCAGCCTGGAGGCGGCAGAGCAGCACTTCCAGGAAATCGCGCCGATGGAAAACGACCAGTAATTCGCGTTTTCAGCTGTAGGTGTTGAAAAAACGCCGCTCTATCAACGGTTAAGGTGATAGAGCGGCGTTGTTTTCATTGACGCTAAGCCGTTGACTAAAATATAATCCTCCGTCCTTTCTGGAGGCGTGTTGCCTCTGGGGAGCTTCAACTAGGAACTGATAGTAATGCCAACCATTAACCAACTCGTTCGCAAGGGCCGCGTCGCCATCAAGGCGAAGAGCAAGGTGCCTGCGCTGGAAGCCTGCCCGCAGAAGCGTGGCGTGTGCACCCGTGTTTACACCACCACTCCGAAGAAGCCGAACTCGGCTCTGCGTAAAGTGTGCAAGGTACGTCTGACCAACGGTTTCGAAGTGATTTCGTACATCGGCGGTGAAGGCCACAACCTGCAAGAGCACTCCGTAGTGCTGCTGCGCGGCGGTCGTGTCAAGGACTTGCCGGGTGTTCGCTACCACACCGTTCGCGGCTCCCTGGATACCGCTGGCGTGAAAGACCGCAAGCAGGCTCGTTCCAAGTACGGTGCCAAGCGTCCTAAGTAATTGGGATGTACTCAGGGCGGCCTAATCAACACTCAGGGTCGTCTAGTAAGTGACTGCTCCGTTGGGTAGTCATGAGCCAAAGCTCAACTGAATAATCTAAGGAAGTAACATGCCAAGACGCAGAGAAGTCCCCAAGCGTGAAATTCTGCCGGATCCGAAGTTCGGTTCCCAGGATCTCTCCAAATTCATGAACGTCGTAATGATCGACGGCAAGAAGTCTGTCGCCGAACGCATCATCTACGGCGCTCTGGCCCAGATCGAAAAGAAATCCGGCAAGAACGCTCTGGAAGTGTTCAACGCCGCACTGTCCAACGCCAAGCCGGTGGTGGAAGTGAAGAGCCGCCGCGTTGGCGGTGCAAACTATCAAGTTCCTGTTGAAGTCCGCCCGTCCCGTCGCATGGCTCTGGCCATGCGCTGGCTGCGCGACGCCGCTCGCAAGCGCGGCGAGAAGTCCATGGACCTGCGCCTGGCTGGCGAATTGCTCGACGCGGCTGAAGGCCGTGGCGGCGCGATGAAGAAGCGTGACGAAGTGCACCGCATGGCAGAGGCCAACAAGGCCTTCTCGCACTTCCGTTTCTAAGCTAGTTCACTCATTAAGGTGTAAACCGTGGCACGGAAAACCCCCATTGAGCGCTACCGTAATATCGGTATTTCCGCTCACATTGACGCTGGTAAGACGACGACTACTGAACGTATTCTGTTTTACACCGGCGTAAACCACAAAATCGGTGAAGTGCACGACGGCGCCGCCACCATGGACTGGATGGAGCAGGAACAGGAGCGTGGCATCACGATCACCTCCGCTGCGACCACTACCTTCTGGAAAGGTATGGCCATGCAGTTCCCGGAGCACCGCTTCAACATCATCGACACCCCGGGACACGTGGACTTTACCATCGAGGTAGAGCGTTCCATGCGCGTTCTGGACGGCGCCGTGATGGTGTACTGCGCTGTGGGCGGCGTGCAGCCGCAGTCTGAAACCGTATGGCGTCAGGCTAACAAGTACAAGGTTCCGCGTATTGCCTTCGTGAACAAGATGGACCGTCAGGGCGCCAACTTCTTCCGCGCCGTAGATCAGGTGAAAACCCGTCTGCGCGGCAATCCGGTGCCCATCGTCGTGCCGATCGGCGCTGAAGACGGCTTCACCGGCGTAGTCGACCTCCTGAAGATGAAAGCGATCATCTGGGACGAGGCTTCGCAAGGCATGAAGTTCGAATACGGCGAAATCCCGGCTGACCTGGTGTCCGTTGCCGAAGAGTGGCGCGAGAAGATGGTTGAGGCTGCCGCCGAAGCCACCGAAGACATGATGAACAAGTACCTGGAAGAGGGCGAGCTCTCCGAAGAGGAAATCATCAAGGGTCTGCGCGAGCGTACTCTGAAGTGCGAAATCCAGCCGATGCTGTGCGGCTCCGCGTTCAAGAACAAGGGCGTACAGCGCATGCTGGACGCCGTGATCGAACTGCTGCCGTCGCCGACCGAAGTTCCGTCCATCAAGGGCGAAATGGACGGCGTCGAAGCCGAGCGTCACGCTGCGGACGAAGAGCCGTTCTCGGCTCTGGCGTTCAAGCTGATGAACGACCCGTACGTGGGTCAGCTGACCTTCTTCCGCGTCTACTCCGGCGTGGTTCAGTCCGGCGACACCGTGCTGAACTCGGTGAAGGGCAAGAAGGAACGCATCGGCCGTATCGTGCAGATGCACGCCAACGACCGCAAGGAAATCGAAGAAGTGCGCGCCGGCGACATCGCTGCCGCCATCGGCCTGAAGGAAGTCACCACTGGTGAGACCCTGTGCGCCGTTGACGCTCCGATCATTCTGGAGCGCATGGAATTCCCGGATCCGGTGATTCACGTTGCCGTTGAACCGAAGACCAAGGCTGACCAGGAGAAGATGGGCGTTGCCCTGAACCGCCTGGCCAAGGAAGACCCGTCGTTCCGCGTGCGCACCGACGAAGAATCCGGTCAGACCATCATCTCCGGCATGGGCGAGCTGCACCTGGAAATCCTGGTGGACCGCATGCGTCGCGAATTCGGCGTTGAAGCCAACGTCGGCGCGCCGCAAGTGGCCTACCGCGAAACCATCACCAAGACCGTTACCGACGTGGAAGGCAAGCACGTCAAGCAGTCCGGTGGTAAGGGCCAGTACGGCCACGCCGTCATCACGCTGGAACCGTCCGGCGAAGGCAATGGCTACAAGTTCATCGACGAGATCAAGGGCGGCGTGATTCCGCGCGAATTCATCCCGTCGGTAGACAAGGGTATTCAGAACACCCTGAACAACGGTATCCTCGCCGGCTTCCCGGTGGTGGACGTAACCGTTCGCCTGACCTTCGGTTCCTACCACGACGTCGACTCCTCGCAGATCGCGTTCGAACTGGCAGGCTCGCTGGCATTCAAGGAAGCCATGCGTCGCGCCGGTCCGTGCATCCTCGAGCCGATGATGGCCGTGGAAGTGGAAACTCCGGAAGAGTACATGGGTGACGTGATGGGCGACCTGAACCGTCGCCGCGGCATGGTTCAAGGCATGGACGATGACGGTCTGGGTGGCAAGAAGATCAAGGCCGAAGTACCGCTGGCCGAGATGTTCGGTTACTCCACCGACCTGCGTTCCGCGACCCAGGGCCGTGCTACCTACTCCATGGAGTTCAAGCACTACTCCGAGGCTCCGAAGCATGTTGCTGAAGCCGTAATGGCCGCCAAGAAGTAATGCGCGCTGAGGCTGGCCGGCTTCGATCAAGGACCGGCCAGTCCCGATCTAATGTTCTTTAATTAAGGAATTTTGCAAAATGGCAAAAGAAAAGTTTGAGCGGACCAAACCGCACGTAAACGTCGGCACCATCGGTCACGTTGACCACGGTAAGACCACCCTGACCGCCGCTATCACCACCATCCTGTCCAAGAAATTCGGTGGCGAAGCCAAGGATTACTCCCAGATCGACAGCGCGCCGGAAGAAAAGGCTCGTGGTATTACCATCAATACCGCGCACGTGGAATACGAAACCGAGACCCGCCACTACGCTCACGTAGACTGCCCGGGCCACGCCGACTACGTCAAGAACATGATCACCGGCGCTGCCCAGATGGACGGCGCGATCCTGGTTTGCTCGGCCGCTGACGGTCCGATGCCGCAAACCCGCGAACACATCCTGCTGTCCCGTCAGGTTGGCGTTCCGTACATCATCGTTTACCTGAACAAGGCTGACCTGGTGGACGACGCTGAGCTGCTGGAGCTGGTGGAAATGGAAGTGCGCGATCTGCTGTCTTCCTACGACTTCCCGGGCGACGACACCCCGATCGTGATCGGCTCCGCTCGTCTGGCGCTGGAAGGCGACCAGTCCGAAATGGGCGAACCGTCCATCTTCCGTCTGGCCGATGCTCTGGACTCCTACATCCCGACTCCGGAACGCGCCATCGACAAGCCGTTCCTGCTGCCGATCGAAGACGTGTTCTCGATCTCCGGCCGCGGCACCGTGGTGACCGGTCGCGTAGAGCGCGGCATCGTAAAGGTTGGTGAAGAACTGGAAATCGTGGGCCTGAAGGCTACCGCGAAGACTACTTGCACCGGCGTGGAAATGTTCCGCAAGCTGCTGGATCAAGGTCAAGCCGGCGACAACGTGGGCGTGCTGCTGCGCGGCACCAAGCGTGAAGACGTGGAGCGCGGCCAGGTTCTGGCCAAGCCGGGCACCATCACCCCGCACACCAAGTTCGAAGCTTCGGTATACGTTCTGTCCAAGGACGAAGGCGGTCGTCACACCCCGTTCTTCGCCAACTACCGTCCGCAGTTCTACTTCCGCACTACCGACGTGACCGGCGCGATCACGCTGGCCGAAGGCGTGGAAATGGTAATGCCGGGCGACAACGTTGAAATCACCGTTGAGCTGATCGCCCCGATCGCCATGGAAGACGGTCTGCGCTTCGCCATCCGCGAAGGCGGTCGTACCGTTGGCGCCGGCGTTGTTGCCAAGATCATCGCTTAACCGGATCGGAGATTTCAATGTCGAGCCAGAAAATCCGCATCCGCCTGAAGGCGTTCGATTACAACCTGATCGATCGTTCCGCTCAGGAAATCGTTGAAACCGCCAAGCGCACCGGCGCCGTTGTCAAGGGCCCGGTTCCGCTGCCGACCAAAATCGAGCGTTTCAACGTGCTGCGTTCTCCGCACGTGAACAAGACCTCCCGCGACCAGCTGGAAATCCGTACTCACCTGCGTCTGATGGACATCGTTGACCCGACCGACAAGACTGTCGATGCTCTGATGAAGCTCGACCTGCCGGCTGGCGTGGATGTGGAAATCAAGCTGCAGTAATCGCTGAAATGCGAGAGTTGCGAGCTAAGTGCTTGCGATTCTTGAATTTTCTGTGATACATTAGCGGACTCGCCATTCTGGCGAGTCCGCTTTTGTTTTTTATGCCGGTCAATCGTAATCGGCGCCTGCAAAAGGAAATAAACATGAGTTTAGGTCTTGTCGGTCGCAAAGTCGGCATGACCCGCATTTTTGCTGAAGATGGTGCAACCATCCCGGTAACTGTGCTGGACATGTCCGCTAACCGCGTCACACAAATCAAAACCGCTGAAACCGACGGCTACTCCGCCGTCCAGGTAACTTTTGGCTCCAAAAAGGCCAATCGTGTAAATAAGGCCGATGCTGGCCACTTCGCCAAGGCTGGCGTTGAAGCAGGTCTGGGTCTGGTCGAGTTCGCTCTGCCGGCAGCCGATCTGTCCAGCTACAAGCCGGGCGATGCCATCGCTGTTGAAATCTTCACCGTTGGTCAACTGGTTGATGTAACCGGCACCTCCAAGGGTAAGGGCTTCTCCGGCGTGATCAAGCGTCACAACTTCTCTTCCAATCGTGCTTCCCATGGCAACTCGCGTTCGCACAATACGCCGGGTTCCATCGGTCAGGCTCAAGATCCGGGTCGCGTTTTCCCGGGTAAGCGCATGGCCGGTCAGTACGGTAACGTCAAGAGCACGGTTCAGTGCCTCGAGATCGTTCGTGTTGATGCCGAGCGTCAGCTGATCCTGGTTAAGGGCGCAGTCCCGGGTGCCAAGAACGGCGACGTAGTCGTGCGTCCTAGCGTGAAGGCGGGTGCGTGATGGAATTGAATGTAATCAATACCCAAGGCAAGGCTGTTGGTAGCCTGCAAGTGTCCGAATCCCTGTTCGGCCGCGAATACAACGAAGCTCTGGTGCACCAAGTTGTTACCGCGTTCCTGGCGAACGCTCGTAGCGGCAACCGCGCCCAGCTGACTCGTGCTGAAGTGAAGCACTCGACCAAGAAGCCGTTCCGTCAGAAGGGCACTGGTAACGCTCGCGCCGGTATGACTTCCACCCCGAACCGTCGTGGTGGTGGCCGTGCCTTCCCGAACAAGCCGGACGAGAACTTCACCCAGAAGATCAACCGCAAGATGTTCCGCGCCGGCATGGCAGCTATCCTGTCGCAGCTGGTGCGCGACGAGCGCCTGATCGTGGTTGACGAGCTGTCTGTTGCCAGCCCGAAAACCAAGGAATTCGTTGGTACCGTTCAGCCGATGGGCCTGGAGCAAGCTCTGTTCATCACTGGCGAACTGGACGAAAACCTCTATCTCTCTTCGCGTAACCTGCCGAACGTGCTGGTTATCGAAGCCATCCAGGCCGATCCGTACAGCCTGCTGCGCTTCAAGAAGACCGTGATCACCCGCGACGCCGTGAAGCAACTGGAGGAGCAGTGGGCATGAACCAAGAACGTCTGTTGCAAGTAATTCTTGCTCCGATTGTTTCCGAAAAGAGCACCATGATTGCTGAGAAGAACCAGCAAATGGCGTTCCGCGTTGCCACTAACGCAACCAAGCCGGAAATCAAGGCTGCGGTTGAAATGCTGTTCAACGTCAAGGTTGAAGGCGTATCCACCGTGAACGTTAAGGGCAAGGTTAAGCGTTTCGGCCGTTCCATCGGTCGTCGCAGTGACTGGAAAAAGGCCTACGTTAGCCTGGTCGAAGGTCAAGAAATCGACCTGACCGCTACCCCGGCCGCTGCGGAGTAAGGAGATAGAGCATGCCTATCGTTAAGGTAAAACCGACTTCCGCGGGTCGCCGTGCCGTAGTTAAGGTCGTTCATCCCGACCTGCACAAAGGTGCTCCGCACGCTGCCCTGGTTGAGAAGAAATCCTCTACCGGCGGCCGTAACAACAATGGCCATATCACTACCCGTCATCGCGGTGGTGGCCATAAGAAAAACTATCGCATCATCGACTTCCGTCGCAACAAGGACGGCATCGTGGCCAAGGTGGAACGCGTCGAATACGACCCGAACCGCACCGCTCACATCGCCCTGTTGTGCTACGCCGATGGCGAACGTCGCTACATCATCGCCCCGCGCGGTGTGAAGGCTGGTGCCGTACTGCTGTCCGGTCCGGAAGCGCCGATCAAGGCTGGCAACTGCCTGCCGATCCGCAACATTCCGGTTGGTACCACCATTCACTGCGTGGAACTGCAGCCTGGCAAGGGCGCTCAGATGGTTCGTTCCGCTGGCGCTTCCGCGATGCTGTTGGCCCGTGAAGGTGTTTACGCTCAGCTGCGTCTGCGTTCGGGCGAAATCCGCCTGGTGCATGTCGATTGCCGTGCAACCGTTGGTGAAGTGGGTAACGAAGAGCATTCCCTGCGCAAGCTGGGCAAGGCTGGTGCAACTCGTTGGCGTGGCATCCGTCCGACCGTTCGCGGTACGGCGATGAACCCGATCGACCACCCGCACGGTGGTGGTGAAGGTCGCACTGGCGAAGGCCGTGTGCCGGTTAGCCCGTGGGGCACTCCGACTAAGGGCTTCCGTACCCGTCGCAACAAGCGTACCGACAACATGATCGTACGCCGTCGCTATTCCAACAAAGGGTAATTGACAATGGCACGTTCGCAGAAAAAAGGCCCGTTCGTCGATCTGCATCTCCTGAAGAAGGTGGATGCGGTGCGGGCAACCAGCGACAAGCGTCCGATCAAGACCTGGTCGCGTCGTTCGACCATCCTGCCGGACTTCATTGGCTTGACCATCGCTGTACACAACGGTCGCACTCACGTTCCCGTCTATGTTTCTGAAAACATGGTCGGCCACAAACTGGGTGAATTCTCGCTGACTCGCACCTTCAAAGGCCATGCTGCCGATAAGAAGGCGAAGAAGAAGTAAGGTGAAGCGATGAAAGTATCTGCAAATCTGAAAAGTGTTCGCCTGTCGGCTCAAAAGTGCCGCCTGGTGGCCGATCTGGTCCGCGGCAAGCCCGTCGACCAGGCTCTGAATATCCTGGCCTTCTCCCCGAAGAAGGGCGCGGTAATCATCAAGAAAGTGCTGGAATCTGCAATTGCTAACGCCGAGCACAACGAAGGCGCTGACATCGACACCCTGCGTGTCACCAGCATCTTTGTGGACAAGGGCGCTAGTCTGAAGCGTTTCACTGCCCGTGCTAAGGGTCGTGGCAACCGCATCGAAAAGCAGACCTGCCACATCTCGTTGACCGTTGGCAATTAAGGGGTAAGAAATGGGTCAGAAGATTCATCCGACGGGATTCCGTCTTGCCGTTAACAAAAACTGGTCTTCCAAGTGGTTCGCGTCCTCGCAGAACTTCCCGGAAATGCTGAAGCAGGATATCGAAGTTCGCGAATTCCTGAAGAAGCGTCTGGGTCATGCTTCGGTTGGCCGTGTAACCATCGAACGTCCGGCCAAGTCCGCTCGCATCACCATTCACAGCGCCCGTCCGGGTGTTGTGATCGGCAAGAAGGGCGAAGACATTGAAGTTCTGAAGCAAGAACTGCAAAAGCGCCTGGGCGTGCCGGTTCACGTGAACATCGAAGAAGTTCGCAAGCCGGAACTGGACGCGCAAATCATCGCCGACGGCATCGCCGCTCAGCTGGAAAAGCGCGTGATGTTCCGTCGCGCCATGAAGCGTTCCATGCAGAACGCCATGCGTATGGGCGCCCAGGGCATCAAGATCATGTCCTCCGGCCGTCTGAACGGTATCGACATCGCTCGTAGCGAATGGTACCGCGAAGGCCGCGTGCCGCTGCATACCCTGCGCGCCGACGTGGATTACGCTACCTCCGAAGCCAAGACTACCTACGGTATCATCGGCATCAAGGTATGGGTATACAAAGGCGAGCTGAAGCCGGGTCAGGTTCAGGCTACCCCGGCCGCTCCCGAGAAGAAAATGAGAAAGGGTGCCCGCAATGCTGCAGCCAACTAGACTCAAGTACCGTAAACAGCATAAAGGCCGCAACACGGGTATCGCTACTCGTGGCAACAAAGTGAGCTTTGGTGATTTCGGTCTGAAGGCTGTTGGTCGTGGTCGTCTGACCGCGCGCCAGATTGAAGCTGCGCGTCGCGCGATGACCCGTCACATCAAGCGTGGCGGCCGCATCTGGATCCGCATCTTCCCGGACAAGCCGATCACCTCCAAGCCGGCCGAAGTCCGTATGGGTAACGGTAAGGGCTCTCCGGAGTTCTACGTGGCTGAAATCCAGCCGGGCAAGATGCTGTACGAAATGGACGGTGTATCCGAGGAACTCGCTCGCGAGGCTTTCCGCCTGGCCGCAGCCAAGTTGCCGATCGCCACTGTGTTCGTAACTAAACAGGTAGGTCAGTAATGAAAGCGTCCGAACTGAAAGCCAAAACTGTTGACGAGCTGAAAGCGGAACTGCTGAGCCTGCTGAAGGCCCAGTTTGCGCTGCGCATGCAGCACGCTACTCAGCAACTCGCCAAGACCTCTGAACTGAAGAAAGTACGCCGCGACATCGCTCGCGTGCGCACCGTTCTGAAAGAAAAGGCAGTTTAAGATGAGCGAAACCAAAGTGGTACGTACGCTGACCGGCGTTGTGGTCAGCGACAAGATGGATAAGACTGTAACCGTCCTGGTCGAGCGCAAGGTTAAGCACCCGATCTACGGCAAGATTATCCGTCGTTCCAAGAAGTTCCACGCACACGACGAGAACAACGAGTTCAAGGCCGGCGACATCGTAGTAATCAGCGAGTCCCG
Organism: Xenophilus sp. AP218F; assembly: GCA_002213445.1. Lineage (GTDB taxonomy): Bacteria > Pseudomonadota > Gammaproteobacteria > Burkholderiales > Chromobacteriaceae > Chromobacterium. The sequence goes on along the minus strand of NJIE01000003.1, from coordinate 38,193 downwards.
TCCGCTCTCGAAGACCAAGTCGTGGGTGGTGACTGCACTGGTCGAGAAAGCTCGCCAAGTGTAAAAGCTTGCAGGGAACGAAAGTTCCCTGTACAATGGCCATCTCCCTATCCCTTCGGGTAGGGATTCCGCCCTTACGGGGTCCAAAACTGGCCGTTTGATACGCCACAGTTTCTGTGGCGTTTCGTCTGTTTGGTCTTGCTCTTATGCGAGAAACCGGCAGGTGAAAGTGACGGATAAAGTTGGATTAGAAAGGTAATCATCAAATGATCCAAATGCAGACCATGCTTGAGGTCGCTGACAACACTGGTGCGCGTCACGTTATGTGCATCAAGGTGCTCGGCGGTTCCAAGCGTCGCTATGCTAGCGTAGGTGACATCATCAAGGTGAGCATCAAGGATGCCGCTCCGCGTGGTCGCGTCAAAAAAGGCGACGTCTACAACGCGGTCGTGGTACGCACTGCCAAAGGCGTGCGTCGTCCGGACGGCTCTTTGATCAAGTTTGACAGCAACGCTGCCGTTCTGCTCAACAACAAGCTTGAGCCGATCGGCACTCGTATCTTCGGGCCCGTTACGCGTGAACTGCGTACCGAACGCTTCATGAAGATCGTTTCGCTGGCTCCTGAAGTACTGTAAGGAGGTCACATGCGCAAGATTCGCAAGGGTGATGAAGTCGTAGTAATCACCGGCAAAGACAAGGGTAAGCGCGGCACCGTCCTGCGTGTTCTGGAAGACAAGCTGGTTGTGGAAGGCATCAATGTTGCCAAGAAGCACCAGAAACCGAATCCGGTACGTGGCGTGGCTGGCGGCATCGTTGAAAAAACCATGCCTGTGGACGCATCGAACGTCGCGATTTTCAATCCGGCAAGCCAAAAGGCTGACCGCGTGGGCTTCAAGGTTCTTGAAGACGGCCGTAAGGTACGCGTGTTCAAGTCCAGCGGCGAAGTTATCGGCGCCTAAGGAGCTAACATGGCACGTCTCTACGATTTCTACAAAGACAGCGTAGTGCCTGAACTGATGAAACAGTTCGGCTACAAGTCGATCATGCAAGTTCCGCGTATCGAGAAGATCACCGTGAACATGGGCGTGGGCGAAGCCGTTGCTGATAAGAAAGTAATGGAATTCGCCGTGGGCGACCTGGAAAAGATCGCCGGCCAGAAGCCGGTTGTCACCACCGCTCGCAAGTCCATCGCCGGCTTCAAGATCCGCGACAACTACCCGGTAGGTTGCAAGGTAACTCTGCGTCGCGAACGCATGTACGAGTTCCTGGACCGCCTGGTAACCATCGCGCTGCCGCGCGTTCGCGACTTCCGTGGTGTATCTGCCAAGTCCTTCGACGGCCGCGGCAACTACAACATGGGCGTCAAAGAACAGATCATCTTCCCGGAAATCGAGTACGACAAGATCGATGCTCTGCGTGGTATGAACATCACTGTCACCACCACGGCGAAGACTGACGAAGAGGCCCGCGCTCTGCTGGCCGCGTTCAAGTTCCCGTTCAAGGGTTAAGCACATGGCAAGACTTGCACTGATTAACCGTGAAGAGAAGCGCGTCAAGCTGGCCAACAAGTTTGCTGCCAAGCGTGAAGCCCTCATCGCCACCATCAACAACCAGAGCCTCTCGGAAGAAGAGCGTTTCGCCGCCCGTCTGCAACTGCAGCAGCTGCCGCGCAACGCCTCCCCGGTGCGTCAGCGTCGTCGCTGCGCGATCACCGGTCGTCCGCGTGGCGTATTCCGTAAATTCGGTTTGGGTCGTAACAAGCTGCGTGAGATCGCCATGAAGGGTGAGATTCCGGGTGTTGTTAAGGCCAGCTGGTAATAGGAGACACATAAATGAGCATGCACGATCCTATTTCCGATATGTTGACCCGCATCCGTAACGGCCAACGCGCTTCCAAGACTGCAGTTTCCATGCCGTCTTCCAAGCTGAAGGTTGCGCTGGCGCAGGTGCTGAAAGACGAAGGCTATATCGAAGACTTCGCCATCGCTGGCGAAGAAAAGAAGCCCGTTCTCGATATCCAGCTCAAGTACTACGCTGGCCGTCCGGTGATCGAACGCATCGACCGCGTTTCCCGCCCTGGCCTGCGCGTGTACAAGGGCTCCACCGAAATCCCGAAGGTTATGAATGGCCTGGGCGTGGCGATCCTGTCCACCTCCAAGGGCGTTATGACTGACCGTAAAGCACGCTCCGCCGGTATCGGTGGCGAGCTGCTGTGCGTAGTGGCTTAAGGGGGTCAAATGTCTCGCGTAGCTAAGAATCCCGTAGCCATTCCGGCTGGCGTTGAAGTGAAGTTCAACGCTGCAGAAGTGACTGTCAAGGGCGCCCTGGGCTCCCTGAGCACCGCTCTGTGCGACCAAGTTGAAGTCAAGCTGGACAACGGCCAACTGACTTTCGCCGCCAAGGATGACAGCAAGTTCGCACGTGCCATGTCCGGCACCCTGCGCGCCCTGTTGAACAACATGGTAACCGGCGTATCCAAGGGCTTCGAGAAGAAGCTGCAGCTGGTAGGCGTGGGCTATCGCGCCCAGGCTCAAGGCGATACGCTGAACCTGTCCCTTGGTTTCTCCCACCCGGTGGCCCACAAGATGCCTGAAGGCATCAAGGTGGAAACCCCGACTCAGACCGAGATCCTGGTTAAGGGCGCCAACAAGCAGCTCGTAGGCCAGATCGCAGCTGAAATCCGCGCATACCGCGCTCCTGAGCCGTACAAGGGCAAGGGCGTTCGTTACGCTGATGAAGTTGTGGTTCTGAAAGAAACCAAGAAGAAGTAACTGAGGCACTGACATGGACAAGAAACAAGCTCGACTCCGCCGCGCACGTAAAACCCGTGCCCGGATCGCGGAGCTCAAGATGGTGCGTCTCACTGTGTATCGCACCAATAGCCACATTTATGCCCAGATCGTTGACGAGACTGGCAGCAAGGTACTGGCCAGCGCTTCCTCGCTGGAAGCCGAAGTACGCGCTGAAGTCACCAACGGCGGCAACGTGGCTGCTGCAGCCGTGATCGGTAAGCGCATTGCTGAAAAAGCAAAAGCCGCTGGCATCGAGAAAGTTGCTTTCGACCGTTCCGGTTTCAAATACCACGGTCGCATGAAGGCACTGGCCGACGCCGCTCGCGAACACGGTCTTGTATTCTAATTCGGAGTGAAGAATGGCTAAGCACGAAACGGAAGAGCGTGGCGACGGTCTGGTCGAAAAAATGATCAGCGTCAACCGCGTCACCAAAGTGGTTAAGGGCGGCCGTATTATGGCTTTCTCCGCCTTGACCGTAGTTGGTGATGGCGATGGCGGTATCGGCATGGGTAAGGGCCGTTCCAAAGAAGTTCCGGTTGCCGTACAAAAGGCAATGGAACAAGCTCGCCACAATATGGTTAAGGTTCCGCTGAAGAACGGCACGCTGCAGCACACTGTAGTGGGTAAGCACGGTGCCACCACCGTCTTCATCCAGCCGGCTAAAGAAGGTACCGGCGTGAAGGCCGGTGGCCCGATGCGCGCAATCTTTGATGCAATGGGTGTTCACAACGTTTCGGCCAAGATTCATGGTTCCACCAACCCGTACAACGTGGTTCGTGCGACTCTGAACGGTCTGAACAACATCAACACCCCGGCGCAAATCGCTGCCAAGCGTGGCCTGAGCGTCGAGGACATCCTGGGGGTGGGTCATGAGTAACGCCAAGACTGTTAAGGTCACTCTGGTAAAGAGCCTGATCGGTCGCCTGGAGTCTCACAAGGCCTGCGCCCGTGGTCTGGGTCTGAAGAAGATTCGCCAGACGGTTGAAGTGCTCGATACCCCTGAAAACCGTGGCATGATCAACAAGATCAGCTACCTGCTCAAATTCGAGGGCTAAGAGATGCTGTTGAATACTGTACAGCCGGGTGTTGGCGCCAAGCACGCCAAGCGCCGTGTAGGTCGTGGCATCGGTAGCGGCTTGGGCAAAACTTGTGGCCGCGGTCACAAGGGCCAGAAGAGCCGTGCAGGTGGTTTCCACAAGGTTGGCTTTGAAGGCGGTCAAATGCCGCTGCAACGTCGCCTGCCGAAGCGCGGCTTCAAGTCGCTGACGGCTCGCTTCGTTTGCGAAGTTCGCCTGTCCGAACTGAACCTGCTGCCGGTAGACGAAATCGATCTGCTGGCACTCAAGCAAGCTGGTCTGATCTCTGCCCAGGCAAACGTTGCCAAGGTAGTTCTGTCCGGCAAGATTGAGCGCGCAGTGAAACTGCGTGGTGTCAGCGTCACCGCTGGCGCCCGCGCTGCCATCGAAGCTGCCGGCGGCAGCATTGAATAAGGCATAAATCTGTGGCGAATACTTCTCTAGTGGCAAATGCCAATAAGTTTGGTGATCTGAAGCGTCGTATCTGGTTCCTGATTGGGGCATTGATCGTTTACCGTATCGGTGCGCACATTCCGGTGCCGGGTATCAACCCTGCCGAACTAGCGAAGTTGTTCCACACATCGCAGACGGGCCTGCTCGACATGTTCAACATGTTCTCGGGCGGCGCCCTCTCGAGATTTACGGTTTTTGCCCTGGGCATCATGCCGTACATCTCCGCTTCCATCATTCTTCAGCTCGCTTCCGAGGTTCTGCCGAGCCTCAAGCAGCTGAAGAAGGAAGGCGATGCGGGACGTCGTAAGATAACCCAGTACACACGTTACGCGACCGTATTGCTGGCGACTTTCCAAAGTTTCGGCATTGCGGTGATGCTATACAAGCAGCCAAACCTGGTGATGACTGCTCAGTGGGAGTTCTACCTCACTACCGTGGTTTCTCTGGTTACCGGTACCATGTTCCTGATGTGGTTGGGTGAGCAGATTACCGAACGCGGTATTGGTAACGGCATCTCGCTGATCATCTGCGCCGGTATCGCTGCCGGTGTGCCGGCTGCTATTGGTAAAACCCTGACTCTGACCAGCCAGGGCTCGTTGCCTATCCTGTTTGCCGTCGTGCTGTTTGTCGGGGTGATCCTGGTGACTTACGTGGTCGTGTTCGCAGAACGCGGCCAGCGCAAGGTACTGGTGAACTACGCCAAGCGTCAGGTCGGCAACCGTGTCATGCAGGGCCAGAGCACGCACTTGCCGCTCAAGCTCAACATGGCAGGGGTGATTCCCCCGATCTTTGCCTCCAGCATCATTCTGTTCCCGGCCACCGTTCTCGGCTGGTTCGGCCAGGGTGAGCACATGGCTTGGTTGAAGGGCGTGGCTGACAAGCTGCACCCGGGTCAGCCGATCTACGTGCTGCTGTATGCCGCAGCGATCATCTTCTTCTGCTACTTCTACACGGCGTTGGTTTTCAACCCGAAGGAAACAGCGGACAACTTGAAGAAAAGCGGGGCATTCATTCCGGGTATCCGTCCAGGTGAGCAGACTTCTCGCTACATCGAGAAGATCATTCTGCGACTGACACTGATCGGTGCGATCTATATCACGCTGGTCTGCCTGCTGCCGGAATTCCTGATCCTGAAGTGGAACGTGCCGTTCTACTTTGGCGGCACATCGCTGCTGATTATCGTGGTGGTGACCATGGACTTCATGGCTCAGGTGCAGTCCTATGTGCTGTCGCATCAGTACGAGAGCTTGCTGAAGAAGGCTAACTTCAAAGGCAACGCCCTTACCCGCTGACGCGCGAGTTCACACTGGGTTATATGGCTAAGGAAGACACTATCCAGATGCAAGGCGAGGTCTTGGAGAATTTGCCTGGCGCAACCTTCAAGGTCAAGCTCGAAAATGGACACGTGGTACTCGGGCATATCTCCGGGAAGATGCGGGTGCACTACATCCGCATCCTGCCTGGCGACAAGGTCACTGTGGAGTTGACTCCATACGATCTGACCCGGGCCCGAATTGTGTTCCGTGCGAAGTAACGCATTCGCTCTTTTTTGGATTTGAAAGGATCTGAACATGCGAGTACAGCCTTCTGTAAAGAAGATTTGCCGTAATTGCAAAATCATTCGTCGCAATCGCGTAGTACGCGTGATCTGCACGGACCCGCGTCACAAGCAAAAACAAGGCTAACATTTGTTAGACCTCGATTTGCGTGATACAATCGCAAACTTTTCAAGGTCTTAAGGCTTAAGGAAAGAGTATGGCCCGTATTGCAGGGGTAAACATCCCCAATCATGCGCATGCCGTTATCGGCCTGCAGGCAATTTTCGGCATCGGTCAGACTCGCGCTCAGCAAATTTGTGCTGCAGCCAGCGTGAATCCTTCCACGAAAGTGAAGGATCTGACTGAAGCGGAAATGGAAACTCTGCGTGACGAAGTGGCTAAGTTCACCGTTGAAGGTGACCTGCGTCGCGAAATCACCATGAGCATCAAGCGTCTGATGGACATGGGCTGCTATCGCGGCTTCCGCCATCGTCGCGGCTTGCCGTGCCGCGGTCAACGCACTCGCACCAATGCCCGTACCCGCAAGGGTCCGCGCAAGGCGATCGCCGGCAAGAAGTAAACTAAGGAACACAGATAATGGCTAAAGCAAACACAGCTGTCCGTGTACGTAAAAAAGTGCGCAAGTCTGTTAGCGAAGGTATCGTGCACGTGCACGCTTCCTTCAACAACACCATCATCACGATCACCGACCGTCAAGGCAATGCATTGTCTTGGGCTACCTCTGGCGGCGCTGGTTTCAAGGGCTCGCGCAAGAGTACACCCTTTGCCGCTCAGGTAGCTGCAGAGCACGCTGGTAAAGTTGCCCAAGAATATGGTGTGAAGAACCTCGAAGTTCGTATCAAAGGCCCGGGTCCGGGTCGTGAATCCGCTGTTCGCGCACTCAACTCGCTGGGCTTCAAGATCACCAGCATCTCCGACGTGACGCCGGTACCGCACAACGGTTGCCGTCCGCCCAAAAAACGTCGTATCTAATTCGGAGAGTGTGAGAACATGGCACGTTATATTGGCCCGAAGTGTAAGCTCGCTCGTCGTGAAGGCACCGACCTCTTCCTGAAGAGCGCGCGTCGTGCACTGGATTCCAAGTGCAAACTGGACACCATCCCTGGCCAGCATGGCGCCCGTCGCGGTCGTCTGTCTGACTACGGTGTTCAGCTGCGTGAAAAGCAAAAAATCCGCCGTATCTACGGTGTACTCGAGCGCCAGTTCCGCAATTACTTTGCGGAAGCTGTGCGTCGCAAGGGCTCCACGGGTGAAAACCTGCTGAAGCTGCTCGAGTCCCGCCTGGACAACGTTGTATATCGCATGGGCTTTGGCTCCACTCGCGCGGAAGCGCGCCAGCTGGTCAGCCACAAGGCTATCGTTGTGAACGGCCAGGTTGTGAACATTCCGTCCTACCAGGTTAAAGCCGGTGACGTAGTGTCCGTCCGTGAAAAGTCCAAGAAGCAGGCTCGTATCGTTGAAGGCCTGGCTCTGGCTGAGCAGGGTGGCTTCCCGGCTTGGGTGTCGGTTGACTCCAAGAAAATGGAAGGCGTCTTCAAAACTGCACCGGAACGTTCCGAACTGTCTAGCGATATCAACGAACAACTCGTTGTGGAATTCTACTCCAAGTAATCGCTAGCTCTTAGGGAATGACTATGCAAAACAGCGCTTCGGAATTTCTGAAACCTCGTCTTATCGACGTTCAGCCGGTTTCCGCTACTCACGCTCGCGTGTCGATGGAGCCGTTCGAGCGCGGCTACGCCCATACCCTGGGCAATTCGCTGCGCCGCATTCTGCTGTCGTCGATGCCGGGCTACGCTCCGACCGAAGTGACTATCGCTGGCGTTTTGCATGAGTATTCCGCGCTTGACGGCGTGAGAGAGGATGTCGTAGACATCCTCCTCAACCTCAAGGGCGTAGTGCTTAAGCTGCATGGTCGCGACAGTGTCGTGCTGTCCTTGAAGAAGGACGGCGAGGGCGCTGTCTTGGCTGGCGATATCGAGCTGCCGCATGATGTGGAAGTGATCAATCCGGAACACGTGATTTGTCACCTCTCTTCGGGCGGTAAGATCGACATGGAGATCAAGATCGAAAAAGGTCGCGGCTATCAGCCGGTATCTGTTCGATCCACTCATGATGACAACCGTTCCATCGGTACCATCCAACTGGACGCTTCCTTCTCGCCGGTTCGCCGCGTGAGCTTCGCAGTGGAAAGCGCCCGTGTTGAGCAGCGTACCGACCTCGATCGCCTGGTTCTCGATATCGAAACCAACGGCATCATCGAGCCGGAACAGGCCGTGCGCAACGCGGCTCGCATCCTGATGGATCAACTGTCGATCTTCGCTGATCTCCAGGGCACAGCGGTTGAAGAAGTCGTTGAAAAGGCGCCGCCGATCGATCCGATCTTGCTGCGTCCGGTAGACGATCTTGAACTGACGGTTCGTTCGGCCAACTGCCTGAAAGCTGAGAACATTTACTACATCGGCGATCTGATCCAGCGTACTGAAACCGAGCTTCTGAAGACTCCGAACCTCGGTCGCAAGTCGCTCAATGAGATCAAAGAAGTTCTCGCTTCCAAGGGCCTGACTCTCGGCATGAAGCTTGAGAATTGGCCTCCGGCTGGTCTGGAAAAGCCGTAAGTTTGAGACTAAAGGACATTAACAATGCGTCATCGTTACAGTAATCGTAAACTGAACCGCACGACCAGCCATCGTCTGGCGATGCTGCGCAACATGGCCAATTCGCTGCTGAAGCACGAAGTTATCGTGACCACGCTGCCGAAAGCCAAGGAACTGCGTCGTGTGGCCGAGCCGCTCATCACGCTCGGCAAAAAGCCGTCTCTCGCCAACCGTCGTCTGGCGTTTGACCGCACTCGTGACCGCGAAATCGTGGTTAAACTCTTCGACGTGCTCGGCCAGCGTTACGCCGCCCGCAATGGCGGTTATGTACGCATCCTGAAGTACGGTTTCCGCAAGGGCGACAACGCCCCGATGGCTCTGGTAGAGCTGGTGGACCGTCCGGAAGAAGCCGTTGCCGTTGTAGATGACTCTGCTGAGTAATCCTTAGCGAAGTTGTGGAAAAAGCCAGCCTTGCGCTGGCTTTTTTCATGCCTGTCGGGCAGGCGGCGAAGCGGGGCTGCGTCTAGAACTGGTAGCGGCTTTCCAGCACCTCCACCGGATCGCGCCGATTGAGCACGCCCTCGTTGCGAGCCGCCAGATTGATGCCGAAGCAGACGCCCGCCTCCAGCGTTCGGGTGCGGACCAGCGTCTGCAGCGGCTCCTGATCCGCCGAGCGCAGACCGGTGTCGGGATCGACAGTGGTCAGCGAGCAGCGGGTGCAGAGCCTGACCACGTCGAATACCACCTCCCCGATCCGGATCACCTGCCATTCGTCCTCTTCCCAGGCGTATTCCCCGTCGATGACCAGGTTGGGGCGGAAGTGGCGCGCCGTCACCGGCGCGGCGAGTTCCAGATTCAACGCTTCCAGCGAGGCCTGGCTGATCAGCAGATAGGGCGCGCCATCGGCGAAGGACAAGGGCGCGTCGCAGGACTTCTGGCGCCGGTTGGAGGATGGGCCCAGCCACAGCAGGCGGCAAGAAAGACCAAGCAGCTGGCTGAACCAGTCGTCCACGCGCGGGTCGCCGTGGCGGGCGTCAAAACCGTCTTTCCAGACCACGGCGGGGTGCGCTCGCGTATAAACGGTGCTCATGGCGAAGATGGGCGCGCGCTCCGGATGCTGGAACAGCACGCCGCCGGGTATCAGCGCGGGTTGCACCCGCAGCAATTGCGGGTGGCTGCGCGCGGTGATCTGCTGGCCATCCGGCGTGGCCAACAACCATTCCCGGTCGTGCAGCAGGCCCTGGCTGGCGGCGTAAGCCCGGCTGAAGGCGACGCCTCGGGCCGATTTCATCGGGTGCGCGAACATTTCCGTCAATTGCATGCTTTTCACTCCTTTGCAGCCTGTTCCGCTTGCATGCTATCACCAACGGGGCGGCATTCGGCCAGGAATTGCCAAAGCCTGGGCGCGTGGGCGTAGGCGACGTTGAAGCGCAGCCAGGCGGAGTCGGCCGAGTAGGGGCGAAACAGGTGGCCGGGGGCCAGCAGGATGCCTTGCTTGCGCGCCGTTTCGGCCAACTGGCGGGGATCGCAAGGCTCGGGCGGTTGCGCCAGCAAGAACAAGCCGTTGTCCGGCTCGGCGAACAAGCGCCATCCCAGTTGCCGCAACTGGCGCTGCGCGCGTTGCTGCGCCGCGGCCAGCTGCTTGCCCAGCCGCTCTAGCTGGCGGCGATAACCGCCCTGCTGCACGATTTCGGCGACCAGCCGCTCGTTCAGCTCGGCGCTGGTCAGGCCCGACATCATCTTGTAGCGCAGCAGGGCCGCCAGCTTGTCATCATCGGCGGCCAGATAGCCGACCCGCAGGCCGGGCGCCACGCTTTTGGAGAAACTGCCGATGTAGATCGTCTGGCGCAATCCGTCGAGCGCCGCCAGCGTCGGGCTGCGCGGCTCGCAAAAGTCGGCGGAAACGTCGTCTTCGATCAGCAGCATCTGGTATTGCTCGGCCAGTTTGACTACCTGATGCGCGCAACTGGGCGAATAACTGGCCCCGGTGGGGTTGTGCAGCCAGGGGTTGGTGAAGAAGGCCTTGGGACGATGGGCCTCGAGCAGCGTCTGCAGCGGCGCCAGTTGCGGCCCCTGCGGCCCCCAAGGCACGCCCAGCAGGCGCAGGCCGCGATGCCGCAAGGACGACAGCAAATTGCAGTAACCCGGGTCGTCCACCAGCACGCAGTCCCCCGGCTGCAGGAAAGTGCCGGCGACCATATCCAGCGCCCGGCTGGCTCCCTGGCTCAAGACAATCTGCCGCGCGCCGGCGGGAATGCCTTTCTCCGCCAGTTTCTCGGCCAGCAGGCTGCGCAGGATGGCCAGGCCTCTGGGATCGCCATAGCCCAAGCCGCGATTGGGCTGGCGCGCCAGCGCGCGCAGCGCCCGCTGCTGGGCGTTGGCGTCGCGCCAGTCGGGCGGCAGCCAGCCGCAGCCGACGAGCAAGGCATCGTCGTCGTGCTCGAACACCTGCTGCAGCAACCAGTGATCGTCCACCGGCAGCGCGCTCAGCTCCACGGCCGGCGCCGCCGGCGCGGGCTTGCCCCCGCCGGCGACGAAAAAACCGGAGCCGGCCCGAGCGTGCAGATAGCCTTGCGCCACCAGCCGGTCGTAGGCTTCGGCCACGCTGAACGGGCTGATTTCCCAGTCGCGGGCCAGCTGTCGAATAGACGGAATCCGCCCGCCTATCGGCCATTGCCCGTCTTTGATGGCGCGAATAATGCTATGGCTTACGCTTTCCACCAGCGTCATGCCGTTTTCGCGTTGATGTGCCAGCCGCATTGCCTTCGATGTCCCGTTGAAATTCAAAATGGGTATTTTGTGCTAAATGGATTTGTGATAAATATCAGCCGTTGCAACGGCGTTACAACTCTGAAAATTTTATGGTGCAGATCCCTGTTGAGCTTTGTAGCGATCAGGACTACACCGATGATTGGATGGGCCAAAAACATAACGCGCCAAGCAGGCGTTGATTGGCTGTGCTGGCACTCAAGGTAATCGGGGATAGGGAGAAGTGCAATGCGCTCTTTGCGTGTAAAACTGATTTTTTTTATCGCCGTCCTGCTGCTGCTGCTGGGCATGGTGATCACCGTTCTGGTGTACGGACAGATGCGCACCGAAATCGTGCGCGGCGCGGAAAACGAACTGTCGGGCACCGCCACCGGCTACGCCAACCTGGTGTCGGACTGGTACCAGAGCAAGGTCAAGGTGGTGATCGCCGCCAATCCGCTGGTCGGCACGCCGGATCCCCGCGCCACGCTGGCCCGGCTGAGTCAGGCCGGCGGTTACGATATGACCTATATCGGCACGGCGGAGCATGTGATGATCCGCTCCGACTTCAAGCCGCAGCCGCAAGGCTATGACCCGGTCGCCCGCCCGTGGTACCAGCAGGCCAAGACCGGGGGCAAGCCCGGCGTTTCCGATCCTTACGTCGATTTCGACACCAAGAAGCTGGTGGTGACTTTCGTTTCGCCGGTGCTGGAAGGCAGCAACCTGAAAGCGGTGGTCGGCGGCGACATCTTCATCGACGACCTGGTCAAGACCGTGCTGTCGGCCAAGCTGCGCGGCAACGGCTACGCTTTCCTGGTGGACAAGGCCGGCAAGGTGATCGCCCACCCGGATACCGCCCTGACGCTGAAAGCGCTGAGCGAGAAGGTGCCGGAGCTGACGGCCGACCGCCTCAACCAGCTGGCCGCTTCGCGGGAAATGTCGCGGGTGCAGATCAACGGCGAGGACAAACTGGTTGAAGTGGAGGCGGTGCAAGGCACCAACTGGCTGCTGGGGGTGGTGATCGACGAGTCGGTGGTGTCCGGCCCGCTCAATACCCTGCTGTTCACCGTGGTGGGTCTGGGCTGTCTGTGCGTGCTGGTGCTGATCCCCATCGCCAGCTTCATGCTCAGCCGCATGCTGGCGGGCCTGGGCCGCCTGCGCAACGCGATGATGGAAATCTCGCAGGGCGAGGGCGATCTGACCCGGCGCATCGAGGTGACCGGGCAGGACGAAATCGCCGAAACGGCCACGGCGTTCAACCGCTTCATCGGGCAGCTGCAAAAGATGTTCATCGCCGTGAAGGAAGAGGCGGAGCGGGTGACCGGCGGAGTGGAGAGCGTCAGCGACACCGTGGACAAGGTGGCGCGCGATTCGCGCCAGATAGCGGACGTGTCCAGCTCCAACGCCGCGACGCTGGAAGAGATCACCGTCAGCATTTCCCACATCGCCGACGCCGCGCGCGAGGCCGATACGCTGGTCAACCATACCGGCGAAGTGTCCAGCGAGAGCTCGCGCGGCATCCAGCGCATCTCCAATGAAATGAACAGCACGGTGGAGGCGGTCAAGGGCCTGTCCAGCATGCTCGGCTCGCTGGATCAGCGTTCGCAGCAAATCAGCGGCATCACCAACGTGATCAAGGATATCGCCGACCAGACCAATCTGCTGGCCTTGAACGCGGCGATCGAGGCGGCGCGCGCCGGCGAGATGGGCCGCGGCTTCGCGGTGGTGGCCGACGAGGTGCGCAAACTGGCCGAACGCACTGGCCAGGCCACGGTGGAGATTTCCAGCATGGTGAGCACCATCCGCGAGGAAACCAGCCAGGCGGTGAGCAATATGCAGCGCACCGTCGCTTCGGTGGACGGCGGGGTGGAGCTCACCACCAATGCCGTGGAGCGCATCGAGCAGATCCAGCAGGCGATGGAGGAGGTGATGGCCAAGATGAACGAAATCACCCTGTCCACCAGCGAGCAGCACAAGGCCACCACCCTGATCGCGCAGAGCACCGAGCAGATCAACGGCCGCATCGTGGATAGCGACGACGCGCTGCAAACCGTGCGCGACACCCTGGGCGGCTTGTCGGAATCGGCCAGCAATATGCGCCAGCTGTTCTCCAGCTTCCGCGTCTGATCGACGCGTTGCCGGCCCGGCCTTCCTGGCCGGGCTTTTTTGCGTCCGCCGTCTGACTGTACTGGGCATTTCACCAGTACGGCAGCGCGAAAAATCGCGCAACTGTATCTGTCATTCCCGTGGGCGGCTGTCTAGATTATTAAACATCCCACCCGCCTGGAGCACGAGAGATGAGCGCGATCGACATGGATGCCTTCTGGATGCCGTTTACCGCCAACCGCCAGTTCAAGCGCGCTCCGCGCATGCTGGTCAGCGCCGACGGCATGTATTACCGCGATGATCAGGGACGGCAGATACTGGACGGCAGCGCCGGCCTGTGGTGCGTCGCCGCCGGCCACAATCGCCAGCCCATCGTCGACGCGGTGGCCCGGCAGCTGGCGACGCTGGATTACGCGCCTCCGTTCCAGATGGCGCACCCCAAGGCTTTCGAGGCGGCCAGCCGGCTGGTGGCGATGGCGCCCAAAGGCTTGAGCAAGGCGTTTTTCGTCGGCTCCGGCTCCGAGGCGGCGGACACCGCGCTGAAGATGGCCATCGGTTACCATCGCGCCCGCGGCGATGGCGGCCGGGTCAAGCTGATCGGCCGCGAGCGCGGCTATCACGGCGTCAACTTCGGCGGCGTATCGGTGGGCGGCATCGCAGGCAATCGCAAGCTGTTCCCGGTAGCGCTGCCCTGCGTCGACCATCTGCGCAGCACGCACGACCTGGCGCGCAACGCGTTCAGCCGCGGCCAGCCGGCGCGCGGCGCGGAGTTCGCCGACGAGCTGGAGCAGCGCCTGCTGACCCTGCACGACCCTTCCACCGTGGCCGCCGTCATCGTCGAGCCGATGGCCGGCTCCACCGGGGTGCTGATTCCGCCGCAAGGCTACCTTCAGCGCCTGCGCGAGATTTGCGACAAATACGGAATCCTGCTGATTTTCGACGAGGTGATCACCGGTTTTGGCCGGCTGGGCGCCGATTGGGCCGCCAACAAGTTCGGCGTGCTGCCGGATATCCTCACCTGCGCCAAGGGGCTGACCAACGGCGCGGTGCCGATGGGCGCGGTCTTGGTCAAGCAGGAAATCCACGACGCCTTCATGGCCGCCGCAGCAGATGGCGCGATCGAGTTTCCGCACGGCTACACCTATTCCGCCCACCCCCTGGCCTGCGCCGCGGCGGTGGCGGCGCTGGAGCTGTACCGCGAGGAGCATCTGTTCGAACGGGCCGCCGGCCTGTCGGCCGCTTTCGAGGAGCGGGCGCACGCCTTGCGCGGCCGCCGGCACATCAAGGACATCCGCAACCTGGGCCTGGTCGCCGGTGTCGAGCTGGAATCCCGGCCGGGCGCGCCGGGCAAGCGCGGTTACGAGGCCTTCCTCAAGTGTTGGGAGCGCGGCGTGCTGCTGCGCTGCACCGGAGACATCCTGGCGGTGTCGCCGCCGCTGATCGTCTCGGAAGACGAGATCGAACGGATTTTCCACACCATAGGCGAAGCTGTCGCCAGCATCGAATAACCGGCAAGAAAGAGGATGGCATGCAAGAACTCAGTCATTACATCGGCGGCGAGCGCTGCCAGGGGCAAAGCGGACGCTTTGGCGAAGCCTTCAATCCGGCCAGCGGCGCGGCCTGCGCCCGCGTGCCGCTGGCTAGCGCGGACGAGGTGGGACACGCGGTGGCGGTGGCGCGGCGCGCCTATCCGGGCTGGGCGGAAACCTCGCCGCTCAAGCGCGCGCGGGTGATGTTCCGTTTCAAGGCCCTGCTTGAGGACAATCAGCAGCGTCTGGCGGAGCTGATCTCCAGCGAGCACGGCAAGCTGGTGTCGGACGCCCTGGGCGAAGTGCAGCGCGGGCTGGAGGTGGTGGAGTTCGCCTGTGGCATCCCCCAGCTGCTGAAGGGCGAATTTACCGAGCAAGTGGGCGGCGGCATCGACAGCCACTCCTTGCGCCAGCCCCTGGGCGTGGTGGCCGGCGTCACGCCTTTCAACTTTCCGGCCATGGTGCCGCTGTGGATGTTCCCGCTGGCCATCGCCAGCGGCAATTGCTTCATTCTCAAACCCTCGGAGCGCAACCCTTCCGCCAGCCTGCTGCTGGCCGAACTGCTGGCCGAGGCGGGTTTGCCGGCCGGCGTGTTCAATGTGGTGCACGGCGACAAGGAGGCGGTGGACGCGCTGTTGACGCATCCGGACGTGGCGGCGATCAGCTTCGTCGGCTCCACGCCCATCGCCCGTTACATCTATGAAACCGGCGCGCGCCACGGCAAGCGGGTGCAGGCGCTGGGCGGCGCCAAGAACCATATGGTGGTGTTGCCGGACGCCGACCTCGACAACGCGGTGGAGGCGCTGATCGGCGCGGCTTACGGTTCGGCCGGCGAGCGCTGCATGGCGATTTCGGTGGCGCTGGCGGTGGGCGAGATAGGCGACGCGCTGGTGGCGCGGCTGGCCGAGCGCGCCGCGGCGCTCAAGATCGGCCAGGGCGACGACGCCGGCGCGGAGATGGGGCCGCTGATCAGCGCCGCGCACCGCGCCAAGGTGCGCGCTTACGTCGATCAAGGCGTGGCCGAGGGCGCGCGGCTGCTGGTGGACGGCCGCGATTACGCGCATCCTGGGCAGCCGCAAGGCTACTTCTTCGGCCCCTGCCTGTTCGACCATGTCGAGCCGCAGATGACCATTTACCGCGAGGAGATTTTCGGACCGGTGCTGGCGGTGGTGCGGGTGCCCGACTTCGCTCGCGCCATCGAACTGATCAACGCCCACCCCTACGCCAACGGCGTCAGCCTGTTTACCGCCAGCGGCGCGGCGGCGCGCGAGTTCAGCCACCGCATCCAGGTGGGCATGGTGGGCATCAACGTGCCGATTCCGGTGCCGATGGCCTTCCACAGCTTTGGCGGCTGGAAAGCCTCGCTGTTCGGCGACCATCACATGCACGGCGCGGAAGGCGTGCGCTTCTACACCCGGATGAAGACCGTCACCAGCCGCTGGCCGGAGCGGCTGGCGGCCGAATTCGCCATGCCGACGATGAAGTAAGGCCGGTCGGCGGCGGCGTTTTGATGCGGGCAGGGCGCGCCAGTCGGGCGCGCCCTGCCCGCATTTGCTGGTGGCGGCGGCACAATCCGCTCTCTACACTCAGAAAACAGCGGCCCGCTTGGAGAGCGTGCGCTCAGAGGGACCGCGGACGACGAAAAAAGGGGTAGGCGCATGAATGCAAGGACCGGGCTGACGCTCAAGGCGCGACTGATGGGTTTGCTGCTGATCGTGGTGATCATCATCTGCGCCTTCGGCATGATGGCGGCCATCAATCAAAAGCACAGCATGCTGCAGGACCGCGAAGACAAGGTGCGCAACCTGGTGGAAGGCGCGGTCGGCATCGTCGGGCACTTCGAAGCGCTGGCGCAAAGCGGCAAGATGCCGGAGGCGCAGGCCAAGGCCGAAGCGGCGGCCATTCTCAACAGCCTGCGCTACGACGGCAAGGAATATTACTTTGCCTACGACCGCGACTGGATCTACGTGGTGCATGGGGTCAAGTCGGCGATGATAGGCAAGCCCATTCACGGCATCAAGGAAGGCAGCGGCCAGGATCTGGGCGCGCTGTTCGAGGCCAACGTCAACGCCGGCGGCGGCAAGGGCTTTACCGAGTACGTCTGGGACAAACCGGGCTTCGATACGCCGCAACCCAAGATTTCCTACCTGCAAACCACGCCGGTCTGGCAATGGAAGGTCGGCACCGGCATTTATCTGGATGACGTCGATGCGGCTTTCCGGCGCGAGTTGCTGATTCTGGGCAGCGGCATGGCGGTCGCCATCGTATTGCTGATGATCTTGGGCGGCATCGTGCTGAAAACCGTGCTCGGCCAATTGGGCGCGGATCCGCTGGAGACGGTGGCGGTGGTCAAGCGCATCGCCGCCGGCGAGCTGGCCGAGCCGGTGCCGGTGCGCGCCGGCGACCGCGACAGCCTGATGGCGGCGGTCAGCGACATGCAGCAGCAATTGCAGCGGCTGGTGCGCGAGATCATGGACGGCGCCAATCATCTGTCGCAAATGAGCGCCCACGTCACCAGCCAGGCCGACGCGGTGGGGCAGGGCTCGGAGAAGCAGAGCGAGGCGGCCACCTCGATGGCGGCGTCGATCGAGGAGCTGACCGTCAGCGTCAACCACATTTCCGACCGCTCGCAGGACGCGCGCAACCTGGCCGAAGAGTCCGGCAGCCTGTCGCAGGCCGGCGGACAGGTCATCGCCAGCGCGGTGGCCGAAATGCAGCGCATCAACGAGTCGGTGGACCAGGCGGCGGCCACCATCGGCAATCTGGTGGAAAAGACGCAGACCATTTCCAGCATCATGCAGGTGATCAAGGACATCGCCGACCAGACCAACCTGCTGGCGCTCAACGCGGCCATCGAGGCGGCGCGGGCCGGCGAGATGGGCCGCGGTTTCGCGGTGGTGGCCGACGAGGTGCGCAAGCTGTCCGAGCGCACGGCGCAGGCGACGCAGGAAATCGCCGTCATGATCCGCGATGTGCAGCAGGGCTCGGAGGATTCGCGCCATTCGATGGAGCAGGCGGTGGAGCGGGTCAGGACCGGGCTGGAGCTGGCGGAGAGGGGCGGCGAGGAGATCGGCCGCATCCAGGACAGCGCCAAAGGCGTGATCGGCGTGGTGGGCGACATCACCTACGCCCTGCAGGAGCAGAGCGTGGCCAGCCAGGATATCGCCCAGCACGTGGAGCGCATCGCCCAGAGCGCCAGCAGCAACGCCGCGGCCTCCACTTCCGCCTCGCAGCAGATCAAGGAGATGCACCGGCTGGCGGACAATCTGCGGCAGCTGGTGTCGCGTTTCCGGGTCGATCGCTAAGCGCGGCGTTGCCGCCGGCCAAAACAGAAGCCGTTGCCGGGAGGCAACGGCTTCTGCTTTTGGAGCACGCCGCCCGATGGGGTCAGGCGCGCGCCTTGTCGTCGGCGGCGCCGGGGCGTCGCCGCGCCAATTGGCCCAGCCCCAGCGCCAGGGCGAACAGCGCGAGGCAACCGGCCACCACCGGCAGGTTGCCGACGCGCATGTACGGCGTTTCGCCCTGATAGCCTTGGGCGAAGCCGTTCAGGATCTGCTGGGTGAACGGTGCGGCGATGGCCGCGATTTCGCCGTCCGGGCGGATGATGGCGGTCATGCCGTTGTTGGTGGCGCGCAGCATGAAGCGGCCGGTTTCCAGCGAGCGGGTTTGCGACAGCTGCAGATGCTGGCTCATCGCCACGCTCTTGCCGAACCAGGCCAGATTGCTGACGTTGGCCAGCATCGTCGCTTGCGCGGCCGGGCCGATCAGCTCTTCGCCGAAGCTGTCTTCGTAGCAGACGTTGAACGCCACTTTCTCCCCGGCCAGCGCCATCGGTTTCTGGTTGGCGCCGCCGCGGCTGAAGCCCGACATCGGCATCTGCATGAACTGGTACATCCAGCCGATCAGCCCCGGCAGCGGCACGAACTCGCCGAAGGGCACCAGATGGTCCTTGGCGTAATAGGGCATCTTGGGGTCGGACAGGGCCACCACGGCGTTGAGGTAGCCCTTGCCGTCGTCGGTGCGGCGCGGCACGCCGCTGACCAGCGCCATGTCGGCGCGGCGAGCTTCGCCGCGGATCATGGTCAGATAGCCGGAGGGCAAATCGTCAAGAAACAGCGGCAGCGCGGTTTCCGGCAGGATCATCAGGTCGGCCTTGCTCACCGCCACCTGGCGGTAATAGGTGAGCAGCGACTTTTCCAGGTTTTCCGGCGACCACTTGATTTCCTGATCGATATCGCCCTGGGCCAGCGCCACGCTGATCGGCTTGCCCACCGGCTGGGTCCACTCCACGCTTTTCAGCCACAAGCCGTTGCCCCACAGCAGCGCCAGCGTCAGCAGCAGCGCGCCGCGGGCGCGCATCGTGCCGCGGGCCAGCAACACGACGATGCCGGCCGAGAGCGCCACCAGGTAGCTGACCAGATGCACGCCGCCCAGCGGCGCGTAGCCGGACAGCGGGCTTTCGGTGATCTGCGAGTAGCCGGCGGCGGCCCAGGGAAAGCCGGTCATCACCCAGCTGCGCAGCCATTCGCCCAGCTCCCACAGCGCCGGAAAGGCGATCAGCCAGCGCACCCAGGCGCGGCGGTCGACGCGGCAGGCCAGCCAGGCGGCGAGGCCGGGATAGAGGGCGAGATAGGCGGGCAGCAGCAGCACCAGCGGCAGCGCGATCCAGGCCGGAAGCCCGGCGACGTCGTGCAGGCTGTTGTAGATCCAGTTGAAGTTGCTGGCGTAGGCGGCCACGCCCCAGACGTAGCCCAGCCAGAAGGCGCGTTGCGGCGCGCGTTCCACCAGCTCGGCCAGCGCGGCCAGCGCCAGCGGCATGATCCAGAACAGCCGGTAGGGGGCGAAGGCGTAAAGGGTAAGGGCGCCGGCCAGGGCGGCGGCGGCCAGCAAGAGCAGAGTTCGCATAGTCACTTTGTAGATGGCGAGGCGGGATGTCGGGCCGCGCGCCGGGCGACGGCCCTTCCTCAGGATAGGCGCTATTCGGCGGCGTTGCGTTCCTGCTCGGCCAGAACGCGCTCGACCAGCAGGGTTTCCAGCCGGCGGCTGTCGGCGCGCAAGACGGTGAAGCGCAGGCCGGCGGCTTCCACCTTTTCGCCGCGCTGCGGCAGGTGGCCGGTCAGCGAGATGACCAGGCCGCCGACGGTATCGACGTCGTCGTCTTCGTACTCGGTGCCGAAGTAGTGGTTGAAGTCTTCGATCTCGGTGAGCGCCTTGACGCGGTAGCGTTCGTGGCCGCGCACCGGGACGATGTCGTCCTCGTCGTCGTCGATGTCGTATTCGTCCTCGATGTCGCCGACGATCTGCTCGATCACGTCCTCGATGGTGACGAGGCCGCAGACGCCGCCGTACTCGTCCACTACCACCGCCAGATGGTTGTGGGTGGCGCGAAAATCGCGCAGCAGCACGTTCAGCGGCTTGGATTCCGGCACGAACACCGCCGGGCGCAGCACGTCCTTGAGGTTGAAAGTGGAAGGCGCGTGAAAATAGCGCAACAGTTCCTTGGCCAGCAGAATGCCCTGCACGTCGTCCTTGCTGTCGCCGATCACCGGGAAGCGCGAGTGGCCGGAGTCGATCACCGTCGGCAAAAAGCGCGCGATCGGGTCGTCGATGTTCAGCACGTGCATCTGGCTGCGCGGGATCATCACGTCGCGCACCGTCAGTTCGCTCACTTCCAGCACGCCTTCGATCATGCCGAGCGCCTCGGCATCCAGCAGGTTGCGTTCGAAGGCGTTGTGCAGCAGCTCGATCAGCTCCTCGCGGTCTTCCGGCTCGCGCAAGAGCATGGTGGACAGGCGTTCAAGCCAACTGGGCCGGGGTTTACTGGGGTCTTCCATTTCTTAGAACTGCTCCTCGTGATAGGGGTCGGGATATCCTAGCTTCTGAACGATGACGCTTTCAAGCGCTTCCATTTCTTCGGCTTCCTGGTCTTGCTCATGGTCAAATCCCTGCAGATGCAGCATGCCGTGCACCAGCAGGTGGGCGTAATGCGCGTCAAGCGCCTTGCCCTGTTCGGCGGCTTCCTTTTCCACCACCGGCGCGCACAGCACCAGGTCGCCGAACAGGGGCAGGCCGGCGACGCTTTCGCCCTCGTTGAGGGCGAAGGACAGCACATTGGTGGCGTAGTCCTTGCCGCGGTAGTCGAGGTTGAGCTGGCGGCCTTCTTCGGCGTCGACGATGACGATGCTGACCTGGGCCTGGCGGACGCCGCGCTGCAGCGCGGCCTGGCAGGCGCGGCGGATCAGTTTCGGGTCGGGCAGGCCGGGGCTCTGGCTGCGTTCTTCCAGCGTCAGTTCCAGGCGCGCGGCGCGGCGCGCCAGCAGCGGGTTACGCTTGGCTTTTTTCATCTTGCTTGCTTTGGTAATGGTCGTAGGCGTCGACGATCTTCTGCACCAGCGGGTGGCGCACCACGTCGTCGCTCTGGAAATGGTGGAAATGGATGCCGCGCACCTGGCCGAGGATGCGCTCCACCTCCACCAGGCCGCTCTTCTGGTGGCGGGCCAGGTCGATCTGGGTGACGTCGCCGGTGATCACCGCCCGCGAGCCGAAGCCGATGCGGGTGAGGAACATCTTCATCTGCTCGGGCGTGGTGTTCTGCGCCTCGTCGAGGATGATGAAGGCGTTGTTCAGCGTGCGGCCGCGCATATAGGCCAAGGGCGCGATCTCGATCAGGTTCTTTTCGAACAGCCGGGTGACGCGGTCGAAACCCATCAGGTCGTACAGCGCGTCGTACAGCGGGCGCAGATACGGGTCCACCTTCTGCGCCAGGTCGCCGGGCAGGAAGCCCAGCTTCTCGCCGGCCTCCACCGCCGGGCGCACCAGCACGATGCGCTTGGCGGCCTCGCGTTCCATCGCGTCCACCGCGCAGGCCACCGCCAGATAGGTCTTGCCGGTGCCGGCCGGGCCGATGCCGAAGGTGATGTCGTGCTGCTGGATGGCCTGGATGTAGCGGCGCTGGCGCGGCGTGCGGCCCTTGAGGTCGCCGCGGCGCGTCACCAGCACCGGCGCCGGCTCTTCCCCGGCCGGCGCGTTCTGTTCCAGTCTCAATTCCACCAGCGTCAGTTGCACGTCGTCGATGGACGGCTCCTGCTCGGCGGCGAGCAGATACAGGCGGGTGAGCGCCTCGCGCGCCAGATCGGCCTTGTCGCCGCCGATGCGGAAGGCTTCGCCGCGACGCTGGATGGCCACGTCCAGGCCGGTCTCGATCTGTTTCAGGTTTTCGTCCAGCGGGCCGCACAGGCGGGCCAGCCGTTCGTTGTCCACGGGATTGAAGCTGAGCGGTTCGCTAGGAGTAGTCGTCATGCGCTTTGCAGTGGTTGGCGGGGCTTGTCAAAAGTGGCGCCGCCCGGCGCGGGCCGGGGCGGAGGCTGGCGAGGACGGGCGGCGTCGCGTCACGGCGTTCAGGCGCTCTCGACGGTCAGCGCTTCGCCGCCCAGCGAGTGCGGGAAGGCTTCGGTGATCACCACGTCTATGGTCCGGCCCAGCAGGCGCGGGTTGCCGACGAAGTTGACCACGCGGTTGTTGGCGGTGCGCGCCGCCAGCATGTTCGGGTCTTTCTTGGAGATGGCCTCCACCAGCACGTTCTGCACCGTGCCCACCATGCCGCGGTTGATTTCGAAGCCCTTGGCTTCGATCACCTCGTTGAGCGCTTCCAGGCGGCGCACTTTTTCCTTGTGCGGGGTGTCGTCCGGCATGTTCGACGCCGGGGTGCCGGGCCGCGGGCTGTAGATGAAGACGAAGCTGAAGTCGAACTCCAGATCCTTGACCAGTTTCAGCGTCTGCTCGAAGTCGGCCTCGGTTTCGCCCGGGAAGCCGACGATGAAGTCGGAGGACAGGCACAGGTCGGGGCGGATGGCGCGCAGCTTGCGGATGATGGATTTGTACTCCAGCGCGGTGTAGCCGCGCTTCATCGCCATCAGCACCCGGTCGGAACCGCTTTGCACCGGCAGGTGCAGGTGCGATACCAGCTTGGGCAGGCGGGCGTAGCAGTCGATGATGCGCTGGCTGAACTCGCGCGGGTGGCTGGTGGTGAAGCGGATGCGCTCCACGCCCGGAATGTCGTGCACGTATTCCAGCAGGTGGGCGAAGTCGGCGATTTCGCCGTCGGCCATCGCGCCGCGATAGGCGTTGACGTTCTGGCCGAGCAGGGTGATTTCCTTGACGCCCTGGGCGGCGAGGCCGGCGATCTCGGTCAGCACGTCCTCAAACGGACGCGACACTTCCTCGCCGCGGGTGTAAGGCACCACGCAGAACGAGCAGTATTTGGAACAGCCTTCCATGATGGAGACGAAGGCCGCGCCGCCTTCCACCTTGGCCGGCGGAATGTGGTCGAACTTCTCGATTTCCGGGAAGGAAATGTCCACTTGCGACGCGCCGCTTCGCTGGCGGCTCTTGATCAGGTCGGGCAGGCGGTGCAGGGTTTGCGGGCCGAACACCACGTCCACATACGGCGCGCGCTTGACGATGGCATCGCCTTCCTGGCTCGCCACGCAGCCGCCCACGCCGATGATCAGGTCCGGGTTGGCTTCCTTCAGCGGACGGATGCGGCCCAGGTCGGAAAACACCTTTTCCTGCGCCTTTTCGCGCACGCTACAGGTGTTGAGCAGGATGACGTCGGCTTCTTCCAGATTGTCCGTCTTGATCATGCCTTCGGCGTCGCCCAGAACGTCGACCATCTTGTCGGAGTCGTACTCGTTCATCTGGCAGCCGAAGGTCTTGATGTATACCTTCTTCATTGCTACTTGATTCCAGCTTTATTCGGTTGAGGGCGTGGCCTCTAGGGCACGTTGCTTGAGCATCTCGATCTCTTCGTCGCGCAGCACCCAGATGCGGTTGATGCTGCCGCTGCCGTCAAAAGTCACCGCCACGTTGCGTTTGGCGAGGTCCGGCAGCTGTCCGGTGAGCAGGAAGCGGTTGTCCTGATCGTAGATGCGGACGCCGGGCGCCAGCCGGTAGCTTTGCCCCAGGGGCAGGATCAGCCCGATCAGGCCGCGCAGCAGGGTGGCGGGCTGTTGGGTGAAGGAAACGCTGTGGCCGTCGATGTCGTCTATGGTGCCGGCCTGCGCCTCGGCGGGCATCAGGCGGGCGGCGTGGACGGATAGCGAAAAGCCGCAGGCAAGCAGGATGGCGATGAGCTTTTTCATAGGAAATTGAATGCGTTGCGCGCGATTCTACCATAGCCGCGCCGGGCGGGCCTGCAAAGTCAGATGTTTATAGCATGGCCGCGCGCCGCCCGGGCGGCTAGAGCAGGCATTGCATGCTGACCGCGCTGTCGCCGTAGGCGCCGAGCCCATAGCCGGGAATGCGGTAGCTGCGATAACCGAAGCGCTGCCAGTACGGCGCCGCGCCTTCCACCGCCACCAGCCGGGTATAGCGCAGGCCGCGCTGCCGGGCCTGCCGCAGCGCCTGCTCCACCAGCCGCGGCGCGACGCCGTGGCCGCGGGCGTCCGGGTGCAGCGCCAGGTCGTGGATGAACAGGGTGTCGGCGTCGGCGGGCAGCTGGCGCAGCTCGACGTTGAGCTTGGGCGGCGTCTCGCCGCGCCAGGGATGGGCGAACAGATAGCCCAGCAGCTTGCCGGACGACGCCGCCACCCAGCAGGTGTCGGGCGACAGCTGCTGGCGGGAGGCCAGCGCCTCCGGGCTTTCCAGCAGGTGCGGGGGATAACAGCGTTGCTGAACTTTCAACACCGCTGGCAAATCCAGCGGCTGCATGCGGCGCAGGGCGATGGCGTCCTGCGAAGCGGCGACAACGGACATCGAAACAACCATTTCCAAAGAGTGGGCGGCCGGCGATATACCGGCCGAAATCATGCATATTGTATCCCAACGGCCAGGGGCGGCCAAACCGGCGCTCAGGCCGGCTCCGGCTGGCGGCGGAAGCGGTCGGCCAGCCAGAACATCAGCGGATTGAGCAGAATGGTGACGATGGCGGCGGCCAGGATCAGCGCCTGGCCGCGCGCGGAGAGCAGGCCCAGCGACACGCCGAGGCCGGCGAGGATGAAGGAAAATTCGCCGATCTGGCCCAGGCTGGCGGCGATGCCGAGGCCGGTGTCGTGATTGCGGCCGAACAGCCGGGCGATGCCGTAGGCGGCCAGCGATTTGCCCACCGTGATGATCAGCACCGTCGCCAGCAAGGCCCAGCCGTCCTGGAACAGCACCTCCGGGTCCAGCAGCATGCCCACCGACACGAAGAACAGCACGGTGAAGGCGTCGCGCAAGGGCAGCGATTCTTCCGCCGCGCGGTGGCTGAACGGCGATTCGGCCAGCACCATGCCGGCGAAGAACGCGCCGAGGGCGAAGGAAACGTGGAACAGCTGGGTCGCGCCGTAAGCCACGCCCAGCGCGGTGGACAGCACCGCCAGCCGGAACAGCTCGCGGTTGCCGGTGCGGACGATGCGTTCCAGCATCCAGGGGATGAGGCGGCGGCCCACCAACAGCATCAGGGTGACGAAGGCGGCCACCTTGCCCAGCGTCAGCGCCAGCGTCCACAGCAGGGAGTCGCCGGCGGGCGCGCCGTCCTGGCCGCCCAGCGCGCCCGAAAACGCCGGCAGCAGCACCAGCGTCAGCACCATCGCCAGATCCTCCACCACCAGCCAGCCGACGGCGATCTTGCCGTCCTCCTGTTCCTGCGCGCCCACGGTCTTGCTGGTGATTTCCGACTCCAGCCAGCCGCGCTCCTGCAAGGCGCGCAGCAGCACCACGGTGCTGGCCACCGACAGGCACAGGCCGAAAACCAGCCCCTCGCCCAGGGGCCAGCCTAGGCCATGCGCGAGACCCATGCCCAGCGCGGTGGCGACGGCGATCTGCACCAGCGCGCCGGGCACGGCGATGGCCTTGACCGCCAGCAGGTCGCGGATGGAGAAGTGCAGGCCGACGCCGAACATCAGCAGGATGACGCCCAGTTCGGCCAGTTCCGGCGCCAGCACGGTGTCGGCCTGGAAACCGGGGGTGAAGGGGCCGACCAGGATGCCGGCGCAAAGATAGCCGACCAGGGGCGGCATGCGCAGGCGCAAGGCCAGCGCGCCGAGCACGAAGGCGAAGACCAGGCCGCCGACGATGGTGGTGAGAAGAGGGGTGGCATGGGACATGGGCAGGATTCCGCTTGGTTTTTATTGTCGTTTAAAGGGACGGGAAATGCCCGGTGTAGTTCCTCCTAAGCCTGATTTTGCCTTTGTCATCGATGAGGAAGCGCGAACAGGCCGCGCGGGCGGCCTGTCGTCCATCGCCGGCGCGGCTTACAGCATGGCGAAGGCGGCCATGCCCACCAGCGCGCCGCTGGCGCCGAGTATGGTTTCCATCACGGTCCAGGTTTTCAGCGTCTGCAGCTCGTTGGCGCCGGTGAACTTGCCGAACAGCCAGAAGCCGGAGTCGTTGACGTGGCTAAGCACGATGGAGCCGCCGGCGATGCAGACCGACAGCGCCGCCAGCTGCGCGCCGCTGAAGCCCAGCAGCTCGATCACCGGCAGCACCAGCCCCACGGTGGTCAGGCAGGCGACGGTGGCCGAACCCTGGATCACCCGCACCGCGGCGGAGAGCAGGAAGCAGGCCAGCGCGATGGGCAGCCCGGCGCCTATCATCGCGTTGCCGAGCGCGGGGCCGACGCCGGAATCCACCAGCACCTGCTTGAACACGCCGCCGGCGCCGGTGACCAGCAGGATGATGCCCGCCGGCTGGATGGCGGCGCCGCATACTTCCATCACTTTTTCGCGGCTCATGCCGCGGCGCAGGGCGAGGCCGTAAATGGCCAGCAGGCAGGCGGCGAGAATGGCGATGAACGGGTGGCCGATGAATTCCAGCCACTGGTGCGTCGCGCTGCCTTTTTCAAACAGCCGCGCGCCCAGCGTCTTGCAGCCCACCAGCAGCAAGGGGAACAGCAACAGGGCCAGGCTGAAGCCGAAGGACGGCATCTGGTGCTTGCCCAGCGAGGGCTCGGCCAGGTCGGGCGGCAGTTCCAGCTTGACGTGGCGGCTGATGAAGCTGCCGTACAGCGGGCCGGCCAGCAGCATGCCGGGGACGGCGGCAGCCAGACCGATGACGATCATCCAGCCGAAATCGGCGTTCATCTGCGAGGCCAGCAGCATCGGCGTCGGCCCCGGCAGCAGGAAGGCCGCGGCGCCGGCGACGCCGGCGAACAAGGGCACGGCCAGCTTGACCACGTTGCCGCCGGTGCGGCGGGCCACGGCGAACACCACGCCGATCAAAAGCACGATGGCGACGTCGAAGAACAAGGGCAGCGCGCACACCAGGCCGGCCAGGCCCATGGCGTAGTGGGCGCGGCTTTCGCCGAAGCTCTTGAGCAGCCGCACCGCGATCTGGTCCAGCGCGCCGGTTTCGTGCAGGATCTTGCCGAACATCGCTCCCAGCGCCACCACGATGGCGAGAAAGCCCAGCGTGCCGCCCATGCCCTTCTGCATGGTCTCGGCGATCTTGTCCAGCGGCATGCCGGAGAACAGGCCGGCGCCTATCGATACCATCATCAGGGCGACGAAGGCGTGCAGCCGCGCCTTCATCACCAGAAACAGCAACAGCAGCACCGAACCGATGGCGGTGAGCACCAGCGTCATGGTCGTCATATCATGCTCCCTGGCGCGCTTGCGCCTCGATGTGGCGGCGCACGCTGGCCACCACCTGTTCCAGCGGCGGGCGGATGTCGATGATATGCGCGTCGGCCTCGTCCAGCGGCTCTTCCAGCGCCTCGAACTGCGAGCGCAGCATGCCGGACTTCTGGAAGTGGCCCTGGCGCGCCAGCAGGCGCTGTTCGATCACATCGTAATCGCCTTGCAGATAGATGAAGGACAGGCCGGGGTTGCCTTCGCGCAGCACGTCGCGGTAGCTTTTTTTCAAGGCCGAACAGACGATCAGCGACACCTCGCTGGTGCGCTGCATGGCGAAGGCGGCGTCGTTGAGCGCGCGCAGCCACGGCGCGCGGTCGTCGTCGTCCAGGGGCTGGCCGGCGGCCATCTTCTCGATATTGCGGCGCGGGTGCAGGAAATCGCCGTCCAGAAAGGCCGCGTTCAGGTCGCGGGCCAGGGCGCTGGCCACGGCGGATTTGCCGCAGCCGGACACGCCCATCAGGACGTATGCGCGGCGAGGGGCGGCCGGGCGCTTGCTGTTCTCTTCCATTTCTTGTCCTTTTGAATGTTACCGGTAACATGTTACCGGTAACTATTCTGCTGCGGCATGGCCGGGATTCGCAATGAGAATGTTTCGGGCGAGGAAGGGGCAGGAGGAATTATGAAAAACGGATGCTGAGGCCGGACAGCCGGGCCTTGCCGCGCAAGGCGCGCGGCGGAGATGCGCGGCTGTCGGCAAAAAACGACAGCGCTATATCGATCCGTCCAGCCGCAGCGCGTAGCCCACGTCCAGCGCCGCATCCTGGTAGACGATGCCGTCCAGGCGGCCCAGCAGGCGCTCGGCGGCCAGCCGGCCGATCCGCTCGCGCGGGGTGATCACGCTGGCCAGCCGCGGCTCCAGCGCCAGGCCGATGTCCAGCGCGTTGAAGCCGGCGACCGCCAGCTGGCGCGGCACCTCCAGCCCGGCCTGCCGGGCCGCCAGCAGCGCGCCGGCGGCGATGTCGTCGTTGGTGCAGAACACCGCGTCCAGATCCGGCGCTGCCGCCAGCGCCCGGCGCAGCATCTCGCCGCCCAGCGAGAACGAGGAGTGTTCCTGGGTCTGGATCACCAGCGGCTCCTGCCCGGCTTGCGAGAGCGCCTGGCGGTAGCCTTCCTCGCGCAGCAGGGTGCGGCGATCGAGGCGGGCGGCCAGGTAGGCGATGCGGCGGCGGCCGCGGGCGAGCAGCGCCCCGGTCATGTCGCGGGCGGCGGCGCGATGGTCCAGCCCCACCGCCAGGTCTATCGGCCGCTCGGGCAGCTCCATCACTTCCACCACCGGCACGCGGGCCACCTCCAGCATGCGCAGCGTGCGCGGCGTGTGTTCGGTTTCGCACAGGATCAGGCCGTCGACGTGGAAGGACAGCAGCTGCTCCACCTGGCGTTCCTCCTGGTCCATGTCGTAGCAGTAATGGCCGTACAGCGTGTGATAGCCGCGCGCCGACACCGCTTCTTCAATGCCGTGCACCAGGCTGGAGAACACCTGGTTGGACATCGAGGGCAACAGCACGCCGATGGCGCGGCTCTTGGCGTGCGACAGGATGTCCGGCGCGCGGTTGGGGATGTAGCCCAGCGTTTCCATCGCCTCGGCGATGCGCCGCCGGGTTTTTTCCGCCACCAGATCGCTGGATTTGAGATAGCGGCTGACCGTCATCTTGGAGGTGGCGGCCAGGTCTGCGACATCCTGCAAGGAAGGTCGGCGGGCGCGGGAGGCGTTGGCGGTGGGCATGGGGCTGGGTCTGGTTGTGGCTTGCCGGCAATCTACCCTTGAGCGCAGGCGGCGTAAAGCGCGGCCGGCATTGACGGCGCCGGGCGGGGGCGCTAGCGTGAACGCCTTGTTCCGGGCCGGCCTGTCGCCGGCGCGGACTCAACCCGAGGCGAACAATCAAGATGAAAGCGCATGTTCTGACGCTGCTGGCCGCTCTGGCCGCCGCGCCGGCCCTGGCCGGTCCCGTGCAAACCCTGCCCTCCGGCGTCAAGGTGGAAACGCTGGCCGCCGGCAAGGGCGACAAGCCCAAGGCCAGCGATACCGTGAAAGTGAATTACCGCGGCACGCTCATCGACGGCAAGGAGTTCGACAGCTCGGCCCGCAACGGCGGCCCGATCAGCTTCGCCCTCAATCGCGTGATTCCGTGCTGGACCCAGGGCGTGGCGACCATGCAGGTGGGCGGCAAGGCCAAACTGAGCTGTCCGGCCAATACCGCTTACGGCGCGCGCGGCGTGCCGGGCGTGATTCCGCCCAACAGCCCGCTGGTGTTCGAGGTGGAGCTGCTGGCCATCGAGAAGTAAGCGCGGCCTTCATCCGCAGCGCGAAAAAACAGCCACGGAAACGTGGCTGTTTTGCGTGGAGGATGCGCTCAGAAGCGCTCGAACGATTGCAGATAGCGCCATTGTCCGGCGGGCAGCTTGCCCAGGGCGATGCGGCCGATGCGGATGCAGCGTATGCCTTCCACCTCGATATCGGCCTGCCGGCACATGCGCAGCAGCTGCTGGGGCAGCGGCTTGTGGATGACGAAGCGCAGCTGGCGGTCGCTCTGGCGCGAGGCTTTGTAATTGCGCAGCGGCTTGCCGTCCAGCTTCATGCCGTGCAGCAGGCCGTGCAGTTCGTCCAGCGTCGGCGCGTGGTCCACCTGCACCAGAAACTCCATCTCGCACTCGGCCAGCTTGGCCAGCAGCTTCTTGTCCTGGGTCAGCGCCGCCAGCCCGTAATAGCCGTCTTCCACCGCGCCGACGCCGGCCAGTTGCTGGCGATGGCGCGGCAGGAAGCTGAAGCCGCTGGCGTCGTCCCGCGCCTGGCTGCCGGCGTCGATCAGCGCGTGCAGCGCGCCGTCGTGTTCCTGCGGGCGGTGCAGCAGCAGGCTGATATTGCCGTCGTGGCGGGCGGCGGCCTGGCCGGTCAGCTCCACCCGCTGTTCGGGCCGCACCCGGCAGCCCAGCGTGGCGGCCACTTCGCCGTCCACCCGCACCAGCCCTTGTTCGATGTAGGCGTCGGCTTCGCGGCGCGAGCACAACCCCAACTCCACCATGCGTTTGGACAAACGCACTGCTTGTTCGCTCATATCGATCCTTGCGTGTTCTGCCCGGCGACGCCGGGGCCGCGATTATCCGCCGGCTGCGGCGGCCTTGCAAACGCCGGAATCCGACTGGCGGCAAACCGGGCGCGGCAACTATAAGTAGAGGTAGACGGCAAACTTGCGAAGGCGGCCCGGCGGCTGCCGCCGCGCGGCTACGGGAGAGCGGAATGAAGGGGCATTGGGGCCTGCAGGCCAAACTATCGCTGTGCTTTGGCGCGCTGGGCGCGCTGATCGTGCTGGTGTATTCCATCTACGCCTACAACAGCACGATGGACGCCGAAATGGACGGCGTCAACCGCAATCTGCTGACCTCGGCCTACGCGGTGCAGCATATCGTCGGCGAGCGCTTTCACGACCAGCTGCCGGCGAAGTTCGACGGCGACGTCGACTCCACCAAGCGGCTGACCGGCTTCGTCCACAACGCCGACCTGGCCTACGTCTACTCCACCATCCTGCGCGAGGGCAAGGTGCTGTACACCCATTCCTCGGCCAGCCCGGAGGAGGAAAAGGGCGGCAATTACAAGCACTGGTTCCTGGCCGAATACACCCAGGTGCCGGCCGGGCTGCGCAAGTCGCTGGAGCAGGGCGCGGTGGAGTACGAGGATTACAAGGGCGAGTACGGCTGGTTTCGCTCGGTGTTCGTGCCCTTCACCTCGGCCTCCGGCCTGCGCTACGTGATCGGCGCGGACATGTCGCTGGACAAGGTGCACCAGCTGCGCGCCACCTTGCTGCTGCAGGTGGGCGGCGTGGCGGTGCTGGTGCTGGCGCTGGCCTTGCTGCTGGCGCATTTCGTGGCGCGGCAGATGGTGCGGCCGATCAACGAAGTCAACGACGCGCTGCAGCGGCTGGCGGGCGGCGACTGGAACCTCACCCGCAGCATCGCCGTGCGCAGCCGCGACGAAGTGGGCAAGATCGCCGCTTCGTTCAACACCTTCATGGCGGCGCTGCGCCAGCGGATGCAGGACATCTGGAACGAATCCGAAGCCGTGTCGCAGGTGTCCACGCAGCTGGCCGCGCTGGTCAACGGCGTCAACCAGCGCTCGCTGTCGCAGGCCGAGGACGTGCGCAGCAGCACCGCCTCCATCGAGGAGCTGGCGGCCTCGGTCGGCCATATCGCCGAGATCAGCGACGGCGTGCGCGCCCACATGCACGAGTTTGAAAGCAGCACCGCCGGCACCGTGGACAACATCCAGCAGGCCGCCAGCGTGATGACCTCGGTGCAAAGCGAAGTGACTCATCTGGCGAGCGAGCTGGAGCTGCTGGACGGCAAGGCCAGCGATATCAACCGCATCGTCGGCGTGATCAAGGACATCGCCGATCAGACCAACCTGTTGGCGCTCAACGCCGCCATCGAGGCGGCGCGCGCCGGGGAGTTCGGCCGCGGCTTCGCCGTGGTGGCCGACGAAGTGCGCGACCTGTCGCTGCGCACCGCGCAAGCCACGGTGGAGATAGGCCAGACCATAGGCGCGATTCAGCAGGCCACCTCGTCGGCTACCGGCAAGATGCGCGAGGCAGTGGCGCGGGTGGACAACTGCGTGCAGTACGCCGACGACGCGCGCGACGCGCTCGGCCAGTTCGCGCTGTCCATCGGCGACACGGTGAAGAATGTGGGCGACATCACCCAGGCGGTGCAGGGGCAGGCGCTGTCGTATCGCAATCTGGCCGACAAGGCGCAGTCGGTCAGCGAGTCGGCGGTGACCAACCGCGACGCGGCCAGCGACGCCTTGCAGGGCGTCTCCAGCCTGCAGTTGCGCGCCGGCGCGCTGCACAAAGTGGTAGATCAGTTCACGATCTAGCATTTTGTGGAAATCATTTAAAATAAATGGCTAATATTCACCCGGTTTTATCAAGACCGTGCCAATTTTCAACTGCTATCCTTGCCTCGCCCGCATTTAAATCTAGGAGTCGATATGTTCAAGAGAACCTTGCTTGCCACTCTGGTTGCCGGCCTGCTGGCCGGCCAGGCCGCGCTGGCGGCCCCGTATCTGCCGCTGCCTGCCGATCACCGCAACGGCCAGGAACTGGCCTCCGCCAATGCCTGGCTGGAAGTGGACGTGGGCGCGTTCCGCCATAACCTGGACACGCTCAAGCAGCGCCTGGGCGAGAAGGGTCCGCAAATCTGCGCCATCATGAAGGCCGACGCTTACGGCCACGGCATCGATCTGCTGGTGCCGGAGGTGGTTGCCGCCGGCATCCCCTGCATCGGCGTGGCCAGCAACGAAGAAGCGCGCGTGGCGCGCGAAAAGGGCTTCACCGGCCGCCTGATGCGGGTGCGCGCCGCCACGCCGGTGGAAATGGAAGCCGCGTTGCCTTACAAGATGGAAGAGCTGATCGGCAACCTGGACAGCGCCAAGGCGCTGTCGGCGCTGGCCAAGCGCAGCGGCGGCACGCTGTCCTACCACCTGGGCCTCAACTCCGCCGGCATGAGCCGCAACGGCCTGGATCTGCGCGTGCCGGCCTCGCGCCGCGACGTTCTGTCCTTGTTGAAGCTGCCGGGCATCCAGCCGGTGGGCATCATGACCCACTTCCCGGTTGAGGAAAAAGAGGACGTCAAGGCCGGTTTCGCCCAGTTCCAGAAGGACAGCGCCTGGGTGATCAAGGAAGGCAAGCTCGACCGCAGCAAGCTGCTCCTGCACTGCGCCAATTCCTTCACCACGCTGGAAGTGCCGGAAGCGCACCTCGACATGGTGCGCCCGGGCGGCCTGATCTACGGCGACTCCATCCCCAGCTACACCGAATACAAGCGGGTGATGGCGTTCAAGACCAAGGTGGCGGCGGTGAACCGCTACGCCGCCGGCAACACCGTCGGCTATGACCGCACCTTCACCCTCAAGCGCGAATCGCTGCTGGCCAACCTGCCGCTGGGCTATTCCGACGGCTACCGCCGGGCGCTGAGCAACAAGGCCTACGTGCTGGTGCATGGCCAGAAAGCGCCGGTGGTGGGCAAGACCTCGATGAACACCATCATGGTGGACGTCACCGACATCAAGGGCGTCAAGGCCGGCGACGAGGTGGTGCTGTTCGGCGACCAGGGCAAGGCCAGCGTGACGCAGGCCGATCTGGAGGACTACAACGGCGCCTTGCTGGCCGACATGTATACGGTGTGGGGCTACGCCAACCCGCGCGTGATCAAGCGCTAAAGCGCCGCGTCGCCCAGGCAAACCCCGCGCTGCCCTCGCTGCGCGGGGTTTTTTCATCCGTCGCGCCGCCAGCGCGCATTCGACAGGTGACGCTGCGTCAGCCATGGGGTCGAAAACCATCCTTTGTCAGCCTTTTCCTTCTCCCGTTTAATGCCGGGCAAACGTCGGGACTCGCCGCCGTTTGCTCATGGGAGAAAGTCATGTCGGGAGGCTCTGGTTCCTTGCTGGTGTTGTTGGCCGCGATCTTGCTGATCGTGGTCCTGATCGTGAAAGTGCGGGTGCACGCCTTTCTGGCGCTGATGGGCGCCTGTTTCGTGGTGGGCGTGGGCTCGGGCATGCCGTTGACGCAGATCGTCGCTTCGTTTGAAAAAGGGGTGGGCGGCACGCTGGGTTTTCTGGCGGCCATCATCGGCCTGGGCAGCATACTCGGCAAAATGCTGGAAGAGTCAGGCGGCGCGGAGCGCATCGCCCAGACGCTGCTGGATAGCCTGGGGCGTCAGCGCGCCTCCTGGGTCATGATGCTGGTCGGCTTCATCGCCGGGATTCCGGTGTTCTTCGAAGTGGGGTTCGTGCTGCTGATCCCGCTGATCTACGTCGTGGCGCGGGAAACCCGCTTGAACATGCTGTACCTGGGCGTGCCGCTGGCGACTTCGCTAATGGCGGTGCATTGCATGTTGCCGCCGCATCCGGCGGCGATGGCGATCACCGGCATGCTGGGGGCGGACGTCGGCAAGGTGATTCTGTACGGCCTGATCGTCGGCCTGCCCACCGCTGTCGTCGCCGGCCCGCTCTGGATCAAGCTGGCTTGCCGCAGCGAAGCGCCGTCCACCCAGGCCGCCTTTCTGGAGGAGCGCTGCGAGGCGCGCGCCAGCCGCGAGTTGCCGGGCTTCGGGGTGACCTTGTTCACCATTTTGCTGCCCTTGCTGCTGATGGTGGGCAAAACGGTGGCGCTGATGGGTTTGCGCCCCGGCAGCGGCGCTTTCGAACTGGTGGCCTTTCTCGGCAACCCGCTCACCGCGCTGTCGCTGGCGGTGCTGTTCGCCTACTGGTCGCTGGGATTGCGCCGCGGGCTGGCCATGGCCGACTTGCTGAAACTGACCGAGAAATGCTTCCCGCCGCTGGCCAGCATCCTGCTGATCATCGGCGCGGGCGGCGCGTTCAACGGCATTCTGATCGACAGCGGCATCGGCAAGACCCTGGCCGATTCGCTGGCCCAACTGAATATGAACCCCATCCTGCTGGCCTGGCTGGTGGCCGGCCTGATGCACTTCGCCGTCGGCTCCGCCACGGTGGCCATGATCAGCGCCGCCGGCATGGTCCTGCCGCTGTTGGGCGCGCACCCGGAATACAGCCCGGAAATCATCGTGATCGCCATCGGCGCCGGCGCCATCGGCTGGACTCACGTCACCGACTCGGCCTTCTGGGTGGTCAAGGAATATCTGGGCGTTTCGCTGGCCGACGCCCTGAAGAAATTCACCGCCGGCACGGTGCTGGCTTCGCTGACCGCGCTTGCGCTCACCTTGCTGCTATCTCGGCTGGTGTAAAGCGCATGGTCGCGACATCATTCAATCGTTCAAGACAAGGAGTGGACTCGTGATTGCAGGTAAAACCATGGAAGCTTGGCTGGATAGTCATCCGCTGATCGGCGAGTTGATCGCCTTGCGGGAAACCAGCTGGTTCAACCCCGGAGTCGCCCCCAGCGCGGAGGCGCTGGGCGACGTGGGCCTGAGCGCCGCGGACGTGGCCGACGCCAGCGCCCGTCTGGAGCGATTTGCCTCCTACATCCAGCGCGTCTTTCCGGAAACGGCCGCCAGCCGCGGCATCATCGAATCCGGCGTGCGCCGCTTGCCGGCGCTGCAAGCCAAACTGAGCGAGGGGCGCGCGGCCGACGCTGGCGGGCAGCTGTGGCTGAAAATGGACAGCCATCTGCCGATCTCCGGCTCGATCAAGGCGCGCGGCGGCATTTACGAAGTGCTCAAGCACGCGGAAGACCTGGCGCTGGCCGGCGGCCTGCTGCAAGCGGGAGACGACTACGCCAAGCTGGACAGCGACGCGGCGCGCGCATTTTTCAGCGGCTACAAGATCGCGGTGGGTTCCACCGGCAACCTGGGCCTGTCCATCGGCATCATGAGCGCCAAGCTCGGCTTTCAGGCCACCGTGCACATGTCGGCGGACGCGCGGCAATGGAAGAAGGACAAGCTGCGGGCGCATGGCGTGACGGTGGTGGAATACGCGTCCGACTACAGCATCGCGGTCGCCGAAGGCCGCAAGCAGGCGCAGTCCGACCCGCTTTGCCACTTCGTCGACGACGAAAACTCCACCAATCTGTTCCTCGGCTACGCGGTGGCGGCGGAAAGGCTACGCGGGCAACTGGCCGCCGCCGGCGTGGTTGTGGATAAGGAGCACCCCTTGTTCGTCTATCTGCCCTGCGGCGTCGGCGGCGGCCCCGGCGGCGTGGCTTTCGGCCTCAAGCTGGCTTTCGGCGACGCGGCGCATTGCGTTTTCGCCGAACCGACCCACTCGCCGTGCATGCTGCTGGGCGTCTACACCGACAAGCACGACGCGGTGGCGGTGCAGGATTTCGGCATCGACAACGCCACCGCGGCCGACGGCCTGGCCGTCGGCCGCGCCTCCGGCTTCGTCGGCAAGGCGATGCGGCGGTTGATAGACGGCTACTACACGGTCAGCGACGACAACCTGTTCCGGCTGCTGGCCTTGCTGGAGCAAAGCGAAGGCCTGCGTCTGGAGCCTTCGGCCCTGGCCGGCGTGCCGGGCATGCTGCGGGTGCTGGACGAGGCGCAAGGATACCGCGCCCGGATGGGACTGGATGCGCGCCGCCTGGCCAATGCCACTCACCTGGTGTGGGGCACCGGCGGCAGCATGGTGCCGCCGCAGGAGATGGAGAAGTATCTGGCCAAGGGCCGGCAATTGCTGGCGGGCTGAGCGCCGCCGCGGCCTGGGCGCTCTCGCCCAGATGAGATCCAGCCGGCGCGGCGCGCCGGCGTTTTGGACGATAATGCAAGCATGCTGAATCTGCCCCCCCGAATCGCCTCCCGCCTCAACAGCGCGCAATTCGCCAATCTGCACACCTTTCTGGTGGCGGCGCGCCATCTCAGTTTTCTGCGCGCGGCCGAGGAGCTGTGCCTGACGCCCAGCGCCATCAGCCATCGCATCCGCCGGCTGGAGCAGGCGCTGTCGATCCGGCTGTTCGACCGGCTGACGCGCAGCCTGCGCCTGACCGACGAGGGGCGGCGCGTTTTCGACATCCTGCAGCAGGCGATGGGCGAACTGTCCGAGGCCTTGCAGCCGGGCGCCGCGGCCGAGGTGTCCGGAGCTGTCGCGCTGTACGTCAGGCCATCGGTCGCGCAGTGCTGGCTGGTGCCGCGGCTGGGCGATTTCGTCGCCCGCTACCCGCGGGTCTCGCTGGACATCCGGGTGGGCAACGATCCGGCCGACTTTCGCGCCAGAAACGTCGACCTGGCGCTGTATTACGCCAGCGGCAACTTCCCCGGCCTGGTCAGCTACCCGCTGATGGAGGAAACGATGGCCCCGGTATGCAGCCCGGCATACGCCAGCCGCCATGATTTGCAGGGGAAGCCGGAAAACCTGGCTTGCTGCACCCTGCTGCACGATTCGCTGGCCTGGGACAACGCGGCCTACGACGCCGAGTGGGCGCTGTGGGCCAGCCAGAACGGCATGAGCGGCCAGCTGCCGGCGCACTGCCTGACCTTTGACCGCTCCGACCTCTGCGTGATCGCCGCCCTCAACCACGTCGGCGTCGCCATCGGCCGCCGCCAGCTGGTGCAAAAGCGCATCGACCGCGGCGAGCTGATCCTGCCTTTCGGCGACTTCGGCCAGCCGGGCCATTACGGTTATTACCTGGTTCACCCGCCCCACCCGGTCATGCCGCGGCGGCTGCAGGCCGTGATCGACTGGCTGCACGCGTGCGTGGGCCGGCAGCCCCAACCCTTTCTCGCGCCGCGGCATCCCTGACCGTTTGTGCGCGGTTTTATCCTTGGGGGGCAAGGCCGGTGGTCGGCGCAGGCGCGCTGAGGTTTGGGGCTTTCCCAAGGCCAAACCGGCAGTGAGGCAGCGACAGGCTGAGCTTGCGGGGCAGAAGCCAGGCCCGTTGCCGCTGAAAACCGGCGGCAGGCCGCGCGGCATCATTGGTAAGAACGGCGCTCGCTATAAAAAATTCAAATATGCGGCCGGGGCGGGAAAATGGATCTGATCAGTTTGTATGGATAATGAAATCAGTGATGAAATTCGTTGCGGGATGTCGGCTTTTATTTTTACAAGATCGCAAATACGGTTGACAATGGCGCTGTTGCATAAATCCTGAACAGGGCGAGTTTCCCCTTTCCCCCAAATCGATTTACGCCACCGCCACCGTGCATGGACGGCCCAGCATGCTGAAGCGGTTCAAGATGGCAACGCGCACTTGCAGCTCTGCCACTTGACCCTCGAAGCGACGGGCCGTCACCCTTTCACCCAGCCGTTTGAAGCAATGCAT
>NJIE01000021.1 GCA_002213445.1 Xenophilus sp. AP218F | reverse complement strand
CAGCGTCTCGTGGGCTCGGAGATGTGTATAAGAGACAGTCGTGGGCTCGGAGATGTGTATAAGAGACAGTCTCGTGGGCTCGGAGATGTGTATAAGAGACACTGTCTCTTATACACATCTCCGAGCCCACGAGACTGTCTCTTATACACATCTCCGAGCTCACGAGACTGTCTCTTATACACATCTCCGAGCCCACGAGACGCTG
>NJIE01000020.1 GCA_002213445.1 Xenophilus sp. AP218F | reverse complement strand
GATGCCGACCTTGACGGTAATCGTGTCGGAGCCGCCCTTGCCGTCGGAGACGGTGACGGTGAACTGGTCTGCGCCGTGGTAATCCTTGGCCGGCACATAGGTCCAGGTACCGTCAGCGTTGACGGTGACGCTGCCGTGCTTGGGTTCGGACGATTGGACGAAGGTCAACGTATCGCCATCCACATCGGTCGCCTTGAGCGTGCCGGAAATGGGGGTGTCTTCCGGGGTGCGGACGCTGACGTCTTCGCCCACCGGCGCGTCGTTGACCGGATCAATGCCGACCTTGACGGTAATCGTGTCCGTCCCGCCCTTGCCGTCGCTGACGGTGATGGTGAAGCTGTCCGCGCCGTTGTAGTCCTTGGCCGGAGTGTAGGTCCAGGTACCGTCGGCGTTGACGGTGACGCTGCCATGCTTCGGCGCGTCGCCCGCAGCGAAGGTGAGGGTGTCGCCGTCGACATCGGTGGCGGTCAGCTTGCCGGAGATCGGCGTGTCTTCCTTCGTCGTGACGCTGACGTCCTCGCCCACCGGCGCGTCGTTGACCGGATCAATGCCGACCTTGACGGTGATGGTGTCGGAGCCGCCCTTGCCGTCGGAGACGGTGACGGTGAAGCTGTCCGCACCGTTGTAGTCCTTGGCCGGAGTGTAGGTCCAGGTACCGTCGGCGTTGACGGTGACGCTGCCATGCTTCGGCGCGTCGCCCGCAGCGAAGGTGAGGGTGTCGCCGTCGACATCGGTGGCGGTCAGCTTGCCGGAGATCGGCGTGTCTTCCTTCGTCGTGACGCTGACGT
>NJIE01000019.1 GCA_002213445.1 Xenophilus sp. AP218F | reverse complement strand
CGTGGCCGACGCCCGCTCGCCAGCAGCTGGCCGTCGGAGTGGCCGCGGCGGGCGCGTCCTGGATCTGCTGGCCAGCGTCTTGGCGCCGGCCGCGCCAAGACGGTGAACCACGGTGGCTAGCCGCCAGGCCGGCCAGGACCAGTTCGTCGTGGCCGATGCCCGCTCGCCAGCAGCTGGCCGTCGGAGTGGCCGCGGCGGACGCGTCCTGGATCTGCTGGCCAGCGCCGCCGGCGCAGACCTCGATGCCGAGTCGCCCGGGCCGATACCCACCTGCAGCAGCCCGTCGGGGGTGGGCTGCGCGTTGACGTGCCGGCAGCGATCGGCGCCGCCGCGGCGCGCCCCTCGTGGAAAAGAAGAAGCTGCGAGACATGTACGAGCATGCGTTGTAGGTTTGCAAAAGTTAGTACAAAGTTATAACATTGGCTTGACATGACAAATGTCAAGGATTAACAATGTGCTTACATTGAGGAGCAAGATATGAAGGCCGCTCTTAGGAAGATGGGCAACTCGCACGGGGTGATTATTCCCAAGGCGCTGATTGCTCAGTTTGGATTCGAAGGTGAGATTGAAATGAAGGTCACACCAGACGGGATCATGCTGGCCAAGCCCAAAGAACAAGCCAGGGCTGGTTGGGCAGCTGCAAGTCAGGAGCTTGTCGCAGCTGGTGATGACGGGCTGGTCTGGCCTGAGTTTGGCAATGAAGGTGACGAGGGGGGGGCATGGTAGTGCGCGGCGAAATCTGGTTGGCGACGCTGGACCCAACGGTCGGTAGCGAAATACAGAAGACCCGCCCTTGCGTAGTGGTATCGCCTGCCGAGATGCATGACTACCTGCGCACCGTAATCGTTGCTCCGATGACTACTGGCAACAAGCCCGCGCCGTACCGCATTCCAGTGACCTTCCAGGGCAAGAAGGGACTGATCCTGCTCGACCAGATGCGGACGCTGGACAAGACCAGACTGGTCAAAAAAATGGGGGCTGTTAGCAGCAAGACGCTGACGGCCACGCTCGAAACGCTGCAAGAAGTTTTTGCGGAGTAGAACCGGAAAAATTATGAAAGCGCCAACGACCAAAGCCGAAGCCATGAAGATGCAATATGGAGCGCATCGTATTGCGTACCGTCCAACTCAATGTGCAGCAGATGTCGCCGACGGAGGCCGGTCTGTCAGTTTTCACCAGTGCCGGAGGAAGCCCGGCTTTGGGCCTGATGGTTTGTATTGCAAGCAACACGCGGCATTGCTCGCTTAACGGAAAAATGGTGGCCTTGGGCGTGGGGGCCGGACGACGCCGATAGGGCATGCGCGAGTCGGTCTTAGGGGAGTGCTAGCGCCCCGATGAAGCCACATGCACGCCTCCACACCCAAGGCCATCAACTGGTAAGGAAATTGAACTGATGGAAAACGAAAAGCTGGTAAGGGTTGATGATGAGGGCGTTGAAGTTTACGTGCGCTCGAGCGAGGTCCAAGCGATTGAGGCAAGAGCCTTTGGCGGCAGCACTCTTTACCTGAAAGGTGCCAACGGCGGGCGTGGCAGCACGCTCAAGTTTGAGGTCGAACCCGACGACCTGGCCAAGCAGTTGGGCTTGGCCTGACCCCACGGAAAATGACCATGAAGTTACTCAATAGTTTGATTTGTGTACTTGTCTTCGGCGTGGGTGGCGGCATCGCCTATAGCAACCTGCTCATGGGATATCCTGTCGCGTTTCCTGCGTGGTATCAGCCATATGGCGTGGTTGCTTATATAGTTTTGAGTTGGGTTGCTGTCGGCTTGATGATCGCAACGAAAAGCCAAGTGATGGCCACCGTGCTTTCCCTTGTGTTTGTCGGTATGTGGCCGATGTGGGTTGTTTATCTTCCTGCCGAATTGACCACTGCCAGCATACAGCACCTACTCGCGGCCATCACGTTGTCGTGCCCGATCATTCACACAGCCATTGGCATTGCTCGCTATGCTGCCGAGCATTCCACGAGCAATACGCAGAACTGGTCTGATCGAAAATATCGCTACCTTAGCCGGTAGACCGCGCCCTGGTTGCGCCCGCCGCCGGCCGGTAGCCGGGAAGGATGTTGGAATGGATGCAGCAAAGGTACATGTCACCGAGGGCGTATCTGGAATGTGGCACTACCATCTGTCTGTAATCGGGACTAACGGACAGGCACTATGCGGTGCCAGGACGATGGGAACAGAAATTCCTCTAGTTGCATGGGGTAAAAAAGGACATCTCGGCGAGAGCTGGTGCGATGAGTGTCGCCAACTCGCGGACATGACAAACCCGATTCAGGAAACCGCCCAAGAGCACGCAGCCAAGCACAAAATCGGTTCCAGCAGCGCGCGCACCCGGCTGGAAAAAATGGTGGTGGCCGGCACTGCAACCAGGGTTGATGAAGTGCGGAATGGCACCCGTGTTGTCGTCTACACATACATCCCAAAGTCGTAACGGAAAAGATCGTATGGCGATTACTCCCTTACCATGCCCATTCTGCGGAAGTAGCAGGATTGGTGTGCATTTTAAAAGATCATCAAGAAAATCCGGATACCAAGCCATGTGCCTAGAGTGCCGGGCCGGACAAACTCACGTCATGTATTTCGATCAATCTCAGGCTGTTGATGCATGGAACAAACGAGTACCAACGGCGTTTGAGAAAGAGTACACCGCGTGGATGCAATACCACGACACCGGACAAGGCGATTTTCAAGGTTTCATCGCCCAATATCACAACATGAAGTAATTCTCGGAAAATCGAATTATGCAAACTACCATCGAACAAGCGGGCACGGCTTTGGAGATTGCCATCCGCAAGAAAATCAACCTGAGCTTTGAACGCAGTTCAAAGGGTGAAGTGGTGGTTGCGGAATTCAGCGATGATGCCGAGCCCATCATTGAGCTACTTGGCGACGCCCCACTGGACGTGACTGTGCGCGTTATTCACCAAGCTGCCCAAGTTCTA
The DNA here is from genome assembly GCA_002213445.1 of Xenophilus sp. AP218F. GTDB lineage: Bacteria > Pseudomonadota > Gammaproteobacteria > Burkholderiales > Chromobacteriaceae > Chromobacterium. Next base: position 11,659 of record NJIE01000019.1, on the reverse strand, counting down.
GAAACCTTGAACGAAGCATAAGTCGGGAAATAAATATGACTCTTGACCAGTATATCGAACGGTGTAAGAAGGCCATTGCTGCGAATTTCAAGGCGCGGAATGCGCGTGTTTTTGGCCGTCAAGCCATGCAGATCAGAATGAGAAAGGCTCGTGGCGACACCATTCGCTATTGGATTAGCGAGCTGCGCGATTCGCTGAACCCGGCGACAAGTCAGGTGGTTGCAGCCCGTGTTCGTCGGCTCATTAACTGAATCGGAAAAGACGCGCCGGCCGCAGCCGGCACACTACACAAGGAACGCAACCATGACGAAACTGCATTTTTGGAGCGATGGTGATCCGACCTGCGGCATTGCCCGCAGTGAAACTGAGATTGAGCTGGAGCTGGATGGATACAACGCTGAGGAAACAGCCGACAACATCGCGCACGCAAAGGAAGTCCTGTCGAAAGCGCTTGCTGAGATTTGGGACAACAGCACTGTGCATGTGATGACGAGTGACGAGTTGAATCGGCTTATTACGATGCAAGCTGCGGGTGTCGCCCAAGGCATTCAGAACGCAGATGAAGATCTGGCGATGATCGTCAACCAAGCGAGAAAGAATTTCCCGCCCCAAGTCGTGGCGGTAAAGCAAGAACTGGGTGCGCTGGAAGCGGAATACAGCCGTGACAAATCGATCCAACCAATTGGAATGTACAGCCCTGAATCTACCGAGGCGCAATGGGTACGCTCGATGCGAGACGCCGGAATGGGGCGGGAGGAGATGATAGCTTCTGTGACCGGCAAACTGGCTAAGGATTCAGAATCCGCAGCTGCTTTAGTTGACTACTATCTGGGGACGATTGAATTCACTGAACTCTCGAAATTTGTTGGCTAATCGTCTGATCGAAGCCGGCTCGGCCGGTTTCCGTGAGCCGATTAACCACCCCGGAAACGAAAATGGAAAAGCTCTGGACTGTAGTGCGCTTCCCGAATGGCTCTTGGAGCTACGGCGGCAAGCCGACCGACCCTGATTATGAAGAGTGTGAGATTTGGCAAATCGAAGCCACATCTGCGGAGAAAGCGGTCAAGAAGGCTCAGGCAAAGCGCAGCCGGGATCGTAAAAAGTCTGCTTCGACAGACGTGGCATAACCCTCGGAAATCAAGCGATGAACCTTCCTGCTCACAAATGCAAGCGGATCGCTATCGGAAGCCCGAAATGCCGCGCTTGCGGTGGTACAGGCCGACAACTGGCCAAACGAACCAAATAGTGGAAAACATTGCTCCCAGGTCTGCGCCCGCCACCGGCCGGAAGCCGAGAGAGATGGGCTATGGTCTGCCACCTGGCGCTGTGGGGATGGAGCGGACATAAACACACTGCAGCGCTATTTGCAGGAAGGCAAGCTATAGCCCATCAAACACAAGAAAATCCGGATGCTAATTTATTTTTTAGCCACGCACTCGAGAAAAAGGTGTCGGCCTAACTCCAGAAGAGTCTCTCACATCGGGGATGGTGGGCCTATCACGCAGTGATGGCATCTCACAGGTTACCCGAATCTCAGGGTTCAGCCGACAACTTGCATCCTGAATCGCTGCCCAATTCCAATACGGTACAACACCAAGGTTTAATGGTTCATCGGCCAAAGCGGTATTAGCCGGGAAACTGATAACCTTCATGTGGGCAAAAGCCTCATTTGAATAAATTCTTGATAGAAGGCTTGGATGTTGCTTGAGTAGTCGTAATGGTTTTTTGAGGTCTCCCTCAGTACACGAGAATGGTAACGGTTTTGAGAACAGGTCTTCTGCAAGCTTGTCCACCATGGTCCGCGACACTCGCTGCAAGTTCATGAAGTCCTGTTTCGAGACCTCATCTGGTCGCAGTACAGTGGAGCCGATCTTGCAATGTAGATCTATCCATAAATCGACTACAGTAAAGTTCAACCTACGCTCATATGCATATTCGCTAGCTGCGGCAAACCCTGCCTGCTTACCATGATAGCCGTAAAAAGCTGTCAAAGCCCGCGGTAGCGGGCTTGTTAATGGAATTCCACAGGAACTCAACGGTATTACGCTGGGTGTGGGACCTTCCCAAAAGTAGAGTGTGGACAGCTCTATTGTATGTTCTGGCTGGATCGCCTCATGCTGGGCCACTCTTTGCCTTTCCAAGTAATCGCTCACTTGACTTGGACCATCCCTTGTTCAAAACATCCTGAACATTTTGTCTAACTGCGACCTGTTCTACCACTGCTTTCATGGTCTCAAGGCACTTTTCGGGCTCCAACTGCATGCGTTGCAGCGCTTCTACCCATTTCAGAACTGGGCGACTGGGATTCCCGTCATTCATAATGAGACGATACGCAGATGGGGTAGTAAGGCCAACCAGAGTGGCAAACAATTCACGATCGCCAGGCGTATCGTGCAAGCCCAGCTGGTAGTAGAACTTGCGGATGTTCGGTTTTTTGTTGATAGGTGACGCTTCCGGAAATTGTATATACAAATACAGCAGCAACGCCAAGATAGGTTCTTGTAGGGGCTGGTTCCGCCTCTCTGGTGAAGTTATGTCCGCCCAACGGGCGAGTTGGATACCAAAAGCCTCGCAAGCAGCGGGCTTGCTCAAATTATTGTTTGTACGCCAACTCTCTAAATCGGCTCCGCGCAAGGGGGGAAGTTGGCCGTTAGGTGTCATAGTCATCTGTCAATCTTAGCAGTCGGCGATGTCGTTGTCTGCCTTTTGGCAGATTCCTGTCGGCCATTTGCCAATTTTTTCATAAAGCTAATGGTTTCTACATTTGTTTGTATTTGTGATGAACGGAATCCACCCTTGCGTTGTAGTTCACGGATGTAGTCGTCGTCAAACCCCAGCTTTTTCAGAGATCGCAAGTCCCCTTTCTGCAGCGCTAAGTTCGCCAACCGCATGGTCTGGTTGGCCTGTTCCAATCGCGTAATGTCGCGTGCCAGATGATCCAGTTTCACCACAGCCCCCTGATTCACTCTGTATTTTTTTTCGGAGAATACATATTATACGGAAAAAATGCCTATACCATCAACATGACATCCACTTGCACTACAACGGACAACAACAATCGGTCCGCGGTGTATAGCAATTTCTGAAAGGAGACGCACGATGACAAGCCCTGTCAATCCGGCTCAGCAGCAGCTTGCCGCCAGCCTTGGCAAAGCACTCGCACGGATGGAAGAAATCGGCAATGCCCTTCTCGAGCATTTCGACAGCTTTAACGATGATCAGGCAAGCAGCGCCTACTTGGTGTTGGAGGACCTGGCCACCCGTACGGTGCTGTTCCAAAACATGCTCCGTCAGCCACTCGATAACCCGGACATGGCTAGCCTGGCCGGGGCGATGCTGACGGACACGCAATCGCTCTTCCAAAAGTTTGCGTAAGGAGCTCGGTCATGTCCGAACTTAACCTTGAGAAAATCTCTGCGGCCCTGCGCACCATCAGCCCTGCCCATGCGACATCAATGGAACGAATTCGCATATTTGCCGAACGGCTTGAACAGGCCAAGTCCCGCCTACGTCAATCCGAAATATCGTCCTCTAAAAGCCGGCGGCGCTTTCAAGGCCCACTAGCGGCTGGAGCCGGTGCAATGGGACTTGGTGCCGCCGCAGCCGCCACGGGGGCGTTGTCCATAAATCCTGCTGCTATGGTTGCGGGCATGACAGCGTATGCAAGTGCCGAGCTGGCGCGCAGCGCCTTCCACTCATGGCGTACACGACGTGCAGAGAAAGACTTGCTCACAACACAAAAAGCCCAACGCACCGATGACGTCCAAGCCATTTCTTCAAGTCAAGCGGATGGTAAATTCCGTCAGTTTTTCAATTTCTTCAATGACAGTCTGCACCAGCACGAATCTCGCACAGTTGCCATCAATAAGCTGCTCGACAACGCTATCGCTAACCAGAGTTCGGAGGCTATCGCCTTCATTCTGGATGATGCTTTAGAAGGCGAGGCGAATAAGCCATTTGTCGACTACCTTCACCGCCATAGCGGCGACTCCGGTTCTCCAGCAGCCGAGCTCCTGAATAAGGTGATTAGGCTGGAGGTCGAGGCTATGAATCAGCCTGTCATGGCAGGATCAGTTGCAGAAGCGGCTGATCAAGGTTCCCCGTCAGCCCCAGTCCGCTCCCTTACCGGTCTGACTGCGATGCGGAATATCGAGAACTATCTGCTGCAGGCGACAGACTCCTCGGAGGTTGTGCAGGCCTTGAAAAATGGCCTTGGACTTCGTGCTGCGTCGGATATTGCCCAATATCAAGGACAGGCCGAGCTGAGCGCTAGTCTATCCGCATTGGCTGCATTTGATGCCGATGACCAGCGACGACGTAATCAGAGGTTGGCACCAGTTTTGCGGGAAATGGATCGTCGCTACCCCCATTCCGAAGCAATTCGTTCGCTTGCCAGGGGGGAAGGCTACCTGGTTGCAGCTGAGCACGCGCGCTCAGAAGGACTTGTAGACCAAGCGACGACCCTTCTGGAGGTCGGGCAAGCTCTGGAGGCCTACCTGTATGCGGATCGTCTCAAGACAGGTAGCTTTGATGTTGGCCCGCATAAGCAACACGTTGAAAAGCCCACATCTACACAGCATAGAGTTAATCTGGCTCTATCTCCTCTTAATGAAGATGAGCTAGCCGACTGGGAAAATCTCCGGTCCCGAATGAGACGTCCAGACCGAAGCTCCTTCTCGGAGCCCACTGCGGAGTTCTATCGCTGGTTCGAGCATGGCGGCGCCGAACGCCCCGTTCCGCTTACTAAGGAAGAACTTGATGCGCTCATTCAACAGGGACTGATCTCTCCAACGACATCGGATAGCTCCGCGTTGAGTGGCGCCGAAGCCATCCTGTTCAAAGAATATCAACAACGGGCCTCCTTATCCCAGGTCCTGTCAGAGAGTCCGTCTAATACTGCAGACGACTCTTCTACGTCGAAAAATGCCACGCGTGAAGATCAAGTTCTGGAGCATGCTCGACAAAGTGTTGGGTTGGAAAATGTACTTCGTGCAGCCACACGAGCGGCTCCACTGGTGGGAGAGGTACCCGACCCCATCGCTCAAGACCTACTTGGTTCTGCTTCTTTGAAAAAGCTAGACCAAGAGCTTGCAAGACTCGGACTCAATGGCCTTTCTCCTTTAGCAGCAGGGGCCTCGTCGATTGTTCTGGACGCCGGGGAAAAAGTGGTTCGGTTGGGGGTGGGCGAACTTACCCAACGACCGGCATCACCCAATATCCTACAACCCGAAGCGATGGGAAGGGTTGACGACTTGCGGTTTGAGGTGCTTCCCAAAGTTGATATTCAGAATATCTCAGAAGTGGAAGTTGAAGCACTCAAAGCAGAGCTGCTCTTCCAGGGCATTGAGTGGGGAGACAGCGGCCCTGACAATATGGGAAGACATCAGGGGCGATTGGTGGTAACCGATCCTGGTGGCTTGCGCTTAATTGATGCTCCTCAGCAGCAACAGCAACTGCGCGCCGAAGTGTCTTTGGAGGTGCCTATTGATGTCAGCAAAAACGGGTTCGCGGCCGCAGGCCCGCGACCGGTTGACGACTTTGACCCAGCGGCGGCCATCAGCAAGATCATGGAAAGCATGCGCTGGGAGGCGCAGAAGGACGGCAGCGCGCTTTACTACGTCAACGACCTGCCTGCCTTTGTCGACCATGGCCAGCAGTTCGTAATGACCAGTGAAGGCGAAAACGAAGAGCAGGCGATCCTTGCCGCCATTCTGCTGGCGCGCGAGAAGTTCGGCGGGGCCTTCGAATTCACGGGCACCTCGGAGTTCAAACAAAAGGCGATGGAGATCATGGTCAAGTATCAGATCGAGATCCGCCTGAAGAGCCCGGAACAGGCCGCACAGGTACGTGACCTCAAGCAACCCAAGGCGGATACCCTCCCTCCGCAACCGACAGCTCGTGACGCTGACCAGCAACGGCAGTTCGAGGCGGATGTGCTGGCCTCGCTGCAGCAGGACACCAAGGCCTTCAAGATGGAATTGAAGCAGGCCGACCAGCAGCGCCTGACCGATGTTGGCCAGGTACTAAGCGACATGCTTCCCCTCAACACCGGTAATCCATTCTGGCAACGGCACGAGTTGCCCTTCGACATTGCGCTGCTGGAAAAGCATGTACCGGGTCTCGCCACTTTGGCCGAAGAGTGGGCCCACGACCGAGCTCATCCGGCACAGGCCACCCCAGCGGCCGAAGCCGCGGCAAGCCAGTCTACGGAGCCGCCGATCGAGGTAGACCGACTTGCCGGCGACATCGTCGAACTCGGTACAGCCCCATACCAGCACGACAAGGAGAACAGCCAAAGCTTCTTCGTCACCTTGCAGAATTCCGATGGGAAGCTCAATACGGTTTGGGGAGTTGATCTACGCCGCGTAGCCGAAGAAGCCGAGTTGAAGGCGGGCGACCAGGTCACGCTGCGCAACCTTGGCCAGCAGCCGGTCGAGGTTTCGGTTCCGATCCGTGATGAGGCCGGCAAAGTTATCCGTCATGAAACGCAGGAAGTCATGCGCAATACCTGGGCGGCAGTCGAGCACACTTCGCCGCCGGCCGCGAACGGAATGCGCCTGGTTGACAGCGCGCATTCGAGTGGGGGCCTGACCCCTGTCAACTCGCTGGATTGGTGGAGCAGGCAGTTCGAAGCGGCCATTGCCTTGGCCACCTCTGCCGACCAGCTGCGCCGTGATCTCGCTCAATTGGGTAATCCCCCCGGCGCTCAGCACGTTACCTGGTTCGATGCCTCGGGCCAGATCTGCCCACCACCCGATTCGGTGCCTCCAGCGCTTGCAGCCGCTGCGCTGAACCCGACAACGGTCGACAGTCTTCGCGAACGTGCGCTCGCACGTCTGCGCGAGCTGCCGCCCACATCCTCCCAATCTCCCTCTAAGGAGCGTGCAATGGCTAATTCCGCAGCTGACAAATTCCCCGCGCTGGTTCTCCGCGGTGAAGTAAAGCAAGACGACGGTTTTCAACATACCGTTCTGCTGTTCAAGGGCAGTGATGACTATCTGCAGGGCTTTATCCAGGTCGGAGACCAGCGGCAGCAGGTCATGGTTCGGATGGTCGAGCGCAAGCCGGATGAAACGACAGGCGAGGTCAAGCCGCCCTTCTTAGCGGTCTATGCCGCGCAGGGGCACGGCGACAAGATGAACTGGACCCAGATTGGCCACGGCAATGCGGTCAATCAACGTAGCGACAACAAGCCCGTCTACTTCGATGAAGTGCTGTTCAGCATCGATGGCCAGCGCATCAAGGCGCGTGTGAATAAAGCCGTGGATCCGGAGCTGCATCGCAGCTTGGGCTTCCAGTCGCCACGGGAGGATCGTCCGCCGCGCAACACGGCTCCTGCCCAAACCGCGCAACCGGCAGATGCACCTGCAGCGAAACAACGCCAAGGCGCGCGCCGCCCGGCTTCCCCCCGTATGTAATAACGCGTACCGGCGGCAAGGTCTTGTGATCTCGGTCGCCGGTGCAGTTTTTAACATGATCAGGAGAAAAGCTATGAAACCAGCCCATCGAATCGCCATGCTGGCGCTATTACTGCTGATGGCCGGCACTAGCCAGGCAGACACCTGCCGTAGTGGCGGTGCAGCTCAGCGCGGCGCGCAGGCTGGCTATGACCAAGATACGCAAGCCGCGAGTACGAATGCACAGAAGGAAAAACAGTCGTCTGACATCCTCAACAAATGTGTCGGTTCGATCACTGCGGTTATTACTGCGCCGCAATTCCCCTCCATCGCCGACATTTTCGAAAATATAAAGAACAAAGTTTGCGCAATCGCTAGCGAGAAAATCAATGGAGCGATCAACGACGTAAACAAAGATATAAACCAAACGATTGGTGACATCTACAACCAGGTCAAAATACCTGGCAATGTGACCGATTGGACGGGCGAGATAAAACCACCGATCACGCCTCCAACTATCGAACACACCACCTCAAGTAGCAATAACAGCAATGGTAATAGCAGCACAGGAAGCGTATGGAGTTCGATATGGAAATAAAACAAGATGGCCTTCAACCTTTCAGTGGAGACCTCACCAAGCAGTCTTTTCTGCGCTTCCTGAAACACTGTGCTGACAACGAAGTTTCCGACATTCTGCTGCAAGGCGGCGACCATTTGTGGGCTGAGCGCCATGGCCGCCAAATCAAATCATCCACGCACACAATCAAGCAAGGGCAGCTCGGACCGCTGATCGCCCAGATATGGGGAACTGATGTTGAAGGCAACCTCCGTGCCGGCCATGGCGCCGATCGCTCATTGGAAATCAGTGGCGAGGAACTAGGCTTTTCTCGTGGCAAACGCCTTCGCTTACGTACCAACTTCATCCAAGCTCGCATTGCGCACATCGATGAAGGCTATAGCGTCACTATGCGGATCATCCCACCAGACCTCCCAGACATCCACAAGTTAGGCATTGAGCAGGACCTGTTCGAAGCAATGTATCCAGGCATGGGACTGGTAATCATTTGTGGCCCGACTGGTTCTGGGAAGACCACATTGCAAGCCGCGATCTACGGTTACGCAGGGAAAGTCTTTCCGGATCGCAAGGTGATCACCTATGAAGATCCGATCGAGTTCGTACTTGGCGGCCCGCACTGGCTTGGACCACAACCAGCGCAGTCGGAGCTCGGTCGTGACATTGGTTCCTTTGCCTTGGGATTGCGCAACGCGATGCGAAGAAAGCCGAGTATCATCGGCATCGGGGAAGCGCGTGACTTGGAAACCATCGACGCGATGGTGGAAGCCGGCCTGACAGGCCATTTGTGCTATGCCACCGCGCACACCGAGTCGGTGGCGGAAACCATCAACCGTCTTATTCAGGTATATCCCCCGGCCCAGCAGTCTGCGATTGCCTCCCGTCTGATCGGTGCACTTCGTGTCATTGCTGTGCAACGCCTGCTAAAAACGGTCGATGGGCGGCGCCAATCGGTACGCGAGTATTTTATCTTTGACCGCGACACCCGCAACGAGCTTCAAGCCCTCCCACCCGATCAGTGGGCTCCTTGGCTGCGCCAGCAACTCGAAAAGACGGGCGCAACGCTGGATGATAAGGCTTGGGCGCTCTACCAAGCAGGGCGAATCGACAAAGAAGAATTTATTGAATTGGCTGGCCGTAAAGCGTTTGAAAGGCGCACGGCCGAGCAACAATTTGCTTAAGGAAACGCAATGCGAGTCTCAATCTGGCGGCATGCATCGCGTGAGCCTACCTTTTTGACCATCCCCTGCACTGCCTACCTTCCATTATTCATCTGGTTGTATCGACCTACCCAGATGACAATGTATCTGGCGATCGGAGTCATTGCGTTCTTCGCGATTCTCTCCAAGTTCGGTCTGACTTTCAAGGTACTGATGTCCAAGCTGCAGCACTGGATCCGCGGCAATCGGATCTATGCTCGTCCATGGTGGTATCGGAACCGGTTCCAGGATCGCGACTAAGAGGAACTACCTTGGAGTTGATTATGAAAATGAAAGTTTTCTCTGCCCTTGCGCTTTTAACGAGTTACCAGGTTTTTGCAGATTCTTGCTGGAAATCTGCGGAACAAGAAACGGGTATCGATCGCTATCTGCTCGCAGCGGTAAGCCAAGTTGAGTCTGGTCACCGTCCGCAAGCTCTCGCCGTGGCAAATAAAGGGGTATGGTTGAGTAAACAGCCTGCCTCAATAAGCCAGGCACTGTCGTGGGCTGAATGGTTAAACCAACGAGGATATACTTTTGCGATAGGATCGACTCAGATAAACTGGCGAGCGCACGGGAAGCGCCTTGAAGCTCAGGGTGTTACAATGAAGAAATTATATTGCGACCCCTGCCTACAGATTCACAATGGTGCAAAAATACTTCGAGATTGCTTTGACCGTGTCGGTTTCAATTGGAATGGCGTTGGCTGCTACTATACAGGCCCTGGTAAAAATAGATTGCCGTGGGAGCGATATAAATATGCAAAAAAGGTTTATGCAAACTATGCATGGTACAAGAAAATGCAGCCTAAGCTAGTAGTACCAGAAATAAATGACTCCGTCTGCTCTTAACTTTTCACAATTTTTTAAATATAGGAACAGAAATGACAGAGCAAGAGTTTGAGACACTTGCAGAGTTGATTGGCCCTCGCCTTGGAGCTGTACGTAATGCTCTCAGGTCCTACTATGTGCTTGGTTTGCAACAGATCGAAGCAGCAGAGAATGCGGGCATCAAACGAGGGCCAATGAGCCGATATGTAAAAAAATGGAATTCCGCACTAATTATCCTCTCAAAGCACGATTGGAGTGCAATTTACAACAAAACAACAACACAACACTAATTGCTTTGACAGTGTTACCCACAGCAGGTAACATGAATTTGTTTACCATGGCATGCAAAGGGCAACCAATCATGAAAATTCAAAAATTGCTCAAAAGCGTTACAAACGGCATTCCTAGCCTAGCGGCCTTTTTTGTTATTCCTATCATAATGCTGACTGGGTGCACAACCGTTGCGCCATTCGATCCAGCATTGGTAGGCACAAAGCAACTTGGACTCGTAGTATCCGTTAACGACCCTAAAATATTAAAGGAAGCGAACCAATCCTATCGTAAGGAAAACGGAACTGACATTCCAAAGACCAAAGACGCTATTTTTGGTGCGCTACATAACGGGTTTTGGGAAGGAGGTCGGTGGTTTGGTGGCTTAGCCGAAGCAGGTCAAATTGAAGTTGGGGATATCGTCGAGTGGAATTACCCATCTTCCAAGAAAGAATTTGCCATTATTAAACTCATAACAAAGTGGAATGATCCTAATCCAAACGGCTGCTATTGGAATGGGAAATTTGATAGCCATAGCGGGGATGTTGTTTGTAACGACAATCCCGACGCTCCAAAATTACGGCAAGAAGCAGCTGCTTGGTTAAAATCTAATTTTAAGTAGTTTGAGCCAGTCAAAACCCGCCATTTGGCGGGTTTTTTGTATTCTCCTACCACCAGCAGCAGGAAGATTTTCGGCCCGGACTACGCCAGCTACCACAGGCTTGACCGTTCGAAATCGAGGCCGACGCCGACGCCGGCGGCGACAGTCAGCAGATCCACTCGGTGCCCGCCGCGGCCACTCCGACGGCCAGGTGCTGGCGAGCGGGCATCGGCCACGACGAACTGGTCCAGGCCAGCCTGGCGGCTCGCCGCCGTGGTTCACCGCCATGGCACGGCCGGCGCCGGCGGCGCTGGCCAACAGATCCACGAGGCGCCCGCCGCGGTCATTCCGACGGCTAGCTGCTGGCGGGCGGGCGTCGGCCACGACGAGGTGGGCCAGGCCGGCCTGGCGGCTAGCCGCCGTGGTTCACCGCCATGGCACGGCCGGCGCCGGCGGCGCTGGCCAACAGATCTACGAGGCGCCCGCCGCGGTCACTCCGACGGCCAGCTGCTGGCGAGCGGGCGTCGGCCACGACGAACTGGTCCAGGCCGGCCTGGTGGCTCGCCGCCGTGGTTCACCACCTTGGCGCGGTCAGCGCCGGCGGCGACAGTCAGCAGATCCACTCGGTGCCCCCCGCGGCCACTCCGACGGCCAGCTGCTGGCGAGCGGGCATCGGCCACGACGAGCTGGTCCTGGCCGGCCTGGCGGCTAGCCGCCGTGGTTCACCGCCTTGGCGCGGTCAGCGCCGGCGGCGCTGGCCAGCAGATCCACGAGGCCTGCGCCGCGGC
>NJIE01000002.1 GCA_002213445.1 Xenophilus sp. AP218F | reverse complement strand
GTGACGGTGAACTGGTCCGCGCCGTGGTAATCCTTGGCCGGAGTGTAGGTCCAGGTACCGTCGGCGTTGACGGTGACACTGCCATGCTTCGGCGCGTCGCCCGCAGCGAAGGTGAGGGTGTCGCCGTCGACATCGGTGGCGGTCAGCTTGCCGGAGACGGGGGTGTCTTCCTTCGTCGTGACGCTGACGTCTTCRCCCAGCGGATCRCCGTTGTCGTCGACCAGCACCGGCGCGTCGTTGACCGGATCGATACCGACCTTGACGGTGAGGGTGTCGGAGCCGCCCTTGCCGTCAGAGACGGTGACGGTGAACTGGTCTGCGCCGTGGTAGTCCTTGGCCGGCACATAGGTCCAGGTACCGTCCGCGTTGACGGTGACGCTGCCGTGCTTGGGTTCGTCACCCTTAACAAAGGTGAGGGTATCGCCGTCCACGTCGCTCGCCTTGAGCGTGCCGGAGATCGGCGTGTCCTCCTTCGTCGTGACGCTGACATCCTCGCCTACCGGCGCGTCGTTGACCGGRTCGATGCCGACCTTGACGGTAATSGTGTCGGAGCCGCCCTTGCCGTCGGAGACGGTGACGGTGAASYKGTCCGMGCCGTGGTAATCCTTGGCCGGAGTGTAGGTCCAGGTACCGTCGGCGTTGACGGTGACGCTGCCGTGCTTGGGTTCGTCACCCTTAACAAAGGAGAGGGTGTCGCCGTCGACATCGGTGGCGGCCAGCTTGCCGGAGACGGGGGTGTCTTCCGGGGTGCGGACGCTGACGTCTTCGCCCAGCGGATCGCCGTTGTCGTCGACCAGCACCGGCGCGTCGTTGACCGGATCGATGCCGACCTTGACGGTGATGGTGTCGGAGCCGCCCTTGCCGTCGGAGACGGTGACGGTGAAGCTGTCCGCGCCGTGGTAATCCTTGGCCGGCACGTAGGTCCAGGTACCGTCCGCGTTGACGGTGACGCTGCCATGCTTGGGTTCGGACGATTGGGCGAAGGTCAACGTGTCGCCGTCCACATCGGTCGCCTTGAGCGTGCCAGAGATCGGCGTGTCTTCCTTCGTCGTGACGCTGACGTCTTCGCCCAGCGGATCACCGTTGTCGTCGACCAGCACCGGCGCGTCGTTGACCGGATCGATGCCGACCTTGACGGTGATGGTGTCGGAGCCGCCCTTGCCGTCGCTGACGGTGACGGTGAACTGGTCCGCGCCGTGGTAATCCTTGGCCGGAGTGTAGGTCCAGCTGCCGTCGGCCTTCACCTCCACCGTGCCGTGCTGCGGCTCGGAGGTCTTGGCGAAGGTGAGAGTGTCGCCGTCGACATCGGTGGCGGTCAGCTTGCCGGAGACGGGGGTGTCTTCCTTCGTCGTGACGCTGACGTCCTCGCCTACCGGCGCGTCGTTGACCGGATCGATGCCGACCTTGACGGTAATGGTGTCGGAGCCGCCCTTGCCGTCAGAGACGGTGACGGTGAAGCTGTCCGCACCGTTGTAGTCCTTGGCCGGGGTGTAGGTCCAGGTACCGTCGGCGTTGACGGTGACGCTGCCGTGCTTCGGCGCGTCGCCCGCGGAGAAGGTGAGAGTGTCGCCGTCCACATCGGTCGCCTTGAGCGTGCCGGAAATGGGGGTGTCTTCCGGGGTGCGGACGCTGACGTCCTCGCCCAGCGGCGCGCCGTTGTCGTCGACCAGCACCGGCGCGTCGTTGACCGGATCGATGCCGACCTTGACGGTAATCGTGTCCGTCCCGCCCTTGCCGTCGGAGACGGTGACGGTGAACTGGTCTGCGCCGTGGTAATCCTTGGCCGGCACATAGGTCCAGCTGCCGTCGGCCTTCACCTCCACCGTGCCGTGCTTGGGTTCGTCGCCCTTAACAAAGGTGAGGGTGTCGCCGTCCACGTCGCTCGCCTTGAGCATGCCAGAGATCGGCGTGTCTTCCTTCGTCGTGACGCTGACGTCCTCGCCCAGCGGATCGCCATTGTCGTCGACCAGCACCGGCGCATCGTTGACCGGGTCGATGCCGACCTTGACGGTGATGGTGTCGGTCCCGCCCTTGCCGTCGCTGACGGTAACGGTGAACTGGTCGCTGCCGTTGTAGTCCTTGGCCGGCACGTAGGTCCAGCTGCCGTCGGCCTTCACCTCCACCGTGCCGTGCTTGGGTTCGTCGCCCTTAACAAAGGTGAGGGTGTCGCCGTCCACGTCGCTCGCCTTGAGCATGCCAGAGATCGGCGTGTCTTCCTTCGTCGTGACGCTGACGTCCTCGCCCAGCGGATCGCCATTGTCGTCGACCAGCACCGGCGCATCGTTGACCGGGTCGATGCCGACCTTGACGGTGATGGTGTCGGTCCCGCCCTTGCCGTCGCTGACGGTAACGGTGAACTGGTCGCTGCCGTTGTAGTCCTTGGCCGGCACGTAGGTCCAGCTGCCGTCGGCCTTCACCTCCACCGTGCCGTGCTTGGGTTCGTCGCCCTTAACAAAGGTGAGGGTGTCGCCGTCCACATCGGTTGCCTTGAGCGTGCCGGAGATCGGCGTATCTTCCTTCGTCGTGACGCTGACGTCCTCGCCCACCGGCGCGTCGTTGACCGGATCAATGCCGACCTTGACGGTGAGGGTGTCGGAGCCGCCCTTGCCGTCGGAGACGGTGACGGTGAAGCTGTCCGAGCCGTGGTAATCCTTGGCCGGAGTGTAGGTCCAGGTACCGTCGGCGTTGACGGTGACGCTGCCGTGCTTGGGTTCGTCACCCTTAACAAAGGAGAGGGTGTCGCCGTCGACATCGGTGGCGGTCAGCTTGCCGGAGATCGGCGTGTCTTCCTTCGTCGTGACGCTGACGTCCTCGCCCACCGGCGCGTCGTTGACCGGATCAATGCCGACCTTGACGGTAATCGTGTCCGTCCCGCCCTTGCCGTCGCTGACGGTGATGGTGAAGCTGTCCGCGCCGTTGTAGTCCTTGGCCGGAGTGTAGGTCCAGGTACCGTCGGCGTTGACGGTGAC
>NJIE01000018.1 GCA_002213445.1 Xenophilus sp. AP218F | reverse complement strand
CGCCGGCACGCCGGCCATCCCGAAAACGGGACGATGTTCCGCTCTCAGGCCGGCATCGCGGCCCGCGCCGACAGCGGGGTCAAGGCGAAGCGCACTTCGCCGCGCGGCAGCAGATTGCTGCGGAAAACCGGCTGGCGGTCCACCGGCCGGCTGTCCGGGTCCAGCCGGATGGCCAGCTCGCGGTGCAGCAGCGACACCGCCAGCGTCAGCTGCGCCAGCGCCAGGTTCATGCCCACGCAGACGCGCTTGCCCGCGCCGAAAGGAAAATAAGTGCCCGGCTCCGGCTTGGGCCGCTCCAGAAAGCGTTCCGGGCGATAGGACAAGGGCTGCGGCCAGTAGCGCTCGCTGCGCTGCACGATCCAGGGCGCGAACAGCACCGGTTGGCCCGGCGCCAACCGGTAGCCGTCCAGCTCGGTTTCCGCGACGCAGGTGCGTTCCACCACCGGCGACACCGGCGTCAGGCGCAGCGCCTCGCGCACGCAGGCCAGCGCCAGCGGCGCGCGCTGCATGTCCCAGTCGCGGTAGTCCAGCGCCGCCGCCTCCTCGCGCAGCGCCTGTTGCAGATCCGGCCGCTGCGCCAGGTGCAGCAGGCTCCAGTGCAACGCGGCGCTGGTATTGTCGGCGCTGGCGGCGAAGTTGCCGACCACGGTGTTGCGCACCACCCGGTGGATTTCCGCCGGGTCCGCGTCCGGCCCCAGCCAGGCGAGCAGGCGGCCGACCATGCTGTCCGGCTCCGGCGTCAGCGCCAGCAGGCGGCGCGTCAGCTCGTCCATGTGTCCGCGCAATGCCAGGAAGTCCGGATCTTGCGCCAGGCCGCGGCAGTCGCCGGCCTGCGCGGCCTTCATCAGGATCTGGTAGAACCCGCGGCGGAACACGTGGGCGAAGGCGGTGGCGGTCTCCTCGCCCATGCCCGGCCCCATCAGGGGGCGGCAAACCAGCTGGATGGCCCAGGCATCGCACGCGCCGGAAAGCTCGGTCAGCGTCGGTCCGGCCTTGAGCCTGTCCGCCAACTGCCGCGCGCAGACGTGGTTGTCGCGCGTCATGTAGGGCGCGGTGTGGTTGACCAGCGGCGCGGTCATGATGCGCGAGCGCCGCCACTCTTCGCCGTCGCGGGTGGCGGTGAGCGCGTCGTCAAGCAACAGCCGCACCACGGCCGCGGAAGCGCTGGGCCGGTCCACGTCCTTGATGAAGCTCTCCGGATGGGACGACCAGTAGCGGGCGTGGCCGGCGTCGGCCAACAGCACCAGCTCGCCGCCTTCGCTGTCGCGCAGGCGCGTCAGCGTGCCGTGCCGGGCCACTGCCCGGTCCAGGATGGGCAGCAGGCCCGACCCCGCCAACTGGCGGCTGGAAAAGGAAAACTCGGGAATGGCGAGCGTCATGCGACCTCCTGAGCGCGCGAGGCCTCGGCCAGGAGGCGCGCGCGGTCTATCTTGCCGTTGCGGTTGAAGGGCAGCGCCTGGCTGTGAAAGATGCGCCTGGGCAGCATGTAGGGCGGCAGGTGGCGAGCCAGGTAGCCGGCCAGCGCCGCCGCCTCGGCCGCGCCGCCGACGAACAGCAGCAATTCGACGCCGCCGTCGTCCTGATGCGCCATCGCCACCGCCTCTTCCACGCCGGGGCAGGCCAGCGCGCGCCTTTCGATCTCGGCCAGCTCCACCCGGTTGCCGTTGATCTTCACCTGCCGGTCCAGCCGGCCGTGCAGCCACAGGCGGCCGTCCGCGTCCAGCGTGCCGCCGTCGCCGCTGCGGTAATAGCGCTCGCCGTTTCGCTCGCCGAAGGCGCGGTTTTGCGGCAAGGACGCCGGCAGATAACCGCCCGCCACCTGCGGGCCGAAAATCACCACCTCGCCCGCTTCGCCGATCACCGGTTCGCCCGCGGCGTTCCACACCTCGACGCGGCAATGCGCGCTGGCGGCGTCGAAGCTGGACAGCGCCGCCGCCGATCGCACTTCCGGCGCCAGCGCCTGGGTGTGGCTCATGCAGGTGGTTTCGCTCGGCCCATAGCCGTTCCAGCGGCGCGCGGCCGGGAAGCGTTCGAACAACTGCGCGCACAAGGCCGGCGGCGCGGCTTCTCCGGCGATGTAAATATCGGCCAGCGCCGGGAAGCCCTCGGCGCGGAACAGGGCGTCGCGGCACAGCGTGGCCATGAAGGACGGCGTGGCCATCGCCGAGCGCAGGCGCGCGGCGTAACGCTGCATCAGGCGCAGATTCTGCCGCGGCAACGCGTTGTTGGCGTGATCCAGCATCAGCACGCCGCGGCCGCGCGACAGCACCGGCCACAGGTCCAGCATGCCCATGTCGAAAGCCAGGTTGGCGTGGTTGAGGTGCAGGCCGTCGCCGGGCGAGATGGCCAACTGCGGCCCGTACCAGTCGTCGAAGGCGGCGAAGTTGCCGCGGCTGATGGCGATGCCTTTGGGCTCGCCGCTGCTGCCGGAGGTGAAGATGTAGTAGAACACCGCCTCGTCCGGCGCGTCCGCGCCCGGCGACAGCGGCGCGTCGGCGAGATCGGCGGCGCGCAGCGTCGGCAGCGCGCAGGCCGGCGGCTCGCCGCAGGCGATCAGGCAGACCGCGCCGGCGATGCGCGCCACCCGCTCGACGCGGGCCGGCGGCTGGCTGCGATCGACGAAGCAGAACGGCCGCGCGTCCGCCGCGCAGGCCAGCATCGCCGCCACGGCGTCGGCTTCCTTGTGGCCGTGGATCAGGACGGCGCCGGCAGGCAGACGGCGCAGGGCCGCCTGGACCGCGCCGGCGCGCGCGCCCAGCCGGTCAAAACCGCACTCGCCGTCGGGACCAGCCAGAGCCAGCGTCGGCTGGCCAAGATGGTCAAGCAGGGAACGTATCAGGCGCATAGACATAGTCCGCGTGGTGAAGGGGGTGATCGATCAGGGCTTGGCGGTCCAGCTTGCCGTTGCGGTTGAGCGCGGGTTGGCTCAGCGCGTGCCAGAAGCGCGGCAGCAGGTGGCGCGGCAGCTCCTCGGCCGCCAGGGCGGCCAGCGCCGGCAGGGCGGCGGCGTCCGGGCCGCGCAGCCAGGCGCGCAGGCCGCGGGTCTGGCCGCGCAGCTGGTAGGGCTCCACCACGGCCTCGCCGACGCCCGGCAGGCTTTGCAGGTGCCGCTCCACTTCGTTGAGGTCCACCCGCGCGCCCAGCACCTTGCACTCTCGGTCCTGCCGGCCCCAGAAATAAAAGCGTCCGTCTTCGCCTACGCTGCCGATGTCGCCGCTCAGGTAGCCGCCGTCGCGAAATCTCGCCGCGCTCAGCTCCGACTGGCCGGGATAGCCCGCGCCGACCGCCTCGCCGCCGATGACGATCTCGCCCCGCCCCGGCGGCAGGCCGGGCAGCGGGCGCAGCGACAGCGTCGCGCCGGGGCGCGCCCGGCCTACGCTCAGGGGCAGCGGCGAGGCCAGATCGGCCGGCGTCAGTTCCGCGCAGCTGACCGCCACCGCGCATTCGGTCGGCCCGTAACTGTTGAATACCCGCGCCGCCGGGAAACGCTGCCACAAGGCCGCCAGCAGCGGCTTGGACAGGGTTTCGCCGCAAAACAGGAACACCCGCAGGCCAGGCAGCGTCCGGGCGTTGAAACGCGGGTCGGCCAGATAGGCGTGCGCCTGCGAGGGCGTGGACACCCACGCGCGCAGGCCGTGCTCGGCGAAGCGCTCCAGATAGCGGCGGGTATTGTGAAAGTCCCGCGCCGCCAGCGCCGATTGCGCCTGCCGGCCGAGCCAGGCAAGCCACATCTCGAACAGCGACACATCGAAGCAGGGGCGCACCATGCCGCTCACCACGCCGGCGCCGCCCCACTCCGCGTCCAGCCGCCGCATCCAGTCGACGAAGCCGGCAAGGTTGCGGTAGCGCACCGCGATGCCCTTGGGCTGGCCGGTGGTGCCGGAGGAGAACATCTGGTAGGCGATGTCTTCCGGGTCCGCCGCCGGCAGCCGCAGCAACGCGTTCCATTGCGCCGCCAGCCGCGCCTCGTCAGTCTCCGCCTCGGGCCACGCCAGCCAGGGCGCGTCCTGCGGCGGCGGCTCCGCCTCGCTCCACAGCCACAATGGCCGCGCCGCGCTGGCCGCCACCTGCCGCAAGCGCGCCGGCGGGGTGTCGCCGGCGAGCGGAAACAGCGTCCAGCCGGCCAGCAGGCTGGCCCACCAGGCGATCTGGCTGCGCCGGCCGCGCTCGCCCACCAGCAGCAACTGGCCGCGCGGCGCGCAGGCCGCCAGCCTGAGCGCCAGCGCCAGCGCGCCGCGGAACAGCTGGTCGTAGCTCAAGTCGCCGTCGGGGTGCAGGTAGGCCGGCGCGTCGCAGGCGCGAAAGCCGGCGAACAGGCCGCGAAAATCGGCGTCGGCCATCACGCTTCCTCCAGCAGGCCCTGCGCCGCCAGCTGGCGCGCGAGGAAGCGCCCGACGCTCGCCACCGTGACGAAGTCCTCGGCGTTGAGCAGGACCGGGTCCAGCGCCAGACCGGGCTGGCCTTCTTCCAGATACATCAGCAGTTCGATGAACAAGCCGCTGTCGAAGCCGATGTCGGCTTCCAGCCGGGTTGCGCCGTCCAGGCCCGCGGTGTCGTCCATCTCCATCACCCGCGCGATGGCCTCGATGACCTGCCGTTCGAAACGCGATTCATCCATGCTCATGATGCTTTTCCTTGATCAAGCCAGCGCCGGGCTGGCGGGTTCGGTTTCCAGGCCGGCGCGCAGCGCCAGCTTGTCTATCTTGCCGTTGCCGTTCTTGGGCAACGCCATCTGCGCCAAAATCCGAGATGGCAGCATGAAAGGCTGCAGCCGCGCCTGGCACCAGGCGCGCCAGTCGGCCTCGCCGCTGAGCGCGCCGGCCCGCGGCTGGACGAAGGCCAGCGGCCGCTGACCGTCAACCGGATGGTCGATGCCGATCACCGCCGCCAGTTCGATGTCGGGGTGTTGCTGCAATACCGCTTCGATCTCCTTGGGCGCCACCTTCTCGCCCTTGACCTTGAGCACCTCGTCCAGCCGCGCCAGGAAATACAGATAGCCCTCATCGTCCAGCCGGCACCAGTCGCCGGTGTAGAGCACCATTTCCCCCGGCAGCGGGCCCGGTCGCAGCTTTTCCGCGGTTTTGGCCGGGTTGTTCCAGTAGCCGCGCATCACAGTGGCGCCGCGGATCACCAGTTCTCCCTCGGCGGCGCGGGTATGGCGGCGGCCGGCTTCATCCACCAGCCACAACTCGGTATTGGGAATGGCCACGCCGACGCTGCCCTTGCGCGCGTCCAGCTGCGCCGGCGGCAGATAGGTGCAGCGGTGGCATTCGGTGAGGCCGTACATGGAAAACAGCTCGGCGTTGCGGAAGATGGCGCGCGCCTGGTCGATCGCCTCCGGGTGCAGCGCGGCGGCGGTATTGGTCACCTTGCGCACGCTGGAGAAGTCGAAGCGGCCGGCGATGGGCGCCAATAGCGCCAGCATGGTGGGCACGATGGGGAAGACGGTGGCCTTGAACCTGACCAGCCGCGCCAGCGTGAATAGCGGCTGGGCGAACGACGCTTCGATGATCACGCTGGCGCCCACCAGCGCGCTCATCGTCAACTGGTGCAGACCGTAATCGAAGGTGAGCGGAATGGCGCACAGGATGCGGTCCGACGCCTCCAGTCCCAGGTATTGCGATACCGACTGCGAGGCGGCCACCATATTGCGCTGGCTGAGCATCACGCCCTTGGGAAAGCCGGTGGAGCCGGAGGTATAGATGATGGCGGCCAGGTCTTGGTCCAGCGCGCCGCCGCCGGGCGGGACATCCGCCGCCTCCGGCCACGGCCCGAGCAGGCTGTCGCCCTCGCCCTGCCACAAGCGCTCGAAGCGGTGGCGGCAAGCCGCGCCGGCCTCCTCCAGCGTGGCGCGCAAGGCGGCGTCGGCCAGCGCCGCGCGCGGCTCGCAGTCGTCCAGCATCCAGGCGAGCTTGGCGGCCTTGGTGTCCGGGCTGACCGGCACCGCCGCCGCGCCCAGGTACTGGATCGCCCAGAACGCCGCCGCGTATTCGAGAGAGTTGGGCAAAAACAGCAAGACCCGGTCGCCGCGGCGCACGCCGCGCCGCGCCATTTCGCCGGCCAGCGCGCGCGCGGCGCGCCACAGTTCGGCGTAGGTCATCTCCCGGCCTTCGGCCAGCAAGGCGGTTGCCTCCGGGCGCGCCAGCGCGCCGCGGCGCAGGTAGTCGATCAGCAAAATCAGGTTGTGGCTTGGCTTCATGGTCAGGCTTCCTCTCGATATTCGAACAACAGCGCGCCCAGCGAGCCGGTGATGCCGGCGGCCAGCGCCAGCGCGAAGCGCCGGGTCGGCGTCAGCGCCGCGCCCAAGGCGGGCGAACCCAGGTTGATGAAGGCGTCGGCGCAGAAGCAGTGCCCCAGCCGGTAGAGGTGCTCGCGGAACACCCGCTCGCGGCCGATGCCGCTCAGTTCGGCCAGCCGGTCGAAACTGACCGGGCTGACGTGATACGGCAGGATGGCGGCGACCGCCTCCGGCCCGATGCCCGCGCCGGCCAGCGCGCGCGCCGTCAGTGCGGCCATCGCCGGCAAAAAAGCGTGGTCGTAGCGGTTTTCCTGCTCGCGGCTGGTGGCCACCAGCCGCGAAGCGAAGCCGCCGATGACGGCGCTCTCCGCCCGCACAAGCCGCCAGCCGGGTCCGATACTGGCCTCCAGCAGCACCGCCGCCGCGGCCTCGCCGAAGCAGGCGGTTTGCCCCACGTACTGCACCATCGGGTGAAAACATTTCTCGCCGGCCAGCCATACCGCCTGCTCGCCCGGCCGCAGCTGCCGTTGCAGCCATCTGAGGGCCAGCGCGCCGGAGGCGCAGGCGCCCTGGCTCACCGCCAGACGCTCCGGCGCGCTTCGGTAGCGGCGCGCCAGCTCGGCCAGCAGCCGCCCGCCGCGCGCGCTGTTGTCGTGCAGCGAATGGCTGTAGCACAGATAGCTCGGCGCGGCCGGCGGCAGGCCGTCCAGCGCCGCCGCCAGCAGTTGCGGCAAGCCGGCCTCGGGCGCGAGCCAGGCGCTCTCGAAGCGGTGAAAGCGCGAGAAGATGCGGTAATCGCGCTCGGAAAGCCGATAACGCTCGGCAAGCTCGGCAAGCGGCCAGGCCCGCCCCAGCGCGCGGCTGTCCCGTATCGCCAGCACCCGCATCACGCGCGCCTCGCCATGCAGGCGCCGCTGTAAGCGCCCAGGCCGATGGACAGCAGCGCCGCCGCCTCGCCTTCGCCCTCGTCCAGCCAGCGGCGCAGCAGCAGCAGCGGGTCCGCCGCGTAGCAGTGGCCGACAGCCGGCAGGAGATCGCGCCGTATCCGTTCCAGCGCCAGGCCGCGGCGGCGGCTGTATTGCACCCAGCTGAGCTGATTGATGTTGTGCGGCAGCAGCGCGTCGCGTTCGGCATCGAAACCGATTTGCGCCAGCAGCGCGTCCACCATGTCGTCGTGGGCCTGGTAGAAGGCCTGCGTCTCTTCCGGCGCGCCGTACAGTCCCTGGTGATGCTGGTTGCGCCGCGCCAGCCGCGGCCGCTCCAGGCGCGCCCCGCCCGGCTCCGCGTCCAGCAGCAGCGCGGCGCAGGCGTCGCCGATCAGGGTGCAGCCCGCCCAGTAGCGATGCGCCGGAGGCAAGGCGCTGCTGTCCTCGCCCGCCAGCAGCAGCACGCGCCGGGCGCGGCCCTGCCGCAGCAGCCGCTCGGCCAGATCCAGCCCCCAGAACAGGCCTGCGCAGTTGAACTGGTCGATGCGGAAACGCCGCGCGCCGGCCAGCGCCGGATGCTCGGGCAGGCTCGCCGGCAAGGGCAGGCCGCGCACTTCGATCACCGCGTCCGGCGCGGCCGCCGCACCGATCTGCCCGAACAGTTCGAGCCAGGCGGTTTCAACCTCTGCCGGCGAGGCGTAGGCCGCCGCCGATTCGAAGCCGAACAATTTGCCGAAGATGCGCGCCTGCGCGCGGCTCTCGCCGGCGGCGGCCAGGATGTCCGCGCCCGGCAGCCGGCGCGACGGAACATGGCACAGCAAACGGTTTATCCGCATGCCGCCTCCCCCGCCGCCAGCGCGTAGATCGCGTCTCCGTCCGCCTGCAACAGCACGGCCGGGCCGGCGACGCCGCCGAGCTCGGCGAAGGGCGCGCTGCACAGCCAGGCCGGGTCGAACGGGCGCGCCGGGCCGCGCCAGCCGCTGGCGGCGAGCAAAGCCGGATCGGCGATCAACGTCGCCGCGTCCGGCCACGCCGGCCAGCCGGCGCGCAACAGGCCCAGCGCGTCGGAGACGGTTGCCCCCGCCGTCAGCAATTGCCGGCGATAGCCCGCCAGCGGCCGGCCGGGACCGTCGCGCTCCAGGAGCAGCAGACTGGCGCTGTTGCGCACGGCGTCCGGCTGGAAATCCGGACTGCGGTACAGCAGATGTTTCTGGTCGGCGATCAGGATCAGCGCCTGCTGCCCGGGCTGCAGATAGCGCTCGGCGCAATCGGCGGCGAACAGCGGCGCGGACAGGCCGCGCTCGCTGATGGCGAAACCCAGCGCCGTCTCCAGGCCCAGTTCGTGCAGCAGATAGTTGCTGACCGAGGTGCCCAGATGCAGATCCGGCGTCCAGTGCGCCACGATGGCCAGCGCCACCCGGCTCAGGTCGCGGCCGGCGCGCAGCGCCGGCAGCAGCCGCTCCGCCATCATGATGAAGGGCGCGCGATCCGGCGCGCGCAGCCAGACGTCGACATTGCTGTCCGCCTCGCTCCACGGCAGGCCGTTGGAGCGGTACAGCGCGGCGATGTAGCTTTCCCAGTAATCGCGCTCCTCCAGCCAGGCCGGATCGACAGGCTCCAGCCCGTCGAACGCCCGGCAATCCAGA
The DNA here is from genome assembly GCA_002213445.1 of Xenophilus sp. AP218F. GTDB lineage: Bacteria > Pseudomonadota > Gammaproteobacteria > Burkholderiales > Chromobacteriaceae > Chromobacterium. The sequence continues at coordinate 78,928 of NJIE01000018.1, read as the reverse complement.
TGTTCAAGCGTCAACGCCATGGCGGCCTCCTTGCGGCCGGAACGCCCGCGCGGCGTGCTGCAGGTGGATGAAGCGGGTGCCTTCCATGTATTCGAACGCGAAGGCGTCGCGGTAGCGGCGACGCCACCTTCCGCCGCGCAGCCAGGCCTCGGGCGGCAAGCGGTGCGCCAGCAACCGAGCCGTCCGCTCGGCGAACTCGGTGGCCAGGAACTTGATCTGGCTGGTAGCCGCCGGCCGGCTCTCGCCGCGCTGGTAGCGCTCGGCCACCTCGTCCAGCATGCGGCCCAGCGCCCGGTAGCGCAGGTACCAGCCCTCCAGTCCGGTCGCGCCGTGTTCGCGCAGGCCGTCCAGCAGGCCGCGGGCGGTGCCCAGCGCCATGGCCGCCACCATCGGGCGGTGGCGTTCGAATACCCGCGTCAGCCCGTTGAGGCCCTGTTGCAGGCCGCGCAGGTGGCCGCCGAGCAAGGCGTCGGCCGGCAAGCGGCAATCGTCGATGCGCAAGCGGCCGATGCCCGCGCCGCGCAAGCCAAGGCTGGGCAGCAGGCTGGTTTCCACCCGGCCCGGATGCGCGCCCGGCTCGAACATCGCCAGCCTGGGCGCGGCGCCTTCCGGCCCGGCCAGATAGAGCACGCCGACGCTGGCGCGGGTCACGCCGCCGATCAGCATCTTGTCGGCGCGGATGCGCACGCCGCCGTCCTCGTCCATGCGCCAGCCGGAGCGCACCTGGCTCGCGTCCGAGCCGACTTCCGGCTCGCTCACCGCGAAAAAGGTCCAGTGCGGCCCGTCCAGAAAGCGCTCGAAGAAGCGGCGCTGCTGCGCCGCGTCGCCCAGCTCCAGCACCGCGCGGGTGGACAGCGACGCGCCGGGCAGGGCCATCAGCCCGTTGGCGTCGAAGCGCGACAGCTGCTCGATGATGGCCAGATGCAGCGGGTACGGGCAGCCGCCGTCCGTCGCGCCGGCCAGGGCCAGCGGATGGGGGTTGTATTCGGCGGGCAGGCCGATGCAGGCGATGGCGCGCAACAGCGGCGACTCGTCCCACAGCGCGTCCAGCGCGCCGGGCAAGCGCTCCAGCAGGCCGCAGCGCTCGCGGAAGGCCTCGCCGATCGGCTCCAGCTCGGGCAAGACCCGTTCAGCACACAAGCGCATCGGCGGCCTCCTGTTCGTCGGCGGCGCGCAACAGCCGCGGCTGTTGCTCGGCCAGCATGCGCTGCAACTGGTCGCGGGCGCGCACCTGCCACACCGTCTCGCCGTCCACCAGCACCTCGGCCGGGTGGCCGAAGCTGAGGAACTGCACCGGCGAAGCGGTGGCGCCGTAAGCGCCGGAGCGGAAAATGCCGATCAGGTCGCCCGGCCGCAGCGGCGGCAGCGCGACCTGTTCGCCGATCACGTCCGTCGGCGTGCACAAGGGGCCGCTGAGGGTGTAGGTTTCCGGCTCGCCGCCGGCCGCGCCCAGCTTGGCCAGGGGAAAGTTGCGGCGCAGCATGCTGCCGCCGCCGGCCGCCGCGCTATGGCAGTTGGACCCGCCGTCGCACACCGCGAAACGCTGGCCCTTGGACCACTTGGTGTAGCGCACGGCGGTGACGAACACGCCGCAATCGGCCACCAGGAAGCGGCCCAGCTCCATGTACAGCTCGGTATCCGGCATCGCCTGGCGCTGGGCGGCGATCAGCGGCGCCAGCGCCGCGCCCAGCGCGGCCAGATCCAGCTCGCGCTCCTTCTCGAAGTAAGGCACGCCCAGGCCGCCGCCGATATCGATGAAATCCGGCCGCCAGCCTCCGGTCGACAAGGCGCGGGCCAGTTCCAGGATGTTGCCGGTGTTGTCGGCCACCGCCTGCGCGTCCAGGATGCGGGTGCCCATATAGATGTGCAGGCCGGCGAAGCGCAGCGCCGGATACTCGTCCCGCCGCGCCAGGAGGCCGGCCAGACGCGCTTCGTCGATGCCGAACTGGCGCGGCTTGCCGCCCATCACCAGCCGCGCCTTGCTGCCCTGGAAATCGGGATTGACGCGCAGGCCCACCGTCTGGATCTTGCCGGCCGCCGCCGCCAGCGCTTGCAGCTTGTCCAGCTCCTGTTCCGATTCGGCCACCACCGCCTTGATGCCCAGCTCGACGCAGCGCGCCAGCTCCTGTTCGGATTTGCCCGGCCCCACGAACAGGATATGTTCCGGGCGCGCGCCGGCCAGCAGCACGGTTTCCAGCTCGGCCAGCGAGCACACCTCGCAGCCCACGCCCTGCTCGCGCAGCTTTTGCACCAGGCTGCGGTTGGGATTGGCCTTGAGTGAATACAGCAGATTCAGCGCCGGCGGCAGATGGCGGCGCAGGCGCGCCAGGTTGTCGCGCAGCGCGGCCGCGCTGTAGGCGTAAAACGGCGTGCCGGCGATGCGCGCCAGCGCTTCCCAGCTCAGTCCTTCCACGCCCTCCCGGGTCAGATGCGGTTCAAGCATCGGCGGCCTCCGTCAGGTGTTCGCCCAGCCAATCCAGCAGGCTGTCGCGGTCGCCGAAGCGGGACAGCAGCTCGGCGTCGATGCGATCGAGCAGGCTGTCGCCCTGCCCGCTTTCGTTTTCCAGCAGCTCGGCCAGCGCCGCGATCAGGCTGACCACGCCTATCGAATCGAGCAGGCCGCCCGCGCCGTACAGGGCCGCGCCGGCGTTCAGCGCCGCCTCTTTGTCCGCCGGCAGCCCGGCCAGCCGCCAAGCCTCGCGCAGCAACCGCGCTTCGGTACTCATTGCGTCTTGCATATCGTTCTCCCTATGCGGCCGGCGATCGGCCGCGGTTCTCCGCCAAAACTTCAGATCAGGCGCACCAAGGCCGACGCCAGCGTGGCGCCCATCCCCACCGCGACCAGCAAGGCCCGGTCGCCGCGCGCCAGCCGCCCTTCGGCGAGGGCGTGCCGCAAGTTGAGGAAAGGGTCCGCGCCGAAGCAGTGGCCGTAACGCGCGATGTTGTCGAGGTACAGCTTGTCCTGCGGCCATGCCAACTGCCGCAGCGCGGCTTGCCAGGACGGCGCGTTGACGTTGTGCGGCAAAACCAGCTTGAGCTGGTCCACCGTCAGTCCGAAGCGCCGCAGGGAATCGCGCAGATGCGCCACCAGCAGCGTCGGGTAGTGGGCGGCGAAGGCGGGTCCGTCCGCTTCGCGCTGGTGGCCGCTGTTGCGGCAGAAGCGGCCGTCGTGCCGGGCGTGCACGCCCTCCACCAGAAAGCCGCCGGCATCCGGCTGCAACAGCACCGCGCAAGCAGCCTCGCCCATGATGGTGGTGGCCGGCAGCACCCGCAGCTGGGGGTGGAAGCCGCGCTCGCCGGCCAGGAGCAGCGCCTGGCGGCCCGGCTTGAGGCGCGCGGCCAGCAGCGGCAAGGCGGCCAGCGCGGTGGCGCAGTGGCCCAGCGACAGGTCCATCACCTCCGCCCGGCAATCCAGCATGGCGGCCAGCCGCGCCGCCAGCCGGCCGCCATGCAGGGGCGTGATCGCCGGCAGGGTGTGAGTGAAGACGATCAGGTCCAGACTCCGGCCCAGCTCCGGATGGCGCGCCGCCAGCGCCGCCACCGCCGGCTGATGCAGCGACCACAAGCTGCCGCCGGCTTCGTAAGGCAGGGAGGACAGGCCGTAGAAACGCTCGAACAGCCGGCCTTCCATCGCCGGCAAGGCCAGTTCGCGCGCCGCCTCGGCCACGGTCTGGCGGCTGGCCGGCACATGCGCGCCGATATCGACGATGCGCAGCGGATTCATGGCCGCTCCTCGTCGACGAAGGCCCGCAGCGCCGCCAGCAGCTGCGGGTTGCGCAGCACGCCCAGGTGGCCGCCGCCGCGGGTCAGGCACAGCCTGGCGCCGGGGGCCAGCGCCGCCGCCTCGGCCTCGGCCAGCGGCACCGTCTGATCGTAACGGTCGTGGCAAACCAGCCAGGGTTGGGCGATCGACGCCCAGCGTCCGGCGTCCAGGTCCGCCTCGCTCAGCCCGTAGCGCGCCCGGTAACTCCCCAGACAGTAGGCTTGCTGCGCGGCGGACAGCCGGCACAGGTCGAAATGGCGGCGCAGCAGGCGACGCAGGCTGAACGGCGCGCCTATCGTCGCCAGCCGCCGGCAACGCAGACCATCCTGTATCGCCAGCGCCGCGATCAGCCCGCCGGCGGAGTGTCCCACCACGCAATGCGCCGGACCGTAGCGCGCTTCCACCCGCCGCAACTGGTTCGCCAGCGCGAAAAACGAGACGCTTCGTCCGTCTGCCCCGCCATGGGCGTACAGCTCGGGCAGAATGATGCGGTAGCCGGCGTCCAGCAGCGGCTGGCACACCGTCTGCATCATGCCGGCGCGGCCTTCCCAGCCGTGCGCCACCAGCACCGCCGGGGCCGTCGGATCGCCGGCCAGGTAGACCGGCGCGCCGCCGTCGTCCAGCGGCAGCCATTCGCGGCGCAGGCCGTCCAGAAAGCGCTGCTCCGAAGCCTTGCCCTGCGTGCGCAGCGCGGTTTCGAACAAGCCGATCACCAGCCTGGCCAGCCGCGGCCGCGAGCAGCGCCACAGCAGGGCCATGTCCAGCCGGCGCAGCTGGTCGCACGCGCGCCGGTAATGGGTTTCCGGCCGGATGCGCACCTTGGCCACCGCCGGCGGCTTGCGCCCCAGCCGCGCCATCAGCCGGTTGTAGCGCTGATGGCCGCCAGCCCACAGCCACAGCAAGGGGTAGCCCAGGCTATGCATCATGGCGGGCCTCGCTCGGCGTTCTGGCCAGCCGGAAGAATTCGCGCAGGAAAACCGCCGCGTACAGCAGGGCGCAAACCAGCATGCAGCCCAGCACCCAGTCCAGGGCGCGCGCCTGGGCGATCGCCAGCAAGATGGCGGCGGCGAGGCCCAGCTCCAGCGCCAGCGTGGCCAGCAGCACCTGCTTGCCGCGCCCCAGTTGCTCCAGCAAGGTTTGCAACATGGTGCTCAGCGCGGTCAGGAAGAAGGTGGGCAGCAGCCATTGCATCAGCTGGTAGCCCGCCGCGCGCACGCCGGCGCTGCGGCTGAGCAGGTCGATCAGGGCGTGCTGCTGCCACCAGGCCAGCGCGGTCAGCGCCAGATAGACGCAGGCCACCAGCAGCAGGCCCTCGCGCAGCAGGCCGCCGCGGCCTTCCGGATCGCCCTCCAGCCGCTGGTTGGCCAGAATGGCCACCGCCGACCCCAGCGCCACCGCCGGGATCACGAACAGCATCCGCAGCTTGATCACCAGCAGGAAGGCGACGCTGTTGTCGCCGCTCAAGCCGGCCAGCGCCGGGAACACCACGGCCGAACTGGCGAACGCCACCACGATGGTGAGGAACACCGGCAGGCCGGCGTCCAGAAGAATCGCCAGCAACCGGGCGCGGAAAGCGGCCGCCGGGCCGGCCTCGCCGTCGCGGACGGCGCGCCGCAGAATCCAGGCCAGCGGCAGGCAGAACACGCCGTAGGACAAGGCGTTGGCCGCGACGATGGCCTCGAAGCCCAGCCCGCCGTAGGCGAACAGCGCGTAGCAGCACGCCAGGTTCAGGCAGGCCGCCGACAGCGACAGCGCCAGCCCCGGCAGCGTCCGGCCCTGGCCGCGCAGGCCGGCGTTGACGATTTCGAAGCACAACAGCGGCAGCAGCGAGCCCAGATACCAGGGCAGCGCGCGCCACACTTCGCGCATGTCGGCCCCGGCCATCGTCGGCGCGTGGCGCGCCAGCAGCGAAGCCGCCGGCGCCAGGATCGCCGTCGCGGCCGCGCCGGCCAGGATCAGCCACAGCGTGCTGTGCCACACCCGGCGGCGCGGCCATTGCCGCGCGGAGCGGGCGCTGAAGACCTGATTGGTCACCGCCAGGCCTTCCATGAAGGCGATGAACAGCAGGAAATACGGTTGCAGCATCGACAACAGGTACAGCGCGCGGCTATCGCTGCCGTCGCGGCCCAGCACCCAGACCTGGCCGTTTTGCAGCACGCCGGCCAGCACGGCGCTCAGCATCATCGGCCAGGCCAGCGCCAGAATGGCCGGCCACAGGCTGCCGCGCGCCAGCGGCGCGGAGGTAGTCAAACGATGTTCAAGCATGTTGCGGCTCCGATGAGAGGGAAGGCGCGGCCTCGCTTGCCGACAGCAGCAAGTAGCGCAGGCGCGCGGGGGGCGCGACGGGGTCGGCGCCGAGACGGGGCGTCAGATCGTCCAGCAACAGGCAGGGGACGCCGTCGGCCAGCAGGCAGGCGGCCAGCTCCAGCGCGGCGGGCGACCAGCCCGCCTCCTGCGCGCGCAAGGCGTAGGCCGGGCCGGGAAAGCCGCCGCCGGCCAGCAGCTTTTGCAGCAGCGGCGTCTTGCTTTGCCGCCAGCCGCCGCGGTGCTGGTACAGCAGGGCGAGGCCGGGATGGCGCGCGGCTTCGCTCGCCAGCAGCGTGGCCAGCGCCGCCGGAAACAGCGCGCCGTTTTCCTGCGCGTAGCCGTAGCGCCAGTCCGGTTCGGCGTCGGCGCGGCACAGCCAGGCCTCCAGCCAGGCGGCGTCGATCCCGTCCAGCGGCCAGGCGCGCTGCGCCGCCTCCAGCCGACCTTCGGCCAGAACGCGGCCGGGCAAATCGTCAGCGCGCGCCATGTTCGCGCTCCTGGAAGCCGGCGGCGGCGTTTTGCCAATGGATGAAGCGCGTGCCCTCGGTGTATTCGAACGCCTTGACGTCGCGCCAGCCCTTGGCCAGCCACGGCCAGTCCAGCGCCGCGCCGGCCGGCGCGCGGTGCAGCGTCTCCAGCGCCAGCGCTTCGGCCAACGCCGTGGCTGCGGCCTTCATCAAGCCCGCGCGGCGCCCGGCGCGGCGGCCCTGGTCGAAATCGTCGCAGCAGGCGAACAGCAGCCCGCGCATGGCCTCCAGCCGCGCGCGGCCGGCGCGCAACCAGCGCGCGTCGGCCCGGAAAGTTTCCTCGGCCCGATCCAGCAGGCTGGCGGCCACGCCCAGCGCCGCGGCCGCCACGCAGGGGCGCAGCGCGTCGAAGGTCAGCAAGGCCGAGCGCGAAAAGCGCTCGGTCGGCTTGAGATGGCCGCCCAGACGATGGCTGTCCGGCACGAATACGCCGTCCAGCTTCAGGTGGGCGAAATTGCAGGCCGGGCAGCCGCTTGGGGCGAGCGGCCGCGCGGAAAACCCCGCCAGGCCGCGCGTCTCCAGCAGGAAAGCTTCCAGCCCCAACGGGCCGTCGTTGGTCCGGGCGAACACCACGCCCAGAGGCGCCAGCGCGCCGTTGCCGATGAAGTATTTTTCGCCGTCCAGCAGGTAGCCGCCGTCCACCTTGCGGGCGCGGGCGGCCAGCCGCGAGGCGTCGGAGCCGACCGCGGGCTCGCTCAGCGCGAAAAAGGTCCAGCACAGCTCGCCTTCGAAATGCGCGTGGAAGCGTTCGCGCGTCGCCTCGTCGCCCAACCCGTCCACCACGAAGCCGGCCATGCTGCCGCCCGGCGCGGCGAACAGCAGGTTGGGGTCGAGGTAGCCCAGCGCCTCGTACAGCTCGGCGCGCTGGCGGGTGTTCAGGCGGCGCAGCTCGCGGCCGTCCGGCAACACGAAGGGATGGCGGTTGCGCGCCGTCGGCAGCGCCATGCTGTTGGTTTGCCAGGCGAAGGCGAAATCGCGCATCGCCTCCACTCGCGCCGGCTGGCGCTCCAGCGTCGCGCCCAGCGCGCGGTGAGCCTCGCGCTCCCGCGTCAGCAGTCGGCCCAGATCATGCTTCACATTCCGCTCCATATACCGAATACAGCAGCATCGACAGATAGGACACGCCGTGGCTGCCGTCCTGCAGATAGCCGTGGCCGCCCATCAGTTTTTCGGCCTGGCCGGTCAGCTCGCTCAATTCGCGCTGCTCCTCCTCCAGCCCCTGCAGCCAGCCTTGCTCCAGCCGCAGGCGCGCCTGTTCGCGCAGCTGTTCCAGACCGGCATGCACCGTGGAGAAGCTGGCCTTCACCAGCTGATGGCTGAGCGTTTTCTTGCCGAAACTCCAGCGCTCCGCCAGATGGCGATGGCTCATGTCCAGGATGCGCAGCGCCAGCCCGCAACGCAGCGCCAGCACGCACAGGCCAAGCTCGCCGGCTTCGATGCCGCGCGCCTCGTCGCCCGCGGCGACGGCCAGCCGCAGGCCGTGGGCTTCCGCCAGCGGGTCGTCGCACAAGGTCAGCTCGCCGGGGGCGCGCTCCGCCGCCGCCGCGTCCACGAGCGGCAGGCCCGCCTCGCTCGGCAACAGCGCGTGGCCGCGCCACAACAGATAGCCCTCGCGCCCGGCCAGCGCCGCGGTCATCCGCGCCAGCGCGCGCGCCAAAGGCTGGGCGCGGGCCAGATCGCGCAATTCGTCCAGCGCCCGGCCATTCAGACGCGCCGACATGTCAGGCCTCCGCCGGCAGTTGTTGATCGGCGATGTATTCCAGGAGGGAGCCGACGCGATTGAAGTCGGTCTGCGCCAGCTGATCCGGGTTGAAGATCAGGCCCGGAATCTTGTCTTCCAGCGTCAGCAGGAACTGCATGAAAGTCACCGAATCCAGGTCCAGATCGGTGTCCAGCTGGGTGGCCTCGGACAGGCCGGAAACCGGCTGCTCCAGCACTTCGCTCAGCGCTTGTTCAACCCGGGTCAGATAGTCCTGATGCGACATGGCAAACTTCCTTTCATCTAGCGGTGGGAGAATCGCCGCGCTCCAGCCAGACGGCGGCCAGCGTCAGCCCCATCCCGGCGGCGAACAGCAGGACCCGCGTCTCGGACGGCGCCGGCGGGAAACAGGAAAAAGACAGGAATACGTCGGAACAAAACAGATGGCCGTGACTGGCCAGGGTATCCAGCCGCATGCGCTCGCCCCAGCCGAAGCCAAGCGCCAGCTGCGACAACAGCGGACGGTTCAGGTTGTAGGGCAGCACTCGGTCAGGCGCTTCCCGGCCAGCCAGAAAATCCGCCAGAAAACGCTGCAGCGCCTGCGGGAAAATCCTTTGCTGTTCCTTGGCCAGCGCTTCGGGCAGATGCGCCGCGCTGGGATAGAACGCGGGCAGATGCCGCACCGCGCTATCCGCGATCCGCCAGCCGGCCGCGTCCTCGCGCAGCACGCCGACCAGCGGCAGCTCGCCCAGCGCGCCCATGCTCAAGCGGCTGGTGGCCGGGTGGAAACTCTTCTCGCCGGTGAGCAGCAAGGCCGGCGCAGCGGACGGCGCGCGGCGCAGATAGTGGAGCAAGGCCAGACCGGAGGCGCAGTGGGTCATGCTCCAGCTTTGCGCCTGCCAACGGCGCAAGCCGTGCCGGGCCAGCAGCGCGCCCAGCCACGGATCCTGGCAACGGGTATTCTGCGTCTGGGTCTTGCAGTGCCAGAGCTGGCCGCTCATCCGCCTCAAATCCGGATGGGCGGCCAGGGCAGCGTCAAGCGCCTCGTCGAACAAGGCGGCGTGTCGCCGCGCGCTCTGCGGAACCGTGTCCAATCCATAGAATTTGCGCAAGGTGCGCGCCATCGCCGGACGCAGCGCGTGCGTCTCGCCCAGCGCTTCCAGCGGCAAGAGCGCGACGCCGTCATCGCCGCGATGAATGGACGCGAGCCGGATCATGGCGCGGCCGGACCGATGATTTCGACCATGCCGGCCGAAGGATGGTAGAGATGGCTGGCCAGCTCGGCCGGATCCAGCGCGGGAAAGGGCCGGGTCAGCGTCGCCCAGCCCTGGCGGCGCATGCATTCGCGCGCGGCGTGAAAATCGTCCACCCGCAGGCACAGGTGGTACGGCACGCAGTCCCGCCCGGCATCCGCCAGCTGCTTTTGCAGCAGGGTGTGCTCGGCAAGCGGCTCCACCAGCTCCACGCGCGCCCCGTCGGCGTTTTCCAGAAAGCTGATCAGCACGCGCTGGCCAGCATGCGGCTGCCGCCATGTCCGGCGCAGCGGGAAGAACAGCCGCAACGCGCAGGCGCTCGCCTCGCTGTCCCGAACCAGATACGCCCAGTGGTCTACCGCCGCGCGAACGGCGATGCTTGTCGCGATGTCCACCATTTACCTCTTTGCCATTTCACAAAATCACAAAAATGACAAATGCAAACAGCGTGCCAGCTCAGGGAAATGCCATCCCAAAATAGGAATGATTGCTCTAAATCCAGACCGTCGCCACCAGACAGTCCCATTCCTCATGCAAACTCATGCGCCGTTTTTGAGAAAATCCCGTTTTTGGAATCCCGAATCAGGGATATGACTCGACCGCGACAGGCAGAATCGGGAAAGGCGGAAAAACAAAAAGCCGGCGGCGGATACCCGCGCCCGGCTTGGTTAAATCATCAAATGTAGCAAATTGCGACAAACCGTTGTCTTGGCCCTCAGCAAGAACGAACTCCGGCGGAAATCGTTTCCTCGGATTCATATGAAAGCTAGTCGGCCAGGAAAGCTTGCGGCAACACAAGCGCCGCCGCCGAATTCAAGCCCGCCAGCCAGACAAGGGATCCGGCAATGAAATCGACAAAGCGCGCGACTATGGTGAGCCATTTTGTGCGCAAGTTGCGCAGGCAGCAAAATGCTGCGACGCAACATTTCCTAAATATCACGCATTGTCGCAACTTGCTACACCACCTGCATATCCGCTACCTGTCATGGTGAGAGATAATGTGCGGATTTAACATGCAAGCGTTGTTAGCCACCGCCGACTAGCACAAAGAATCTCACCATAGGCTGGCAACTTCCAAAGTCGGCACACATCCCCTCACCTTTACGGGCAAAAATTGCAAAAGCGCTTCTCCACCGGGAGCATTTGCCGACAATTCAACACAAAATAGCTCACCTTAAAAGCGAAAATCGCAGCTTCCGCACATATAGCCTCACCATCAGCGCAAAAGCTCCGCACAAAAAACCTCACCCTCAAACGACTCAAGCCTGAACAAGCTCCAGCAGACTCGTTCAACGGCGCACAAAATCACTCACCATTGCCAACCTGGATTCCTTTTTGCACAAAAAATCTCACCTAAAAACGCAGATATCCCATATCAAATGAAGCACAAAAAACCTCACCTCTCATCACATCAAGCATCACCATCGCACATAAACTCTCACCTCACCTACTGATCTAGCTAACAAGTCGTTGAAATCATGCGCTTTGTCTAGCAGCACATACTTCCTCACCAACGCTTACCTCAGCACACCAAGCCTCACCTTCAGTGCACATAGAGCCTCACAACAGGACACAAAAAGCACCACCTTATGTCACATCACCCATCACTTTTGGCACAAGGTTTATCACCTATCAAAGCTAAGATGCTAATAACAAAAGATATTTTTCTTCTCTTGTATGTTGGTTTGTCTGTAATAAAAGAAAAACAGCATGCATAGGTCGGCAAGAAAAAGGTGAGGTGGAAAATTTTGACAGCTCACCATAGCTAGGCTAGAGTCAGCCAAACGCAAAACTGAAGCTGCACAATATGACAAACCCTATCCAACCCTCGGACAAACCGGAAACTGAAGCGCCTGCCAATCGCTTGGCCACCGCTTCCCAGCTTTCACTCAGTCTGTTCGAGGACATGCTCAGCCAGGGTTTGTCGATCCAGCATTCCCCCAAGGACATTGGTTTCCAGCGCAATAACCTGTTTCTTGAGCTAACAGCGCTGAACATGACTTCGCAACGCTTTCTCGACGCGGCCTACTTCATCGTCGCTCAAGACCGTTCCGGCGCCAATGTATTCGATGTCGAGCTTACCTATTTCCGCTGGTTGATGCGTTTTGACAGTCGCAATTTCAAGTACCTGCGACAGGTCATCCAGGATTGCCAAAAGTCGGTAATCGCTGTCTCCGATACGCCTCCGGGAGAAGAAATCACCGAACACGGCAAATGGGTTTCCGTTCAACTGCTGGGCACTGCCGGCATCAACAACGGACGCATCGTATTCGAGGTTCCCAACCAGCTGGTCCGCCATATCAAGGAACCCGGACCATCTCATTGGTTAAGCTTGCGCATTGCGGCGGCGTTTACCCTGGTCTACGCCAGAGCCATCTACATGCAGGTTCTGCTCCACGTCGCGGAAGGTCAGACCGGCTGGATTCCCGTTGATGAGCTCAGGAGCTGGCCTGGCGAAAAGGCCGCGAGCAAGGCTGCCTACAAGTATTTCAAACGCGATTATCTGGACCCTGCAATCCGGCAGATCAACGAGGTTTCCGATATCGAAATTTCTTTTGAAACCCGAGGGACGACTCCCCGCTCAAGAAAAATCGACCAAATTCGTTTTCATCTGAAGAAAAAAGAAGGCAAGATTTTCGCTCTGGAATCCTTGAAGGAAGCTCAGGAAATCTATCGCGTGCTGACGGAAGAGTTCCGGCTGTCATCGCGCGCGATCAATGAAATATCGGAACACCGCGACGTCTGGACCGATGAATGGATCGCCAACGCCATCGAATTTACCCGCTATCGGTTACGTACCGGGCAGATCAAACGCAATCCAGCTGGCTATCTGATGACTGCGTTGAGGCAGAATCTGGCGCTGTCTCCAGCTGAAAAACAGATGATCTCCATTCATGAGGATGGCGATAAAACCAAGGAAAGCGCGACCCCCATGCTTCCCTTCGAAGCTAGCCCCCCTGTAGCCAAAACCGCCGGCAAGCCCAAAAAACAGGAAAAACCCGAAGTCCAGACCGAGTTCATGGCCCAGAGTCAAGCCCAGGCTGAAGCCGCGCTGCAACACGAACGGGAGTTGCGTATCGCCACCGGCTACGAGCGCTACAACAAACTGGACAAATCTTCGGCCAAGGCGATGCAGGAAGAATTTCTGCTGTCGTCGGAGGCTTTCATCCTGCTGCGCCGATTGAAACTGGCCAATCATGCTGTGGACGAAGCGACCTTGCTCGGCAATGAACTGCTGGCGGACAGCCTGTATTTGTTCGTTTACCGCAAAACCAGCGAGCCCAGTGCTTGACGGTCGGTTGCTCGCATTCATCAACTCCAATGCTTCGAATCAGTAGCAAAACAGGCACGATATCTGCATTACAATTGAACAGGCAACGCGCCTTTCAGACAGCTTGTCGCCTGTCAGATTTTCTCTGCGAGTTACCGCATTAATGCTTTAAAGTTAATTCACCGCGCGTGAATTATGCTATGTAAATCTTCAGCGAAATCAAACCCATGTAGCCGCATTTGTGGGCAAGCCCCCAGCCGGCAGTGTTTATCGCCCCGTGATTTTTGAAACCGCCGTGGGCAAAGTCCCTTTTCTCGCCAGCAACACCCGTCTCAAGCGTGGGTGCAATACCGCCGGCGAGGCATTCAGGTTACGGCAATGCAACTGATCGCGTCGCTCGTCCAGCCCCAGCTGATAACCAGGGAAAACCTCCGTCGCCAGCAAGGCTTTCAGCATGCGACGAAATTCCCTCCGCGACGACGAACTCCCGCATTTCAGATGCAAGCTGTCCAAACCGATGCGCCATTCCGGCTGATGCCCGCAATGCTTGCGCGCCAACTCGTATAACCTGCGCGCCAGCGGTTTGCGCAGGCGCAGGTACGCCGGATCCACGCTCAATACGTGCCGCGCCCGAATCGCTTCCAGCAGCCAGGGCGCCATTTCGGCGCGAATCTTGCCGCCCTCTTCCTTGCTCCAACTTTGCAGCAAGGCATGCGTGACGACAGGCTTGCCTTGCTGCTGGTATTGGAAACGGGTTTGACTCAGCCTTTGCAGGCTTTCGAACACGGCTTGATAGCTTTTCCCACCGCCATCCTTTCCGGTTTCCCGCAAGAAAGCGGAAATGCCGAACCTGAGACTGGAAGGAAGCGAGCGCCCGGCATGGGATTTTCCGAAGAAATGCCCGCATAGCTGCGAGCAGAAATACAGCAGCAACTCGCGGTCGTAGAGATGCGCCCGGCGTCCCCCGCGCTGTTCGTTCCATACCTGCAGGCTGCGGCTGCCGTCCCGGTTTTGCCATTGCCAGCGCTCGGCGCTGTCGCGAGACGACAAGGCGAATAGCGGCAACTCCAGGCTGAATCCATCGCTTTTCCATTGCCGCAAAGGGACGCAGTCCAGCACCTCCGGCTCGGTTTCGGGCGCCAACTGCGGCACCTGCGGAGCAGCGGCCTGTCGGCACGTCATCACCCGGCTGGCCAGCGCCAGGCGCTGCTCCGCTTTTGCCCGCAGCGCGGCTTGCGTTCGCAGATCCTGCTTGAGCCTGGCCTGCTGGCGAGCGATTTGTTCCGGCAGCGTCAGCAACAAGGCCAGGGCGTCGTCGCGTTGCGCCTCATGCTGCAGCAAGTCCAGAAATTGTTGGCGGATGTCGGCAGGGAGCTGAATGAATTGTTGCAACAAGCTTTCCATGATCGGACAGATCTTTCGTGATACGGGAAGGCAGTAAATAGCAGATCGCAAGAGAGGGCGAGCCTTTGCCGCGCTGTAGCAAGTTGCTACAGGCGGGACGCTGGACTGGACGCGGCGAATTCTCCGGTGTATCTTGCACGGAATTGAAAGATATCGAACACGGGATCGGAAACGAAAATGACGCAAGTCATCGCGGTTGCCAACCACAAGGGCGGGTGCGGCAAGACCACCACCGTGGTCAACCTGGCGGCGGAGTTCGCCAGAATGGGCTTGAGCGTGCTGGTAGTGGACATGGACCCGCAAGCCAACGCCAGCCTGCACCTTGGCAAGAAACACCCCAGCGAAGTGCCGGTCACCAGCGCCGAATTGCTGCTGGCCGAGGTGGAAAAGCTGCCGTCGGCGATTTACGAAGACAACCACATCCCCGGCGTCGGCCTGATCTACGGCTCCCTGCAACTGGGCAAGGCGGAGGACGAGCTCAAGGACGAAACCCCGCGTCCGTCGGAGGAGCTGCGCCAGAAGCTGGCGCCGCTGATGGGCTTGTACGACGTCATCCTGATCGACTGCCCGCCCAGCCTGAAACTGTTGACCAGCAACGCGCTGGCAGCGTCTTCGCAACTGATCATTCCCATCGAATCCGGCTCGCAATACGGGCTGTACGGCGTTACCGACCTGCTGCGCCACGTGCAGCGCATCCGCCGCATCAACCCGCAACTGGAGCTGCTGGGCGCCCTGCTGGTCAAGCACGACGAACGGCAAACCGTCTGCCGGCTGATCGAAGGCGCGGCCCGCGAGCAGATCGGCAAATTGCTGCCGGTGCGCATTCCCACCAGCACCCGCGTCAACCAGGCGGCGATGGCGCAAACCAGCCTGCATAGCCTGGACCGTTCCGCCAAGGTGGCGCGCGAATTCCGCGCCCTGGCGCAACTGATCGCGACGCAGCTGGCGCTCAGCCCGCGCGCGCCGACCGAAGAAACCGCAAGCGATGAGCAAGATGTCCAAGAATCTTAAAGCCATGCTGGCCAGGAAACTGGCCGAGAACAACCAGCGCCACCGCGAATCGCCGCAAGAGGCCGAATTCGACGAAGGCCGCCAGCACGTGCGGCTGGAGTTGGGCCTGATCGATCCCAACCCCTACCAGCCGCGCCGCTCCTTTCCGCTGGAAGATCTGAACGCGCTGGCCTCCTCCATCGCCGAAGCCGGGCTGCTGCAACCGGTGAGCGTGCGTCGGCACGGCAACCGCTACCAGTTGATCGCCGGCGAACGCCGGCTGCGCGCCCACGAACTGCTCGGCAAGAGCAGCATCGAGGCCATCGTGGTGTCGTCCGCCGACGCCGACATGGCGGTGCTGGCCCTGGTGGAGAACATAGATCGCCAGGATCTGGCCGATTATGAAATCGGCCAGGCGCTGCGCCGGATCGAGAACCTGTTTCCCTCCAAGAAGAAGCTGGCCGAATCGCTGGGCATGAATCGCGAAGACATGTACCGCTATTTCGCCTTCGAGGCCCTGCCCGCCCGGCTGCGCGAACGCTTGGAGCATGCGCCGCGACTGATGTCGCGCGCCGCGGCCAGCGAACTCAAGCGCCTGCTGGACCACGTCGATCACGGCCCAGCGCTGGATTCGGCGCTGGATCGCGCCTGGAGCGCGCTGGAACAGGGCGAGCTGGAGCAAGGCAAGTTCGCCGCCTATGTGCAGCGCCTGCTGCACGCGCCGGCGGAATCCCGCGCGCCGGTGGAGCGCCTGAGCACCAAGCTTGCGCGCGCCGGCAAAGCGGTGGGCACCTTTACCCGCGACGAGAAACACCTGTCGATCAAGCTCAAAGCCAGCGCCCTGAGCGAAGACGAAGCCGCCAGGCTGGAACAATTCCTGCAGGCGCTGCTGGCCGAAAAAGCGTAGCAACTTGCTACACTCCAAAAAACAAGCGCTGCCGCTATCCAAGCGGCAGCGCTTTTGGTTTCGGCGCTTCATGGCGAAGCGGCCGGCACGGCCAGCTGCCGATGCCATTGTTGCCAGCCTATCAGCGCGGCGCGCCATTCCTGGCATTGGACGTAGTTGCCGGTGACGGTTTCCAGGGCGGCAAGGTCATCAACTGGCCGGGCGGCGTCAATAGTGTCGGCGGCGGGCTGGGCAGCGGCGGACAGGCGGGCGGCGGCGTCGTGCTGCAGCCGCCAAGCGCCAGGCAGCAACACGCGCTGGCGAACGCGATGGCGATAGTCTTCAAGATTGCGCTCCAGTGATCGAACGGCGGATTCGCGCCGCAGGGCCTCGTCGGCCAGCCGGCGCGCCAGGGCGGCGTTGCCGCGCTCCTGCTCCTGCCAGCGGCGCAGCCAGGCTTCGCGCTGCGCTTCGCCCTGACGCAGGGCCTGGTCTTGCGCCCGCGCGCGGCCCAGCATCACGCCGGCGATGAAAGCCAGCATGGCCACTAGCAGCACGCGGCCCATCATGCCGGCCTCGGCGCGTCCAGAAAGTGATATCGCGGCCGGCGCTTGAGCATGATGTTGGACACGTATTCGCGGCTGATGGTGTAGAACGAGCGCTGTCCGTAGCCGACGCGGCGGCTGGGCCCTTCCGCCCGCTCCACGTGGCCGAACCAGCGCGCCGGATCGCAGCCGGTTTGCGCCGCGCAGCGGCTGCGGCTGATGGCCAGCATGCCGGGGCCGGCGTTGTAGCAATTGAGCGCCATCGCCAGCCGTTCTTCGGCGTTGGCTACGCCGCTCAAAGGCTGATAGCAGCGTTTATCCTGCAGCACCAGCGCCCGCGCTTGCAGGCGCGCGTCGTAAGGGCGGCTCCACGACCAGCCGGCCAGCAGCTTGCCGTGCTGGCGTTTGAGATCGGCCAGGGTGTCGAAGCGCGCGGTGCGCGTCACCTGGCCCAGGCCCACGCCGTGTTCGCGCGCGGTCTTCAGCTCGGCGCGCTCCGACCAGCACTGGCGCGAGCCGAGCGAGGGGCAGGTTTCCTGTTCGATCTGCGCCGCCAGCACCGAAGGCGCAGGATGATCCGGCCACAGGGAGCGCTGCTCGCTGAGCACCAGCGGCAAGTTGCGGTAAGCGTTGGCGGGCAAGCCGGCGGGCAGGGCGGCCGCGTGGCCGGGCATGATGAACAAGAGGACGAAGGCGAACAGCAGGCAGGCCTTGAACAGCAGGACGGCGGCGAAGGCGATGGCGGCGGACAGCGGCTCGCGCTGGGCGCAAACCGCCAGCTCGCCCAACTGCACGCGCGGCAGCAGGATGCGGCGCAGCGCGTGGCTGAGCAGCGTCATCGCCGCCAGCACGAAGGCCAGCGCGGAGAGCAGGTCGCCCGGGGTGCCGGCCCAGGGCAGCCGGTTGAGCGCCAGCAGGCTGAAGCCAGCGACCAGCGATAGCCAGGCCAGGCGAACCAGGTCGCCGCGCAAATCGCGGCGCCAGTCTTGCAGTCGGCGCTGCCAGCGTTCCGGCAGACGCGCGCGTCGGATAAGCGAAATAAGCATCATGACCTCGGAGGAAAAACCGCCCGCTGGCGGCGAAATCGGAAAAAAAAGGCGCGGCTACTTGAAGCTGGACTTCATCCACAGCCATAGCGCCGCCACGGCGGCGGCCACGGTGATCAGCCAGCGCGCGGCGTTGCCCAGCGCGCGCAGCAGGTGGAAAGCGCCGCGGGTGGTTTCCCAGGCTTGCAGCAAGTCGCGCAGGTCGTTGACCACGGCGTGCAGTTCGTCCAGCGTGCGCTGCTGGGCCTCGCGTTGGCGCGCCAGCTCGGAGATGGCGGTTTCCAGCGCCTGCAAGCGGCGGTCGTAATCGGCGGGACGCGCGGCTTCAGGCATCGGCCCATTCCTGGCGAAGAGCGACGGCGGAAGGCGTTGGGGATGAATGGCAGGGCATGGCGGTGTCGAATCTGGAGGTTGCTGGGGGAAGCCACCCTGGACCTGGCAGGGCGAGTGACCGAATCGGGATAAGAGATGGGACGGCATTTCGCCTTGGAACCAGGGCGAGGGTGGCAAACAGATTATGTCAGAGCGGAGCGGGGCCGGCGCATTGGCGATTCACGGGCGGTGTGCGGACTGGCGGGGGGCATGGACGCCATGCGCTCCCCCAGCGGACCGGCGCGCAAATCACAGCGGGTTTGAATGTCAGTCCGAGTGACAGCTTAAACCTGCAGCAAACCAATCAACACGGCTTCCCAGTTGGCGTTGCTTTTGCCGCACCAGTCCCAACCCAGATAACTCACTCGCCCTTGACCATAAGTAAAACTTAGAACCCCGGCATTGTCGCTATTGCCGTACAAAACTGTGTAGGCTGTTCTGTTCGAATCGGAGATTTTAAGAGCCATGATGCTACTACAACTGGGTGGATTCATTGCGAACACCAAACTATCTGGAAGGTTGGCAGGCAAACCTGGTAATGATTCGGAAGTTCGTTTGAAATCGCCGCTTGGCAGTATTGAAGAGATTTTCATATCGAAGTTTTCCATCAGGCGGACAGTGCATGTGCCTGTGTGGAAAAGCAGCAAATGACCACCCCGACCAACAAAATTCAGCAAAGAACTTAAAGCATTATTACCAAGGTCGGCAAGCAAATCGCCATGCTCCAAATCAGGAATCACCAGATATTTTTTTCCAGCTAGCGCCAAGAGTTGGCCTGAGGTCGTCATGCTGTCAAACACGGAGAATCCACCGAGCCCGTTGCGGACTAGCGTATTCCTAACGTTCAATGATTCATTTGCTTCGTTGTTGCTGATGAAGTGATATGCCGCATTAACAAAAACCGCCAGATTGCTATCTTCATAAATACGGCAAGTGGCCCCCGATACTTGGGCATAGACGGCGCTTAGTCGTTTTGTCCCGGCGGATGTCGGTCCATAGATGGATGGAACGCATTGAGTCGATCCATTTTGATAAATGGCCATGTTTCAACTCCGGTAAGTGCCGACCAGCAGCGCGCCGGCGGCCAAAGCCTGATTCACGCGCGCCAAGGTGTCGTCCGACGTTGGTCCTTCCGCCACCATCGCGATTCGCTGCGGCAGCCAGGTTTTGTTTAGCCAGTTGGTGTCTACCGCCAGCGAGCTGCCCGCTGTCAGGCCTGTTCCGGCGCTTACCTGCAAGCCGGATGCGTCGGCGATCAACCCACCAGCGGAGTTGAGTTTCAGCTTCAACAAATCCGCGCTGGCGTCCAGGCCGTTGCCGGCGGCCACGTGGATGCTGCCGCCGCTGGCCACCAGTCCGTTGCCCGCGCCCACCTTCAGGCCGGCGGCGTCGGAGAACAAGCCGCTGTCGCCCGCGGTGCTCACCTGAAGCGCGTTGCCGGCGATGGCGAGGCCTGGGCCGATATTGGCCTTGAGACCAGCCGGGACGGCGGACAACCCGCCGGCCGGGTCCAGTTTCAGCTGCAGCAAATCGGCGCTGGCGTCCAGGCCATTGCCGACGGCGATATGGACGTTGCCGCCGCTGGCTATCAGTCCGTTGCCGGCCCCCACTTTCAGGCCGGAAGGGTCGGCGGCCAGCCCGCTGTTGGCCGCCAGGTTAACCTGCATGATCAGCCCGGATTTCTTCAGGCCGTCGCCGGCGCTCAGGTAGTCCAGGTCGGTGCGCGGCGCCCATTGCGGATCGCCGCTGGCGGCGGTCATCACCCACAGCTTGCCGCCGTTGGCGTTGCCCATCAGCGCCAGCACCGCGGTGCCCGGCTCCAGTTCGTAGTACGGGTCGCCGTCGGTGGCGGCGGCGCGTTGCCAACCGGCGTCGCCCCAGGTCCACAGCCGGTTGTCGGGGTGGCCTTTGCCGCCGCCCTGGTTGGTCAGCAAGATGGTATCGCCCTTGGCCAGCAACACGCCGTCCACACTGGCCGGCGGGCTCTTGACGTCGAAGTAGTCCACGGCCACTGCCTTGGCGCTGGCGCGCAGCGTCAGTCCCAGCGAGGTTTCCGCCACGTACTGGCGAATGGCGCCCACGGTGGCCAGCTCCGCGTCCGGCTGGGCGCTCAGTTGCAAGTCCTTGCCGCGAATGGACTTGACCGGCGCGGTGGACGACAGCGTCAGCTGATCCGCTTTCAGATCGGCGGCGTGAGTGGCGCCGGCCAGTTCGACCGCGCCTTGCGCCGTCAGCGTGGACGCGAAGGCGGCGGGGCCGTTGAAGGCGGCGGCGTTTTGCACGTTGAGGGCAGCGGCGGACGCCGCGCCGTTCAGGGTGGCCGCGCCTTGCACCGTCAGCGCGGAGGCCAGCGTGGCGGGGCCGGCAACCTGCAGGTTGCCTTGCAATTTGGCGTCGGGCAGCGCCGTCAGCGTGGTTTTGCCGCTGGCGTCGGCGCTGATCTGCAGTTGCAGCGCGTCGTTGGCTACCAGTTTGTCGTCGCCCAGGTTGGGCACGCTGTCCAGCAGATTGGCGAAATCGGCGGCGGTGGGCTTGCTGCCGGCGGAGAAGCGCTTTTTGAGCTCGGCGCGGGAGTGGAGATTGAATGTGGGCATGGCGGGTTTCCAGAAGGGAAGATGCCCGCGCGCGAGGCCGGGGGATGTGGCATGGGGCCGCGCGCAAGGCGGGGAAAGACGTCGCCCGGGAACCCAGGCGGCAAGACAGGAAGATTATGGCAAAGCGGGCGCGCGGCGGGCGCGCCGCGGCTCACGGGGCGTGTAGGCGCTTCAGTCGCCCAGCCGCAGCGAGGAGGGCAGCGAACGCTCGCCGGCGCGACGCAGACGATGGCGGGCGTAGGGCGCGTAAATGCCCTTCCAGTCCACCTTGCCGGCGCTCAATTCAACGATTTTCAGCGCCTGCTGCGGGCTGGGCGCGCGCTCCATTCTGCGCCAGCTGCTGGCGGTGCGGATGGCGACGCCGAATTGGCGGGCGGCGGTTTCATCGCCGATGCAGTGGATGTAGACCGAAAGTTCCATGGCAGTGATCCGTGACATGAGGTAGGCGGGTGGTGGAAGCAAGCGATATCAAATTGCCGATATCATTGCATTGCTTAAATTAAAACTCAATTATCATTTACAGCTGCAAAAAGCAAAACCTGGTGGATGAAAGCGCGCCTGGGTTCGCCGGAAACGCTGGTTTGACAAGGCTTTGGCCAGCGTCGCCCTGTGGCTGGCGCTTGAGTCCGGCCCGCCGCGGCGCGGTGAGTGTCGCAATTTGCTACACAGGCTGTGCCATGCCGCCGCGCTTGCTGTCGCGCCGGCGAGACGCGCGGCTCAGGTCAGCAGCTCATCCTTGGCCCACTGGACGAAGTCGGGCACCAGCCGCGCCGGGTCCGGCTTGACGAGCGCGTAGTTGGACAAGAACCAGCCGCGCCGCGCGCCGTCGGCTTGCAGCCATTTCCAGTATCGGTTCCAAACCGACGCGGCCAGCGGCTGGCCGGTTTTGGGCGTGGCGCAGGCATCCACGATGTCTTCCGCTTCCGCCCGGGGCAGCGTGCCGAAGGAAAACGCCGTGTCCTTGCCCTGGGCGCTTTGCGTGTCCATCCACGCCAGCGCCTCAAGCAGCGGCGCTTTGGCCCAGCTCTCCAGCGTCCATTGATTGTTTTTCCACCAATCCGGCAGCCCGCCGTGGCCGCCCGGCGCTTCCACGCTGGGTTCCAGGGCGGGGGCCGGGTTGGTGGCATCGTGCCACTCGGCGCTGACCCTGGGGCTCAGCCCCGCGAAGGCGATGCGTTCCTGCGCCAGGCTGCCGCCCTTGTCGTGGTCCCAGCTGGCCAGCTTGGGGCCGGTGGCGCGGCCGGAATAGGCCGACCCCAGCTGCAAATTGGATGTCACGGTATAGGTCTGAGCCACGCGGCCGCCGCTGGGGCCGTATTCCCAGTCGCACACAAAGCGGGCCGCTGCCGGGTCGTGCGCGGCGTTTTCCTGCACCTGCACCGAGTACTCCACCGGCTGGTCCCAAGCCAGCCGCTTGGTATCGGCCAGCGCTTCCTTGACGTGAACTTCCACGTTGCGGCTGTGCTCGCCGTTGGCGGAAGTGGAAATCGGGTACAGATTCTCCTCCACCGACCGGCCGCCCAGATCGTGATTGAGCAAATGGCCGCGCACCACGTTGGCGGCGGCGTAACGCTGGCGCAAAGCCTGCATCCAGGTCCAGTTGGGGCCGGTGGCGCTGCCCACCACCACGTCGTCCGGGTTGAGGCGGGCGTCCATGCGCTGGCCCACCTTGTATGGTTTGACCACGCCGGCCAGGTTGGGCGGGTCCGGCATGAGGACGTTGACGTAGCTGTAGCGATGCTGGATGCGTGTGGCGGGGAGGGCGTGCATGAGGCGTACCAGAAGAGAAGGGGCGCGCGATGGCGGCGGGGAAGAGCGTGCTGCCATGATGCGCTCAACTTCGCCCCGCATGCCGCCCCCGCTCCACCGCCTGTGTCGCGCCCGGCTGGGCAAGCCGCCGCTTTGGCGTATAGTGGCCGGACAGTCCCCGCGCCAGGCAGCAGCCTGCGCCCCACCCGCCCGCCCGGGCCTTATTCCGCCAGCCCATCATGAGCCAAGCCGCCCACACCGCCTCCGTGCACCCGCTGCGCCTCTTGCCGCGCCCCGCGCCGGCCCAGCCCGTTTACAACCCGCAGCCCATCGCTCGCCGTCCGCCGCCGGTCTCCACCGCGCCGGAGGGCGCGCCGGATTTGCCCAGCGAGGACAGCGGCCTGTGGACGGACAGCCCGGCGCGGCTGGCCCCGGCGCTGGCGCACGAGGGCGGCGGCGCGCTCTGTGCCGCGCGCCAGCTGCTGGCCTTCCTGCTGGACGGCGCGGCGGATGCGGACGCGCCCGTCACCGTGCACCTGCCCGGCAGCCACGACGGCGCTTACGCCTGGCAGCTGTGGCGCAACCTGCTGGACGAAGCCGGCGAGCTGGGCATGCCGCCCGCCGTGTTCCGCCTCTACCACGCCTTGCCGCACGTGGCCGAGCAGGACGACATCGCCGAATTGATACAACAAGGCCACTGGCAGATCGCGGACGGCGACGTGGCCCCGCAAGCCGGCCGCCACGCCGCGCTGATCGCCCACGGCCACTACAGCCGCCGCCCGGCCAAAATCGCCTGGAACCACTATGGCGAAGCCTGGCAGGCGCGGGTGGCGATGACGGAAGACGGCCCGCGCTGGCGCTTGACGCCGCGCGCGGACTATCCCGCCGAACCAGTCAAGATCGCCGTCGGCGGCCCGCTGCCGCAACCGGAGCTGCCGCCGCTGTTCGACGACGCGGCCGATCAAGCCTTGGCGGCGCGCCAGCAAGGCCGCGCCGACTGCGGCGTGGCCGCGCTGCCGGTCACGCTATTTGCCCACCTGGATACCCTAAGCGCCGCCCACCCGGACGGCGTGCTGGTGCATCTGGCGGACCTGGCTTACGCCGCCGCGCCGCCGCAAACGCTGCCGGCAGAACTGGACGCGGCGCTGCCGCTCAATGCCGAAGCCATCGTCCGCCGCCACCCCGCCTTGCGCGCGCTGTGGCGGGCGGGCGAGCAAGCCGCGCTGCTGCACGGCGTGCTGCAAGATGGCCACGCGCCGTGGCCGCTCACCCGCCTGGCGGCGCAAGGCTGGCAGGCGGACGCGCTGTTCGGCGACGAGGCGGCCAGCCTGGCGGCAGTCCAGCGCGCCGGCTGCAACCCGCGCTATCTGGCGCGGCATATGGAAGAGCTGGAAAAACAGGAGATAGACCCGGCCCAGCGCGCCGCCTGGCTGGCGGCGCTGGAGCAGGCCTGGCAGCGCGCCCGCCCCGGCGAGGCGCACGCATTTTCTTTAGGCTGCCTCGCCATGCGCTTCGCGCATTACGGCGTGGCGCGGGCGGCGTTGCTGGACGCGCTGCCGCAGGCCGCCAACCCGGCCCCGGCGCTGCACAACCTGGCGCTGCTGGAAATGCTCACCGGCGACGCGCCGCGCGCGGAAGACATCCTCGCCGCGCTGGAGGCCGTGGAGCCGGACCACCCCAAAACCCGCCGCCTGCGCGCGCGCATTAACGACTGGCAAAGCTGCTTTGCCGCCCGCCTGGGCTGGGACCCGGCGCGCGCCCGGTGCGACGGCACCGGCCTGGCGCTGTCGCCGCTGATGCCGCACCACGCCCGCGAACTGGCCTGGGCCTGCCGCGATGTCCACGACATGGCGCTGACACGGCTACCGGACTTGGCCGATGTGGACGCCGCCGCGGCGTGGATAAGCGAAGAGGCCGCTGACCCGGCCGCCCTGCCGCTGGCGCTGCTGCACCCGGCGCTGGGGCTGGTGGGGTTCATCGTGTTGCGTGCTGGGGCAGACGGTGGCGCGGTCAATGTCTGCACCTTCGTCGCGCCAGAATGGCGCGGGCGGGGGTGGATGGGGCGGGGTTTGTCTTTGTTAGCCGGCGAGCTCGAATCGGAGGTCTGGAGCGGGAATGTGCGGAGTGGGCGGGTGTTGAGACGCGAGCGGTACGATGCCCGGCCGTAAAGCGGATCACAGGAATCTCGGTGGCCGGGTATCGCACCCTACGGCCCTGCCGCAGGCCGCCAACCCGGCCCCGGCGCTGCACAACCTGGCGCTGCTGGAAATGCTCACCGGCGACGCGCCGCGCGCGGAAGACATCCTCGCCGCGTTGGAGGCCGTGGAGCCGGACCACCCCAAAACCCGCAGCCTGCGCGCGCGCTTTAACGATTGGCAAAGCCGCTTTGTCGCCCGCCAGGGCTGGGACCCGGCGCGGGCCCGGTGCGAAGACACCGGCCTGGCGCTGTCGCCGCTGATGCCCCACCACGCCGAGAACTGGCCTGGGCCTGCCGCGACGGCCACGATATGACGCTGACCCGCCTGCCGGACTGGTCAGACGTGGACGCGGCGGCGGAGTGGATAAGCGAAGAGGCCACCGGTCCAGCCGCCCTGCCGTTGGCGCTGCTGCACCCGGCGCTGGGGCTTGTCGGATTCATCGTGCTGCGTGCTGGTGCTGAAGGCGGCGCGGTGAATGTTTTCACCTACGTCGCGCCGGAGTGGCGAGGGAGGGGATGGATGGGGCGGTGTTTGGGGTTATAGGAGTGGGGAGGGAGTCTGCGGTTAGGGGGGGAATGTGAGGAGTGGGAGGGTGGTGCAGTCTCGAGGTGGTGAGGAAGAGTTGGGAAGGTAGGAAATGGTGGACTGTCCCGCTATTTCTTGATGAACCGTGATGGCATAGAGAAAGGATATAGGAACCGTGCAAGCAAAAAATCAAGCCAAGGAAGATCTAAATGAGCAAAAAATACATAAGGATTTGTTGGATCAAACAAAGTGGTCGCGTTTCGGAAGTAAGCAGGAGTTTGGGAAGGAATCGGTGGCGAAAAGGTGGCTGCCGCTTAATTTTCATGATGAAAAGGGAGCGGAGAAATACCAAGTAAAGTGGATATCATCGGGGCATAGGAATAGTGTCAACTTAGCTGGCAAGTCAACGACAGATCCGGACTATGAGCGGGGTTGTTGGTTCGAGATGCCGACTTTACGGTCCATGATAACCAGTGACGTGATTACGCAGCATGTAGTGGAGAATGAGGACTCGGTGAAGGATAAAAAGAAGCCGACGTTAGTTACGCGGATGGACGAGCCTGATAACGTAGCGTTGGTGGGGTTTGACTTACTCAAGTGGGTGAATTCAAAAAGTACCATAGTAGAAGTGTTCGTAACGAGTTCGAAATCTAAACAGAAGGCTAAGAAAAAATGACATCACGGTCGTCCGGTATTACCGAAGAAAGGGACACCATGCTTAGGACTCTCTCGCGATAGTATCCGTAGGTCGTCGCCCCATCTCAACGTGAGATGGTAATCGGTGCTATGTCGCGAGGTGGACGGTGTTGAATAGATTTGGACGATATGGGGATTTCAGCGGTCTGAATTTCGAAACGCAGCCAGGTTATCCTAAAATATAAAAGGGGAAAGATTATGCAAAATCATATTGAAAGTGCGAGGGGCAATCTTAGTAATGGGGACAAATATTATAGGTGGGTAAGCACTAAAATGGAAGAGTATATTGGAGAGTTGAAAAGTGCGGAAGAGATGTCATCGCACGACCAGGGTGGCAGGATGTCACATGAGGTAGAACAGGCATCTGAGGGTCTCGAAGCGTGGACAAAAAATTATTATAACAAGTCCCAGGCATATTTGTATGAGGTGCAAAAGGCGAGAGATCATACCAGGGTAGGGAAAAATTTTGTGGATAGTGCGATCGCAATTTTGGGGGCGGACACGGATAAAGATCCAGATGTAAGGGTGGAGAAAATGGTTTGGACCGTAGTTGATGACAATAAAATGGTGGTAGCGCGGCGTGATACACAAGCGTTAGAACTTAAAGCTAGCACGAGTCCAGCAGAGAGTGCGGTTTCGAGCTTGGTGGCCGAAGGGTTAGCGCAGCTGGAGAAAAGGCAGGGTACAAAACAGTATACGCAGCTGTTACTGACGGTGCACAACGCGGATGTACGTAACACGTACCCGTTTACAGAAACTCGTTGGGCCAAAAAAGAGAAAGATTTCAGATCGGGCAAGTGGTCCGCAAGTAATGAATTGGCTCGTAGAGTGGTAAACTATGGTAGTTATAACGGTATCGAACTCCCGTTGGATGTTAGGCTAGAGCATGACGGGCGAAAGTACGCGGCAATCACGAATGGGGGGGTCAAAGGTCAGGTGACAGAACTCATGTGATCATATGGGCACCGTGACCTTGCTGCAAAGGCGGGGCAAGAATCTGCGGACACGCCACATCGACGACCTGCGCGAGGCTGTGCGCGCCAGGCAGGGCTCGCTCCCGGTAATCATCCGCGGCAGGGAGGAGTTACCGGATCATCGCCATGGCGTGCGGGATCTGCCGCCGGGCTATAGCGATTTCGCCTTGCGCTGGCGCTGGTTCAACGGCCGTACGGTGCAATCGTAGGGAGTGACACCCGGCATCAACCTCTCTCCCCCAACACCTCACCCGCCGGGCGTCGCCCCGCTCCAACTCCCATCACATCGTTCCAACGCAACACAAAAATCGGTGCGAAGCCCGGCCGTTGGGTAGGTTGCATGGATTCTGCGGGCGCCGGGTATCGCACCCTACCCTCCAATCACGCCCGCAAGCCCATCACCGCCGCGCATTCGCTCAACCGCTCTATCCCGCTCTCGCACCAGCGCAGCTAGAGTCGCAAATACTCCCCAACGCGGGTGTGGTCCGCGCCTTGCTCGTAAAGCCGGGTGATCTGCTCGCGGCTGCGTTGCAGCGTTTTGGCCGCCACCGTGATGTCCTTGTCCGTGTGGTGGTAGCCCAAGAATTCAAAGCCGGCCGCCACGCGGCCGATGAAGGTTTTGTCCGGGTGCTGGCGCAGGCCCAGTTTGCCCAAGATTTCATTGACGCGGGCGATGGCGCGGCGCAGCCGCCAGCGGCTGTCGGCCAGCACCACCCAGTCGTCCATATAGCGGATATAGGCCACCGGCAGGCCGGCCATGGCGCGGTCCAGCTCGTCCAGGTGCAGCGCGCCCAACAGCGGGGCCAAGGGGCAGCCGCGGGTGATGCCGCGCGCGGCTGTGCGGAATTCGCCGCCGTCGCACACGGTGCAGGCGATGTAGTCGCCGATCAAGGCCAGCAGGTAGTCGTCGTCAATCCGTTCCGCCAGCTGCAGCTTGAGCCAGCCGTGGTCGATATTGGCGTAGTAGCCCTTCACATCGGTGCGGAACACGAAGGCGCGGCCCGGCAGCTGCCGGCGCAAGGCGCGCACCGCGCCTTTCAAGCCGCCGCGCCCGGCCACGTGGTAGCAGTGTGGCGAGTGCTGCTCCGCCCAGGCCTCGCCCAACACTTGCGCCAGCGCGCGCAGCGCCAAAGCGTCCTGCGCGCTCCACAGCAGGCAGCTGGAGCCATCGCGCCCGCGCCGTTGCATCAGCGGCCCCAGCCGGTAGCGGCCAGCCAGCAAATCGGCGGCGAGGCGGGGCTTCAGCTGCGCCCAGGCGCGGCGCAGGCCCCACACGTCGTCGTTGTGGCCGTAGTCGCGCCGCTGGCGGCATAGCCAGCGGTAAGCGGCTTCCAGATTGTCGTGATCGGCCAGCGCCTGGCGCAGCATCGCGCGTTCTCCTTTTTCCGGCCGCAGCATAACAGCGGTAGAGGCGTGGCGTCACCCGGAGGCTGGCCACGGCCGTACGGCGCAATCGTAGGGTGCGACACCCGGCATCAACCTCCCACACGCAAAACCTCACCCGCCGGGCGTCGCGCCGCTCCCATGCAATACGAAAATCGGTGCGATGCCCGGCGGCAGGGGGCCGCATCGCTTCGATCGAAGCCGGGTATCGCACCCTACGCCGGCCCGGCCCGGCGCTGGACTCAGGCGCTTGTGTCGATGCCCGGCTGGCGGGTTTGCCCGGCCCACTGCTGATAATCCTGCCACGCGGCGTCAAGCCGCTGCGCCACGGTCGAGCCTGGATCCATCGGTTTCAGGGCCATGCCCTTGGCTTGCATGGCGCGGGAGATGGCCGCCCAGTCTTTTTCACCGTGCTCCGCCGCCGCGCCCTGAAGGCGCTCCGACACCCAGGCCGTCAGCAAGCGGCTATCCAGCGCCTGCTGCAACCCGTCTTCGGGCGCCGCTTGCACCCGGTCGTCTTTTTGCAGCGCGTCGTGCCATGCCGCCAGCTTTTGCATCAGCTGTTGCGCGCCCTGATAGCCGCTTAAGGCGGAGGGCTGGAACTGAATTCTTCCGGAGGCTTGCAGCTGCTTGACGGAATCCATCTCCTGGTTGAAATATGCGGCCGCGTCGATTTTTTGCCCCAAGCCCTTGTCTATTTGCAGTCCGTACGCCATGGATGCCGTGTAATCGTCGATCTTGCCGTCTATCCTCATCAACCGCGTCAGCTGAATCAAATTCTGGATGCTGATGTTGCGCACATCTTGGCTTTTGATGATCTGAAGCATGTCCTGGCTCAGACCATAGGTGTCGGTGGCGCTCGCGGCTGCCGAGGCCTGCGTCGCGGAGGCAGGCTGCGAGGCGTTGTCGCGGGATAGGTTTACCGCAGGAATGGTGAAGGAGGGCAGCTTGCCGGATGGGATGCCTACGGCGGGGATGGTGAGCATATTGTTTACTTTTATGGTGCGCTTGTCTTTTTCATCGGCCAGATTCACTTAGCCTTAAATCAAATAGCCCTGTCATTTCTGACACGGCCGTACGGCGCAATCGTAGGGTGCGACACCCGGCATCAAGCTTCCCCACGCAAAACCTCACCCGCCGGGCGTCGCACCGCGCAACGCAACATGTCGGTGCGATGCCCGGTTGTTGAATGGGCCGCATGGATTTGGCGGGGGCCGGGTATCGCACCCTACGGCTGGCGGCATCCGGGAGATGTGTTCCGGAAGGAGGAGGCGTTGGCGAATCTCTATCCGAGACGACAAACCAGGAGGAAAGCAGCATGCAGGTCATAAAGGGTTGTACCCATTCCAAGGCTGGGTTCGGCAAGCGAAGGAATGATTGCGGCACGGCAATGGAAGCAGAGCTATTTGGCGCGGAGAAGGCCGCCCTGAAGGCGGCGGGCAAGTCGCCGCCGGCGTCGCGCCCCAGCTGGTGGGGCGGCTTGAAAGGCTTGTCCGCGGGCATCCAGACGTTTGCTGAAAACTATATGGTGCAGGGCCACTTGCTCAACCATCACATCGGCGGCGGCGACAATATGGATAACCTGACGCCGATCACCAAAAGCGCCAACACCACCATGCTGAATTACTTCGAGAAGGACGCGAAAAGCGCCATCGAGGCCGGCGACAACATCCGGTATTCGGTGACAGCCGATTACAGCGGCGGTGCCCCTACGGCGGCCGCGCTGGGGGGAACCAAGTTGAGCACAGCGGACCAGGCGACGCTGAACGGCAGCGGCTATATGGATTACTTCTGTCGCTGGGTCAGAGCCAATACCGATGTTTACGCTCCCTCCGGCGCATTGAAATCCAGCACGCCCACGCTGTGGGTAAGCAATGAAGCCGCCTGACTTCGCGCCTTGGCCCTGTGACTTGGCCGCGCCCGCAATGAAAAAAACCCGCCTTGGCGGGTTTTTTCATTGCGGGGCCGGTTTGGAAACTCAGGCGGCGGCCACAGCGTGATTGAGCGCTTTGCCATTGGCCGTGACATTGCTTTCATTGATGCTGATGTCGTCTTCCGGGAAAACGATGTAGGCCGTGCTTTTGCCGCGCGCCTGCAAGGACAGCACAAAGCCGCGGAAGTCGGTGCGATCCCAGCTATCGCTCTTGCCCGGGGTGAGCGTGAAATAGCTGGTATCGCCGCCGGTACCCCATTGGTTGATGGCGACCTGGTAGGTTTCGTTGGAGTTGTTGGTGACTTTGATGGACATGGTCAGGCTCCGGAAGTAAGAGGACGGGTGTTGCCTGTTCTTCATAGAGTCCAATGCCTTCTAATGCTAATTGAATTATTGATTCCCGGCAAAAAGGCCAGCGTGTCCGATCACTGGCCGTTGTAGGCCCGCTCGTAGCCGATGTGGTACATCACCGCGCGGCTCCATTCTTCCGATTTGGTTTTGCCCAGCCAGATGGTGCCGTACCACTTGGGAGATGCGAAACCGCTGTTGTCTCTGAGCGTGCCGTCTTGCTTCCAGGCCGACATGGCGTTGCGGATCGCGCTGCCGGAAGGGATGGAGACGCCGGCCCAGCTGTAGAGCTTGCTGGAGCTTTTTTTGACGACCGTGTCGCCGGTGGCGGTTGTGCCTTTCACTGCATCTACCATCCGGTTGCGCAGGGCGTCGTCGTTATGGTCCACGCTGTTGAAGCAGACGCTTTGATTCACCGCGCCGCCATTGACCCGGGCGCGGGATTTCGCCAGCGCGCTGGCCCGGTCCGCGGCCCAGTGGGAGGCGTCAAAGCCGTTGGTTGTGGCGGCTACGTGCATGCGGTTTCCTTTCCTGGCGAGTGGAGTGGGTCAGCCCCAGGTGACTTTGACGGTTTCGCCGTCGTTCAAGACGTCGGCCAGCAGCGGCCCCCACCATTTCTTGGCCAGGGCCTTGTCGTCCGGGGCCAGGCGGATCATGTAGTCGTCGTCCGGCAGGCTGTTGACGCTGAAGCGGCCTTGCGCGTCCGGGCGGATCCAGGCGCTGCGGTGGCCGGTTTCCATGCCGCGCAGCTGCAGCTGCAGCAGATTGGGCGGGAAGGGCGCGCTGACGATGCCGGATATCTGCGGGTTTTGCGCTGGCGGCGTGGGCGGCGGCGCGTCTTGCAGCGGGTGGGCGTCGTAGCCCAGCTCGCGGATCAGCGGCAGGGTGGCCGGGCTGCCTTCCTGGATGGGGATCAGCGCGGTGAGCTCCAGCAGCGGGCGCGGCGGCGTGCCCAGCGCGCTCCAGTAATCGCCGCTGCGGATGCCGCCGTCGCGCTCGTGCAGCATGTCCAGCTGCACCGGAAAGCCGTTGGTGTCGAGGCCGGCCTGCTTGGCGATGGCGTCCGGCAGCTCCGGGTAGTTGGTCATGCCCTGCAGCACGCGATAGAGCAGGTCCTGCTGCATTTCGGCGTCATTGTCGCCTTCGCTGCTCCAGGCGGTCACCATGTAGGTGAGGGCGATGATGCGCGGGAAGGCGTCGGTGGCGCCGCTTTTGTTGTCGCCGGCGCGCAGGATGGCGCCCGGGTCGCTCATGCGGCGGCTGAGGTCCTGGCGGACGCCGGTGAGGTAAAGATTGAGCACCGGCTCGGACCGCTCCGACAGCCGGCTTTGAAAGTCGCGGCCGGGGACGGCGGTGGTGATTTTCAGGCCGGGCACGTTGGCCAGCACGTTTTGCGCCAGCAGGGTTTGCAGCGCGCGGGTGAGCAGCGCGAAGTTGCTGTTATACATGGCGGTTTCCTTGCAGCCAGGCGTTCACGCGCGTTTGCAGCGGATAGCGCTGGTTGGTTTTGTCGAATTCGCGTAGCAGCGCGTGGGCCAGCCGTTCGGCCGGGGACAGCGCCGGGTAGGCCAGTTGGGCCAGACGCGCGCCCAGCGCCACGTTGGCCACCTGCGCCGGGGTGAGTTCGAAGTCTCTGGCCAGCGCGGCCAGCCTTTCCGGCGGCAGCTCCAGTTGTCCGGCGCGCGCCTGCCACAAGGAGAGCCGCCGCCCCGGGTCCGGGTCGGAAAATTCGATGGCGATGGCGAAGCGGCGCAGGAAGGCCGGGTCCAGGTTCTGCTTGAAGTTGCTGGCGAGGATGGCCAGCGCGCTGCTTTCGTCCAGCCTTTGCAGCAGGTAGCTGACCGACAGGTTGGCGTTGCGGTCGTGGCTGTCCTTCACCTCGCTGCGCTTGCCGAACACCGCGTCGGCCTCGTCGAAGAACAGCAGGCAGGGTTGGCGCTCGGCGGCGTCGAACAGCGCGGCCAGGTGTTTTTCGGTTTCGCCTATCCACTTGCTGCTCACCTGGGCCAGATTGACCTGGTAGAGCGGCAGCGCCAGCTCGGCGGCCAGCGCGTGGGCGGCCAGCGTCTTGCCGGTGCCGGGTTTGCCCCAGAACAGGGCGGTGAGGCCGTCGGCGTGGGTGAGCCCTTCGGCGCGCAGGCGGCCGCGTTCGCGGTAGCGCAGCGAGAGTTCGGCCAGCGCGGCGCGTTCCCCGTCTGCCAGGGTCATGTCGGCCAGCCGCGCCCGCGGGGCCACGCGCCGCGCCAGCGCGCCCAGGCTGGAGGGCTGGTGGCCCAAGCAGGCGGCGCCCAGCGCGGCGGCGCTCAAACCGTGGGCGCGGGCGGCGTCGGCCACCCGGCGCATGTCGCCGGGCAGGAGCGGGTAACGCGCGGCCAGCTCGGCCAGCTCGGCGTCGGCGGGGCCGGCGTCGCCGCACAGCGCGCGCCACAGCAAGGCGGCTTCTTCCGGCGCGGGCAGGCCGAAGCGCCATTCGGCGGCGAGGCAGGCCGGGGCGTGCTCCGGCCGTTCCGCCAACCGCGCGAAGCGGCGCTCGGGGTGGCCGTCCAGCCAGGCCTCGATCTGCGCGAGCAAGGTGGGGTGGCGGATCAGCCGGTCCTCGTCCGGCCACAACAGCCAGCCGTGGTTGAGATCGACGAAGGTCAGCAGATCGGCCAGCAGCTCTTCGGGCGCGTCGAACTGGTAAAAGCGTTCGCTGTTGGCGAGATAGACCGGCGCGTCGCCGGCGGCGGCCAGGAGCGCGCTTTTGCGGCCGCTGCCCGTCGGGCCGGTGAGCTGGCAGCCGCGCGCCGCCGGCAGGCCGGGGC
This sequence comes from Xenophilus sp. AP218F, assembly GCA_002213445.1. Classification (GTDB taxonomy): domain Bacteria; phylum Pseudomonadota; class Gammaproteobacteria; order Burkholderiales; family Chromobacteriaceae; genus Chromobacterium. The sequence goes on along the minus strand of NJIE01000018.1, from coordinate 45,661 downwards.
GGGCCAGCAGCCCGGGGGGCGCGGGCAGCCGCAGCAGCAGGCGGTTGAGGTCCAGCGTCTGGCCGCGGCCGGCCGCCAGCTGCTGGGCCAGTTGCGGGCTGAGCCGCAGGCGGGCCCAGTTGTCGCCGCCGCCGTGGATCAGCAGGCGGCGGCGGGCGAGCGGGCCGTCGGCCAAACGCGCCAGCGCGGCCGGGTAGTCGTCGGCTTGTGGGCTGGCCAGCTGCGCCAGCAGGTGCAGGCTTGGGCCGCGCTCGCCGGCCAGCGCCGCCGCGGCCGGGTGGCCGGCGTCCAGCGCGAGCGCCAGGGCCAGGCAGACGGCGTCGAAGCCGTTCAGGTCCAGCCGCGCCAGCGCTTGCGGCGCGCGCGCGCCGGCCAGCGCCGCGCGGCAGGCGTCGGCCCAGGCGGCTTCGTCGCCGCGCTCCAGCATGGCGAGCGCGGCGTCCAGCAGCGCGTCGGGTTCAAAACCCCAGTCAGTCGGGTGCATGCGGGTTCTCTTCGGCGGCGGGCAGCGCCGGGCGCTGCCAGTTGATGGTGAGCAGGTCTTCGCGCCAGGGCAGCATGGCCAGCCCCAGCGACCAGGGCAGGCGGGCGAGCAGGATGTCTTGCGACTGGCCCTCCACGCTCAGCTGCCAGCCGGCCTGGCTGATGCGCCAGACGCCCTGGCGGCGCAGGAACAGCTGGGAGATGCCGCTGGCCAGCGGCATGGCGGGCATGGCCGCGGCCCAGGCCTGTTCGAAAGCGGCGCAGGCGTCGGAACAGGCGGCGCTTTCCGCCGCCGACATTTCCGGCGCGTCGGCCAGCGGCTCGTCGATTTCCAGCCCGGCCAGCAGCCTGGCGGTGTGGCCTTGCTCGTGGTCTTCGGCGCGGCCGATCAGGCCGGCCAGCGCGCGCCAGGCCTTGAGCTGGCAAGCTTCGTCCAGCCAGTGGCCGTCGTCGTCCAGCCAGCCGGCGCGGCGGAACCACTCCGGCAGGAAGGGCCACAGCAGCACCAGGCCGGCGTCGTCGCACCAGAAGCGGCTGTCCTGATCCAGGCTTTGCCCGTCCAGCAGCTGGCGCAGCGCGTCGGCCGCCTCGCGCCATTGGCGGCGCTCGTCGCCGCGCAAGGGGCGCGAGAGGGCGCGGGCCGCTTGCCAGGCCTGGGCCAGCGCCGGTTCGCGCGCCGCTTCCAGCCTCTGCGCCAGCGTGTCTTCGTCCAGCGTCAAGGCGTCCGGCCACAGGCCGGGCAGGCCTTGCGCGTCGGCGCATTGCGCCGCCAGCGCTTCGGCCAGCGGTTGCCAGGGCGCGGCCGCGCCGCGCCACAGTTTGAGCCGCAGCCGCTTGAGCTGCTGCTGCCAGTGCGGGGCGGCGGCGAGTTCAGGATGGGCGCCCAGCAGCGGCGGCAGCAGTTTCTCCAGCGCCAGCAAGCGGGCGGCCAGCGCCTGGCGGTGCGCGTCGCCGGGCGCGCGGCAGGCCCGCAGCGCGGCGATCTGCACGGGGCTGGCGGCCAGCGGGGCGAGGCGGCTTGCCCACGCCGCCAGCCGCTCGCGCGCTTCCTGTTCCCAGGCGTAGTCTTGCGGCGCGGCGCGGCCCTCGCTCCAGAGCCGCAGCTGGCGGTTGAGCTTGCGCCGCCAGCGCAGGCCGGGCGCGGAGGCGGCGAGGAAGCGCTCCAGCTGCTCGGCCAGCCGCGCCGGCAGCGCCGGGCTGGCCAGCAGGCGCGGCAGTTCGATCAGGTCGCACAACGCGCGCTCGTCGCTGTCGGCGGCGCGGGCTTCGGCGATTCTGGCCTCCAGCGCGGCCAGCAAGGCGGGGAGGGCGGCCTGGCGCGCGTCTTCGCGCAGGGTCTGGCGCAGCCGGGCGGCGGCTTCGGCGTCGCTTTGCGGCCAGGCGCGCGCTTCCGGCTGCAGGATGCGCCAGGCGTTGGCCAGCCACAGCCGCAAGGCGGCGTTCAGGCGCGCCGGCGGCAATTCCGCTTCGGCGGCGCGCAGCGCGTCCAGAAGCGGGACGAGGCGCGGCGTCTTGCCCAGCGCGTGCAGCAGCCGGCCGGCGAGGTCGGCCGCGCCGTCCGAGATCTCGCCGCCGCGCAGCGCCTGCACCCGCCGCCTGGCGCGCAGGGTGCCGGGGCGCAAGGGCAGCCGGCTGTGTTCCAGCAGGGCGTCCAGCAAGGGCGCGAGGCCGGGCGGCGCGCCGCGGCGGGCCACTTCTGCCGTCAGCCACTCAAGCCAGGCGTCGTCGCCGCCGGGGCCGGCGGCGAGGCCGTGTTCTATGTCCTTGAGCAGGCGACGCCAGTAGCCGCGTTCGCGGCCGCTGAGCGGCTGGGCGTCGTCCCAGACGTTGAGCAGCCGCGCCAGCCGCTGGGCCGGCGTCGAGGGGCGCTCCGCATCGCTTTCGGCCTCGCCGGCGGCCTGGGGCCGGGCGGCGCGGGAGGCGGTCTGGCCGGCTGCCTGCCCCGTGTCCGTCGCGGCGGACGGGGCCAGGTCTTCGGCGGCGGCACCGGCGGGTGTCGAGTCGGAAGTGAGCCCGCAGGCGGTTTCCGCTTCGGACTGTCGGGCGGCGTCCGGCGCGGCGTCTCCGGCGCCGGATGCTGGGCCGCGGCGCGCCGTCTGGGATTCGGCTCCGGCTTCGTCCGCCCCGGCGGCGGGTCGAGCGAGCCGGGCGGCGGCGTTGTCGGCGTTGCCGTCCGGTTTGGCGACGGGCAGCGCTTGTTCCAGCCAGTCCAGTATCGCCTCCACCAGCGGCGCGGGCAGGCGCAGCAGGCGCAGTCTGGCCGCCTGGCGGGAGAGCAGCGGCGTCAGCCACGCCGCGCCGTCGCCGCGGCGCAGTTCGCTGTAGAGCAGCGCGCCCAGCGCGGTGGCGCTGAGCGAGGGCTGGGTCCACAGCGGCGTGCCGTGTTGCAGCCAGCGGGCGATTTCGGCGCGGCGGCCGCGCTCGTCCAGCGGCGGCGTCAGGCCGGCCAGCGCGGCGGCGAGCGCGCGGTCCAGCCGCGCCGTCAGTTCGCGTTCCAGATCGGCTTCGGGGATGCGGCCCAGGTCCAGCGTCAGCGCGGGCAGCACCCGCGCGGCCAGATTGTCCGGCGCGCGCAGGCGGCTCTCGTCGCTCCAGCGCGACAGCGCGCGCTGGAGGCGGTCGATGAGGGCGTTGTCGGCGCGCGGCAGGCGCGCGTCCAGGGTCATCCTGTCGACGGTCAGTTCGGTCATGGCGATTTACAGGCCGTGTTCGCGCTTGAGGGCTTGCAGCGCTTGCTGGTAGGCGCGGTAGCGCGGCGAGGCCGGGTCCAGGCGGCCCTGGTCGAGGAAGGCCTGTTCATTGCCTTCCGGCTGGCTCATGCACCATTGGTCCAGCCTGGCGCGCATCAGCGTGTCCTGGTCCTGGCGCTCCAGCTGCTTGAGCAGCGGGGCGGCGGCATCGATCTGATGCTGGAAGCCGCCCTGGCGCGCCGGCACGATGGGGCGCGGGTCGTTGTCGGCGAAGGGCGGCAGGGGCGAGAAGATCACCACGTCGTTGGGGTGGCGGCGTTGCCAGTCGCCGCCGCCCTGGGCGTTGGGTTCCACGGCTACCCAGAACAGGTTGGGCTGGATCAGGTCGCCGGCGTCGGCGGCCAGCGTGTCGTCGATCACCAGGCCGTTGAGGCGCGAGCATTTGATGTAGCGGGTCATAGCGGGCTCCAGAGAGGAAAGCGTGCGCGCGGCGGCGCGGGCGGCCGCCGCGGGGAAGGATGGGGAGGGTTACAGGTCGTGGCAGTGCCAGCCCGGTTCGATGCGGCGCTCGATGAAGTCGCCGCGCCACAGGTTCCACTGGCGGTTGCCGGTGTAGGCGGCGATGTTGCGGTTGCCGAATTGCGAGCTGTAGTTGCCGGTCCAGTAGCCGCTGGCGGTCAGGTCCGGGCAGCCGTAAGCGCCGCCGCCCTGGTAGTGGGCGGTGCAGTAACGCGCGTTCAGCGTCAGCCGTTCGCTGGCGTAGGCCGCGCCGCCGTACAGCGCCTGGCAGCCTTGCGCGCGGGCGCGGCTGTCGTGGCACTGGGCCACCGCGCCGCCGACGTCGGCGTAGCAGCGGCTGGCGACGATGTCGCTGTCGGAAAGACCGTAGGCCGCGCCGCCGAAGCTCAGGCGCGCGCGCGGGGCGTCGCTTTGCGCGAAGCAGGCGTGGATGTTGTCGGCCTTGACGCGGCGGCTATTCTCCGCGAACAGCGCGCCGCCGTTGCCGCGCGCCACGTGGCCCACCAGGCGGGCCGAGACGACGACGTCGCGGGCGTGGCGCAGGCTGATCGCGCCGCCGTGGCCGCCATACGGCAGGCCGGCGCCGTCGAAGGTGAAGCCTTGCAGCGCGACCTGGACGACAGGCTGCGCCGGGCGGCCTTCGATCAGGAAGCGGCAATCGGCGGCGGTCTTGATCACGCGCATCGCGTCTTCGTTGAAGCCGACGATGCTGACGCCGCTGCCCAGCCGCACCGGGTTGCGTAGCGCGTAGGCGGCGATGGCTTGCCATTCGTCGCAGCCCGGCTCGATGCGGCTGCCGTCGAGGCGGGTGTAGGGGTGGCTGTGGCCGTGCTCGCGCGGCGGCAGCAGGATGATGGTGCTGTTGTCGGCGATGGTTTTTTCGCCGGAGCCGTCGCCGAACACCTGTTCGAACTCGGCCTGGGTGCGGATGCTCCAGGTGCGGCCGCCGCGGCCGAACGGCGAGGCGTAGGTATCGACGTAGGATTTCACCGCCAGTTGGGTGGCCAGGGTGCGGTGGTTGGCGTCTTCCTCGCCCAGATAGGGGTCGGCGGAGATGGTGTGCACCATGTCGCCGTGCGCCAGCGTCATGCCGCCCTTGAGGTTGGCTTGGCCCAGCACGGTGACGCCGCCGGAGAGTTCGCTATGGTCGGCGACCTTGATGGCCTTCTTCACTTCCAGCGCGTTCTGGAACAGCGCCGCGCCGGCCACGGTCAGCGCGCCGTTCAGCTGCGCGGCGTCGTCGGCGGCGAGCGCGCCGCGCACGCGCAGGGTTTTTTTCAGGTCGGCGTCGCCTTGCGCCGACAGCGCGCCGGCGATGGACAGGCTGGCCTTGGCGTCCACGTCGTTGTGGAACACCGCCTGGCCGTGGGTGGTCTGGCCGTTGCCGAACAGCGCCGCGCCGTCGGCGGTGAGCGCGCCTTTGACGGTGGCCGCGCCGTCCACGTTCAGCGCGGTTTCCACCTGCGCCTGATGCAGCACGGCCTTGCCGTCCACGTCCAGATCGCGCAGCACGCGCAGGGTGCCGTCCAGGAGGCCGTCGCCGGCCACGTCCAGCGCCGCGCAGGCCGAATCGCGGCCGATGGCCAGCTGGCCGGCGGCGTTGACGCTGAGCGCGGCCATTTCCTTGCCGTCCGCGCCGGGCAGGGCGATGCGCAGCGGCGCGCGCTTGTCCTGGGCGACGACATGCAGTTGGGCCGCCGGCTGGGCGGTGTTGACGCCGATCGCGCCGCTGGGGCTGACCATCAACGGCGTGGTGTTTTGATGGGGGTTGCGGATTTCCAAGGGAATCGTCTCCTGTTGACTGGGGCTGATCACCACGCCGCCGCTCAGGCTGGCCTGGCCGGCTACCCGGGCGTCGCCGCCGACTTCGGCGTGGGCGGCCACGGTCAGGCTGTCGTTGAGTCGGGCCGGGCCGGCGGCGTCGAGAAAGCCGCCGATGGTGACGTCGCCGCCGATCTGGGCGGTATCGGCCACTTGCATGCCTTGCGAGACGTGCAGGCTGTCGCCGGCGATGCCGTTTTCCACCTTCAGGCCGCCGTTTAGCGCGGCCGGGCCGGCCACCGACAGGAAGCCGCCCAGGGTGGCGTCGCCGCCGATCTGGACGGTATCGGCCACTTGCATGCCCTGCGAGACGTGCAGGCTGTCGCTGGCGAGGCCGCCTTGCACCGCCGCGCCGCCGTCGAGGCGAGCGGGGCCGCCAAGCGTCAGGCTGTCGCCGGCGATGCCGTTTTCCACCTTCAGGCCGCCGTTGAGCCGGGCCGGGCCGGCGGCGTCGAGGAAGCCGCCGATGGTGACGTCGCCGCCGATCTGGGCGGTATCGGCCACTTGCATGCCCTGCGACACGTGCAGGCTGTCGCCGGCGATGCCGTTTTCCACCTTCAGGCCGCCGTTGAGCGCGGCCGGGCCGGCCACCGACAGGAAGCCGCCCAAGGTGGCGTCGCCGCCGATCTGGACGGTATCGGCCACTTGCATGCCGCCGGAGAGGTGCAGGCTGTCGCCGACGATGCCGTTTGCCACCTTCAGGCCGCCCTGGAGCTCGGTTTGGCCCGCCGTGGTCAGGAAGTCGCCCAGCGTCAGGCCGCCGTCGATGCGGCCGGGGCCGCCGGCGCGCAGCGCGCCGGCTACGTTGAGGCTGTCGCCGGCGATGCCGTTTTCCACCGTCAAGCCGCCGTTGAGCGCAGCCGGGCCGGCCACCGACAGGAAGCCGCCCAGGGTGGCGTCGCCGCCGATCTGGGCCCCGTCGGCCACCTGCATGCTTTGATTGATGTGCAGCGTGTCGCCGACGATGCCCTGGGTGACGGCCAGGCCGCCGCGCAATTGAGACGGACCGGCCACCGCCAGCTGACTGCCCAGCGCCAGATTGCCGTCGACGCGCGCGTCGGCCGCGGCCTGCAGCGCGCCGTTGACGGCGAGGGTATCGGCCACTAAGCCGTTCTTCACCGCCGCGCCGCCCTGCAAATTGGCCGGGCCGGCAACCGCCAGCAGGCCGCTCAGCCGGGCGCCGCCGTCCAGTTCGGCGTTGCCGTCCAGATGCAGGGATTCGGCGCGGATGCGGTCTTGCACTTCGAGATTGGCGTGGATCTTGGCGTCGCCGCTTACCGACAGCGTGGAGAGCGCGCTGTCGCCTCGGACTTCCAGACCATTGCCGGCCAGCACGGTGACCTTGCCTACGGCTGCGTCGAAATTGGCCAGGCCGGCCACGCTCAGGCCATTTTGCAGATCCGGCGCGATATGGGCGGTCAGAGACTGGTTGAAGACGGCCGGGCCGTTGGCGGTCAGCGTCTGCTTGAAATCGGCCGGGCCGTTGGCGCTCAGCGCCTGATTGAAGACGGCAGGACCGTCGGCGGAAAAGCCTTGCGCGAAGCTGGCCGGCTTGGCGGCGGCGAAGCCTTCTTTGAAGGTGGCCGCGCCTTGCACGGCCAGCCCCTTGGCCAGCGTCGCGTCGCCTTGCACGGCGATGTCGTTCTGGAAGGCGGCCGGGCCGTTGGCGTGGAGATCGTTCAGGCTGAGAGGGCCGACGACGTTGACCTTGTCCTGGAACGCGGCGGCCTTGCCCACGCTCAGGGCGTCGTTGAAGACGGCTGCGCCGCCGACGTTGACGGCTCTGTCGAAGCGGGCGTCGCCTTGCGCCTTGAACGTCTGGCCTACGCTCAGGCCTTGCGTGGCCTGGGCGGGTTTGGAGAGCGTCAGCGTGGACTGGTCGTCGCTGAGCCTGACGCCGTCGTCGCGCTGGATCAGCGTGCTGGCGAGCAGGCTCTTGAAGTCTTCTCCCGTCGGGGTCTGGTTGTTGCCGAACTTGGTTTCCAGGTCGGCGCGGGTGGTTTGCGGGGTCATGAAACGTCCTTGTCAGTCGTTCAGGGGGAGGGGGGCGGAGACGGCAATGACGTAAGGCCTGCTCGCGTCGCCGATTTTTCCGTCCGGGGTGGCGGGACGCAGAACGGGAACGTCCGCGTAGCCCAGGGTGAAGCTGCCGCCGATTTCGTCGCGGCCGATGTGGCTGAGCCAGCGTTCCGGATCGAAGGGCGGGATGATGGCGCTGGCGGCCAGGGCGTCGGCCAGCATCTGGCTGCAGTCCCATAACCGGGCGCGGCGGCTTTGCGGCGCGCCGTCGGCGCGCCAGTCGGCTTCGCCGGGCACGCTGGGCGCGGCCGGGCCGCCCAGCTCCAGCCACTTGGCGCGCCAGTGGCGGTAGAGCCTTTCGAACTGGTTGAGCGCCGCGCCGTCCAGCCAGCACACCATCGCTTGCAGGTGCAGCGGCGTTTCTTCGCAGATGGCTTGCTCCACCAGGCGGCGGAAGGCGTCGTTGCCGAAGCGGCAGCCGTAGCTGGGCAAGATCCAGTACAGGCGGCCGGCCTCTTCGGCCGGCGGCGCGCTGCCGTCGCGGCGCGGCAACAGCGCGCCTTCCACCAGATACAGCCCTTCGCGGTTGCCCAGCGAAAGCGGGCTGTGCTCCAGCGGGATGCCGAGGCGGCGCGCCAGGCGCCATTCCAGGCCGCTGCGGCTGTGCAGCGAGGCGGCGATGTCCGCGCCGCTGCCGCGCGCCGCGCTCAGGCGCGGGAAGTCCAGCAGAAAGCCGGCCAGGTCCAGCGCCTGCTTCAGGGCGGCCAGCCGCGCCGGCAGCGCGTCGGCCGGGATGGGCAGCGCCGAGCCGCTGGCCAGCAGCTGCGCGGCGTAGTGGCCGAACACGCCGCGATAACGCAGCTGGGCGGCGTCGGGCAGGCTTTCGCCAAAGCGCGCCAGCAGGTGCCGCAGCCGGCGCAGGGTGCGGTCCAGCCAGCGTTCCGACAGCGGCGTCTCCAGCGCGGTTTCGGCCCCGGCCGCGCGGTAGGCGGCCAGATCGTCCGCCGCGAGCAGGTCTTCGGCCAGCGGCAGCGGCGACACCGGCTGGCGCAGCGTGCTGGGCGGCAAGGCCGCCGCCGCGCGCCAGAAGGCGTCGATATCGGCGCGGCTGAGGCTTTCGCTGGCCTGCATCTTGGCCAGCAGCGCGGACAGCGTGGCCAGCCAGTCGCCGCGCGGCAGTTCCAGCAGCTGGCGGATGTTTTCCAGCTGCGCGGCCTGGTTGGCCTGCAACTGCTCCAGCGGCAATAAATAGGCCTGCAGCTGCGACAGGCCGGCTTTTTCCTGCGCGCTCGCGCCGGGACTGGGGCCGCTCAGCCCGAACTGGGCCGGCAGCGCGGGCGAGAACGCCGGAAAATCGGACAGGCGGCGATAGCGGCCGAAGGCCGGCGGCAGGGCCGGCGCGGCGGCGTCGGCCGCGGCCTGGGCCGCCAGCAGGGCGCGCAGGCGGGCGGCGTCGACGCGCAGGCGCTGGCCGTCGCGGTGCAGCGGATCGAAATTCTGGCCTTTGAGCATGGCCGCGCCGCTCCACCAATTGATCAGCTCTTCGCTCTCCAGCAGCAAATAGCTGTTGTCCGGCGCGGTCCAGCTCCAGACGCCGTCGCTGCGGTCGGACAGCGTCTCTTTGGCCGGCGCGGCGGAGAATTGCAGGCTGTCCACGCGGGCGACGCCCGGCAAGCCGAGGGCGAGGTCTATCAGGCGGCTGGCCAGCGCCTGGCCGTCCGCGGCGGGGCCGTCCTGGCGCACGCCCTGCTCCAGCAGGGGGCCGTCGTACACGGTATCACCGCTTTGCCCCGCCGCGAGGCAGGCGGCGGCGCTTTGGTACACAGGCGGTGCTTGCAGCGCCTGCCGCCACAGGAGGATCAGGGCGGCCAGCGTTTCTTCGGCCGGGGCCGCGGCGCTGAGCTCCAACTCGGGGAACAGGTAGAGCGAGGCCTTGTCGCGCACCATGATCCGGCCGGGCCGCAGGCCGAGCGGCCGCTGGCGGTGAAAGCGCCGCCAGGCTGCCTGGCGCGCCGCCAGTTTTTCCCGATCGTCCAGCGCGCGGCGCGGCGTCAGCCACACGTCGATCGCGCCCGGCTCCGGCGCGGCGGCGAGGCTGGCGGCGCTCAGCGCCGGCTGGTCGGCCAGCGCGAGCGCGAGATCGTGCTGGCTGACGGGCTCGCAGGACAGGGCCGCGGCCCCGTCGGGCAAGGCTTGCCAGGCTTCGTCCGCCGCCGCCGGCGCCAGCAGGTCGGCGATGTCGTGGTCCAGCCGATAGCCCAGGTCGACGAGGCCGGTGAGTGCGGTTTCCAGCAGGGTCAGACCCGGCTCGGAAGGGTTGAAGTCGGTCCAGGGCTGGCCGTCCAGCGCGGTCAGGAAGCCGACGGCTTCGTCGCGCAAGGCAGCGAAGTCCTGGTGCGGCGGCAGCTGCAGGTGCGGGTCTATGGTTTGCGCCATCATTGGCCTCGCAGCGAATCGAACAGGCGGCGCAGCGCGGAGGGCACCTTGCTCCCGTCAGCCGGCGCGGCGTTTTCGGCGGCGCTGGCCTCCGGCGGCGTCTGGCTGGCGGTTTCCGCCGCCGGGGTTTCGGCCGCCGTTTGAGCATCGGTCGGCTGGGCGGCCGGGGCTGGTTCGGTTGTCGGGGGTTCGGTCGATGCCGGCGCATCGTCGACGGACGCGGCGTCGGCAACTGGCGGGATGTCGACTGCCGGCGTTTCGGCTGACGCTGGTACGTCGGCCGGCTGGGCGGCCGGGGCTGGTTCGGTCATCGGCGTTTCCGTTGTCGCCGGCGTGGTCGGCGCGTCTTCGGCGGGCGCGGCGTCGGCAGCAGCCGGGGTGTCGACTGCCGGCGTTTCGGCTGGCGCTGGTACGTCGGCCGGCTGGGCGGCCGGGGCTGGTTCGGTCGCCGGGGTTGCCGTTGTCGTCGGCGCGGTCGGTTCATCGCCGGCTGGTGCGGCGGCGTCGGCAGCAGGGGTTTCTGCGACCGGCGTTTCGGCTGGCGCTGGTACGTCGGCCGGCGGGGCGGCCGGGGCCGGTTCGGTCATCGGCGTTTCCGTTGTCGCCGGCGTAGTCGGCGCGTCTTCGGCGGGCGCGGTGTCGGCAGCAGCCGGGATGTCGACTGCCGGCGTTTCGGCTGGCGCTGGTACGTCGGCCGGTGGGGCGGCCGGGGCCGGCTCGGTCGTCGGCGTTTCCGTTGTCGCCGGCGTGGTCGGCGCGTCGTCGGCGGGCGCGTCGTCGGCAGCAGCCGGGGCGTCGCTTGCCGGCGTTTCGGCTGGCGTTTGGGTCTCGACGGGCTGCGCTGCGTTCTGGGTCAGGGCCGCCGCCAGTTCCGCGCATTGGGTTTGCAGCTGGGCCTGGCCTTGGCGCAGCGCGGCCAGCTCGGTTTCCATGCTCTGGTCGCGGGCTTCCAGCGCCAGAAATAGCGGGTCGCCGGTCTGAATGGCGGATGCGCCGGCGTGGGCGTAGGCCTCGCGCAGCGCGAGGACGCCGGCGGCTGCGTCGCGGCTGAGCTGGATCAGCGCCGCGTAGGCGTCTTCATCGGGCACCGCGCCACGCTGGAAGGCTTGGCGCAGGTAGGCGTAGCGCAGTTCGAGTTCGTTCAGGTTCTGGGGAAAGGTTTGCGGGTTCATGGCTGTCCAGGGAGGAAGGAGACGGCGAGGTCGATCCCCACGCGGCCTTGGCCGATGGGAGCGGTAAGAATGGGCGGGCGCGGCTGGGCGACGATGAAGTCGAACTCCAGCTCCATCACGCCTATGCCCTCGAACAGCTGGCGGCTGTCGCTCAATTGCACGAACAGGTGTTGCGCGGCGGGGACCAGCAGATCGGCGCGGGCGAGGCCGGGTTGGGCCTGGCAGTCCAGCCAGGGCTGGTAGTTGGTGATCCAGTCGCCGGCGTCGTCCAGATATTCGCTGCGCAGGGCTACCACCGCGGCCACTTCGGCTTGGGCGCAGAGGAAGCGGCTGACGGCGCTCAGGTACTGCTTTTGCCCCTGTTCGCCGTTGCCCCGCCACGGCGATAGAAAGTCCACCAGCCGGGCGTTGAGGGCGCGCAGCGCGGCGCCGGGTTCGTAGGCGGGCTTGAGCACCAGATTGCAGCCGATGCGGCAGACGCGATAGCGCGGGGCGGCGACGCTCAGACTGGCGTTGATCGGCATCTGCGGCGAGAGCCTGGCGGCGATGGCGGTCTGCAGCTGGCGGCTGGGTTGCGGTTGCAGCTGGCCGTCGCGGTCGGGCCAGGGCGCGACCACCAGCCGCACCGCGCCGCCTTCGCCGCGTTCGGCGCGCGCCAGCGCCAGCCGCGGGAAGGCGTCCAACGCCAGTCTTTCGTAGTCGCGGGCTTGCAGGGCGCGGTTCTTGTGGCTGAGGCGTTCCGCGGCGCGGATGGCGAAGCGGACGTCGTCTTCGCCGGGGTGGCCGTCCTGCGAGGCGGCCGGCTGGCTGACCTCAGCCACTTGCGGCAGGGGCGGCAGCAAGGCGGCGATGCTTTGCGCCGGCAAGGGCGCGGCCAGGTGGGCGTCGTCGCTGCCCTGATAGCGGACGCGCACCGCGTGCGGGGCGACGCGGGCGAGGTCGGCGTAAGCGGGCGGCGCGGCCTGCGCGTCGTCCGCCGGCGGCTGCTGGACGCAGATCCAGCTCAGGCCCGCGTCGTCGCGCCATAGCGCCGGCAGTTGCAGGCGCACGATGCCGCTGTTGCGCAGGCCGTTGCTTTGGTCGCTGAGCACGGCGGCCACTTCGTCGCCCTGGCCTTGCTTGTCGGCTTGCAATTTGATCCAGCCTTGCGGCGTCAGCGCTTTCCATTGCGGATCGGGAAGGCCGGCATCGCCGTTGTCGCGGGCGATCAGCTCCGGGCGCAGGGTGAGCTGGCAGGGGCTGGTCAGCTGGGCGAAGCCCAGATACAGCGCGCTGGCCGCGCCCATTTCATCGGCCACCGGGGTGTAGCGCGCCCCGGCGTTGGCTTTGGATTGCAAGGGCGCGGGCAGGCGGCCGATGGGGTGCAGCTGCCATACCGACAAATTGTCGCCGTCGCGCGCCTGGCCGCGGTAGCCCAGCCGGACGGCGGACAGGCGCGGGGTGTACGGCGGCGGCAGGACGTCTGGCTGGGGCGGCTCGCCCGCCGCCGCTTCCTGGATGCTCAGGCTTTGCAACTTGATGGATGAGGACTGCGGGATGTCGCCGGGCAAGGCCGCCAACCGGTAGCGCGAGTAACTTCCGTCTACCGAGAGCGGCAGCGTGACATTCTGTTTGGGTGAAAGGTTGGGCAAATCCAGAAGCCGTTCCCACGTCGAGCCGTCGCGGCTGCCGTACAGGCAGGGTTTTTTTCCCAACCGGTTATCGTCCGCGAGGGACAGTTGCAGGCTGGCGGGGCGGAAGGCGCGGTTGTAATTCAGCGTCAGCTGCTGCTCGCCGACGCTTCCGGATTCCCAAGGCAGCGTGCCGCCCCCGGGCGAGGCGAGCTGGCTGCTCCAGCCGCTGTTGGTGCTGCCGATTGCCGAAGTCAGCACCGGCGGCTGCCGGCTCCACTGCAGCAGGGCGGCGGTGTAGCGGCCGGCCAGCACGTTGGCGGCGGCGGCTTCTTCGGCGTGGCCGAAGCCGCCGCCGCGATATTCCAGCGCGAACCAGCCGGGCCAGGCTTGAGGATCGGCGGGCCATTCTTCCGGTTGGCCGGGCAGGGCCGCGCCGCTTCGGCTGAGGGAGAAGGTCACGCTTTCCCGGTCGGCGCTCAGCAGCGCCGGCTCCGCCGCGTTCGGCAGATAGCCGCTGGTGGGGCTGGCGACGAGGCGCGCGCGCGGGGTGGGCGCGGCCATGCCCACCGCCGAGCGGTACAGCTGATAGTATTGCTCCAGATTGCCGGGCCGGCCTTCCCAGGCCAGGTCCAGCCGGATTTCGGCCAGCGGCTTGTTCCACCATTCCGGGTGCGCCAGCCACAGGCGGTTGCCGTCGCGCACCGGGCCGGGGAAGGCGTCGAAGGCGGCGCTGACGTCGACGACGCCGTCGCTGTTGCGCGCGCAAGCCGGCGCGAGGCCGCGGCATTCGACCGCGAGCGCCGCGTTTTGCCATTTCAGGCCTTGCCAGACGGCCAGATCGCCGGCCAGCGCGTCGCCGTCGGCGCGCAGCGTCATTTCCAGCCACGGCGCGCCGCCGTCCGCGCCTTGCAGCGCCGGCGCGCCCTCATCCAGCGTCCAGACGATTTGCAGGCTGGGCTCGCCCGAGCTTGGGCTGTCTCTCTCGCCCAGGCGGAACGGCGTCCGGTTGCGCAGCAGACGGGCCGGCGGCAGCGCGAGCGGGCCTTCCGCGCCGCCGGCGCGGGCTTGCCAGGCCTGGTTGAAGGCCGCGCTCAGGGCTGTGTCGTCGGCCTTGTCCGGTCCCAGCGCCTGCAGCCAGCTGATCGCGTCCAGGCCGGAGAAGGTCAGGATCAGCGCGCGCTGGCCGGCTTGCATGGCCAGCAGCGGCGACTCCAGCCGCACGCCCAGCGTCTGCGGCGCGGCGCGCGCGCCGTCCATGCTGCCCATCACCGCTTGCGCCTCGGCCGGCCAGTCCAGGCCGGCGGCGGCGTCCAGCAGTCTGGCGGCGCGCAACCGGGTTTGGCCGCCGGCGCGCGTTTGCGCCAGCGTCAGCGCGGCGGCCAGTTTGGCCTGGCTGAGAGGCAGATCGTCCAGGCTGCGGTAAACGCGCTGCCTGCCTTGCGCGTCCAGCCCGGCGTCGAAGGCGGCGCCGGCGGGCAGCGTCATGGCCTCGACGCCGTCGTTGAGGGTGAGCAGCACATCGGCTTCGTCGGGCTGGCCGGCGCGCGGCGCGAGCGCCAGGCGGCGGCGGTAATAATCCTGGCGGTGGCGTTCGGTCAGATTGGCGAAGGCGGCGCGCGGATGGCGCTGCAGGCGCAGGAAGGCCAGCAGCAGCGCCAATTGCGGTTGGGCGGCGCGCGCTTTGAGCCGTTCGGGCAGCGGCTGTCCCTCGTCCAGCCAGGCGGCCAGCGCCGGCCAGTCCGCCGGCGGCGGCAGCAGGTCGCTCCAGCGGCCTTGTTCCTGGCCGTCGGGCGCGTAAAAGCGCAGCTTGCCGGCCAGGTCTTGCCAGACGGCCAGCCAGTCCAGCGCGCCGCGCTCTTCCACGCTGAAGGTGGCGGGGTCTTGCGCCGGCAGCGCGCGCCGGCTTTGCAGCGTGCCGGCGGAGGGAGATAGGGTGGAGAGGGGTTTGGGCATGGTGTGGTCTGCGTAAGAGAGGTGTCAGACGGTCTTGAGCTTGCTGGGCGGGGCGATGGGCGTGCCGCCCTTGGGGGCCTTGTATTCGCTGGTGCTGTCCGGTTCCGGCGGAGCCGGCGGCGGATTGGGCTTCATCGCCGGCGCGGTGAGCTTGCCTTTGATGGGCGCGGCTTCCTTGAGCAGCACTTTCTTGCCGCGCACTTTCAGTTTGGTGCTCAGCTGATTGGCTTCTTCCTTGTCGGCCTGCAGCAGCAGCACGCCGGGAATGGCGTGCGGGCCGGCTATGTAGGGCCCGGGCAGCTTGGATTTGGCGATGTCGCCTTCCACCGCCACCGGCTTGCCGCCCACTTTGAGTTTCTGGCCGCTGCCGGCGAGCGGCAGCGGAACCGGGGCCAGCAGGATGGCCTTGCCCATCGGGCCCTTGCACAGGATCTGGTCGCCGCTGAGCAGCGCTTGCTTGCTCATTGCGCAGCCTCGGTCAGCCAGAAGGGGTAGACCAGGTTGTTGCGGGTATTGGTCTCGCGCACGGTGTAGTCGACGCGTATCCATACCTGGCCGGCTTCGTCGCCGGCCAGGGCGGCGACGTCGTTGATGTCGATGCGCGGCTCGAAGCGGGAGAGCGCGTCCTGGACGCTGTGTTCCAGGTTGTGCAGGGTGCGGCCGTCCACGCCGTCGAACAGGGCGCGGTTGAGCTGCGAGCCGAAGTCCGGCCGCATCGCGCGCTCGCCGGGCAGGGTGGAGAGGATCAGCCGCATGGATTGGCGGATCAGCCCCTCGCCGCTTTGCAGCTGGACGAAGTCGGGGCGCAGGAAGCGGATGGGGAAGGCCCAGCCCTGGCCGAGAAAAGCGTTGTCTTGCATGGCGAAGTCCTCAGGAAATGTTGACGCTGCTGCCGACCTTGATGTCGAGCGCGCCGTCGCTCTTGATCTCGCCGGCTTTGCCGCTCAGCTTCAGGCCGTTGTCCGGACTTTGCAGCGCCGCCCCCTTGGCCAGCTTGAGCAAGTCTTTGCCGCGCCGGGCGGCCAGGCCGTCTTTCTTGGAAAGCTTGAGGTCGGTGTCGGCGTCGTTGCCGAGGATCAGGTTCTGGTCCTTGGCGTCGAAGATCAGCTGCTGCGTGTCCTTTTCCAGCACCAGGCCGTGCTTGGGCATTTCCTTGCCGTAGGGGAAGGGCGGCTTCTGCTTGGGGTTGTGCGTCGCGCCCAGAATCACCGGCCAGTCCCAGCTGTCGCCCAGAAAGCCGACTACCACTTCATCGTCCGGCTGCAAGGGCAGGTAGAGGCCGCGGTCCTTGCCGGCCAGCGGCGTGGCGAGCCGGGCGAAGGCGAGGTTGTCGGGGTCGGGCACGCCCATCAGCTTGACCGGCAGGCGCAGCAGCGCGGCGGGGTCGTCCTGGTAGGGCTGGATCACGCCGGTCATCAGCGGCGGCGTCGGCAGCGGCGCGGGCGGGTCGAAGCGTTCCGGCTCCAGTCCCAGTTGCAGCGTGCTGCGCAGGCCTTGCTCGTCCAGCGTGACGTGGACGCCGCCCACCCAGAATTCGCTCTGCAGACTCTTGGGCGCCTTGTCCAGCTTGATCCGCTCGCCGACCCAGGCCGGCGGATAGCCGGCGACTTCCACGCTGCCCTGGCGCGAGGCGAGCGCGGCGCGGGCGACGCGGGCGCGCGCCAGCGCCTCGCAGGCGGTTTTGGGAATGGGCGCGGCGCTGCGCGTCTTGATCGCCTTGCGGCCCAGCTTGCCGGCCGGCGCGGATTGGGCGTCGTCGGCCTTGGCCGGCTGGGTGGCCGGCGTGGATTGCTCCTTGACGCTCCAGGCGTCGACGCCGGCTTCGGGGATGGCGTCTTCCGCATCCTCGGCCAACTCCACGCTCAGCAAGGCGGATAGCCCCAGTTTGAAGAGCTGGGCCTTGCTCTTGGCTTGCGGGTCGTGCAGCGCCACGCCGTCGGCGCTGGAAACCAGCACCAGGCCGTTGGCGGCGGCCAGATGCCGCGCGTACAGCCAGGGAGTGACCGGCGGCAGCACCCGTTGCGGATGCTCGCTGTCGGCCTTGGCCTGCTTGCCGGCCAGCGCGACGCCGGCTGTTTCCAGCACTTCCTTGACCAGCGCGCCGTCCTTGATCTTGTCTTTCTTGACCGCGCCGAGCGCGCCGACGCCGGCCTTCACCGCGCTGCAGTGGCATACCAGGCGCAGCAGCGCCTGGTCGCCGTCCAGCACCAGCCGCCGTTCGGTGAGCAGGCCCTTGAACAGGGTCTTGGGTTGTTTCTCGCCATCCGGGGTCAGGTCGAGCGAGACGGCGCTGCCCAGCTCGACGGTGTCCGCGCCCTTGGGCCAGGCGGCGTCATCCAGGCTGTCGCCGGCGATGTCCAGAGTCAGCCGCGTGGGCTGGTTGGCGGCGGCTTCGCACTCCATGCGCGCCAGGTGCCAGGCTTGCAGCTTGACGCTGCCGATCGAGCAGGCGATATCGGTCATGGCTGGCTCTCCACGCTGGTGGAGAAGGGCGGGAAGCTCAGCACCTGGCCGGGCGCGATCAGGCGCGGGCTGTCCAGATCGTTGCCGCGCGCCACCTGTGGCGTTAGCGAACCGTCTCCGTAGATCTGCCAGGTCTTGTAGTCCAGCCGGTCGCCCGCCACCACCTTGCGGTAGTGGGTGAGGTCGGGCGAGTTCTTCTTGGCGTCCACGTCCGGCGGAATCTCGGTGAACGAGCATTCCACCTTGATGTAGGTGGGCGTGCCCTTGCCGTCGTTGTGCTGCTCGCTGGCGTCGGCGCGGGTGAGCACGCCGCGGAATTTCTTGCCGGCGTAGGGCAGCAGCAGGTCTTCGCCCCAGTCTACGGTGACGAAGGAGGGTTGATGGGTGTCGCCGTTGACCTGGTACAGGCTTTCGTACAGCAGCTTGAGCTGCTCCTTGACCGCGCGGCCCTTGCCTGACTGGAACGCTTGCCAATCCTCGTAGTACACCTTGTACAGCAGCAAGGTGACCGTCAGCGTGGCCGCCGGCGTGCCCTGGTAGGCGACCTTGCTGGTCGAGCCCAGCACCTTGGTTTCTTTTTGTTCGTTGTTCAGCGTCAGCTTCAGGCTGCCCGGCTGGTAGGGAATGATCCAGCCGTTGCCCTTGGTCTGGCTGCAGTCCTTGTCCAGATAGGCCTGCAGGGTCAGTTGCGGCAAACTTGAATCGCTCATGTGGCTGTTGTCTCCAGAGTTACCAGCGCTGGCGGCGGCGCTGGCTTTGCAGCGCCAGGCGCAGCAGGCGTTGCGCCAGTTGCGGGGCCGGCGGCGGCGCGGACGGCTTGGGCGCGGCGGGCGGCGCGGCCACCTCCACCCGCACGCTCAGCTCTTTGATCAGGATGGTCATGAGAACGGACGCAATACGCGGTATTCAAACTGCATTTCTTCCAGCAGGATCTCGTTGCGGCCGGCGTCGAGGCCGCCCCAGTCGATCTTGCGCAGCACCGCGCCGTCCACTTTCCAGGTGGCCTTGGGCTGGCCTTTGTCGTCCAAGGCGTTGATCAGCAGGTCGGTGCGCACCAGACGTTCGCTCCAGAGGGTGATCTGTTGCCGGGTCGCGTCTTCCAGCGGGTTGTCCTTGGCGTTGCCCGGCGCGATCAGCCCGCGCTTGAGCGTCAAGGTCTTGATGCTCTCGTCCTTGATCAGGAAGGCTTGTCCGTTTTGCCATTCCAGCTTGCGTTCCAGGTCGAGGTTGCCCACCGACTGGAAGCGCAGGTCGCTGGCGATCATTTTCAGCCCCACCGTCATGGTGACGGCGAAGCGGTAGGCGGCGAGATAGGGCAGGATGGTTTTGGCCATGCGGAATCCTTGCTCCGGCCGGCCGCCTGGCGGCCGGCCGGAGCGGCGCGGCTTAGTGGAAGGTGACGGTGATGTCGTCGGCCATCAGTTCAAGCTGCTCGACGGAAACTTCGTTGGAGCCGCCGTTGAAGCTCGGGGCGGTGAGCTTCTTGGGGAAGGCGTTGGCGATGTTCCAGGTGACGACCGGTTTCTGGCCGGTGGCGTCGGTGAGGCTGACGGTGATGTCGCGCTTGTCGATCTGGTTGAGGGAGATGGAGTGGATCCAGTCGTAGAACTGGGTCTGCTTCTTCACCAGGCCGCGCTTGAGGGTGATGTTGATGTCGGACTGCTGGCCCGGCATATGGATTTTGCCCATGCCGTGCTTGTAGGTGATGGTCTCGTAGGCGATGTCGAGGCCGGAGACTTCGGAGAAGGACAGCGATTCGCCGCCGACGGAGACGACGAAGCGGTAGACCGGGATGGGATAGGTGTTGGCGATATCTTGTGGTTTGACGGCCATGTCGGGCTCCTAGCGCTTAAGCGCCGATGGATTTGTGGGAGAAGGCCAGCTCGATGAACTCGGCGGGGCGGACGGCGGCGAGGCCGATCTTGATGTTCATGTAGCCGTTGTTGATGTCGTCTTCGGTCATGGTGGTGCCCAGGCCGACGGTGACGAAGAAGGCCTGCTCGGCGGTATCGCCGAACAGCGCGCCCTGCTTCCACAGGCCGGTGAGGTAGGAGTCGATCATCGACTTCACCTTGAGCCAGGTCATCGGGGTATTGGGTTCGAACATGGCGAAGGCGGTGGCCTTCTTGACCGACTCCTCCACCATGTTGAACAGGCGGCGGACGTTGATGTAGCGCCACTCGTTGCTGTTGCCGGCGAGGGTGCGGGCGCCCCATACCAGCGAGCCCTGGCCGGTGAAGGCGCGGATGACGTTGATGGACTTGCCGGCGGTGGCGTCGACGTTGAATTCGCCCTGCTGTTCGGCGGTGACGATGACGGCGGGGCCGTTGACGGCGGCGAGCGGGACGTTGGCCGGTGCCTTCCACACGCCGCGGGCGGCGTCGGTCTGGGCGTAGACGCCGGCGATGGCGGCGGAGGGCGGCAGGGTCAGCGTTTGTTGCGCCAGGAAGGCCGCCACCTGGGCGTATTCGGCGGTGGCGACGCCAAGTTTGTCGAGCGAGGCCTGGCTGAAGCCGCTCAGCTTGATTTTCGAACCATCGCCAATCGCCGGGGCGATGCTGCTGTTCAGCTGCGGATAGTAGGCCGCGCCGTATTTCAGCTGATCGATGGTGCCGGTGAGGTTATCGCGCAAAATGCTGCGAAAAGCGCTCAGGGAAAGAGCATGGCCGTCTTTGTCCTTGACGACCGGGTCGATCAGCGCGAAGCGGTCGCCCAGCTTTTTCGCCTGGCTCAGCATGTCGGCGACGACTTTGCCGTAGTAGTCCGAATGCACGATGATTTCGGGAGTGGCCGGGGTGGTTGTGGGATCTGCGGGCGTAGTGGTCACCTTCAGCAGGCTGGCTTCCGGCGCCAGCAACAGCGTCACTTCGTCCAGCTCCTCGGTCTTGGCGATGCCCTTCTGGAAGTCGCCGGCCGAGGGCGTTGCCTGGTAATCGCCCACCGCCACGATATAGGCCTCGCCGCCGCCGTTGGCGTAGAAGTGCTGCAGCGCGTAGTAGAGAATGAAAGACTGCGGGTCAGCCTGGAAAGTCAGGCCGTTGCTGCCTTTCTTGACTGTGCCCGATTGCGGCGCGCCGACGCCGAAATACTGTTCGTATTCCAGCATCGAGCCGATGCGGCGGGTGACGATGCTTTTACCGTTGGAAACGCCCTTGTCGTTTTTGGCTTCGATGCCGACATCGATCGACTTGCCGTTGTCGTCCAGCGCTTTTTCCACATAGCCGATGAAGGCCGGGATGGCGGTGGCCACTTGCACCACGGACGGCGGCAGGGTGGAAACCTCGGTCACGTAAACGTCGGGAGTGGTATACGGTTTGCTCATGATATTTGCCTTGGGGAAAGGGACGCGGCGCGCGGGCCGCGCCGAAGCGCGCGCGGCGCGGCTTAGTGGAAGGTGACGGTGATGTCGTCGGCCATCAGTTCAAGCTGCTCGACGGAAACTTCGTTGGAGCCGCCGTTGAAGCTCGGGGCGGTGAGCTTCTTGGGGAAGGCGTTGGCGATGTTCCAGGTGACGACCGGTTTCTGGCCGGTGGCGTCGGTGAG
This sequence comes from Xenophilus sp. AP218F, assembly GCA_002213445.1. GTDB lineage: Bacteria > Pseudomonadota > Gammaproteobacteria > Burkholderiales > Chromobacteriaceae > Chromobacterium. The sequence continues at coordinate 24,949 of NJIE01000018.1, read as the reverse complement.
GCTGACGGTGATGTCGCGCTTGTCGATCTGGTTGAGGGAGATGGAGTGGATCCAGTCGTAGAACTGGGTCTGCTTCTTCACCAGGCCGCGCTTGAGGGTGATGTTGATGTCGGACTGCTGGCCCGGCATATGGATTTTGCCCATGCCGTGCTTGTAGGTGATGGTCTCGTAGGCGATGTCGAGGCCGGAGACTTCGGAGAAGGACAGCGATTCGCCGCCGACGGAGACGACGAAGCGGTAGACCGGGATGGGATAGGTGTTGGCGATATCTTGTGGTTTGACGGCCATGTCGGGCTCCTAGCGCTTAAGCGCCGATGGATTTGTGGGAGAAGGCCAGCTCGATGAACTCGGCGGGGCGGACGGCGGCGAGGCCGATCTTGATGTTCATGTAGCCGTTGTTGATGTCGTCTTCGGTCATGGTGGTGCCCAGGCCGACGGTGACGAAGAAGGCCTGCTCGGCGGTATCGCCGAACAGCGCGCCCTGCTTCCACAGGCCGGTGAGGTAGGAGTCGATCATCGACTTCACCTTGAGCCAGGTCATCGGGGTATTGGGTTCGAACATGGCGAAGGCGGTGGCCTTCTTGACCGACTCCTCCACCATGTTGAACAGGCGGCGGACGTTGATGTAGCGCCACTCGTTGCTGTTGCCGGCGAGGGTGCGGGCGCCCCATACCAGCGAGCCCTGGCCGGTGAAGGCGCGGATGACGTTGATGGACTTGCCGGCGGTGGCGTCGACGTTGAATTCGCCCTGCTGTTCGGCGGTGACGATGACGGCGGGGCCGTTGACGGCGGCGAGCGGGACGTTGGCCGGTGCCTTCCACACGCCGCGGGCGGCGTCGGTCTGGGCGTAGACGCCGGCGATGGCGGCGGAGGGCGGCAGGGTCAGCGTTTGTTGCGCCAGCAGGGCCAGCGTTTGAGCTTCCAGCTGCGAGCCGGTGTATTTCTTGAGCAAGGCGGCCAGAGTGGTTTCCGGCATGGTGGACGATGCCGTCTGTTCCTTGCCGTTCTCGTCAACGGTGATCTTCTTGAGGGTGCCGGCGACCACGATTTTTCCAGTATCGGGCTGGGCCTGCAGCGGGGTGTTCAGGAACGGGTAATACGCTGCGCCGTATTTCAGCGTATCCACCGTGCCGGCGATCGTGCCGCGCCAGCTGGTCAAAGCCTTCACGTCGTTGGGTTTGATCGTGGATGGCGCGTCTACCAATGCAAAACGGTCGCCCATCTTGGCGGCGTGCGCCAGCAAGGGCTGCGCGGCGTTAACGGCATAATCTGCGGCAGTGGCAAATTCCGGGGCCAGCAGCAGCGTCACTTCGTCTGCTTTTTCCAGTTCGATCAACGCGGCTTTCAGCGCGTCTACGGGCGTAGTTTGCGCGACATTTTCCGCCAGACCGCCGCCTGTCACGCCTATGGCCGCCACGTAAGCGACGCCGCCGCCGTTAGCGAAGAAAAGCTGCAACGCGTAGTACAAGGTATTGACTTTGGCAGCGGAAGTGCCTTTGCTGAATACCGGGTTCTTTTTGTCATCTAGACCGGTCTCGGCCATTTCCTCAAAGGAAATGCTGGCCGTGATGATTTGGTTGTTCTTTTGGGTAACCTCGCAGGTGAGCGTGCCGGTCAACAGCGCCGGCCCGCCGAAGTACTGCTCGTATTCGGCGATGGAGGTGATGCGGCGAATGACCGGAAAGACGGGAGGGGCGATTGCGTTGCCGCCGTCGTCCAGCACTTTGGCGACGTTGCCGATGAAGGCTGGGACGGCGGTGGCGACCTGCACCACGGACGGCGGCAGGGTGGAAACCTCGGTCACGTAGACGTCGGGGGTTTTGTAGGGCTTGGCCATGAAGAGTCTGTTCCTTGTTCAACCCTGGACACGCCGGCCTGCCGTGAGGCGGCAGGCCGGGTTAGGGGAGGGGACGTTGGGAAGGGGTAAGGCGGAGGCTTGCGCGAAGCCAGGGGCCGGGGTCGGACGTATGCCGATGAGGTGACGCTATCTTAGCGCGGGCCGCCGGGCGCGGCGCGGGGGCGGCACACGGTTTGTGTCGCGCGGATTCGGGGCAGGGGATGCGGGAGGATCGTGTCGCAATTTGCTACACATTCGGCCCGGCGCGGCGGCGCAAGACAGCAAAAAGCCCGGCTGCGGGCCGGGCTTCGGGATGGGGCGAAGGTTCGGGTCAGTGCGAGAGCTGGCTCAGCTCCTGTTCGCTCAGACCGGTGGTTTCCAGGATGATCTTGCGATCGACGCCTTTGGCCAGCATCATGCGGGCCACTTGCAGCACGCCTTTTTTCTCGCCGGCCTGCAGGCCTTCTTGCAGCCCTTCCTGGCGGCCGCGCTCCATCCCCACCGAGATGCCTTCCTGGCGGAGCTGTTGGGCAATGGTCATCACTAATTCCTCGTACTGCGGCGAACTGTTCGCCAGGGTTTGCAAGAAGACGTCCGGCTGCGCCGTTTCGCCCGTCTGCAAGATGTAGTGTAACAGCGATTCCAGCTGTTCTGTGGAACACAGGCCCAGCCGCAGCAGAAAGGCGATTTCCTGCGCCAGATCGAGCATGTCGCGCTGGCGGATATGCTTTTGCACCAGCTCCAGCAGAGCCACCCGCTTGTGGCGCAGGATTTCGTCGTCGGGGATCACGGTGACGTCCACCAGCGGGAAATCCCGGCTGTAGAGCGCGGCCGCCGCGTCCGGGGTGTCGAACAGGTCCAGCCAGTTGGTGCTGAAGGGGTAGGGGCTGACGCTGCCGTGGTAGAACAGCAGCGGCGCCACCAGCGGCAGCCGGTCGTGGCCGTTGCGCAGGTGCTGGTGCATGGCGGCGATGCAGTAGCGCATCAAGCGGAAGGCCATCAGCTTGTCCGGCGTGGATTGGTGCTCGATCACCGCGTAGATGTAGCCGGGTTTCCCGGCGCTTTGCACCGAATACAGGATGTCCGAATAATACGGCCGCAACTCCGGCTCGATGAAGGAACCGGATTCCAGCCGCAGCGTGTCCAGGTCGCACAGCGCGCGCAGCGCCGGCGGCAGGTGGATGGCCAGGAAGTCGCGCGCCGTGGCGGGGTCGGTCAGGAACTGTTTGAATACCAGATCGTGCGGGTTTGCGCTCATGGCGGCATTGTACCGGTTTCAGGCTGGCTCCGGGCCGCTCTTGGGCAAGAGCGAGACCGTGGACAGCCGCTTGGCGCGCAGGCCGACGCGCTTGTGGGCGTAACGTTGCGTGGTGCCGATGTGGACATGGCCGTGTTCTTCGGCCACGTCTTCTATCGGCACCTGCGCTTCCAGCTTGCCGGTGATCGAGGCGTGGCGGAACCAGTGCGGCGAGGCGCGCAGCAACTCCTCGGCCAGGTGCGGCTGCCCTGCGTCGCGCGCCTGGCGGGCGGCGCGGGCCAGCAGCGTCTTGACCAGGCGGTAAAGATGCTTGCCGCCAATCGGCCGCGGCTCGCGCCAGCCCTTGCCGTTGAGCGTGAAGATCAGCGGCGCGTCTTCTTCCGGCGCGGGCGGGGCGTCCAGGCCCAGCGCGTTGCGCCGGTAGCGGCGCAATTCCTCCCATAGCTCCTCGGTCACCGTCACCGCCCGGCGCTTGTTGCCCTTGCCCGTCACTTGCAAGGTCCAAACGTCGTAGCTGGCGTCGTAGCGAAAATCGCCCATGCGCGCGGCTACCACCTCTTCGCGGCGCAGGCCGCCAATCAGGAGCAGCGCCGTCAGCCAGCGGGCGCGGTAGTAGTGGTGATAGTCGCGCAGCGAATCGCGCGGCAGCGCTTCTATCGTGGCCTGCAGCTGGCTGAGCGCCGCCGCCGACAGCATGCGCTCTTCGAACAGGCTGCTCTGGTCGCGCGGCACGCGCACGCGGCGGAAGGGGTTGCGGGCGACGCCGGCGCGCTCGTGCAGCAGCAGCCAGTCGTAGCAATTGTGCAGGATGGTCATCGCCTGGCGCTGGCTGGCCGGCTTGAGCGGCCCGGCCAGCGGCCGCCAGTCCGGATGGCCGCGCGGCGCGCGGCGCGCGTTGATCCACTCCGTCGGCGGGCGCTGCAGCAGCTGCAGGTAGGCGTTGACCTGCTGGCGCTGCACCTGGCGCAAGGCCAGCCCTTGCTGGCCCAGCCAGATCAGGAAGCGCTCGGCCTCCTTGCGGTAATTGATCCAGGTGCTGGGCGAGCGCGCCACGGCCACTTCTTCCAGCCAATCGCGCATCGCCTGCAGGTCGTCGTCGGACAGCAGCGTCGGCGCGCCGGCGGCGCCTGGGGCCGGCGCGGGGGGCAAAGGGGCGAGCGTCATGGCGAATTCCTTGAATGGTAAGGATTTGAGCGGTTTCCCGGCGCGCCGCGCCAGGTTCCGACAGCATAGCAAAATTCGTCGTTATTATGAAAATAATAACGTATCAATGCCTTTTTGCTTGGTGTAATTACAGTAATACTGTAAATTACATTCATATCATTTTGCCGGAGAACGCCATGTCGGATGCCCTGCGCCAGGACGCCCGCGCCCAGACCCGCGACATCGCCTGGCGCGAGCTGCGCGCTTCCGGCCAGCTGCCGGCGTCGACCGCGGTGCTGGCGGAAATCGGCCGCGGCTCGCTGTCCACCATCACCAGCGAACTGCGCAAGGTGCGCGCCGAGTGGGAAGAAGAACAGCGCCGCCAATCGGTCTTGCCGGATTTGCCTGCGCCGTTCGCGCAGTACGCCGCGCCGTTCCTGCAGTCGCTGTGGGCCGACGCTTATCGGCAGGCGCAGGCGGAGTTCGCGCCGCTGCAGCAAGCCTGGAGCGAGGCGCGGCAGACTTTGCAGGCCAGGCTGGCCGAATGCGAGGACCAGCTCATCGCCGGCAACGAGCATCTGGCCGCCCTGGTTCGCGAGCGGGAGCACGCCGAACGGCTGGCGGCGGAGAAGGCGCGCGCGCTGGAGGGCCTGCAAACGGAGCATGAACACCTGCGCCGGCAAGGACAGGCGGACCGGGAAGAGTGGAAGCGGGAGCGCGAGGCGCTGGAGGCGGGTTTCGAGCGCGAACGCGCCGCCGCGGCGCAGGCCTTGCGCCAGCAGGAAACCCGCTATTCGCTATTGAACGACGAGCTGATCGCCGAGCGGCAGCAATCGGCCAGGGAGCTGGCCCGCTTGCGGGACGGCCAGCAGGCCGCGCAGCGCGACCAGGCTCTGTTGCTGGACCAGCTGCGGCAGAAAACGGCGTTGCTTGGCACCGAACTCGCGCTGGCGCGTGAGCAGCTGGCTCAGGCCCGTCTGGACGCGGAACGGCAAGCCGAGCGACTGGGCCTGGCCGAGGCGGAGAGCGGTCAGGCGGCGCAGGCGCTCAAGGCGCGGGAAGCGGAGCTGGCCGCCGCGCGCCAGGAGGCAGCCTCCGCGCGCGCGGCCTACGCGGAAGCGCGGCACGCGCTGGACGGCATGCTGCGACGGCTGGCGCAGGGGCCGGACGAGGGCTAGCCCTCGCGCCAGGGGCGAACCACGTCGCCGCGGAGCTCAGTTCGGGGCGGAGGGGTCGTCGCGCAGCAGTTTGGCGCTGACGCTTTGCAGGTGGGCGTGCATGGCTTCGCGCGCCGCCTGGGCGTCGCGGGCGCGGATGGCCGCGGCGACGGCGCGGTGTTCGCCTACCACGCTGTCCCAGTCCGACTTGCCGTAATGGGATTCCAGCTGCTGGAACAGCGGCGCGTAGCGCTGGTTCCACAAGGTGCCCGCCTTGTCGCGCAGCACGTCGTTGCCGGTCATCTCGGCGATCAGCATGTGAAATTGCCTATCGTGGGCCTGCGAAGCCGCGTTTTCTTCCTTTTGCGCGGCCATGGCCTGGATCAGCCGTTCCATCTCCGCCATCTGCGCCTCGCTGGCGCGCGCGGCGGCCAGCGCCGCCAGTTCGCCTTCCAGCACGTAACGCGCTTCCAGCAGGTCTTCCACGCTGCCGTCGCTGACGCTGGGGGCGTCGAAGGAGAAGGGCCATTGTTGCGGCGCGCGCAGGATGCAGACGCCCTTGCCGCGCTGGATTTCCACGATGCCGACGATCTCCAGCGCCACCAGCGCTTCGCGCACCGACGAGCGGCTGACGCCCAGCTGTTGGCTCAGCTCGCGTTCGGCGGGCAGATAGCCGCCGACCGGGTAGTGCCCGTCCACGATGTATTGGCCGATCACATTGAAAATCTGGTGATAGATGCGTTCGGACTTGAGAGCTGGCAATTCCATGGGTTTGGCAGGCGGTTAAGAGTCAGGATGCGCGCATTTTACCATCGCTGATGGCCGATTCCTCCGGCCATTTGTATTTGGGATAGATCAAACAAGTGCCGGGTCGCCGCTTGCGGACGGCGAGCAAGCCCGAGTATCTTTGGTGGCAACTGGTCGGACCACCCGGCCACCTTACCAGATTGCTCGGGAGAGATTGCATGGCGCTGTTAGGTTTTGGGGAAACGCTGCTGCGCTTGACGCCGCCGGACGCCGGCGCGTTGTCGTCGGCGCGGTTGCTGGAGGCGCACGTCGGCGGTTGCGAATCCAATGTTCTGGCCACACTGAGCGGCATGGGCGTGCCGTGCCGGCTGCTGACCGCGCTGCCGGACAGCGAACTGGGCGATCTCGCCCTTCACGCCTTGCGCGCCAGCGGGCTGGATTGCGGCCATATTGCCCGCCTGCCGCGCAGGCTGGGCGTCTATTTCTGCGAGTCGGGCTTCGGCCAGCGGGCCAGCCAGGTCATCTACGACCGCGCCGACGCCGCCATCAACCATCTGCGCGCCGAGCGGCTGGACCTCGCCGCGCTGTTCCGCGGCCAAAGCTGGCTGTATCTGTCCGGCATCACCCTTGGCCTGTCCGAGTCGGCGCGCGCCCTGGCGTTCGCGCTGGCGGAGGAGGCGAAAGCGCGCGGCGTGAAACTGGCTTTCGATGTCAATTACCGTGCCCGGCTGTGGGACTACGCCGCGGCGCGGCCCATCCTGCGCGATATGGCCGACCGCGCCGACTTGCTGTTCGCTGGCGCGGCCGACCTGTCCGGGTTGTACGGACTGCCCGCCGCCCAGTCCGCCGACGAGCTGATCGGCCACTGGCGCGCGCTGGCGGGCCAGGGAAAACCGCGGGCTTTCGCCGCCACCCGCCGCCAGACGCTGCATCACGGCCACCATCGCCTGCAAGGCTGCGTCCTGCTCGCCGACGGCAGCGCCGGCGTCGCGGCCGAACGCGATCTGCGCGTGCTGGAGCGGATAGGCGGCGGCGACGCCTTCGCCGCCGGCGTGAGCTACGGCCTGCTTCAGGGTCTGGACGCCCAAGCCTGCGCCGATTTCGGAACCGCCTGTTCCGCGCTCAAACACACCCTGCCCGGAGACTTCGCGCTGATGCGCCCGGAACGGATTCGACAATTCGCTGGCGAGGCCGCTTCGGCCATCCAGCGCTAGCCGCTCTGCCAAGAGCATTCAGGAGTTGCGCATGAAAATGACTTTTCGCTGGTACGGACCGAACGACCCGGTTCGACTCGACCATATCCGCCAGATTCCCGGCATGAGCGGCGTGGTGACCGCGCTGTACGACGTGCCGGTGGGAGAGGTGTGGCCGCTGGACGCGATTCTGGCGCTGCGCGCGCAGGTCCAGGCCCACGGCCTGGCGATGGAGGTCATCGAGAGCGTGCCGGTGCACGAGGACATCAAGCTCGGCAAGCCGGGCGCCGAGCGGCTGATCGCCAATTTCGGCCAGACGCTGCGCCATCTGGCCGCCTGCGGCGTCAAGGTGGTTTGCTACAACTTCATGCCGGTGTTCGACTGGACCCGCACCACGCTGGCCAAGGTGCTGCCGGACGGCTCCACCACGCTGGCGTTCAGCACCGAGGAGCTGGCGCGGGTGGATGCCTCGCAGGGCATCGCGCTGCCGGGCTGGGACAGCAGCTATCGCCCGGAAGAGCTGCAGGCCTTGCTGCAAGCCTACGCCGAGGTGGACGAGGAAACGCTGTGGCGGCATCTGGCCCGTTTTCTGGAGCAGGTGGTGCCCATCGCCGAGGAGGTCGGCATCAAGCTGGCCATCCACCCCGACGATCCGCCGCGCCCCATCTTCGGCCTGCCGCGCATCGTCAAGAACCGCGACGATCTGGCGCGGCTCTTGGCCATCGTCGACAGCCCGGCCAACGGTCTTACCCTGTGCTCGGGCTCGCTGGGCGCGGACTGCGGCAACGATATCGTCGCGCTGGCGCGCGAGTTCGCCGGCCGCGGCCGCATCCACTTCGCCCACCTGCGCAACGTCAAGACCGAACCCAACGGCGACTTCTACGAAACCGCCCACCTTTCCTGCGCCGGCTCGCTGGACATGGCCGCCATCGTGCAGGCCTATCACGACGCCGGTTTCGACGGCTACGTCCGCCCCGACCACGGCCGCATGATCTGGGGCGAGCAGGGCAAGCCCGGCTACGGCCTTTATGACCGCGCCCTGGGAGCGATGTACCTCACCGGTCTGTGGGAAGGCATAGCCAAGGCCCGCGCCACCCTTCAATCAGGAGAATGAAATGAAACAGCCTTTCGACGTTTCGCTGGACGGCCGCGTGGCGGTGGTGACCGGCGCGGCCGGCGTGTTGTGTTCGGAGCTGGCCTGGTCGCTGGCCCGCGCCGGGGCCAAGGTGGCGCTGCTGGACCTGAACGGCGCGGCCGCGGCCGAGCTGGCCCAGGCGATGCGCGGCGCCGGCCACGCCGCGCTGGGCCTGGAGGCCAACGCGCTGGATCGTGCCTCGCTGCAGGCGGCGGCCGACGAGATCGCCGCGCGGCTGGGGCCCTGCGACATCCTGGTCAACGGCGCCGGCGGCAATCATCCCAAGGGCACCACCTCGCGGGAAACCTTCGACGCGGAACAGCTGCAAGACCCGGCGTTGACCTCCTTTTTCGATCTGGAGCCGGAAGGCGTCGAGTTCGTGTTCCGGCTCAACTTCATGGGCACGCTGCTGCCCGCCCAGGTATTCGCCCGCCAGATGCTGGGCCGCGCCGGCTGCGCGGTGATCAACATCTCGTCGATGAACGCCTTCCGGCCGTTGACCAAGATCCCGGCCTATAGCGCCGCCAAGGCCGCGGTCAGCAATTTCACGCAATGGATGGCCACCCACTTCGCGCCGGCCGGCATCCGCGTCAACGCGCTGGCGCCCGGCTTCTTTCTCACCAACCAGAACCACGCGCTGCTGGTGGAAGAGGGCAGCGGCGAATGGACGCCGCGCGCCAGAAAGATCCTGAACCAGACCCCGATGGGCCGCTTCGGCGAAGCGCACGAGCTGGCCGGCACGCTGCTGTGGCTGGCCAGCGAGCCGGCCTCCGGCTTCGTCACCGGCGTGGTGATTCCGGTGGACGGGGGCTTCTCGGCTTACTCGGGTGTTTAACGCAGTTTCTCTACGGGAGCAGTTGTCATGAGCCGTTACATGGATGCCGATTTTCTGCTGGACACCGCGCAAGCGCGCAAGCTGTACCACGATGTCGCCAAGACGATGCCCATCATCGATTACCACTCGCACTTGCCGCCGGCGGAAATCGCCCAGCGCAAGGGCTACCGCGACATCACCGAGCTGTGGCTGGGCGCCGACCACTACAAGTGGCGGCTGATGCGCTCGGCCGGGGTGGAGGAGGCGCTGATTACCGGCGACGCCGACCCGCGCGACAAATTCCTGCGCTTTTGCCGGATCATGCCGATGGCCGTCGGCAACCCGATCTACCACTGGTGCCACCTGGAGCTGCGCCAGCTGTTCGGCCTGGACGCGGTGATCGACGAGGCCTCCGCCGCCGGGCTGTGGGACGCGCTCAACGAGCGGCTGGCCGGCATGGACAGCTGGTCCTTCCTGCGCCAGGCCAGGGTGGAGGTGGTGTGCACCACCGACGATCCGGCCGACGACCTGAGCCATCACCGCGCCATCGCCGCTTCCGAGCTGGAAACCCGGGTGGTGCCGGCCTTCCGGCCCGATAGGGCGATGAAGATCAACGACAGCCGCTTCATCGAATATCTGCATACCCTGTCGGCGCTGACCGGGGAGAGCGCGCAGACCTTCGCTGGCCTGGCGCGGGCGCTGGCCAGCCGCATCGCGGTTTTCCACCGGCACGGCGCGCGGGTCAGCGATCACGGCGTCGACTTGCCGCTGCCGGCGCAGATGCCGAGCGAGAGCGAGCTGGAAGCGCTGTTCCAGCGGCGGCTGGACGGCCAGCTTCTGGACCCGGCGCAGCAAGCGGCCTTCCAGGCGGGCCTGCTGGCCGCGCTGGGGCGGCATTACGCCGAACACGGCTGGACCATGTGTCTGCACATCGGCGCGCAGCGCAACAACAACTCGCGCCAGTTCCGCCGCCTGGGCGCGGACGCCGGCTTCGATTCGATCTCGGACATGAGCTGCGGCGCGGGCATCGCCGCCTTGCTCGACAAGCTGGACGCGGCCGAGCAGCTGCCCAAGACCATTCTGTTCTGCCTCAACCCCGGCCTCAACGAAGTGCTGAGCACCATGCTCGGCAACTTCCAGGGGCCGGAAGCCAGGGGCAAGGTGCAGTTCGGCCCGGCCTGGTGGTTCAACGACCATCAGGAAGGCAATCTGGCGCAGCTGCGCACCCTGGCCGCGCACAGCGCGCTGGGCGCCTTTGTCGGCATGGTCACCGATTCGCGCAGCTTCGCTTCCTTCCCCCGCCACGATTACTTCCGCCGCCTGCTGTGCCGGCAGCTGGGCCGCTGGATGGCCGGCGGAGAGTACCCGGACGACGCCGGACTGATGGCGAACCTGACGGCTGACATCTGCTACCGCAACGCCAAGCACTACTTCCGCTTCGACTAAGCGGCCGGCTCACTGCAAGGGGAAACGAGCATGCGCGCATTGAAAGGGCTTCGCTGGTACATGATCGGCCTGGTGACGCTGGGGACGATCCTGAACTATCTGGCGAGAAATTCGCTGTCGGTGGCCGCGCCGACGATGATGGTGGAAATGGGGATGACGCCGGAGCAGTACTCCTACGTCGACGCGGCCTTCAAGGCCTGTTACACCCTGATGCAGCCCATCGCCGGGCTGGTGCTGGACGTGATGGGCACCAAGGTGGGGCTGGCGGTATTCGCCATCGGCTGGGCGGTGATGAATATGTGCCACGCGCTGGCGGGCAACTGGCAGATGCTGGCGGTGTTCCGCGGCGCGCTGGGCGCGGCCGAGGCGGCGGTGATTCCCGCCGGACTCAAGGCCACCAGCGAATGGTTCCCGGCCAGGGAGCGTCCCAAGGCGGTGGGCTGGTTCAACGTCGGTTCCTCCATCGGCGGCATGCTGGCGCCGCCGCTGGTGGCCTGGTGCATCATGATAGGCAACTGGGAGCTGGCGTTCGTGGTCAGCGGCGCGCTGTCGCTGCTGTGGGTGGCGCTGTGGCTGCGCAGCTACCACGCGCCGGGGCGGCACCCCAAGATCAGCGCCGAGGAGCGCCAGTACATCCTGGACGGCCAGGAGGCGCAGCACCAGTGCAGCAACACCCGCCGCGCCTCGATGGGCGAGATCGTCCGCTGCCGCCAGTTCTGGGGCATCGCCATCCCGCGCTTTCTGGCCGAGCCGGCCTGGGGCACCTTCAACGCCTGGATTCCGATGTTCCTGTTCATGGAGTACGGCTTCGATCTGAAACAGATCGCCATGTTCGCCTGGATGCCGATGCTGTTCGCCGATCTGGGCTGCATCGTCGGCGGCTATCTGCCGGCCTTCTTCCAGAAGCATTTCGGCGCCAACCTGATCGTGTCGCGCAAGCTGGTGGTGACCCTGGGCTCGGCGATGATGATAGGCCCCGGCCTGATCGGCCTGTTCGTCAACCCCTATCTCGCCATCGCCATGCTGTGCGTGGGCGGTTTCGCCCACCAGGCGCTGTCCGGGGCGCTGATCACGCTGGCCTCCGACGTGTTCGGCCGCAACGAGGTGGCCACCGCCAACGGCCTGACCGGCATGGCGGCGTGGAGCGGCAGCACCATCTTCACGCTGGTGGTGGGCGGGCTGGCCAGCGTCATCGGCTTCGGCCCCCTGTTCGGCATGCTGGCGGTGTTCGACCTGCTGGGCTGCCTGGTGGTGTGGACCGTGTTGCAGAACCGGCCGGCCAGGCTTGGCCTGCTCAAGGAGGAGGGCGAGCCGGCGCTGAAGGGCGGCGCGTAAGCGCGGCCGCAGCCTGAACGGCGCTGCGGACGGTCCTGGGCTGTCCGCAGCGCCGTTCGCGTTCACTGCCTGATGTAGGTCCAGCTGCGGCCGTCGTCGCGCCACTGCAGCTTGCCGTCCACGAGGCGCATCCGGACGTTGAAGGCCTGGCTCGCGTCCTGTTTGCCCGGCTCCGCCTGAAACGCGAAGAAGCGGGCGCCGGCCTGGCGGTCGGCCGGCGGCACCTGATAGACGTAAGGCCGCCCGCCCTGCAGTTGCGGATGGCGCAGCACGATCTGGCAGGCGGCGCCGGCGAGCGGGCCTTCCCACTCGCCATCGCTGGTTTCGCCCCAGTTGCGTGCCGGCGGCTGGCAGCCGAGCGCCCCGATCTCGATGCCGCTGAGCGGGCGGTCGCGGTAGCGGACCTGAATCCGCAGACGGTCGGCGGGCACGGCGGCGCTGGGCGCCGGCGGGGTCTCGCGGCGGAAGGGTTGCCAGCCGTCGGCCTCGGCCGCCTTGGGCGTATGGAAGCTGACCTCGCCCTGCCGGAGTCGCCATTGCCCGCGAGCGGACTGGTCCACCGAGCCGTAGGCCAGCATGAAGGCGAAGCGCCCGTCGGCCAGCAGGCGGATTTGCGACCCCACCTCTCTGACCCCGCTCAGGTAGTAATCGCCGGCCAGCTTGGCCATCGCCTGGCGCTCGGCCGGCGTGGCGGGCGGCAGCGACGGCGTTCCCCGCGGCTTGGGCGCGGCAAAGCCCACACCTTGCAAGGCGCGAACCACGTCTTCCCGGCCCTGCTCCTGCGCGGTGGCCATCAGGGCCTGCCCGCGCGGGCGGGGAATCGGCCGAATTCGCGAGAGATCGGCCAGGCGGGCCGTCAGCCGCGCGCCGCTCCAGCCGGCTTCGTAATTGCCGCGCCAGGACAGGGAGTCGGCGATCAGCCGCTCGGCGAAGGGCTGGCTGGGGCAGCCGCCGCCGACGGCTCGGCCGAAGCCGCGTCGCAGCAGCCAGGTCCAGTAGGCGTCGCTGCTGTCCAGCACGATGCCGTCCAGGCCGGGCCGGCCGGCGAAACACCGCGCGGACAAGTCGATCCGGCGCAGTTGCAGCCGCGCCAGCATCGCCTCGCTGCGCGACCGGACGGCCAGCTCGTCCAGCGTTTCCGGCGATTGCGGCGTCGCCGCGGCGTCCAGCCGCCCGCCTTTGGCCAGCAGCAGGTCCAGAGTGGCAACGTCGCCGCGCAGCGCGGCCAGTGCCACCGCGGTGCGGCCGTCCTTGTCCGGCAGGTTGGGATCGGCCCCGGCGTCGATCAGCCGGGCGACCAGCGCCTTGTCCCAACCGACGGCGGCCGCCAGCAAGGGGCGCGGAGCCTTGGCTTCGCGCAGGCGCAAGCCATGGTCCAGCAGCAGCTCGATCAGCTCCGGTCCGGCGGAAACCATGAGGGACGCGGCGGTATCGCCGTCCAGAGGCGGCAGCGGCAACCCGGCTTGCAGCAAGGCGCGCGCCAGTTCCGGTCGCGCCTCGCTCGGGTTGTCGAACAGCGCGGCGAACGGCGAACGCTCCGGGGCGGCGAGCGTCGCCTTTTGCGCCGGCGTCAGCCGGGCCAGCATCAGTTCCAGGATCTGCCGGCGCGCCTCGCGCTGGCGCTCGGCGTCCTGGGCGGAGGGTTCGCCCCACGTCGTTCTGGGCTTGATGATCTCAAACAGGGGCGAACGCTGCGCATCGCCGGCCAGCGGGTCGGCCCCCGCCGCCAGCAAGACGCGCGCCATCGACACATTGCCGTCCAGCACCGCTTGGGCAAGCGGGGCGCGGCTGCCCGCGGGCGCGCCGTCCACCGGCGCGCCCATGGCGATGACGCGCTTGACCCAGGCCTCGTCGCCGGCGTGGACCAGATGGTGCAGCAGGGTGTGGCCGGCTTCGGGGAAGGATATTTGCGTAGGCTCCATCGGGTCCCAGGCCCTGGCTTCCAGCCGGTTGTCCTGCAGCCAGGGGAAGTCCGGCGTGATCAGCGCCGTCAGCACTTGATCCCGGCCGGCCCCAGGCGCGCCGAAGCGCTGATGCGGATACAAGGCCCAGCAGGCGGCTTGCGCCCACAGGTCGAACGGCGTTTTCTGCCAGCCCTGGTCACGCCATTGCGAAATCTCGGTCTGCCGCGGAGTGTGTTCCTTGAGCCAGCGCAAGCCGTCCAGATTGCCGGTGCGGGCCGCCATCGCCAGCGACATGTCCTTGCCGTCGCTCACCAGCGGCGTGGTGCCCAGCCGCGCCAGCTGCCGCATCACCCGGTCGCCGCGGGTCATGGCCGCCACGGCGGGCCAGATGACGGCATCGGCGCTGGGGCGCGCGCCGCCGGCCTCCTTATCCAGCGCCTGGAACGGAAGCGGCGCGCCGGCCTGGATCAGCAGGTCTATCATCCGCGTGCGTTCCTCTGCTGTCACGAATAGCGGCAGGAAACCGACATGGCGGGACATGTCCGGGTCCAGCGCCACTTCCAGCGCCTGCTGGCCGTCGTCGCCCCGCTGCTTGGGGTCCGCGCCATGGCGCAACAACAGGGCGACCATCTCCGGCGTGCCCCACAGCAAGGCCGAGTGCAGCGGCGGCCGCCGCGCGTAATAGGCCACGTCGCTGGCGCTGGCTCCATGGCGCAAGGCCAGCGCCAGCATGCGGGTTTTCGCCGGCAGGCCGGCCTGATGCGCCGCCGCGATCCGCTGCTGCTCTGACTGCGGCAGGTTGTAATAGACAGTCCAGGACTTGCCGGCCGGCAACAGGGCGGGCGATGGCGTGAGCAGCACGTCCAGCAAGGGCCGCCCCTTGACCGCGTATTCCGCGATATCCGGAATGGCGGCGATCAGCTGGCCAAAACGCGCCTCGTTCAGCGTCGCGGCCGCCTGGAACAAGGCCAGGACGTCTTCGGTGGGTTGGCGCGTATACGCGCGGTAAGGGTCCGCGCAGTCGCAATCCGCCGATGCGGCGGGCGCGGCAGGCGCGACGACGGGCCAGGCGAGCGCGAGGGCCAGCAAAATGGGCAGAGGTTTGGCTAGCCGCGGCGCGGCGCCAGCGCGGCGCTTGGCCGCCGGGATGGAAGATGCGGGCATGAAAATCCGGTAAAGCGGTGCGGCAAGATGAAAAACCAGAGCGAAGACTCACAAGTCATGCGCTCCGCGCTGGCTGACATGATACTGCGATACCCGCCGGTTCGGCCCGGCGAAATGCCGGTTGCGCCGGAGAGATTGGTCCGCCCGCGTCCCTGACGGGTATCCGGGTCTCGGGGCGGCGCCCTGAGTCACCCCTTCAGTTGTACCCACAACTGGCATCCTGTCCCGCAGTTTGCGGCGAAACCGCCAATGGATTCGCCAATGGTTTCGGGGCAGGATGGGTCGAGGATTGGGGCAGCGCCGGGGTCTACCCAATCAGTGGCGATTCAAAGGGAACCTTCGCTAAGTATCTCGACATGGCCAGCGTAGGAACCAGTGGGCATACCATAGAAAAGGCGATCAAACGGCAGCTCGGATCGGGCGCAAGATTTGTCAATGGCGACACGCTGCTTGCGCGTATCATGCCATGTCTAGAAAACGGCAAGACAGCGTTTGTTGACTTTCTGGAGGACGATGAAACAGCTTGGGGCTCAACCGAGTTTATCGTCATGCGGCCAAAATCGTCGCTGCTGCCGTATCATGCTTATTTGCTAGCACGCTTACCGGCCTTCCGTGAATTTGCAATTCAGAGCATGTCCGGCACTAGCGGGCGTCAGCGCGTACAAAACGATGTACTTGGCCGATATATGTTGACCGTGCCTACGGCAGCTGTCGCGGACGTATTTGATCAGACCGTTAGCATCATTCAGCAGGAATTTAGGCTGATCACCAACAAGCCCAAACCCTCGCTATCCTGCGTGACACGCTGCCGCCCCGCCGGATCTCCGGCCAGTTGCGCCTGCCGGACGCCGAGGCAGCCCTTTAACCACGCAGGCCCACGGGCCGGCTTTATTTTGTACCAAGCCGGAGTATGCGCCCCGGCTCCGGAGCATTACCGATGAACAACCCTCAATCCATCATTCTTCCCTTGTCTCCCCAAGATCTGAAACATGGCCCCGTCGAGGTTTACGATGTTTTGGCCTGGGATATCGCGAGCGTGGAGCCGGCCAAGGGCGATTGGCTGTACTGTTTTAATGCGAGCGATGCGCCGCAGGGCATCTGGTCGCGGTGGCGGGTGCGTCAAGTGGGGTTGAAGAAGTCAGCGGGAACAAGGTCGGTGGAAATTGAGGTGGAGTCGGTGCGCGGCAGTTGCCGCGACGGATTGCTGCCTTTGCCTTTGCTATACAGGGCGCTGCCCGATAGCCGTTGGCTGAACCCGCCGCCGGCTTTCGTGTTGGACGTCGAAGCGGGACAAGCGCTGGAAGCGCTTTGGGAGGAAGGAACCGGGCGGCATAGCCTGCTGCAATACACGCGTTGGAGCATGACGGATGAGGAGGAGTCGAGGCCGGATTGGCTCCCATCTTATCGAGATACTACTAATTGGGCCGCGCGCATTTGCCAGCAACCGGAATTACTGGACGAGGGGGCGTTGGCCCGATTCTGGCGCGAGGTGAATAACGGCGTGTCAGGCGTAGGCCCAGGTGCCCTGTCTTTTGCCGAATTCAATCAGAATTTGCCGCTGTTGCGCGAACTGACTCTGCGCCTGGCAAGCAATCCCGATCATGCCTGCTATCGGGCCTTGAACCAGGCATGGGAGGAAGCGTTGGAGCAAGGCCGGGTAAGCAAGCGCCGTCCGGCGGTGCTGGCCCGCATCTGCGCGGCATTCCGGCCGGGCACGCTCACTACCACGATCAACTGGCATGATTGCGCCGATCTGCTGAGTAAATTGGGGCAGTACTTCGAATTGAAGGAAACCGCCAGCGGCGACTGGTATCAGCTAAACGAGGCGATCAACCGTTGCATGCGGCAGGCAGCGCTGCCAAGTGAGCAGGCGTTGGAAAACAATATCGCCCTCTGGCAGTTGCTTCAGACGGTGCGGGAGATGGAAAAGACCATGCGCGCCGAAACGGAAAACCAGCCTGACATCGCGGTCTCGAAGGGGAAAACCATTATGAACATTCCGCTTAATCGAATCCTTTTTGGGCCGCCCGGCACCGGCAAAACCTATCAAACCATTTACGCCGCCTTACAGATTCTGGACCCGGCCGCGGCTGAATCCTACCAGCAGGTAGAGGACGACCAAGATGCTGCGCTGGGGGCGTGCCTGGCCGCCCGCGCGGCATTGAAGGCGCGGTTTGACGAGCTGAGCGCTGAGCGGCGGGTGCGCTTTGTGACATTTCACCAGAGCTTCAGCTACGAGGATTTTGTCGAGGGGCTGCGGGCGGAAACCGACGATGCTACCGGCCAGATCCGCTACGAAGTGGTGGATGGGGTATTCAAGCAAATCTGCAGCGATGCCACCAGAACGCCAGATAGCGTTGGTCTGGATGAATTCCTTGATCAGTTTGTGGAGCAGGTAGCTGAAGTACCTATCACGTTAAAAACGGCAACAGGAAAGCAATTCAAGGTGAGTTACCGGCTTGGTAATGCAACGTTGACTTGTGAGCCATTGGCTAGTGAAAAAGATATTCGCTTGCCAGCCAATATTGAGCAAATCCGCAAGATGCTTAGGAACAAGCCGATAGATAAGTTGTATTGCGCCAGCTATGTGAAAGGCATTTCAGATTAT
Source organism: Xenophilus sp. AP218F (assembly GCA_002213445.1). Lineage (GTDB taxonomy): Bacteria > Pseudomonadota > Gammaproteobacteria > Burkholderiales > Chromobacteriaceae > Chromobacterium. The sequence continues at coordinate 7,208 of NJIE01000018.1, read as the reverse complement.
CTTCGTCAACAATTGCCGTCAGCGCTGGCGTTACCACCAGACACATCATCTGCTGGCCAACCCCATGTTCTCATCATCGACGAGATCAACCGCGGCAATATCTCGCGCATTTTCGGCGAGTTGATCACGCTGATCGAGCCGACCAAACGCGCCGGCGCGCCCGAGGCGCTGTCGGTGACGCTGCCGTATTCCAAGGAAAGCTTCAGCGTGCCGGACAACGTCTACATCATCGGCACCATGAACACCGCAGACCGCTCGCTGGCCGGACTGGACCTGGCTTTGCGCCGCCGTTTCACCTTTACCGAAATGCCGCCGCGTCCGGAGCTGCTGGACGGCGTGGCTGTGGAAGGGATCAATATCGGCCAAATGCTGCGGACGATGAACCAGCGCATCAACGTGTTGCTGGACCGCGACCACGCCATCGGACATGCCTATTTCATGTCTTTGCAGACCGAACCCAGCCTGACCAGCCTAGCCGCGATCTTCCGCCAGGCGATTCTGCCGCTACTTCAGGAGTATTTCTTCGAAGACTGGGAGCGCATCCGCTGGGTGCTCAACGACCAGAACAAATCGCAAGCCGATGCGTTTATCGTCGCAGATGAGTCGTTGAGTCTGTCGGCCTTATTTGTCGGCGTGCAGGACAGCTTGCGGCAGACACCGTCGTGGCGACTTAACGATGCGGCTTTCGAGCGTGCCGCCGCGTATCGCGGCATCGCGGTCAAACCGGGCAAAGCTGCCCTCGCGCAAACAGTCGGCGGCGAGGCTGAATTTGAAGCCTGAGCGCATCGTGGTGCGCGAGTACGCGCGCCTGACCACCAGCCCGGTGGCAGGGCCTTCGCTGGATGAAGCGCGGATCAGCCAGACCGCGTTTGACTGGTTGTGCGATCTGGCGGCGGGGTTTCGCCGCAGCGGCGCGCAGCTGTTGCAGGTGGATGGCCGGCAATGGCTGCGGCTGGATAGCCATGTGGGCGTGCTGGAAAGCCCGTGCGGGCAGGTGATTGAGATACTGCCCAAGCATCATGGCGAAGGCGACTGCGAACGCTCCGCGCGCCGTCTGTTGTGCAAGTTGATCGCCGGCTCGCTGGAGATGCCGGCGCGCGAGGCGCAAGAAGCCGGCTTGCAGCTATTCGACGCCCCGCTGTCCGAGTGGGTGATGCGGCGGTTTCTGCTGGCGCTGGAACATCTGCTCAAGCGTGGTTTGCGCTACGACTACCAACGAATCGAGGAGGAACAGCGTTTCTTGCGCGGCCAACTGGATGTGGCGAAGCAGATGCGCCAGCCGCCGGGCCGGCAGCATTTTTTCCAGATTCGCCATGACAGGTTTCTGCCTGACCGCCCGGAAAATCGCCTACTGCAAAGCGCGCTGGCAGTGGTGCGCCAGACGGCGCAAGACGCCGACAACTGGCGCCTGGCGCATGAATTGGCCGGCCTGCTGCACGATCTGCCAGCCAGCTGCGATGTAGCGGCGGACTTCCACGCCTGGCGCGACGACCGGCTGATGGCGCATTACCAGCCCATCAAGCCATGGTGCGAGCTGATTCTGCACCGACACATGCCCAAGGCGGTGGCGGGCCAGTATCGCGGCGTCAGCCTGCTGTTCCCGATGGAGCGGCTGTTCGAAAACCATGTGGCGCGCTGGCTGCGCGGCCGCTTGCTGCCAGGGGCAAAGCTGAGGTCTCAGATTAAACGCCATTACCTGTGCACCCACGACGGGCAGGACATGTTCCAGCTGCAACCGGATTTGCTGATCGAGCAAGGCTCGAACAAGTGGGTGCTAGACACCAAGTGGAAGCGGCTGAACGAAGGCGACCGGCAAGGCAAATACGGATTGAGCCAGGCTGATTTCTACCAGCTGTTTGCCTACGGCCAGCGTTATCTGAACGGCAAGGGCGAGATGGCGCTGATCTACCCGGCCTGGCGCGGGTTTGCCGCGCCGCTGCCGGCGTTCGAGTTTGACGAGCGGCTGCGGTTGTTCGCGCTGCCGTTTGATATGGACGGGGAGGGCTTGCGGCTGGCGACGGGGCTTGCTTTGCCGGTGCAGGCTTGATCAGGTAGCGGATATGCCTCCCAAGATTGGTTCGAACCGCGCAGGCCGGATAAACTCAACACGCATGCCAAAGAATTTTTTTGATTGGTAAGGCTTTCTGGATGATGCGTGTGACAAATCGAGCGTTGGCGGCCTCGAAAATATCAGCTGTATCGACATAGCGATATGCCGAGGCCCACGCTACCGCGACGCTATTTCAGCTCTCTCCAGTACAGGGAATGTAACTGGTACTTCCAGATGCGGTTCTTTGCTTGTTCGTAATACCAGGCGTAGGCCATGCCGTCATCGGTCTCATCCCAATGCCTGCCTTTGTCCGTGCTCACCAGCGTGATCGAATCACTCATGGTCTGATCGGGTTTCTTGCTGTCCCCGGCCAGCACCAGCTGATCATGTGGACCGATGAACAGCGCGCCGGGAATAACATGCGGCTCAAATGCGTGGCGGTAATCTTCCTTGCCGTCTTTCCAATGCGCGTAAGCTGCAATGCGACGCGGCGTATTCACTTCCTTTTCCGACGGAAGCTGCCCTTGCAACACAATCAGATGCAGGCCGCCATCGCGCGCAGGTTTGATATCCATCGCCGATTGCCGTGGCAGCACGATGTCGGGCTGCATCCATTTGCGCGCCAGTTCCTCCTGCGACGCGGCAAAAGGCAAACTGTATAGCAAGGTGCTTTCCTTGACCTCGCCTATGCCGGCTGCCAGCTTGGCTTGGCGTACGTAGAACGCCACCCGCAAGGTACCGTCTTCGGCCAGGTCAAACGCGCTGAAGGTAGCGCGGCTGCTCTTAATCATGGGCAGTAACCCGTTTCCGCTGGGATGACCGGTCAATTGCTGATTGGTCCACGCCGGCAGCGGGATGGCATCCCAATGTTCACCACCATCCAGAGTGCGCCAAATGCGCATCCCGTCGGCCACCAGATAACCGCGCTTGGCGTCAGGCATGAATAGCGGCTGGCCGGCCGGGGTACGTTCCGGCCACGGCATTTGCCGCCAGCTCTGGCCGCCGTCCACCGATTTCCAGAGCGTGCTCAAACGCTGACCGTACCCGTCGGATCCACTTGGCAAATGATAGTTTGTCCACTCCGTGCTGACGTATATGGTCTTCCAGTCCGGTGACAACCACCACGCTCCGTTTTGACCCGGCTTCTCAAAAATGCGGCGGATGCCCTGGTCCATATCCCCGCGGAGCAAGCGAACCGTGTGGCGGTTGAGTTGTTCAGCGATATCATTCATCCACGGCTCTGCCATTTCGGCAACTTCTGGGTTTTTCCACTCGGAAAATGGCTTCGGCTTCAACTCCGGCCCGATCGGTTTGAATACCATCACCTGACGATCGCGGACGCGCATGTCGCCGCCGCCGTAAGGTTTGTCGTGCTCCATCAAATCGGTTTCATATGTCCACATGCTCAATACCTTGTACATTCCATAAGCGCCAGCCGCCAGCACGGTCAAACCCAGCATGGCGATGAACGACCATTTAAGCAGCCTGCGCAGCGGCCTGAATGGCATGAATAATATTTCCTTGACATTCATCATTTGAATACCGACATCAGCGTTTTCATGGCGCGCTCCACCAGCGCCGCGCTGTTCTGCGCGGCGCGTCCACCCCAGTCCTTGCCGACTTCTACGCCGCTGTCAATCGCTTGTTTCCATGTGGCTCCATCGGTCCATTCCTCGATATTGGGCTGCCCCCCAATTTTAACTAGATCGCTAACCGGTAAATCTGCCAACCCAGCATCTAGATAAGCGGGAACATGGGTATCGAAAGCAAAATTCCTAAAGCTTGCATTATTCAATTCCAATTTTCTTTGCGGAATATTAAGATTTACATTTCGATTTGGATAACGCTTGCAAGGGATAATTATTATATCTCCCTCCATGTTTTGCCTTAACCCCTTATCCATATTTTCTTGCAAATATTTTCTACCCAATGCCAACCATGCCCTCCCTGACGGGCTTAATTTAGGCAGTAATTTATTTCCATAGTTAGAACAGTAGTAGTAGCCATAACTGACATAATAATCCGGAGGTGTGTGGCCGCAACCGATATGGCGCATCATGAAACTGGCGTGGCGCGACCAATTTCCATCGCTGCTTTTCGCCACAATCAACTGGTCACGATTGCGCAGCAATTTATTGACCACCTCTTGATTATCCCAAGGATCCCAGACTGTCGCCCAAGCCTGAATGGCCTTCAGAGTGCTGACGCCCGACTTTTCCACATACTCCTTATGCAATGGGCGATAGTAATATTCGCACTGACCAATGATGTTTTCGGCTGCGGGGGGAACGTAGTCGTCGCAATGCCTATGCTCTATCCTCACCGGGCGCTTATCGCTGCTTGGGGTGTGGATGGCCTGATGCCTCGCCAATACATTCGGATCCTTACTCATTGCTTTACGCTCCATGCAAACTATTTTTGCGCGGCATTATTTGAGAATTTCAACTATCACGCCTTCCGGAACCTGGCTCTTGCTGATTGAGGTCTCACCCAATTCATTGGTTTTTCCCTGCGCCAAAATCGCGCCATCCGGTGTTTTCAGGCGATAAGGCAGATTACTGGCTGGCGCCTCCAATCCCTGCCACTTGATTTGGAATTTCTGATCAAACTGCCCTTGGTCGCGCGGAAATTCGGCGGCGCTGCGGCTCATGCTGGCTCCTCCGCTCAACTGATGGCTCGCCCCCTTGACGCTGACTTCACCCGGGCAGTGCACTTCGATATTGCCACCTGCGATGCGGATATAGCCCCCGCCGCTGGCCAGCAGAATCTCCTGGCTGGCGGCGATATGCACCGCGCCTTTGCAGGAGGTAATAGTGACATCCTTGTCGGCGGTCATCTCCATCTCGCCGCTCTGCGCCTGCACCTGCACCTTGCCTTTGGCGGCGATCAGCTTCAGCGCGATCTTGTCCTTCACCCCGGCCACGAACAGGCTGATGTGCTGGCCCGCGTTGTGGATCCAGCGCCGGCCGGTGGTGTGGTTGGCGTCGCGCTGAGCGACGAGGTTGAGGTTCGTCCCGGCCGAGACGGTCTGGCTTTGTTCGGTCAGGGAGGCGATGCCGGCCGGGCCGGACAGGATCAGCAGCGGCTGCTGGCCGGCTTGCTCTTTGGCCGTCTTGCCGTCTTTGTCGGTGTTGCTGCCGGCTTCCCAGGCTTTGAGCGCGGCGGCGTGGTGCTGCAGGTGGCCGTCGGCTTGTTTGCCGGTTTTGGCGTTGTCCGGGCCGATGGCGTCGGGGCCGGTTTCCATGGTGTCGGCCAGCTGGCCGGCGGCGGTTTCGGCCAGCGCCTGGGAGAGCGACAGCGCGGCGTCGAGTTGCGATTGGGCGTGTTCGCGCGCCAGCTGTTTGCCGCCGGCGCCGTTTTGCGCTTCGGTGGTGAGCAGCAGGCCATGCGCGGCGCGGATGGCGCCGTGGTGGTCGGTTCTGAGTTCGAAGCCGTCGCCGCGCGGCTGGGCTTTGCCGTTGCTGCGCGGGTGGGCGAGGTAGCCCTGGTTAAGCTGGGTCTTGCCCGGTTCGCTGGACAGCTTGGCGCGCACTTCGTTCGGGGTGTCGTCGAACAGCAGTTCGTTGTAGCCGCTGCCTTGATGCTCCTTGGATTTGATGCCGGAGAGGGTCTTGTTGGCGGGGAGGCTGCCCGCGCCGCTGAAGTCGGGCGTCGGGTGGCTACCGTTGTACAGCACGCCGGTGATCACCGGCCGGTCGATATCGCCTTCGATGAAGTCCACCAGCACTTCCTGGCCGACGCGCGGGATGAACTGGTGGCCCCAGCCGGCGCCGGCGGACGGCATGGCGACGCGCAGCCAGCAGCTGGATTTGTCGTCGAGACCGGCGCCGAACTGGGGATGTTCCTGCGGTCGCTGCCAGTGGAATTGCACCTTGATGCGGCCGTATGGGTCGGTGTGGACTTCTTCGCCGGCGGGGCCGACCACGGTGGCGGTTTGCACGCCGAGCGAGGTGGGCTTGGCGTGCGGGCTGTGGGCGTAGACCGGGGTGAGCGGAATGCCGCGGCGCTGGGCCTGGAAGGCGGTGGCGAAGGGGGGCACCGGCTCGTCGGCGACGAGGCTGGGCGCGGCTTGCGCCAGACCGCGGCGCAGGTCGGCCGGCAGGTTGTTGCGGGCGTTCAGCGTCTGGCGGGTGACGACGAATTCGCGTTGTTCGTGGCTGTCGAAGTCGTGGGCCGGGTGGTCGTCGAGGCGGAACCACTGGCCGGCGGTCAGGCCGCGGACGGTGCCGGCGCCTTCGAAGGCTTTGGCCTGCAGATCGTGCGCCTGCTGGCGCAGCTGGGCGTAATGGGCGAGCTGGTCGGCGTCGCCGGCGTAATAGAGGCTTTGCGGATCGTAGTCCTGCAGGCTGGATTGCAGCGCATCGCCGCCCTGGCCCTGTTCGACGCGGCTGTCGTCACCGGTGTGCTGGGTGGCCACCGGCTGGTAGTCGTAGGTGGCCAGCGCGACGTTGCCGGTCACGATCTGGCGGCGGCTTTGCCAGTCGGTCAGGCCGTCCTCGGTTTCGGTGGCGTCGCTGCGGTGGAAGCGCACGCGCTCGACTGCGGCCGGCGGCAGGGTATAGACGTCGTCGAACACCACCAGCCGGACTTGCGGCGTTTCTCCGTCGATATGCTCGAAGCGCCAGGCGTAGCCCTCTTCGCGCAAGAGGCGGACGATGAAGTCGTAGTCGCTCTCGCGGTACTGCAGGCAGTAGCTGCGGGGGGCGGCGTCGCCGATCTGGAACGCGATGCTCTGGACGCGGGCGAACACCGGGTTGGTTTGCTGATGCTCGGCGAAGATCTGGCGGACGATGTCGGGGACGGACAGGTCCTGGAACACGCGGGAGGCGCGGCGATGGCGCAGCAGCGCGAACGGCGGTTCGATGGTCAGCGCGTACTTGGCGAAGCCGCCGTCGGCGCCGAGGCGTTCGGCCTGGGAGACGACGCCGCAGCGGACGGTTTCGCGGCCGTCGGCGCCGGCGATGCCGAGGCGCGCGGAGAGGCCGAGCAGGGATTTTAGTTCGATGGCGCCGTCCGGGGAGAGGCACGCGAGGCGGAAGCGGTAGGACTCGGAGACGCCCTCGTCGCCGGAGAGGGCGTGGGGGAGGAGTTGCTCGTCGGCGATGGCCTCGGTGGCGAGGTCGAGGGTGAGCAGGCGCTGTTCCTGGTTGAAGGCGGA
>NJIE01000017.1 GCA_002213445.1 Xenophilus sp. AP218F | reverse complement strand
CAGTGCTGTGTTTTTGTTAAACAGTCGCAGCCACCGATTCTCTGCGACCTGTCAGAGCTTCGTGAGTAAATCACTACACCCCAACAGGCATACCTTCTCCCGAAGTTACGGTATCAATTTGCCGAGTTCCTTCTCCTGAGTTCTCTCAAGCGCCTTAGAATTCTCATCCTGCCCACCTGTGTCGGTTTGCGGTACGGTTCTTGTGCAGCTGAAGCTTAGTGGCTTTTCCTGGAAGCGTGGTATCAGTCACTTCAGGTCCGTAGACCCTCGTTATCACGTCTCGGCGTTAAAGAAGAGCGGATTTGCCTACCCTTCACGCCTACCGGCTTGAACAGACTATTCCAACAGTCTGCTGACCTAACCTTCTCCGTCCCCACATCGCACTGCACAAAAGTACGGGAATTTTAACCCGTTTCCCATCGACTACGCTTTTCAGCCTCGCCTTAGGGGCCGACTCACCCTACGCCGATGAACGTTGCGTAGGAAACCTTGGGCTTTCGGCGAGCGGGCTTTTCACCCGCTTTATCGCTACTCATGTCAGCATTCGCACTTCTGATATCTCCAGCATCCCTTACGAGACACCTTCACAGACCTACAGAACGCTCCCCTACCATCTGCGCTTACGCGCAAATCCGCAGCTTCGGTTATCAGTTTGAGCCCCGTTACATCTTCCGCGCAGGACGACTCGACCAGTGAGCTATTACGCTTTCTTTAAATGATGGCTGCTTCTAAGCCAACATCCTGGCTGTCTAGGCCTTCCCACTTCGTTTACCACTTAACTGATCATTTGGGACCTTAGCTGGCGGTCTGGGTTGTTTCCCTCTTGACAATGGACGTTAGCACCCACTGTCTGTCTGCCATGCTCGCACTTTCCGGTATTCAGAGTTTGCCATGGTTTGGTAAATCGCAATGACCCCCTAGCCATAACAGTGCTTTACCCCCGGAAGTGATACATGACGCACTACCTAAATAGTTTTCGGGGAGAACCAGCTATCTCCGAGTTTGTTTAGCCTTTCACCCCTATCCACAGCTCATCCCCTAGTTTTGCAACACTAGTGGGTTCGGACCTCCAGTGCGTGTTACCGCACCTTCATCCTGGCCATGGATAGATCACTCGGTTTCGGGTCTACGCCCAGCAACTAAAGCGCCCTATTCGGACTCGGTTTCCCTACGCCTCCCCTATTCGGTTAAGCTCGCTACTGAACGTAAGTCGCTGACCCATTATACAAAAGGTACGCAGTCACCCCATTTTTCAAGGGCTCCCACTGTTTGTATGCATCCGGTTTCAGGTTCTATTTCACTCCCCTCCCGGGGTTCTTTTCGCCTTTCCCTCACGGTACTGGTTCACTATCGGTCGATCATGAGTATTTAGCCTTGGAGGATGGTCCCCCCATCTTCAGACAGGATTTCTCGTGTCCCGCCCTACTTCTCGACTGCCTAGTTCTTGCGATGCGCTTTCGTGTACGGGACTATCACCCACTACGGTTGGACTTTCCATTCCATTCCACTAGCACAACTCATAACACAGTCAGGCTGTTCCGCGTTCGCTCGCCACTACTTACGGAATCTCGGTTGATTTCTTTTCCTTCAGCTACTTAGATGTTTCAGTTCGCTGAGTTCGCCTCCACAGACCTATGGATTCAGTCTGGGATGACCCCTAAGGGCCGGGTTTCCCCATTCGGACATCGCGGGATCAAAGCTCTATTGCCAGCTCCCCCGCGCTTTTCGCAGGCTTACACGTCCTTCATCGCCTATGATCGCCAAGGCATCCACCAGATGCACTTAGTCGCTTGACCCTATCATTTCAGTAACCTAAGTTACCCAAACAACAGAGAGTGTTTGTGCGACATGTCACACCGCCCCTTTTGGTATGGCGACGTGACATTAGATACAATCAAATTACCCAAGATGACGATCCGTCCATGCGAAGAATCAACTCCGCATTTCCTTTTCGCCGTCTTATTAATTCGGCTTCTTCAGTTTGTTAAAGATCGGGCGTATAAACTACGCAAACAGAATCAAACTTCTCAATTCGATTTTGTTTGCATCGTTTGGTGGAGGATGACGGGATCGAACCGACGACCCCCTGCTTGCAAAGCAGGTGCTCTCCCAACTGAGCTAATCCCCCAAACAGGTCAAATGGTGGGTCTGGTAGGACTCGAACCTACGACCCCTGCGTTATCAACACAGTGCTCTAACCAGCTGAGCTACAAACCCAGTTGACTCGGCAGATTCCTCTGCCATGCCCTTAACTACAAATAACCGATAGGCTGTAAGTACTTGACGATCGCCTTCTCTAGAAAGGAGGTGATCCAGCCGCAGGTTCCCCTACGGCTACCTTGTTACGACTTCACCCCAGTCATGAATCCCACCGTGGTAAGCGGCCTCCTTACGGTTAGCCTACCCACTTCTGGTGAAACTCACTCCCATGGTGTGACGGGCGGTGTGTACAAGACCCGGGAACGTATTCACCGCAGCATGCTGATCTGCGATTACTAGCGATTCCGACTTCACGCACTCGAGTTGCAGAGTGCGATCCGGACTACGATCGGTTTTCTGAGATTGGCACCACCTCGCGGCTTAGCGACCCTCTGTACCGACCATTGTATGACGTGTGAAGCCCTGCTCATAAGGGCCATGAGGACTTGACGTCATCCCCACCTTCCTCCGGTTTGTCACCGGCAGTCCCATTAGAGTGCCCAACTTAATGATGGCAACTAATGGCAAGGGTTGCGCTCGTTGCGGGACTTAACCCAACATCTCACGACACGAGCTGACGACAGCCATGCAGCACCTGTGTTACGGCTCCCTTTCGGGCACCAAGCCATCTCTGGCAAGTTCCGTACATGTCAAGAGCAGGTAAGGTTTTTCGCGTTGCATCGAATTAATCCACATCATCCACCGCTTGTGCGGGTCCCCGTCAATTCCTTTGAGTTTTAACCTTGCGGCCGTACTCCCCAGGCGGTCAATTTCACGCGTTAGCTACGCTACCAAGGATTCAAACCCCCAACAGCTAATTGACATCGTTTAGGGCGTGGACTACCAGGGTATCTAATCCTGTTTGCTCCCCACGCTTTCGTGCATGAGCGTCAGTGTCATCCCAGGGGGCTGCCTTCGCCATCGGTATTCCTCCGCATCTCTACGCATTTCACTGCTACACGCGGAATTCTACCCCCCTCTGACGCACTCTAGTCTTGCAGTCTCCAATGCCGTTCCCAGGTTGAGCCCGGGGCTTTCACATCAGACTTGCAAAACCGCCTGCGCACGCTTTACGCCCAGTAATTCCGATTAACGCTCGCACCCTACGTATTACCGCGGCTGCTGGCACGTAGTTAGCCGGTGCTTATTCTTCAGGTACTGTCATCCCCGCCAGGTATTAACCAGCGGGATTTCCTCCCTGACAAAAGTCCTTTACAACCCGAAGGCCTTCTTCAGACACGCGGCATGGCTGGATCAGGGTTGCCCCCATTGTCCAAAATTCCCCACTGCTGCCTCCCGTAGGAGTCTGGGCCGTGTCTCAGTCCCAGTGTGGCGGATCATCCTCTCAGACCCGCTACTGATCGTCGCCTTGGTAGGCTCTTACCCCACCAACTAGCTAATCAGACATCGGCTGCTCGTATAGCGTGAGGCCCAAAGGTCCCCCACTTTCTCTCGCAAGACGTATGCGGTATTAATCCGGCTTTCGCCGAGCTATCCCCCACTACACGGTACATTCCGATGCGTTACTCACCCGTTCGCCACTCGCCACCAGGAGCAAGCTCCCGTGCTGCCGTTCGACTTGCATGTGTAAAGCATGCCGCCAGCGTTCAATCTGAGCCAGGATCAAACTCTTCAGTTCAATCTCAAGCAAATTTTCTGGCACGCAAGTTCAAAGAAACAACAAGTATTTCCTGATCTTGCAGTGCAAGTGTGTGGCTTTCGCCAAGCACTTACACCTATCGGTTATTCGTTCTGTTAAAGAGCGGTGCTGATCGCTTCGTTTCGTTCGCTGCGTCAGCTGAGGAGGCGAACTATACGCCCCGACCCCTGACCCGTCAACACCTTTGCGTCGGAAAATCGCAAAAAAACGGGCCGAAACACGCAAGTCATTGATGTGAAATGAAAATAAAATACGGGCTGGAGCATCGAAACGAGATCGCCCCGGCCAGGCTGCGGCCAGACCGAGGCGGATGGCAGAGAAAAACAGGCTATTGGGCAGCTTCGGCCGGCTTCAAATATGGCAAAAAGGCGTTCACCACCTCCCGATCATCCGGCTTGGTGCGCGTGCCGATGCTGATGACCTTGCTGGCGCCCGGCAGTATCAGATATTTATGGAAGTTCCACATCGGCGCGTCGTCGGTCGCCTGGATCAGCGCCTTGAAGAAGGGTTGGGCGTCGCTGCCGCGCACGTGCCCCTTGCTGGCCATGGGAAAGGTCACGCCGTAGTTGGCTTCGCAAAACGCGCCAATCTCCGCCGGCGAGTCCAGTTCCTGATAGAAGTCGTTGCTGGGGAAGCCGACCACTGCCAGTCCGCGCGGGCCGTATTGCTTGTATAGAGATTGCAACTGGGTAAATTGCGGCGTGAAGCCGCAGTGACTGGCGGTATTGACCACCAGAATGGGCTGGTCCGCGTAGCGGCACAGATCGATCTGGCCGCCCATCAGCCCGGGCACGCGGTAATCCAGCAGCGCCGGACAGGCCGCGAACGCCCCTTGGCTGAATAACAGCGCCAGAGCCAGCAGTTTGCGTTTCATACCCTTGCCTCCCGCATCTTGCGTTGGAAACCAGATAGATTAAGCCCTGTCGCTCCGGCGCGCCATCGATCCTCAGGCCTGGGCAGCGACGTCCAGCTCGCGCAGTTGCTGCAGCAACTGTTCCAGCTGGCCGGCGGACAACGCGCCGGCCTGATTGAACACCATCACGCCGTCCTTGATCGCGATCAGCGTCGGAATGGAGCGAATCTTGAAATGAGTGGCCAGATCGCGTTCTTCTTCGGTGTTGATCTTGCCGAAGACGATGTCGGCGTGCTTGGCCGCGGCGGCTTCAAAAGTGGGACCGAACATCTTGCACGGCCCGCACCACGGAGCCCAGAAATCGAGCAGGACGATGCCTTGCTCGGGAATGCTGTCGTTGAAGTTGGCGGCGGTCAGGTCGCGGTGGCTCATATGCTTGTCCTTGGGTTCGGATCGACGCCAGCCGCGGCAGGCGGCGCGCCGATCAATCATCATGGTTGTCAGCATCTGACAATCCGGCCTTCGCCGCCAATTGTATTTTCCGATTTTTTCGATATCGGCAAACTATCTGCCTAGCGGCGCTGCAGGCTCCAGCACTGGTGGATCTTGCGGTTGCGGAAGTCTTCCGGCACCGACTGGGCGCTGATGTCGCGAATCAGATAATCGTCGTGCAGACGCTCGTCCAGAACGAAGCTGCGCAGATTATTGGAGAAATACAGCGCGCCGCCCGGCGCCAGCAGCGCCATCGCGTAGTCTATCAGCCAGACGTGGTCGCGCTGCACATCGAGGATGTCGCGCATCTTCTTGGAGTTGGAGAAGGTAGGCGGGTCCATCACGATCAGATCGAACTGCTTGCCCTCGTCCACCGCCTCTTCCAGATACTGAAACACGTCGGCGCGCACCAGGCGATGGCGAGCCAGATCCAGTCCGTTCAGCTCGAAGTTGCGGCGCGACCAGTCCTGGTAAGTATTGGACATGTCCACCGTTTCCGAGCTGACTGCGCCGCCCGCACCGGCATACACCGTAAAGCTGCCGGTGTAGGCGAACAGGTTGAGAAAGCGCTTGCCGGCCGCCTCTTCGCGCACCCGCTTGCGGGTGTTGCGGTGGTCGAGAAACAAGCCGGTGTCCAGATACTGGTCCAGGTTGACGATGAAGCGCTGACCGAACTCTTCCACCACGAAGTCCTCCCCCTCGCGGCCAACCTTCTCATACTGGCTGACGCCCTTCTGGCGGCGGCGGTTCTTGAGGGTGACCGCGTCGGCGGGCAGGCCGGTTACCTGGCCGATGGCGGCCACCACCGCCTCGATCCAGGCGCGATACTCGTCGTCGCCCATTTCCCAGCCGGTATCGTATTCCTGCAAATGCACGCGCTGGCCATAGACGTCCACCGCAAACGGAAACTGCGGCACGTCCTTGTCGTAAGCGCGCCAGGCGTCCAGCCCCTGGCGGCGGGCCCACTTGGAATAATGCTTGTAGTTCTTGGCCAGACGATTGGCGAATGCGCTGACGTCCTGCATGACGATACCTCGACTCCTGCGGGGCCCTGCCCCAAAACAAACGCGCCAGACACTGGCTGGCGCGCGATGATTGAATGATAGACGCTGGCCGCATTATACAGCCAGCCGGCCCCGCTACTTGCGGGAATACATGGCCAGCATCTTGCGATAGACCGGTTCCGGCAGATACTGGCTGATCACGTCTTCCCAGCCGCGCGGCCCGACCAGGCCCTTGACCATGGTGGACGACACCTCCGCGTACTCGCGCGGCGGCAAGAGGAAGATGGTGGTGATGTCCGGGTGCAGGTCGGAATTGATGTAGCGCATCGTGCGCTCGTATTCGTAATCGCTGGCGGTGCGGATGCCGCGGATGATGTAGTTGGCGCCGATGCTCTGGGCGTAGTTGACCAGAAACTGGTTTTCGAACACGTCGACGCGCAGCTTGCTGAAACCGGCCGTCACCAGCCGCAGCAGGTCGACGCGCTCCTCCACGCTGAAGGTGCAATGCTTGTCCGGGTTCACGCCCACCGCCACGATGACCTCGTCGAACAGCTCAACCGCCTCGCGGATCATCCAGAGATGGCCATTGGTCACCGGGTCGAAGCTGCCGGCGTACACGGCTCTTTTCAATTCGCGTCTTCCTTTGGGTTTCAGAGTATGTGCCATGGCGAATGTAGCGTGCGAGCGTTGGGTGGTAAAGGAATTTTTGTGCGATGCGGAAAAATCGGCGAGCCGGCATCAAGGCCTCATCCGCCGGTCATTGTTCGCAGTGGATCAGCCAGTGTACGCCGAAACGGTCGACCACGCTGCCAAGCAAAGCGCCCCAGAAAGCCGGCAAAAGCGGCATTTCCACCATGCCGCCCTCGGCGAGCGCGATGAACAGCTCGCGCGCCCTGTCTTCCTCGTCCCGGCTCAGGTTAAGGGACAGCGATACCTGTCGTCCGTGGCCGGACGCGCTTTGCATGGTATCGGACAGCATCAGGATATTGCCGTCGAACTCCAGCCCGGCGTGCATGATGTGATGGCGAAACTCCGGCGGCACCTCCTGCGCGCCGTCCGAGAAGCGCTGCAGCAACACCAGCCTGCCGCCCAGCGCCTTGAGATAGAAACTCAGCGCCGCTTCGGCGTTGCCGTTGAAATGCAGATAACAGTTCAGTTGCATGCCGCTCCCCTTGCCTTGTTTCCATTATCGCCGCCCCGCGGCAGGACACAAGCCGATTGCGCGCGGATGCGAAACCGCCGCGCCGGCAAGCCGGACGCGGCGGCGAAACCAGGCGCGGACCGCTCAGACGTTGATGTCTTCGGCCCGATGACAGGCGATCTGGCGCTGGTCCAGTTCGCGCAGCTCGGGCACCTCGGCCTTGCAGCGCTCATTGGCGTGCGGGCAACGCTTGTGGAAGGCGCAACCGGACGGCGGCTTGAGCGGGCTGGGCAGCTCGCCCTCGATCTTGATCTTGATCTTGCGGTCTTCCGGATGGATCGACGGCGTCGCCGACAGCAAGGCCTGGGTGTACGGATGCAGGGGACGGCCGTAAACGCGCGCCTTGTCGCCCACTTCCACCGCGCGGCCCAGATACATCACCATCAGCTCGTCGGCCACGTGTTCCACCACCGACAGGTTGTGGGAGATGAACACGTAGGCGGTGTTGAACTCTTCCTGCAAGTCCATGAACAGGTTGAGCACCTGCGCCTGGATGGATACGTCCAGAGCCGAGGTCGGCTCGTCCGCCACCACGATCTTGGGGCTCAGCATCATGGCGCGGGCGATGGCGATGCGCTGGCGCTGGCCGCCGGAGAACATGTGCGGATAGCGGAAGTAATGCTCCGGGCGCAGGCCGACCCGCGTCATCATCCCGCGCACCTTCTCCTCGCGCTCCTTCGCCGACAGGCCGGTGTTGATCAGCAGCGGCTCGGAGAGCTGATCGCCGATTTTCTGGCGCGGGTTGAGCGAGCCGTAAGGGTTCTGGAACACCATCTGCACCTTGCGCCGCATCGCCTTGAGTTCGGCCGAGCCGGCGCGGGCCGCATCCTGGCCGTCCAGCAGCAGCGCGCCCGAGGTCGGCGGCTCGATCAGGGTCAGCTGCCGCGCCAGCGTGCTCTTGCCGCAGCCGGATTCGCCCACCACCGCCAGCGTTCTGCCGGCCGCAAGCTCGAACGATACGCCGTTGAGCGCCTTCACCTGCGCCTTGGGCTTGAACAGGCCCTGCGCCACATCGTAATAACGGGTCAGATCCCGTGCTTGCAAAACGCTAGACATGCTGCTTCTCCTTGGCCAGCAACGGGTAATGGCAGCGCACCGCGCCGCTGTCGTGCGCGGTGAGGCCGGGCCGCTGGCTGCGGCAGTTTTCTTTCACATACGGGCAACGCGGCGACAGCAGACAGCCGCTCGGGCGGTCGTACTGGCCGGGCACAATGCCGGGCAAGGTAGCCAGCCGATGCGCGCCCTTGCTGTGCTCGGGGATGGACGAGAGCAGCGCCTCGGTATACGGGTGGGCCGGGTGGCGGAAGATGCCCGGCACCGCGCCCATCTCCGCGGCCTGGCCGGCGTACATCACCACCAGCCGCTGCGCCACTTCGGCCACCACGGCCAGGTCGTGAGTGATCAGGATCAGCGCCATGTTCTGGCTCTTTTGCAGAGACACCAGCAACTCCATGATCTGCGCCTGGATGGTGACGTCGAGCGCGGTGGTCGGCTCGTCGGCGATCAAGAGCTTGGGGCTGCAGGCGATGGCCATGGCGATGGCCACCCGTTGACTCATGCCGCCGGACAATTGGTGCGGATAGGCGGAGAGCCTGGTGGCCGCCGCCGGGATTTCCACCAGCTCCATCAATTCCAGCGCACGCGCCTTCAAGGCCGCGCCGCGCAGGCCCTGATGCACCTTCAGCACTTCCATGATCTGGTAGCCGACGGTGTAGCTGGGGTTCAGCGCCGTCATCGGGTCCTGGAAGATCATCGAGATGTCCTTGCCGACGATCTTGCGGCGGCCGCGCGCCGAGATGGTGAGCAGATCCTTGCCGTCGAAGGCGAGTTCATCTGCCACGATGCGGCCCTGCCCTTCCAGGAGGCCCATCATCGCCATCATGGTGACCGACTTGCCCGAGCCGGATTCGCCGACGATGCCGACGATCTCGCCCTGATTCACCGTCAGGTCCAGGCCTTCCACCGCGCGGAACGGGTTCTTCTCCGCGCCGAACTCGACCGAGAGATTCTTGATTTGCAACAGACTCATATTCTTGTCCTCAGGCCGCGCGCTTCAGTTTCGGGTCCAGCGCGTCGCGCAGACCGTCGCCCATCAGGTTGATGGCCAGCACCGACAGCAGGATGGTCAGGCCGGGCAGGGTCACCACCCACCAGGCGCTTTCGATGTAGTCGCGGGCCGAGGCCAGCATGGTGCCCCACTCCGGCGTCGGCGGCTGCACGCCCAGGCCCAGAAAGCCGAGCGCGGCGATTTCCAGAATCGCCGAGGAGAAGCTCATGGTGGCGTGCACGATCAGCGGCGCCATGCAGTTGGGCAGCACGGTGACGAACATCAGCCGCAGCAGACCCGCTCCGGCCACGCGCGAGGCGACCACGTAGTCGCGGTTCAGCTCGGTCATCGCCGAGGCGCGGGTGAGACGCACATAGGCCGGCAGCGACACGGTGGCGATGGCGATCATCGCGTTGGTGAGGCCGGGGCCGAGAATGGCCATGATGGCCACCGCCAGCAGAAGCGAGGGCAGCGCCATCATGATGTCCATCAGGCGCATGATGGACGCGCCCAGCGCCTTGGGGAAGAAGGCGGCGAGCAAGCCCAGAATCACCCCCGGGATCAGGGCCATCACCACCGACATCAGGCCGATGAACAGCGACAGCCGCGCGCCGTGGATCAGCCGCGACAGGATGTCGCGGCCCAGTTCGTCGGTGCCGAACAGGAACTGCGCGCTGCCGCCCGCGGCCCAGGCCGGCGGGGTCAGCAGGTGGTCGCGGTACTGCTCGATCGGGCTGTACGGCGCGATCAGCGGCGCCAGCAGCGCACAGGAGACGATGAACGCCACGAAGATCAGGCCCGCCACCGCACCCTTGTTATGGGAAAAGCCCTGCCAGAACTCCTTGAGCGGAGACGGATAGGACAGCGCCAGATCGGCCGGCTGGGCGGCCGCGTTTGCATTGTTTTGGCTCATGTTGCGTCCCTGCTTACTTGGCGTGACGGATGCGCGGGTTGGCGATGCCGTACAGGATGTCGACGATGAAGTTGGTGACGATCACCATCGTGGCCACCATCAGGATGCCGTTCTGCACCACCGGGTAGTCGCGGCGGGCGATGGCGTCGATCAGCCACTTGCCGATGCCGGGCCAGGAGAAGATGGTTTCGGTCAGCACCGCGCCGCCCATCAGCGTGCCCACCTGCAGGCCGATCACGGTCAGGACCGGAATCAGCGCGTTGCGCAGGGTGTGGATGAAGATGACGCGCGCCGGCGACAGGCCCTTGGCGCGGGCGGTGCGCACGTAGTCCTCGCGCAGCACTTCGAGCATCGACGAGCGCGTCATCCGCGCGATCACCGCCAGCGGAATGGTGCCCAGCACGATGGACGGCAGGATCAGATGCATCAGCGCGCTCTTGAAGGCGCCGGCGTTCATTTCCGGATCGGCGGCCTCGGCCAGATAGCTGTCGATCAACATGAAGCCGGTGCGCGGCGCGATGTCGAAGGACAGGTCCATGCGGCCGGACACCGGTGTCCAGCCCAGGTGCACCGAGAAGAACATGATCAGGATCAGGCCCCACCAGAAGATGGGCATGGAAAAACCGGTGAGCGACACGCCCATCACGCCGTGATCGAACAGCGAGCCGCGCTTGATCGCCGCCAGCACGCCGGCCAGCAGCCCCCACACCGTCGCGAACAGCAGCGCCGACAGCGCCAGCTCCAGCGTGGCGGGGAACAGGGTTTTGAATTCCACCCATACGCCGGTTTTGGTCACCAGCGATTCGCCCAGGTTGCCGTGCAGCAAGTTGACGATGTAATCGAAATACTGGGCGTAAAGCGGCTTGTCCAGCCCCAGGCGATGCAGGGCGGCGGCGTGCATGGCCGGGTCGAGCGTGCGCTCGCCCACCATCACTTCCACCGGATCGCCGGGAATCATGCGGATCAGCCCGAAAGTCAGCAGGGTAATGCCGAAGAAGGTGGGCACCAGCAGCGCCAGCCTTCGAAAGATGAAGGAAAACATGGATACCTCTCCCAGGCGCGCGGCGAGACAAGACCGGGCGCGCCGTTTGAAACCTAGACATCGCGTGCAGGAATCATCGACACAGGAGGGAAACAAGGCAGAGCGCCGGATGGCGCGAAGAAGAGGTGCCGGGCAGCGAGCGTGCAACTAAACCACCCACCAGCATTAGCTGCGTCCGCTGCCTCGGCAGGAAGAACAATAGCAGCCCCCCCGCCCCGTCAGCTTGACGCAAGTCAAACCGGCCACAGCAAGCGGCCAGCCCCTTGAAATTCGCCTCTACCTTGTTGTTCCTGCGCGGATATTTCCATGCCGGGCGGTTGCGGTTTCTGCGAACCGCTGTCCCGCCGGCACCACCGCAGGGCGCCGGAGCGTACCCCGGCGCCTCTCGTTTTTATGTCTTGCTGGAAACGGTTACTTGACGCTGACGCCGTAGAAGGAGTTCAGGCCGAACGGGCTGACCTTGAAACCCTGCACCGACTTGAGCATGGGCTGGTTGACCGTGGAGTGGGCGATGGTGGTCATCGGCACCTGTTGCTTCACGATCTCCTGCGCCTTCATGTACAGCTTGGTGCGCTCGGCGACGTTGGCGGTGGACTTGCCCTTCTGGATCAGGTCTTCGAACGGCTTGTAGCACCACTTGGAGAAGTTGTTGCCGTTCATCGCGTCGCAGCCGAACAGCACGCCCAGCCAGTTGTCCGGATCGCCGTTGTCGCCGGTCCAGCCGATCAGCATGGCGTCGTGCTCGCCGGTCTTGGCGCGCTTGATGTACTCGCCCCACTCGTAGGAGGTGATCTTGGCCTTGACGCCGATCTTGGCCCAATCGGCCTGCACCATTTCAGCCATCAGCTTGGCGTTGGGGTTGTACGGACGCTGTACCGGCATCGCCCACAGGCTGAGCTCGAAACCGTTCGGATAGCCGGCCTTGGCCAGCAGCGCCTTGGCCTTGGCCACGTCGTACGGCGCGTCCTTCAGGCTCTTGTTGTACGACCACTGGGTCGGCGGCATCGGGTTGGTGGCTTGCTGGCCCGCGCCCTGGTACACCGCCTGGATGATGGCCTTCTTGTTGATGGCCATGTCCAGCGCCTGGCGCACCTCAAGCTTTTCCAGCGGCTTGTGCTTGACGTTGTAGGCCAGGTAGCCCAGGTTGAAGCCGGCTTGCGAAATCACGTTCAGCTTGGGGTCGGCCTTCATCGCCGCCACGTCGGTCGGACGCGGGTTGACGGTGATCTGGCACTCGCCGGCCTTCAGCTTCTGGTAGCGCACCGAGGCGTCGGTGGTGATGGCGAACACCAGATTGTCCACCTTGGGGCCGTCCGCCTTGTCCCAGTACTGCTTGTTGGCGGCGAAACGGATCTGCGCGTCCTTCTGGTAGCGCTTGAAGATGAACGGGCCGGTGCCCACCGGCTGCTGGTTGATCAGTTGCGGGGTGCCGGCCTTGAGCAGCTTGTCGGCGTATTCGGCCGACTGGATGGAGGCGAAGCTCATCGCCAGATTCTGCAGGAAGGCGGCGTCGATCTTCTTCAGGGAGAACTTGACGGTATCGGCGTCGACCTTTTCCACCTTGACGATGTTCTCGTCCATGCCCATGTCGGTGAAGTACGGGAATTCGGTGGGGTAGGCTTTGCGGAACGGCTGGTTCTTGTCCAGCATGCGGGTGAAGGTGAACACCACGTCGTCGGCGTTGAAGTCGCGGGTCGGCTTGAAATAGTCGGTGGTCTGGAACTTGACGCCGCGGCGCAGATGAAAGGTATAGGACAGGCCGTCGGCGGCCACTTCCCATTTCTCAGCCAGCGCCGGCACCACCTTGGTGCCGCCGCGCTGGAATTGCACCAGGCGGTTGAATACGGTTTCGGCGGAGGCGTCGAAGTCGGTGCCGGTGGTGTACTGGCCCGGATCGAAACCCGCCGGGCTGCCCTCGGAACAATACACCAGCGTGCCGGCGGCGTGCGCGGCCAACGAGGTGCCCGCCATCAGGCTGACTGCCAGCATCTTCTTGAAAGCTTGCATAATAATTCCCTTTCCCTTTGTACAGACTATTCGTCTTTTCTGATATTCGACCAAATCCGCGAAGGCTCCAGCCGCGTGGGGAATACATTATGCAGACGGGGCGCTTTTGACAAGCGCCCCATGATTTTTTGTCCGGCAATCCGGCTGGCGCAGGCCGCCTGCGCCACAACCGGCTTACAGCTTCCTGAGCGCCACGCTGCCGACGGAATAGCCCGCGCCGAAAGACGAAATGACGCCAACATCCCCCGCCTTCAGGTCTCGGGAGTGCAGGTGGAAAGCGATGATGGAGCCCGCCGAACTAGTGTTGGCGTAACGGTCCAGAATCACCGGCGCTTCGCCCTCGGCGGCCTCGCGACCCAGCACCCGGCGCGAGATCAGCTGGTTCATCGCCAGATTGGCCTGGTGCAGCCAGAAGCGGCTCACCGCGTCAGGTTTGATGCCAAGCGAATCGAGATGGCCGGCGATATGCTCGCCGACCATCGGACACACTTCCTTGAATACCTTGCGCCCCTGCTGGACGAACAGTTTGTCCGGCCGGCCGATGCCCTGCTCGTCGCAACGATTGAGGAAGCCGAAGTTGTTGCGGATATTGTTGGAAAACACCGTGGCCAGCTTGCAGCCCAATATCTCGTAGCGCTCGGCCGAGGTCGCCGTCTCGGCGCGTTCCAGCACCACCGCGGTGCAGGCGTCGCCGAAGATGAAGTGGCTGTCGCGATCGCGGAAGTTGAGATGGGCGGAACAGATTTCCGGATTCACCATCAGCACCGCGCGCGCCTGCCCGGCGGCGATGGCGTTGACCGCGGTCTGGATGCCGAAGGTGGCCGAGGAGCAGGCCACGTTCATGTCGAAGGCGTAGCCGTCGATGCCCAGCGCCTGCTGCACCTCGATCGACACCGCCGGATACGGGCGCTGCATATTGGAGCAGGCGACGATCACCATGTCGATGTCGGCGGCGGTCTTGCCGGCGTTGGCCAGCGCCTCGCGCGCGGCGGCCACCGCCATTTCGGCCTGGATGGACAATTCGTCGTTGCCGCGCTCCGGCAGATGCGGCGTCATGCGCGCCGGGTCCAGCACCCCGTCCTTGTTCATCAGGAAGCGCTGCTTGATGCCGGAAGCCTTCTCGATGAACTCGGCGCTGGACTCCGCCAACGCCGTCATGGAGCCGGCCTCGATTTGCGCCTGATGCTGGCGATTGTGCGCCTGGACAAAAGCGTTGAAAGTAGCGACCAGCTCCTCGTTGCTGACCGCGTGCGGCGGCGTGAACAAGCCGCTGCCGCTGATGACTACCTTATGCATGATCCGTCCCTTTCCCCCCTCGCGGGAGCGCAGGCTGTATGTTGAAGTATCGGGCCAGCGCCGCGTCTGGCCGCTTTGTTCTGTCGCCGCCCGGCAAGCGGGCGCCAGGCGGCGTAATATGTCAGCGAGTTTACACCAAGGCCCTGGCGGCAACTCAGAAATCCATGTTCAGCGCCGCCATATCCTAGTAAAATGCTCAACCTTTGCGCCAGACTGCCGCCGGCGACGCTGTTATAGTTGACTAAAACAGTCGGATATTGGGTATAATCACGGCAGAACCACCCACTGGAAACAAGACCATGCGCCTCACCACCAAAGGCCGTTTTGCCGTCACCGCGATGCTGGACCTCGCCATGCGCGAAACCGGCGGGCCGGTCACCCTCGCCGGCATCAGCGAACGCCAAAACATCTCGCTCTCCTACCTGGAGCAGCTGTTCGGAAAACTGCGCCGCGCCGAACTGGTTGACAGCGTGCGCGGTCCGGGCGGCGGTTACACGCTGGCCAAGCGTCCCTGCGACATTTCCGTCGCCGACATCATCACGGCCGTGGACGAGCCGGTGGACGCCACCCAGTGCGGCGGCCGCGAAAACTGTCGCGGCACCCAGCGATGCATGACCCATGACTTGTGGACCAACCTCAACGTCACCATTTTCGAATACCTCTCCAAGGTGAGCCTCGCCGGTCTGGTTGAGCAGCAGCCCGCCAAGGAGACCAGCGTGGTGCAGGACAAGCGCGAAGCCTGCGCGCCTGCGGCCGCCGCCTCCGGCGCCCTGTGAAACGCGCAAACCAAAATCTGTGGAGATCATGAAATGAGCCAGCTCAAGCTTCCCATCTACCTCGACTACTCGGCCACCACGCCGGTAGATCCGCGCGTCGCCGCCAAGATGGTCACCTTCCTGACCGAAAAATTCGGCAACCCGGCTTCGCGCAGCCACAGCTTCGGCTGGGAAGCGGAAGAAGCGGTGGAGAACGCCCGCGCCGAGGTGGCGAAGCTCCTGAACGCCGACCCCAAGGAAATCATCTGGACCTCCGGCGCCACCGAATCCGACAACCTGGCGATCAAGGGCGCGGCCCAGTTCTACAAGAGCAAGGGCAAGCACCTGATCACGGTCAAGACCGAGCACAAGGCTGTGCTGGACCCGATGCGAGAGCTGGAGCGCCAGGGCTTTGAAGTCACTTACCTCGGCGTGCAGGAAAACGGCCTGGTGGATATCGAAGCCTTCAAGGCGGCCATCCGTCCGGACACCATTCTGGCGTCCATCATGTACGTCAACAACGAAATCGGCGTGATCCAGGACATCCCGCAGATCGGCGAGATCTGCCGCGAAAAAGGCATCATCCTCCACGTCGACGCCACCCAGGCGCCGGGCAAGGTCAAGATCGACATGGACACCCTGAAGGTGGACCTGATGAGCCTGTCCGCGCACAAGGCCTACGGCCCGAAGGGCATCGGCGCGCTGTACGTGCGCCGCAAGCCGCGCGTGCGGCTGGAAGCGCAGATGCACGGCGGCGGCCACGAGCGCGGCTTCCGCTCCGGCACCCTGGCCACTCACCAGATCGTCGGCATGGGCGAGGCCTTCCGCATCGCCCGCGAGGAGATGGACGCCGAGTGCGAACGCATCCGCATGCTGCGCGACCGGCTGTGGAACGGCATCAAGGACATGGAAGAGGTGTACATCAACGGCGACATCGAACAGCGCGTGCCGCACAACCTCAACGTCAGCTTCAACTTCGTCGAGGGCGAGAGCCTGATCATGGCGATCAAGGATCTGGCCGTCTCCAGCGGCTCGGCCTGCACCTCGGCCTCGCTGGAACCGTCCTACGTGCTGCGCGCCCTGGGCCGCAACGACGAGATGGCGCACAGCTCGATCCGCTTCACCCTGGGCCGCTTCACCACCGTCGAGGAAATCGACTACGCCATCGCGCTGCTCAAGTCCAAGATCGGCAAGCTGCGCGAACTCTCCCCGCTGTGGGAGATGTACAAGGACGGCGTGGACCTCGACAGCGTGCAGTGGGCCGCCCACTAAGCAACCGGCACAACATCAGCGCCGCGGCCATGGCCGCGGCCGGCAGGAGAACGACATGGCATACAGCGACAAGGTAATGGATCACTACGAAAACCCGCGCAACGTGGGCTCTTTCGAAAAAGGCGACGACAGCATCGGCACCGGCATGGTCGGCGCGCCGGCCTGCGGCGACGTGATGAAGCTGCAGATCAAGGTGGGCGAGGACGGCGTGATCCAGGACGCCAAGTTCAAGACTTACGGCTGTGGTTCGGCCATCGCCTCCTCCTCGCTCGTGACCGAGTGGGTCAAGGGCAAATCGCTGGACGAGGCGCTGGCGATCAAGAACACCGCCATCGCCGAAGAGCTGGCGCTGCCGCCGGTGAAAATCCACTGCTCCATCCTGGCCGAAGACGCCATCAAGGCGGCGGTCAGCGACTACAAGCAAAAACACGGCAAATAAGCTTCAGACGAGGAACACCATGGCTATCACCCTTTCCGAGCGCGCCGCCGCTCACGTCAGCGCCTTTCTCGCCAAGCGCGGCAAGGGCCTGGGCGTGCGTCTGGGCGTGAAAACCTCCGGCTGCTCCGGCATGGCTTACAAGCTGGAATTCGTCGACGTGGCCAACGAAGACGACATCACCTTCGAGAGCCATGGCGTCACCGTGTTCACCGACGCCAAGAGCCTGGCCTACATCGACGGCACCGAGCTGGATTACAGCAAGGAAGGCCTGAACGAAGGCTTCAAGTTCAACAATCCCAACGTCAAGAACGAGTGCGGCTGCGGCGAAAGCTTCAACGTCTGACGCCGCTTCCGCCTTGCCGCTCGGCGCGCCGGCCTGCCTGGCGAGCCGAGCGGCTGGTTCATTTTCTGGTTTCCCGATGAGCACCGACTTCACCCAGGACTTCTTCACCCTGTTCGGCCTGCCGCGCCGCTTCGCCCAGGACAGCGCCGCGCTGGACCAGGCCTGGCGCGCCGCCGCCGCGCAAGTGCATCCCGACCGCTTCGCCGCCGGCTCCGACGCCGAAAAACGCAGCGCGCTGATGCTGGCCACCCGCGTCAACGAGGCCTACCAGACGCTGAAGTCGCCGCTCAACCGCGCCCGCTACCTGCTGCAGCTGGCCGGCGTCGACACCCAGGAAGACACCAATACCCGCATGCCGGCCGACTTCCTGATGGCGCAGATGCAATGGCGCGAAAACATCGAAGACGCCAGCCATGCCGCCGACCTGGCCGCGCTGGAAGCGCTGTCCGGCGAGCTGCGCGGGGAAGTCCGCCAGCTGCAGGCCGAGCTTGGCCAGGCGCTGGATCGGGACGCCGACTTGGACGCCGCCGCCCTTCTGGTGCGAAAATTGCGGTTTCTGGAAAAACTGGATCAGGAAATCGGCGACGCCATCGAAGGGCTGCTGGACTAAGCGTCCGCCCCGGTTTGCCGCCCCCTGCGCAACAAGACTAAAGACGACTGTAACCATGGCCCTACTGCAAATCGCCGAACCCGGCCTCTCCGCCGCGCCGCACCAGCATCGCCTGGCTGTGGGCATCGACCTTGGCACCACCAACTCGCTGGTAGCCACCGTCAAGAGCGGCTCCGCCACCGTGCTGAAGGACGAAAACGGCCGCAGCCTGCTGCCGTCCGTGGTCCGCTACGGCGAAGAAGGCATGCTGGCCGTCGGTTACGAGGCGCAGCGCGAGCAAAACCGCGACCCGCACAACACCATCGTTTCTGCCAAGCGCTTCATGGGCCGCGGCATCGCCGACATCAAGGACGCCGGCAGCCTGCCCTACCGCTTCGTCGACGCGCCGGGCATGGTGCAGCTGGTCACCCGCGCCGGCGTGAAAAGCCCGGTGGAGATTTCCGCGGAAATTCTCGGCGCGCTCAAGCGCCGCGCCGAGGAAAGCCTCGCCGGCGAACTGACCGGAGCGGTGATCACCGTGCCCGCCTATTTCGACGACGCCCAGCGCCAGGCCACCAAGGACGCCGCCCGCCTGGCCGGCCTCAACGTGCTGCGCCTCCTCAACGAGCCCACCGCCGCCGCCATCGCCTACGGCCTGGACAACGGCAGCGAAGGCATATACGTGGTCTACGACCTGGGCGGCGGCACCTTCGACGTTTCCATTCTCAAGCTGACCCGCGGCGTGTTCGAAGTGCTGGCCACCAGCGGCGACTCCGCCCTGGGCGGCGACGACTTCGATCACCGCGTCTACTGCTGGATTCTGGAGCAAGCCGGGCTCTCCAGCCTGGGCGCCCACGACACGCGCCTGCTGCTGACCCGCGCCCGCGAAGCCAAGGAAGCGCTGACCGAGCACGCCGAAACCCGCATCACCGCCATTCTATCCGACGGCCAGACCATAGACCTGGCGCTGGATCAGGACACCCTGCACGCCATCACCAAAACGCTGGTCGACAAAACCCTGCTGCCGGTGCGCAAGGCCTTGCGCGACGCCGGCGTCGCCGCGAGCGACGTGCAGGGCGTGGTGATGGTGGGCGGCGCCACCCGCATGCCGCACGTGCAAAAAGCGGTGGGCGAATACTTCGGCCAGCCGCCGCTGACCAATCTCGACCCGGACAAGGTGGTGGCGCTGGGCGCCGCCATCCAGGCCAACCTGCTGGCCGGCAACAAGCAAAGCGACGACGACTGGCTGCTTCTGGACGTGATCCCGCTGTCGCTGGGCATCGAAACCATGGGCGGGCTGACCGAGAAGATCATCCCGCGCAACAGCACCATTCCGTCGGCTCGGGCGCAGGAATTCACCACCTTCAAGGACGGCCAGACCGCGATGGCCATCCACGTGCTGCAAGGCGAGCGCGAGCTGGTGGCCGACTGCCGCAGCCTGGCCAGGTTCACCCTCACCGGCATCCCGCCGATGGTGGCCGGCGCGGCGCGCATCCGCATCACCTTCCAGGTGGACGCAGATGGCCTGCTGTCGGTATCGGCGCGCGAGCAGACCAGCGGCGTGGAAGCCGGCATCGAGGTCAAGCCGTCCTACGGCCTGTCCGACGATGAAATCAGCCGCATGCTGAGCGAATCGCTGAGCAACGTGCAGCAGGACATCGAGGCGCGCAAGCTGCGCGAGGCCATCGTCGAGGCCGAAGGCCTGAGCGACGCCACCCGCGCCGCCCTCGCCGCCGACGGCGACCTGCTGGACGAAGCCGAGCGCGCCGCCATCGAACAGGCGCTGGCCAAGGTGGCCGAGGCCATCGCCGGCGCGGCCACCCGCCGCGTCAACGAAGCCACCGCCGCGCTCAACCGCGCCACCGAAGACTTTGCCGCCCGGCGCATGGATCGCAACATCCAGCGCGCGCTCAAGGGCCACAACATTTCCGATTTGTAAGGACTCGCCATGCCGCGAATCATCGTACTGCCCCACGCCGACCTGTGTCCGGACGGCGCCGTGATCGACAACGCCGAAGCCGGCCAGAGCATCTGCGACGCGCTGCTCGCCCACGACATCGAAATCGAGCACGCCTGCGAGATGTCCTGTGCCTGCACCACCTGCCATTGCATCGTGCGCGAAGGCGGCGAATCGCTGAACGAGGCCGACGAGCTGGAAGAAGACCTGCTGGACAAGGCCTGGGGCCTGGAAGCCCAGTCGCGTCTCTCCTGCCAGGCCATCGTCGCCGACGAGGATCTGGTGATCGAGATTCCCCGCTACACCATCAACCACGCCCGCGAACACCATTGATTGCCCCTCCCGGCCAGCCCTGCCCCTGTCACCTTCGCCTGCATAGCGCAGTCTGGGTTCGGCTTCGCGGCAGGGCTGGCCGATAGGCACAATCGCTCCGGAGACATTACGATGAAATGGACCGACGTTAACGACATCGCCATCGAGCTGTGCGAAGCCCACCCGGAGGTGGACCCGAAAACCGTGCGCTTTGTCGATCTGCACAACTGGGTGGTCAGCCTGCCCGACTTCGACGACGATCACGCCCGCGGCGGCGAGCGGGTGCTGGAGGCGATTCAGCAAGCCTGGATAGACGAAGCGGAATAATTCCGTCGTCAAGTTCTGATCTGCGTCACCCCGCGCCCTGTCTCCACGACAGGGCGTTGCTGTATCATGGCTTGCCATTTTCTGGCGCGAACGCGCCGCCAGGCGCTCAGAAAACAACATTCCGTGATTGCAATGCCCATGAAACTGCTTCCTCTCTTTCTGCTGGCCCTGCCGCTGTCCGCGCTGGCCGACACCGTAGACGTCACCATCCTCGGCACCTCCGACCTGCACGGCCGCTTCGTGCCCTGGGATTACGCCAGCGACACCGAAAACCGCGCCGGCAGCCTGGCGCAGATCGCCAGCCAGATCGCCAAGGTGCGCGCCGAACAGCGCAACGTCATCCTGGTGGACGCCGGCGACACCATCCAGGGCAACTTCGTCGAAAACTTCAAGCACGAGCCGGTCAGCCCGATGATGCTGGGCTTCAACGCGCTCAAATACGACGTCTGGGTGCCGGGCAATCACGAATTCGATTTCGGCCTGCCGGTGCTTGCCACCTCCCTCAAGCAGTTCCAGGGCAAGGCGCTGGGCGGCAATATCCGCGAACAGGACGGCTCCCCCTTCCTGCCTGCCACCGCCATCGTCGAGCGCCAGGGCGTGAAGATCGGCGTCATCGGCATGGATACCCCGATGACCGCGGTATTCGCCAAGAACTCCAACCGCCTGGGCACGCTGCAGTTCACCAACCCGGTGCTGGAAGTGAAGAAGGCGGTGCAGGCGCTGTCCGGCAAGGTGGACGCGCTGGTGCTGGTGGCGCACATGGGCATAGACAACGAAAACGACATGCCGGGCAGCGGCGTGGGCGACATCGCCCGCGCCAACCCGGAGCTGGACGCCATCGTCGCCGGCCACATGCACGTCAAGGTGGACAAGGCGGTGATCAACGGCGTGATCGTCACCGAACCGGACAAGTACGGCCAGGCGCTGTCGCGCATCGATCTGAAATTCGAGCAGAAGGACGGCAAGTACACGCTGGTGGACAAGAACAGCTTCACCTACCCGATGGCCAAGGTGGCGTCGGACAAGCAGCTGGAGGCGATCTACCAGCCTTACCACCAGAAATTGCGCGCTTTCGCCAACCGCCGCGTCGCCACGCTGTCCGGCGTGGACCTGGTGCCGCGCGACGCCGTGCGCGGCATCCCGCAGGTGCACGTGCAAGATAGCGGCATCAGCGCGCTGTTCCAGGAAGCCAGCTTCCATTACGCGCCGATGGCCAACGTCATCGCCCTGCAGATCGACAACGACAAGGCGCGCCTCGACGTCGGCGAAATCCGCGCCAAGGACATCGCCTACAACTACCAGTACGCCGGCGGCGAGATCAGCGTCTACGAGCTGAACGGCAAGGCGCTCAAGCAGTACATGGAATGGTCGGCCGGCTACTTCAACCAGCTCAAGGACGGCGACGTCACCATCAGCTTCGATGCGCAACGCCGCGCCTCCAAGTACTCCACCAACGACTTCTTCGCCGGCGTACGCTACCGCATCGACCTGACCCAGCCGGCCGGCCAGCGCATCCGCGATCTGACCTTCGCCAACGGCAAGCCCATCGTCGACGCCACTCCCATCCGCCTGGGCATGAACGCCTACCGCATGGGCCACCTCACCAAGCCGGGCGCGATCTTCGCCGGCCAGCGCTTCCCGATGGTGTTCTCCACTGAGAAGAAATTCGGCGAAGAACAGGGCACCATCCGCAACCTGACCATCCGCTACCTCAGCGAAGTGAAGAAGGGTCGTTACGTCGGCAAGCCGCAGCAGCGCTGGCAACTGGTGGGCCTCAAGGGCTACGAGCGCGAGCGCGCCATCGTGGAAGGCCTGCTCAACCGCGGCGAGATCAGCGTGCCGATGAGCGCCGACGGCCGCTTCAGCAATGTCGCCTCCATCAACGTCAAGGACAAGGTATTCGCCAGCAAGGCCGACTACTTGCAGCGCCTGACCACGCTGGAGCAACAGCTGGCCACCGCCGGCGACGAGGCGCAACGCGTCGCCCTCAAGCGCGATCTGGCGCTGGTCAAGGCGCTCAACGCCCAGTTGTAAACCGCGCGCCATCCTCGCCGCGCATGAAAAGCCGGCGGGATGGCGCTATCATCTGCGGATGCGGCCGCCGGCTGCGCGCGGCCGCCCCACCTGCAACGGAGTCCACAGATGTTCACCCTCATCATCGGCAACAAGAACTACTCGTCCTGGTCATTGCGTCCCTGGCTGGTCTTGAAGATGCTGAACGAGCCGTTTCAGGAACAGCAGATCGACCTTTTCCTGTCCGACACCAAGGCCCGCATCCTGGCCGCCAACCCGGCCGGCAAGGTGCCGGTGCTGATCGACGACAAGCTCAGGGTGTGGGATTCGCTCTCCATCTGCGAGTACCTGGCGGAATGCTTCCCCGCCTCCCGGCTATGGCCGGACGACGGCGCGCTGCGCGCGATCGCGCGCTCCATCGTGTCGGAAATCCACTCCGGCTTCTCGGCCATGCGCCAGCATCTGCCGATGAACATCCGCCTGAGCCGGGTGGCCTACGAAAGCTCGCCGGCGGTGGAGTCCGATATCGCCCGCGTCATCGCCCTGTGGGAAGAGCATCTGCCCCGCCATGAAAGCGACGGCCCCTTCCTGTTCGGCGCTTTCACCATCGCCGACGCCTTCTGCGCGCCGATCGCCACGCGCTTCGCCACTTACGACGTCAAGCTGCCGACGCGCTCGCAGGCCTATGTGCAACATATTCTGAGCCTGCCGGCCATGCAGGAGTGGTATCAGGCGGCCAGGAGCGAGGCGCCGCGCCAACTCTGAGCATTGGACGTCGCAAATCGAGTGGAACAACGCGCCATAAGTCATTAGAATGGCGCGTTTTTTATATTTTCATTACATCAAGGAAAGTCCAACATGAGCACCCCGTTCATCATTGGCGTGGCCGGCGGCAGCGGCAGCGGCAAAACCACGGTTACCAACAAAGTGCTGGAAACCATTGGTTCCGAGATGGCGGCGGTAATCATCCAGGACTACTACTATCGCGACCAGAGCCACCTGACCTTCGAACAGCGGCTGGGCACCAACTACGACCACCCGCAAGCCTTCGACTGGCCGCTGCTGATCGCCCATATCGACGATCTGCGCAACGGCCGCGCCATCGAGATGCCGGTGTACGACTTCGCCAACCACACCCGCTCGGACCAGACCGTCACCGTGCAGCCCGCTCCGGTGATCGTGATCGAAGGCTTGTTCCCGCTCTACGACGCCGCGCTGCGCGAAATGATGTCGCTGAAGATATTCGTCGACACCGACGCCGACGTGCGCTTCATCCGCCGCCTCAAGCGCGACATCGCCGAGCGCGGCCGCACCATGGAAAACGTGATCGACCAATACCTGTCCACGGTGCGCCCGATGCACAACCAGTTCATCGAACCGACCAAACGTTTCGCCGACGTGATCCTGCCGCACGGCGCCAACGACCCGGCGGTGGACATCATCACCACCAAGGTCGCCAGCCTGATGGTGTAAGCCGCTTCGCGCGCCAGCCTGACATCAGCCGCCTCCGGGCGGCTTTTTCATTGCCGATCAGCAACCTAGGCTTGACGCGCCCGCGCCAAAGCGCTGACAATCGCACGCCAATTGGCATTATTCACCAGGAAAATCGCATGCATACCGTCAAACCGCGCAATCCGCTGGCTTGCGCCGCCATCATGAAAAAGGGAGGCGCGCACGGCCCAAGCCGCTCCGGCCAGCGCCAATCGCAACGCCAAGCCATGCTGGCCGAACTGGACGAAGCGTGGGAAGTCCGCGGACAGGATCGCCGGCTCGCCCCTGCGCGCCGCGCCGCCGGCGACGGCGAGGTTTTTTCGTTCAAGGGCATGCCAAAGCGTCGTTTTCCTGCCGCCGCTTTGGCATGCCCTTGGTCACACTTGCGCCATTAATTCCATCAATTCGGCAAAAAATGCCAACAAACTTGCCGCTTCCCGTCGCAATCAAGGGCTTACAATGGCGGCAAAGCTTGCGTACCCGGAGTCCATCATGAACAAATTCGCCGCCGTCATGCTGGCGCTGTTGCTTGGCGCCTGCTCGACGCTGGATTACAAGAAGCCGCAAATCAGCGTCAGCGACATCCAGCCCGGCAAAACCACGCTGTTCGAGCAGAATTTCGACCTCACCTTGCGCGTCAAGAACCCCAACGACGTCGCCCTGAAAGCCAAGGGCCTGCAATTCGACCTCAACGTCGGCGGCGAAAGGCTGGGCAGCGGCGTCAGCGGCAAGCCGCTCTCCATCCCGGCGATGGGCGAAGGGCTGGTCAGTCTGCAACTGACCACGTCCTTGCCGGCCTGGCTGCGCCAGCTGGGCAATCTGTCCCGCAACGACGGCAAGATCGCCTACGAAATCCAGGGCCGCTTCCTCGGC
This sequence comes from Xenophilus sp. AP218F, assembly GCA_002213445.1. Taxonomy (GTDB): domain Bacteria; phylum Pseudomonadota; class Gammaproteobacteria; order Burkholderiales; family Chromobacteriaceae; genus Chromobacterium. The sequence goes on along the minus strand of NJIE01000017.1, from coordinate 250,385 downwards.
GTGCCGGGGCTGGGCGACGTGCCGTTCAAGAGCGGCGGCGAATGGGCGCTGCCCGGCGGCAAATAAGCCGCGCGCGCCAGACAAAAAAAAGCTGCCTTCCGGCAGCTTTTTTTGTCGTCCGTCCCGCTCTTCAATCGCGCGGCGCGGCCAGGCAGTCGTTGCCCTCGAAACTGACGGTCAGCACCAGCTGGCTGCCCTTCTCCACCACGAAGTTGGTGGTGCAGATGCGATGGATGCTGCCGCCGCCGCTCACGCCCATGCTCACCCAGCGCCCCGGCGTTTCCACCACCCGGCTCTGGCCGTTGCTGTCGACGACCGTCACCTTGGCCCCCGGCTCGAACACCCGGTTCTGCTGCAGCGGTTGCTGCTCGGTGGATTCCTTGACGTAGGTGTACAGCGTATTGCCGTTGGGCATCTTCATGGTCTTGCTCGGCGCGCCCCACTGGGCCAGCAGTTCGTTGACGTCCCGCCCCTGCCAGCGGTACGCCTTCTGGGCGTAGCCCTGCTGGGTGGGAATCATCGAACATCCGGCCAGCGTCAGGGCCAGCAACGCGCACCACTTCTTCATCGTCGTCCTTTCCGTTGTCTATCGCCGCCTATTGTCCGGGCAGGCGACAAAAAACGCCAGCGGCAGGCTGGCGTCGGCGGCGCGGCGCTTACAGCTTGAAGCGGCTGAAGGCTTGCTGCATCTCGCGGGCCACCTCGTCCAGCTGGCGCAGCGTGCGCATCGCGCTTTGCAAGGCGGCGTCGGAATCCAGAATCTGATTGTTGATGGTTTCGGTGCTTTGCGCCATCGCCGTGGTGGCGTTGTGCTGCTCGCTGGTGGACAGCGCCACGTCGCCTATCTTTTCGACCACTTGCCGCATCGCCCGGGTGATGCCGGCGAGGCGCTCGCGCGCCTGCTCGGTCAGCGCCACGCTGGTATCCACCGCGCCCACCGTGCTGTTCATATTGCTCACCGCGCGGCCGGTCTCGCCCAGGATGTTTTCCACCATCTGGCTGATTTCCACCGTCGCCTTGCCGGTGCGCTCGGCCAGCTTGCGCACTTCGTCGGCCACCACCGCGAAGCCGCGGCCCTGCTCGCCGGCGCGCGCCGCTTCGATGGCGGCGTTGAGCGCCAGCAAGTTGGTCTGATCGGCGATGTCGCTGATCACGCTGGTGATCTTGGAAATCTCCTGCGAGCGCTGCTCCAGCGCCGCCAGCAATTCGGCCAGCTCCGCCACCGAACGGCTGGTGCGGCCCATCTCGGCGCTGATGCGTTGCAGCTCGTCGGCGCTGTCGCGCGAGTGGTCGCCGGTTTCGCGCGCCAGGCTGTCGGTCTCGCGGGTGGCCTCGGCGATGTGCGAGATGCTGACCGTCACTTCCTCGATCGCCGCGGCGTTGGAGCTGGAAATGTCGGCCAGCTCGTGGGAATCATCGGCCAGCCGCTGCACCGAACCGCTGACTTCGATCACGCCGCCGGCCAATTGCACCGCCTCGTCGCGCAGCTCGCGGAACAGCGCGTTGAGCTGGCCGACGAACTGGTTGAACGCCTGCGCGGTTTCGGCCACCTCGTCCTCGCCTTGCACGGCGATGCGGCGGGTCAGGTCGCCCTCGCCCTGCGCGATCTCGCGCATCGCGTCGCGCACCTGGAACAGGCCCGCCAGCAGGCGGCGCAGGTAAGCGGCGGCAAACAGCTGGGTGGCCAGCAGCACCGCCAGCAACGACAGCGCCATCACCAGCGCCATATTGCGCAAGGGCGCGGTCAGCACCTCGCTGTCCACCACCGTGCCCAGCACCCAGTCGCTGCCTTCCACCGCCGTCAGCCGCAGCAGGCGATCGCGACCATCGATCCGCGCCTCGGCCAGCTCGCCGGTCGCCAGCAACTGGCCGAGGCGCGCCTCGTCCATGCCCGGAGCCAGGTCGGCCAGCGGCTTGAGCGCCGCCTCCGGCTGCGGGTAGGCGATCAGCTTGCCGTCCCGAGCCATCAGGAAGGCGTAGCCCTCTCCCGGCAGCTTGACCGACAGCACCGACTTCGCCAGCTGGCCGATGGCGATGTCGCCACCCGCCACCTTGTTGCCGCCCGGCACGGCATGGGCGATGGTGATCACCAGGTCCTTGATCGAGGCGCTGGCCGGCTTGTACGGCGCGGTGACGATGGTATTGCCGCCGGCCTTGGCCGCCTTGAACCAGGCGCGCGAAGCCGGATCGTAATCCGGGCTTGGTTTTTGTTTGCCGGGGATGGAGTAGACCATGCCCTTGCTGTCGCCGTCGCCGACGAAGAGCTGAACGTAGCCGCCGGCGTCGGCCAGCTGCTGCAAGTACGGGGCGGGGTCGGGTTCGCCCGCGTGGCGCAGCGCGCTGGCGATGACCTGCTTGCGCACCGCCAGCCATTCGCCGACGAAATGCTGCTGGCTGTTGGCCGCCATCTCCAGCTGGGCGGCGACGTTTTCCTGCAGGTTGTGATGGAAACGATAGAGAGCGATCAGGCCGGTGCAGAGCGTGGCGACCAGCATCGCCGCCGCGATCAGCGCGGCCAGTTTGGAGCGAATCGATTTCATGGCGTCGGGAACGAAACACGCCACCCTGGCGGGTGGCGCGGCGAGTCAGAGATGAAGATGTCACATTGCAAACATTCTGTTTACATATGACTATGCATTATTCACCAAAATGCCAATAACGCCATCATCTCCCGCATTTCATTCAAAACGGATGCCGACGCCCGCGCTTACAGCCGGAAACGGGCAAACGCCTGCTGCATGCTGCGCGCCAGTTCGTTGAGCGAACCGAGCGTGCGCATCGCGCCTTGCAACGCGGCGTCGGAATCCAGAATCTGGTTGTTGATCGACTCGGTGCTCTGCGCCATTGAGGTGGTGGCGTTGTGCTGCTCGCTGGTGGACAGCGCCACGTCGCCGATCTTGTCGATGACCTGCTGCATCGCGCCGCTGATGGCCAGCAGCCGCTGGCGAGCCTGACTGGTCAGCTCCACGCTGGTATCCACCGCGCCCACCGTGCTGTTCATATTGCTCACCGCGCGGCCGGTCTCGCCCAGGATGTTTTCCACCATCTGGCTGATTTCCACCGTCGCCTTGCCGGTGCGCTCGGCCAGCTTGCGCACCTCGTCGGCCACCACCGCGAAGCCGCGGCCCTGCTCGCCGGCGCGCGCCGCTTCGATGGCGGCGTTGAGCGCCAGAAGGTTGGTCTGGTCGGCGATGTCGCTGATCACGTTGGTGATCTTGGAAATCTCCTGCGAGCGCTGCTCCAGCGAAGCGAGCAGCGTGGCCAGTTCGCCCACCGAATGGCTGGTGCGTTCCATCTCGCTGCTGATGCGCTGCATGTCGCCGGCGCTCTCGCGCGAGTGTTCGCCGGTGTCGCGCGCCAGGCTGTCGGTCTCGCGGGTGGCTTCGGCGATGTGCGAAATGCTGACCGTCACTTCCTCGATCGCCGCGGCGTTGGAGCTGGAAATATCGGCCAGGCGGTGCGAATCCTCGGCCACCTGCTTGACGGTGTCGCCCACTTCGATCACGCCGCGCGCCAGCTCTTCGGCCTCGCCGCGCAATTCGCGGAACATGCCGTTCAGGCGTTCGACGAACTGGTTGAAGGCCTCCGCCGTCTGCACCACTTCGTCGTCGCCCTGCAATTCGATGCGGCGGGTCAGATCGCCCTCGCCTTGCGAGATTTCGCGCATCGCGTCGCGCACCTGGATCAGGCCGCGCAGCAGGCGGGCCAGGTAGGCCGAGCTGAACGACAGCATCACCAACAGCACCACCGCGCCGCAACCGGCGATCAGCCAGATCAGGCGGGTCACCGGGGCCAGCACCGCGTCTTCGTCGGCGGCCACGCCCAGCACCCAGTCGGTGCCCGGCACCGGGTTCATAGCCAGCAGGAAGGTCTTGCCGTCGATGTCCACCGGCGAAACCATGCCGTCGCTGGCTACCAGCTGCTGGAAGTGGCTGTCGTCCAGCGCCGGGATCAGCTCGCTGATCTGGCGCAACTCCTGGCCCGGCTTGGGATAGGCGATGATCTTGCCTTGCTTGGTCAGCAAGAAGGCGTGGCCTTCGCCGGCCAGCTTGATGCTGAGCACCGACTGCACCAGCTTGTCGATCAGGATGTCGCCGCCGACCACGATTTCCTGGCCCGGCGCCTTGTCGGCGATGGTGATCACCAGCTTGCCGCGGGTTTCAGGCTCGGAATCCTTGTACGGATCGGTAACGATGAGGCCGCCCTGCGCCTTGGCCTGCTGGAACCAGGGGCGCTGCGCCGGCTGGTAGTCGGCGCTCGGCTTGGGACGGCCGGGGATGGAATAGAACATCTCGCCGGTATCGCCGTGGCCGGCGTAAATCACGTTGAAGCCGCCGCCCTTGGCCAGCTGCTGCAGGTAGTAGCTGACTTGCGGATCGGCCGCCCTGGCGAGACTGGCGGAAATCAGGTTCTTGCGCACGCCCAGCCATTCGGACACCACGCCGCCCTGCAGCTGCAGCACTTGGGTGACTTCACGTTTGGCTTCGTCTAGCGCGTGATTGCGGATATTGAGACTGGCGATGATGGTGACGCTGATGGTGGCCACCAGGATGGACACCGCCGTCAGCAGGATAAGCTTGTGTCGGATGGAGCGCATGAATCAATAAGGTTATACTAATAAAACCAGCATTATCCCCCAGCCCCGCGGCGTTGCCTGCTTTAAAATAATCGTTCCATTTAAATAAGGCTTATTTTTTAAACCAAACAGCTACATTGGCATTTAATGTTAAAATATTGATAATAATTAATACAAATTAAACATTTTTGTACCCAAGACACCACAGCGCCCTGTTTGCCGCGGGCATTCCGCGCCCCGAGCGCCAGGCAAGCCGCCGCCCGGGCCAGACGCAAAATTGTTCTTGAATATTCAGCAGCTTGCTACAATATGCTGTTGACGCGCCCGTTCGGGTCCATTCCGGCGGTCGCGGCAGTCGTCGAGCATCAGCAGGAAAGGCAGCCATGAAGACTAGCGGAAGCAAATCGCAAACTTTTCACCAGATCGTCGACGCCAGCTTGCAACTGTTCAATCAGGAAGGCGAGCGGGTGATCACCACCAACCACATCGCCGAGCGGATGAACATCAGCACCGGCAAGCTGTACTATCACTTCCGCAACAAGGAAGAGATCATCAACGAACTGTACCAGCGCTACGTCAAGGGCATGGCCGAGCAACTGGCGGCCGCCTGGAGCCAGAGCAACTCCATCGAGGCCATGGTCAACGCCATGGAGCGCACGCTGCGCCATATCTGGAGCTTCCGCTTCCTGCCCAAGAGCATGCCCAGCCTGTTCTGCATCAACCCGGAACTGGCCGACAACCACCAGCAGATTTCGCGCGGCCAGCTCAACAATCGCCTCAGCCAGCTGTTCGCCCGCTTGCGCGACGAAGGCATCCTGCAAGGCGACGACGACCAGATGGAGCACCTGGTCCAGCACTTCCAGATGGTGCAGACCGGCTGGGTGACCAGCATCCGCAACAACCTCAATCCGACCGAGCTGGAGCGGACGGTGCGCGCCGGCTGCCGCAGCCTGCTGTATCTGGTGGCGCCCTACGTTGATCCGCGCTTCCAGACGCCGTTCCAGCGGGTCTGCGCCCGCTACGCCTGAGCCGGGGGCGCGCCCAAAAACAAACCGCCCGCGGATCGCTCCGCGGGCGGTTTCGCTTGCGGCCCGCGCCAGACGGGCTGCAGGCTGGCTTAGATCATGCCCTTGCTCTTCAGCAACTCGAACATGGTCTTGCCGATTTCGGCCGGGCTGCGGGTGTAGGCGATGCCCGCGCGCTCGAAAGCCTTGAACTTCTCTTCCGCCGTGCCCTTGCCGCCGGAGATGATGGCGCCGGCGTGGCCCATGCGCTTGCCCTTGGGCGCGGTGACGCCGGCGATGTAGCCGACCACCGGCTTGGTGACGTAGGACTTGGCGAACTCGGCCGCTTCTTCCTCGGCGGTGCCGCCGATTTCGCCGATCATCACGATGGCGTCGGTGTCCGGATCATCCTGGAACAACTTCAGCGCGTCGATGTGGCTGGTGCCCGGGATCGGGTCGCCGCCGATGCCGATGCAGGTGGACTGGCCCAGGCCCAGCGCGGTGGTTTGCGCCACGGCTTCGTAGGTCAGGGTGCCGGAGCGGGACACGATGCCGATGCGGCCCGGATTGTGGATGTGCCACGGCATGATGCCGATCTTGCACTCGCCCGGGGTGATGATGCCGGGGCAGTTCGGGCCGATCAGGCGGATGCCGGCTTCGTCCACGGCCTTCTTCACGTACAGCATGTCCAGGGTGGGCACGCCTTCGGTGATGCAGACGATCAGCTTCACGCCGCTGTCGATGGCTTCCAGGATGGAATCCTTGGCGAAGGCTGCGGGCACGTAGATCACCGAGGCGTCGGCCTGGGTCTGACGCACGGCGTCCTTCATGGTGTTGAACACCGGCAGGCCCAGGTGCTCGGAACCGCCCTTGCCCGGGGTGACGCCGCCTACGACCTTGGTGCCCACCTTCAGCGCCTGTTCGGCGTGGAAGGTGCCGTTCTTGCCGGTGAAGCCTTGCACCAGCACTTTGGTGTCTTTGTTTACCAATACGCTCATTTTGTATTCCTCAGCTCAGTGCGGGTCTCAGGCAGCGGCCTTGACGGCGGCGACGATCTTCTCGGCAGCGTCGTTCAGACCCTGGGCGGAAGTCAGTTTCAGACCGGATTCGTCCAGGATCTTGGCGCCCAGTTCGGCGTTGTTGCCTTCCAGACGCACCACCACCGGCACGGTCACGTTCACTTCCTTGACGGCGGCGATGATGGCCTCGGCGATCATGTCGCAGCGCACGATGCCGCCGAAGATGTTGATCAGCACGCCTTGCACCGAGGTGTCGGCCAGGATCAGCTTGAACGCTTCGATCACGCGCTCCTTGGTGGCGCCGCCGCCCACGTCCAGGAAGTTGGCCGGCTGGCCGCCCTTCAGCTTGATGATGTCCATGGTGGCCATGGCCAGGCCGGCGCCGTTCACCATGCAGCCGATATTGCCTTCCAGCGCCACGTAGTTGAGGTCGAACTCGGAAGCCTTCACTTCGCGCTCGTTCTCCTGGCTCTTGTCGCGCTGCGCCAGCAGTTCCGGGTGACGGTACAGGGCGTTGGAGTCGAGGTTGATCTTGCCGTCCACGCAGGCGAGCTCGCCGTTTTCGCGCAGCGCCAGCGGGTTGACTTCGAACAGGGCGAAGTCGTTCTCGACGAAGGCCTGGTACGCGCCCAGCATCAGCTTGCTGAAAGCGGCGATCTGAGGACCGGAGAGGCCCAGCGCGAAGGCGGCGTCGCGAGCCTGGAACGGCTGCATGCCCACCAGCGGATCGATCTCGATCTTGATGATCTTCTCCGGGGTTTCTTCGGCCACTTTTTCGATTTCCACGCCGCCTTCGGTGGAAACCATGAATACGACGCGCTGGCTGCCGCGGTCGACTACCGCTCCCAGGTACAGTTCGCGCTGCACCGGGTACATGTCTTCGCAGACCAGAACGCTGTTCACCGGCTGGCCGGCGGCGTCGGTCTGGTAGGTCACCAGGTTGGTGCCGATCAGGGTCTTGGCGACTTCCGCGGCTTCTTCGCGGCTCTTCACCACTTTCACGCCGCCCGCCTTGCCGCGGCCGCCGGCGTGCACCTGGGCCTTGACGACGGCGAACTTGCCGCCCAGCTTGTCGTAAGCGGCGGCGGCCTCTTCCGGCGACTTGGCCAGAATGCCCTGTTGCACCGGCAGGCCGTAACGGCTCAGCAGCTCTTTCGCTTGGTATTCATGCAGGTTCATCTATGGTTTCCTTTCGGGGAAATGGATGGCGGGCATGCGCCTCTGCCTCTATTCCTTTGGTCGCTTGCCAAACCTTGTTGATGCAGGCACGGGCCGGCCAGCCCCCGCTGGCGGCCCGGGCCTTAACCGGTCGGGTCGTGCGCATTGTACACGAGCCGCAACCGGCTGCTTCGCTATTCAAACTCAGCCGTGCAGCGCGCGCTTGTCGGCGGCGAGAGCGGCTTCGTGAATCACTTCCGACAGCGAGGGGTGGGCGTGGATGATGCGCGCCAGGTCTTCGCTGGCGGCCTTGAACTCCATGCTCACCACGCCTTCGCTGACCAGCTCGGACACCATCGGGCCGATCATGTGCAGGCCGAGAATGCGGTCGGTCTTGGCGTCGGCCAGGATCTTGACCATGCCCTGCGCCTGGCCCAGGCCCAGCGCGCGGCCGTTGGCGCCGAAACCGGAGGTGCCCTTCTTGTACTCGACGCCTTCCGCCTTCAGCTGCTCTTCGGTCTTGCCGACCCAGGCGATTTCCGGCGAGGTGTAGATCACCCACGGAATCACGCCGAAATCGACGTGCGGCTGCTGGCCGGCGATGCGTTCGGCCACCGCCACGCCCTCTTCCGACGCCTTGTGCGCCAGCATCGGGCCGCGCACCACGTCGCCGATCGCCCATACGCCCGGCAGATTGGTGCGGCAGTGCTCGTCCACGGCGACGAAGCCGCGCTCGTCAAGCTGCAGGCCTACCGCTTCCGCGCCCAGGCCCCGGGTGTTCGGCACCCGGCCGATGGAGACGATCAGCTTGTCGAAATCGGCCTTGACCGCTTCGCCGTTCAGCTCGTAATTGACGGTGACGGCCTTCTTGCCCGCCTTGATCTCGCCGATCTTGACGCCCAGCTTGATGTCGAGACCGGTATCCTTGGTCAGCGTCTTGAACGCTTCCTTGGCGATCTGCTGGTCGGCGGCGGCGAGGAAGGTCGGCGCGGCTTCCAGAATGGTCACTTCCGCGCCAAGGCGCTTCCACACCGAACCCATTTCCAGGCCGATCACGCCGGCGCCGATCACGCCCAGGCGCTTGGGCACCGCGGAGAGCGCCAGCGCGCCTTCGTTGTCCAGCACCAGATGGTTGTCGGTGGCGAGGCCCGGCAGCTGGCGCGGGCTGGAGCCGGTGGCGACGATCACCTGCGCCGCCTCCAGCGTATCCACCACCTTGCCGCCGTCGGTGACTTCGATCAGCCACTTGTCGCCCTGGCGGCCCTTGAAGGCGGCCAGGCCGTGAATGTTGGCCACCTTGTTCTTCTTGAACAGGAAACCGATGCCGGCGGCGTTCTTGTTGATGATCTCGGTCTTGCGCGCGATCATCTGGCCGACGTCCATCTTGGCGCCGGCAACGCTGATGCCGTGTTTGGCGAAATCGTGCTGAACCGCGTGGAAGTTTTCCGACGACTGCAGCAGCGCCTTGGACGGGATGCAACCGACATTCAGGCAGGTGCCGCCCAGGCTGGCCTTGCCTTCCGGATTCTTGAAGGCATCGACGCAAGCGGTGCTGAAACCCAGCTGCGCCGCGCGGATGGCGGCGACGTAACCGCCGGGGCCGCCGCCGATCACTACCACGTCAAACTGTTGGCTCATTGTGTTTTCCCTTGTTTCCCAAAAACGGGGCGGGGATCAGGCATCCGCGCCCCGCTTCTCCCGAAGCTACTTGCCCGCCTTGAACAGCAAGACTCCGAAAGCGATCATGAACAGCCCAATGAACAGCTTGCCGATCAGGTTGTACCTGTCCTCGCGCACGCCGCGCTGGCGTTTCTTCCAGGTGAGGAAGAAGATCATCACGCCGGCCAGGATAGACGCGACACCATAAAACCAATCCGGCAAATTCATTGCAACTCCGTTCTTACCAAATTCAAACAGGCCGGCAGCATGCTCCCGGCCTGTTGCCATTACAGGTCGAGGATCAGGCGAGCCGGGTCTTCGATCGCGTCCTTGATCGCCACCAGGCTCAGAACCGCTTCGCGACCGTCGATGATGCGGTGATCGTAGGACTGGGCAAGATACATCATCGGACGCACCACCACTTGACCGTTCTCAACCACCGCCCGTTCCTTGGTGGCGTGCATGCCGAGGATGGCGGACTGCGGCGGGTTGATGATCGGAGTGGACATCATCGAGCCGAAGGTGCCGCCGTTGGAGATGGTGTAGGTGCCGCCGGTCAGCTCTTCCACGGTCAGCTTGCCTTCCTGGGCGCGCTTGCCGAAGTCGGCGATCTGTTTCTCGATGTCGGCCAGCGAGAGCTGGTCGGCGTTGCGGATCACCGGCACCACCAGGCCGCGCGGGCTGCCTACCGCCACGCCGATGTCGAAGTAGCCGTGATAGATGATGTTGTTGCCGTCCACCGAGGCGTTGACGATCGGATACTTCTTCAGCGCCGACACCACGGCCTTGACGAAGAAGCCCATGAAGCCCAGCTTGACGCCGTGCTCCTTCTCGAACTTCTCCTTGTACTTGTTGCGCAGGTCCATCACCGGCTTCATGTTCACTTCGTTGAAGGTGGTGAGGATGGCGTTGGTCTGCTGGCTCATCACCAGGCGTTCGGCCACGCGCTGGCGCAGCCGCGACATCGGCACGCTCTGCTCCGGACGCTCGCCGAGGATGCCGGCCACGTTGACCGCCGCCGGGGTGGCGGCCAGGGCCGCGCCTGCCGGGGCGGCGCTCAGCACCGGGCCGGCCTGCGACGGCGCGGCCGGCTTGGCGGCTGCCTGCACGTCTTCCTTCAGGATGCGGCCGTCGCGACCGGAGCCTGCCACCTTGCCCAGGTCGACGCCAGCTTCGGCGGCGAGCTTGGCAGCGGACGGCATGGCCGCCGGTTCGCGCGCGGCCACGGCGGTGCCGAAGCCGATGGCGCCCGGCGCGAAGTCTGCGGCGGTGGCCGGCGCGGCCACGTCGCCGGCCTTGGCGGCGGTGTCGATCTGGGCGATCAGCTGGCCGGACACGACGGTGGCGCCGTCCTGCTCGACGATCTGCACCAGCACGCCGGCTTGCGGCGCGGGCAACTCCAGCACCACCTTGTCGGTTTCCAGATCGATCAGGTTTTCGTCGCGGTTGACGTATTCGCCCACCTTCTTGTGCCAGCTCATCAGCGTGGCTTCGGAAACGGACTCGGGCAGTTGCGGGACTTTGACTTCAATCAGCATGTTCTTCTCCATGACGGGGCGGCGCATGGCCGCCCCTGTTCTCATTCGTGACTCAGCGGGCGACCGACATGGCTTCTTCGACGAAGGCCTTCAACTGGGCGACGTGCTTGCTCATATATCCCACCGCCGGCGAGGCAGACGACGGGCGGCCGGCGAACGACAGTTGCTGCTTGCCGACCAGCAGGCCTTCCAGGCGGTGGCGAATCTGGTACCAGGCGCCCTGGTTGCGCGGCTCTTCCTGCACCCACATCACTTCCTTGGCCTGCGAGAAGCGCGCCAGCTCGGCAGCCACCTGCTCGGTCGGGAAGGGGTACAGCTGCTCGATGCGCACGATGGCGATGTCGTCTTCCAGTCCGCGCTCCTTGCGGCCGGCGGCGAGGTCGTAATACACCTGGCCGGCGCACAGGAGCACCCGCTTCACCTTCTTGACGTCCTGCACCACGGCGTCGCCGATCACCGGGCGGAAGCTGCCGCTGGTGAAGGCTTCGATCGGGCTCATCGAGTCCTTGAAGCGCAGCAGGCGCTTGGACAGGAAGATCACCAGCGGCTTGCGGTACGGACGCAGCACCTGGCGGCGCAGCAGGTGGAACATCTGCGCGGCCTCGGACGGCATCACGATCTGCATATTGTGCTCGGCGCACAGTTGCAGCCAGCGCTCGACGCGGGCGGAGGAGTGCTCCGGCCCCTGGCCGTCGTAGCCGTGCGGCAGGATGGTGGTCAGGCCGCACAGGCGGCCCCACTTGGTTTCGCCGGAAGAAATGAACTGGTCGATGGCCACCTGGGCGCCGTTGGCGAAGTCGCCGAACTGGGCTTCCCAGATCACCAGCTGGTCAGGCGCCGAGCAGGCGTAGCCGTACTCGTAGGCCAGCACCGCTTCCTCGTTGAGAATGGAGTCGATCACCAGAAAATCGGCCTGATTCTCGGACATATTGCGCAGCGGCACATAAGCGCCCTGGTCCCAGCGTTCGCGGTTCTGGTCGTGCAGCACGGCGTGGCGGTGACTGAAGGTGCCGCGGCCGGAGTCTTCGCCGGAGATGCGCACGCCGAAGCCGTTGGTCACCAGGGAGGCGTAGGCCAGCGTCTCGGCCATGCCCCAGTCGGCGTTCTGCTCGCCGGCGGCCATCGCCTTGCGGGCGGCCAGCACCTTCTGCACCGTCGGGTGCAGCTTGAAGCCTTCCGGCAGGGTGGTGAACTTGTCGGTCAGGCGCTGGATGTCGGCCTGCGGCAAGGACGTGTCGGTGGGGTGCGCCCAGTGGGTGCCGAGGTACTGGCTCCAGTCCAGCGCGTGTTCGCGCTTGTAGTTGGTCAGCGCGGTCTGCTCGACGTGTTCGCCCTTGTCCAGCGCGTCGCGGTAAGCCTGGATCAGCGCTTCGGCCTGTTCGGCGCTCAGCACGCCCTCCTGCACCAGACGCTCGGCGTACATGGCGCGCACGCCCTGATGCTTGGCGATCTTCTTGTACATCATCGGCTGGGTCAGGAACGGGTCGTCGCCCTCGTTGTGGCCCAGCTTGCGGTAGCAGACCAGATCGATGACCACGTCCTTCTTGAAGGTCATGCGGTAGTCGAGCGCGGCCTGCATCACGTAGCAGACGGCTTCCGGATCGTCGCCGTTGACGTGGAAGATCGGCGCTTCCACCATCTTGGCCACGTCGGTGCAGTACAGCGTCGAGCGCATGTCGCGGGTGTCCGAGGTGGTGAAGCCGACCTGGTTGTTGATGACGATGTGCAGCGTGCCGCCGGTGCCGTAGCCGCGGGTCTGCGACAGGTTGAAGGTGCCCTGGTTGACGCCCAGGCCGCCGAAGGCGGAGTCGCCGTGGATCAGCACCGGCACCGCGGTCTTGCGCTCGCTGTCCTTGCGGCGCTGCTGGCGGGCGCGGACCGAGCCTTCCACCACCGGGTTGACGATTTCCAGGTGCGAGGGGTTGAACGCCAGCGACACGTGCATCGGGCCGTTGGCGGTCGGGATGTCGGACGAGAAGCCCATGTGGTACTTGACGTCGCCGGAGGCCAGCTGCTGGGCGGCCTTGCCTTCGAATTCTGCGAACAGGTCGCGCGGCTGCTTGCCCAGGGTGTTGACCAGCACGTTCAGGCGGCCGCGGTGGGCCATGCCGATGATCAGCTCCTGCACGCCCTGCGCGGTGGCATTGTGGATCAGATGATCCAGCGCGGCGATGGCGGACTCGCCGCCTTCCAGCGAGAAGCGCTTCTGGCCGACGTATTTGGTGTGCAGATAGCGTTCCAGCGTCTCGGCGGCGGTGATCTGCTTGAGGATGCGCAGCTTCTTGGCCGCGTCGTAATGCGGCGTGGACAGGTCGCCCTCGAAGCGCTTCTTCACCCAGTTCTTTTCAGCCGAGGTGGTGATGTGCATGTACTCGACGCCGATATTGCCGCAGTAAGTCTGCTTCAGCCGGGCAAGGATGTCGGACAGCGGCAGTTTTTGCGGGCCGACCAGCGAGCCGACGTTGAACTGCACCGCCATGTCGGCGTCGGTGAGGCCGTGGGTAGCCAGATCCAGCTCGCGGATGGTTTGCTGGTCCATGCGCCGCAGCGGGTCGAGGTTGGCCTGACGCGAACCCAGCACCCGGTACGCCGAGATCAGCTTGAGCACGCCGACCTGCTTCTGCATCGACTCCCAGTCGCCCACCGCGCTGCTGCGCTGGCCCACCGCCGGCTTTTTGGCCAGCTGGATGAAGGACTCCTGGATCGGCTGGTGCGGCACGTCGCGCTCGGCGGCGCCCGGCGACTGCGCCAGCTTGTCGAAATACTCGCGCCATTCCTGCGGCACGGCGTTGGCATCGGCGAGGTACTGTTCGTACAGCTCCTCGATGAACGGTGCATTCCCACCGAACAGGTAGGAATGACTGTACATGGATTGCATCATGGGACTACCCTTTGTTGTGTCTGTTGCAGCATGTCAAAGCGCTAGGGAAAAGCCGGCTTTGCCGTAGCGTTCTGGGCCTTGCGGCCGGAAAAAAAGGCTGGCTGAAGCCCCCCTTCAGCCAACCCCCGTTTCGCGCTTAGCGCTTGCTTACTTCGATGAAATCGCGTCGCGGCGCGCCGGTGTACAACTGGCGCGGGCGGCCGATCTTCATGCCCGGATCGCCGATCATTTCATTCCAGTGCGCGATCCAGCCCACGGTGCGGGCCAGCGCGAAGATCGGGGTGAACATCGATACCGGAATGCCGATGGCGGACAGCACGATGCCGGAGTAGAAGTCCACGTTCGGGTACAGCTTGCGCTCGATGAAGTACGGGTCGGACAGCGCGATCTTTTCCAGCTCCATGGCCAGCTTGAACTTGGGGCTGTCGCCCAGGCCCAGTTCGCGCAGCACTTCGTCGCAGGTCTGCTTCATGATGGCGGCGCGCGGGTCCATGTTCTTGTAGACGCGGTGGCCGAAGCCCATCAGCTTGTAGCGCTTGTCCTTCACGCCCTGCATGAATTCGGCCACGTTGTCGACGGAGCCGATCTCGTCCAGCATCTTCAGCACGGCTTCGTTGGCGCCGCCGTGGGACGGGCCCCACAGGCAGGCGATGCCGGCGGCGATGCACGCGAACGGGTTGGCGCCGGAGGAGCCGGCCAGACGCACGGTAGAGGTAGACGCGTTCTGCTCGTGGTCGGCGTGCAGGGTGAAGATGCGGTCCATGGCGCGAGCGAGCACCGGATTCACCTTGTACTCTTCGCACGGGGTGGAGAACATCATGTGCAGGAAGTTTTCCGCGTAGGTCAGGCCGTTCTTCGGATACGAGAACGGCAGGCCCTTGTTGTAGCGGTAAGCCTGGGCGGCGATGGTCGGCAGCTTAGCGATCAGGCGATGCGCCGAAATGCGACGGTGTTCCGGATTGGAGATGTCCAGCGAGTCATGGTAGAAGGCGGACAGCGCCCCCACCACGCCCACCATCACCGCCATCGGGTGCGCGTCGCGGCGGAAACCCTTGAATAGGCTCATCAGCTGGTCGTGCAGCATGTTGTGGCGCATGATGCCGCGCTCGAATTCCTTGCGCTGCGCCGCGGTCGGCAGTTCGCCGTTGAGCAGCAGGTAGCACACTTCCAGGTAGTCGCTCTTCTCAGCCAGTTGCTCGATCGGGTAGCCGCGATAGTAGAGCTGGCCCAGATCGCCGTCGATGAAGGTGATGCCGGATTCGCAGCTGGCGGTGGCCAGGAAACCCGGGTCAAACGTGAACATGCCGGTTTTGCCGAAGGAACGGATGTCGACCACATCCGGACCCAGCGAGCCCCCCAGGATCGGCAAATCCAGGGTGTCCTTGCCCTCGTTGTAGCTGAGCGTGACTTTGCGATTAGTTTCCACAGCAATACTCCCAGTCAGTTTGTCGTTGTAATTAGAATGGTGCGGCGACTGTCACAGCGATCGCAAGATCGCCACGATAGCCATCTCTTCCGGATCGTCCAGATCCGCCTTGTCGTTCACCACGTCCAGAAAATCGGTGTCGGGCAGGTCCAGCAGCCGCCGGTAAGCTTCGATCTGGGCCGGCGGGAGCTGGTCGAAGGGGCCGGCGAAGAACTTCTCCAGCACCAGGTCCAGCTCCAGCAAGCCGCGGCGCGACCGCCAGCGGATCCGTTTGAGCTCAATCGGATCGTAGGCCGTCATACCGCGCGCCTTACCATCAGATCCTTGATCTTGCCGATAGCCTTGGTCGGGTTGAGACCCTTGGGGCATACGTCGACGCAATTCATGATGGTGTGGCAGCGGAACAGGCGATACGGGTCTTCCAGATTGTCCAGACGCTCGCTGGTGGCCTCGTCGCGGGTGTCCGCGATGAAGCGGTAGGCGGCCAAGAGGCCGGCCGGGCCGACGAACTTGTCCGGATTCCACCAGAACGACGGGCAGGAGGTCGAGCAGCAGGCGCACAGGATGCACTCGTAAAGACCGTCCAGCTCCTTGCGGTCCTCCGGCGACTGCTTGCGCTCGCGCTCCGGCGGCGGCGTGTCGTTGATCACGTACGGCTTGATCGAGTGGTATTGCTTGAAAAACTGGGTCATGTCCACGATCAGGTCGCGGACGACCGGCAGGCCGGGCAGCGGGCGCAGCTCGATGGGCTGCTTCAGGCTGCGGAAATCGGTGAGACAGGCCAGACCATTCTTGCCGTTGATGTTCATGGCATCGGAGCCGCAAACGCCTTCGCGACAGGAACGACGGAAGCTCAGCGTGTCGTCCTTGACCTTCAGCTTGACCAGGGCATCCAGCAGCTTGTGCTCGGTGGCGTCCATCTCCACGCTGATGTCCTGCATGTACGGCTTGGCATCCTGTTCCGGGTTGTAACGGTAGATGCGGAATTTGACGGTTTCGGTAGTCATCTCTGGGTCAACCCTTAGTAGGAACGGGTCTTCAAGGCGATCGTATCGACGGTCAGCGGCTTGAGGTTCACCGGCTTGTATTCCAGACGGTTGCCGTCGCGGAACCACAGCGTGTGCTTCAGCCAGTTCTTGTCGTCACGGCCGTTCGGGGTTTCCTCGGTATCCTTGGCGTCGTCGCGCACGTGGGCGCCGCGGCTCTCGGTGCGGGCGTTGGCCGAGATCATGGTGGCCTTGGCCACTTCGATCAGGTTGTCCAGCTCCAGCGCCTCGATGCGCGCGGTGTTGAACACCTTGGACTTGTCGCCGATCTCGGTGCGGGCAACCATCTGCTCCACTTCCAGGATCTTCTTGACGCCCTCTTCCAGCATGTCCTTGAAGCGGAACACGCCGCAGTGGGCCTGCATGGTGCGCTGCAGGGCCGAGCGCGCGTCGTTGACCTGCACGCCGCCGGTCTGCTTGTCCAGGCGCTCAACGCGGGCGACGGAACGCTCGACATCGGCCAGCGCCAGCGCCGGCAGGTCTTCCGGCTGGCGCTTGATGAATTCGATCATCGAGTTGGCCGAGCTCTTGCCGAAGACCAGGAGGTCGAGCAGCGAGTTGGTGCCCAGGCGGTTGGCGCCGTGCACCGAGGCGCACGCGCATTCGCCGGCGGCGTAGAAGCCTTGCACCGGCTCGCCGTGCACCACCACTTCGCCGTGGTAATTGGTGGGGATGCCGCCCATCTGGTAGTGGCAGGTCGGCACCACCGGAATCGGTGCCTTGATCGGATCGACGCCGGCGAACTTGATCGAGATTTCGCGGATGCCCGGCAGCTTGGACATGATCACCTCGGGGTCGAGGTGGGTGATGTCGAGC
The DNA here is from genome assembly GCA_002213445.1 of Xenophilus sp. AP218F. GTDB lineage: Bacteria > Pseudomonadota > Gammaproteobacteria > Burkholderiales > Chromobacteriaceae > Chromobacterium. The sequence goes on along the minus strand of NJIE01000017.1, from coordinate 233,262 downwards.
AGCACGTGATCCTTGTTCGGACCGCACCCGCGGCCTTCGTTGATCTCGGTGACCATGGCGCGCGACACCACGTCGCGGGAGGCCAGGTCCTTGGCGTTGGGCGCGTAGCGCTCCATGAAGCGTTCGCCCGCGCTGTTGCGCAGGATGCCGCCTTCGCCGCGCACGCCTTCGGTGATCAGCACGCCCGCGCCGGCCACGCCGGTCGGGTGGAACTGCCAGAACTCCATGTCTTCCAGCGGGATGCCGGCGCGCGCCGCCATGCCGATGCCGTCGCCGGTATTGATGAAGGCGTTGGTGGAGGACGCGAAGATGCGGCCGGCTCCGCCGGTGGCGAACAGGGTGGCCTTGGCCTGGAACACGACGATTTCCGAGGTTTCCATTTCCATGGCCACCACGCCCTGCACGCGGCCTTCGGCGTCGCGGATCAGGTCCAGCGCCATCCACTCGACGAAGAAGTGGGTGTTGGCGCGCACATTGCGCTGGTACAGCGCGTGCAGCATGGCGTGGCCGGTGCGGTCGGCGGCGGCGCAGGCGCGGCGCACCGGCTTTTCGCCGAAATTGGACATGTGGCCGCCGAACGGGCGCTGGTAGATGGTGCCGTCGGCGTTGCGGTCGAACGGCATGCCGAAATGCTCCAGCTCCACTACCACTTTCGGCGCTTCGCGACACATGAATTCGATGGCGTCCTGGTCGCCCAGCCAGTCCGATCCCTTGACGGTGTCGTACATGTGCCAGTGCCAGTGATCCTCCTCGGAATTGCCGAGCGAGGCGGACACGCCGCCCTGGGCGGCGACGGTGTGGGAGCGAGTCGGGAACACCTTGGACAGCACGGCGGTTTTCAGACCAGCCTCGGACAGTTGCAAGGCCGCGCGCATCCCCGCGCCGCCCGCCCCAACGATGACGGCATCAAAATGACGAACAGGAATACCCATTACAGCCCCCAGACCACTTTAACGGAATAGATAAAACAGGAAACCAGCCAGACGATGGTGAACACGTGCAGCGAGAGGCGCAGCCCCACCGGCTTGACGTAGTCCATCCACACGTCGCGGATGCCCACCCACACGTGCAGGAACAGCGCCAGCAGCGTGGTCTGGGTCAGCACTTTCACCCAGGTCTGGTCGAACAGGGCCTTCCAGCCTTCGTAGCCGGCCGGCATCGCCAGCAGGAACAGCACCAGGGCCACGGTGTAGGCCAGCATGATCACAGCGGTGACCCGCTGCATGATCCAGTCGCGCAGGCCATAGCCGGCGCCGACAACGTCGCGATTTACCATAGGGCAACTCCCAGAACCACCGTCAGCGCCAGGCTGATCACCATCACGGTCTTGGCGGTGGCGCGGGCCGTTTGCAATTCCAGGCCCTTGTGAATGTCGAGGAGGAGAAAACGGATACCGGCGCAGGCGTGGTGCAGATACGCCCACAGCAAGCCCAGCAGCACCAGCTTCATCAGCGGATTGGCCACCACGGCGCGGTAGGTTTCAAACGATTCGGCCGAACTGAGCGAACCGTGCAGCAGGTAAATCAACAACGGGAGGGAAAAGAAGAGCGCCACACCGCTGACCCGGTGCAAGATCGAGACGATGCCGGGAATCGGCAGCCTGATCTTGGCCAGATCCAGATGCTTCGGTCTTTGCTTCTGCATAGGGCTTCCTTGGATGTTTCTTGAACCAAGAGGTTACACACAGGCCGTCCAACCGCGGGCGACCCGCCCGAAAGGCTCCGCCCTTGTCGTCGAGCGAATGTCTTTCAATGCCTGTCACAACGCCCTGGCCCAGGCGACCGGCCCAACCCGCTTGCCGCCGCGCGTCTCGCGCGCGGAGCTTGGAATTTCGCCCATCGCGCATAAGCCAATGCGATATGACCAGGAGATTCTATCAAATCCGATACTAACCCGGCCGATTTTCATCCCGCGCCTTACAGCACGCTGCGGGTATATGCCAGGTTGTGGGTCAGGCAATAACGCTGCCGCCACTCCAGCGGCCGGCCGTCCATGCCTGCCGACAATCTGTCCATGCTCAGCGCCGGCACGTCGGCCACCATGCCGGTGACGCCCAGCAGGCTGGCCTCTTCGCGCGGCAGCATCACCGCCCGGAACTGCTCGCAAATCGGCGTCAGCCTGACGCCGAAGCGGTGCAGCAAGGTGGCGTTGACGCCGCTGGCGTTGCGCAGCCAGCGCGCGTCCATGCCCTCGAACTGCTCCGCCGGCAGCAGCACATCGTCCAGCGCCACCGGAATGCCGTGCCAACGCCACAGCTGACGAATCCTCAATAAAGGCGCTAAACGCCTTAAATTCAATACATTAGCGACATCTTCGCTGGCATTGACCCGGGACAGGCCCAGAAATTCGCGCGCCAGCTCGTCGGGCTGCTCGAAAAACAAGCCGGGCGTGCGCATCGACGCATCGCCCCAATCCCCGGCCACCGGCGCGACGAAAGTGCCCTTGCCCTGCAGCCGGTACAGCAAACCTTCCGCCACCAGTTCGCTCAAAGCCTTGCGGGTGGTGCCCTGGCTCGCGCCCAGCTCGGCGGCCAGGTCCCACTCGCTGGGCAGCGCCTCGTGCTCGCGCCACTCGCCGTCGCCTATCCGTTGCAGCAGCAGTTGCTTGATCTGTGCATAAAGCGGCTGTCTTCGCAGCATCTTGGCTGTCATGTTCTCTTTTGTATCATCAAATAAATCAAGCGTAAAGGTATGTCTTATATAAGACACAAGTCTTAAAACAGATTAACAGCAGTTCAGCCCCGCTTTCCAGCCCCTTTTCATAACACTCGTGATAAACTCGCTCGCACACCTATACTGCGGAGCAACATCCGCAGCTCATTATCGGATACGTCAAAGGAGAGTCCGCCAATGAAAGCCCCCGTTCGCGTTGCCGTTACCGGCGCTGCCGGCCAAATCGGTTACAGCCTGCTGTTCCGCATTGCCAGCGGCGAAATGCTGGGCAAAGACCAGCCGGTCATTCTGCAACTGCTGGACCTGCCGCAAGCCCAGACCGCCCTCAAGGGCGTGATGATGGAACTGGAAGACTGCGCCTTCCCGCTCCTGGCCGGCATGGTCGCCACCGATGATCCGAACGTGGCCTTCAAGGACGTGAAGGTTGCGCTGCTGGTGGGCGCACGCCCGCGCAGCAAGGGCATGGAACGCAAGGACCTGCTGGAATCCAACGGCGCCATCTTCACCGTTCAGGGCAAGGCGCTGAATGATCACGCCGCTCGCGACGTCAAGGTGCTGGTAGTGGGCAACCCGGCCAACACCAACGCTTGGATCGCGATGAAGTCCGCGCCGGATCTGGATCCGAAAAACTTCACCGCCATGTTGCGTCTTGACCACAACCGCGCCCTGTCGCAAATCGCCGCCAAGACCGGCAAGCCGGTGTCGTCCATCGAGAAGCTGGCCGTGTGGGGCAACCACTCGCCGACCATGTACGCCGACTACCGCTTCGCCACCATCGATGGCCAGTCGGTCAAGGCCATGATCAACGACGACGCCTGGAACCGCGACGTATTCCTGCCGACCGTCGGCAAGCGCGGCGCCGCCATCATCGAAGCGCGCGGCCTGTCCTCCGCCGCCTCCGCCGCCAACGCCGCCATCGACCACATCCGCGACTGGGTGCTGGGCAGCAATGGCAAGTGGGTGACCATGGGCATTCCGTCCGACGGTTCCTACGGCATCCCGGAAGGCGTGATGTACGGCGTACCGGTAGTGTGCGAAAATGGCGAGTACAAACGAGTTGAAGGTCTGGAAATCGACGCGTTCTCCCGCGAGCGGATGAACCTCACCCTGGCCGAACTGGAAGAAGAGCGCGCCGCCATCGCTCATCTGTTTGGCTAATCGCCGGACCGGATCAGACGAAAGCGCACCGCAAGGTGCGCTTTTTTGTCTTTGATCAAGTCAAAAATATATATTTGAATTTACTAATACAGACTGCCATTTGGAGTTAAGCATGATCGAAGTTGAAGTTCAGAACCAAATTGCGGCCAAAATCGAAGACCTGGCCGCCCGCGCCGCCGATATTCGGGGGTATCTTTGACTACGACGGCAAAAAAGACCGTCTGGAAGAAGTAAGCCGCCTCACCGAAGATCCGGATATCTGGAACGATCCGAAAAAAGCCCAGGAGCTGGGCCGCGAACGCAAACAGCTGGAAGACGTGGTTCTGGTGCTGGACAGCATCAACGCCACCATCGCCGACAGCCGCGAACTGTTTGAAATGGGCCAGAGCGAAGGCGACGACGACACCATGCTCGCCGTGCGCGACGATATGGAAGGCGTGGAAGCCAAAGTGGCGCAGCTGGAATTCCGCCGCATGTTCCACGACCCGATGGACCCGAGCAACTGCTTCATCGACATCCAGGCCGGCGCCGGCGGCACCGAAGCCCAGGACTGGGCCGGCATGCTGCTGCGCATGTACACCCGCTACGCCGAACGCAAGGGCTTCAAGGTGGACGTGCTGGAAGTGTCCGAAGGCGAAGTGGCCGGCATCACCAGCGCCACGCTGAAGATCGAAGGCGAATACGCCTACGGCCTGTTGCGCACCGAAGTGGGCGTGCACCGCCTGGTGCGCGTGTCGCCGTTCGACTCCAACGCCCGCCGCCACACCTCGTTCTCCTCCGTGTTCGTCTACCCGGAAGTGGACGACAGCTTCGAGATCGACATCAATCCGGCCGACGTGCGCACCGACACCTACCGCGCCTCCGGCGCCGGCGGCCAGCACATCAACAAGACCGACTCGGCCGTGCGCCTGACCCACATCCCCACCGGCATCGTCGTGCAGTGCCAGAACGACCGTTCCCAGCACCGCAACCGCGATGAAGCCTGGCAGATGCTGCGCGCCAAGCTCTACGAGCTGGAACTGAAAAAGCGCAACGAGGCCAAGCAGGCGCTGGAAGACACCAAGACCGACGTGGGCTGGGGCCACCAGATCCGCTCCTACGTGTTCGACCAGTCGCGCATCAAGGATTTGCGCACCAGCTACGAGGTGGGCAACATCAAGGGCGTCATGGACGGCGACCTGGACGGCTTCATCGAAGCCAGCCTCAAACACGGCGTCTAAGCCGTTACCGGACAGCCGCGCCCGGCCTGTGAAATCCAGGCGGGGCGGCTATCCTGATCATTAGTTCTTTTATCGTTTTGCCGCAGGAACCCAACCCGGCACGGAGTCAACATGTCTGATCACGAACAAGCACAGGCGCAAAGCCAAGACGAAAACCAGATCATGGCGGAACGCCGCCAGAAACTGCAGGCGATCCGCGAAAAAGGCATCGCCTACCCCAACGACTTCAAACGCAGCCACTTCGCCAAACCGCTGCAGGACGACCACGCCGCCAAGGAGGCGGAAGCGCTGGAAGCCGAGAAAATCGAAGTCGCCGTCGCCGGCCGCATGATGCTTAAACGTGTAATGGGCAAAGCCAGCTTCGCCACCCTGCAGGACGTCAGCGGCCGCATCCAGGCCTTCATCTCCCGCGACAACGTGGGCGAAGACGTCTACGCCGACTTCAAGCGCTGGGACCTGGGCGACATCATCGCCGTCAAGGGCGTGCTGTTCAAGACCAAGACCGGCGAGCTGACCGTGCAAGCCAGCGAAGTGCGCATGCTCTCCAAGAACATCCGCCCGCTGCCGGAAAAATTCCACGGCATCACCGACCAGGAAACCAAATACCGTCAGCGCTACGCCGACCTGATCATGAACGAAGAGAGCCGCGAGACCTTCATCAAGCGCTCCAGGATCGTGCAGAAGGTGCGCGACGTGATGGTGGGCGAAGGCTATCTGGAAGTGGAAACCCCGATGATGCACCCGATCCCGGGCGGCGCGTCGGCCAAGCCTTTCGTCACCCACCACAACGCCCTGGACATGCCGCTCTACCTGCGCATCGCCCCGGAGCTGTACCTGAAGCGCCTGGTGGTGGGCGGTCTGGAACGCGTGTTCGAAATCAACCGCAACTTCCGCAACGAAGGGATGAGCACGCGCCACAACCCCGAGTTCACCATGATCGAGTTCTACGAAGCGTACAGCGACTACCAGCGCATGATGGAGATGACCGAAACCATCATCCGCGAATGCGCGCTGGTGGCCTGCGGCTCCACCACCGTGAGCTATCAGGGCAAGGAAGTGGACCTCGGCAAACCGTTCGACCGCTTCACCATCGTGCAGGCCATCAAGCACTACAACCCGCAATACACCGACGCGCAACTTGCCGACGCCGCCTGGGTGGCCGGCGAGATCAAGCGCCTGGGCGGCAAACTGCCCCCGGCCCCGGGCCTGGGCAGCCTGCAGCTGGCGCTGTTCGAAGAATGCGCCGAGTCCCTGCTGTGGAATCCGACCTTCATCATCGATTACCCGGTGGAAGTCTCCCCGCTGGCGCGCGGCTCCGACACCCAGCCGGGCCTGACCGAGCGTTTCGAGCTGTTCATCGTGGGCCGCGAGCACGCCAACGGCTACTCCGAGTTGAACGATCCCGAAGACCAGGCCGCGCGCTTCCAGGCGCAAGTCGCCCAGAAGGACGCCGGCGACGACGAGGCGATGCACTACGACGCCGACTACATCCGCGCGATGGAATACGGCCTGCCGCCGACCGGCGGTTGCGGCATCGGCATCGACCGTTTGGTGATGCTGCTGACCGACGCGCCTTCCATTCGCGATGTGATCTTGTTCCCGCACATGCGTCCGGAGTAAGATTTAGTCCAGACACTGGGCTGATGAGAAAGCCGCTCACTGCAAGCTGGGCGGCTTTTTTGTAGCCTTCAACCGTCTGGTTACACAAAAGTTCGGACACCTTCCCGTAAGGGACTGACCGTAGGCTGGTCCCCTTGACGGGGAGATTAGGTAATGTTCATGGGGAGCGAACCTACTGCGGTGCATCGAGCGTATAACTTGATGGTCTTACGATGCGGCTACTCGGCACAAAAACCTCGGCTGGCAAACAGGGGGGTCTTGTACGGGCTTTGTTGCATAAATGAAATTTATTGCGCTTTTTGTCTGATAAGTTACTGAAAGTTGCCGCCGTATAAACGCAACTTTTTACAAAAACATAGCATGTTCTTGGCATATATTTGATTTGTGCAACAAAGCCCCTCGCGCGGCATCTGTGTCCGTCCGCGCTTGCCCCGTGGAGTCGCCTGCCATGACATGCTCGTGTCCAGCCAGACGGACAGAGAGCCGCGTTGGATCAGGGCTTGGTTGTAGGCGTTCCAGTTGGTCGTTCGATAGCGTTTTGGAGCGGGCTTGGTCATGCCACTATCTTACCAAGCCGCGGGACGGGCGGATTTGTGCAACAACGCCCTTTCCACATCATATGTCATAAAAAATGGATAGCTGATCGATAACTATCCTTCTATGCTGAGCAGTACGTCGACAGCTCATCAAGGCGATTGAGAATGGGCAAAGAACCTCCCCCTGCCTCCAGATGGCGATCTCCCGTCTTCCTGGCCATAAAGGGCTGGATCAAGCTGGGCGTCAATCCAGAGCTTAGCGGCGCAGTCCGCCGCTGCCACTACATGATCAATGCTACGCCGACCCTGGTGCTGATCATGTCCATGTTCTACCTTCCCATCTTCCTATGTTTGGGAAACTGGGCGCTAGCGCGCACCAACGTATTGCAATTACCTATCTCGCTGCTCGGCATCGCCTGGTTTCGTTACCTGCAGAAACGCAAGCAACCACCGCATTACTGGAAAGCCTTCCTGATCACGCAGAGCGCCACTCTGGTTGGCATAATCTCCGGCCAAGGCACGCTGCTGGGAACCCATTTTTACTTTTTGCTGTTTTTCCTCACTACTCCCCTCGTCGTACCCGTCCGCGACCGGCTCGGCACCCTGATTACCTGCGGCGTCTGTCTTGCCTGGTTTATTTTCTTCCACTACATCCCGTGGCCGGCCGCACCCGAGGTGCAGGCCTTGCCCCTTCTCACCATTAAGGCGCTGAATCTGATCGTGCTGCTCTCCGCCTCCGCCATCCTGTTTATCGCCTTGGCGTGCAGCGAGGACTTTTCCGACATGCTGGAAAATCGCATCCGCAAGATGGCCATCACCGACACGCTGACCGGACTGGGAAACCGACGTTTGTTCTACAGCACGCTGGCCAGAATGCGCAGCCGGTACGAAAGGGAGGAACAGCCGTTTTGCCTGGCCATGCTGGATATCGATTTTTTCAAGCGCATCAACGACAAGCAGGGCCATGAGGCTGGCGACGAAGTGCTGCGGCACGTATCGGCTCTGCTCAGAAGCAGCATACGCTCGGGAGATCGGCGCCGTCCCGGAGACAGGGTATGCCGCATCGGCGGCGAGGAGTTCGCCATCCTGTTCGCCAACGCCTCGCTGGAACAGGCATTTCGCGCCTGCGACGCCATCCGGAAGGCGATAGCCGATACGCCGCTGGAAAGTGGTGCCAGGGAAATCCGGGTCACCGCCAGCATGGGCCTCGCGGCCTGGGATGCGACTCACAGCGAGCAAAGCTTTCTCGCCGCCGCCGACAAGGCGCTCTACTGCGCCAAACATGGCGGCCGCAACCAGGTCCAACGCCACGAGCAAGCCACCACTCGCCACGAGCGGCTTGAAGGCGCCGGCGAAAATCGGCTCTGAGCAGCAGCTTCGCAGAAACTCGTCGCTGGTTTTTCCAGCTTGTTGCAGCCACATTGCTCTGCCCGCTCCCGGTGGTAAACACCGCCTGCCCCCAAGGCGTTGCCGTGCGACGTCGGTCGCATGGCGACGGAACGCCTCCTAAAACCCGGAGGCTTCCGCACTACGCGCAGGCCCCCGCGCCAGAGATCGAGGCATGCCGTTCTGCCCGCGCCCCACTGTAAACAGCCGTTTACCCGCCGCCACGCCCGCCACGCCTGGCTTGGCGCGGCGGCCGCCCTCGCCGCTCCGCCTTCCGGTCAAGCACGGTTACACAAACGCCAAGCAGCGCGAAGGACGCGCCGCGCGGCGGCTTTTACACTGCTGGGACTAAAACAATCAATCGATTCCGATATGAAAAAATCCGTGATCCTCATTACCGCGGCGGCCCTGGCAGGCAGCGGCTGCGCCAACCTGACGACCCAGGACGTGCTGGTCGGTGCCGCCGTGGTAGGCGCCGTGGCCGCCGCCGGCTATTACGCCAACAAGCAAAGCAAGAAGCAGCGCGAGCAGGAACCGCAGCCGCGCATGCTGGCGGCCAGCGGCGGGCGCTGCCTGGACCTTGCCGGCGGCGCCCGCTCCGGCGCGCCGTTGCAGCTGTGGGATTGCCATGGCGGCGGCAATCAGCGTTTTCGTCTGGAAAACGGCCAGATCAAATCCGGCAGCCTGTGCCTGGACGTGGCCGGAGCGGACCCGCGTCGCGGCGCGCGCGTGATCGCCTACGCCTGCCACAACGGCCAGAACCAGCAATGGACGTGGGCCAACGGCCAGCTGCGTAGCAAGCTCAACAACCGCTGCCTGGACGTGGAGGGCGGCAACGCCGGCAACGGCGCTCGCCTGATTGTGTGGGATTGCCACGGCGGGGCCAACCAGCGCTTCAGCTGGCGGGCCTGAGGCGGCCTTTCGCCAGCCCCGCGCGGCCGGGGCATGAAATGGCCGTATCGCCCGGATGGCGGTCCCGCTATGCTGAGAAGATCGGCAAATCGCTCATCCGGGCGTCACAGCATGGGCCAACCACTTACTGTCGCGGGGCGCTTCCCCGCCATTTCCCACGCCGTCCGCCAATGGCTGGAGCTGGGCGTGGACCCTGAATTGAGCGGCAGCGCGCGGCGTTGCCAGTTCATCACCAACGCCACGCCGGCCCTGGTGCTGTTGATGGTGATGTTCTACTTCCCCATTTTCCTGGGGATGGGCAACTGGACGCTGGCCATGAGCTGCGTGTGGCAAGCGCCCATTCCGCTGATCGGCATCGCCTGGTTCCGTTGGCGGCAGCGTTGCGGCAAGTCTCCGCATTACTGGAAGGCCTGCGTGATTTGCCAGGCCACCACGCTGGTGGGGATTACCGGCGGCCAGGGCACCTTGCTCGGCACCCATTTCTACTTTCTGCTGTTTTTCCTGACCGCTCCGCTGATCGTGCCCGTCAGCGACCAGCGCGGCATGGCCATCACCTGCATCGTCTGTCTTGCCTGGTTCACCCTGCTGCATTACTTCCCCTGGCCGGCCGCTCCGCAAGTCCAGGCGCTGCCGCCGCTCATCCTCAAGGCGCTGAACCTGACCGTGCTGCTGTCCGGCTCGGCCATCCTGTTTGTCGCCCTGCTGGGCAGCGAGCTGTTTTCCGACGTGCTGGAAAACCGCATCCAGCAGATGGCCGCCACCGATTTGCTGACCGGCCTTGGCAACCGACGGCGGTTTTACAGCGCGCTGGCCCAGCTGCAAGCCCGTTTCGAGCGGGAACAGCGGCCGTTCTGCCTGGCCATGCTGGATCTGGATTTCTTCAAGCGCATCAACGACAGCCGCGGCCACGACGTCGGCGACGAGGTGCTGCGCCACGTTTCCGCCTTGCTGCGCGACAACGTCCGCGCCGAAGACCAGGTATGCCGGATAGGCGGCGAGGAATTCGCCATCCTGTTCGCCGACACCACCGCGGCCCAGGCTTTCGCCGCGTGCGAGGCGATCCGGCAGGCGATAGCCCATTCGCCGGCGAACGCCGAGGGGCAGGCAGTCAGCGTCACGGCCAGCCTGGGGGTTGCCGCCTGGGGCGCTTCTCATAACGCCCAGAGCTTTCTCGCCGCCGCCGACCGGGCGCTGTACAGCGCCAAGCGCGCCGGCCGCAACCGGGTCAAGCGCCACAAGGAAAGCGAAACCTCGCTTGGCACGGCGTAAGCCGCGCTAGCCCGCCAGCGCCTGGTTGCGCCCGCGCTCTTTTGCCAGGTATAGCGCCGCGTCGGCGCATTGCAGCAGGGAGGTGAGCGTCTGCTCCGGCCGGATGGTGGCGTAGCCCACGCTCATCGTCAGCGGCAACGGCTGCCCTTCCCAGACAAAGCCTTTGCGACGCACCCGGTCGCAGGCGCGCTGGGCGATGACGTCCGTCATCTCCACGTCGCCGCCGGTAAGCAATACCAGAAACTCTTCGCCCCCCCAGCGGGAGAGTTTGGCGCGCGGACAGGCCTGGCGCAGCACGCCGGCCACGCTGATCAGGGCCTGGTCGCCGCTGGCGTGGCCGTACACGTCGTTGACCTGCTTGAAATGGTCCAGATCGCACAGCAGGATGGAAAACGGCTCGCCACCCAGTTCCCAGCGCAGCCAGGCCGCGTCCAGATGGCGGGTGGCCTCGCGGCGGTTGTCCAGTCCGGTGAGAAAGTCGGTGCGCGACAGGCGCTCGTTGGCGTCCATCATGCACTTCAGGTCGTGCACGTCGCGGAAGGTGACGATATTCCAGCCCGGCAGCAGGTCGGCCTTCAGTTGCGCGGTGACGATGAACCAGCGGCGCTCGCCGTTGGCGCAACAGACCTGGGCGGTCATCTCCGCCAGGTTGCGCCCTTGCGCCAACGCCTCGCGCACCGCCTGCGACCAGTCCCGCTCCACCTGCCGGCGGTAGTCGGGATCGGGATACGCCAGCCGGTACCAGGCCTCCATGTTCGGCATCTGCTGCAAGGTGTAGCCGATCTGCTCGATGAAAGCCTGATTGAGATAGCGGTGAAAGCGGCGCGACGGAGAACTGGAGCCGAGCAAGGACTCGGAGATCAGGATGGGAATCGGAACAAACTCAAGGCTGCGCGCCAGCACCTCCTTGCTGGCTTCGACGATTTCGGCTTCCATCCGGAACGTCATGTTGATTCTCCCCGCCGAGAAGCGTCCTCAAAGCCCGTTCTGCGCCTCACGCCGGCGGCAACAGGCGGCCCTTGGCCAGCAGCGCCGCGAAGTCGTCGGCCGGCAGAGGCTTGGCGATCAGGTAGCCCTGCACCAGATCGCAGCCCTCCTCTTCCAGGAAGCGCCACTGCTCCATCGTTTCCACGCCTTCGGCCACCACCTTCATGTTCAGGTTGCGCGCCATGTTGATGATGGCCCGGGCGATGGCGGTATCGTCGGCGTCTTGCGGGATGTCGCGCACGAAGGAACGGTCGATCTTGAGCTTGTCGGCCTTGAAACGCTTGAGGTAGGACAGGCTGGAATACCCGGTGCCGAAGTCGTCGATGGACAGGCGCAGGCCCATGTTCTTCATCGTGTCTATCGCCTGGATGGTGGCCTGCGCGTCTTCCATGATGATGCTCTCGGTCACTTCGATGTCCAGCGCGCTGCCCGGCAGGCCGCAGCCGTCCAGCGCATGCTGCAGCTTGCCGGCCAAATCCTGCTGGCGGAATTGCAGCGCCGACAGGTTGATGGCCAGCGTCAGCTCCGGCAAACCGGCCATGCGCCACGCCGCCAGCTGGCGGGTGGCCTCGCGTATCACCCAGTCGCCGATCTGCACGATGAAGCCGCGCTCCTCGGCCACCTGGATGAAGCGTATCGGCCCCAACAGCCCGAGCGAAGGGTGATTCCAGCGGATCAGCGCCTCCGCGCCGACGATGCTGCCGCTGCCCATCTCCACTTGCGGCTGGTAGTGCAGCACGAACTCGTCGCGCTCCAGCGCGAAGCGCAGCTGGCTCTCGATGGCCAGGATTTCGCGGGCGCGGGCGTTGAGGTCGGCGGTGTAGAACTTGTAGCTGTTGCGGCCGGACGATTTGGCGTGATACATCGCGGCGTCGGCGTTGCGCACCAGGGTTTCGTAGTCGCGGCCGTCGTCCGGATAAACGCTGATGCCGATGGACGGCGTGATGGTGATCACGTGGTTGTGCAGTTCGATGGGATTGGCGAACACGTCGCGCACCCGTTCGGCCGCCAGCGCCGCCTCGCTCGGATCGGCGATCAGCGGCAGCAGCACGATGAACTCGTCGCCGCCCTGCCGCGCCAGCATTTCGCCGGGAGTCAGCACCGCGCGGATGCGGTCGGCGGCGATCTGCAGCAGGGTATCGCCGGCGGAGTGCCCCAGCGATTCGTTGACGGTCTTGAAGCGGTCCAGGTCCAGCAGCAGCAGCGCCAGGCGCTGGTTGTCGCGGCTGGCGTTGTGTATCGCCAGCTCCACCCGGTCCTGCATGTGCACCCGGTTGGGCAGGCTGGTGAGCACGTCGAAGTGGGCCAGGAACTGGATGCGCTCGTCGGCTTCCTTGCGCTCGGTCAGGTCGCTGAAGATGGCGACGTAGTGGGTGACTTCGCCCAGGCTGTTGCGCACCGCGTTGATCGCCAGCCACTCCGGGAAGACTTCGCCGTTCTTGCGGCGATTCCACAACTCGCCCTGCCAGGAGCCGTGTTCGGTGATCGCCGCCCACATCTGCTCGTAAAACGGCCCTTCGTGGCGGCCGGAAGAAAGAATGCTGGTTTTCTGGCCCAGCACCTCGTGCTGGGTGTAGCCGGTGATCTCGGTGAAGGCGCGGTTGACGCTGCGGATGCGCTTGTCGGCGTCGGTGATCATGATGCCTTCGACGGTGTTCTCGAACACCTTGGCCGCCAGTTGCACCCGCTCTTCGGCGGCGCGCTTCTCGGAGATGTCGCGCACCATGCGCCACACCGCGTTGATGCGGCCGAAGGCGTCGCGCATCGCCACGGTCTTGACGCTGACCGGCACCTGGTTTTCAAAACGGTTGAGGTAGGTGGCTTCGAATTCGTCGCAATAGCCGAAACGCAGCACCTTGTTGTCCAGGTTGAAGCGCTCCAGCGCCTCGCTCTCTTCGGCCACCAGCGACCAGAAATTCTGCGCCTTGAGCTGGTCCAGACTGTAATTCATCAAGTTGAGGAAGGCCGGGTTGGCGTCTATCACCTGCCCATCCAGCGAGCTGATGACGATGCCGTCCAGGTTGGACCAGAACAGCTCGCGGTATTTGTTTTCCGAGCGGCGCAGCGCGTCTTCCACCTCGCGGCGTCGCGCGATGTCGGCCTCCAGCGCCAGCGTCTTGGCGCGCAGCTCGTCCAGCAGGCGCTTGAGCTCGGAGCGCGTCCACTCCAGGTGCGTGCCGAGGCGGCCCAGCTCGTCGCGGCGCGCCCACTCGAACGGCTTGTCCAGCTTGAGTTCGGCCAGCAGCCGCGCGTGCTCGGTCAACAGCTGCATCGGCCGCAAAAAGCGCGAGTGCAGGATGCTCATGATCAGCATGATGGACAACACCAGCTGCGCCGCCAGAATCATCAGGATGTTCTTGATCTGGTTGTTGAGCGCGATGGCCAGGTGTTCGTTGTCGAACTCGATGGTGACCTGGCCGATGGCCTCGCCGCGGTAGATCACCGGTTTTTCGATGAAGGAAACGCTGCCGATGCGGCGCTCGTTGCGCACCGCCGACAGGAAAACCTGATTGGACTGGGTGTCGGTTACCCGGATGGAAATCACGCGCGGATCTTCCATCACCGAGGCGATCAGCGGATTGCCGGCCTGGCGGCTCAGATTCCACAGCGGCTCCTGCATCCCCAGGGCGACGATGTCCAGCAGCCGCCGCTGGTCGGTTTCCAGCTGGGTGGTGAGGTTGTCCCGCTGGATGTTGAAGCTCAGGTAACTGATGATGGAGGCGGGGATCAGCAAGCCTAGCACCACGGCAATGAGAAACACCCCTCGCAGAGTCAGCCCCGAGCTGGCAGTGGATTTGTCGTCGACTGGATTTGCCATGTTCACGCTAGCGTTCGCCGGCCCGCAACCGCGGCCGAAAGTTCCGGGACCAGGCCCGCAAATTATTTTTACATTCAGTAGTATACACGGCGCGCAAGCCCTGCGACGCCGCCAAAAATCTAATGGTCATTACGTATGGCCGCGACCATTATTAACTGTACGGTTTCAAACATGCGCGATGCAAGCGAATACTCTACTGTTTTTCGCACATTGCCTTGCCTTGGCCCTCAGCCTAAAATCGGTGGCACTTTAGATGAAGCGCCAGGATGGCCCCCATGTCCCAGTCCCGTTACGACAAGATCATTACCGCACGCTGGATCATCACCGTCGAAACCGATGGCGAAGTCCTTGAAAACCATGCAATCGCATTGAAGGATGGCAGGATAGCCGCCATTATTCCAGCGACACAAGCCGCGGCGCTGGAGGCCGACGAGCGCGTCGATCTGCCCAACCACGCGCTGATGCCGGGCCTCGTCAACCTGCACGGCCATTCGGCGATGACGCTGCTGCGCGGCCTGGCGGACGACAAGGCGCTGATGGACTGGCTGACCAACCACATCTGGCCGGCGGAAGGCCGCCACGTGCGCGACGACTTCGTCTTCGACGGCTCCTTGCTGGCCATGGCCGAAATGATCCGCGGCGGCACCACCACCATCAACGACATGTACTTCTATCACGGCGCGGTGGCGCGCGCCGGCCTCACCTCCGGCATGCGCACCTTCGTCGGCTGTTCCATCCTGGAATTCCCGACCAACTACGCCAACAACGCCGACGACTACCTCAACAAGGCGCTGGCCGAACGCCGCCAGTACCTGGGCGAGGAACTGGTCAGCTTCACCCTGGCCCCGCACGCGCCCTACACCGTCTCCGACGACACCTTCCGCAAGGTGGTGACGCTGGCCGAGCAGGAGGACATGCTGATCCACTGCCATATCCACGAATCGCAAGACGAGCTGAACAACAGCGTCAAGGAGCACAAGCAGCGGCCGCTGGCCCGCCTCAAGGCGCTGGGCCTGCTGTCGCCGCGCCTGATCGCCGCGCACATGGTGCACCTGTCCGAAGACGAAATCGAACTGGTGGCGCGCCACGGCGTCTCCATCGGCCACAATCCGGCCTCCAACATGAAACTGGCCTCCGGCATCGCGCCGATCGCCAAACAACTGGCCGCCGGCATCAACGTCGGCATCGGCACCGACGGCGCGGCGTCCAACAACAAGCTGGACATGCTGGCCGAAACCCGTCTGGCCGCCCTGCTGGCCAAGGTGGGCTCGATGGACCCGACCGTGGTGCCGGCCGCCACCGCCATCCGCATGGCCACCCTCAACGGCGCCAACGCCCTGGGCATCGGCGACAAGGTAGGCTCGGTCAAGGTGGGCAAACAGGCCGACCTGATCGCCATCGACCTGTCCGAGATCGAAACCGCCCCGGCTTTCGACCCGATCTCGCACGTGGTGTACGCCGCCGGCCGCGAGCAGGTCAGCCACGTCTGGGTCAAGGGCCGCGCGCTGCTGAACCGGCGCAAGCTGACCACCCTGGACGAAGCCGCCATCAAGGCCAACGCCGAAGACTGGCGCAACCGCATCCTGGCAAAGTAAAACCATGAGCAACGTAGACGAACTCGAAATCGACAAATTCAGCCAGCTGGCCCACAAGTGGTGGGACAAGGAAGGCGAATTCAAACCGCTGCACCAGCTCAACCCGCTGCGCCGCGGCTACATCGACCACTACGCCGGCATCGCCGGCAAGAAGGCGCTGGATGTGGGCTGCGGCGGCGGCATTCTGGCCGAGAGCATGGCCGAGCTGGGCGCGCAGGTCACCGGCGTCGATCTGGCCAGAAAATCGCTGAAAGTGGCCCAGCTGCACAGCCTGGAGTCGGGCGTGCCGGTGGAATACCGCTGCGTGGCGGTGGAAGAGCTGGCGGCCGAAGCGCCGGCCAGCTTCGACATCGTCACCTGCATGGAAATGCTGGAACACGTGCCCGACCCGCAAAGCGTGGTACGCGCCTGCGCCACGCTGGTGAAGCCTGGCGGCTGGGTTTTCTTTTCCACGCTCAACCGCAACGCCAAGTCCTACCTGCTGGCCGTGGTGGGAGCCGAGTACGTGCTGAACATGCTGCCGCGCGGCACCCACGACTACGCGCGCTTCATCAAGCCCTCGGAGCTGTCGCGGATGGCGCGCCACGCCGGGCTCGAGCTGCGCAACGTCAGCGGCATGCGCTACAACCCGCTCAGCCAGATCTACTCGCTGGGCGACGACACCGCGGTCAATTACCTGATGGCCACCCGACGGCCGCTGTAATCCTCCCCGCCTCCCCGACGGCAGCCTTCCGGGCTGCCGTTTTTCTTGCGCGCCGCGCGCGCTCAAACATGCGTTTCAATCACAGCATTGCTATCATAGCGCGCCAGACGGCGGATTCTGGCGTTCGCCCGCCCGATTTGGATACAAACCAGCTGCCGGACTGCAAGATTGCCAAACAATAAACCTTATGAGTTGTCGTACAATAGCCAGAACATGAAAATGATAATATTGATTCCGGAGATGCATCATGACGTTCAAGGCCAATGACCTGCTGACCGAACAGATCGCCCAGTACCTGGGCAAGCAGATCATTCAAGGGGAAATGAAACCGGGCGAGCGCATCCAGGAACTGCGCATCGCGGCGGAGCTGGAAGTCAGCCGCGGCTCGGTGCGCGAAGCGCTGTTGATCCTGCAACGCCGCCACCTGGTGGAAATCTACCCGCGCCGCGGCGCGGTGGTGGCCAGCATCGGCGCGCAGGAAGTGCGCGAGTTTTTCGACTTGTGGTTCCTCTTGCTCGACCGCGTGCTGCACAACCTGGCGCTGTCCTGGCAAAACGACGACCTGGCGCGCTTTTTCGAGCTGATGACCCAGCTGGAGGAGGCCAATCGCAAGGACGACCTGCAGGGCTTTTACGAGCACGGCGTGGAGTTCCTGTCCATGCTGTACCGCTACGCCAGCAACCGCTACGTTTCCGACATGCTGCAGGACCTGCTGCCGCTGACCCAGCGCTGCCTGTACGCCATCCTGCGCGCCGGCAAGAGCCAGATGGACAAGACCTACCTGTTCCTGGAAGCGCTGCTCAAGACGCTGATCGCCCGCGACACCGCCAAACTGCACCAGATGGTGACCGATTTCGGCCACAATTACAGCCAGCTGGCGCAAAGCTCGGCCGAGGCGCTCAGCGGCCGCCCCTGAACCCGCGCCTCACGCCATGCAAAAAGGCTGCCCCGGGCAGCCTTTTTTCACGCCGATTTCCGCCGCTCAAGCGCGCCGGTATTCGACAAACGCGTAGGCGAGCCCGCTCGCGCTCACCTGCTCTTCGCGCGCGACTTCGCGCCACGCCTGCGCCGGCCACGCCGGGAAATGGGCGTCGCCCTGGTAATCGCCGGCGATCTCGGTCAACCGCAGGCAGTCGGCGCGGTCTATCGCCTGGCGATACAGCTCCGCGCCGCCGATCAGGCATACCTCCTCCACCGCGCCGGCCAGGGCCAGCGCCTCGTCCAGCGAATGCGCCGCCTCCGCGCCGTCAGCCCGCCAGTCCGCCTGGCGCGTCACCACGATGTTGCGGCGGCCCGGCAGCGGCCGGCCTATCGAGTCCCAGGTCTTGCGGCCCATGATCACCGGTTTGCCCAGCGTCACCGCCTTGAAGTGCTTGAGGTCTTCCGGCAAGTGCCAGGGCAGCTGGTTGTTCACGCCTATGGTGCGGTTGCGCGCCATGGCCGCCACCAGCGTCAGCATCGGTTGCGCCATCGTCATACCGCCACCGGCGCCTTGATCGGAGGGTGCGGGTCGTAACCTTCCAGCTGGAAGTCTTCGAAGCGGAACGCGAACAGGTCTTTCACCTCCGGGTTGATCTTCATCGTCGGCAGCGGGCGCGGCTCGCGCGATAATTGCAGCGCGACCTGCTCCATGTGGTTGTTGTACAGGTGGGCGTCGCCCAGCGTGTGCACGAAATCGCCCGGCTCGAGGCCGCATACCTGCGCCACCATCATGGTCAGCAAGGCGTAGCTGGCGATGTTGAACGGCACGCCGAGGAGGATATCGGCGGAGCGCTGATACAGCTGGCAGGACAGCTTGCCGTCCAGCACGTAGAACTGGAACAGGCTGTGGCACGGCGGCAGGGCCATTTCATCGACCAGCGCCGGATTCCAGGCCGACACGATCAGGCGGCGCGAATCCGGGTTTTTCTTGATCATCTCCACCACGTTGGCGATCTGGTCGATGTGACGGCCGTCCGGCGCCGGCCAGCTGCGCCACTGGTAGCCGTACACCGGGCCCAGGTCGCCGTTTTCATCGGCCCACTCGTCCCAGATCGACACGCCGTTTTCCTTGAGGTAGCGGATATTGGTGTCGCCGGACAGAAACCACAGCAATTCATGGATGATGGAGCGCAGATGGCACTTCTTGGTGGTGACCAGCGGAAAGCCGTCGGCCAGGTTGAAGCGCATCTGGTAGCCGAATACCGAACGGGTGCCTGTGCCGGTGCGGTCGGACTTGTCGTGGCCATGCGCCTGCACGTGGCGCATCAGGTCTAGATACTGTTTCATCGGGCTTTCCTGGATTTTTCCAGCGTATTGTACCTTTTACCCAGCCGCGGCGCGAGGCGCGGGGCTGGCCCTGGCATGGCCGGGTAGGCTAACATTCAGTTTAAAATCAAGACAGAAGCATTAAATGGCCGAAGACTCAGACCTCGAACGCACAGAACCCGCGTCAGCCAAACGGCTGTCCATGGCACGGGACGACGGCAACATTCCCCGCTCGCGGGAGTTGTCGACGTTCGCCGTCACCATGACCGGCGTGGCGCTGCTGATGGTCCTGGGCGAGAAAATCGCCTTATTTCTAAGCAACACCATGCGCCAGCTGTTCACCTTCGACCAGACCGTGGTGCACAGCGTGGAGCCGGTGCTGGTGCGTTTCAAGGAAAGCATCTTCGGCGCGCTGTGGGCGCTGGCCCCCTTTTTCGCCGGTCTGGCGCTGGTGGCCATCTTCGTGCCCATGCTGGTGGGCGGCTGGAACCTCACCTTCAAGGCCATCGAGCCCAATTTCGGCAAATTGAACCCGTTGTCCGGCATCAAGCGGCTGGTTTCGCTCAATGCAGCCACCGAAGGTTTGAAAGCGATGCTGAAAAGCATGCTGATCGGCGGCATCGCCACCTGGTACATCTGGAACGAACGCGCCGAGATCATCGGCCTGCTGACCCTGCCGCTGGAAACCGGCATGGTGAAGATGAGCCAGATGATCATCCACACCTTCTTCATCGTCACCTTCGCCATGATCCTGCTGGTGGCGCTGGACGTGCCCTACCAGTTGTGGAGCTACCACAAGAAACTGAGGATGACCAAGGAAGAAGTCAAACAGGAATACAAGGAATCGGAAGGCTCGCCGGAAGTGAAGGGCCGCATCCGCCAGATGCAGCGCGAAGCCGCCCGCAAGCGGATGATGCAGGAAGTGCCCAAGGCCAACGTCATCGTCACCAACCCTACCCACTACGCGGTGGCGCTCAAGTACGATGACGGCATGCGCGCGCCGCAGGTAGTGGCCAAGGGCTCGCTCAAGCTGGCGGAAAAGATCATTGAGTCGGGCAAGGAACATCGTGTTACCGTGATGCGCTCGCCCAGCTTCGCCCGCGCGCTGTATTTCCATAGCGAGCTGGGCGAGGACATCCCGCCCCAGCTGTACTCGGCGGCGGCCCAGGTGCTGGCCTACGTATTCCAGTTGAAGAATTACCAAAGCAGCGGCGGCGTCGCGCCCGTGTTCCCGGACAAGCTGGAGGTGCCGGACGAGCTTGACCCGCTCAGCAAACGTAAGCAAGATTCGGCGCCAGAAGAAAGCCACTAAGCCCGCATGGATTCCATCCTCGACATACTGAAACGGATCAAGCTGCCCCAGCTTGCCGGCCCGATACTGATCATCCTCATTCTGTCGATGATGGTATTGCCGTTGCCGACCGTGCTGCTGGACATCTTCTTCACCTTCAACATCGCGGTTTCGGTCATCGTGCTGCTGGTCGGCATCAATGTGCGCAAGCCGCTGGATTTCTCGTCCTTCCCATCGGTGCTGCTGATCACCACCCTGCTGCGGCTGTCGCTGAACGTCGCCTCCAGCCGGGTGATCCTGATGGAAGGCCACAGCGGCCCGGACGCCGCGGGCAAGGTGATCGAATCCTTCGCCCACTTCCTGATCGGCGACAACGTCGCCATCGGCATCGTGGTGTTCGTGATCATCACCATCATCAACTTCGTGGTGATCACCAAGGGCGCCGGCCGCATCGCCGAAGTGTCGGCGCGCTTCACCCTGGACGCCATGCCCGGCAAGCAGATGGCGATCGACGCCGACCTCAACGCCGGCCTGATCGGCGAGGACGAGGCCCGCAAGCGCCGCGTCACCATCGCCGAAGAAGCTAACTTCTTCGGCTCCATGGACGGCGCCTCCAAATTCGTGCGCGGCGACGCCATGGCCGGCATCCTGATCATCGTCATCAACATCGTCGGCGGCCTGATCGTCGGCATGGTGCAGCACGATCTGGACGCCGGCACCGCCGCCAAGACCTACACCCTGCTCACCGTCGGCGACGGCTTGGTGGCGCAGATCCCGGCGCTGATCATCTCCACCGCCGCCGGCATCGTGGTGTCCCGCGTCGGCACCGACAAGGACATGTCGGAGCAGTTCATCGGCCAGCTGTTCACCCAGCCGCAGGTGCTGTACATCACCGCCTCGGTGATCGGCATGATCGGCCTGATCCCCAACATGCCGCACTTCGCCTTCCTGCTGATCGCCGGCGCCCTGCTGCTGCTGGCGCGCGCCATGGACAAGCGCAAGAAGGAAGAGACGCTGCGCCAGCTGCAGGCGTCCTCGCAAGCGCCGGCGCCGATCGAGCAGCAGGCGGCCGAAGTCAGCTGGAACGACGTCCAGCACGTGGACCAGCTGGGCATGGAGGTGGGTTACCGGCTGATTCCGCTGGTGGACCGCACCCAGGACGGCGAACTGCTGCGCCGCATCCGCGGCATCCGCAAGAAGATCGCCCAGGATCTGGGCTTCCTGGTGCCGCCGGTGCACATCCGCGACAACCTGGAAATCAAGCCCAACGCCTACCGCATCCTGCTCAAGGGCGTGGAGCTGGGCAAGGGCGAGGCCTATATCGGCCAGTTTCTGGCCATCAACCCCGGCCGCGTCAGCCAGGAGATCGCCGGCAACGCCACCACCGACCCCGCCTTCGGCCTGCCGGCGGTGTGGATCGAAGCCGGACGCCGCGAAGAAGCCCAGGCGCTGGGCTATACCGTAGTAGACTCCAGCACCGTGGTGGCCACCCACATCTCCAACCTGCTGCAGACCCACGCCGCCGAACTCCTGGGCCGCGAGGAAGTGCAGGCGCTGATCGACCACCAGGCCAAGGAGTCCCCGAAGCTGATCGAAGACCTGGTGCCCAAGGTGGTGCCGATCGGCATCCTGCAGAAAGTGCTGCAGCAATTGCTCAACGACGGCATCCACATCCGCGATTTCCGCACCATCGTGGAAACGCTGGCCGATCACATCGTGGTCACCCAGGACGTGGACGAGCTGACCAGCGCGGTGCGCACGGCGCTGTCGCGCGTCATCGTCCAGCAGCTCTTCCCCGGCGAAGCGGAGCTGCCGCTGATGACGCTGGAGCCGGCGCTGGAAAACGTGCTGATGCAGGCGGTGCAGTCCAAGACCGGCGGCGGGCTGGAGCCGGGCCTGGCGGAAAACCTGCTGGCCAGCGCGGCGCAGCAAACCGAGCAAGTGGAGATTCAAGGATACAACCCGGTATTACTCACGGCGCCCGGTCTGCGGCCTTTGCTGGCCCGTTTCCTGCGACGGGCATTGCCGCAACTGCGTGTGATTTCGCATAATGAGATTCCGGACAATAAATCCATTCGTATAATTGCGGTAATCGGCGGCAGCAAGGGCTAATCGACAATGGTGGTTAAAAAGTTCTTCGGGAAGACCACGCGAGACGCGCTACGACAAGTTCGCGAAGAACTGGGCGCGGATGCCCTCATCTTGTCCAATCGCCCCACCATGGGCGGCGGCGTGGAAATCATGGCGGTGGCCGACGCGGACGTCGCCAACCTGGCCAGCACGCTGTCCACCTCCAGCAGCAAGCACCCGCCTCGCAACGCGCCGCCGGTGGCCAGCCGTCCGGCTATGGCCAACCCGGTGCCGGTGGGCGGCGCGGTCAACCGCGCCATCGCCCGCACTTACGCCATGCCGGTGGAGCCGCTGGAAAATCCCGCGCCGCAACGCATCGAAGCCCAATACGCGCCCCGTCCCTGGCCGGAACAGGCCTTGGCACAGGATGAGGCCATCTTCGCCTCCCGCCCCGCCCCCCCGCCTGCGGCGATGCCGCCGCGCGAGCCGCAAGCCGCGCCGCGCCCGCAGCCGGCAGCCCAGCCCATGCCCGCTCCCGCCAAACCGCCGGCCGCGCCCGTCCTCAACGGCGAGCACGAGGAGCCCGAGCAGATGGCGCAGGAGCTCAAGCAGATCGGCGACGAAATCAAGCTGCTCAGAAGCCTGCTGCAAAGCCAGCTGGCCGGTTTCGCCTGGTCGGAGATGGAAGGCAAGGCGCCCAATCGCATCGAGTTGTTCAAACATTTGCTGGCGATGGGCTTTTCCGCCCAGCTGATCCGCCAGCTGATAGAAAAGATGCCGGCCCAGTATCAGGGCGACGTGGCGGTGAAATGGGCTCGCTCGGCGCTGGCGCACAACCTCAAGTGCGCCGACGCCGACCGCGAAGTCATGGACCGCGGCGGCATCTTCGCTCTGGTCGGCCCCACCGGCGTCGGCAAGACCACCACGGTCGCCAAGCTGGCGGCGCGCGCCACCATGCGCTTCGGCGCCCAGCATGTGGCGCTGATCACCACCGACAGTTACCGGGTGGGCGCGCAGGATCAGCTGCGCATTTACGGCAAGATACTCGGCGTGCCGGTGTTCTCCATCCAGAACGAAGGCGACCTGCAACTGACGCTGGCCGACCTCTCCAACCGCCACATCGTATTCATCGACACCGTCGGCATGGGCCAGCGCGACGCGCGGGTGCTGGCGCAGATCGACATGCTGCGCACCGCCGGCCGCCCCATCGAACGGCTGCTGCTGCTGGCGGCCAATACCGACGGCCACACGCTGGAAGACGTGGTGCGCCGCTATCGCGGCGGCGGGCTGACCGGCTGCGTGCTCTCCAAGATAGACGAAGCGGTGGCGATGGGCCCCAGCCTGGACGTCATCATCCGCAACCGCCTCAAGCTGTTCTACATCACCAACGGCCAGCGCGTGCCGGAAGACCTGCACGCCGCCAACGGCGGCTTTCTGGTAGACCGGGCCATGCACGCGCTGCAAAACAGCTCGCCCTTCAGCCTGCAGGCTGAAGAAATGCCCATCATGCAAGCCGCGCAGGCAGGCTGGTTGTGACGATGCAGGATCAAGCCTCCAGCCTTCGCCTGCTCGCCGCGCAGCACACCCGCGCGCCCAGCTACGCCTTCATCGGCGCGGAGAGCAGCGGCGCCAGCACCCTGGTGACCGAGCTGGCGCTGGGCCTGGCCTACGCCGGGCTGCGGCCCTTCGTCGTCGATTGCACCATGGGCCAGGTGCAGGCGCGCCGCTTGGGAGTGCCCAACACCGCCACGCTGGAAAGCCAGGTGGTGAGCGTGGGCGGTCTGGACGAAATGATGGTGGTGTCGCGCCAGGGCGTGACGCTGATCAACCTCTACGCCCGCGCCGAACAGCGCGCGCTGTTTTCCACCCAGCTGTGGCTGCGCCTGGGCAGCGAATTCGCCGCGCAGGAACGCGACGCCTCGGCGCTGCTGATCGACGTTCCCAATCCGGCCTACGACCCGGTGCCGGCCAGCGTGGCCGACAACCTGGTGCTGGTGCTCACCCCCGCCGCCGAATCGCTGACCAGCGCCTACGCCAACATCAAGCGCCTCTCCGGCCTGTACGGCCGCTTGCGCTTCAACGTGCTGATCAACCGCGCCCGCAGCCTGGACGAGGCCCGCGAACTGTTTACCCGGCTGTCGGCGGTCGCCGGCGAATTCCTCAACGTATCGCTGCGCTGGGTCGGCTTCGTGCCGATGGACAACGCCATCCGCCGCAGCCAGACCCTGCACCGCCCGCTGATGGAGGCCTTCCCGGACAGCGAAGCCGCGGCCGCCTTCTCCCAGCTGGCGGCGGTGCTGCCGCAGTGGGACTCGCCCGAAACCCAGCGCAGCGGGACCGGTTTCATGGACTTGCTGATTGCAGCCTCCCGCGATTGGGCCGAGGCTGATGGAGTCAAATCATTATGACAATGCCGTCATTCCGCCGATCGGGCTACGCCAGCATGGCCCCCAGCGTCGAGATTGACGTGGAAACCCATGCGCCGCTGGTGCGCAAACTGGCCAGCATCATGATCGCGCGCCTGCCTGCCTCGGTGGAGCTGGGCGATTTGATCCAGGTGGGCATGATCGGCCTGATCGAGGCCGCCCGCCAATTCGACCCGAACCAGGGCGTGCAATTCGAAACCTTCGCCAGCCAGCGCATCCGCGGCGCGATGCTGGACGAGCTGCGCCGCGAAGACTGGCTGCCGCGCCAGGCCCGGCGCAACGCCCGCCAGATCGAAGAGGCTATCGCCAAACTGGAGCAGCAACTGGGACGCGCGCCGCTGGAATCGGAAATCGCCGACTTGCTGGGCGTGGAACTGAACGAATACCAGGACATGCTGGGGGACTGCAAAGGCACCACCTTGCTGCATATCGAGGACTTCGGCGGCGACGACGAATCCGGCCACAACCCGCTGGCTAATATCGCCGACGAAGACGCGGAAGATCCGCTCGCCTCGCTATCCGACGACAACTTCCGCCAAAGCCTGATCAGCGCCATCAAGTTTCTGCCGGAGCGCGACCAGCTGGTGATGGCGCTGTACTACGAACAAGAACTCAATCTGAAGGAAATCGGCGCGGTGCTCGGGGTATCCGAATCCCGGGTCAGCCAGTTGCACAGCCAGGCCATCGCCCGGCTGCGCGCGCGCCTGAAAGACTGGCTGTGACACTCCCCTCGGCGCGCGCCGAAGGGGGCCATGAACCTGCGCCGGCCTGCCAGGCGCATCCGCGGGGCAATACGCGGCAACAATAACGGAAATTCGGTGTGGACAAGATAAGCATCATCGCCGTCATCATGGGCCTGACCGCCATCATCGCCGGTCAGGCGCTGGAAGGCGGCCATATTGGCTCGCTGCTGCAACTGACGGCTTTCATGATCGTGATCGGCGGCACCACCAGCGCCGTCATGCTGCAAAGCACGCCCAAGCAATTCATCGCCGGCGTGCGCATGACGCGCTGGGTGTTCCGCCCGCCGGTGTTCGACCACGAGAAAATGATCCGCGAGATCATTCACTGGAGCCAGACCGCGCGCAAGGGCGGCCTGCTGACGCTGGAAGGCTATATCGGGCTGCAGAAGGACCCCTTCATCAAGAAGGCGCTGCAGATGCTGGTGGACGGCACCGAGCCAGATACGCTGCGCGCGGTGATGGACGTGGAAATCGCCATGTTCGAGCACGCCCGCAAGCAGGCGGCGCGCATCTGGGAGTCGGCCGGCGGCTACGCGCCGACCATGGGCATCCTGGGCGCGGTGCTGGGCCTGATCCACGTGATGGAAAACCTGTCCGATCCGTCCAAGCTAGGCGGCGGCATCGCCGTGGCCTTCGTGGCCACCGTGTACGGCGTCGGGTCGGCCAACCTGTTCTTCCTGCCGATGGCCAACAAGCTCAAGCACCTGGTCGCCTCGGAAATCGCCATGAAAGAACTGGTGGTGGAAGGCGTGGTGGCCATCGCCCACGGCGAAAACCCGCGCATCATCGAAAGCCGGCTGCGCGGCTTCCTCGCCATGCACGAATAGGCGCGTCCGACCGCCGGCAAGGCCCCTCCCGCTTGCCGGCTCCTGCCCTTACTCCGCCGACAGCTCTCGCAGTTCGCTACCGGGCTGCGGCTTGCGCAGCCATCCCTCCAGCAGCTTGCAGCAATCCAGATCGAACGCCGGCGCACCGTTCAGCTCGCCTTCGCTGCCCGCGCGCGAGCCAAGATAGCACCAGCGATCGAACACGTGCTCCGCCGTCTCC
The DNA here is from genome assembly GCA_002213445.1 of Xenophilus sp. AP218F. Lineage (GTDB taxonomy): Bacteria > Pseudomonadota > Gammaproteobacteria > Burkholderiales > Chromobacteriaceae > Chromobacterium. The sequence goes on along the minus strand of NJIE01000017.1, from coordinate 206,562 downwards.
CCGGTAACCTCGTCGCGCTCCACTACCGCCACCGCGCTGGCAAACGGCCAAGGCTTGACCTTGAGCCGGGTGAGGGCCTGGCGCAAGCGCGGATTGTGGCTATCGGCCGCCTCTTCGCCGACGCAAGCGCCGCGGCAACGGCGCAGGCCGTAGGCATTGCACGCCGCGCCCTTGCGGCTGGTCACCTGCTCCACCCCCAGCACCGATTGGCACAGGCCATGGCCCAGGGCGATCTCGGCGACGATCTTGCGCGCCTCCCGCGCGTGGCGGAACAGGCCGTACAAGTCCGCCGTGCGGCTGAAATCCACGTCCTGGGCGTAAACGATGCCGGGCCGCAGGAAACCATCGTCGTCCTGCCGCAGCTGGATCGAGCACACCTCGCCCTGCACATGGCTGCGATGGTTGTGCCGCGGCCGCAATCGGCGCAGCCATTGCCATTCCAGCAAATGCGCGCCGAACTCGCCCAGGGTCTCGCGCCACTCCAGCCGCGCCACCGGCTCCGGAATATGCGCTTCGTGCCGCTTGCCGCCCGGCTTTTGCGGTTTGAGCTGGGCCAGCACCTTGTTGCGCAAATTGCCGGCGCGGCCGACGTACAGGGCTTCTCCGGCCTCGCCGTACAGCGCGTATACCCCCGGCAGGTCCGGAAGGTCTTCCAGCTGCTGCTGCAAGGCTGGCGACAAGCCCTCCAGTTCCGAAGGAGCCGCCAGCAACTGCCGCGCTTCATGGCTGACCTTGTCCTCTCCCAGCTCCGCGTTGGCGATCTGCAAGAAGCGATGCACCGCCTCGGCATCGGCCAGGGCCCGGTGACGCTCCGGCATCTCGATGCCGTGGCGGGTGATCAGGCTGTCCAGACTATGCTTGAAATGCTGCGGGTACAGCCGTCGCGACAGCTTCACCGTGCATAGCGAACGGGCCTGAAAACGCAGCCCCAGCCGCCGGAATTCGTTTTTCAGGAAGTGATAGTCGAAGCGGGCGTTGTGCGCCAGAAACAGGCGGCCCTGCAGCTTGTCCAGCAAGGTCCCGGCCAAAGCGGAGAATGGCGGCGCGTCGGCCACCATCTGATTGCTGATGCCGGTCATGTTCTCGATGAAGGGCGGAATCGGCTGACCCGGATTCACCAGCGAGGAAAATCGCTCGACCCGGTCGCCGTCGATCAGGACAAGGCCCACCTCGGTAATGCGGTCGCGGCTGATATGGCCGCCGGTGGTTTCCAGATCGACGATGGCGCAGGGCTGCTCAAACAAGAGGTTCAATCTTTTCACTTTCGGTCGCATCGTCGCGCCACTCATTCAAAACGCATAAAAATGTTGGCCGCGCACGACAGGGTATCGGCAAGAGTTTACTCCCCCCATAAAAAAAATCACAGGAAGTGTTGACAGCAAAAACGGGGTTATATACTATTCACCTCCTCGCAAGACACAGCGTCTTACGAAAGCAGTGCACCCGTAGCTCAGTTGGATAGAGTATCTGGCTACGAACCAGAGGGTCGGGCGTTCGAATCGCTCCGGGTGCACCAGCTGTCCCTATAGTTTAGCGGTTAGAACACCGCCCTTTCACGGCGGTAGCCGGGGTTCGATTCCCCGTGGGGACGCCAGGATTCAGAAAAAGCCCAGCATGTTCATGCTGGGCTTTTTCGCATTCCCGATTCCTGAGCCGCCAAGATCCATGTCCCATGCCGGCGCGGCATCGCGCGCATATCACGTCCGCGCATTTGCATTCCGTTTTATCTTCAAAGGCTTTGCATGACGTTGAGCTAAATTATGTTTTCCGACATAACAACAGGGCCGGCGTCTGCTGGCATCTACCGTGAAAACATTCTATCCACCCCGCCTTTCCATCATGGCGCTCCTGCTGGGCGTCGGCGTCTGGCCCGCCTACGCCGGCGCCGCGGACCACGCCGAGCTGGAGAGCGTCACCATCACCGGCTCGCGCATCAGCCGCTCGGCGCAAGAAGGCCCCACCAGCGTAACCGTCATCACCGCCAGCGACATCGCCAAGCAGGGTTACACCAATGTTTTCGATGCGCTGAACGGATTGACGCAAAACACCGGCTTCACCCAGGGAGCGGACTTCGGCAACACCTTCACGCCGGCGGCCAACGCCATCAGCCTGCGCGGACTGGGCCCCAATCACACCCTGACGCTGATCAACGGCCGTCGCGTCGCCGACTATCCCACCGCTTACGAAGGCCAGGTCAATTTCGTCAATCTGGCCAATATTCCAGCCGCCCTGATCGAACGCATCGAAATCCTCAACGGCGGCGCTTCCGCCGTTTACGGCTCGGACGCCATCGCCGGCGTAGTCAACATCATCCTGAAGAAAAAAGCGGACGCCACCACCGTCAATCTCAAGATAGGCGGAGCGGAACGCCACGGCGGCGAAAACCTCCGGCTGCAACTGACTGGCGGCAAGAACTGGGAGCAGCTCAGCCTGGTTTACGGGCTGGAACTGAGCCAGAGAAACCCGATATGGGCCAGCCAGCGCGACTTCATGTCCAGCGCCGCCGCCAAGGGCGAAGCGCCGACATCCATACTCAGCCGCCGCGTCGCCGGCGGCGGGTATCTGGACGCGGCCGGCGCGTGCGGCAACTTCGCCGGCCTGTTTGCCGGCAGCGTGGCGGCGATAGGCTCGCCGCAGAAGGGTTACTGCGCCAGCGGCAAAGCCAGGCCCAGCTTCTGGACGGTGCAGACCGCCAATCAAAGCCAGAACGGCTTTCTCAGCCTGAACTATCTGGTCAGCCCGCGGCTGGAGCTGTTCAGCGATGCGCTGCTGGCGTTCAACCACACCGAAAACAACACCCGCGGCCCCAGCTGGACTTCCGCCGCCAGCCAGGGCGGCTACTTTTTCAATCAGAACAGCGGCAAGAACGAGATATGGAGCAAGCGTTTCGCGCCCGAGGAGCTGGGCGGCGCGGATCAGTACAATCGCAAATGGGATGACCTGACCGCCAACCTGACGCTGGGCGCGCGCGGCGAGCTGGCCGGCAGCTGGAATTACGAACTGGCCTACAACGCCTCGGTCTACACCAGCCAGACCACCACGCCGCAGCTATTGGCCGGCGTGGATGGCTTCTTCCTGGGCCCGCAACTGGGCGTCAACGGCAAGGGCGTGCCGATTTACGCGCCCGACACCAGCCGCTTTTACCAACCGCTGACCTCGGCCCAATCCGCCAGCCTGATAGGCAACAGCGTCGGCCAGAACAAGTCATGGCTGCAGGCGCTGAGCCTCAGCGCCAACGGCGAACTGTTCAAGCTTCCCGCCGGGCCGGCCAAGCTTGCCGGCGTGGCGGAATGGGGCAGTCAGGGATTCGGCAACACGCCTGACCCGCGCTTGAGCCAAGGCGTGTTCTACAACGCCTCGCCCGCGATCAACGCCGGCGGCACGCGCGCCCGCGCGGCGCTGGGCGGCGAGTTGCTGCTGCCGCTGGCCAAGCCGGTCAACCTGACCCTGTCCGGCCGCTACGACCACTACCAGACCGACGCCAGCAGCGAGGGCAAATTCACTTACGGCGCCGGGCTGGAATATCGGCCCGCCGCCAGCCTGTTGCTGCGCGGCAATTACGCCACCAGCTTCCGCGCGCCGGACATGAGTTACCTGTTCCAGACCCAGAGCCGCGGCTATTACTCCTCCACCACCGATTACTGGCGCTGCGCGCAGGCGGGCCAGCCGCTGGGCGATTGCCAGTACGCCGGCGTGTCGCCCGGCTCCAACTACATAAGCAACGGCAATCCCAACCTGAAACCGGAAAACGGCAAGTCCTACGGGCTGGGCCTGGTGTGGTCGCCCAGCCGCGACGCGGACCTCTCGGTCGACTACTGGAACATCGCCATCAACGACCTGGTCACCACCCTGAGCGCGGACAAGCTATTGCGCGATGAAGCGCTATGCCGCGGCGGCGCGTACGACGCCGCTTCCTCCCTGTGCCAGGACGCCTTGCGCCGCGTCGTGCGCAATCCCGACAGTGCGCTGGTCAATCCGGGCGCGATCAACACCATCGTCGTCAATCCGATCAATGCCGCTAGCAAGCGCACCAGCGGCATCGATCTGGCCGGACGGCTGAAGGTGCGCACCGCCAACTGGGGAGACTTCCTGTTCAAGGCGGCCTACACCAAGGTGCTGACCCATACTTACCAGCAATTCGCGACCGACCCCGCCCAGGACGAGCTGAACGACATGAGCAACAGCGATTGGCCGGACAAGCTGGATTTCAGCGCCAACTGGAGCATCGGCAACTGGTCCAGCACGCTCTTGCTGACTCGCTACGGCAAGATCCCCAACGGCGCGGGAACCGGCTACCTCTCCCCCAGCGTATTGGCCAACGCCAGCCTTGCTTATCAAATCAGCAAGAAGACCCAGGTCAGCGTGATCGTCAACAACGTGCAGGACTTCATCAAGCAAGATGACAGCGGCGGCTGGCCGTACTACCCGGTGGGCAGCTATTCGCCTTACGGCCGCCAGGCATGGCTGGAAATCAATCACCGCTTCTGAGCATTTGCCAGCTGCCGGCAAACCAATCGGAGCGCGCAAGCGTCCCGATTGCTTGCATCAGGTCCGTTTTAGAAACGCCCGGCGGCAAGCCGCCCGTCTGGAGAGACGCCTCCGCGGCAAAGCAGGCGCCTCGCCGCCGGCAAATGATAAAATCATAAATATTGACAGGGCCTGCCGCGGGGAAATCTGGTATCCGTCCTGTTCCCGATGCTCTGCCAAGTAGTCGGCCAGGCCTTGAGCGCGGCAGGCGCGCCCTTGGGAATACTGCTGGGCGCGATCGCAATACACTCGCCATACAGAAACTGCGTCACCCGGTTCGCATGTCCTGGCATGCCATCATCTTGGTGCAGGTGATTCTGGGATTCGGGGTCGGCCTCTCGGCGCAAGGAATCAGTCTGACGGCGCAAGAAGACGGCCTGCTGGCAGAGGCGTCGCTGCCGATCTGCCTTGCGTTGCAGTTTTCCGCCAGATGCGCCTGGCCCCGTCGCCGAGCCGAGTGGACGCGCGAAGAGGCAGGATTGCGCGAAATGGTCGCCGGCCGGGAGGGATGGCGGCGAAGCGACGCGCGAGCCCCCCGGAATCAGCAATACGAAAAATCCCAGCATTTTCGTGCTGGGATTTTTCTGAATCCTGCGGTGGCAAAGGCCCCTCCCGTTTTGTCAGAAGAGACAGGCTCAGTTCACCTTGATCGTTTCTATGCTTTGCTCTTTCACGCGATCAAGCGGAATATAGCGGATTTTATCATGATCAAAATCCACTGTTTTCAAATCCACCATCCGGATGGTGCGATTGAACATGGTGTGATAGTAATAACGCAATGTCTTGGTATCCATGGCGGTGGTCCACTGAGTGGACCCAATCGTTTCATCCTTCGGCAGTTCAGCTTTGGCTGCGGTGGTACCTAGAGGGATATTGAAATTATCCAGAATCCGGAATGCTTCGTTGACGGCGTGATAACCGGACTCCTGCTTGGCTGCCGCATTTCTCAATGCCGCGGCCCGGACAAAGCGCGATGTCGGGGTATAGTCTCCCGGCAATCCAACCATCCCGTTGCCGGCGCCCAGGGGAGCGACTTCCAGATCGCCAACCTTGATCGGCAGATTGGATTGGGGATGCAGTCCCGCATAGTTGCGCAGATTGGTCAAATGCCAGGGAAATTCAGGAGCGTTTGTCATCACGCCAACCGGATTGTCATAGACGTGCGGCTGACCTTTGGTGTACTCCACTACGATGGTTTTCCCGCCAGAGTCCGTGATTAGAAAATGAACGGGCGGAGCGATGCCATGAAATGCCGGCAAGACGACATCCGTCACATTGATGGCCGCCAGATTCTTGCGCACCTCATCGGTTGTGGCGAAGTTGGTGAGCAACCACAAAGGAACATCATAAAGCGCTATCGTCTGCCTGGCTTTTGCCGGGTCGTATTTCTGCGCTTGCGCGAAGCCCGGCAAATAAAGCACGGAAACGCTTAGCCCTTTTTCATTCATTCCATCCGCCAGCACCGGCGCATGCACTGCATTGACGCCAACCAGTCCATATTTTCCGGTCCATTGCAAGCCCGCCTTTCCGTCCGGAGTCGCTCCCTGCAATGCCTGTTTCCTGGGAACGATCATCAGGTCGGAATCCAGGAAAAAAGCCCCCCACTCCTGCGTACGGGCCTGAATTGCGGAGCCATCCTTGGCAATGAGCGTGATGCCCGTGCATGCATTTGCAATTTGAGGCGCGATCACCATGGGCGTCATGCCCAACAACAGCGCAGCCGCCAGCGAGCGAAATTGAAAATTCACAGCCACTCTCCTTAAAGAATAAGCACTGAAATGAAATCTATCCTCAGGCCGTCATTTGTTCCGAGCGCCATCCGGTGATTCAGCTGGAATGAGGATGGACTCGCGCAATGAAAGAAAACCATCCCGAATGGCTGGGTTTTCCGCCACGGTCAGGCTTGAGAAACGGCGATGCCGATTAGTTTGCCTGCATGAGTATCGATACACTAGTTTGAGCAGGCGCTTTGCAAACGGAGATCCACCGTCGAAAGCGATGGACTTTCGTCGCCCCAAACGCTCGTCTTCGCAGCGCGAAAGGCTGAAATCCTCTCAATGACAATGCCGTATCATTTTGACATGATCGCTGCGATGCCGCGCAGCGTCAACGGCGCCGCCAGGCGGGCTTGACCTCCGACAAGCCGCGCCAAGAAGACGACTTTCTTTGACGATCCGACACTGCAAGCTGCCGATGCCAGGCCGTCCGGCTGTCCTTTTCCCGCGTGAAGCAGGCATGATCCCCGGAGCGTCTCTATCGCCAAGGACCCGTGATTTCATCTGCTGCCTTAGCGGAGTCGCCATTGCAATGAAAATCATCGCAGGCAAATCAGCATGGCACGGCAAGAGGCATGCGGACAGGGGGACTAGCCGGAGAAAGAAAACCATTTGCGGCAAAGTTGAAGGGAGCGATTTTCGGGGCGGGAGGCGGCGTCTGGCAGGCGCAAGGATTTGGAGCGGGCGAGGCTGGAAATGAAAAAAGGCACCGAAACGGTGCCTTTTTTCATACATGTCTGGCGTCCCCACGGGGAATCGAACCCCGGCTACCGCCGTGAAAGGGCGGTGTTCTAACCGCTAAACTATAGGGACAGCTGGTGCACCCGGAGCGATTCGAACGCCCGACCCTCTGGTTCGTAGCCAGATACTCTATCCAACTGAGCTACGGGTGCATTTTCTGGCGGAGAAAGAGGGATTCGAACCCTCGATACAGGTTTAAGCCCGTATGCTTCCTTAGCAGGGAAGTGCCTTCGACCACTCGGCCATTTCTCCGTTCAGAGAGCGCCATAATAAATACCGGAACGCCCTCTGTCAAGCGTGAATCTGAAATTATTTAGCTCGGCTGGTCCAGGCCGAAAACCTTATGCAATACGCGAACGGCCAGCTCCAGATACTTTTCGTCCACCAGCACCGACACCTTGATCTCGGACGTGGAAATCATCTGGATGTTGATGCCCTCCTCCGCCAAGGTGCGGAACATGGTGGAGGCGATGCCGCAGTGCGAGCGCATGCCGACGCCGACAATCGAAATCTTGGCCACCTTGTCGTCGGCGTCGATCTTGGCCGCGCCGATGTGGGTCTGCACTTCGCGCAGGATGGCCAGCGTGCGGTTGAACTCGCCGCGCGGCACCGTGAAGGAGAAGTCGGTGGTGCCGTTTTCGCCCACGTTCTGGATGATCATGTCCACTTCGATATTGGCGTCGGCGATCGGCCCCAGGATCTGGTAGGCGATGCCCGGCTTGTCCGGCACGCCCTTGACGTTGATGCGCGCTTCGTTGCGGTCAAACGCGATGCCTGCCACTACTGCCTTTTCCATGCTTTCATCTTCCTCAAACGTAATCAGGGTGCCCTCGCCGTCTTCCTCAAAGCTGGAGAGCACGCGCAAACGAACCTGGTATTTGCCGGCGAACTCCACCGACCGGATCTGCAGCACCTTGGAGCCGAGCGAAGCCATCTCGATCATCTCTTCAAAGGTGACGGTCTTGAGGCGGCGGGCTTCCGGCACCACGCGCGGGTCGGTGGTGTAGACGCCGTCGACGTCGGTGTAGATCTGGCATTCGTCCGCGCGCAAGGCCGCGGCCAGCGCCACCGCCGAAGTGTCCGAGCCGCCGCGGCCCAGCGTGGTGATGTCGCCGTCCTCGTCCACGCCCTGGAAACCGGCGACGATGACCACGCGCCCTTCCTGCAAATCGCCGCGCATGGCGTCTTCATCGATGGACTGGATGCGAGCCTTGGTGTGCGACTGATCGGTCACCACCTTGACCTGCCAGCCGCAGTAGCTCTTGGCCGGCACGCCGATTTCCTTGAGCGCCATGGCCAGAAGGCCGATGGTGACTTGCTCCCCGGTGGATACCACCACGTCCAGCTCACGCGGATCGGGGTAGTCCTGGATCTCCTTTGCCAGCGCAATCAGCCGGTTGGTTTCGCCGCTCATGGCCGAAACCACCACTACGACATCATGTCCCTGAGCCTTCCACTTTGCGACACGGCGGGCCACATTCTTGATGCGCTCGGTTGTCCCGACCGAGGTGCCGCCGTACTTCTGTACGATGAGTGCCATACGTGCTTCTTGTATCAAATAGGTTGAAATGTCGAGCTTCGATTCTGACCATATATTGAGCATAAAAGCAAGGCGGATGTGCGGTTTGCCACATGCGGCGCGCAGGCGTCCTCAAACCCTGCCCATCCGGCCCTCGGCCGTCATTTCTCCACCGTCCGCCGCATGCCATTCGCCCCGTTTGCATCCCCTTGCGCCAGCAACTACAAACAGAAGGTGATCTGTCACCACCTTCGGGAAAAATGCATGGCAGCCCCCGTTCAACCCTGGCGCTGGGTCCGGCTGGAAATCGGCCTGATCGTCAATGGGGCCATCCAGTACGTCCTGTTCATCAATAGCCCGATGTTCTGGCCGTCGCTGGGTCTCACCTCCGCCTTGATCCTGCTGCTGCAGCTATGGCCCAGTCGCCAGCCATCCGCCTTTCATGGCGCGCAGGACCCAGGCAGCGGTCCGTATTGGCAAGGCGTGGCGCACCACGTCGGCGCTCTGCTGCCCCTGTGGGCCGGCCATATCGCGCTGGGCAGGGAGCAGATCGACGAAGCCGCCAGCCAGCTGACCTGTCGCTTCGACAGCATCCTGCATCATCTGGACCAGGCGCCGACAGCCTTTCAGAACCACGCGGCCACCATTGGCAACGCTGAGCAGCTGCGGCAAACGCAGGCGCAGCTGGAAGAGCTGGCCAGCGCCCTGCCGGAGACGCCGGACGGCAACGCCCTGCGCGCCCGGATACAGTCGGCGCGGCAGCAGCTGGCAAACATGGCCTCGCCGCCCGCGGTCGAAAGCCCGCCCGCCGGCGGCTTCGACCTGCGCGCCACGGTCGAAGACATCCTGCTGCATCTGCAGTTTCAAGACCGGGTCAGCCAGATTCTCGCCAACGTGCAAAACGACATCTGGCGGCTGGAAACCACCCTGCACGAGGCGCTCAACAGCCAGGACGGCCTGCCGGACCCGCCGGATACTCAAGCCTGGCTCGCCGCCCTCAAGAACAGCTACACCACGCATGAACAACGGGCGCTGCACAATCGGGACAAACACAACAAGACGCCGGGACCAAGCGACATCACTTTCTTCTGAATCGGGGCTGCTTTGCGATGACCAAAACCATATTGATAGTCGACGACTCGATCAGCCTGCGCCAGGTCGTGCGCATGACCCTGGCGGGCGCGGGATACGACGTGCTGGAGGCGGGCAACGGCCAGGAGGCGCTGGAAGTGCTGGACGGCAGGAAGATCCATCTGATCGTCTCCGACGTGAACATGCCGCAAATGGACGGCATCGAGCTGCTGAAGAACATCAAGCAACATCCCCATTACAAATTCACGCCAGTCATCATGCTCACCACCGAATCCTCCGACGACAAGAAGCGCGAAGGCAAGGAAGCCGGGGCGAGGGCCTGGGTGGTCAAGCCGTTCCAGCCGCCCGTGCTGCTGTCCGCCGTCTCCAAACTGATTCTGCCCTGAGGCCGGAGCCTGCCGCACCGGAAAGCGCCATGTCCCGCACCCTTGCCCTAGACAGCGAGCAAACCATCTACCAGGCCGCCGAATTGCGCAAACAGCTTGGCGAAGCCCTGCAAGCCGAAGACAGCCTGACGCTGGACCTGTCCTGCATCGGCGAAATCGACTGCGCCGGCCTGCAGGTGCTGCTCTGGCTCCAACAGGAGGCCGCCCGGCTGGGCAAGACGCTGACGCTCAGCCGCCCCAGCCGCCCCATGCTCGACTTCATTCATCTTCTCGGGCTGGAACAGCGACTGGCCTGCGCCGGGGGCGAAGATGGATCTTGAACAAGCGCTGCAAACCTTTCTGGACGAGTCCGGCGAACTGCTGGACGAGATGGAACGCATCCTGCTGGACATCGAAGCGGATACCACCACGCCGGAACAACTGGGCGCGCTGTTTCGCGCCATGCACACCATCAAGGGCTCCGCCGGGCTCTTCGGTCTGGACGAAATCGTCAGCTTCAGCCATCAGGCCGAAAACCTGCTGGACAAGTTGCGCGACGGCGAATTCAAGCTGGACAACGATCTGGTCGGCGTGCTGTTGCGCTGCCACGATCACGTCAAGGCCATGCTGGCGGCCTTGGCCGCCAAGGAAAGCCTGGCCGATTTTCACGACCCCGATCTGGAGCGGGCGCTGCAGGCCTACGCCGCCCCGCCGGCACCGTCCCGTCAGGAAAGCCTGCCCGTCGAGCTGGAGCGCCCGCCTACCGAGCCCGCCAACCAGCACTGGGTGCTGTCCTTGCGCTTCGGCCCCGACGTGCTGCGCAACGGTCTGGACCCCTCTTCCTTCATCCGCTATCTGGCCACCATAGGCCTGATCGAGCAGATCGAAACCATCTGCGTCAACTTGCCGGCTGGCGACGATTTCAACGCGGAGAGCAACTATCTGCGGCTGGAAGTGCTGTACCGCGCCGAACTGAGCGAGCGCACCTTGTTCGAGGTCTTCGAATTCGCCAGGGAAGACAGCGAAATCTTCATCTGGCCGCTCAAGGCCGCCGCGGCCCACCTGCTGGAGGCCTGCGCCAGCGCCACGCCGCCGGAAGCCGCCGCCGTCGCCGCCGCCTGGCGGCGCTTCGGCGCGCTGCCCGAGCGCCCGGCCGACGCCGAACCGGAGCATGGCCACGACGAAGAAGACGTGCCTTCCTTGTCTCTGCAAGCGGACAAACCGCTCATCGCCGCTCCGGAGCCGGAAGCAAGCCACCCGCCAAGCGCCGCCCAAGCGCCGGCCGACGCCCGCGGCGGCAAGCACGCGGAAAGCAAATTCATCAAGGTGGAGGCCAGCAAGCTGGACAGCCTGATCAATCTGATCGGCGAGCTGGTCATCGCCGGCGCGGCGGCCAACCTGGCCGCCCGCCGCTCGCAACAGACGGCGCTGGTGGAAGCCACCTTGCCGATCGCCAATCTGATCGAGCAAATCCGCGCCGGCACGCTGTCGATGCGCATGGTTCAGATCGGAGAAATCTTCAACCGCTTTCCGCGCGTGGTGCGCGATGTTTCCAAAGAGCTGGACAAGCCCATCCAGCTTCACATCTCCGGCGCGGAAACCGAGCTGGACAAATCCATGGTGGAAAAACTGGGCGACCCGCTGATGCACATCGTGCGCAACGCCATGGACCACGGCATCGAGCCGGCGGCGCTGCGCGCCGAGCGCGGCAAGCCGGCGGAAGGCAATGTATGGCTCAACGCCTACCACGAGTCCGGCAGCGTGGTGATTGAAGTGGCCGACGACGGCGGCGGGCTCTCGCGCGAACGCATCCTGGCCAAGGCGCGCGAGCGCGGCCTGGTGAGCCCGGAACAGACGCTGAGCGACAAGGAAATCTATCCGCTGATTTTCGAGCCCGGCTTTTCCACCTCCGATCACGTCACCAACCTGTCCGGCCGCGGGGTGGGCATGGACGTGGCGCGGCGCGGCATCGAGCAGCTGCACGGCGCGATAGACATCGAAACCGAGCCCGGCCGAGGCACCGCCTTCCGCATCCGCCTGCCCTTGACGCTGGCCATCATCGACGGCTTTTTGGTGGAAGTCGGCCAGTCCACCTTCGTGCTGCCGCTGGAGGCGGTGGTCGAGTGCATGGAGCTGCCCGTACAGGCGCAAGGCGACGGCGCGCACGCTTGCATCAATCTGCGCGGCGAACTGCTGCCTCTGCTGTGGCTGGGCGACTTTCTGGAGTTGCCCGCCCGCCCCGGCAGGCGCAGCAACATCGTCGTGGCGCAATACGGCGAACGCAAGGCCGGGCTGGTGGTGGACGCCCTGCTCGGCGAATTCCAGACCGTGATCAAGCCGCTGGGCGCGCTGTTCAGCCGCCTCAGGGCGGTCAGCGGCTCCACCATCCTCGGCACCGGCGAAGTGGCCCTGATTCTGGACGTGCCGGCATTGATCCGCCACGCCACCGAGCAGGAAACCCAGCGTCTGGCGCTGCTGCACCAGCAAACCGGCCGCGGCCGCGCCATCGGCCGCCCTCTTGAAACACGCCAACCGTCCGCCGGCGGCGAACGGGGAGAATCGATATGAGCGTCAAACACGGCATGCGCACCGCCACTCGGCTGGGCCTGGGCTTCGGCATCAACCTGTTGCTGCTGATCGGCTGCGTCACGGTCGCCATCGCCGGCTTCAGCCGCACCCACGACCTGCTGCACGCCATCATCCATGAAAACAACGTCGAGAGCCGGCTGGCGCGGCTGATGGTGGTGGAAAACCAGGAAATCCGCATCCAGTACCGCAAGCTGGTTGAGCAAGACACCAGCGACAGCGCCGGCGCAGCCGAGCGCTTGCTAGCCAGCCGGCAACGCTATCTGGAGCTGGAAAAGCAACTGCAGACCCAGCTGCAGCAACAGCAAACCGCGGCCCTGCCCCAGGAAATCGAGCTGTTGAGCCAGATCCTGAACCTGCGCCCCGGCGTGCACGGCGTGCTGGACCAGGTCATCGACCTTGCCCGCCGCGGGCAAAAAGACGACGCCCGCCGGCTGATCGACGCGCAATTGCGCGCCCAGATCATCAAGCTGTCCGATACGCTGGCGGCGCTGGCCGACCTGGAAGATCAGATCAATCAGGGACAGACGCAGGAGGCCGAACGCATCTACGACAACACCCGCAACCTGATGCTGCTGCTGACCTTCGCCTCCCTCGTCTGCGGCGGCGCGGTGGCATTCCTGATCAGCCGCCAGCTGCTGGCCTTGATGGGCGGCGAGCCGCATTACGTCGCCAGGATCATGAACGAGCTGGCGTCGGGCAATCTGCAAACGGAAATCCGCCTGCGCCAGTCCGACACCAGCAGCGTCTGCGCCGCCGCGGCCAATACCGTGGACAAGCTGCGCAAGGTGATTTACCAGGCCAAGCTCAGCGCCGACAATCTTGCCATCGCCTCGCAGCAGATTCACTCCACCTCGCAAGCGCTGTCCCAAGCCGCCAGCGAGCAGGCCGCCGGGCTGGAAGAGACATCCGCCTCCATCGAACAGATGAGCGCCTCGATCAACCAGACCAACGACAACGCCAAAGCCACCGAAACCATGGCCGAAAAGGCCTCGCGCGAGGCCGCCGAGGGCGGCGACGCCGTTCGCCAGACCGTGGCGGCGATGCGGCAGATCGCCGACAAGATCAGCATCGTCGACGATATCGCCTACCAGACCAATCTGCTGGCGCTCAACGCCGCCATCGAGGCCGCCCGCGCCGGCGAGCACGGCAAGGGCTTCGCCGTGGTGGCGGCGGAAGTGCGCAAACTGGCAGAACGCAGCCAGGTGGCGGCCCAGGAAATCGTCACCGTGGCGGCCAGCAGCGTGCAGCTGGCCGAGCTGGCCGGCCGCCGGCTGGAGGAAATCGTCCGCTCCAGCAGCCGCACCTCGGATCTGGTGCAGGAAATCGCCGCCGCCTCCACCGAACAGGCCAGCGGCGTCAGCGAGATCAACAGCGCGATGCAGCAACTCAGCCTCACCACGCAGCAGAACGCCAGCGCCAGCGAGCAGCTGGCCTCCACCGCGGAGGAAATGAGCGACCAGGCGGAAAACCTGCAAACGCTGATCCGCTTTTTCCGCACCGGCGAGCGCGACGCGCCCGCCGCCGCAGCCAGTCCCTCACCCGCCGCGCCGCCCGGCGGCGACGAGTCGGCCTACCTTCGCTTCTGAGCCCAGGGAGAACCAGATGGGAGCCCTCAATATCTTGCGCCAGAGCGACAATCCCCAGCCGGCGGCGGCCGCCGCCGAAGTGCGCCAGTACCTGACGTTTCAGCTGGGCGGCGAAACATTCGCCATCGGCATTCTCGGCATCCGGGAAATCCTGGAATACATCCGCCCCACCACCGTGCCGCTGATGCCGCCGTTCATCCGCGGCGTCATGAACCTGCGCGGCTCGGTGGTGCCCATCATCGACCTGTCGCTGCGCTTCTCGCGCGGGGAAACCGCCATCCTGCGCCGCACCTGCATCGTGATCATCGAGGTGGAAACCGAATCCCAGCTGCAATTGATCGGCATTCTGGTGGACGCCGTGCACGAGGTGCTGGCCATTCCCGACGCCGACATCGAACCGCCGCCGCAGTTCGGCAGCAAGATCCGGGTGGACTTCATCGAGGGCATGGCCAGGGTGGACAACCGCTTCGTGGTGCTGCTGGCCGTTGACAAGGTGCTGTCGGTCAACGAAATGGCCTTGCTGACCGAACTGGGCCAAACGGAAAACGCCGCGGAAGAATGATCCGCCGCGCATCGCCCTACGGGAGGGCCGCATGAAAAATCTGACCATACGCCAGCAATTCATCCTGCTGACTCTCGCCGTGCTGCTGGGCATCTCCACGCTGACCCTCACCGCCTGGCAGGCGCTGAGCAGCGTCATGATCAACGGACCGATGTACCATCAGGTGGTGGGCGGCAAGGACCTGATCAACGATCTGGACCCGCCCACCCTGCAGATCATGAACAGCTTCCTGCTCGCCAACCAGCTGCGCAACACCAACGATCCTTCCATCCGGCAAAGCCTGACCCGACAGTTGCGCCAAAGCCGCGACGACTTTTACGCCAACCAGAAAAAATGGAGCGCCAGCGATCTGCCGGCCGACCTGCGCGAGCCGCTGTCGCAACAAGTGCTGGCCTCCGCCGACGCGTTCTACCGCGAAGTGGACAGCCATTACCTGCAAGCCCTGTCCGACCACGACCAGCTGGCCATCAACCGCTCCTTCGACACGCTGTCGGCGCAGTACGACCTCAACCTGACCGCGATCGCGCCCGTCATCGCCAAAACCAACGACTACCTGCAACGCCAGGAACAGCAGGCCACCGCCATCACCCGCCAGGCGCTGGCGACGCTGTTTCTGGTCAGCGGCGTGATCTTGCTGGTGATGGTGGCCTGCCTCGCGCTGATTTACCGGCGGCTGATTCGCCGGCTGGGCGGCGAGCCCGCGCACGTGGTGGAGCTGACCCGGCAAGTGGCCGAAGGCCGGCTCGAATTGCCGCCCAGCTGGCGGGACGCCCCGGCCGGCAGCCTGACCGAGGCCATGCTGCAAATGTGCGGCAAGCTGCGCGAAATCATCGGCAACGTCAAACGCAGCTCGGACAGCATTTCCTGCGCCGCGCGCCAGGTCACCGCCACCGCCCAGGCCCTGTCGCTCGGGGCAAACGGCTCCGCCGCCGGGCTGGAGCAGTGCTCGGCCTCGCTGGAGCAGGTCACCGCCTCGATCAACCAGAGCAGCGACAACGCCCACACCACCGAAGCCATCGCCGAGAAGGCCTCGTCGGAAGCCACCCAGGGCGGCGACGCCGTCAGGCAAACCGTGATCGCCATGCGCCAGATCGCCGACAAGATCGGCATCATCGACGATATCGCCTACCAGACCAACCTGCTGGCGCTGAACGCCGCCATCGAGGCCGCCCGCGCCGGCGCGCATGGCGCGGGCTTCGCCGTGGTGGCGGCTGAGGTGCGCAAGCTGGCGGAGCGCAGCCAGGTGGCCGCCCAGGAAATCGGAGAGCTGGCGGGCAGCAGCGTGGCGGTGGCAGAACAGGCCGGGCGGCTGCTGCAAGAAATCGTGCGCTCCAGCGGCCGCACCTCGGATCTGGTGCAGGAAATCGCCGCCGCCAGCAAGGAGCAGGCCGGCGGCATCAACCAGCTCAACCAGGCCGTGCAGCATCTGAATCACGCCACCCAGCAAAACGCCGCCGCCAGCGAAGAGCTGGCGTCCACCGCGGAAGAGATGAATGTGCAGGCGGATCAACTGCAACTGGCGATGAACTTCTTCCAGCTGGAGCAAACCCCGCCGGCCGCGCCGCCGCGTCCCATCCAGCCGCCGCCGGCGATGCCGCCCCAGCCCCAGACGCCGCCGCCGCCCGGCGGCGACCATGACGCTTTCTTCCACTTTTGAAGCGCGGCGCGACAAAAGCGGAAAGCCGGCCAAGGCTGGACTAAATTGAAACAGAACCATGCCGGAAAATGCAGCGTGCATGAATGCAACCGCAAGCGGCCTTCGCCGCCTGCCTTCGACGAGCGAACCGATGAAAGCGGAAGCGGCAACCGCAGAAAAGGAAGTGTTTCTTCATCCCGGCGACTGGCATTTCGCCGGCGCGGACACGCGGATACGCACGCTGCTGGGTTCCTGCGTCTCCATCACCCTGTGGCATCCCAAAGCCAGGGTGGGCGGCATGTGCCACTACCTGCTGGCGCATCGCGAAAACCGCCGCAGTGACAATCTGTCCGGCCGTTACGGCGACGAAGCGATGCTGCTGTTGTTGCGGGAGATACTGGCCACCGGCCTGCCGCTCAAGGAATTCGGCGCCAAACTGATCGGCGGAGCGGCCGTGCTGTCGAGCATAGAGCGCCACAAGATGCGCGACGTTCCCTCGCGCAATATCGACATGGCCCGCGCCATGGCGCATCAACTGGGCCTGAACGTGCAGGCCGAGGACCTGGGCGGCAACGCCCCGCGGGTGGTGGTGTTCGACATCGCCAACGGCCACGTCTGGGTCAAGCAATCGCAAGAAGCCGAGTTGAACTTGGCCCTTACCAACAAGACAAGGAAGCAGACATGACTATCAAGGTGCTGATCGTCGACGACTCCGCGGTAGTGCGCCAGGTGCTGAGCCAAGTCTTCACCTCCGCCACCGGCATCGAAGTGCAAGACGTGGCCAACGACCCGTATATGGCCATGGACAAGATGAAGCTGCACTGGCCGGACGTGATCGTGCTGGATGTGGAAATGCCGCGCATGGACGGCATCACCTTTCTGCGCCAGCTGATGGCCAGCCGCCCCACGCCGGTGGTGATCTGCTCCTCCCTCACCCAGAAAGGCACCGACATCAGCATGCAGGCCCTGGCCGCCGGCGCGGTGGAAGTCATCGCCAAGCCCACCTCCGGGGTCAAGGGTTTCCTGGAAGAAAGCGCCAACCAGCTGATCAACGCGGTGCGCAGCGCCGCCGCCGCCCGCATGAACCGGGTTCGCGTCATGCCCTCCGCCGGCGGCGCGCCGGCCAGCCATGCGCCGGCATCCGGCGGGGCGGCGGCCGGCGCGCTGGAAACCCGCCCCAAGCTGTCCGCCGACGCCATTCTGTCCGCGCCGACCGGCAGCAACGTCTTCGCCACCACGGAGCGCATCATCGTCATCGGCACCTCCACCGGCGGCACCCAGGCGCTGGAAACCGTGCTGACCGAGCTGCCGCGCACCTGCCCCGGCCTGGCCATCGTCCAGCACATGCCGGAAAAATTCACCCGCTCCTTCGCGGAACGCCTCAACAGCCTGTCGCAAATCGAAGTGAAGGAGGCCAGCAACGGCGACCGCATCCTGCCGGGACGGGCGCTGATCGCGCCCGGCGGCAAGCACATGATGGTCAAGCGCAACGGCGCCTTCTATCAGGTGGAGGTGGTGGACGGCCCCCTGGTCAGCCGCCACAAGCCATCGGTGGACGTATTGTTCCGCTCCGCCGCCAAGTTCGCCGGCAAGAACGCGCTGGGCATCATCATGACCGGCATGGGCGACGACGGCGCCAAGGGCCTCAAGGAAATGCACGATTGCGGCGCCAAAACCATCGCCCAGGACGAAGAAAGCTGCGTGGTGTTCGGCATGCCCAAGGAAGCGATCAAGCTGGGCGCCGCCGACGAAGTCATGGCGCTGGAGCAGTTGGCCAAGGCCATCTGCCGCTGACATCGGAGCCTGGCCATGCAACTGGAGATCGCCGACGTCCTGGTCGTGGAAGACAGCGCGCTGCAACGCCAGCATGCCTGCCAGCTGTGCGCCGGCCTCGGCATAGGCCAGCAGCGCCAGGCCGCCGACGGCGAGCAGGCGCTGGAGATGATGCGCGAGCGATTGCCGGCGCTGGTGCTGCTGGACCTGGAAATGCCGAAGCTGGACGGCGTTCAGGTGATGCAGCAGATGGCGCGCGAAGGTTTGTCCGTCCCCATCGTCGTCACCTCCGGCAAAGACTATCTCCTGATCACCACGGTGGAGCTGATGGGCCGCGAGCTGGGCCTGCCGGTGCTAGGCGGCCTGAAAAAGCCGCTGCACAGCCAGGCCTTGCTCGACCTGCTCAAACGGCTGCGCGCGCCCGGCGGCGGGCAGGATGGAGCGGACGCGCTCTGCAACGAGCAAGACGTGCGGCTGGCCCTGGATCAGAAGCAGCTCATTCCCTACTACCAGCCCAAGGTCACGCTTGACGGCGGGCTGCTCAAGGGCGCCGAGATGCTGGCGCGCTGGCGCCACCCCGAGCTCGGCATCATCCCGCCCTCGCGCTTCATTCCGGTGATCGAAGCGTCCGGCTGGGCCACCGAGCTGACGCTTTGCATGCTGGAGCAGGGCTTGACGCAATGGCAGGAATGGGCCCGCCGCGGGCTGCGCCTGCCGCTGTCGGTGAACCTGTCGGCGCTGTCGCTCAAAGGAGAAGTGCTGATCAATGAAATCGAACAGCGCATCCGCGACTCGCGGGTGCCGCCCCGCTACATCATCTTCGAAATCACCGAAACGGCCATCGCCGACAATCTGGCCGAAGCCATCGGCATCGCCGCGCGCCTGCGGCTGGGCGGCCTGGGGCTCTCCATAGACGACTTCGGCACCGGCTTCGCCACCTTCCAGCAGCTGATGCGCTTCCCCTTCACCGAGCTGAAAATCGACCAGTCGCTGGTCACCTCGGTGGCCGACAAGCCGCATCTGGAAGCCGTGCTCAACAGCATCATCGAGCTGGCGCGCCGCCTGCAACTGAGCACGGTGGCCGAAGGCATAGAAACCAACACCGATCTTGATTTCGTCGGCCATCGCGGCTGCCTGATGGGCCAGGGCTATTATTTCGCCAAGCCGATGGCTTCGGATCAATTCGAAAGCTGGGTCAAGGAAAGAATGCAGGCGCGCAAATCCGCGCCGGAACCGGCCGCGCCCAAGGCCGACGATTAATCCCTCCGCCCGCTAAGCCGACCATAAGGGCGGCTCGTCCAGCAAGGCCACCTGCTCTCTCAAGGTCAGAATCTGTTCTTCCCAGTAACGCTGGCCGGCAAACCAGGGGAAGGCCGCCGGGAAGGCCGGATCGTTCCAGCGTCGCGCCAGCCAGGCGCTGTAATGCAATAATCTCAAGGTGCGCAACGCTTCCACCAGATGCAGCTCGCGCATGTCGAATTCGCAAAAATCTTCGTAACCGGACAAAACGTCGCTCAATTGCCGGGACTGTTCCTCCCGGCTGCCGGACAGCAACATCCAGAGGTCCTGCACCGCCGGCCCGGTACGGCTATCGTCAAAATCGACAAAATGCGGGCCATCGTCGGTCCACAGCATATTGCCGACGTGGCAATCGCCATGTAGCCGCAGGCTGGCGACGTCGCCGGCGCGATCGAAACAGCGCGCCACGCCGTCCAGCGCCTGCGCCGCCACCCCGCGATACACCTCGCGCAGCTCGGTCGGCAGCCACTGCTGCTCCAGCAGGAACGCCACCGGCTCGCCGCCGAAGCTGTCGATATCCAAGGCCGGGCGATGCGCATAGTCCGCCACGCGTCCTAGCGCGTGAATCCGGCCCAGAAAACGGCCTATCCACTCCAGCGCTCTGGCGTCGCCCAGCTCCGGTACCCGGCCGCCCCGGCGCGGGAACAGCGCGAAACGATAACCGCCATGGCGGTGCAGGGTTGCGCCGTCAAACGCCAGCGGTGCCACTACCGGAATTTCGCGTTCGGCCAGCGCCTGCGAGAAAGCGTGCTCTTCCAGAATCTGCGCGTCGCTCCAGCGCTCGGGCCGATAAAACTTGGCCACCACCGGCGCAGCGTCCTCCAGCCCCACCTGATAAACGCGGTTTTCGTAGCTATTGAGCGCCAACAAGCTGCCGTTGGCGTACAGCCCCAAACTCTCCACCGCATCGAGCAGCGTGTCCGGGGTCAAGGCTCCAAACGGAGCGGCATCCAGGTTTTCCATGCCGCGATTATACGGACAGCGGCCACCGACGGGGCACAATTCCCGCGCCAGCCATCAGGCTTTGCTATTGCTTAAGAAGAGCGGCCAACAAAACCTGGCGAAGCGCCTGAGGCAAAGCACGCCGGCACAGACTGTACAAGCCGTACGGCCAGTCGACGCAGCGGGACATCAGGGGTTTTGTTGGCCGTGCCAAGCCGCGGGCGAGCGTCGCATGGTTTGGCGCTGCGGCTTATTCTCGTTTTCATTATCATTAACAATAGCAATCAAAACTTAATGACCGATAGAAAAAATAATGAGAAAATGGCAGCCACAATCGTCAGGACAATACGCCATGAATCATCATCACCCGCAACATGACCGCGCCGAACCGGATAGCGCCGAGCGCCAGCAAGCCGCGCGGCGCAGCACCTTGGTCAGCGTGGTGGTGAACATCGTGCTGTCCAGCGCCCAAATCGTCATCGGCTTCTGGGCGCATTCATCCGCCCTGATCGCCGACGGCATTCATTCGCTGTCCGATCTGCTGTCCGATTTCGTGGTGTTGCTGGCCGGCAAACATAGCGGCAAGGCGCCGGACAGCGACCACCACTACGGCCACCAGCGTTACGAGAACGCCGCCTCTCTGGTGCTGGGTCTGCTGTTGCTGAGCGTGGGCTGCGGCATGCTGTATTCGGCGGCCAACAAGTTTTACGACCCGGCCAGCATCCCGGCCGTCCACGGCATCGCCCTATGGGTGGCGCTGCTGGCGCTGGTGTCCAAGGAAGCGCTGTTCCGCTACATGCTGGCCGTGGCGCAGCGCGTGCGCTCCAGCATGCTGATCGCCAACGCCTGGCACGCCCGCTCCGACGCCGCCTCTTCGCTGGTGGTGGCGATCGGCGTGGCCGGCAACCTGCTGGGTTACCCGATACTGGACCCCGTCGCCGCGCTGCTGGTCGGCTTCATGGTCAGCCGCATGGGCTGGCGTTTCGCCTGGGACGCGATGCACGATCTGATGGACCGCGCCGCCAGCGAGGAAGACGTCGCCGCCATTCGCGCCACCTTGCTCGCCACCCCCGGCATCGTCGGCGTTCACGACTTGCGGACCCGCAAAATGGGCGACTTGATCCAGGTGGACGTGCACCTGGAGGTGGATGGCAACATCAATGTCTTTGCCGCGCACGCGATTACCGAAGCGGCCCGCCAGCAGGTGCTGCAACGCCATCCGGTGCTGGATGTGATGACCCACATCGATCCGGCCGAGCACTACCGCGCGCCGGCAGCCTGAGCGGCATCGCCCGCGTCGCCAAGTTTGATAGCAAACGATTGCAACTTTACTTGAAAGCGCTGGTCTAGATTGCCACTATGCGTAATCAGACCATCAGACAACTCAGCCCTACTCTTGTCGCCGTGGCCATGCTTGGCATGTTGTGGCTATTTGAAAGCCAGCTGGGCGCTTACCGCCCCGTCGACCCGCAGCCTTCCCGTTCCGCGCCGCGCCTGGCGCTGGCCAAAGACCCGGCCTGGCCGGCGGACTGGCCCGCGCCGCAGCCGTTTCTGCTGGCCCAGGAAGTGAGGGAAATCTTCCGCCATGCCGACGCCAAACGCGACGCCGGCACGCCGGTGCGGGATATCGCTTCGCTGCCCAAAAAGCAGTTGGACGACGAAAGCTAGACGCGCTACAGCGGCGTAGTGGCCGAACCCGCAGGATGACACAAGGGGCAGCCCGGGTTGTTGCAGTGGATGGCGCTGTGATGGATCAAGGTTCGCAACTGAGCCAGACGTTCGGCCTCGGCCAACCCCTTGTCGGGGCTCTGCGACAAGGGGGCGCTGCCGTGATACATCGATGCGCCCAGCGCATCGCTAGGCACCTCCGGAGCCGACTCGGCCCAGGCCGCTCCGCAGGCCACCAGCAACAAGCCGCCGGCACTCAGCGCGTAAATATGCTTGGTTTTCATATGCCTTCTCCCCTATCGATTTATTCAGGCGCATCCGCCCGGACACAGTCCACGTCCGCGCATCCCAAGCTATATAGCAAAAAACCCGCATACGCGGGTTTTTTGTATTAACGAATCATTTCCACCTTGTAGCGCGGCGGCAGCAGCAAGGCCGGAATCTCGCGCTTGGCCTTGCGGCTGCGCCGCGAAGCCATCGGCTGCTTCAAGCCTTCGCCCTTGCTCGTCGGCGCGATCAGCCCGCCGCTCTCGACAACCTCGCGCTTGCGCGGCGCGGGCGTCGGCGCGGCTGGCCACAAGCTGGCGGACGGCAGCGGCGTCAGCGTCTGCTTGGTCAGCTTCTCGATCGCTTCGTGCTGGCGGGTTTCCTCCGGCGCCATCAGCGAAATCGCCACGCCCTTGGCGCCGGCTCGGCCGGTACGGCCGATGCGGTGCACATAGTCTTCCGGCGCGTTGGGCATTTCGAAATTCACGACGTAGGGCAACTCGGAAATATCCAGGCCGCGGGCAGCGACGTCGGTCGCCACCAGCACGCGCAGCGAGCCTTCCTTGAACGCCGCCAGGGTTTCCAGTCGCGCCGACTGGGCCTTGTCGCCGTGGATCGCCTCCGCCTGCAGGCCTTCGCGCTTCAAATCGCGCGACAGCTGGTCGGCGCTGAGCTTGGTCTTGCAGAATACGATCACCTGGCTCATCTCGCGCTGGCGGATCAGATGCGCCAGGAACTGGCGCTTCTTGAAGCCGTCCACCTGATAGACGATCTGCTCGACCTGGTCGTTGGTGGCGTTCTGACGCGCCACCTCGACGGTTTGCGGCGACTTCATGAAATCGTTGGACAGACGCTTGATTTCCGGCGCGAAGGTGGCCGAGAACAGCAGCGTCTGGCGCTCCTTGGGCAGCAGGCTCATGATCTTGCGGATATCCTGGATGAAACCCATGTCCAGCATGCGGTCGGCTTCGTCCAGCACCAGAACTTCCACCTTGTTGAGCTGCACGGTCTTTTGCTGGATGTGATCGAGCAAGCGGCCCGGCGTCGCGATCAGGATTTCCACGCCGCGGCGCAGCTCCTGGGTCTGCGGGTCCATATTCATGCCGCCATACACGGTGGTGGCGCGCAGCGGCAAGTACTTGGTGTAGCTCTTGACGTTCTCGCCGATCTGGTCGGCCAGTTCGCGCGTCGGAGAAATCACCAGCGCGCGCACCGGATGCATGGCCGGGGAAACGCTGGTATTGGCGAACTTCTTCAGTCGTTCCAGGATCGGCAGCATGAAGGCTGCGGTCTTGCCGGTGCCGGTTTGCGCCGCGGCCAGCAAGTCGCGGCCGGACAGCACCAGCGGAATGGCCTTCTCCTGAATGGGAGTCGGCTGACTATAGCCCTGCTCTTCGATCGCGCGCAGGATCTCGGGCGACAGCCCGAGTTCGGAAAACAGCATGTGACAACACTCCTGCATGACAGGCGGGCGCGCCGGGCAATCCCAACGCGCCACGATGATTCAAAATTAAGGCGCTGACAAACGGCAGCGCCGCCCGCAGGCGGCGACTCCGGGTCAGCCCATATGGCTGGCCAGACTGATCAGCAGGGTAACCGCCAGCCATAGCAAGGCCGAACGCCACACCAGGCCGACCGCGCTCTTCAGATACTGCGGGTCGGCGTTGTCGCCCAGCCCCAGCTCCGGGCGAAAACGCAGCGAGTAGTCCTGCCGCAGCGGGTCGCCCAATTTGACCCCAAGCGCGCCGGCCGCCGAGGCCAGCAGAATCCCGTTGGCGTAGTTGCCCCAGGTTCTCGCCTGGGAACGCCAGCAATAGACCGCGTCTTCAAAGTCGCCCATCACCGCGAAGCTGGCGGCGGTAAGGCGCACCGGAATCCAGTCCAGCCACGCCGCGAAGCGGGCGGTGAACAGGCCGAACGGATCCTCCTCGCTGCTGCGGCCGCCCCACTTCTGATTCAGCATAGAGCACAGACGATAGAGCAGCGCGCCTGCCGGGCCGGGCAACACCACAAACCAGAACATGGTGCCGAACACGTGGCGATAACTGTCGACGATGCCCTGCTCTATCGCCAGCCGCGAGATTTCCTCCACCGACAGCTCGGCCGTCGGTTGGCCGGTCCAGTTGGCCAGCGCCACTTTGGCGTCCAGCTCGCGGCCTTCGGCCAGCGCTTGCGATATCTCGGAAAACGCGCTGGAGAAATGCCGGAAACCCATGGTCAGGTACAGTACCAGCACGTTGAACAGCAGACCGAGAATCGGGCTCATCGAACGCAGCGAGTAGTACACCAGCAGGCTGAGCAATACCAGCGGCACGATCGCCGCCGCCCAGGCCAGCACGCCATGCCGCTCCGAACCCGCATTCAGATTGCGTTCCAGATGATTGGCGTAACGAGTGAACAGCAACCATACCCGGTTGCGGTTGCCAAGCGGCCGCAGTTGCTCCAATGCCAAAGCGATAATCAGGGAAATCAGGGTCATGGGGTTCTGGATGGTGGTTATCTCGGGCCCGGTGGGCAAGATACCATAAAGGCGCTATCACGCCCACCCGTAGCGCCCCGGCAGGCCAAAATAGAGCGATTATTCCGCAAGCCTCGCGGCTTGAACGAAAAAAGGACGCCGCTCAGGCGCCCTTGGCTGGAGAAAGTTCGTCGCCAACTCAGGCGGAGCCGAGAAAGCGGCCGCCGGCGGCGACATCCGGCTGCTGGCCGTCGCGGCCGTAACCCAGGGTGGCTGACGCCGCCGTGCGCAGGACATTCAGCGACTCCTCCACCTGCGCCAAGCGCTGATCGATGACCGCGCCGTTCAACTGATTGACGCTCTGCGCCCGGCCCAGTCCATCCTCCAGCTGCACCCAGGCCGCGCAGGCCTCAGGCTTGTCGGCAAGCCAGATGTAGACCGAGTCCTGATCCTGAATGCCTATGCGCCGCATCAGCTGCCCGCGCAGCGCCGCCTGGCGGGCAAGGCTGTCAAGCACCTGGCTCTTGCTCTGCGCCACGCTTTCCAGCCGCAAATCCTGATTATCGAGCAGCAGATCGCGCTCTTCTTCCAGCAACGCGACAAGCCGGGATACGAGATCGCTCTCGTCCCGGCACAGTTGCGTAAATTCTTCCACCGTAGTCATGCCCGGCATCCGCCCGTATCCATCCGCAAACCGCTATTTTCAGCCCTGCAGCAGCTCTTTGGTAGAGGCGATCAGACCGTCGGCGATTTTGGACGGGTCGATGCTGAAGGTTCCGGAGGCGATGGCGGACTTGATCGACGCCACTTTGGCGGCGTCGAACGACGGCTGGGGATCGCTGGCGGCGGCGCTCAATTTGCTGGCCACTGAGTTGATCTGCACGTTGTCGGCGCTGGCCTGGCTGCTGCTCGCGCTGCTGGCGGGTTCACGCGGCGCAGGCTTGCTCTGGGTGGCGTAACTGCCTGACAGCTTGCCCGAATTGTCGATTTTCATGGCGTAACCTTCCCGCGGTAAATCTGGATTACCTCTATTATCGGCCGAAAAAACAATCTCTTGAAAGAAATATCCTAAAAAACCGGTTTGACGCGCCCGACAAACGACAGTCGCCGCGCGCGCGGCGCGTCAATACACTACCGACACGCTGCCATCGGCTTGCACGATGCCGCGAATCACCCTGCCGCTGCCCATGCGCACCGTCACTTGTTCGCCGGCGGTGGCGTTGCCCAGAGCCGTTCCATCGGCGACGGCGTCGAAACCGTCGCCCGACGCCACCACTTTCACCAATTGGTTGATGCGCACCAGATACGGCGCCCGCACCATGAAATTGCGCAACCAGGCGCCGGCGGGCGCGCCGCTGCGCATCACCTGGCCGATGGCCTGGCGCACGTCGCTCAGCACATTGCCGGCCAGGGCGGGATTGGGGACGTCCGCCAGCCGCACGTCGCTCTCTCCGACGATTTCTCCCGCGCTGATCGGTCGGGTCAGCGCCACGCCCAGCCGTTTTTCATTGACGAGCACCGGAATCCGCAACGACCAGCCCATCTCCGGACAGGAAACGGCGATGAAGGTGGAGCCGGTGGTCACGCCGGGCACGGCCCAGTCCGCTTTCGGCTTTGGGCAATCGGGCAGCACCAGCCGCCGATCCAGGCTGCCGAGCTTCCAGGTGGCGGCGCGCAGCGACAATTCGTGCTTGAGGAAAGTATCGGCCAGCTTCTCGAGAGTCGCGAGGTTCTGGGAACCTGCCGCCCACAGCGGCAGGGAGAACAACGCGCCCAGCCACCATAAAAGTAATCTTCGCATCGGCCTATTTTAGCGCATTGTCCCGCCCCAACGGGATGGCGATTGACAAGCGAGCGTTTGATTCGAATAATCGCTCCACTAGAGCCTAGAATCTTTACTTTAAAAGCATAACAACTCAGCCAACCTGACTTGACCGAGGAGACACCCATGCGTAGCCGTTTGAGCCTGATCGCGCTCGCTACCGCCCTGGCCCTGCCCGCAGCCGCGCAGGCTTACAGCAGCATCTACTTCTTTGGCGACAGCCTGTCCGACGTCGGCGCCTTCGGCGGCCAATCCGGCTTGCCCAGCGGCGCGCGCTGGACCACCGGCTACGGCCCCAACTGGACCAACGTCCTGGCCGGCCATTACGGTCTCGGCTCCGTCGCCAACAACCCGCTGAACGCCAGCACCAGCAGCAGCGGCAACAACTATGCCCAGGGCGGCGCGGTGGCCCAGCCTTACGACGCCATCACCCAATACCCGGGGGCCGGCGGAACCAACGGCTCGGTAGAGCATTACGGCCCAGGCGGCGCGCTAGAGATCCAGGAGCTGCCCACTCAGGTCGCCGCCTACCTCGCCAGCACCGGCGGCAAGGCCAATCCCAACGCCGTGTACTCGGTGTGGATAGGCGGCAACGACGTCATCGCCGGCCTGACCGCCGCGCTGATCAGCAACGACAGCGCCCAGGGCAAGGCATTATTGCAAGACTCCGCCAAATACGCCGCCGGCAGCGTGCAAGCGCTGACCCAAGCCGGCGCGAAAACGGTCATCGTGCCCAATTTGCCCAATATGTCGGCGGCCCCGCTGGCGCTGTACTCTACACTGACCGCCCTTAAGGCGAAATTCTCTCTTCCCGACGCATTGATCAGCCAGGCATGGAACGAGGCATGGAAAGCCCTGAGCCAGGCTGCCAGCAACGGCGCGAACCAGGCGGATACCCTGTTGGCCGCCCAGACCGCCGCCAATACCGTATTGAAAAACGCCGTCGGCATTCCGGACGGCACGGTAGCCAGCGTGTACAAGGGCGACGGCACGGCGACCAATCCGGGCATCGCGCCCAGCCTGCAACAATTGTCCGCCGGCTACAACCAGCTGCTTGATTTCTCGCTGACCGGGGCCGGGGTGCAAAACAATATCGTGCGCGCCAATGTCTCGGCGCTGTTCCAGGAGATCCTGGCCAATCCGGCGAAATACGGCTTCACCAACATCACCGGCGCGGCCTGCTCCGGCAGCGCCATCGCCTGCGCCTCGGCCAGCTATCCGCAGAGCTATGTCTTCACCGACATGCTGCACCCCACCCCCGCAGCCAACCAGATCGTCGGCGACTACATCTACGGCCTGCTGCAAGCGCCCTACTTCGCCGGCTCGCTGCCCCAGTCCGGCCTCAACAACGCCCGGCAGCTGGGCAGCGGCCTGGATAGCCGTTACGAAGCCATCCGCGCGCAAAAGCGCGGCGTCGGCGCGGTCAGCGCCTTCGTCAACGGCGGCTTCGGCAACGACAGCGTCGGCTTTGGCGGCGCAAACAGCGAGGCCAAGGGCCAGCTGTACACGCTGGGCGTAGACTTCCAGGCGACATCGGCGCTGAGCGTCGGCTTCGCCGTATCGCGCCAGCTGGGCAAAACCGACATCGCCGGCAGCGGCACGCCCGGCAAGGTGGACGACCGCACCACGCTCTTGAGCGGCTTCGCCAGCTACAACCAGGAAAAATTCTGGGTGGACGGCGACGCGCACGTCGGCTCCGGCAATCTCGATACCAGCCGCCAGGTAAACCTGGGGCCGACCCAGATCACCGAAAACGGCAGCGCGCGCCAGACCCAATACGGCTTGCGCGTCGCCGGCGGCTACATCATCCCGGTCGGCGCATACCAGACCGGCCCCATCGCCAGCCTCGATTACGCCAAGGTCAAGCTGGCCGGCTTCACCGAAAACAGCGGCGACAGCAGCAGCATGGCCTTCGGCAGCCAGAACGTCAGCTCGCTGGTTGGCCGCGTCGGCTGGCAATTCAGCGCCGACATCGGCAAGTTCAGCCCCTACGCCAAGGTCAGCTTCGCTCACGAGTTCAACCAGGACGAGCGCAACGTGACCACCGGCCTCGCCACCACCGTGGGCAGCTGGACCACCAGCCTGGGCGCGCCCGACGGCAACTGGATGGAATGGACCGCCGGCGTCACCGCCAACTTCAGCAAGGCGGTATCGGCCTACGGCCAGCTCACCGCCACCAGCAACCGCGGCGGCGGCAACCAGACCGGCGGCAACATCGGCGTGGTGGTGTCGTTCTAAACCAGACGCGTCAAACGAAACAGGCCCCGCATGCGGGGCCTGTTTTTCATCCGGCTATCGGCAAAACCCGCGCTCGGGCTTATCGGCTCAAGGCGCGCTCCACCAGGGCTTTCACCTGGGCCGCGTCGGCCGGCAACACCGTCACCTTCTGCGGCAGCGCTTCCAGCCCTTCGAAACCGGCCGGGCGCGGCGGGTCGCGATCCAGCGCTTCGCGGATGGCTGCGGCGAACTTGGCCGGCAGCGCGGTTTCCAGGCACACCACGTTCTCGCCCGGGCGGCGCAGCTCGCGCGCCACCTTGACGCCGTCGGCGGTGTGGGTGTCCAGCACCACGCCGTCTTCGGCGTCCACCCGGCGGATGGCGGCGATGCGCTCGGCGTGGACGCTCTTGCCGGAGCAAAAGCCGTAGCGCTCGCCAACCGTGCGCAGCTGCGCCGGCGTCAGCTGGAAGCCGGCCCCGCCGTCCACTTGCGCCCACAGCGCCTTGACCTGCTCGCCGTCGCGATCCAGCAGATCGAACACGAAACGCTCGAAGTTGGAAGCCTTGGAGATGTCCATCGACGGGCTGCTGGTGACGTAGGTGCGCTCGCCGCCGCGCGGCGCGTAGCGGCCGGTCTTGAAAAACTCGTCCAGCACGTCGTTCTCGTTGGTGGCGACCATCAGCCGGTCGATGGGCAGGCCCATCTGGCGCGCGACGTGGCCGGCGCAGACGTTGCCGAAGTTGCCCGAAGGCACGCAGAAGCTCACCCGTTCGTCATTGCCGGCGGTGGCCGCGAAATAGCCCTTGAAGTAGTACACCACCTGCGCCACCACCCGCGCCCAGTTGATCGAGTTGACGGTGCCGATCTTGTAGCGGGCCTTGAAGGCGTGGTCGTTCTGCACCGCTTTGACGATGTCCTGACAGTCGTCGAACATGCCGTCGATGGCGATGTTGTGGATGTTTTCGTCCTGCAGGCTGAACATCTGCGCGCGCTGGAAATCGCTCATCTTGCCGTTGGGGCTGAGCATGAACACGTGGATGCCGGCCTTGCCGCGCATCGCGTATTCGGCCGCCGAGCCGGTGTCGCCGGAGGTGGCGCCGACGATGTTGAGGGTCTCGCCGCGGCGCGCCAGCACGTACTCGAACAGATTGCCCAGCCACTGCATGGCCATGTCCTTGAACGCCAGCGTCGGGCCGTTGGACAGCTCCAGGATGGCGATGCCGTCGGACAGGCGCTTGAGCGGCGCGATCTCGGCGCTGCCGAACACGTCCGGACGGTAGGTGCGATCCAGGATGTCCTTGAGATCGGCTGCGGGGATGTCGTCGGCGAACAGCCTGATGATCTCGAAGGCCAGTTCGGCGTAAGAGAGGCCGCGCCAGGCGTCCAGCTGGGCGCGGCTGATCTGCGGGTAGCTTTCCGGCAAGGCCAGGCCGCCGTCCGGCGCCAGGCCCATCAGGATGGTGTCCGAAAACGGCAGCGGCGGCATGCCGCCGCGGGTACTGATATATCGCATCACGGTTGTTCCAGGTATTGGCCGCAGGCGGCGGAGGCTTCCTTCATCCGTTTCTTGCCGCGCGGGTCGTCTTTCTTGATCTGGCCGGTGAGCACGCCCATCACCTCTTCCGAGGTGAAGGTGCTGGCCAGCTTCTCGCTGGCGCACTGGCAGTAGCGCTCCACCTGGGCGCTGGAGGGCTGGCCCGCGCCGTCGGACGCCGGCGTGCGCTTGACGCAGCCACGGTGCAAAAAGCCCTGCAGCAGCTGATGCTGCCCCGGCGACAGCGGCGTCGCCAGGGCCAGCGTCGGCAGCGCCAGCAAGGCGGTCAGCCACTTACGCATTCAGTTCTTCCATGCGCAGGCGCACCACCTTGCCGCTGGTGCAATCCAGCGCCTCGATGGCGGCGATGGCGTGGTCGATCGCCTGCTCGCGCACCCTGTGGGTCAGAATCACCACCTCGGCGGTGCCGTCGGACACCGAGCCCTTCTGGATCAGCGCCTCGATCGAGATGCCGTTTTCCGCCAGCAGGCGGGTGATGTTGGCCAGCACCCCGGCGCGGTCGGCCGCGCCGATGCGCAAGTAGTAGGAGCTGATCACTTCGCCGATCGGCAGCATGCGCAGGTTCTGCATCTGGTCCGGCTGGAAAGCCAGATGCGGCACGCGGTGCTCCGGATCGGACGTCAGCAGGCGGGTGATGTCGACGATGTCGGCCACCACCGCCGAAGCGGTGGGCAAAGCGCCGGCGCCCGCGCCGTAGTACAGCGTCGGTCCCAGCGCGTCGGCCTTCACCAGCACGGCGTTCATCACGCCGTTGACGTTTGCGATCAGCCGGCTCTCCGGAATCAGCGTCGGGTGCACGCGCAGCTCCACGCCTTCTTCGGTGCGGCGGGTGAGGCCGAGGAGCTTGACGCGGTAGCCCAGCTCCGCGGCGTATTTGATGTCGCGGCCGTCAAGCGTGCTGATGCCTTCCAGATAACACTTGTCGAACTGCATCGGGATGCCGAAGGCCAGCGCCGCCATGATGGTGAGCTTGTGGCCGGCGTCGTGGCCTTCGATGTCGAAGGTCGGGTCCGCTTCGGCGTAACCCAGGCGCTGCGCCTCTGCCAGCACGTCGGCGAAGCTCGCGCCCTTTTCGCGCATTTCGGTGAGGATGAAGTTGGAAGTGCCGTTGATGATGCCGGCGATCCACTCGATGCGGTTGGCGGCCAAGGCTTCGCGCAGGGTCTTGATGATGGGGATGCCGCCGGCCACGGCGGCCTCGAAGGCCACCATCACGCCCTTTTCCTGGGCGCGGGCGAAGATTTCGGTGCCGTGCAGCGCCAACAGCTTCTTGTTGGCGGTGACCACGTGCTTGCCGTTTTCGATCGCCTTGAGCACCAGCTCCTTGGCCACGGTGTCGCCGCCGATCAATTCCACCACGATGTCCACGTCCGGGTTGTTGACGATCTGCATCGCGTCGTCCACCACCGGCACTTCCGGCCCCAGCACCGACTGCGCGCGCGCGAGGTCGCGGTTGGCCGCCTGGATCAGGCGGATCTGGCGTCCGGCTCGGCGGCTGATTTCTTCCGCGTTGCGTTTGAGAACGGTGGCGGTGCCGCCACCTACAGTCCCCACGCCCATCAGGCCTATATTGATCGGTTTCATCCTTCTCTCCTGCTCTGGTTTTCGCTCTATGTCCCGGCCCGAAGGCCTCTTGGACAGGGCGTTCCCTGTCCAGGCGGTCCTCAAGATGCGCAAAAGGGAGCCTGCCCGGCTCCCTTGATGGCGACGCGCGCAAGGCGGCGTCTTACTCCTTGCTGCCGTGGCGTTTGCGGTAGTTCTCCAGGAATCGGGCGATGCGGCCGATGGCTTCGGTCAAATCGTCCGAGTTGGGAAGGAATACCACGCGGAAGTGGTCGGGCGCAATCCAGTTGAAGCCGGTGCCCTGCACCAGCAGCACTTTTTCCTGCTGCAGCAGTTCCAGAATGAACTGCTGGTCGTCGGCGATCGGGTAGACCTTGGGGTCCAGACGCGGGAACAGGTACAAAGCGCCTTGCGGCTTGACGCAGGAAACGCCGGGGATGTCGGTCAGCAGCTTGTAGGCCAGATCGCGCTGCCGGGTCAGCCTGCCGCTCGGCGCCACCAGGTCGTCGATGCTCTGGTAGCCGCCCAGCGCGGTCTGGATGGCGTACTGCGACGGCACGTTGGCGCACAGCCGCATCGAGGCCAGCATGTTCAGGCCTTCGATATAGTCGCGGGCGTGCTTTTTCTCGCCGGACAGGATCATCCAGCCGGCGCGGTAGCCGCAGGCGCGGTAATTCTTGGACAGGCCGTTGAAGGTCACCACGAACAGGTCCGGCGCCAGCGAGGCGATGGAAGTGTGGCTCGCGCCGTCGAACAGCACCTTGTCGTAGATTTCGTCGGCGTAGATGATCAGCTGATGCTCGCGCGCCACTTCGACGATCTGGTTGAGCAGCGCCGGCGGGTACAGCGCGCCGGTGGGGTTGTTGGGGTTGATGATGACGATGGCGCGGGTGGCCGGCGTGATCTTGGCGCGGATGTCGTCAATGCTGGGAAACCAGCCGTTGTTCTCGTCGCACAGATAGTGCACCGCCTTGCCGCCGGCCAGGCTGACGCCGGCGGTCCACAGCGGGTAGTCCGGCGCCGGCAGCAGCACCTCGTCGCCGTTGTCCAGCAGCGCCTGCATCGCCATCACGATCAGCTCGGACACCCCGTTGCCGACGATGATGTCGTCCATCCCGACGTTGGGCATCTGCTTTTGCTGCGCGTAGTGCATGATGGCCTTGCGCGCCGCGAACAAGCCCTTGGAGTCGGAGTAACCGGAAGCCGCCTGCAAGTTGACGATGACGTCTTCTATCATCTCGTCCGGGGCGAAGAAGCCGAAAGGCGCGGGGTTGCCGATGTTCAGCTTGATGATGCGATGGCCCTCGTCTTCCATCTTCTTGGCGTGTTCGAGCACCGGGCCGCGGATGTCGTAACAGACGTTGGCGAGTTTCTGCGATTTGTGTATGGGCTGCATGACGGCGATTGCTTCCGTGGTGGGCCGCCTGGCGGACTGGGCGGTCTTGCGCGGGCGACGGGGTTGCTGTTCTGTTTTCATTGGGATCTCTTGCCTCGCTCGGCGCCAAAGGCCACGCGCACCGCATGGTCGCTTCGCTGGCGGGTCAGGGTATAATCCTATCCCAATCCTTGCTGCGCTGCACAGCCGCGTCGCCCGCCGCGCGGCGGCAGGCAGCGCCCCCCGCTTGATGGAAACCAGACCATGAAAATGCAGCAATCGCTGGGGCAGGGCCAGAACCTGTTCACCGGCTACGGCCCCGGCCACGTCATGATCAACGCCGTGCGCCACGAGGGCAATCTGATCGTCACCGCCGACCAGGCCCTGCCCTGGTTCGAGGGCGGTTTCGACGCGCTGGACGAGCCGGACTTCGCCCGCCTGCTCGAGCTGCGGCCCGAGGTGGTGCTGTTCGGCTCCGGCCCCAGCCTGCGCTTTTTCCATCCCAAGCTGTCGGCCGCGCTGACCGCCGCCGGCATCGGCGTCGAAGTCATGGACACCGCCGCCGCCTGCCGCACCTTCAACATCCTGCTGGCCGAGGACCGCCGCGTGGTGGCGGCGCTGCTGGCGATCTGACTTCCACCGCGCGGCAAACGCGGATGTGAAAAAGCCCGGCCTAAACGGCCGGGCTTTTTTCGTCCATCGTTTCAGTGCAGCTTCAACGCCGGCCGCGCCGCGCGGCGCAACTTGTCGCCGATGAACAGCAGCACCGCCAGCGTCCAGCCGTGAACGGCGGCCTGGTGCATGCGGTACAGCGAAGCGTAGATCAGCTTCGCGCCGCGGCCTTCCACGTGGTAATCGCGCTTGGGGCCCACCACGGCGGCCAGGCTGCCCACCGCGCTGTGCTTGCCCAGCGACACCATCATGCCCTGCGGCTTGAAGACGAAGGCCTTGGCCGGCTTGCCTTCCAGGCGACGGGTCAGCTCCTCGGCCAGATAGCGCGCCTGCTGGTGCGCCACCTGGGCGGTGGCCGACAGCATGCGGCCGCTGTCGCCGTCCGGCGCGGCCGAGCAATCGCCCATCGCGTAAATGCAGTCGGCGCCCTCGCAACGCAGCTGGGTATCCACCTGCAACTGATTGATGCGGTTGGTTTTCAGCCCGTCCAGCCTGGCGAGCCAGGCCGGCGCCTTGACGCCGGCGGCCCACACCGTGATGTCGGACGGGATGGTGCGGCCGTCCTTGAGCGCCACGCCGTCGGCCTTGACCTCGGCCACCAGGCTGTTGGTCAGCACTTGGATCTGGCGCGCGCCCAGCTGTTCCTCGGCGTACGCCGACAGGCTTTCCGGCGCGGCGGCCAGGATGCGGTCGGCCCCTTCGATGACGCTGATCTTGACGCGCTCGGGCTGCAGGCGCGCGCCGTACTGGTGCAGCTCGCACATGGTGTGCTTCAGCTCCGCCGCCAGCTCGACGCCGGTGGCCCCGCCGCCGACGATGGCGATGTTCAGCGACTTGCCCGGCTCGTCGCCGTTGCTGCAGCGGAAGGCCAGCTCCAGCACGCGGTGGCGCAGCGCCTCGGCGTCGGCCGGCGTATTGAGGAACATCGCGTGCTCGCCCACCCCCGGCGTGCCGAAGTCGTTGGCTTCCGCGCCCACCGCCATCACCAGCCAGTCGAAGTCCAGATCGCGCTCCGGACTGAGCAGCTCGCCGTTGCGGCCATGAATCGCCGACAGGCGGATGGTGCGGCGCGCCTGATCCAGCGACTGCATGTAGCCGAATTCGAAATCGTAGCCGTTGCGATAACCGTGGGCGAAGTAATTGACCTCGTCCTCGCCGGTGTTGAGCGCGCCGGTGGCCACTTCGTGCAACAGCGGTTTCCAGATATGGGTGGGCGATCCGTCGACCAGAATCACCTGGGCGCGGTGGCCCGCACCCAGCGTGCGGCCCAGCCGGGTCGCCAGCTCCAGACCGCCGGCCCCCCCGCCGACGATCACAATCCGCGGCAAGGCGGCGTTGCGGCTTAACATATGCAGCTCCTGAAGTGTGGTTTTTGGATGCAAGATTACCGTATTTTCACAAAGGAAAAAGACCCAACATTCAAATTAGCACTACAGCATGGAAGCTTCCGACTGGATGCAATATGCAATACTCGCCTCAAGGCTTGTGGATACAGAATTCAAGACGCCGGAATGAAAAAAGCCTGATGTTTCGAAAAGGAACATCAGGCTTGATCATAATCCAACATTTTCCTAAAGCAAGGTCTTCGCCAGCAGCCCCGCCAACAGGATGGCGATCAGCAACAGCAGGCCGTTCTGCCGCTTTTGCTCCCGCATCAGCTGGATATAGCCCTCCACCAGCAGGTCGGCTTTGGCCGAACCCAGCGCCTCGTTGAGCTTGCGCGGCAGCGTGGGCAAGGTGGTGGCCCACTGCGGC
Organism: Xenophilus sp. AP218F; assembly: GCA_002213445.1. Lineage (GTDB taxonomy): Bacteria > Pseudomonadota > Gammaproteobacteria > Burkholderiales > Chromobacteriaceae > Chromobacterium. The sequence goes on along the minus strand of NJIE01000017.1, from coordinate 170,804 downwards.
GCTTCGTGCTTGAGGGTGCGCAACAGGCCGCGCCAGCCTATCTGCTCGTTCATCCACTTGGTCAGGAAGGGCTTGGCGGTGTCCCACAGGTCCAGCTCCGGGTCCAGCTGCCGCCCCAGGCCCTCGATGTTCAGCAGCGTCTTTTGCAACAACACCAGCTGCGGCTGGATTTCCACGTTGAAGCGGCGGCTGGTTTCGAACAGGCGCAGCAACACCATGCCGAACGAGATCTGCGACAGCGGCTTCTCGAAGATGGGTTCGCACACGGTGCGCACCGCCGCTTCCAGCTCCTCGGCGCGGGTGTCTTTCGGCACCCAGCCCGACTCGATGTGGGCGGTGGCCACGCGGTGGTAATCGCGGTTGAAGAAGGCGAGAAAATTGACCGCCAGATAGTGCTTGTCGGTATCGGTGAGGCTGCCGACGATGCCGAAGTCCAGCGCGATGTAGCGGCCGTCGGCGGCGACGAAGATGTTGCCCGGGTGCATGTCGGCATGGAAGAAGCCATGGCGGAACACCTGGGTGAAGAAGATCTCCACGCCGAAGCGGCTCAGCTTCTTCAGGTCCACGCCGGCCGCGCGCAGCGCGTCGATCTGCCCCACCGGCGTGCCGTGCATCCACTCCAGCGTCAGCACGTCGCGGCTGGTGTAGTCGTAGAACACCTCGGGCACGATCAGCATGTCGCTGCCCTTGAAGTTGCGGCGCAGCTGCGAGGCGTTGGCCGCCTCGTGCATCATGTCCAGCTCGTCGTGCAGGTATTTGTCGAACTCGGCCACCACCTCGCGCGGCTTGAGGCGCTTGCCGTCGGTGAACAGCTTCTCCACCCAGCCGGCCAGCGTGCCGAGCAGGGCCAGGTCCTGCTCTATCACCGGCAGGATGCCGGGCCGCAGCACCTTCACCGCCACTTCCCGGCCGCGGCCGCCGTCCGGCTGGCGCAGCCAGGCCTTGTGCACCTGCGCCACCGAGGCGCTGGCCACCGGCGTATTGTCGAAATCGACGTACAGCTCGCCCACCGAACGTCCCAGGCTGCGCTCGATCACCGCGCGCGCCTCTTCGCCGTCGAACGGCGGCACCCGGTCCTGCAGGCGCGACAGTTCGTCGGCGTAATCGGGCGGCAGCAAGTCGCGGCGGGTGGACAACACCTGGCCGAACTTGACGAAGATCGGCCCCAGGCTTTCCAGCGCCATGCGCACCCGCGCCGGCAAGGGCGCGCTCAGGTCGCGCCGGATCGGACACAATCCGAACAGGGCGTGCACGAATCCCAGCCTGGAATGCCCCTGGAAGAAGTCGTCGAGGCCAAAGCGGTAAAAGGTGGAAACAATCTTGAAAAAACGCGCGATCCGCATAGTGGGCGTCAGGCCTTTGTGTTTTCTGTCTTGAGCGAGGCTTCCAGCCGCGCCAGGCGTTTCTCCAGCCGCTCGGCGTCGTCGCGCAGGCGGTCCACGCCGTCGACGAAACCGGCGACCTGGCGCTTGCCGGCCACGAGCGGCGCTTCCTCGCGCAGGTGCTCGACCCAGTTTTCGGCCAGCCGCCAGGCCAGCTGCGCCTTGAAGCCGAGCGCGCCGCGCGCCAGGTTCTCCAGCCGCTGCGCGGCCGCGTCGCCCACCAGCCGCGACACGTCCTCGCTGGCGTGCCAGCGCAATCGGGACACCAGCGCGCCGATGGCCGAGGCCAGCGCGGCGTCGCCTTCCAGCGACACGTCGGAGAGCGCCGGGTCGCGGCCGCTCGCCGCCGCCAGCGCCGCGGCGTGCTTGAGCCGTATCGTCGCCTCGGCTTCGCCTTCGCTGCCGGCCAGCCAGCCCTCCTCGGTCACCACCCCGCGCACGCTCAGGGGCGGCAGGACGATGGCGATGCGGCGGCCGGCGTGCGCCGCCAGTTCGGCGCGCACCGCCGGGTGCTGGTTGAGCAGATGGTTGAAGGCTGCGGTCTGGATGCCCATGTTCACCTCGCGCCGAAACGGTTCAGAACTTGAAGCCCTTGTGCAGGGCCACCACGCCGCCGGTCAGGTTGTGGTAGTCCACCTTGCCGAAACCGGCCTCCAGCATCATCTGCTTCAGCGTTTCCTGATCCGGATGCATGCGGATGGATTCGGCCAGATACTGGTAGCTGTCGGCGTCGTTCGCCACCAGCTTGCCCATCAGCGGCAGCGCCTTGAACGAATACAGGTCGTAGAACGGCGCCAGCGGCTTCCACACCTTGGAGAATTCCAGCACGAACAGGCGGCCGCCCGGCTTCAGCACCCGGCACATTTCCGCCAGCGCCTTGTCCTTGTGCGTCATGTTGCGCAGGCCGAAGGCCACCGACACCGCGTCGAAATAATTGTCCGGAAACGGCAGTTTCTCGGCGTCGGCCAGCGACACCGGCAGGATCACGCCCTCGTCCAGCAAACGGTCGCGGCCCACGGTCAGCATCGAGCTGTTGATGTCGGTGAGCCAGACTTCGCCGCTCTTGCCGACGCGCTTGGCCCAGCCGCGGGCCAGGTCGCCGGTGCCGCCGGCGATGTCCAGCACCCTGTCGCCGGCGCGCACGCCGGAGGTGGTCAGCGTGAAGTGCTTCCAGACGCGGTGCAGGCCGCCCGACATCAGGTCGTTCATCACGTCGTACTTGCCGGCCACCGAGTGGAATACCTCCGCCACCTTGCTGGCTTTTTCGCTCTCCGCCACGGTCTTGAAGCCGAAATGCGTGCTCTTGTCCATGCTCACTCCCTGCTCGCGCCGGCGGCGGCGAGCCTGTTCAGATAGTCCTGCCAATACTGGTCGCGGCGCGCGCCCAGTTCGTATAGATAGCTCCAGCTGTAGAGGCCGCTGTCGTGGCCGTCGTCGAAGCTGATTTTCAAGGCGTAATGGCCCATGGGCTCCAGCGCGGCGATGCCGACGTGGCGCTTGCCGGTCTGCAGCGTTTCTTGGCCCGCGCCGTGGCCGCGCACCTCGGCAGAGGGCGAGTAGACGCGCAGGTATTCGCACGGCAGCTCGAAGCGGGCGCCGTCGTCGAAGCTGATTTCCAATACCTTGGACACTGCGTGCAGCTGGATTTCCAGCGGCGCGGGAGCGTCGGGGGTGAGTCCGGACATGGTCGAATCCTTAACAATCAGTTTGGCCGCGCCAGCGCGCGAACACTCACGGAAAGCATGCCGGCCTGCGGCCCGGGACAACTTTCGCGAAGCGGCGAGAGATGCGGAAGCCATCCTTTCCGGCCATGCGCTCCGTGTCTTGCCGTGCGTTTTCGCGGCTAATTTCCATCAGTCCTTGCGCTCCAGCAGCATGGCGTCGCCATAGCTGAAGAAACGATACTCGCGCGCCACCGCGTGGGCGTAAGCCGCCCGCATCTCCTCGTAGCCGGCGAAGGCCGACACCAGCATCAACAGCGTCGACTTGGGCAGGTGGAAGTTGGTCAGCAAGCGGTCCACCACGCGGAAGCGATAGCCCGGCGTGATGAAGATGTCGGTTTCGCCCCGGCCGGCGGTCAGCTCGCCGGAGCGGGCCGCCGATTCCAGCGCGCGCACGCTGGTGGTGCCCACCGCCAGCACCTTGCCGCCGCGCGCTCGGGCCGCGGCGATGCGCTCCACGGTTTGCGCCGGAATTTCGTAGATCTCGCTGTGCATCTTGTGCTCGGCCACGTTCTCCACCTTTACCGGCTGGAAGGTGCCGGCGCCGACGTGCAGGGTGACGTAAGCCAGTTCGACGCCCTTGGCCGCCAGGGCCGCCAGCATCTCGTCGGTGAAGTGCAGGCCGGCGGTCGGCGCCGCCACCGCGCCGCGCTCGCGGGCGTAAACGGTCTGGTAGCGCTCGTCATCCTCGCCTTCGGCGCTGCGTTCTATATAAGGCGGCAGCGGCAGCTTGCCCGAGGCCTCCAGGATGTCGAAGACATTGTCCTCGGCCAGAAAGCGCAACTTGAACAGCGAATCCTGGCGCTCCACCATCTCCGCCTCCCAGCGGCCGGCGAAGATCAGCCGGCTGCCCGGTTTGGGCGACTTGGAAGAGCGGACGTGGGCGAGCGCGGTGTGCTCGTCCAGCACGCGCTCGATCAGCGCCTCCACCTTGCCGCCGCTGGCTTTTTCGCCGAACAGGCGGGCGCGGATGACGCGGGTGTCGTTGAACACCAGCACGTCGCCGGCGTTGACCAGGGCCAGGAAATCGGAAAAGGCGAGATCGCCAAGCTCGCGGCCGGCGACATGCAACAGGCGGCTCGCGCCGCGCGTCGCCGGCGGGTGCTGGGCGATCAGGGCTTCGGGCAGGTGGTAATCGAAATCGGAGAGCTGCATAACGGAACTATCAATCAGAATCGGCAAATTATACCCGCCTGGCCGATAGCCGGCACGGACTTGTGCGAGTTGAGCCGCATTTGCGCCCAATCAAACGGCGCGGCCGCCAAACGTGCGAAAAACTTGCGGCGCGCTAAAATGCCGGCCAATCTAGTGTTTTCACTCGAATGCGCGCATCATGGCGCGGCGCAGCGGCCTAAAACGTGCGTTTTAAATGTCGCCAATACTGGACATCTTGCAGCGAATTGCGGCAAACTCGCGCCCAAGATGAAAAACAGGAGTCAGGCCTTGACCGGAACCATACTCGTGCTGCACGGCCCCAACCTCAACCTGCTTGGGGTGCGGGAACCACAACACTATGGCCGGGAAACCCTAGACGACATCAACCAGCGACTGGCCGCGCAAGCCCAGGCCGCCGGTTATGCCCTGACGGCTTTGCAAAGCAACGCCGAACACGTACTGATTGAACGCGTGCAGCAATGTCTAAGCGACGGCACGGCGTTCATCCTGATCAATCCGGCCGCCTTCACCCACACCAGCGTCGCCCTGCGCGACGCCCTGGCCGCGGTGAAGACGCCGTTCATTGAAGTACATCTTTCCAACGTCCACGCCCGCGAACCCTTCCGCCAGCATTCGTATTTCTCGGATCTGGCGCTTGGCGTGATTTGCGGGCTGGGCGCCCACGGTTATGAACTGGCGCTGGCCCATGCCATCCGGCATCTTGGCGCGCGCGCCTGATCGTAATAAAGAACATCCCATCCGAAGGATTGCCTAATGGATCTGCGTAAACTGAAGAAACTGATCGACCTGGTCGAAGAATCCGGCATCGCCGAGCTGGAAGTGACCGAGGGCGAAGAAAAAGTGCGCATCACCCGCGTATCGGCCAACGCCCAGGTAAGCTACGCCCAGCCGATGCCGCAAATGTACGCCGCCGCTCCGGCCGCCGCCCCCGCTGCCGCCGCAGGCGAAGCGCCGGCCGCCGCCCCGGCCGCCAGCCAGAACGCCCTGAAGTCGCCGATGGTCGGCACCTTCTACCGCTCGCCGAGCCCGGGCTCCAAGTCTTTCGTCGAAGTGGGCCAAAGCGTCAACGTCGGCGACACCCTGTGCATCATCGAAGCGATGAAACTGATGAACGAGATCGAATCGGATCGCGCCGGCGTGGTCAAGGCCATCCTGGCCGAAGACGGCCAACCGGTGGAATACGGCGAGCCGCTGTTCGTCATCGAGTAAGCACCCCAACGGCATCGTTGATTCAGGGCACGGCTAGCGTCTGTGCCCTTGTCGTTTGACGTGACAGCAAAGACAGGCCTGCCTCGCGCGAGGTGGCCAGTGGAGAATTCCATGTTCGAAAAAATCCTGATCGCCAACCGCGGTGAAATCGCCCTGCGCATCCAGCGCGCCTGCCGCGAAATGGGCATCAAAACCGTGGTGGTGCACTCCGAAGCCGACCGCGAAGCCAAATACGTCAAGCTGGCCGACGAATCGGTCTGCATCGGCCCGGCTCCTTCCGGCAAAAGCTACCTGAACGTGCCGGCGCTGATCGCCGCGGCCGAAGTCACCGACGCCCAGGCCATCCACCCTGGCTACGGCTTCCTGTCGGAAAACGCCGATTTCGCCGAGCGCGTCGAGCAATCCGGCTTCGTCTTCATCGGCCCGCGCCCGGACACCATCCGCCTGATGGGCGACAAGGTGTCGGCCAAGGACGCGATGATCGCCGCCGGCGTGCCCTGCGTGCCCGGCTCCGACGGCGCGCTGCCGGACGACCCGGCCGAGATCGTCAAGATCGCCAAGAAGATCGGCTACCCGGTGATCATCAAGGCCTCCGGCGGCGGCGGCGGTCGCGGCATGCGCGTGGTGCACACCGAAGGCGCGCTGATCAGCTCGGTGCAGATGACCCGCACCGAAGCCGGCGCGGCCTTCGGCAACTCCACAGTATATATGGAGAAGTTCCTGCAGGAACCGCGCCATATCGAAATCCAGATCCTGGCCGACGAGTACGGCAACGCCATTTATCTGGGCGAGCGCGACTGCTCTATGCAGCGCCGCCACCAGAAGATCATCGAGGAAGCGCCGGCGCCGGGCATCACCGACAAGCAGCGCGAGAAGATCGGCGAGGCCTGCGCCGAAGCCTGCCGCCGCATCGGCTACCGCGGCGCCGGCACCTTTGAATTCCTGTACGAAAACGGCGAGTTCTACTTCATCGAAATGAACACCCGCGTACAGGTGGAGCACCCGGTGACCGAAATGATCACCGGCGTAGACATCGTGCAGGAGCAGATCCGCATCGCCGCCGGCGAGAAACTGCGCTATAAGCAAAAAGACATCGTCTTGCGTGGCCACGCCATGGAATGCCGCATCAATGCCGAAGACCCGTTCAGCTTCGTGCCCTCGCCGGGCAAGATCGAAAGCTATCACCCCGCCGGCGGCCCGGGCATCCGCATCGATTCGCACATCTACCAGGGCTACACCGTGCCGTCGCATTATGATTCGATGGTCGGCAAGCTGATCGCCTACGGCGACACCCGCGACCAGGCGATGGCCCGCATGCGGGTGGCGCTGTCGGAAATGGCGATTTCCGGCATCAAGACCAATATTCCGCTGCACCAGGAGCTGTTCCTGGATTCAGCCTTCCAGCGCGGCGGCACCAGCATCCATTATCTGGAACACCGCCTGTCGCAACAGAAAAAAGGGAGCCACTGATGGCCTGGTTGCAAGCCACCATTGACGCCGATTCCGCCGTCGCCGAACGTCTGGCCGACGCGCTGATGGACGCCGGCGCGCTGTCCACCGCCATCGAGGACGCCTGGGCCGGCACCGAGCGCGAAGAGCCGATCTTCGGCGAACCGGGCGAGCCGGTCGATCAGCTGTGGAGCCAGAGCCGCATCATCACCCTGCTCGACGAAAACGACGACCCGGCGCTGATCATCGCTGCCGCCGCCACCGCCAGCCAGCTGCCGATGCCGACCTACAGCGTCGAGCGCGTCGAAGAGCAGGACTGGGTGCGCCTCACCCAATCGCAATTCGAACCGATCCGCATCTCCGACCGGCTGTGGATCACCCCCACCTGGCACGAAGCGCCGGAGCCGAATGCGGTCAATCTGCAGCTCGACCCCGGCCTCGCCTTCGGCACCGGCAGCCACCCGACCACCCGCCTCTGCCTGCAGTGGCTGGACAAGCACCTGGCCGGCAGCGAATCCGTGCTCGACTACGGCTGCGGCTCCGGCATCCTCGCCATCGCCGCGCTGAAGCTGGGCGCGGCCTCGGCCGTGGGCATCGACATCGACGCCCAGGCGGTGCGCGCCAGCCGCGACAACGCCGAGCAGAACGGCGTCCAGGCCGATTTCTTCCTGCCGGACCAGAATCCGGAAGCCGCCTACGACGTGGTGCTGGCCAATATTCTGGCCAACCCGCTGCGCATGCTGGGCGAGTTGCTGGCAAGCCACGTCAAAACCGGTGGTAGAATCGTGCTATCCGGCATCCTCGCCGAGCAGGCCGAAGAGCTGTCCGCCATCTACGCCCAATGGTTCGAGATGGACGCTCCGGTGTTCGACGAAGGGTGGACCCGACTGACAGGAACCCGACGCGCCTAAGGTATGACATATACGACTCAGTGCCCAAACTGCCAGACCCGTTTCAAGGTCAATGACGCCCAGTTGGCGGCCGCCAACGGACTGGTGCGCTGCGGGCGCTGTTCGCATGTGTTCAAGGCTCCGGATCACTTCGTGGCCGCGCCGCAGGCGCAGCCTCCGGTCGCCCCGCGGCCGGCTCCGAGCGCCATGCCGGCCCCGGCAAGCCGCCAAGAGCCGGACGATTTCGAGCTGGAAGTGCCGGACTTCGACCCGCGGGACAGCGCTCCTCCTGCAGCGCCGGCCATGGAATTCGAAGCTCCGCGCCCATCCTACGCGGCCGCGGAAACCTCGACGCCCGCAGCCGAAGACCACAGCGCCGAAGCCGAGGCCTTTCAGCGCGCGCTGGCCGAGGCGATGCAGAATCGCCATGTCAGCGCGCCGATAGGCAATCCTTTCGAAGAGCCCGAACCGATGGCCCAGCCGGCCGCCGCTCCTCAGGCCGAGCCGGAAGTGTTCGGCAGCCGTCGTCGCGCGGAAGTCCCGCCGGCGGAAACGCCGAGCGAGCCCATCTTCGCCGAAAAGCCGCATCCGCGCCCGCCGCAAGAGCCGCTGCCCAGCACCGACGACGGGCTGGACGACGCCCCGCCGCGGCGCAACCCCTTGCTCACCGGACTGTTCGCCGCCCTGTCGGTATTGGGCATCCTGCTGCTGATCGGCCAGCTGGTGTTCATCAATCGCACCCGCATCGCCGCCGAAGTCCCGGAAAGCCGCCCGGCGCTGGAAGCGATGTGCCAAGCCATGGGTTGCAAGGTGCCCTGGCCCACCGATATCGCGCTGATCCGCACCGAATGGTCGGAGCTCGCCTTCGTGCCGGATCACCCCAATCTGATCCAGCTGTCGGCGACGCTGAAAAACCACGCGCCGTTCGCCCAGGCCTACCCGATGCTGGAAGTCACGCTGAAGGACGCCGACGATCAGGTACTGATCCGCAAGGTGTTCGCGCCCAAGGAATACCTGAAGCCTGACGACGCCAAGCGCGATCACTTCAACGCCAACAGCGAACTCAAGATCACCATGCGGCTGGACGCGGGCAAGGTGCACGCCATGGGCTACAGCCTGTACTGGTTCTACCCCTGATCCGCGCGGCGGAGAAAAAGATGGCCCGGATATCCGGGCCATTTTTCATTGCCGCCGTCAGCGCGCCGCGAAGAATTCGCTCAGATACTCGACGAACACCCTCACTTTGCCCGGCACGTGCCGCCGCGCGGGATAGAGCGCGGACACGTCCAGGCTGTGCCAGTTGTAATCCGGCAGCACCGCCACCAGCCGGCCGTCGCGCAGGCCTTCCTCCAGCAGGAAACGCGGCTGCAGCACGATGCCCATGCCGTTGGCCGCGGCGTCGGTCAGCACGTCGCCGTTATTGGCCTTGAGCGGCCCCTTGACCTTGACCTTGCCCTGGCTGCCGTCCGGCGCGGTGTAGTCCCACAGATTGGGTTGCGAGGTCAGCGCGTAGCTCAGGCATTGATGCTGGGCCAGATCCTCGGGCCGCCGCGGCTCGCCGTGCCTGGCCAGATAGTCGGGCGAGGCCGCCAGCAGGTCGTGGATGCGCGCCAGCCGGCGCGCCACCAGCGTCGAGTCGCTGAGATTGGACACCCGCACCGCCACGTCGAAGCCCTCCTCCACCAGGTCCACCCGCCTGTCGTTCAGGCTCAGCTCCACTTCGATCTGCGGATGGCGCTGATGAAAGCCGGCCACGATGCGCCCCAGGTAACGCATGCCGAACGACACCGGCGCGGCCACCCGCAGGCGTCCGGCCGGGCTGCTCGCCCCCTGCGACAAGCGCGCGTCCAGCTCGTCCAGCTCCGCCAGCAGGCCGCCGGCTTGCGACAAATACATCTCCCCCGCTTCGGTCAGCGACAGCCGCCGGGTGGTCCGGTGCATCAGCCGCGCGCCCAGGCGGTTTTCCAGCGCCGCCACCAGCTTGGTCACCATGGCGCGCGACAGCTGCAAGCGCTCGGCCGCCGCAGCGAAGCTGCCTTGCTCGGCGACGCAGACAAAGGCCCGGATTTCCGAAAAACGGTCCATACGTTCATCCTGGTAAACAATGTTTTTCTAAATGACGGATTTATTAATCAAACAGAGCATGGTGAAATGCAAGCATCTCTCATTTACCGAAAGCCGCCACCATGAACCGCTTTGAAAATCCCGCTCTTGCCACTCTGATCCTGCGTCTGTCGCTGGGCCTGATGTACCTCGCCCACGGCTCGCTCAAGCTCTTCGTCTTCACCCCGGCCGGCACCGCCGGCTATTTCGCCAGCCTGGGCCTGCCCGGCTTCGTCGGCTACCTGTCCATTGTCGCCGAAATCGGCGGCGGCTTGTTGCTGCTGGCCGGCTTCCGCGCCCGCTGGGTAGCCTTGCTGCTCACTCCGCTGCTGCTCGGCACCATCGTGCTGGTGCACGGCGCCAAGGGCTGGATGTTCGCCAACGAAGGCGGCGGCTGGGAATATCCGGCCTTCCTGATCGCCAGCTCGCTCGCGCTGTTCCTGCTCGGCGACGGCGGCAAGTCCCGCGCCGCCAAACTGGCCTGATCCTCTCCCGCCTCCACGCCGCCGACGCCCTGCACCGGCGGCGTTTTCGCGTCGTCTTCCCCCGCGGCTGGCGCATGATCACAAAAATGCAACAGCCCGCCGCCCGGCGCGCCTCCCGCGCCAAAGCCCTCCCCCGCGCCGATTGCGGCCTTTTGATGCGGCGCGTCATACCACATGGATATTCCTAACTGGCTTATTTTCTTGATTGCCATCAAGCGGCTGCATAATTTGTATGTAGTTTAACTACAAAGTAGGCAAGATACGCATAAACCCGGTCGCTGACATCAAGACGCAACATGCCTGCCATTTTTCTGGAAAACTAGAAAAGACAAGCCACTGCGCAAAGTGTACTCTAGCGGGCTAACGCTAAGACCAAATCAGCATAAGTCTGATTAACACTCGTAATAAAACGACTGGAATTATCCACGATTTGAGGAGTTTCACATGGGTACCACCGCACCAAGACTCGACATTCTCGCGCCGCTCTCCGGGTGGCTAGTCTCCTTGGAAAGCGTTCCGGACCCGGTGTTCGCGGGCAAGATGGTGGGCGACGGGATCTCGCTGGACCCGACCACCAACACCCTGCTGGCACCTGTGGCAGGCACCGTCAGCAACTTGCACTCGGCCAATCATGCGCTGACCATCACTTCCGCCGAAGGCGTCGAGGTCATGGTCCATGTCGGCATCGATACCGTGATGCTCAAGGGCAAGGGCTTCCGGCCGCTGGTCGGCCAGGGCGACAAGGTGGCCGCCGGCCAGCCGGTGATCGAGTTCGACCTGGACCACGTCGCCTGCAACGCCGCCAGCCTGCTGACCCAGATCATCGTCACCAACGGCGAGAGCGTGCTGAAGATGCACCCCGCCCAGGGCATGGTCGCCGCCGGCAAGGACGTGGTATTGAGCCTGGAGCTCGCCAACGGCGTCGCCGCGCAAAGCGCCGGCGGCGGCGAGCCGGTGCTCTCCTCCGACATCGTCATTCCCAACCCGGCCGGCCTGCACGCCCGCCCTGCCGCGGTATTCGCCAGCAAGGCCAAGAGCTTCTCCTCCGACATCGAACTGATCCTCGACGAGCGCAGCGCCAACGCCAAATCGGTGGTCGCCATCATGGGCCTGTCCACCGCCAAGGGCGACACCGTGCAAGTGCGCGCCACCGGCCCCGACGCCGAAGCGGCGGTGGCCGAGCTGTCGCAGCTGCTGCGCGATCGCTGCGGCGAGAAGGAAGACGAAGCCCCGACCGCGCCGGCCGCCCCGGCTGTCGCGCCGCTGCAGAAGGAAACCGACGGCCTGCTGGTCGGCGTCGGCGCCTCCCCCGGCATCGCCATCGGCCGCATCGTCCATCACCGCCTGCAAGAATTCGACGTGCCCGAGCAGGGCCAGGGCAATATCGTCGAGCAGCAACTGTTCACCCGCGCCTGCGAGGAGGCCGCTGAGCAGATCGAATCGATCAAGTCCCAGCAGCAGGACCAGGCGCAACGCAACATCCTGTCCATGCACCAGGAACTGCTGCAGGACCCTGACCTGCTGGCGCTGACTTACGCCGCGCTGGCGGAAGGCAAGTCCGCCGGCTGGGCCTGGCGCGCCGCCTTCAGCGCCTACTCCGCGCGCCTGGAAGCCCAGGACAACCCGCTGCTGCGCGAACGCGCCAACGACATCCGCGACGTGGGCCGCCGCGTGCTGGCCCTGCTGGCCGGCGTCAAACAGGCCGCGCTGGAGCTGGAAGCCGGCTCCATCCTGATCGCCGAAGACCTGGCGCCGTCCGATACCGCTTCGCTCGACCCCGCCAAGGTAGCCGGCTTCTGTACCCGCACCGGCGGCGCCACCAGCCACGTGGCCATCCTGGCCCGCGCCATGGGCATTCCCGCGATCTGCGGCATTTCGCAGGCCGCGCTCAAGCTGCCGGAAGGCCAGCAGGTGATCCTGGACGGCAACCAGGGCACGCTGGCCATCGCGCCTAGCGCCGAGCAACTGGCCGCCGCCGAACGGGACATCGCCCGTCTGGCCGAGCGCCGCGCCGCCGAGGCCGCCAGCTCCCACCAGGACGCCCACACCCGCGACGGCGTGCGCATCGACGTGGTCGCCAACATCCGCAACGCCGCCGACGCGCGCGAGGCGGTGGCCAAGGGCGCCGAAGGCGTCGGCCTCTTGCGCTCCGAATTCCTGTTCGACAACCGCGACACCGCGCCGACCGAAGCAGAACAGGCCGCCGAATACTGCGCAGTGGCCGAAGCGCTGGGCAAGAACCGCCCGCTGGTCGTGCGCACGCTGGACGTGGGCGGCGACAAGCCGCTGTCCTACCTGCCGCTGCCGAAGGAAGACAACCCCTTCCTCGGCCTGCGCGGCATCCGCGTCAGCCTCGACCGCCCGGATCTGTTGCGCACCCAGCTGCGCGCCATCCTGCGCGCCGCGCCGCTCACCCGCCTGCACATCATGTTCCCGATGATCGCCTCGCTGGACGAATTGCGCGCCGCCAAGGCCATCCTGGCCGAAGAGCAGGCCGCCACCGGCCAGCATGACGTCAAGGTCGGCATCATGATCGAAGTGCCGTCCGCCGCCGTGCTGGCCGACCGCTTCGCGCCGGAAGTGGACTTCTTCTCCATCGGCACCAACGACCTGACCCAGTACGTGCTGGCCATGGACCGCGGCCACCCGCAGCTGGCCAAGCAGGCAGATGCGCTGCACCCGGCGGTGCTGAACATGATCGCGCTGACTTGCGAGGGCGCGCGCGCCCACGGCAAGTGGGTGGGCGTCTGCGGCGGCCTGGCCTCCGACGAACGCGCCGCGCCGCTGCTGGTGGGCATGGGCGTGACCGAGCTGTCCGGCAGCGTGCCGGCGCTGGCGTCCATCAAGGCCACGCTGTCGCGCTGGGATCTGAGCGAATGCCAGCAACTGGCCAAGGACATCCTGGCCATGTCCACCGTGACCGAAGTGCGCGAGCGCCTCAATAGCCAGGCGCGCTAACGACATTCCTCGCCGCCAGGCCGAACGCCAGCGTTTCGCTCGGGGAGATCGCCGCCTATTCTGGTGGTGCCGGGCGGGCGCAGGCAATGGCGCGCGGCCCGGCGACGGGGTTTGGGTAGGGGAGGCGGCGTCACTGCCGCTGGAGATTCCACAAGCATAAAAACAGGGATATCAACCATGTTTAATTCAGCATTCGCCAATCTTCAGAAGATCGGCAAAGCCTTGATGTTGCCGGTGGCGGTATTGCCGGTGGCCGGTTTGCTGCTGGGTATCGGCGCAACCGATTTCCACACCCAGAACACCATCGCCCTGGCGATTCTGTCGCTGATGAAGCATTCCGGCGATGTGATCTTCGGCAACCTGCCGCTGATCTTCGCCGTGGGCGTGGCGCTCGGCTTCACGGAAAACGACGGCGTCGCCGCCATCGCCGCCGTGATCGGCCATCTGGTCACCACCGTCACCCTGGGCGTCATGGCCGGACTGATGGGCGTCAAACCCGACACCATCATGGGCCTGCCGTCGATCCAGACCGGCGTGTTCGGCGGCATCCTGGCCGGCGGTCTCGCCGCCTACATGTTCAACCGCTTCTACCGGATCAAACTGCCCGAATACCTGGGCTTCTTCGCCGGCAAGCGCTTCGTGCCCATCATCACCGCCATCAGCGCCATCGCGCTGGGCGCGGTGCTGTCCTTCGTCTGGCCTCCGATCGGCAACGGCATCAAGACCTTCTCGCACTGGGCCGCGGTGAGCGACCCGCGCACCGCCGCCACCGTGTACGGCTTCGTCGAGCGTCTGCTGATTCCGTTCGGTCTGCACCACATCTGGAACGTGCCGTTCTTCTTTGAAATGGGCTCCTACACCGACGCGGCAGGCAAGGTGGTAAGCGGCGACATCAACCGCTTCTTCGCCGGCGACCCGACCGCGGGCATCCTGTCCGGCGCCTTCCTGTTCAAGATGTTCGGCCTGCCGGCCGCCGCCATCGCCATCTGGCACTCGGCCAAGCCGGAAAACCGCGTCAAGGTGGGCGGCATCATGATTTCCGCCGCGCTGACCTCGTTCCTGACCGGCATTACCGAACCGATCGAGTTCTCCTTCCTGTTCGTGGCTCCGGTGCTGTACTTCATCCACGCCTGCCTGGCCGCCTCCGCGCAATTCGTGGCCAACACGCTGGACATGCACATGGGTTTCACCTTCTCGCAAGGCGGCATCGACTTCCTGATGTTCAACCTGATCGGCGACAAGTCCAAGCACGCCGGCTACGTCTTCATCCTCGGTCCGATCTACGCCGTGATCTATTACAGCGTGTTCCGCTTCGTGATCGCCAAGTTCAACCTGAAGACCCCTGGCCGCGAAGACGAAAGCAGCAAGACCTCCACCGCCTTCAGCGAAGACCAGCGCGCCCGCGAACTGGTGCTGGCCTTCGGCGGCCGCAGCAACATCCGCAGCCTGGATGCCTGCATCACCCGTCTGCGCATCGCCGTGCAGGATACCGCCAAGGTTGACCAGCCCAAGCTGAAAGCCATGGGCGCGTCCGGCGTGGTAGTGGTAGGCAGCGGGATTCAGGCCATCTTCGGACCGCAATCCGAGAACCTGAAAACCGACATGGAAATCTACCTGCGCAGCGCCGGCGCCGACGCCGAAGTCTCGGCAGCGGTCAGCGCCAGCGCAGGCGTGGTGGAAGCAGCCGAAAAAGCGGTCTCCACCCTGTCCGCCGCGGCTCACGCCAACGCCGAACAGCTCAAGCAAGCGCTGGGCGGCAGCGGCAACCTGATCAAGGTGGAAGCCATCGCCCACACCCGCCTGCGCGTCGAGCTGAAGCAGGCCGCCCAGTTCAACCACGACGCGGCCCACGCCGCCGGCGTGGTCGCCATCACCGAGGTATCCCCGGGCGTATGGCACCTGATCGTGGGCGAGCAGGCGGCCGACGTGGCCCGCGCGCTGCAGAAGTAAGCCTCAAGGCCGCCTGACGGCGGCTGCCAGCAAAAACGCCAGCCCGGCATGCCGGGCTGGCGTTTTGTTTGGCGCAAGCCGGATCAGACGGCCAGCTCGAACAGCTGCCGCAGATGCCGCGCCACGCCGGAGTCGGCGTGATGGCCGATGCGGCGCGCCTGCGGCAACCGCTCGGCCAGCCGCGGATGGGCGTTGGCCATCACTCGCGGGTGGCCGGCGGCCTGCAACAGCTCGACATCGTTCTGACCGTCGCCGAATGCCAGGCACTGGCTGGCGGGAATCCCCAGCCGGCCCAGCACCAGCTCCAGCGCATGCCCCTTGGAGACGCCGGCGGCCATCACTTCCAGGCAATGCTCCAGCGAGAAGGTGATGTACAGGCGGTCGCCGTAGCGCGCGCGCAGGCGCCGTTCTATGCCCAGCAGATGCTGGTGCGGCCCGATGTAGAGCACCTTGCACACCCCAGCCCCGTCGTGGCGCGCCAGATCGCACACCCGATATCCCATGCCGGAGTCCTGGTGCATGTCCAGCAGCGCCTGGCTGGGCTGATCGATCAGCCAGCCTTCGTCCAGATAGAAGTTGAGTATGACGCCGTCGGCGAACTCCGGCTGGGCGATGCTGCGAACCAACTCGGCGTCGATGTCCTGGCTATGGATCAGCCGGTCGTCCGGATCGTGAACCCGCGCGCCGTTGGAGGTAATCAGGTGCGCGCTCACTCCCAACGTCTGGCGTATGCTTTTCACGTCCAGATAATGGCGGCCGGTGGCGATGGCGAACTGCACGCCCTGCCCGGCCAGCGCCTGCAAGGTTTCAGCGGTGAGGGAATTGACGGCGTGGTGCGCGTCCAGCAGCGTGCCGTCGAGGTCTGAGGCGATGAAACGGTAAACCATGCTAGCTCCGGAACAGCAGAAGCCCTTGATTATACGCTGCTATCGGCGACATCAGACCACTTGGCGACCACTTCGTTGCGTTTGCGCAAAACGCCGGCCATCAGCGCAGGCCGCCCCGCCGCCGCGGCTCCTCGCGATGCAGATAGCGGCGGCGCGTCGGGACATGCCCGATCTCGGCATCGGGAAAATAGCCTGAAATACGCACGCGGCGTCCTTGCGGCGCAAGCCGGAATTATCTGGAAATGCCGGAAAATGCAGCAAAAACGATAAAACCGGCGCTGCAACGCAAAACGCCCAGCTCGGGGAGCTGGGCGTCGTATTCTGGTGGCCAGTCGCGGAATCGAACCACGGACACGCGGATTTTCAATCCGCTGCTCTACCAACTGAGCTAACTGGCCTTGCTGTGGTGGCCAGTCGCGGAATCGAACCACGGACACGCGGATTTTCAATCCGCTGCTCTACCAACTGAGCTAACTGGCCACTTTTCCTCTAGCGCTGTCGCGCCGTCAGAGCCACGCATTTAATCAGACCAAGCCCTTTGCGTCAAGAAATAATTGCAAAAAAACGAAAGAAAACGGCCCGCATCAAGGGAGGGCCTGCCAAAACAAAGTCTTATGCAGCGGCAGGATTCCGCCCCGGCCGCGGCCGTTCGCCATCGGGCGGCGCACGGCGCAAACCGCCTCGATTGCGCTCAAACCGCATCCGGCTGCAAGGACGGATGGGCGGCCGCCACCTCGGGCAAGCGCTCCAGCGCCTCGGCCACGCGGACGATATGCGGATAGGCGGCCAGATCGACGCCGAAGCGCCGCGCGCTGAACACCTGCGGCAGCAGGCAGACGTCGGCCAGCGTAGGCTGATCGCCCAGCGCGTAACGCGCCGGAACGGCGGCCAGCTGCGGCTCCAGGGCGTCAAAGCCGACGCGTATCCAGTGGCGAATCCACGCGGTCTTGCCTTCCTCGCCGACGCCGAACTCGGCCTGCAGATATTTGCCCACCCGCGGGTTTTGCAACGGATGGATATCGGCGGCGATGGCAAGCGCCACGGCCCGCGCCTGCGCCCGCGCCGCCGGGGCTGCGGGCAGCAGACGCGGCGAGTCGGGATAGGCTTCGTCCAGATATTCGCAAATCGCCAGCGACTGCGCGATCCTCACCCCGCCGTCGTCCAGCAGCGGCACCAGGCCGTGGGGATTGACGGCCAGATACGCGGGGCTGCTCTGCTCGCCCTTGAGCAGATTCACCGCGCGGTACTGGTAGGCCAGCCCCTTGAGATTGAGGGCGATCCGCGCGCGATAAGCGGCGCTGGAGCGGTAATAGCCGTACAGCACCCGCTCAGCCATGCGCCGCCACCTTTTGTTCGATGGCGCCGAAAATGCTGCGCCCGGCGGCGTCCAGCATTTCGATGCGGATGGTGTCGCCCGCCTTCATGAACGGCGTCTGCGCCGCGCCTTGCTCGATGATTTCTATCATGCGGATTTCGGCCAGGCAGCAGAAACCGACGCTGCGGTCATGGTTGGAGACGGTGCCGGAGCCGACGATGGAGCCGGCTGCCAGCTCGCGCGTCCTGGAGACGTGCGCCACCAGCTGCGGGAAATTGAATTGCATCTCCACGCCGGCGTTGGGCTGGCCGAAACGCTTGCCGTTGTAATCGACCAGCAGAGGCAGGTGCGCCTTGCCGCCCTGCCAGGCGTCGCCCAGCTCGTCCGGCGTCACCGCCACCGGCGAGAAGGCGGTGGCAGGCTTGCTCTGAAAGAAGCCGAAGCCCTTGGCCAGCTCGCCCGGAATCAGATTGCGCAGCGACACATCATTGACCAGCATCAGCAGCCGGATGTGCTTTTCATCGGCCGGCGCGCCCAAGGGCACGTCGCCGGTGATGACGGCCACTTCGCCCTCGAAATCCAGGCCCCAGGCCTCGTCGCGCAGCGGGATGTCGGCGCGCGGCGGCAGGAAGGCGTCCGAGCCGCCCTGGTACATCAGCGGGTCGTGGTAGAAGCTCTCCGGCACCTCGGCGCCGCGGGCCTTGCGCACCAGCGCCACGTGATTGAGATAGGCGCTGCCGTCGGCCCATTGATAGGCGCGCGGCAGCGGGCTGTGGCACCGCGCCTGATCGAAGGCGAATTCGCCCGGCACCTGGCCGTGATTGAGCGCGGCGTACACTTCCTGCAGACGCGGCTCGGCGACGGTCCAGTGGTCCAGCGCCTGCTGCAAGGTGGCGGCGATATCGGGCACGGCCACGGCGCGGGCAAGATCGCGGCTGACGACCAGCAACTGGCCGTCGCGGGTATGGTTCTGGTAGGTGGCTAATTTCATCTTGATGTTCTTTCTGCTGGCGGCCGCGGGGGCCATTCCTCGTGTATCGATTTTCCGGCTGGGCCTGAACGCGATGGCGTCGCGGGCTATCCGGAGCCGGCGGGAAACGCGCCGCGCCGAGCGGCGCGCCGGCGATGGCCTCAAGCCTGTTTGGGTTTCCAGCTGTCCACGTAGCCCTGCCACTCGACGCCGGCCATGTCCGGCCCCGGCTCCAGCGCGTCGCGGGTGTCTATCATCACCGCCACTTCGTCGGTGAACTTCTTCGGCTCGGTCATCGCCTTGGCGAAGGCCTTGGGATGCGGACCATGGGTGAAGCCGGCCGGATGGAAGGTCAGCATGCCCGGCTTGATGTTGTCGCGGCTGAAGAAGTCGCCGGCGTGATAGAAGATCACTTCGTCGTAATCGTCGTTGTTGTGATAGAACGGCACTTTCAAGGCGCCGGGGTCGGACTCGATCGGCCTGGGCACGAAGGTGCAGATCACGAAACCGTCGGCCACAAACGTGGTGTGCGCCGACGGGGGCAGGTGATAACGGTGGCTCATCAGCGGGCGGATGTCGCGCCAGTTGATGCGGGCCACGGCGATATTGCCGTGCCAGCCGATGGCGTCCAGCGGGTTGAATGGGTAGGTGACGGTGGAGAGCGCGCCGCGGCGCTTGATCACCACTTGCCATTCGTCCTCGGTCTGCTGCGCGCGGAAGGCGTCGTCGATGGCCGGCACGTCCAGCATCGCCTCGTCGAAGATGGCGTGCGGGCCGACCAGGCCTTTTTCCGGCAATTGATACGCGCCGTTGCTGGTTTCGATCAGCAGCATGGTGGTGGGCGACGCCGGTTCGATGCGCCAGCTGGTGGAGCGCGGGATCAGCAGATAATCGCCGTCGCGATAGCTCAAATGGCCGTAATCGCAAAACAGCTCGCCGCTGCCGGCGTGGATGAACAGCATGTCGTCGCCGTCGGCGTTGCGAAACAGCCGGGTCATGGCCGTGTCGCAGGTCCAGATGCGCAGCTTGCACCGGGCGTTGTGCAACACCAGCGGCGCGTCCCAAGGCGCGGCGACGCCGTGCGGCAACTCGTTCAGATCGAAGGCGCGCGGGCGCAACGGGCCCTCCCAGGCGCTCCAGCCGGTGGGCGGATGCTTGTGGTGCAGATGAGTGGCCGGACCGAAGAAACCGCTGCGGCCCACCTCGCGCTCGTAGATGCCCTCGGCCGGCAAGTCGACGTGCGCCTGACGCGAAACCGTGCCTTCGCGGTGTGGAAAACTGATCCATTTACGCATTGTTCAGAATCCTTTTTGCCACTGAAGCACACAGAAAACACGGAAGAAACCCAAAGTTCAAGTTCTTGCCCCTTGATGGGAGCAGGCTCCGCCTCTTGATTATTCCGTGCCCTTCCGTGTGTTTCCGTGGCCAATTTCTTGGGTCGCCCTTGCTTCCAACTTTCCCAAGGAGCAAGCAAGGGCGCTCAGAATCATTTTCAACGGCTGACGGCCTCAGGCTTTCAGCACGCCGCGGCGGATCTGGTCTTCTTCGATTGACTCGAACAGGGCCTTGAAGTTGCCCTCGCCGAAGCCCTCGTTGCCCTTGCGCTGGATGATCTCGAAGAAGATCGGCCCGATCACCGTTTCGGTGAAGATCTGCAGCAGGATGCCCTCCACCGGCGCGCCGTCGATCAGGATGCTGTTCTTCTGCAGGCGGGCCACGTCCTCGCCGTGGCCCGGCACGCGCTGATCCACCTTGGCGTAATAGGTGTCCGGGGTATCCAGGAAGCGGGTGCCGCGCGCCTTCAGCGTTTCCACCGTGGCGTAGATGTCGTCGGTGGTCAGCGCGATGTGCTGGATGCCTTCGCCGTTGTACTGGCGCAGGAATTCCTCGATCTGGCTCTTGTCGTCGGACGATTCGTTGATCGGGATGCGGATCTTGCCGCAGGGGCTGGTCATCGCCTTGGACACCAGGCCGGTGAGCTTGCCTTCGATGTCGAAGTAGCGGATTTCGCGGAAGTTGCCGATGCCGGTGTAGAAATCGGCCCAGGTGGCCATATTGCCGCGCTTGACGTTATGGGTCAGGTGGTCGATCAGGGTCAGGCCGACGCCCGCCGGGTGCTGGTCCACGCCCTCCAGCGGCACAAAATCGATCTCGTAGATGTCCTTGTCCTTGCCGTAGCGATCGACGAAGTACAGGGCCGAGCCGCCGATGCCCTGCACCGCCGGGATGTTGAGCTCCATCGCGCCCACCGGGCGCTGGTACGGCTTGGCGCCGTGGGACAGCGCGTATTCGTACGCCCTGGCGGCGTCCTTGACGCGCCAGGCCATGGCGCAAGCGGACGGGCCGTGCGCCTGGGCGAACTCGCTGGCCGGCTGGCTGCGCTCGGCGTTGAGGATGAAGTTGATATCGCCCTGGCGGAACAGGCTGACATCCTTGCTGCGATGGCGGGCCACCTCGGCAAAGCCCAGCGACAGGAACAGCTGGCGCAGCTTCTCGATGCCGGCGGCGTCGGGGGCGGTGTATTCGACAAACTCGAAACCGTCGGTCGCGAGCGGGTTTTGCAGCATGGCTTCCATTTTCATCTGTTTCTCCTCTTGTTGTGCTTGGCTCTGTCGAGCTGGCGGGTACGACGCGTTGCGGCATGGATATAGCGTGTAAACGGCTTGAGCCGGCTTGCGTTACTAGGACAAGCAGCCCGTCAGCACCACAAAATTGCGGCTAGCCGAAATCGGGGCATCAGGCAGACAAAGGGGACGGGAAGGAAAAAGACGAAACGACGGCGGACGCCGGCGCAACTGAACGCGCCGGCCATGCGGCAGCGGCGCGACGAACTCTCCTCCGACAACTCCTTTGTTTTGCTGCTACACACTAGCGGCAGTCTAGCGCTGCCATGTGCTTTGTATTTTTAGGCTTTTTATTCTATGGAAAGCGCGCGGCAATTATCTTGCTAAATAATCTTGCATGCGCGATAACCAAGAATAAAATGTCACAACAAAACGAAGATCAGGAGAAAACATGCCAAGTCTTACCCTAGATAAGACAGACTTGCGTATTCTGGCCGAGCTGCAGCATGACGGTAGACTAACCAACGTCGAACTGGCCGAGCGCGTGGCATTATCGCCCTCGCCCTGCCTGCGCCGCCTGAAGCAGCTGGAAGAATCGGGAGTCATCCGCCAATACGTGGCGCTGCTGGACCCGGCCCACATCGGGCTGGGCCTGCAAGCTTGGGTGCGCGTCACCCTGGAAAAGCGCGGCAACGTCCATCTGCAAAGCTTCATCGAAGCGGTGCAGAACTGGCAGGAGGTGATCAATTGCTTCGCCATGACCGGCGAGATGGATTACCTGCTGCAGGTGTACTTCGAAGACATGGAGCACTTCTCGCGCTTCGTGATGGACGAGTTGCTGCAACACCCCGGCGTGGAGGACGTGAAATCCAGCTTCGTCCTCAAGGAGATCAAGCGCACCACGGCGCTGCCGCTGGGACAGTTGCGCGGAATGTAACCGCTCGCCGCGCCCGCAATGGAAAATGGCCCGCAAGGGCCATTTTTCATGCGCGCTCCGGACGGTTACAAACCCAGCCGCTGCCAGATGGTGGATACCAGCCCGGCCTGGTTCAGGGTGTAGAAGTGCAGACCGGGCGCGCCGCCCTGCAACAGGCGGTCGCACAGCTCGGTCACCACGTCCAGCCCCAGCGCCCGTATCGAGGCGGTGTCGTCGTAATAAGCCTGCATCCGCTGCCTGAGCCAGCGCGGCACTTCCGCGCCGCACATGTCGGAGAAGCGGCATAGCTGGCCGAAATTGGCAATCGGCATGATGCCCGGCACGATGGGGATATCCACCCCGCGCGCCTGCGCTTCGTCTACGAAGCGGAAATAGGCGTCGGCGTTGAAAAAGTACTGGGTCATCGCCGAGTTGGCCCCGGCGCGCACCTTGCGCACGAAGTTGTTGAGATCGTCTTCGGCCGAGCGCGCCTGCGGGTGGAACTCGGGATAGGCCGCCACCTCGATGTGGAAGTGGTCGCCGTGCTCGGCGCGGATGAACTCCACCAGCTCGTTGGCGTAGCGGAATTCGCCGGCCGCCACCATGCCGGAGGGGATGTCGCCGCGCAGCGCCACCAGATGGCGGATGCCGTTGTTGCGGTATTCGTCGAGGATGGCGGCGATGTTGTCGCGGGTGGAGCCGATACAGGACAGGTGCGGCGCGGCGGCGAGGCCTTCGCTGCGGATTTCCAGCACCGTCGACAAGGTGCCGTCGCGGGTGGTGCCGCCGGCGCCGAAGGTGACGGAGAAGAACTGCGGCTTGAATTGCGCCAGCTGTTGGCGCGTGGTGCGCAGCTTGGCGATCCCTTCCGGCGTCTTGGGCGGAAAGAATTCGAAACTGAAGGTACGGTTGGCAACGCTCATATTTTATCGACCCTGTCGCTCAGGCCTGAATTCGATAGCTTTTGGTTCATAGCGGCGTAGCGCACTGCGCGCTCCAGCTCCCATAGCTTATTTTCCAGAGTGGGTTGGGTTCCCGCACGCGCCAGCTCGCCATGGCCTTGGCTAGCCACCTGCGCATGCCACTCCCGCTCAAGCATCTGAGTGTCGGCATAATCCATGCCGCCGCCGGCCAAAGCCTCTCGCCGCCGCGCCACCCATTCCAACCATTGCTGCGAGTTCATCGCCTCTCCTGAAAAAAACGGACAGCTCCATTCTATGGGGGCTGCCCGTTGCGCCTTGGTTCAATAATCAATAACGATAGTGGTCCGGCTTATATGGGCCTTGCTTGGGCACGCTGATGTAGGCGGCCTGCTGGTCGGACAGCTCGGTGAGCCGGGCGCCGATGCGCGCCAGATGCAGACGCGCCACCTTCTCGTCCAGATGCTTGGGCAGCACGTACACCTTCTTGGCGTATTGCTGGCCGTTGGCGAAGATTTCGATCTGCGCCAGCACCTGGTTGGTGAAGGAGTTTGACATCACGAAGCTGGGGTGGCCGGTGGCGCAACCCAGGTTCACCAGCCGGCCTTCGGCCAGCAGGATGATGCGCTTGCCGTCCGGGAAGACGATGTGGTCCACCTGCGGCTTGATGTTGTCCCAGCGATACTGGCGCAGGCTGGCGACTTCGATTTCGCTGTCGAAATGGCCGATATTGCAGACGATGGCGTTGTTGCGCATCTTCTTCATGTGCTCGTGATTGATCACGCCGACGTTGCCGGTGGCGGTGACGAAGATGTCGGCCTGATCGGCCACCTCGTCCATGCGCACCACGCGGTAGCCTTCCATCGCCGCCTGCAGCGCGCAGATCGGATCGATTTCGGTAACCCATACCGTGGCGCCCAGGCCGCGCAGGCTTTGCGCGCAACCCTTGCCCACGTCGCCGTAGCCCAGCACCACCGCCACCTTGCCGGCGATCATCACGTCGGTGGCGCGCTTGATGCCGTCCACCAGGCTCTCGCGGCAGCCGTAGAGGTTGTCGAATTTGGACTTGGTGACCGAGTCGTTGACGTTGATCGCCGGGAACGGCAACTGGCCGTCCTTCTCCAGCTGGTAGAGGCGATGCACGCCGGTGGTGGTCTCTTCGGTCACGCCCTTGATGTGAGCCAGACGCCTGGAGTACCACTGCGGATCGATGGCCAGGTGGCGCTTGATCGAGGCGAACAGCGCGGCCTCTTCCTCGTTGGTGGCGTGGGCGATGACGCCGATGTCGCGCTCCGCCTTGCTGCCCAGCATCAGCAACAAGGTGGCGTCGCCGCCGTCGTCCAGAATCATGTTGGCGGGCGTGCCTTCCGGCCACTCGAAGATCCGGTGGCTGAACTCCCAGTATTCGTCCAGGCTCTCGCCCTTGAAGGCGAACACCGGCACGCCGGAAGCCGCGATGGCCGCGGCGGCGTGGTCCTGGGTGGAAAAGATGTTGCACGACGCCCAGCGCACCTCGGCCCCCAGCGCCGTCAGCGTCTCGATCAGCACCGCGGTTTGCACCGTCATGTGCAGGCTGCCGGCGATGCGCGCGCCGCGCAAGGGCTGGGCGGCGCGGTATTCGTCGCGCAGCGCCATCAAGCCCGGCATTTCGGTTTCAGCGATATCCAGTTCCTTGCGGCCCCAGCCGGCAAGGGAAATATCGGCAACGTGAAAATCGGAAAAATCAGCCATCGCGAAAAGTCCTTGTTCACGTGGCCGGGCAGAATGCGGCTCACCCGCACTCGCAACCCGCCACGGTATCTGAGTTCAGGCGAGCGCCGTTGTCGGATCGGGACCCGAGCCTGGGGAAAGTCCTCGCAGCGCTCCTCGGGTTGCACATGATGACACCAATTAGAACGATATCGGTAGGTATCATCATGCCGAAAGGATACACTACCAGCTTACCGATTGCTTGTCGCGCCATGACTTTCGATTTCACCGCGCTGGCCGCCGCCTCCGGCCTCGCCGCCCTGATTTCCGCCGCCATCGCCATCATCGCCTGGCGGCAACGCCATTTTCCCGGCGTGCGCTGGCTTGCGCTGCTGATGGCGGCGGTATCGTTCTGGGCCGCCGGCGCGATGTGCGAGTTGTCCGCCACCAGCATCCCCGCCAAGATCTTCTGGTCCAAAGTGGAGTACGTCGGCACGCTGAGCACGCCGGTGCTGTTCCTGCTGCTGGCGCTGGAATACAACCGCATCGCAATGCGACGCCGCCGCTGGCTGGCCGGTCTGTTCGCCATCCCCCTGCTCTGCCTGCTGCTGGCGTTCAGCAACGAATACCACGGACTGATCTGGACCAGCTTCCGCTTCAGCCCCGCCGGCAACAACCTGCTGATCTACGGCCACGGGCCGGCGTTCTGGCTGGGCGTGGCCGGTTACTCCTATCTGATGATGCTGCTAGGCTCGCTGCTGCTGGTCCGGGCGCTGCACTTCTACCCCGCGCAGTTTCGCGGCCAAGCCTGGCTGCTGATGCTCAGCGCCGCCGCGCCGTGGCTGGGCAACATTCTGTATCTGAGCGGCGCGTTTCCGCTGCAAGGGCTGGACCCGACGCCCCACTCCTTCGCCTTCACCGGCCTGGTGTTCGCGCTCGACCTGCTCTACCTGCGCCTGCTGTACCTGGTGCCGGTCGCGCGCACCCGCGCCTTCGAGGCCATGGGCGACGGCATCGTGGTGATAGACCGCAATCTGCGGATTCTAGACCTCAATCCGGCCGCCGCCGCCATGCTCGGGCAGAAGCGAAGCCAGCTGCAGGGCGCGCGCCTGCCGCCGCCGCTGCCCAGCTGCCAATTGCTGCAACTGGATGGCGCGCACCGCGAACTCAGCCCGCAGGGCAGCGACAAGATACTGGAGGTGCGTGTCTACGCCGTGGAGTCCGAAGCGCCCGCTCGCGAACCCTTGATGCTGGTGATGCGCGACGTGACCGAACGCCGCCAGGCGGAGGACGCGCTCCGGCAGCTCAATCTGCAGCTGGAGACGCGACTGGCGGAAATCGAAACCCTGCAAGCGACGCTGCGCGAACAGGCGGTGCGCGATCCGCTGACCGGAGCGTTCAACCGCCGTTATCTGGAAGAAAGCTATCCGCGGGAACTGGCGCGCTGCCAGCGCCAGGGACTGCCGCTGGCGATCGCGGTCATCGATCTGGACGACTTCAAGGATATCAACGACCGCCACGGCCACCAGGCCGGCGACGAAGTGCTGCAACGCCTCGCCGAATTGCTGCGTCAGGACTGCCGCCAGGCCGACATCGTCTGCCGCCTGGGCGGCGAAGAGTTCATGATCCTGCTGCCCGGCAGCTCCGGCGCCGGAGCCTGGCAGCGCGCCGAGCAATGGCGCGCCGCCTTCTCCGCGCTGCGCCATGGCGACACGCGCCTGCAAGCCAGCTTCTCCTGCGGCCTCGCCGCTTATCCGCTGCACGGCGAATCCCTAGGCCAGCTGTATCGCCGGGCGGACCAAGCGCTGTATCGAGCCAAGGCCGCCGGCAAGAATCGCAGCCTGCTCTCCTCCGACGCCGATTCGCAACAGCCGGCGTAGGCAAAACAAAACCCGCCGGCGCGAAGCGGGCGGGTTGCGAAGCGGAGCAGGCCGGAATTACAGGCCGGCGTCGGCGCGCAGCGCCTCCACCTTGTCGGTGCGCTCCCAGGTGAACTCGGGCTCTTCGCGACCGAAGTGGCCGTAAGCCGCGGTCTTGCCGTAGATCGGACGCAGCAGGTCGAGCATCTGGATGATGCCTTTCGGGCGCAGGTCGAAGTGCTTTTTCACCAGTTCGACGATCTTCTCGTTCGGGATCTTGTTGGTGCCGAAGGTATCGACTGCGATCGAGGTCGGCTCGGCCACGCCGATGGCGTAGGAAACCTGGATCTGGCACTGGCGCGCCAGGCCGGCGGCCACGATGTTCTTGGCCACGTAACGGCCGGCGTAGGCGGCGGAACGGTCAACCTTGGACGGATCCTTGCCGGAGAACGCGCCGCCGCCATGCGGGGCCGCGCCGCCGTAGGTGTCGACGATGATCTTGCGGCCGGTCAGGCCGCAATCGCCCATCGGGCCGCCGATGACGAAACGGCCGGTCGGGTTGATCAGGAACTTGGTTTCCGGGGTGATCATCTCCGGCGGCAGCACCGGCTTGATGATGTCCTCGATCACCGCCTCGGACAGGGTCTTGTGATCGATGTCCGGGCTGTGCTGGGTGGACAGCACCACGGTGTCGATGCGCTTGGGCAGGCCGGTGGCGCTGTCGTAGACGCAGGTGATCTGGCTCTTGGCGTCCGGACGCAGCCACGGCAGGCGGCCGTCCTTGCGCAGCTCGGCCTGGCGCTGCACCAGACGGTGCGCGTAGTAGATCGGGAACGGCATCAGCGTCGGGGTTTCGTCGCAAGCGTAGCCGAACATCAGGCCCTGGTCGCCGGCGCCCTGATTCAGGTCCAGGCCTTCGCCCTCGTTGACGCCCTGGGCGATGTCCTGGGATTGCTTGTCGTAGCAAGCCATCACCGCGCAACCATGGTAATCGAAGCCCAGCTCGGAGTTGTCGTAGCCGATGCGCTTGATGGTTTCGCGCGCCACCTTGATGTAGTCGACGTTGGCGCTGGTGGTGATTTCGCCGGCCAGCACCACCAGACCGGTGTTCACCAGCGTTTCGGCGGCCACGCGCGCATGTTTGTCTTCGCGCAGGATGGCGTCGAGGATGGCGTCGGAGATCTGGTCGGCGACTTTGTCCGGGTGTCCTTCGGACACGGATTCCGAAGTAAACAGGTATTCACTCATTTATTCTGCGTTCCCAAAAAATACAAAACCTTGTGATGATAAAATAGGCCGCTTTGAGACCAAGACTGCTTATTCCATGTCCAAGCTAGTCCATTTACTACTGTCTTTCCTGGCGCACCTGCCCCTATCCTGGCTACAAGGTTTGGGTGCCGTTCTCGGACGACTGACTTATCACGCTTCCCCCCGCTTCGCCAAGCGGCTGCGGGAGAATCTAAGTTCTAGTAAAATCTTCGAAAACTATCAGGTTTTACCACAGCAAGTCAAACAAAGCGCGGCGGAAACCGGCAAGGGCGCGCTGGAGCTGGCCATCGCCTGGTGCCGCAGCCCGGAAGACATCGCCGCCATGGTCAAGGACTGCGACGGCTGGGAGCATGTCGAAAGCGCGCTTGCCCAGGGCAATGGCATTATATTCGTAACGCCGCATCTGGGCAGCTACGATATCGCCGGACGTTATATCAGTTCTCGCCTGCCCTTCCCGCTGACCGCCATGTACCGCCCGCCCAAACTGGAATGGCTGGAGCCGGTGATGCAGGCCGGCCGCGCGCGCGGCAAGGGCAAAACCGCGCCGGCCACCGGCGCCGGGGTGCGGGTGCTGATGAAGGCGCTCAAGTCGGGCGAAGCCACCATCATCCTGCCCGACCAGGTGCCGGGCAACGGCGAAGGCGTCTGGGCGCCGTTTTTCGGCCAGCCGGCCTATACCATGACGCTGGCGCCGCGCCTGGCGCAGATGCAGGGCGTCACCACCTTGTTTTTCGTCGGCGAGAGACTGCCGCGCGGCCAGGGCTTCAAGGTGCATATCGAACCGCTGTCCCAGCCCTTCAGCGGCGACAAGGAACTGGACTGCGCCAGCCTCAACCGCCAGGTGGAAAATCTGATTCGCCGCTTCCCCAGCCAGTATCTGTGGAGCTACAACCGTTATAAATGCCCGGCCGGCGTCACCCGGCCGGAGGCCATCGAAGGACACGCATGAAAATCGCTTTCGCCCTGTTATGGCTGATCCGGCTATTGCCGATGCCCGTCATCGGCCTGCTGGCCCGCGGCCTCGGCAACGTCGCCTACTGGCTGGCGCGCGGCCGCCGCCGCGTCGGCCTGATCAACCTGCGCCTGTGCTTTCCGGAGATGCCGGCTCGCGAGCGTCGCCGCATCGTGCGCAAGAACTGCCAGCACATGATCAGAATGGTGCTGGAGTACGGCGTCTGCTGGTGGAGCTCGGCCAAGCGCATCGATCAGCTGGTCACCATCAAGAACCTGCACTACGTCACCGAGCTGCGCGACCAAGGCGAGGACGTGATCCTGTTCTACCCGCACTTCGTCGGCTTCGAGATGTGCGTCTACGCCCTCAACCAGTACATTCCGCTGGTCAGCGTCTATTCGCACCAGAAGAACGAGGCGCTGGACAAGCAGATCTACGCCGGCCGCCAGCGTTACGACAACGCCTACATCGTGTCGCGCCAGGAAGGCCTGCGTCCGATCATCAAGGCGATGCGCAAGGATCACGCCCCCTTCCTCTACCTGCCGGATCAGGACTACGGCGTGCGCGACTCTCTGTTCGTCGATTTCTTCGGCGTCAAGGCCGCCACCATCACCGGCATGTCGCGCATCGCCAAGCTGGCGCGCGCCAAGGTGGTGCCGGCCATCGCCCGCCGCGTCGGCGACCGCTTTGAACTGGAGTTCTATCCGGCCTGGGACCACTACCCAAGCGAAGACCTCGAAGCCGACACCCGGCGCATGAACGCCTTCCTCGAAGACCGCGTCCGCGAAATCCCCGACCAGTACTTCTGGCTGCACAAGCGCTTCAAGAGCCGCCCGCAGGGCGAAGCGCGGTTTTACTGACCCCCTCCCCCGCCGGTTTTCGCCGGCCATGCAAAAGCGCCGCGACGCCTGGTAGGGCAGCGGCGCTTTTGCCTGAACCATCGCCCAGCCCGCCATTCTGCGCGTCGAACGCCCAATGAAAAAGGCGCTGCTCATGCAGCGCCTTTTTCCTGGCCGGATGCCATTCCGCCCTAGCGGGCCGCCTTTTGCCGCCAGAAGTAGCGGTAGACGAAGCCCGGGAAGGCGAAGACCACAAACAGCGAGAAGGTGGTGACGTAGAACTGCCAGTTCTGGTCATGCACCGGCATCAGCCGGGACTCCAGCAGGCGGGCGAACAGCCCCACCAGCAGGAACAGCGCCGCCAGCTCCAGCAGGTTCCAGCCGAAATGCTTGTTGGCCACCTTGACCACCCCGGCCACTCTGGGGCTGAGGAAGGTCAGATTGGCGGCCGCGAAAGCCACCAGCAACAGCACGACAACGCTGGTTTGCATCATCCGCCTCTCTTACAGCACGGTCAGCGATTGACGCATCGCCTGCATGCAAAGCTCCAGCACCGACTCCGGCAGCACGCCGATCGCCAGCAGCGCCAGCGCGTTCAGCGACAGCACCAGCTTCATGTCGCCGCGCACCACGATGGGCGCGCTATCCTGCGCCTCGTCGAAGTAGATGGCCTTGACCACGCGCAGATAGTAGAAGGCGCCGATCACCGACATCAGCACGGCGAATACCGCCAGCTTGATCATGCCGATATCGACGATGGCCTTGATCACCGCGAACTTGGCGTAGAAGCCGGCCAGCGGCGGAATGCCCGCCATCGAGAACATCACCAGCAGCATCAGCAGCGCGTACCAGCTGTTGCGGCTGTTGAGGCCCTTCAGATCGTCCACCTTCTCGCACTCGAAGCCCTTGCGCGACAAGGCCAGCAAGATGCCGAAGCTCACCAGCGACATCAGCACGTAGATGGCCACGTAGAACAGCGCGGCCGAGTAGCCTTGCGGCGTGCCGGCGAGCAGGCCCAGCAGCAGGAAACCCATGTGCGAAATGGTGGAGTAGGCCAGCATGCGCTTGATGTTGGTCTGCACGATGGCGGTGATGTTGCCGACCGCCATCGACAGGACGGCCACCAGCACCAGCATCGCCTGCCAGTCGCCGACCAGCACGTCCAGGCCCTGCACCAGGATGCGCAGCACGAAGACGAAAGCGGCCAGCTTGGGCGCGGCGCCGACCATCAGCGTCACCGAAGTCGGCGAACCCTGGTAGACGTCGGGCACCCACATGTGGAACGGCACGGCGCCGAGCTTGAAGCTCAGGCCGGCGACGATGAACACCAGGCCGAAGACCAGCAGCAGGCCGTTGGCGGAGTGCGACTTGATGGCCTTGGCCACGCCGGCCAGCTCCAGGGTGCCGGTGGCGCCGTAGATCATCGAGATGCCGTACAGCAGCAGGCCGGAAGCCAGCGCGCCGAGCACGAAGTACTTCATCGCCGACTCGGTGGCCTCCACCGACTCGCGCTTGAGCGCGATCAGCGAGTACAGCGCCAGCGACAGCAGCTCAAGGCCCATGTACAGGGTCAGGAAGTGCGAGGCCGACACCATCAGGTTCATGCCCAGGAGCGCGAACAGCGACAGCGAGAAGTATTCGCCCTTGAACAGGCCGCGGTCGGCGGTGTACTGCCGGCTGTAGACCAGCACCACGGCGGTGACGCCGTACATGGCCAGCTTGACCAGCGACGCCAGCGGATCGGCGACGAACATGCCGGAGAAGGTGTGCACCGGGTAAGGCGTGAAGGTGTACACCTGCGCGGCGGCGGTGCCGGCCAGGGTCAGCAGCGTCAGGCCGTAGGTGATGCAGCGCTTTTCATCGGGGATGAAAAGATCCAGCATCAGCACCGCCAGCAGCGAGACGATGAGGACCATCTCGGGCACGGCGGGTATCAGGTTGAGATCAGCCCAATTCATTGTGTCTATTCCTTCCGCCCTTACAGCTTGGTCTGCGCAACGTGCGCGATCAGGTCATTGACCGACAGGTGCATCTTCTCGACAAAGGCCTGCGGATAGAGGCCCATGCCCAGCACCATCACGGCCAGGATGGCCAGCACCAGGAACTCGCGCTTGTTGACGTCGGAGAGTTCCGCCACGTGATCGTTGGCCACGTCGCCGAAGATCACGCGCTTGTACATCCACAGCGTGTAGGCGGCGCCGAAGATCAGCGTGGTGGCGGCCAGCGCGGCGTACCAGAAGTTCACCTGCACCGAACCCAGAATCACCATGAATTCGCCGACGAAGCCGGAAGTGGCCGGCAGGCCGGAGTTGGCCATGGCGAACAGCATCATGAAGGCGGCGAAGATCGGCATCTTGTTGGCCACGCCGCCGTAGTCGGCGATGTTGCGGCTATGCACGCGGTCGTACATCACGCCGATGCAGAAGAACATCGCGGCGGAAACGAAGCCGTGCGACACCATCTGCACCAGCGCGCCCTCCACCGCCCACTGGTTCAGCTCGGAACCGGTGAACAGGAACATGCCGAGGGTGACGAAGCCCATGTGCGAAATCGACGAGTACGCCACCAGCTTCTTCATGTCGGACTGCACCAGCGCCACCAGGCCGATATAGACCACCGCCACCAGCGACAGGCCGATGATGATCGGGGCCAGTTCGCGCGAGGCGTCCGGCAGGATCGGCAGCGCGAACCGCAGGAAGCCGTAAGCGCCGATCTTCAGCGTGATCGCCGCCAGCACCATAGAGCCGCCGGTCGGCGCTTCAACGTGCGCGTCCGGCAACCAGGTGTGCACCGGCCACATCGGCACCTTGACCGCGAAGGACAGGAAGAAGGCGCCGAACAGCAACAGCTGCACCGTCAGCGGGATCTTGGCCAGATCGTGGAAAGCCTGGATGTCGAAGGTCTTGCCCGCCTGGAAATACAGGTAGATGAAGGCCACCAGCATCAGCAAAGAACCGAGCAGCGTGTACAGGAAGAACTTGATCGAGGCGTAGACGCGACGCGGGCCGCCCCAGACGCCGATGATCAGGTACATCGGGATCAGCATGCCTTCGAAGAACACGTAGAACAGGATCGCGTCCAGCGCGGCGAAAGCGCCGTTGATCAGGCCGGACATGATCAGGAAGGCGGCCATGTACTGCGCGACGCGCTTCTGGATCACTTCCCAGCCGGCGATCACCACCAGCAGCGTGGTGAAGCTGTTGAGCACCACGAACAGCATCGAGATGCCGTCCACGCCCAGGTGGTAATGGATGTTGAGAGAAGCGATCCACGGCTTCATCTCCTCGAACTGCATGCCGCCGCTCAAGTTGTTGAACTCGGTGAACAGCGGAACCGACAGCAGGAAGCCCGCCAGGGCGCCTGCCAGCGCCAGCCAGCGCGCAAGCGGCGCGCGCTGGTCGCCGCCGGTGGCCAGCACCACAAGGCCGGCCACTATCGGGGTCCAGATCACCAGACTTAACAGATTTGTGAACATAGTCAAACCCAAGTAGTTATTCCAATCCCGGAAGCCGGACTCAGCGCGAAATCAGCGGCCAGAACCACAGCGTCATCAGGCCCAGCACGCCGATGATCATCGCGGTGGCGTAGCTGTAGATGAAGCCGGTTTGCAGGCGGCGGATAGTGGCGGAGAACGAACCCACCAGCTTGGCGGTGCCATTCACCAGCAAGCCGTCGATCAAGAGCATGTCGCCCACCTTCCAGAAGAAGGTGCCCAGGGCGCGCGAGCCCTTGGCGAAGACGGCGAAGTAGATCTCGTCCAGGTAGTACTTGTTTTCCAGGATGTTGTTCACCAGGCTGAACTTCTGCTTGATGGCGGCCGGGATATGCGGCGCCTTCATGTAGAAGAACCAGGCCGTGGCCACGCCGGCGAAAGCCAGCCAGAACGGCAGCGTGGCGAAGGCGTGCAAGCCCATCGCCATAGCGTCGTGCGCGTGATGGGCGGCGGCTTCCAGGCCCGGGTGGGCTTCCAGATTGGTGAAGATCACATTCTTGAAGAAGTCGCCGGCCAGCAGCGGGCTGACAGCGAAATAGCCGATCAGCACCGATGGAATCGCCAGCAGCACCAGCGGCAGCGTCACCACCCACGGGCTTTCGTGCGGCTTGTCGTTCGGGCCCAGTCCATGATGATGATCATGGTCGTCGTGGCCGTGATCGTGATGCTCGTCCTTCTTCTCCATCCAGCGTTCCTTGCCGTGGAAGACCAGGAAGTACATGCGGAAGGAGTAGAAGGCGGTCACGAACACGCCGGCCAGCACGGCGAAGGTGGCAAAGCCGCTGGCCGGCAAGTTGGAAGCTTCCACCGCCAGGATGATGGAATCCTTGGAGTAGAAGCCGGCGAAGAACGGCGTGCCGATCAGCGCCAGCGAACCCAGCAGCGAGGTGATCCAGGTAATGGGCATGTACTTGCGCAGGCCGCCCATATTGCGCATGTCCTGATCATGGTGCATGCCGATGATCACCGAACCCGCCGCCAGGAACAGCAGCGCCTTGAAGAAGGCGTGGGTCATCACGTGGAACATGGCCACCGAGTAAGCCGACGCGCCCAGCGCCACGGTCATGTAGCCCAGCTGCGACAGCGTGGAGTAAGCCACCACGCGCTTGATGTCGTTCTGGACGATGCCGAGGAAGCCCATGAACAGCGCGGTGATCGAACCGGCCACCATCACCACGTTCAGCGCGGTGTCGGACAGCTCGAACAGCGGGCTCATGCGCGACACCATGAAGATGCCGGCGGTCACCATGGTCGCGGCATGGATCAGCGCCGAGATGGGGGTCGGGCCTTCCATCGAGTCCGGCAGCCATACGTGCAGCGGGAACTGCGCCGACTTGCCCATCGCGCCGATGAACAGCAGGATGCAGGTGACGCTCATCAGCGACCAGTCCACGCCCGGGATGATCTGCACGGTCTTGCTCGCCAGGGCCGGCGCCGCGGCGAACACGTCGCTGTAGTTCAGCGAGCCGCCGAAGTAGGCCAGCACCATGCCGATGCCGAGCAGGAAGCCGAAGTCGCCCACGCGGTTGACGAGGAAAGCCTTCAGGTTGGCGAAGATCGCCGTCGGACGCTTGAACCAGAAGCCGATCAACAGGTAGGACACCAGGCCCACCGCTTCCCAGCCGAAGAACAGCTGGATGAAGTTGTTCGACATCACCAGCATCAGCATCGAGAAGGTGAACAGCGAGATGTAGCTGAAGAAGCGCTGGTAGCCCGGATCATCCTGCATGTAGCCGATGGTGTAGATATGCACCATCAGCGACACGCTGGTCACCACCACCAGCATCATCGCGGTCAGCGAATCCACCAGGAAGCCGACCGAATACTCGAAGCCCCCCACGGTCAGCCAGGTGTAAACCGGTCCGTTGAAAACTTCCGCGGTTCCGTTGAGGAAGCCGAGAAGCACCTTGAGCGACAGCGCGGCGGAAACCGCCACGCCAGCTATCGTGACGACGTGCGAAGCGCGCCGGCCGATCGCCCAACCAAACAGGCCTGCAATGATGGAACCCGCCAGAGGAGCGAGTGCAATCAGCAGGTATAAGCTCTTCATATCCATGCTTTTGTGCTTTATAGGTTCCGGTTTGCCTTAGCCTTTTAGGCTGCCCAAGTCTTCAACGTTGATGGTTTGCTTATTGCGGAACAGCACCACCAGAATCGCCAAGCCAATGGCGGATTCGGCGGCCGCAACCGTCAGGATGAAGAATACGAAGATCTGGCCTGCCGAATCCGACAGGTAATGCGAGAACGCGATGAAGTTGAAATTCACCGCGAGCAGCATCAGCTCGATTGCCATCAACAGCACGATCAGGTTTTTCCGGTTCAGGAAAATCCCCAGCACGCTGATGGCAAACAGGATTGCGGCCAGCACCAGGAAGTGAGTCAGTGTCAGCACATTTCCTCCCTTATGTTGTATGGCCGTCAGGCCTGTTGC
Source organism: Xenophilus sp. AP218F (assembly GCA_002213445.1). GTDB lineage: Bacteria > Pseudomonadota > Gammaproteobacteria > Burkholderiales > Chromobacteriaceae > Chromobacterium. The sequence goes on along the minus strand of NJIE01000017.1, from coordinate 135,377 downwards.
TCACCGGATTTGGCCGCAGCGGCCTCGTCCACGGAGGTTTCGGATTCCGGCTGCGTCGCGTCCATCTTGACGACGCGAACGCGGTCGGCGCTCTTCACCTGGATCTGCAGCGCCGGGTCGATCGCCTTGGTGTCCTTGCGGCTGCGCATGGTCAGGCCGATGGCGGCCACCATGGCCAGCAGCAGCACCACCGCCGCGATTTCAAACGGCAGGAGATACGTGGTGTACAGCTGGCTGCCCAGCATCTTGACGTTGCTGAAGTCGGCGGCGAGCGGCGCGGCGGCCTTGTACTCGGCGAGGCCGGCTTGCGGGCTCATCAGGATCAGCGCCATTTCGAACACCATGATGATGCCGACCGTGGCGGCCACCGGCAGGTTCTTCCAGAACCCTTCGCGCAGCTTCTCGATGTTGATGTCCAGCATCATCACCACGAACAGGAACAGCACCATCACCGCGCCGACGTAAACCAGCACCAGCGTGATCGCCAGGAATTCCGACTCCAGCAGCAGCCAGTGGCCGGCGCTGGTGAAGAAAGCCAGCACCAGGAACAGCACGGCGTGCACCGGGTTCTTGGCCGTCACCACCCGCAGGCTGGCGAAGATCAGAATGGCGGACAGAACGTAGAAAATTACCGTAGTCAAGTTCATGGCCTCCCCTTAGCGATACTTGGCGTCGGCCGCCTTGTTGGCGGCGATTTCGGCCTCGTACTTGTCGCCAACCGCCAACAGCATCGGCTTGGTGTAGTAGAGGTCGCCACGTTTCTCACCGTGGTATTCAAAGATATGGGTTTCCACAATCGCGTCCACCGGACAGGCTTCCTCGCAGAATCCGCAGAAGATGCACTTGGTCAGGTCGATGTCGTAGCGCGTGGTGCGGCGGGTGCCGTCGTCGCGCTGCTCCGACTCGATGCTGATGGCCATGGCCGGGCACACCGCCTCGCACAGCTTGCAGGCGATGCAGCGCTCTTCGCCGTTGGCGTAGCGGCGCTGGGCATGCAGGCCGCGGAAGCGCGGCGAGATCGGCGTCTTCTCTTCCGGGAACTGAACCGTGATCTTGCGGGCGAAGAAGTAACGGCCGGTCACCATCAGGCCCTTGACCAGCTCCACCAGCAGGAAGGTTTTCAAAAAGTTGCGAATCGAATTCATCTTTTCACCTATCCCCTGTCTCAGTGCCAAATCGACAGCGGGGTAAACATCCACACGCCCACCACCAGAATCCAGATCAGGGTCACCGGAATGAACACCTTCCAGCCCAAGCGCATGATCTGGTCATAACGGTAGCGCGGGAAGGTGGCGCGGAACCACAGGAAGCAGAACAGCACCAGCGACATCTTCACGGCCAGCCAGAAGAAGCCGCCCGCGCCCAGCACGCCCCACGAGGCCGGGAACGGAGACAGCCAGCCGCCCAGGAACAGCAGGGAAGTCAGCGCCGCCACCAGAATCATGTTGGCGTATTCGGCCAGGAAGAAGATGGCGAAGGCCATGCCCGAATATTCCACGTGGAAACCGGCCACGATTTCCGACTCGCCCTCGGCCACGTCGAACGGCGCGCGGTTGGTCTCGGCCACGCCGGAAATCAGGTAGACGATGAACAGCGGGAACAGCGGCAGCCAGTTCCAGGACAGCAGCGAGCCGCCGGCCATGCCGACCGACTGCTGCTTGACGATGTCGACCAGGTTCAGACTGCCGGACACCATCAGCACGCCCACCAGCGCGAAGCCCATCGCCAGCTCGTAGGACACGATCTGGGCGGCGGAACGCATGGCGCCGAGGAAGGAGTACTTCGAGTTGCCCGCCCAGCCGGCGATGATCACGCCGTACACGCCCATCGAGGTCAGCGCCAGGATGTAGAGCAGCGAGGCGTTGACGTTGGCCAGCACCAGGTGATCGGTAAAGGGAATCACCGCCCAGGCCGCCAAGGCCGGACCGATGGACAGCACCGGCGCCAGCAGGAACAAGCCCTTGCTGGAGTTGGTGGGCAGAATGATTTCCTTCATCAGCAGCTTGACCGCGTCGGCGATAGGCTGCAGCAGACCGAAGGGACCCACGCGGTTGGGGCCGATCCGGATCTGCATGTAACCGATCACCTTGCGCTCGGCCAGCGTCAGATAGGCCACTGCGCCCAGCATCGGCAGCACGATGGCGATGATCTTCAGCAGGGTCCAGACGAGGAGCCCCGCTTCAGTGCCAAGAATACCTTGCAAGAACTCCATGGTTTACCCCTGCTTGATCTCGATAGCGTCGAACATGCCGCCCAGCGCCAGCGTCGTCGGGTGAGCGGTTGCCACGCGCACCACGTCTGCCGGCAGACTGTCGTCGGCCTCAACCTTCACTCGCGCCTCGCCCGCGCCCTGCTTGAGCAGGACGGTGCTGCCGGCGTCGATGCCCAGCTTGGCCAGCAGGCTGGCGCGCGCGCGCGCCACCGGAGCCTGCGCTTCGCGAGTCGCCTGCAAGGACGGCGCGCGACGGCAGATGGCGTCGGCCTGATACATCGGCACCTCGGCCACGCGCACCACGCCGGAGGCGATGGCGGCGTTGACCGGCAAGGCGGCCACGCCGTTGCCCAGCGCGGCGGCGATGTCGCCGCCAGCCAGGAATTCGGCGCGCGCCTCTTCGGCGCTGTTGTAGTCGAAGCCCGCCAGGCCGAGCATATTGCCCAGCACGCGCAGCACCTTCCAGCCCGGACGCGCTTCGCCTTGCGGACGCACCACGCCGTTGAAGCTTTGCAGCTTGCCTTCCATGTTGACGAAGGAGCCGGCGGTCTCGGAGAACGGCGCGATCGGCAGCAGCACGTCGGCGTAATCGAGCAGACCCTGGCCCTTGTAGGCGGTCAGCGCGATCACGGTGGCAGCCTGCTTCATCGCGGCCACGGCGGCTTGCGGGTTGTAGCTGTCGAACTCCACTTCCGTGTTCAGGAGGAAGTAGGCCTTTTTCGGCTTGGCGATCATCTCGCCGGCGTTGGCGCCGGCGGCGACGGTCGCGCCGAAGGCGCCGCGATGCGGCAGCGCGCCAGCCAGTTCCGCGCCCACGCTGTTGGCGGCTTCGGCCAGCAGGCCGAAACGCGCGCCGCTGAGGCGGGAGATTTCCTGCGCCAGCGTCAGCAGCTGGCCGAAGGCCGGATGATGCTGGGCGACGTTGCCCAGCGCCACGGCGGCGGATTCGGCGGCGGCGAGGCTATCCGCGATGCGGCGCGCTTCCGCCGACACGCTGACGGCGGACAGATCGATGGCGGTTTCGCCGCCCTTGATCTCGGCCACGGCCTTGAGCACTTGCGCCAGCGCGTTCACCAGCGCCAGCGGCGAGACGATCAGCTTGCTGTTGATCTTGGTCAGCAACTCGTCGTCGGCCACGTGGATAATGTTCAGCTCGCTGCCCTTCTTCACCGCGCCGCGCAGGCGGGCAGCCAGCAGCGGTTGCTCCTTGCGCAGCGTGGAGCCGACGATCAGCAGCGATTTGGCTGCAGCCAGCTCTACGATGCTGGAACCCAGCCACTGCGCGCCCTGCTGGGCGGCGTCGGCCGAGAAGTCGCTGCGGCGCAGGCGCGAATCGATGCTGTGCACGCCGAAGGCGCGCGCCAGCTTCTGCGCCAGGAACAGTTCTTCCGTGGTCGAGTGCGGGTTCAGCAGGAAGCCGACGGCGTCCTTGCCGTGATCGCCGGAAACGCCGTTCAGGCCCTTGACCACGTAGTTGAGCGCGGTCTCCCAGTCGGTTTCGTGCCACTTGCCGTCGAACTTGATCATCGGCTTGTGCAGACGCTCGGCGCTGTTGAGACCTTCGTAGGAGAAGCGGTCGCGGTCGGCGATCCAGCACTCGTTGATGGCTTCGTTTTCCAGCGGCAAGACGCGCATCACCTGGTTCTGCTTGACCTGGACCACCAGATTGGAGCCGAGGCCGTCGTGCGGGCTGACGGATTTGCGGCGCGACAGCTCCCAGGCGCGGGTGCTGTAGCGGAACGGCTTGGAGGTCAGCGCGCCCACCGGGCACAGGTCGATGACGTTGCCGGAGATTTCCGAGTCCACGGTCTTGCCGAGATAGGGCATGATCTCCGAGAACTCGCCGCGGTTGGCCATGCCGATTTCCTGATAGCCGCCCACTTCTTCGGTGAAGCGCACGCAGCGCGTGCAGTGGATGCAGCGCGACATTTCCTCGGCGGAAACCAGCGGCCCCATGTCCTTGCCCACCACCACGCGCTTGGCTTCCTGGTAGCGGGAGGCGGAGTTGCCGTAACCCACGGCGATGTCCTGCAATTGGCACTCGCCGCCCTGATCGCAGATCGGGCAATCCAGCGGGTGGTTGATCAGCAGGAATTCCATCACCCCGGCCTGGGCCTTCTTGGCCAGATCGGAATGGGTATGCACCTTCATGCCGTCGGTCACCGGCGTGGCACAGGCCGGCAGCGGCTTGGGCGCTTTTTCCACTTCCACCAGGCACATGCGGCAGTTGGCCGCGATGGACAGTTTCTTGTGATAGCAGAAGTGCGGGATGTGGGTGCCCACCGAATGGGCGGCTTCCATCACCGTGCTGCCCTGCGGGACCGTCAGTTTCTTACCGTCGATTTCAATTTCAAGCATCGCTCAGCACCATTTATGATCCACCAAGGTCTTCCCGTGTTCGATGGCGTACTCGAACTCGTGGCGGAAGTGCTTGGTGAAGCTGCGAACCGGGAACACCGCGGCGTCGGCCAGCGCGCAGATGGTGCGGCCGGCCATGTTGTTGCCCACGGAGTCCAGAAGCTCCAAGTCGCCCGGACGGCCTTCGCCGTTCGCGATGCGATGGATCACCTTGTACAGCCAGCCGGTGCCTTCGCGGCACGGCGTGCACTGGCCGCAGGACTCTTCGTGATAGAAGTAGGCCAGACGCTCCAGCGCCTTGATCATGCACACGTCTTCATTCATGACGATGACAGCGCCGGAACCGAGCATGGAGCCGGCCTTGGCGATGCTGTCGTAGTCCATCGTGCATTGCATCATGATCTCGGCAGGCAGCACCGGCGCGGACGAGCCGCCCGGAATCACCGCCTTGAGCTTCTTGCCGTCCTTCATGCCGCCGGCCATTTCCAAGAGCGCGGAGAACGGCGTGCCCAGCGGGATTTCGTAGTTGCCCGGACGATTGACGTGGCCGGACACCGAGAACAGCTTGGTGCCGCCGTTGTTGGGCTTGCCCGCTTCCAGGAACTTCTGCGCGCCGTCGCGGATGATGAACGGCACCGAAGCGAACGACTCGGTGTTGTTGATCGTGGTCGGCTTGCCGTACAGGCCGAAGCTGGCCGGGAACGGCGGCTTGAAGCGCGGCTGGCCCTTCTTGCCTTCCAGCGACTCCAGGAGCGCGGTTTCCTCGCCGCAGATGTAGGCGCCGTAACCGTGATGCGCGTACAGCTCGAAGCTGAAGTCGCTGCCCAGGATGTTCTGGCCGAGCAGGCCGGCCTTGCGGGCCTCTTCCAGCGCCTCTTCGAAACGCTGGTAGTCGGCGAAGATCTCGCCGTGAATGTAGTTGTAACCGGCCTTGGTGCCCATCGCGTAACCGGCGATGATCATGCCTTCGATCAGCGCGTGCGGATTGAAGCGGATGATGTCGCGGTCCTTGAAGGTGCCCGGCTCGCCCTCGTCGGTATTGCAGACGACGTATTTGTCGCCCGGGAACGAGCGCGGCATGAAGCTCCACTTCAGGCCGGTGGGGAAGCCCGCGCCGCCGCGGCCGCGCAGGCCGGAGTTCTTCACTTCGGCGATCACGTCCTCTTGCGGCTTCTTGCCGTCGAGAATGCTGCGCAGGGCCTGGTAGCCGCCGCGCGCCACGTAGGCGTCCAGCCGCCAGCAATCGGGCTGGCTGGTATCGACGCCGTCGAAAATCACACCATTGACGAAGACTGCCATTATTTCAACTCCGCCAGTTTTTTGTCGATCGCTTCGGGCGTCATGAAACTGCACATCTTGTGGTTGTTGACCAGCAAGACCGGCGCGTCGCCGCAGGCCCCCATGCACTCCCCTTCCAGCAAGGTGTACTTGCCGTCGGCGCTGGTTTCGCCGATGGCGATGCCCAGCTTCCTGGAGATGTACTCGGCCGCGTTGACGCCGCCCTGCAGGGCACAGGGCAGATTGGTGCAGACGGTGATCTTGTACTGGCCCACCGGCTTCATGTCGTACATGTTGTAGAAGGTGGCGACTTCATAGGCCGCTACCGGGGCGATGCCCAGGTAGTTGGCGACGAACTCGATCACCTCGGTATTGAGGCAGCGGTCTTCCGGCTTGTCGCCGGTGGCGCGGCGCTCGTCCAGCGCAATACGCAGCGCGCTCATCACGGCGGAGCGCTTCTGGTCTGCGGGGTACTTGGCGACCTCGCGGTCGATCAAGGCTAGCGATTGTGCGGACAGCATCAGCGGTCAATCTCCCCAAATACGATGTCCTGGGTGCCGATGATCGCCACCACGTCGGCGATCATGTGACCCTTGGCCATCTCGTCCAGCGCCGACAGGTGGGCGTAGCCCGGCGCGCGGATCTTCATGCGGTACGGCTTGTTGGCGCCGTCGGAAATCAGGTAGACGCCGAATTCGCCCTTCGGGTGCTCGGTCCCCACGTAAGCTTCGCCTTCCGGCACGTGCATGCCCTCGGTGAACAGCTTGAAGTGGTGAATCAGCTCTTCCATGTTGGACTTCATGCCTTCGCGCGAAGGCGGAGCCACCTTGTGGTTGTCGGTGATCACCGGGCCGGGGTTGGCGCGCAGCCAGTCCACGCACTGCTTGATGATGCGGTTGGACTGACGCATTTCTTCGATGCGGACCAGGTAGCGGTCGTAGCAGTCGCCGGTGACGCCCACCGGCACGTCGAAGTCCATCTTGGCGTACACGTCATAAGGCTGGGTCTTGCGCAGATCCCACACCACGCCGGAACCGCGCAGCATCGGACCGGTCAGGCCCATGTTCAGCGCGCGCTCGGGCGTCACCACGCCGATGCCGACGGTACGCTGCTTCCAGATGCGGTTGTCGGTGAGCAGGGTCTCGTACTCGTCGACATAGCCCGGGAAGCGCTTGGTGAAGTCGTCGATGAAGTCCAGCAGCGAGCCCTTGCGGCCTTCGTTCAGGCGCGCCAGTTCCTTGGCGTTCTTGATCTTGGATACGGTGTACTGCGGCATGGAGTCCGGCAGGTCGCGATACACGCCGCCCGGACGGAAGTAGGCGGCGTGCAGGCGCGCGCCGGATACCGCCTCATAGCAGTCCATCAGGTCTTCCCGCTCGCGGAACGCGTACAGGAACATGGTCATCGCGCCGATGTCCAGCGCGTGGGCGCCGATCCACAGCAGGTGGTTCAGCAGGCGGGTGATTTCGGCGAACATCACGCGGATGTACTGCGCGCGTTCCGGCACTTCGATGCCCAGCATCTTCTCGATGGTCAGGCAGTAGGCGTGCTCGTTGCACATCATCGACACGTAGTCGAGACGATCCATGTACGGCAGCGACTGGATGAAGGTCTTGCTTTCCGCCAGCTTCTCGGTGCCGCGATGCAACAGGCCGATGTGCGGGTCGGCGCGCTGCACCACTTCGCCGTCCAGCTCCAGCACCAGGCGCAGCACGCCGTGCGCGGCCGGGTGTTGCGGGCCGAAGTTGAGGGTGTAGTTGCGAATCTCAGCCACCGTAATTCTCCTCGCGAATGATGCGCGGGGTGATTTCGCGCGGTTCGATGGTGACAGGCTGGTAGATCACGCGTTGCTGCGTGGCGTCGTAACGCATCTCCACGTGGCCGGACAGCGGGAAGTCCTTGCGGAACGGGTGGCCGACGAAGCCGTAATCGGTCAGCAGGCGACGCAGGTCGGGGTGGCCTTCGAACACGATGCCGAACAGGTCGAACGCTTCGCGCTCGAACCAGTTGGCGCCGGTCCAGATACCGGTGACGGAGGCGACGACCGGGAAAGCGTCGTCTTCGGCGAAAACGCGCAGGCGGATGCGGTGATTGTGCTTGACCGACAGCAGGTGATAGACGACGGCGAAACGCGGGCCATCCCAGGGCTCGTCGCGATAGGCGCTGTAGTCCACGCCGCACAAGTCGATGCATTGCTCAAATGACAGATCGGCGTGATCGCGCAGCGCGCTTGCCACCGCGAGCAGATCCGCCGCCTTGCAGACAATGGTCAGCTCGTCCAGAGCCAGCGTGCTTTGCACGAGCTTGTCGCCCAGTACCTCGGCAACGACCGACCCCAGCGCTTCCATTTTTTTGGAGGCCATAAGTTTCTACCTCAGCGGGCGATGGTATTGGTACGTTTGATCTTGTTCTGCAGCTGGATGATGCCGTACAGCAGCGCCTCGGCGGTCGGGGGACAGCCCGGCACGTAGACATCGACCGGCACGATGCGGTCACAGCCACGGACTACGGAATAGGAATAGTGATAGTACCCGCCGCCGTTGGCACAGGAGCCCATCGAAATCACCCAGCGCGGTTCGGCCATCTGGTCGTAAACCTTGCGCAGGGCGGGGGCCATCTTGTTGCACAGCGTGCCGGCGACGATCATCAGGTCGGATTGACGCGGGCTGGGGCGGAAGACGATGCCGAAGCGGTCCAGGTCGTAGCGGGCGGCGCCGGCGTGCATCATTTCCACGGCGCAACAGGCCAGACCAAAGGTCATAGGCCACAGCGAACCGGTGCGGGTATAGTTGATAAGTTTGTCGGCTGTCGTGGTGACGAAGCCTTTCTCCAGAATTCCTTCTACTCCCATTCCAGAGCTCCCTTCTTCCACATGTAGACGAAGCCCAGCGTCAACACGGCCAGAAACTCGACCATGACGCCAAGACCATACACGCCCAGATCCTTCAGCACGACGGCCCACGGAAACAGGAATGCGATTTCCAGGTCGAACAGGATGAAGAGAATGGCGATCAGGTAGTAGCGGACATCAAACTTCATGCGCGCGTCTTCGAAGGCCTCGAAGCCGCACTCATAAGGAGACAGTTTCTCAGCGTCGGGCCGATTTGGAGCCAGCAGCTTGCCCAAGACAATAGGGCCAACGCCGACCAGCAGTCCGACTATGACAAACAGCAGAATGGGAAAGTAATTTTGCAGCATTTCCCTTACACCCCCAAAAAAAGAGGGGTCACCCCCTCTTGGCTCCAAATAAAACAGGCCACCGGAGTCCCGGTGGCCTGTTTTTGAATGGTGGTGCCGACAGTGAGACTCGAACTCACACAGCTTTCGCCACTACCCCCTCAAGATAGCGTGTCTACCAATTTCACCATGTCGGCACAGCAAGCTTTAAATTGTTACTCCGGAATTTTTGATGTTGTTCCCGAAGCTTTATTATTAGGCGCGCCTGCCGGGATTTGCGGCGCAACCTGTTCAATCTTTTGACCCATCACGCCAAGATCGCTTTTCCCGCCCCCAGACAGGAAAACCAGACCCAGCGAAGTGGAGAAGAACACGACAGCGGCGATTGCTGTGGTTCTGCTCAGGAAATTCGCGGAACCAGACGCTCCAAACAGACTGCCGGAAGCACCGCTACCAAAAGCCGCACCCATATCAGCGCCCTTGCCGTGCTGCATCAGAACAAGGACGATGATACTCACTGCGGACAGGAGGTTTACAATCCAAATAAGCGTCTTGAGAAGTTCCATACTATATCAATTTTCCTGCGGCTTGGCAAATCACCCTGAATGAATCGGCGCTCAGAGAAGCGCCGCCGACCAGAGCACCATCGACGTTTTTTGTCGCCAAAATGGCTTCGGCGTTCTCTGCTTTGACACTGCCGCCGTAGAGGACGCGAATATTAGCCGAGCTGCCTGCGTTTTGCAAGCACCAGTTTTTGATGAATGCATGCATTTCGGCGATTTGCTCAAGCGAGGCTACCTTGCCGGTGCCGATGGCCCATACCGGCTCGTAAGCCACAACGTATTCACCATCGGCGATTTCCGCCAGAATGGCAAGCTGCTGGCGGATCACCTCGAGATACTGGCCGCCTTCGCGCTGCTCCAGCGTTTCGCCCACGCACAGCACCGGCGTCACGCCGGCGGCCAGCGCGTTGCGCATCTTCCTGAGCAGCGCCTCGTTGCTTTCCGCGAAATACTGGCGGCGCTCGGAATGCCCGACCAAAGCGTAGCGGCAGCCGACATCGGCCAGCATCGCGGCGCTGGTTTCGCCGGTGAACGCGCCGTCGGCGTCGTAGCGGCTGACGTCCTGCGACGCCAGGGCGATGCGGCCGCCTTCCAGCTGCCGGGCGACTTGCGCCAGATAAACCGCGGGAGCCGCCACCCCCACGCCGTCGCGGTTGGTCGCCGGGTCGGCCAGCAAGGCCGCCACCAGCGCCTGCGCGCTTTCGCTGCGGGTATTCATCTTCCAGTTGCCAATCACCAGCTTGCCAGACATGAAACTCTCCTGCGGTTTTGCGTGAATGCCGGCGATTATACGCCCCGCGCCGGACAATACCAATGGCAAGCCAGTCGCATTCCAAGACTTGTAATATTGCTGAAAGAATTGCCGGTTAGCATGGTGCCCATTGGATATCTTGCGCCTCGCAACCCAACCCTTCGGGAGTTCGTGATGAAAAAGACCGTGCAGATCGTTACCGCCTGCAGCGTCCTGCTTGCCAGTTCCGCCTTCGCCGCCGACATTACCGGCGCCGGCGCCACCTTCCCCTATCCGCTGTACGCCAAATGGGCCGCCAGCTACAAGAGCGCCAGCGGCAACAACATGAACTACCAGTCCATCGGTTCCGGCGGCGGCATCAAGCAGATCCAGTCCAAGACCGTGGATTTCGGCGCGTCCGACATGCCGCTCAAGCCCGAAGAACTGCAAAAGTCCGGCCTGACCCAGTTCCCGACCGTGATCGGCGGCGTGGTGCCGGTGGTCAACGTGCCTGGCATCGCGCCGGGACAACTGAAGTTCACCGGCCCGCTCCTGGCCGACATCTACATGGGCAAGATCAAGAAGTGGAACGATCCGGCCATCGTCAAGCTCAACCCCAGCGCCAAGCTGCCGGATCTGACGATTTCGGCGGTGCGTCGCTCCGACGGCTCGGGCACCACCTTCATCTTCACCAACTATCTGTCCAAGGTTTCCCCGGAATGGGCCAAGGACGTGGGCGCCAACACCGCGGTCAGCTGGAAGGGCAATTCGGTGGGCGGCAAGGGCAATGAAGGCGTGGCCAACTACGTCACCCGCATCAAGGGCGCCATCGGCTACGTGGAATACGCCTACGCCAAGCAGAACAAGCTGTCCTACGGCCAGTTGCAGAACCAGGCCGGCAGCTTCGTGAAGCCGGACGAGGCCACCTTCAAGGCCGCCGCCGCCAACGCCGACTGGGCCAAGGCGCCGGGTTTCTACCTGTTGCTGACCAACCAGCCGGGCAAGGACAGCTGGCCGATCGCCGGCGCCACCTTCATCCTGATGCACAAGAAACAGGACAAGCCGGCGCAAGGCGCGGAAGTGATGAAGTTCTTCGACTGGGCGTACAAGAGCGGCGACAAGACCGCGCTGGAGCTGGACTATATTCCGATGCCGGACAATGTGAAGTCGGTGATCCGCGCCAGCTGGAAGCAGGTGACCGACAACGGCGGCAAGGCCATCTGGAACTGATTGACTTCGCCTGAGACATCAGACTGAATCCAGGCCGGGGCACCCTCCCCGGCCTGTTGTCTGAATCACAAGAAATCGCCCATGCAAAAGTTGAGCAATTCGCAACAGATGAAGCGGCAGATGCTGCTGGATCAACTGTTCCGCGTCACCACCCGCAGCTTCGCCTTCCTGGTGCTGGCCTTGCTGGTGGGCATCCTCATTTCCCTGCTGATCGGCGCCATGCCGAGCATCAAGCATTTCGGCCTGGACTTCCTCACCAGCAGCGACTGGGACCCGGTGCAGGAAAAATTCGGCGCGGCCGTGCCGATCTACGGCACGCTGGTCACTTCCGCCATCGCCCTGGCCATCGGCGTCCCGGTCAGCTTCGGCATCGCGCTGTTTCTCACCGAACTGTGCCCCACCTGGCTCAAGCGCCCGCTGGGCATCGCCATCGAGCTGCTGGCCGGCATCCCGTCCATCATTTACGGCATCTGGGGCCTGTTCGTATTCGCCCCGCTGTTCTCCGAACACGTCCAGCCCTGGCTGATCGAGCATCTGGGCGACGCCCCCGGCGTCGGCTTCCTGTTCCAGGGCGCGCCGCTGGGCATCGGCATTTTCACCGCCGGCCTGATTCTGGCCATCATGATCATCCCCTTCATCGCCTCGGTGATGCGCGACGTGTTCGAGGTGGTGCCGGTGATGCTGAAGGAATCGGCTTACGGCCTCGGCTCCACCACCTGGGAGGTGGTGCGCTACGTGGTGCTGCCCTACACCAAGACCGGCGTGGTCGGCGGCATCATGCTGGGCCTGGGCCGCGCGTTGGGCGAAACCATGGCGGTGACCTTCGTCATCGGCAATTCCTCGCAATTCGCCAGCGGCCTGTTCGCGCCGGGCAACTCCATCGCCTCGTCGCTGGCCAACGAGTTCGCGGAGGCCAACGGCGAGCTGTACCTGTCCTCCCTGATCGAATTGGGCCTGATCCTGTTCTTCATCACCTTCGTGGTGCTGGCGTGCTCCAAGCTGTTGCTGTTGCGCCTGAAGAAGCAGGAAGGCAAGTCGTCCTGAGCATGAAAGACGCCGATAGCATGAGCCAAGCCTCCATGACGCAATCCATCGCCACCTCCGGCGGCAACAGCGCCCTGAGCAGCAACAGCGCCGTTTATCGCCGCCGCCGCCTGATCAACCGCATCAATATGGTCGCCTCGACGCTGACCATGGCCTTCGGCCTGTTCTGGTTGTTCTGGATTCTGTTCACCCTGCTGCAGCATGGCCTGTCCGGCATCAACTGGCAGGTGTTCACCCAGAGCACGCCGCCGCCGGGCAGCACCGGCGGCCTCGCCAACGCCATTTACGGCAGCCTGGTGATGACCGCCGCCGGCATCAGCCTGGGCACGCCGATCGGCATTCTCGCCGGCGTGTATCTGGCGGAGTTCGGCCAGCGCGGCTGGCTGGCGCCGGCCACCCGCTTCATCAACGACATCCTGCTGTCGGCGCCGTCCATCGTGATCGGCCTGTTCGTCTACGAGATCTACGTGGTGTCGGTCGGCCACTTCTCCGGCTGGGCCGGTTCCTTCGCGCTAGCCATCCTGGTGATTCCGGTGGTGGTGCGCACCACCGAGAACATGCTGCGGCTGGTGCCCAACAGCCTGCGCGAAGCCGCCGCCGCGCTGGGCGCGCCGCAGTGGAAGATCATCCTGATGGTGACGCTGCGCTCGGCCAAGGCCGGCGTGCTCACCGGCATCCTGCTGGCCGTGGCGCGCATCTCCGGCGAAACCGCGCCGCTGCTGTTCACCGCGCTGAACAACCAGTTCTTCAATACCAATATGAATCAGCCGATGGCCAACTTGCCCATCGTGATCTTCCAGTTCGCGATGAGTCCGTACGAGGACTGGCACACGCTGGCCTGGGCCGGCTCGCTGCTGATCACCCTCAGCGTCCTGACGCTGAACATCGTTGCCCGCTGGATGGGCAGCCAGAAAACCCAATCGCATTAAGGCTTGACGAGAATGGCTGACACGCAAACCAAGCTTCAGGTCCGCAATCTGAACTTCTACTACGGCAACTTCCACGCGCTGAAGAACATCGACCTGGACATCGCCCACCGCAAGGTAACCGCCTTCATCGGCCCGTCCGGCTGCGGCAAGTCCACGCTGCTGCGCACCTTCAACCGCATGTACGAGCTCTACCCCGGCCTGCGCGCCGAGGGCGACATCCTCCTGGACGGCCAGAACATCCTGGGCCGCGACGTGGACGTCAACCTGCTGCGCGCCAAGGTGGGCATGGTGTTCCAGAAGCCGACGCCGTTCCCGATGTCGATCCACGACAACATCACCTTCGGCGTCAAGCTGTACGAAAAGCTGTCGCGGGCGGAGATGGAAGACCGGGTGGAATGGGCGCTGCGCAAGGCGGCGCTGTGGGATGAGGTGAAGGACAAGCTCAAGCAGTCCGGCAACTCGCTGTCCGGCGGCCAGCAACAGCGCCTGTGCATCGCCCGGGCCGTGGCCTCCCGCCCGGAAGTGCTGCTGCTGGACGAACCGACCTCGGCGCTGGACCCGATCTCCACCGCCCACATCGAAGAATTGATACACGAACTGAAAGAGGACTACACCATCGCCATCGTCACCCACAACATGCAGCAAGCGGCGCGGGTATCCGACTACACCGCCTACATGTACCTGGGCGAACTGATCGAATTCGGCAGAACCGACAACATCTTCACCACCCCGCAGAAGAAAGCCACGGAAGACTACATCACCGGCAAATTCGGCTGACATCCGCGCGGTCGCGGCAGACGTGAAAATGACCGGCTCCGCCGGTCATTTCGTCTTGGCTCAGCTCAATAAAAATCAACCTGGCATGCCAAAAATCAGAGGCTTACACGGTTTTCGCCCCTGTGCTGTCAAGGGAGAATTTGCGGTTTTTGCAGTCAAAACCACAAGCTTTGCTTTTTTTTTATAAACACTTGACGTCGCTGTCACGGGACACAACAATCCCGCCTTTACTACCTCCGCTCACAAATCATGCTGGACCTGTTTTCCGGGCTAGAAACCCATGTTGCCATTACTCTGGTACTGTCCTTGGGCTTCGTGCTCGCCTTTGAGTTCATCAACGGTTTTCACGACACCGCCAACGCTGTAGCCACTGTTATCTACACTCAGTCGATGAAGCCCCGCCTGGCGGTTTTCGCTTCCGGCGTCTTCAACTTTTTCGGCGTGCTGGCCGGCGGCCTGGCGGTCGCCTACGCCATCGTCAACCTGCTGCCCACCGACCTGCTGCTCAACGTCCAATCCACCCAGGGCATGATCATGGTGTTCGCGCTGCTGTTCTCCGCGATCGCCTGGAACCTCGGCACTTGGTATCTGGGCATTCCGGCCTCCAGCTCGCACACGATGATCGGCGCCATTCTCGGCATCGGCGTCGGCAACGCGCTGATCACCGGCGAGAGCCTGTCCACCGGCATCAACTGGTCCAAGGCCATCGACGTGTTCCTGTCGCTGTTCCTGTCGCCGCTGTTCGGCGCGGGGCTGGCCGGCGTGATGCTGTTCCTGCTGCTGAAACTGCGCCCCAAGAGCAATATCCACAAGTCGCCGTTCCAGCGCCAGCAGATCGAGGGCCGCAAGCATCCGCCGTTCTGGGCGCGCTTCATGCTGATCACCTCGTCGATGGGCATGAGCTTCTCGCACGGTTCCAACGACGGCCAGAAGGGCGTGGGCCTGGTGATGCTGGTGCTGATCGCCCTGGCGCCGACCCACTTCGTGGTCAACCTCGACGCCGAGCCTATCCAGATCGAGCACACCAAGACCGCGGCGCTGCAGCTGAAGGAAATGTATCAGCGCAACCAGAGCCTGATCGACGCGCAATACCCGTCCACCGGCCTGCACACCTGCGAAGTGTCCAAGGTCGGCGTCGAAGCCGGCTCGCTGCTCAGCGACATCGGCGAGGCCAAGTCCTTCCAGGACCTGCCGGACGCCAAGCGCATCGACGCCCGCACCCAGCTGATCTGCCTGAACGACGCCGCCAAGAAGATCAGCAAGGTTTCCGGCCTGTCCGAAGTGGATCAGAAGCAACTCAAGGGCATCCAGAAGGACTTGTCCACCACGGTTGAATACGCGCCCACCTGGGTGATCGCCGCCGTGGCGCTGGCCATCGGCATGGGCACGATGGTGGGCTGGAAGCGCGTGGTGAAAACCGTGGGCGAAGGCATCGGCAAGCAGGAAATGACCTACGCCCAGGGCATGTCGGCGCAAACCATGGCCGCCGCCTCGATCGGCCTCGCCAGCATGATAGGCGCGCCGGTATCCACCACCCAGATTCTATCCAGCGCGGTGGCGGGGACCATGGTGGTGAACCGCTCCGGCATCCAGATGAGCACGATCAAGACCATCTTCATCACCTGGGTGCTGACCCTGCCGGTGAGCATGGGCCTGGCGATCAGCATCTACTATCTGGGCGTGAAGCTGTTCGTTTAACCGCTTCGCCGCTTCGCACAGACAGCCCGCGCGCCTCGCCCGGGCTGTTTCTTTTCATGCCAACCTCATGACAACGGCGGCGCAGCGGCCAAAATACCCAATTGAAATAACTCTGCCGCGAAATGCGCGCGGCTAAGCGATTGATCTGCATCAAACAAGCCGCTGGACACGCTTGAACCATTAATTAATAAATTGCTAATATTTGCCTGCTTCATTAATGGTTTCTTTTGTTTGCAGCAATCCTCCCTCACCGCCCGGCTCCCCCCAGCCGCGGCGGATTTTTTTTGCCCCGCGTTCACGCCTTGAGAAAATGCTCCCGCCCCGCCAGCCAGCGCTCCAGATGCGCCTCGGCCGCCTGCGGGTAACGCTCCAGCAATCGCGGCGCCAGATCGCGCGCCGCCTCCAGCAGCTGCGCGTCCTGCTCCAGATCCGCGAAGCGCAACATGGGCAAGCCGCTCTGGCGCGCGCCCAGAAATTCGCCGGGACCGCGGATCTGCAAGTCCTGCCGCGCGATTTCGAAACCGTCGACGTTCTCGTAGATCACCTTCAAGCGCGCCTTGGCCAGGTCGGACAAGGGGGTCTCGAACAACAGCACGCACACGCTCCTGGCGCTGCCGCGCCCTACCCGCCCGCGCAGCTGGTGCAACTGGGCGAGCCCCATGCGCTCGGCGTGTTCGATCACCATCAGGCAGGCGTTGGGCACGTCCACGCCCACTTCTATCACCGTGGTGGCCACCAGCACGTCCAGTTCGCCGGCGGAAAACGCCGCCATCACCGCCGCCTTCTCGCCCGGCTTCATCCTGCCGTGCACCAGGCCTACCCGCAGCCGCGCCAGCTCCAGCGTCAGCTGGGCGTGGCAATCCACCGCCGTCTGCAGCTGCAGCGTCTCCGACTCCTCGATCAGCGGGCACACCCAGTACACCTGCCGCCCTTCGGCGCAAGTGCGCGACACGAAGTCGATCACCTCGCCGCGGCGCGGGCTGCCGATCAGCTTGGTGACGATGGGCGTGCGTCCCGGCGGCAATTCGTCGATCACCGACACGTCGAGATCGGCGTAGAAGCTCATCGCCAGCGTGCGCGGAATCGGCGTCGCCGACATCATCAGCTGGTGCGGCTCCACCCCCTTGTGCTGCAAGGCCAGCCGTTGGCCGACGCCGAAACGATGCTGCTCGTCGACGATGGCGAGACCCAGCCGCTGGAAGGCCACGTCGTCCTGAAACAGCGCGTGGGTGCCCACCGCCAGCCGCGCCTGGCCGCTGGCGATCTCTTCCAGCGCCATCTGCTTTTGCTTCTTCTTCAGGCTGCCGGTCAGCCAGCTCACCGCCACGCCCAGCGGTTGCAGCCAGGCGGACAGCTTGAGGTAGTGCTGCTCGGCCAGGATTTCGGTCGGCGCCATCAGCGCCACCTGGTAACCCGCCTCTATCGCCGCCAGCGCGGCGAAGGCGGCGACGATGGTCTTGCCGCTGCCGACGTCGCCCTGCAGCAGGCGGTGCATCGGGTGCGGCTGCGCCAGGTCGGCGCGAATCTCCTCCAGCACCCGGCGCTGCGCGCCGGTGAGCTGGAACGGCAGCTGGCCGGACAGCGCCGTCGCCAGCCGGTTGTCGCCGACGATGCGCGGCGCGGCGCCCAGCCTTCTGGCGCGATAGGCCAGCCGCATCGACAGTTGTTGCGCCAGCAGTTCGTCAAACTTCAGCCTTTGCCAGGCCGGCAGCTGCGGATCGGCCAACTGGCAGGCGGACAGCTCGGGCGGCGGCTGATGCAGCTGGCGGATAGCGTCGGCGAACGGCGTCAGCCCAAGGCCCGCGGCCAGCTCGGGGGGCAGGATCTCGTCCAGCGACTGCGCCTTCAATTCCGTCGCCACCAGCTTGCGCAGCATAGGCTGGGTCAGGCCGTTGACCGTGGGATAGACCGGCGTCAGGCTGTCCGCCAAGGGCGCGCCCGGCTTCACCTCGCGGGTCTTGGGATGCACCATTTCGTCGCCCTGGAAACCGCGGCGGATTTCGCCCAGCGCCCGGATGCGGCGGCCTTCGGCGTATTGCTGCAACTGGCTAGGGTAAAAATGGATGAAGCGCAGCAGCAAGGTTCCGCCGCCGTCCTCGATCCGGACGCGCAGCTGCTTGCGCGGCTTGTAGCTGACTTCGTGGGCGACGACGGTGCCCTCCACCAGCACGGGCTGGCCGTAAGGCGCATCGGCGATGGGGAACAGATGGGTCTCGTCCTCGTAGCGCAGCGGCAGGTGCAGGACGAGGTCGAAACGGCGGCGGATGCCGAGTTTTTCCAGCTTCTTGGCCAGGGCGGGAGGCACGCTGGGCGGCTGGTTGGCAAGGTCTTGGCGTGGGCTCATCAGCGCTGATTGTACCCAATAAAGCAGCAGGCGGAAGCCGCCTGCGCGCGCTCCCGCCTGTTCGGACGGCCATCAGGCCGGCACGATCCGCCGCTTACTGGCGTTCCCACACCTGGGAGCGGAAGAAGGGGCCGATATAGCCGCGCACGCGCAGCTTCTTGCCGTCTTCGATCAGTTTGGCGCCGGAGGTGTAGATCTTGCCGGTTTTCGGGTCGAGGATCTTGCCGTCGGCCCACTCGTCGCCTTCCTTCTTCAGGCCCCACAGAATCTGCATGCCGTTGACCGGCTTGCCTTTGTTGGCGCCGTCGCATTTGTCGCAAACGGTATTCGGATCAACGAACAGCTTGATCACGCGGCCGGTCAGTTCGCCGCCGGCGCTTTCGGTGATCTGCACCAAGGCCTTGGGCTGCTTGGTTTCGTCGTCGATGGTTTTCCAGGTTCCGGCGACGCCCTGCGCCAGCGCCAGCTGACTGATCAGGCCCAGGACCGTGGCCAAACCGGCGGCTTTGGCAAATCGGATCATGATGTTTTTTCCTCGTCGTGTATATGTATGAAACATCAGTTTGGAGTAGCGGCTCTAGGATGCCAATCCCGTCTGGCGCAGTCAAGCCGAAAGCGGCGCGTCAGCCGTAAAACCGCCCCTCGGCCACGGCGCGCACCCGGCCGCCGACGCTGACCCGCCCCTCCTCGTCCACTTGCAGGTACAGCACGTTGGGGCGGTCGATGGCCTCGCCCTGCTCCACCCGCCACCGCAGGGGCCCCAGGCCGTTCAAGGCGCACCAGCCGCCCAGATTGGCGCAGGCGCTGCCGGTGCCGGGATCTTCGACGATCGCGCCTTGCTGTTCGAAAAAGAAGCGCACCGTGGCCACGCCGGCCTGCTCGTGCCACAGGTAGGCGACGCTGCGTCCCGGCCGCCCCTGGGCGTGGCGGATGAAGCGCTGCGGGTCCGGGCGCGCCGCCAGCACCGCCTCGCGGCTGGCGAGACGGATCAGCAGCTGCTCGTTGCCGGCGCTCACCCATGCCGGCGGCGCGGCGATGTCGTCAAACGACAGCCCCAGCATCGCGGCGGCGTCGGACGGGTCAAGATCGGCCAGCCGCTGGCTCGCCGGCGGAGCGCTCAGCCGGCAGATGCCGTCGCTCAGGCGGATGGGAATCAAGCCGGCCGGCGTGCGCAGCGCGAACGCCTCGCCCAGGCCGCGCAGGCGCTGCCATACCGCCGCCGCGCCCAAGGTCGGGTGGCCGGCGAACGGCAGCTCGCCGCCGGGGGTGAAGATGCGCAGCGAGGCGCTGGCTTCGGCGTCACCCGGGAAAATGAATACGGTTTCGGACAGGTTGAACTGGCGGGCGATCAGCTGCATTTCGCGCTCACCCAGCCCGTCCGCGCGCGGAAACACCGCCAGCGGATTGCCGCCGAAGGCTTGCTCGGCGAAAACATTGACGATTTCGAACTCGTAGCGGCTCATGACTCTTCTTTGAAACGATGGCATGCGCCATCCTGCAGCTGGTCGTCCACTTTGACAAGGCGGTTCTTGTGGCGCTCGAACTCACGCGCCGGCAAACCCGCGCCAAGCTGGGCATGAATTTCGCCGCGCTTGGCGAACAGGCGCAGGCACCGCTCGCGTTCGCGGGCGTAGCGACGCGCGTCTTCGGCCCGCCGCCGCTCCCCTTCCCGTTCGCGCGCGGCTTCGCGCTGGCGCGCGGCCTGCCGCTCCGCCTGCGCCGCCTGCCGCGCCGCCTCTTCCTGCCGGAGTTGATGCGCCTCGCGCTGCACCACGCTCAGCCCGCCGCCGCCGCGCGGCAGCGGCGTCGCATCGGGCGGGCACGGTTGGCCGCGATAGCTGATCGCGCCTTGCGCGTCGCGGCATTTGTAGACTTCCGCCTGGGCGCTCGCCGCCAAGGCCAGCGCGATGATGGCCAAACCCTTGCGCATTCCGTCTCTCCTCCGGGCATGTGGTGCTTTCACCATGGCAGCCGACGGCGGGCTTGGACACTGGCAGCCCAGACAGGAAAAACCCCGCGGCGGCGGGGCGAAAAGGCGGCAACGGCAAGACGGCGTCGATGCGCTAATCGCGCGCGGACGGCAGGAACAGCGTCAGCAAATCGTTGAGGAAGCGCTGCCCTTTCAGCGTCGGCGCGATGGCGCGCAGATCGCGCTCGATCAGGCCCTGCGCCTCAGCCTCTGCCAGCGGCTGCTGGATAGCGGACAGCGGCAGGCCGGTGCGCTCCTGGAACAGTCGGGTTTCGAAGCCGCCGGTCAGGCGCAGCAGGTTCATCATGAACTCGAAGGGCAAGTCCTCGCGGGCGATGGCCTGACGGCTCTGGCGCGGCTCGCCGTCCCGCACCGCCTTGAGGTAGGCGGCCGGCTGCTTGTAGCGCATCTCGCGCGTCGCGCCCTGATGGCTGCTGATCTTGCCGTGCGCGCCGGCGCCGATGCCGACGTAGTCGCCGAACTGCCAGTAGTTGAGATTATGGCGGCTGCGGCGGCCTGGCCTGGCGAAGGCCGAGGTTTCATAGTGCTCGAAACCGGCGGCGGCCAGCCGCGCCTCGATCGCCTCCTGCATGTCCGCCGACGCTTCGTCATCCGGCAGGTTGCGCGGCGTCTGCGCGGCGAACAGGGTGTTGGGCTCGATGGTCAGGTGGTAGGCGGACAGATGGGTGATTCCGCAGGACAGCGCCGTCTCCAGGTCGGACAGCGCCTCGTCCAGCGTCTGTCCCGGCAAGGCGTACATCAGATCCAGATTGACGTTGTCGAAATGCGTCAGCGCGATGTCCACCGCGCGCCGCGCCTCCTCGCCGTCGTGAATCCGGCCCAGCGACTGCAAGTGCCGCGGGTTGAAGCTCTGGATGCCGATGGACAGGCGGTTGATGCCGGCCTCGCGATAGCCGCGGAAGCGTTCGATCTCGAAAGTGCCGGGATTGGCCTCCATGGTGATCTCGGCGTCCGGGTGCAGCTTCATCCGCGCGCGCACGCCGGCGAGGAAAGCGTCCATCGCCTGCGGGCTGAACAGGCTGGGGGTGCCGCCGCCCATGAAGATGCTGGTCAGCGGCCGGCCCCAGACGTCGGGCAGCGAACACTCCAGATCGCGCAGCATCGCCTCCACATAGGCCATTTCGTCGAAGCCGTTTTTCGGCTCGTGCGAGTTGAAATCGCAGTAAGGGCACTTGCGCACGCACCACGGGAAATGCGCGTACAGCGACAGGGGCGGCAGCTCCTTCAAGCCGCCCTTGAGCGCGGAGAGGTCGACCACGCTCATGCCAGCGCCTTGAGCTTGGCCAGCAAGGCCTGGATGGCCTGGCCGCGATGGCTGACGCGGTTCTTCTCGGCGGCGTCCAGCTCGGCCACGCTCAGGCCGTAGCCTGGCAGGTAGAAGTGCGGATCGTAGCCGAAGCCGCCGCTGCCGGCGGCCTCGTCGCGCACTTCGCCCAGCCACAGTCCGTCCGCCACCAGCGGTTGCGGATCGTCGGCGTGGCGCACCAGCACCAGCACGCAGTAATACCAAGCCCGGCGGTTGGCCTGGCCCTGCAGCTTTTCCACCAGCAACGCGTTGTTGCGCGCGTCGGATTTGGGTTCGCCGGCGAAGCGGGCGGAATACACCCCCGGCGCGCCGCCCAAGGCCTCGACGCAGATGCCGGAATCGTCGGCCAGCGCCGGCAGGCCGGTGGCGCGGCTGGCGTGGCGCGCTTTTTCCAGCGCGTTTTCCAGAAAGGTGTGATGCGGCTCCGGGCACTCCGGCACATCGAAATCGCGCTGCGGACGCACCGTGATGCCCAGATCGGCCAGCAGCGCGTTGAATTCCTTCAGCTTGCCGGCGTTGTTGCTGGCCAGGACCAGTTGCTCGAACATGTTTGCGCCTTCCGTGTTGATCGTTTGCGCTCGCCGCGGCGCGCCGGCCGCGGCGGCGTGGGTTAATGGCTGACCTTGACCTCGGTCCACATCCGCGCCAGCTGGCGGCGTTCCGCGGGAGTCAGCTCGCGCAGCACCGTCCATTTTCCGGCCGCTTCCGGGCTGGGATTGATCACCGGGTTGGCCTTGAGATCGGCGCGGAAGAAAGGCGCGGCGGTGGATACCGGATTGGTGGCGCCGTTGAGATTGGTCAGCTGGGCGGCGTTCTTGCCGTCCAGCATGAAGTTGATGAATTGATGCGCCAGATCCGGGCGCTTGGCGCTGGCGGTGATCGCCATGGTGTCCACGCCCAGCTCGTTGCCCTCGCGCTGGGCGACGTTGGCGATGCGGAACTTGCGCTTGGCCAGCCGCGCGTCTTCGCTGGCCTGGAAGAACTCGGTGGAGTAGCCCAGCGCCACCCAGATATTGCCTATCGCCAGCTGCTTGAGATAACTGGCGTTGGAGAAGGCGGCCCAGTAGGGCTTGGCGCGCTTGATCACGTCGCGCGCCGCGCGCATGTCGGCTTCGGTGGCCTTGTTGGGGTCCTTGCCCAGATAGAACAACGCGGCGGAGAACACCTCGCGCGAGCTGTCCAGCACCGTCACCTTGCCCTTGATCTTCTGCAGCACCTTGGGGTCGAAGATCACCGACCAGCTGGTCGGATCGACGCCCAGCTGCTTGAGCTTGTCGGCGTTGTAACCCACCGAAGTCAGCGTCAGCACGGTGGGCACCGTATAGCGATTGCCCGGATCGTAAGACTGCGACAGGTAGGCGGGAGCCACATTCTTCAGATTGGGCAGCTGGTGGTGATCCAGCGGCCGCAACAGCTTCTGCTTGCTCATCGCCTGTATGACGAAACTGGACGGAAACACCATGTCGTAGCCCTTGGCTCCCGCAGCCAGTTTGGCCAGCATTTCCTCATTGTCGCCGTAGTAATCCTGCACCACGCGACAATCGCAGCTTTTCTCGAACTGGCGAACGATGGCGTCGGATAACGAACCGCTCCAGTTATAGATATGCAACACATCGTTGCCGCCGGCCTGAGCCGACAGCGACAACGCGGAAAATAGCAGCGCCTGCGTCAGTTTTTTCAATTCGGGTTCACCTCCAGACAGTCATGACCAGCATGACAACATAAGAAAAATGGCGGACCAGCCGCCAGAGCGCATCGCCCGCCCCGCTTCATGCCGGGCGGGCCTATCGGGTGCGGCCTTCAATCGCGCGCGTCGCGGGTGCGCAGCGTCGCCTCCATCGCCGCCGTCAGCAAGCGCTCGTCGGCGCCGTCCAGCAGCTTGGCGTCGGACAGCATGCGCCGCCAGTTGCGCGCGCCGGGCACGCCCTGGAACAGGCCCAGGATGTGGCGCGCCACGTGACGCACATTATTGCCTTCGGCGAGGCGAGCGGCGACGTAAGGCAACATCGCCCGCACCACCTCCTCGCGCGTGGCCGCGGCGGCGGGGTCGCCGTAAAACAGCGCGTCCCACTCCGCCATCAGCCAGGGGTTGTGATACGCCTCGCGCCCCACCATCACGCCGTCCACGTGCTGCAGATGCCGGGCGATCTCGTCGTTGGTTTTGACGCCGCCGTTGATCAGGATTTCCAGATCGGGACGCTCGCGCTTGAGCCGGTAGACGTAATCGTACTTCAACGGCGGAATTTCGCGGTTTTCCTTCGGGCTCAAGCCCTTGAGGATGGCGTTGCGGGCGTGAACGATGAAAGTGCGGCAGCCGGCCTCCGCCACCTGGTCGACGAATTCGCGCACGTAATCGTAGCTGTCGATCTGATCGATGCCGATGCGGTGCTTGACGGTGATCTCGATGGCGACCGCGTCACGCATCGCCTTGACGCAATCGGACACCAGTTGCGGCTCCGCCATCAGGCAAGCGCCGAAAGCGCCCTTCTGCACGCGCTCGGACGGGCAGCCGACGTTGAGGTTCACCTCGTCGTAACCCCACTCCTGGGCAAGCTTCGCGCAACGCGCCAGCTCCGCCGGCTCCGACCCGCCCAGTTGCAGCGCCAGCGGATGCTCGGCCTCGTCAAAACGCAGATGGCGCTCCAGATCGCCGTGCAGCAACGCGCCGGTAGTCACCATTTCGGTATAGAGCCACGTGTGCCTGGTGATCAGGCGGGCGAAATAGCGGTAATGCCGGTCGGTCCAGTCCAGCATCGGGGCAATGGACAGGCGGCGCGGCGGCAGGGCGGGGGCGTGATTCATGCGGAAAACCGGTGGGCTCGCCCGCTTCGCCGGCGTGAAAACCCGGCTGCAAGGCAAGCGTTTGATCAAACGGGAAATTATCCTATCACCTGCCGCGCAGGGTCAAGGAATGATGCCCGCCGCCGGCGAGCAAGGTGGCGCGAAACCCCGCGCCGCTGGGCCGCCTAGCCAGCCTGTGGAAAACCCGCGCGCCGCGATGCCGCAGCGGGTTTCAAACGCGCGCGGCCGGATGGCGCATCGCGGAGCGCGGCGCCCGGCCTGTCGCCATAATAAAAAACCAGCATCCATTCATGAGATGCCGGCTTTTCATCCTTGCCGTTTTCGGCGCGACGCCCGGTTGCCACGATCGAGATTGACGAGCAATCCCGCACGGTGTCGCACCCTACGAGCGCACCGTACGGCCGTAAAGCCTGAGATTTGCAAACCTAGGCTTAACTCATACCTTCCCACTCACTCTATTATGTTAACAAGCATTGCCTCCTCAAGTTTATCAATATTATTTACATCCATCCAAAGATTTTTATCTCTAAGCGCATGAAATCTAAAAACGCACACCTCACCCAGTTCTGATTCATCATAACTAATAAATACAACTCCCTTCTCCAAAGTGCACGACTTCCATTTCTTACAAAACGACTCAAGAAATGCCATTGCCTGACCAAAAACATCAGACGAGTCATCAACAAAATCCTCTACATGAAATTTATTTATAACAGCCTCCAATCCACTCCTCCCCCCACACAACTCACTACCACCAACAACATCACCACCATCCCAAAACTTTGAGAAAAAAATACACCCCTCATCAAAAACAAATCCATCATTTAAAATGCCACTTAAACCGCCCCCAAGACTCCCCTCAGAAAAAGAGCTCAACATCTTAGCCATCTTCGAATTAAAAAATCTCATTTCTTAACTCCCAAATATTGCTCCAACCCTTTATACATAGCCTTTTCAAATCTATTATCCTTCAATAAATTCTGAATGGCCTTCGGAGCCATTCCACCACGTTTCGGATCAAAAAACTGCCATGAATTTGGATCAAAAATATATTTATTTCCATCATTATCTTGATAATGCAATTGGCCGGCTCGTTTCCCAGGATTATGATTTTCCACATCAATTCTTTCTTTCCCCACACCTTTCCAAATTGTCTTACTAGCGGTTGCAGTGCCATCTGCTCCTAAAACGGCCGTACGGCGCACTCGTAGGGTGCGACACCCGGCCTATTACTCCCCTCCGAACAGCATTCTCTGCCGGGCGTCGCGCCGCGCCAAAGCCATGCCCAGATCGGCGCGATGTCCAACCATTACGCAAGCCGCCTTGCTTCAGCCAAAGCCAGATATCGCGCCTTGCTACCCTGCTATCTATCAGCAGGGCGGAATCTTGACGTTTTTAAAAAGCATGCATTCATGGCATGCCGGTTATTTATCCTGCCGTTTGCGGGGCGATTCCCGGCTGCCACGGCTG
This sequence comes from Xenophilus sp. AP218F, assembly GCA_002213445.1. GTDB lineage: Bacteria > Pseudomonadota > Gammaproteobacteria > Burkholderiales > Chromobacteriaceae > Chromobacterium. The sequence continues at coordinate 109,469 of NJIE01000017.1, read as the reverse complement.
AGAATAACGAGCAGTCCTGCACGGTGTCGCGCCCTGCTGGCGCACCATGCCGCCCTTACTCGACCAAGCGCATGGTCTCGCGTATCCAGGCCTTGTCGGCGGCTTCGAAGTGCCACCATTCGGTGGGAATGCCGCGAAAGCCCGCGCCTTCCATCGCTTCGCGCAACAAGCGGCGATTAGCCAGTTGCGCCGCGCTCAGGCGGCCGGCCGCCAGCATCGCCTCCTCCCGTTGCGGCTGCGCCAGTTCGGTGAAATCGTCAAAGCCGGCGCCCATGTCCAGCTCGCGCCCGGCGTCATCCTCCACGGAGAGGTCCACCGCCATGCCGAAGCTGTGGATGGAGCCGCGCGCCGGGTCAGCCACGTAGATGCGTTGCGGCGTGTCCTTGACTATGTCCCACAGCACGCGCTGCACCCGGCCGGGACGCAGCGCGTCGAATACCCGCAAGCGATAGCCGGGCCGCTGCCGGCCCAGCCATTGCGCCGCGCGCGCCAATTGCTCGGCCGCCTGCCGGTGCAGCAGGGCCGGCGCCGCCGCGCCGTACAGGTCGCGGCCGACGAAGTTGTCGGCCGAGGCGTAACGCAGGTCCAGGCGGATGCCGGCCAGCCCGGCGATGGAAACGTACTCGGGATGGCTGGCTACTTGCTCCAGGCTGATCGCATTCATGTCGGTCTCGCAGAGAATGGTTTGCGCCGCCGCAAGGCAGATCGGGGGCGGGAATATGCGATACTCGCATGCTGGATAGATTAAGAAAACGCCGACATGACACGCCTTCGCTCTCGCAACGCCCTTTTGCTCGCCGCGCTGTTCGCCGGCGCGCTGCCCGCCGCGGCCCAGGCCGCCAAACCGCTGATCTTCTGCGCCGAAGCCGCGCCGGAAGGCTTCGATCCCGCCATGTGGGATACCGCCTCCACCTACAACGTCACCAAGCCGATTTTCCAGGGCCTCACGGCCTTCCAGCGCGGCGGCGTCGCCATCCGCCCCAGCCTGGCGGAAAGCTGGACCGTGTCGCCGGACGGGCTGACCTACACCTTCAAGCTGCGCCGCGGGGCGCGTTTTCACAGCACCGATTACTTCAAGCCGACGCGCGACTTCAACGCCGACGACGCGGTGTTCACCATCCGCCGCTGGATACAGCCGCAACTGCCCTTCAATCAGGCGTTCAAGACGCCGCTGACCGGCCCGGACGGCTATGGCCTCGCCAAACTGATCGCCGCGGTGGACAAGGTGGACGCGCATACCGTGCGCATCCGGCTGAATGAACGCAACGCTACCTTTCTCACCTTCTTCGCCATGGGCTTCGCCGGCATGCAGTCGGCGGAATACGCCGAACAGCTGCTCAAGGCCGGCAAGCCGCAGCAGATCAACCTGCTGCCCATCGGCACCGGCCCGTACCGCTTCCAGAGCTACGCCAAGGATTCGGCGATCCGCTACCAGGCCCATCCGCAGTACTGGGGCAAGCCGCAGAAAACCCAAAGCCTGATTTTCGCCATTGTCGCCGACCCGCAGGTGCGCATCCAGAAACTGAAGGCCAACGAGTGCCAGGCCGCCGCCGCGGTGCGCGAAGCCGACCTCGACACGCTGGCGGCCGACAAGCGCATCAAGATCGCCTCCACCGGCGCCAGCAACATCTCCTACCTCGCCTACAACCTGAAGCGGCCGCAGTTCGCCAAGCGCGAAGTGAGGGTGGCGCTGGATATCGCCATCAATCGCGACGCGCTGTTCAAGGCCATGTTCCCCAAGGGCGGCGCCACCCAGGCGATCAACCCCTTCCCGCCCAGCACCTGGAGCTGGAACCCGAAAACGCGCAACGAGTACAACCCGGCCAAGGCGCGCGCGCTGCTGGCCCAGGCCGGCTACCCCAACGGCTTCACGGTGAACCTGTGGGCTTTGCCGGTGCAGCGGCCGACCAACCCCAACGGCAAGCTGATGGCGCAGATGATCCAGCAAGACTGGGCCAAAATAGGCGTCAAGGCCAATATCCAGAGCTACGAGTGGGGCGAGTACCTGAAACGCGCCGCAGCCGGCGAGCACGACGTCTACATGTCCGGCCTGACCAGCAACTCCGGCGACCCGGACGATTTCCTGTGGAACGCGCTGTCCTGCAGCGTCAGCAAGGACGGCCAGCGCTTCTGCGACGCCGAGTTCGACCGCCTGCTGCAACTGGGCCGCCAGACCACCGACCAGAAAAAACGGACGCAGTATTACCTGAAGGCGCAGGACATCTTCAAGCGCGAGCGGCCGTGGATCACCATCGCCCACTCGCGCATCTACATCCCGCTGCGCGCCAACGTGCAGGGCTTCATCATGAACCCCAACGGTTCTTTCGATTTCGAGGACGTATGGCTGAAATGAATCCCGCCTGGCCCGCCAGCTTCAGCAGCCATCGCTACCAGGCGCTGACGGACGGTCCGCGCTTGATCGTCACCGGCGCGGTGCACGGCAACGAAACCTGCGGCGCGGTCGCCATCCGCCGGGTCATGGCGCAGCTGGAACAAGGCGCGCTGCGGCTTGTCGCCGGCCGCCTGACGCTGGCGCCGGTGGTCAACCCGCTTGCCTACCAGCTGGGCCAGCGCGGCGCCGAGCGCAATCTGAACCGCAACCTCGCGCCGACCGATTCGCCGCAAGACTACGAAGACCATGTCGCCAACTGGCTGTGCCCGCTATTGGCCGAACACGAGGTCCTGCTCGACCTGCACTCCTTCCAGTCGCCGGGCCAACCCTTCGTCTTTCTCGGCCCGCGCGACAACGACGGCGCGCTGGAGCCCTTCGCCCACGCCGCGCGCGAAGAGGCGCTGGCGCGAAGGCTGGGCGTGGCGCGCGCGGTGGACGGCTGGCTGGCCACTTACGCGCTGGGCGTGGCGCGCCGCCGGCAAGCGCCGGTGGGCGGCGCGCGCCAACAGGCGCTGAACGCCGACGCCCGCTACGGCGTGGGCACCACCGAATACATGCGCAGCCAGGGCGGCTGGGCCTTGACGCTGGAGTGCGGCCAGCACGCCGACCCGGCCGCGCCGGACGTGGCCTATCGCGCCATCGTCAACACGCTGGCTCATCTGGGCATGATCGCCGCCCCCGATCCCGCCCCGCGGCCGCTGACGCTGTGGAGCCTGTACGAGGTGGTGGACAAGCAAGACGACGCCGACCGTTTCGCCCGCGACTGGGTCAGCTTCGACGCGGTGGCCAAGGGCGAGCGGATCGGCCAGCGCGCCGACGGCGCGGCGGTATGCGCGCCCGCCGATGCCCGCATCGTGTTCCCCAACCCCAAGGCCCAGGCCGGACAGGAGTGGTTCTACCTCGCCCGGCCATCGGACCGCTTGCAAGCGATGGGCGGCGCGCTCGCATAGCCTGTCGGCATCGTTCGCCCGACGCAAAAAACCCCGGCGCGAGGCCGGGGTTGATGAGAGGCGAAAGCGGTCAGACCGTCAGCGCCGCGACGCTGGCGGGCGTCTGGAAGTCCACCGCCATCATCACGCTCAAGGCGGTGATGGTGACGATGGAGAACACGAACATCTGCCGCGCCCAAACGCGATCGTCCACGTCCTGCTTGTAGCCGGACAGCGCCATCTTCAGCCACCACAGGCTGGTGGCGCAGGCCACCGCCAGATAGCCGTAGCCGACGTAACCGCCGAGCGCCAGCATCACCGTCGCCGCGGCGAAGGCCAGGATGTAGAGCACGATCTGCTGCTTGGCCTTGGAGATGCCCTTCACCGCCGGCAACACCGGGATGCCGGCCGCCTGGTAATCCTGCAGGCGGAAGATGGCGATGGCGAAGGAATGCGGCATCTGCCACAGGCTGAACATCAGGAGCAGGATGGCCGCGCCCATGTCGAAGCTGCCAGTGACGGCGCAATAGCCGGCCACCGGCGGCACCGCGCCGGACAGGCTGCCCACCAGCGTGCCGTAAACCGAGTTGCGCTTCATGTGCAGGCTGTAGACGCCGACATAAATCACGAAGCCGGCCAGCACGCAGGCGGTCGCCAGCGGATTGGTGCAGAACCACAGCAGCGAGAAGCCGGCCACGCCCAGCACCACGCCGTGCGCCAGCGCGGCCTTGGTGGTCATCGCGCCGGTGACCAGCACCCGTTTGCGGGTGCGGGCCATCTTGGCGTCGATGTCCTGGTCGATGCAGTTGTTGATCGCGCAGCCGGAGGCCACCACCAGCGACAGGCCCGTCACCGTCGCCAGCAACAACGCCCAGTCCACCCTGCCCTGCGCCGCCAGCAGAAAACCGCCGATGGCCGAGATCAGGTTGCCGAAAATGATGCCGGGCTTGGTGACCAGCAAATAGCGCTTGAGCTTCAAGGCGGCCTCTCTTAGCGCATCATCAGCGCGTCGGCGCTGTAGATGATCCACACCGACAGGCCGACCAGCAGCACGATCACCAGGCCGGTGAACAGGAAGGACAGGCTGTTGAGCTTGCCTTCCTTGCTGAAGTCCAGGTGCAGGAAATACTTCAGGTGCACCAGGATCTGAGCGACGGCGAAGGCGAAGATGCCGAAGAAGGTGGCCTGCTTGGTCAGCGCCCCGCTCATCACCATCCAGAACGGAATGGCGGTGAGGATCACCGACAGCGCGAAGCCGACGAGATAGCTCTTGACGCTGCCGTGATTGGCTTGCTCATGCGCATGGCTCATCACATGGCTCCTTTCAGGTAAACGACGGTGAACACGCAAATCCAGACGATGTCGAGGAAGTGCCAGAACAGCGACAGGCAGGTCAGGCGCGTCATGGTCTGCTTGCCGAGGCCGCGGCGGGCCACTTCGATCATCATCACCGCCATCCACACCAGGCCGGCGGTCACGTGCAGGCCGTGCAGGCCCACCAGGCCGAAGAAGGCCGACAGGAAGGCGCTGACGTTGGGGCCGTGGCCTTCGGCGATCAGGTGATGGAATTCGTTGATTTCCATCGCCATGAAGGCGAGGCCGAACAGGAAGGTCATGCCCAGCCAGCCCAGCGCCGCCGACTTGTTGCCCTTGTGGCCGGCGATCATCGCGAAGCCGTAGGTGATCGACGACAGCAGCAGCGCGCCGGTTTCCAGCAGCACGTATTGCAGATCGAAGATTTCCTTGCCCGACACCCCGGCGGCCACGTTGCGGAACAGCACCGCGTAGGTGGCGAACGCCGTGGCGAACAGGATGCAGTCGGTCATCAGGTAGAACCAGAAGCCCAGGACGGTCTGCGAGTCGCCGTCGTGGTGCTCATGGTCGTCGTGCGCGCCGTGCGCTTGATTTACATAAGTACTCATCAGTATTCCAACCTTTAGGCGGTAGTAGCCGGGCGAGGGGCGCGGCCGGACGGGGCGGCGTTCTCAGCGGCGGCGTCGTCGGCGCGGACGCCCATCTTGGCGAAACGCGCGCGCTCGATGGCGGCCACTTCTTCCGGCTGCACGTAGTAGTCCTTGTCGCCGTCGTAGGCGCGGGCCAGCATGCAGGCGAAGATGCCGACCAGGCTCAGCAGCGCCAGCCACCAGATGTGCCAGATCATCGCGAAGCCCAGCAAGGTGGAGAAGCCGCCGATGTAGACGCCGTGGGCGGTGTTCTTCGGCATGTGGATGGGCTCGTAAGACTTCGGCACCGCGTAGGCCACGCCCTTTTCCTTCATGTCGGTGAAGGCGTCGATGTCATGCACTTGCGGCAGCTTGGCGAAGTTGTAGAACGGCGCCGGAGACGAGGTGGACCACTCCAGAGTGTGGCCGTTCCACGGATCGCCGGTTTCGTCCTTCAGCTCGTGGCGCTTCATCACGCTCACCGCGATCTGCGCCAGCTGGCAGGCGATGCCGCAGGCGATCAGCAGCGCGCCGAACAGCGCCAGGTTCAGCCACGGCTCGAATTCCGGGTTGGTGGTGTAGTTCAGGCGACGGGTCATGCCCATGAAGCCCAGCACGTACAGCGGGATGAAGGCGAACATGAAGCCGATCTGCCAGAACCAGAACGCGGCCTTGCCCAGCTTGGGCTCCAGCTTGAAGCCGAACACTTTCGGGAACCAGAAGGCGAAACCCGCCAGGTAGCCGAACACCGCGCCGCCGATGATGGTGTTGTGGAAGTGGGCGATCAGGAACAGGCTGTTGTGCAGCACGAAGTCCGCGCCCGGCACCGCCAGCAGCACGCCGGTCATGCCGCCGATGGAGAAGGTCACCATGAAACCCAGCGTCCACAGGATGGGGTTTTCAAAGCGCAGACGGCCGCGGTAGATGGTGAACAGCCAGTTGAACAGCTTCACGCCGGTCGGGATCGAGATGATCATGGTCGCGATGCCGAAGAAGGCGTTGACGCTGGCGCCCGAACCCATGGTGAAGAAGTGGTGCAGCCAGACCATGAAGCCCAGAATGGAGATCGCGCCGCTGGCGTAGATCATGGACTTGTGGCCGAACAGGCGCTTGCCGGTGAAAGTGGATACCACTTCGGAGAAGATGCCGAACGCCGGCAGCACCAGGATGTACACCTCGGGGTGGCCCCAGGCCCAGAACAGGTTCAGGTACATCATGGCGTTGCCGCCCGCTTCCGCCGTGAAGAAGTGGAAGTCCAGGTAGCGGTCCAGCGTCAGCATCGCCAGCGCGCCGGTCAGGATCGGGAAAGAGGTGGCGATCAGCACGTTGGCCCAGGTGCAGGTCCAGGTGAAGATCGGCATGTCCATCAGCTTCATGCCGGGGGCGCGCATCTTGATCACGGTCACCAGGAAGTTGATGGCCGTCAGCGTCGTCCCTAAGCCTGACAGCTGCAAGGCCCAGATGTAGTAATCCACCCCCACGTCAGGACTGAACCCCAGCTCCGACAATGGCGGATAGGCCACCCAGCCGGTGCGGGCGAAATTGCCCACGCCCAGAGACAGGTTGACCAGAATGGCCGCGGCCACCAGCAGCCACAGGCTGAGGGAGTTCAGGAAGGGGAAGGCCACGTCGCGCGCGCCGATCTGCAGCGGCACCACGATGTTCATCAGGCCGGTCATGAACGGCATGGCCATGAAGATGATCATGATCACGCCGTGGGCGGTGAAGATCTGATCGTAGTGATCGGGCGGCAGCACGCCGTGGCTGCCGCCGGTGGCGATGGCCAGCTGCGCGCGCATCATCAGCGCGTCGGCGAAGCCGCGCAGCAGCATGATCATGGCGACGATGATGTACATCACGCCGATCTTCTTGTGATCGACCGAAGTGAGCCACTCCTTCCAGAGATAGCCCCACTTGCCGAACTTGGTGATCAACGCCATCAGCATCAGCCCAACCAGGCCGGCGCCGCCCAGCGCCCCCATTACGATGGGCTCATGGAACGGGATGGCGTCCAGAGTGAGTTTGCCTAACATCTATCGTTACTCCTTGACAACCGGCGGGGTGATGGCCGCGCACAGCTCTTGCGTCATCTTGGCCAGCTTGATGGCGTCGTCGCTATCAGCCAGCGACGGACGGCTGGCCATGTATTTGTGCAGAACAGCCTGGAACAGGTACGGCGTGCTGGACGCGTAGTACGTGACCGGGTGCTTTTCGCTGCGCTTGAGCAGTTGCAGGTACGCTTCCGGCGACAGGGTCTGGCCGCTGGCGCGCACCTTGGCCACCCAGGCGTCGAACTCGGCCGGGGTCTTGGCGGCGATGGCGTTGAACTTCATGCCGGAGAAACCCGCGCCGCTGTAGTTGGCGGAGAAACCCTTGTAAGTGCCCGGCTCGTTGGCGATCAGGTGCAATTGCGTCTGCATGCCGGCCATCGCATAGATCTGGCCGCCCAGTTGCGGGATGAAGAAGGAGTTCATCGCCGCGTCGGAAGTGATCTTGAAGTTCACCGGCACATTGGTCGGGAACGCCAGTTCGTTGACGCTGGCGATATTCAGCTCCGGATAGATGAACAGCCACTTCCAGTCCAGCGCCACCACCTGCACCTGGATCGGCTTCTTGTCCGACTCCAGCGGACGATACGGGTCCAGCTCGTGGGTGGTCTTCCAGGTAATGGTGGCGAGGAAGGCGATGATGACGCAGGGAATCAGCCACACCACCAGCTCGATCTTGGTCGAGTGGGCCCATTTGGGCAGGTAGGTGGACTTGGTGTTGCTGGCGCGGTACTTCCAGGCGAACACCAGGGTCATCACGATAACGGGGATCACCACCAACAGCATCAGCGCGGTGGCCGTGATGATCAGGGACTTCTGCTCGGCGGCGATATGGCCCTTCGGATCGAGAATGCCGCCTTGGCATCCCGAAAGCAGGCCGAGCACCACCGGAGCGAGCCCCCACATCCAGCGGGAGGGTCTATGGTTCTTCATCTTGCGACTTTACAGGTTGGTAATTCCGGAGTTTCGCAGGCCTTCCCCCCGGAAGCGCCTGCGAAGCAGATGTCGTTTGCAGCAAAATGGAAGCGCGCGGCCGGGTGCGGCCGCCGCGTCATCGTGCGAAGTCCTGCGGCGCGAGGCGCGTGCGCGCGAACACGCGCATACGGTTCTGAGGTATCATCGCCGCCCCGCCCGGTAATGGCGGGCCATTTAAAAGGCTTTGCCGCCTTTTTTCAAGTCCGCCGTCGCAAAAATCTGTCTCTCTTTCGCCAAAACGGAAAATCGCCTTGCGGCAAATCAACACCAAATCGCAAAGAAACCGGTAGGCAATCAACCACTTAGGACATTGTCATTATTCTTTTTGCATGTCGATGCTGGTTACAATTTGTTACATATCTTTACCCTTGGCCGAAGCGCCGCTCCCGCGCCGCAACACGTCGCGCCCTCCTCGTCGCCAGCCCTCCCGCGCATCTCAGGCCTGCCGCCGCGCCGGCGGAGCAAGGCCGCGGTCCAATGCCGCCCGCCTGTCATCACGAAAAGCCGCGCTGCGTTAAGGACTAACAGCCTGTCGTGGCTCCCTGCCCCGCCGCCGGCAAGCCGGAACGGAATCAGGGACTTCCGCCGCGCTGGAAAACAGACGGAGGAACACGCCGCTCAAAGGAAGCCGGCAGCCCGGCCGGCCGCGTTCCGTACTACAAGCCGCCGCGGCCGTCTCCTATATTCAATTTGTATGGCCGGGAAAAGCGCGCGCGAAGGCGGGAGAATCGAAAAAACAAGCCATCCCCGGACGGACCGCGCAAGAATTTAGTGGAAAAAAGCTGCAATGGGCCGGACAATACATGTGAATAATCACGGCGCCGGCTCGTCGGCGAATCGCGCATCGATGGCGCCGGTTCACCGGCCTCTACGCCCGGTTTTGGGTCAACCCCTCAGCCTCATGAATGGATGATCATGCAATCTATGTACGACCAGTCCGCCCCCGAGCCGTCCTCCGAAGAGCACGTCGATCTCGACCCTCCGGCGACGCCTGCCGCTCCCGCAACGCTGCGCGGCAACGCCGTCGCCGAGCCGCGCGGCGCAGCCAGTCTCAACCGCTACCAGTACTTCATCGAGCGCGATACCAACCGCATCCTGCAGCAGCTGGAAACCCTGCGGAAAAACGCCTTCGCCCGCGGCGGCGACGACAACGTCACCGTCAACGAACGCCCCTTCCCCTCGGTATGCCTGATCGGCCTCGGCCGCTGCGGCTCCAATATCGCGCTGGACGTGGCGATGCTGGTCTACAACGCCCGCAAGTTCTACCTCAACGAATTCAGCAACGAGGAAAAGAGCGCGTCCGAGCAGGAGTTCCGTCCGGGCCGCTGGATCAAGCGCAACCTGCTGCTGCCGCACAAGGAAACCAAGCCGGCCTTCCTGATCGAGCCCATGGTCATGCTGGGCGACCTCGACAAGGACATCAGGGGCCGCATCCGCTTCTCGCGCCGCGGCGAGCAAAGCGACTTCATGCACGAATACAACAAGATGAAGATCATGGACCTGTCCGAGGTGCACGCCGGCGGCGCCGGCAACGCCCCCATCCTCGGGCAGTACCTGGCCAAGATCATCCTCAACAAGGATACGGTCAGCTTCTCCGACAGCGACTGGAAGATGATCCACTCCTATCTGATCGATTCCTGCGGCATCAAGGCCAACCAGTCGCGTCTGTACTTCTACATCTTCAGCGCCGGCGGCGGCACCGGCTCGGGCATGGCTTCGGAATTCGGCCTCGCCCAGCAGTACGCCTACATGAGCAAGACCTTCGAAACCCGCGGCGACGGCAACGGCGAAGCCGACGACTACGGTTTCGTGTTCGAGCCCATCTTCACCAGCGGCATCTGCATTCTGCCCAACATCACCGGCCAGCACGCCGAGGGCTCCGAAGCGCTGCACATCAACGCCGGCCGCCTGCTGTGCAAATACCTGTCCGAAGAGTGGGACTTCTCCTACAACTTCGAGAGCGAGGAAACCGGCGTGGAAAGCGTGATGCGCCGCATCCGCCCGTGGAACGCGATGATGCTGATCTCCAACGACATCATGCGCTACGCCGAGGAAAACGACGCCGGCAGCATCGAAGACCTGGACGTCAACGCCATGGAGCGCCACGCCAACCAGTACATCTCGCAGCAGATCTTCAACATCCTGACCGCGCAGGCCGTCACCACCGACTACGACGAAAACTACTTCCTGCGCGCCGGCATCGACATGGGCGAAACCATACGCCTGGACGCCAACGACCTGTTCATGAGCCTGGCCGGCCCGGTGGCCATCGCCTACGCCGAATCGGTGGTCACCGACCCCTTGGGCGCCAGCGGCTTCAGCAACAAGCTGGACATCGACGACCTGTTCTTCCGCTCCATCGACCTGCCGCACTTCAACCAGCAGACGCAGGCCATCGAAGGCATCAGCCTGCTGCCTATCGAATCCACCCGCTACCGCGCGGCGCTGGCCGAGTTCAAGCAGTCCGGCTACGCCCCGGAAAAGCTCAACGAACTGTTCTTCTTCAAGAACTGCTCGTCGGTGGTGGCCATCCTGTCGCTGCCCAAGGGCTACAAGCTGTCCTACATGGACCTGAACCGCCTCAAGCGACACCTGAACGGCCTGTTCCCCGGCACCACGCTGAAACGCTACGCGCTGGTGATCGGCGCGTCGGCCAACCTGTCGCTGACCACGCTGGTAGCCAAGAGCCCCTGCCTGAGCGACGACTTCCTGACGCTGATCGTGTCCTACATCAAGCGCTGCTTCGCCCGCGGCAGCTATCGCTACGAAGACAGCCTGGACAACGCGCTGCTGGAGCTGATCACCGCCGACAGCTTCGACCCCAAGTCGCTGGAAACCCTGCTCGACGAATTCGAGAACCCGGCCAAGATCCTCGACACCAACTGGTTCGCGATCAAACCGATGTACGAAAAGAAATACCGCGAGCTGATCCGCGACAACCAGAAGTTCGTCTCGATCAACGACATCCGCCTGAATCGGGAACACGTCCAGAAAGCGATCTGCTACCTGCGCGAAATCTACCGCCACCGCATCGGCAAGACCCGCGTGGTATCGCTCAACACCTACGCCGACCACAAGGCCGGGCTGCGCTCCTGAAATGGACGCGACGCCCGCCGCGCCCCCGGTTCCTGCCGGGGGCGTTTTCATTTCAAGCCCGCGGCATGCGCCGCGCCAAGCCGGCTGCGGCCGCGACCGCTGCCGGACGATCTGCCCGGTCTGGCCGGCCGGGCTCAAGGCGCAAGTCAAAGTTCGCGCAGCGAGCCGGACAACTGCTACAACACAGTAGGCTAGAAACGCTTTGGACGCGCCCCGCGCGGGCCGCCGTTTCATCGATTTATTTTTCTTCTGTTTTCAAAACTTTATTTAAAAACCATGCCATGACAATGGCCATACCCCCGGTCCAGCAGGTAGTATAAAAAGGTAAACAGGCGACAGTCGCAGCTAGCCTCGCTCCCAGAGCCTGTTCGCGATCTTTTTCCGGCCGCCGCTTGCCCGGCGCAGAAAACCGCTCCGCTTGTTTTCCGCCGCCCGCGCCGCGAAAAAGATCGTGAACTGGCTCTCAAGAACGCGGCCGCTTGCGCTCGCCCAACAAGGAGAAGGCATATGGAAGTCACCCGCCGGCAACTATTCAAGTTGACTGCGGCGCAACTGGGCGCCACCAGCCTGGTCGCCATGGGCTTCACCCCGGAGCAGGCGATGGCGGAGGTCCGCCAGTTCAAGCTTCTGGGCGCGAAGGAAACCCGCAACACCTGTACCTACTGTTCGGTCGGCTGCGGCCTGATCCTGTACGGTTTGGGCGACGGCGCCAAGAACGCCAAGGGCGAGATCTACCATATCGAAGGCGACCCGGATCACCCGGTGAGCCGCGGCTCGCTCTGTCCCAAGGGCGCCGGCCTGCTGGACTTCATCCACAGCCCCAAACGGCTGCGGCATCCGGAAGTGCGCGAGCCAGGCAGCAAGGAGTGGAAACGCATCGAATGGCATGAGGCGATGGAGCGCATCGCCCGCCACATGAAGGCCGACCGCGACGCCAATATCGTGGAAAAGAACGCCGACGGCGTGCCGGTCAACCGCTGGCTCAGCACCGCGATGCTCACCGCCTCGGCCGGCTCCAACGAAACCGGGATCCTCACCCAGAAATTCCTGCGCAGTCTCGGCATCGTCGCCACCGATGCCCAAGCCCGCGTCTGCCACGGACCGACGGTATCGGCGCTGGCCTCCACCTTCGGCCGCGGCGCGATGACCAACAGCTGGGTGGACATCAAGAACGCCGACTTCATCCTGGTGATGGGCGGCAACGCAGCCGAAGCGCACCCGGTGGGCTTCAAATGGGCGATCGAGGCCAAGAAAACCCGCGGCGCCAAGCTGATCGTGGTCGATCCCCGCTACAACCGCACCGCGGCGGTATCCGATCTCTACCTGCCGATCCGCGCCGGCTCCGACATCGCCTTTCTGGGCGGCGTGATCAACTGGCTGATCAAGAACGACAAGATCCACTGGGACTACGTCAAGGCCTACACCAACGCCAGCTTCATCGTCGGCGAGGGCTTCAGCTTCGAAGACGGCCTGTTCTCCGGCTACGACGAAGCCAAGGGCAAGTACGACAAAGCCAGCTGGAGCTACGAGCTGGACGCCGCAGGCAACGCCAAGACCGACCCGACGCTGCAACACCCGCGCTGCGTCTGGCAGCTGATGAAGCAGCACTACAACCGCTACACCCCGGACGTGGTCAACAATATCTGCGGCACGCCCGAAGCCGGCTTCCTGGAAGTGTGCAAGCAGCTGGGCGACACCGCTCGTCCCGACAAGGTAGGCACCATCCTGTACGCGCTGGGCTGGACCCAGCACACCACCGGCGCGCAGAACATCCGCACCATGGCCATGATCCAGCTGCTGCTGGGCAATATGGGCATGCCCGGCGGCGGCGTCAACGCGCTGCGCGGCCACTCCAATATCCAGGGCCTGTCCGATCTAGGCCTTTTGTCCACCAGCCTGCCGGGCTACCTGACGCTGCCCAACGAGAAAGACCACCCCGATCTCGCCAGCTACCTCGCCAAGACCACGCCCAAGGCGCTGCAACCGGGCCAGCTCAATTACTGGGGCAACACGCCCAAGTTCTTCGTCAGCCTGATGAAGTGGTTCTGGGGCGACAAGGCGACAAAAGACAACAACTGGGGCTACGACTGGCTGCCCAAGTGGGACAAGATGTACGACGTGCTGCACATCGTCGAACTGATGCACCAGGGCAAGATCAACGGCTTCATCGTGCAGGGTTTCAACCCGCTGGCCAGCTTCCCGGACGCCGGCAAGGTGACCGAGGCCTTCTCCAAGCTCAAGTACATGGTGATCATCGACCCGATCGCCACCGAAACCTCCACCTTCTGGCAAAACCAGGGCGAATCCCACGACGTGGACCCGGCCAAGATCCAGACCGAGGTGTTCCGCCTGCCCTCCACCTGTTTCGCCGAGGAAGACGGCTCCATCGTCAACTCCGCGCGCTGGCTGCAGTGGCACTGGAAGGGCGCCGACGCGCCGGGCGAAGCGCGCGGCGACAACGAGATCATCGGCGAACTGTTCACCACCCTGCGCAAGCTGTACCAGGAACACGGCGGCAAGCTGGCCGAGCCCATCCTCAACGCCGCCTGGAACTACCGCGACCCGAACGCGCCCTCGGCCGAGGAACTGGCCCGCGAAATGAACGGCCGCGCGCTGGCGGACCTGCCCGACCCGGCCGACCCGACCAAGACGCTGGTGAAGAAGGGCGAGCAGATTCCGGGCTTCGCCGTGCTGCAGGACGACGGCAGCACTATGAGCGCCTGCTGGATTTTCGCCGGCTGCTGGACCCAGGCTGGCAACCAGATGGCCCGCCGCGACAACACCGACACCGGCCTCGGCAACACGCCGGGCTGGTCGTGGGCGTGGCCGGCCAACCGCCGCATCCTCTACAACCGCGCCTCCTGCGACCCGGCCGGCAAACCGTGGGACCCGAAGCGCAAGCTGATCAGCTGGAACGGGGAAAAATGGGCAGGCGGCGACGTGCCGGACTTCAAGGCCGACGCCGCGCCCGATTCGGGCATGAACCCCTTCATCATGAACCCGGAAGGCGTAGGCCGGCTGTTCTGCGTGGACAAGCTGGTGGACGGCCCCTTCCCCGAGCACTACGAACCGATGGAAAGCCCGATCGGCACCAACCCGCTGCACCCCAAGGTGGTGTCTAGCCCGGCGGTGCGCATCTTCAAGACCGACCGCGAACGCCTGGGCACGCACAAGGAATTCCCCTACGTCGGCACCACTTACCGCCTGACCGAGCACTTCCAGTTCTGGACCAAGTCGGTATTGCTCAACGCCATCGCCCAGCCGGAGCAGTTCGTCGAAATCGGCGAGGCGCTGGCCAAGGAGAAGGGCATCGTCCAGGGCGACACGGTCAAAGTCAGCTCCAAGCGCGGCTTCGTCAAGGCCAAGGCGGTGGTCACCAAGCGGCTGATGGCCCTGAAGATCAACGGCCAGACCGTGCACCAGATCGGCATCCCGCTGCACTGGGGCTGGGAAGGCGTGGCGCAAAAGGGCTACCTGACCAACGCGCTGTCGCCGGCGGTGGGCGACTGCAACACCCAGACGCCCGAGTACAAAGCCTTTCTGGTCAATCTGGAAAAAGCATAAGGAGCCCCGTTCATGCCATTACAATCCCTGGACATCAACCGCCGCTCCGCCAGCCCCACCGAAAGCCCCAAGGTCCGCAAGACGCTGGAAGTGGCCAAGCTGATCGACGTCTCCACCTGCATAGGCTGCAAGGCCTGTCAGGTGGCCTGCTCCGAGTGGAACGACATCCGCGAGGAAGTGGGCCACAACATCGGCGTTTACGATAACCCCACCGACCTGTCCGCCAAGGCCTGGACGGTGATGCGCTTCGCCGAGGAGGAAAGCAACGGCAAGCTGGAATGGCTGATCCGCAAGGACGGCTGCATGCACTGCGCCGACCCCGGCTGCCTGAAAGCCTGCCCCTCGCCGGGCGCCATCATCCAGTACAGCAACGGCATCGTCGATTTCCACCAGGAAAACTGCATAGGCTGCGGCTACTGCATCGCCGGCTGTCCGTTCAACATTCCGCGCATCAGCAAGGAAGACAACAAGGCCTACAAGTGCACGCTGTGCTCCGACCGCGTCGCCGTCGGCCTGGAGCCCGCCTGCGTCAAGACCTGTCCCACCGGCGCCATCCAGTTCGGCTCCAAGGAGGACATGAAGGACGTGGCCGCGGAGCGGGTGGCCGACCTCAAGTCGCGCGGCTACGACCACGCCGGCCTGTACGATCCGCAGGGCGTAGGCGGCACCCACGTAATGTACGTGCTGCACCACGCCGACAAGCCCGAACAGTACTCCAGGCTGCCCAAAGACCCGGCCATCAGCCCCACCGTGCAGCTGTGGAAGGGCTGGCTCAAGCCGCTGGCCACCATAGGCATCGCCGCCGCCGGCCTGTTCGGCTTCTTCCACTACATCACCGTCGGCCCCAACCGGCCGGACGATGAAGAAGAAACGAAACACGAGGAGGACAAGGCATGAAAGAGCAACTGATTCAGCGCTACAGCGCGCCCGAGCGCATCAACCACTGGGTCGTCGCCGTCTGCTTCGTCGTGCTGGCCATTTCCGGCCTGGCATTCTTCTACCCGGCCTTCTTCTGGCTGACCGGCGTGTTCGGCACCCCGCAGCTGGCGCGCATCATCCACCCCTTCGTCGGGGTGATCATGTTCCTCGCCTTCCTGCGGCAGTTCTTCCGCTACTGGCATCACAACCTGCTGGACAAGGAAGACGTGAAATGGATGATGTCGGTGACCACCGTGCTCAAGGGCCGCGAGGTGGGCGACATCGGCAAGTACAACGGCGGACAGAAAGGCATGTTCTGGGTGATGTGCCTGTGCATGCTGACCATGCTGGTCACCGGCCTGATCGGCTGGCGCGCCTATTTCGCGGGCTATTTCCCGATCGAGGTGGTTCGTCTGGCGCTGCTGTTCCACGCCTGGTCGGCCACCGCGCTGATCGCCTGCATCATCATCCACGTCTACGCGGCCTTCTGGGTCAAGGGCACCATCCGCGCGATGGTGGAAGGCGTGGTGTCGCACGGCTGGGCCAGGAAACACCACCCGCGCTGGTACCGCGAAATGACGGGCAAGAAGTAAATGGAAGCCGCTTCCGCCGACTGCGCCTTGCCGCAGCCGCACGCCGACGAGCCGGCCAGCGCCTGCCAGCTGCCGGTGCTGCGCCTGGCCGACGGCGAGGCTAACGAGGCGCGCGACCAGCTGATCGCCGAAACGCCGGTGGCGCTGGTCTACAACGGCGTCTCGCACGCGGTGCTGATGGCGACGCCCGAGCATCTGAGCGACTTCGCGCTCGGCTTCAGCCTGAGCGAAGGCATCCTCGCCCGGCCGTCGGAGCTGTTCGACTGCGAAGTCCGCGCCTATCCGCAAGGCGTGGAATTGCGGCTGGAGATCGCCGGCGCGCGCTTCGCCAGGCTCAAGGAGCGGCGGCGCAGCATGACCGGCCGCACCGGCTGCGGCCTGTGCGGCGTGGACAGCCTGGCCGCGGTCGCCCTGCCGCTGGGCCGGGTGGCCGGCATCGCCGCGCTCTCGCCCCGAGCGGTGGAGCGGGCGCTGGCCGGCTTCGCGCTGCGCCAGCCGCTGCGCGAGGCCACCGGCGCGGCCCACGCCGCCGCCTGGGTGGACGCCGCCGGCGACATCCTGCTGGTGCGCGAGGACGTCGGCCGCCACAACGCGCTGGACAAGCTGATCGGCGCGCTGGCCCGCGACGGCTTCGACCCGACGACAGGTTTCGCGCTGGTTTCGAGCCGCGCCAGCTACGAAATGGTGCAGAAAGCCGCCAGCGCCGGCATCGGCGCGCTGGTGGCGATGTCCGCCGCCACCGCCTACGCGGCCGAACTCGCCGCCGCCTGCGGCATGACGCTGGCCGGTTTCGCCCGTCCCGGCCGGCTGGTGGTCTACAGCGGCCGCGAACGCATTCAGACATCGGCCAGCCCAAACGCTGGCCCCAGGAACCCCGCATGAGCCATTCCCAAGCCATTCTGCCGGCCGAAGCCATCGCCGCCGGCGCAGCCCCGTCCCTGTCCCTGCCGGTGCTCGGCCCCGAACCGGACGTGTTCGCCCGCCGCGCCGCGCGGCTGGCGCAACTGGCGCCCGGACACGGCATGGAAGCCTACCTGCGGCTGTGCGCCGCCATCTGCCGTCGCCAGCAGGCTCTGCTCGAGCGATGCGACGGCGAAACGCCGCCGCTGCGGGCCTTGCTCGTCCAGCTGGCGGCGGGCCTCGACGATCTGCCCGCCGCCGCCGGCGATGCTTTGCGCCAGTTGACCGCTCTGGACGACGCCGCGTTCGAGCGACACGCCGGACAACTGGCCGAAGGCGCGTTCGACGCCGGCTCGCCGATCTTCGCCGCGCTGCCGCTACTCGGCGCGGCGCTGCAGGTGCGGGCCGTCGCCCGTCAGCTCGGCCGCACGCCGCCCGCCCCCGCCGCGCAAGGCGAACGCTGCCCGTGCTGCGGCGGCCTGCCTCTGGCCTCGCTGCTGGTGCGCGGCGACAGCGGCCACGCCAGCCGCTACGCGGTATGCTCGCTCTGCGCCAGCGCCTGGCCAGTCGGCCGCGTGCGCTGCCTTGGCTGCGGCAACAGCCGCGATCTGCGCTACTACCGCGCCGCCGCCCTGGACGAAACGCCGGAAACGGCCACCCGCCAGACGCCCCACGCCCGCCGCGGCGCGCAGGAGGTGGAGGCCTGCGACGCATGCCGCGCGGCGCTCAAGCAGGTATCGCGCCTGCAAGACCCGGCCGTGGAGCCCGCCGCCGACGACCTGGCCAGCCTGACGCTGGACATGCTGGCCGGAGAGGCCGGCTACGCCCGGCTGGGTTTCAACCCGCTGTTCCTGTGAGCGACGCGCGCGCCGGACGCGCTCGCCATGAACGTGAAAACGACAACGGGGGCGCACAGTGCGCCCCCGTTGCGGTGCTCAAGCCTGGCCGGCGGGACGGGAAACCCGTCCAGGCCCATCAGCGCAGCTTGATCTCGGACCACACCTTGTTCAGTTCGCGGCGATCCTTGGCGTTCAGATCCTTCAACTGCTGCAGGCGCGGCAGATCGGTGGCCGTCGGGAAGATGGCGTTGACCTTGGTCAGCTCCGGCTTGACGAACTTGCCGGCCGCGGCGTTGGGGTTGCCCGAGCCCATTTCGTTGGTCAGCCCGGAAGCGTTCTTGCCGTCCAGCATGAAGTTGATGAACTTGTAAGCCAGGTCCTTGCGCGGCGCGTCTTTCAGCATCACGAAGTTGTCCAGCGACAGCGTGTTGCCTTCCTTCTGCAGGCCGAAGTTGACGGCGAAGGCGCGTTTGGCCTTCTTGGCGTCCTGCTGGGCCTGATACATATCGTTGGAGTAGCCGAGGGCGACGTAGATGTTGCCCACGGTCAGTTCCTTGATGTAGGACTGGTTGTTGAAGGCGGCCCAGTACGGCTTGGCCTTCAGGATCACGTCGCGCGCGGCTTTCCAGTCGGCCGGGTTGGTGGAGTTGGCCGGCTTGCCCAGATACATCAGCGCGGCGGCTACCAGCTCGCGCTGCGAATCCAGCACGGTGACCTTGCCCTTGATCTTGGCGAGCACCGCCGGATCGAAAATCAGCGCCCAGCTGTTGACCTTGTCGCCCAGGCCCAGCTGCTTGAGCTTGGTTTCGTTGTAGCCCAGCAGCGTGGTGGTGAAGGAGTAAGGCACCGAGTACTGGTTGCCCTTGTCGAAGAAGCCGTTCAGGTAACCCGGATTCAGGTTCTTGAAGTTGCCCAGCTGCTTCTTGTCCAGCGGCTGCGCCTTGCCTTGCTTGATCAGCGCCTCGACGGCGAAACCGGTGGGCACCACCAGGTCGTAGCCCTTGGCGCCGGCGGCCAGCTTGGCCAGCATTTCTTCATTGTCGCCGTAGTAATCCTGCACCAGCTTGCACTTGCAGTAGGCCTCGAAGCTCTTGGCCGTCGCTTCGGACAAGTAGTTGTTCCAGTTGTACAGGTGCAGCTCTTCCGCCGCGAATGCCTGGGAAGAAGCCGCCAACGCAAGCATCACGAGAACTCTCTTCATTGTCTTTCCTTTGTATGTCACAGCAAGAGTGATACGACATGAAAAGCCGGCGGCCCCTCCCCAGGAGCCGGCCGGCACGGGCTACCGAAACAAAACGGGCTTAACCGTTGGCGCGCAGCGCGCTCGGCGAAACCTTGCTTGCGATCACGATCAGCACCAGCGTCAGCAGCATCAGCAGGGACGATACCGCGTTCACCTCCGGCGTGACGGCGATCTTGATCATCGAATAGATTTCCAGCGGCAGCATGCTGGCGCCGGCGCCGGCGGTGAAGAAGGTGATCACGAAGTCGTCGATGGACAGCGTGAACGCCATCAAGGCGCCGGCGATGATGCCGGGCTTGATCACCGGCAGCGTGATCAGGCGGAAGGCCTGGAACGGCGTCGCGCCCAGATCCCGCGCGGCCTCCACCAGGCTGTCGTCCATGCCCTGCATCCGCGCCCGCACCACGATGGCGACAAAGCCGATGCAGAAGGCGATATGCGACAGCAGGATGGTGAACAGGCCCAGCTCCAGGATGCCGATCAGCTGGTTGACGATGACGAAGAAGATCACCAGGCTCACGCCCATCAGCAGTTCCGGAATGGCGATCGGCGTCAGCACCAGGAAGGGCAGCAGCCGCAGCTTGTACTTGTGCAGCGCGATGCCGGCCAGCGTGCCCAGAATGGTGGAAAAGAAGCTGGCGACGATGCCTATCATCAGCGAGTTGCCCGCCGCGGTCAGCATCTTCTCGTTGTGGAACAGCTTCTGGTACCACTTGAGGGTGAAGCCCACCCACTCGGCGTTCAGGCGCGAATCGTTGAACGAATACAGCACCACGATCACCAGCGGCAGGTACAGGAACAGGTAAGTGACGGCGGCGGAAGCCCACAGCCATTTGGATTGTTTCTTAGCCACGCGCCTTCCCCTTTCTGGCGACGAACGCGCCCAGCGCGGCGATGGCCAACACGCCGCCGGTCAGCATGATGGACAGCACCGAACCGAACGGCCAGTCGCGGGTGTCCAGAATCTGCTGCTTGATCAGGTTGCCGATCATGATGGAATCGGTGCCGCCCAGGATGTCCGGAATGGCGAACATGCCCAGCGCCGGAATGAACACCAGCGCAGAGCCGGCGAACACGCCAGGCAGGCTCAAAGGCCAGGTGATGCGCCAGAAGCGCTGCCAGGCGCTGGCGCCCAGATCCTGCGCCGCGTCCAGAAGCGACATGTCGTGCTTTTCCAGATTGGCGTACAAGGGCAGCACCATGAAGGGCAGGTGCACGTACACCAGGCCGACGATCACCGCGAACGGCGTGAACAGCAGCCTCACCGGCTCGAAACCGAGCGAGGTGACCACCAGGTTCAGAGCCTTGGTGAACGCCGACTGCGGGCCGAGAATGATCATCCAGGCGTAGATGCGGATCAGGAAGTTGGACCAGAACGGCAGGATCACCAGCAGCAGCATCAGGTCGCGGTACTTCTTGCCGGAGCGCGCGATCAGCCAGGCCAGCGGATAGGCCATCAACAGGCACGCCAGCGTGGTGATGCCGGCGTAACCGGCCGACTTGATGAACAGCTCGATGTACAAGGGCTCGTCCACCAGGCGGCGGAAGTTGTCCAGGGTCAGATCCCAGACCACCTTGCCCTCTTCGAGGTAGTACATCGGCGCGAGGCCGCCGTAATCGCCAGGCTGGCGGAACGCCGCCACCACCATGATCAGCGACGGAATCAGGAAGAACAATACCAGGTACAGCAAGGGGGGCCAGGACAGCGCCCACTTGCCGAAACGGTTGCGCACAGCCATCGCTTACTCCGTCAGGAAGCTGCCGGCGTCGAAACGCCAGGCGATTTCGACTTCGTCATTGTCGTCAAAGAACTTGGCGACGCCCGGGATGCTATTGGCCTGCATCGCCTCCACCAGCACGCCGTCGGCCACTTCCACCACGTAGATGGTGACGTCGCCCAGGTAGAGACAGTCGTGCACGCGGCCCTTGAAGTAAGCCTCGTCCGGCAGGTCCGGCAATTCCTTGTCCAGCTTCACCTTTTCCGGACGCAGCGCCAGCCAGCCCTTCTGCCCCTCGCGCACGCCGGCCGCGGTCAGGCACTTCACCTCGCCGCAGCCCTTGATGTCCACGGTCATGGTGTCGCCGTTCACCGTCTTGACCACGCCTTCCAGCACGTTGCACTGGCCGAGGAAGTCGGCGACGAAACGGTTCTTCGGGTTGCTGTACAGCTTTTCCGGCACGTCCAGCTGTTCCACCTGGCCATGGCTCATCACCGCGATGCGGTGGCTCAGCGCCAGCGCCTCGCCCTGGTCGTGGGTGACGTAGACGAAGGTGATGCCCACTTCCTTTTGCAGGTTGATCAGCTCCAGCTGCATTTCTTCGCGCAGCTTGGCGTCCAGCGCGGACAGCGGCTCATCCAGCAGCAGCAGGCGCGGGCGATCCACCAGCGCGCGGGCGATGGCTACGCGCTGGCGCTGGCCGCCGGACATTTCGTGCGGGTAGCGGTTGCCGAACTGGGTCAGACGCACGTCTTCCAGCAGTTCGTCGACCTGGGCGTCGATCTTGCTCTTGTCCCATTTGGCCATTTTCAGCGGGAAGGCGATGTTCTCGCGCACCGTCATGTGCGGGAACAACGCGTAGCTCTGGAACACCGTATGCACCGGGCGTTTTTCCGGCGCCACCAGCGACATGTCCTTGCCATCCAGCAAGATCTGGCCGGAATCGGGCTGTTCGAAGCCGGCCAGCATCCGTAGCAAGGTGGTCTTGCCGCAACCGGAGGGCCCCAACAGGGTAAAGAACTCGCCCGCCTCCACCGACAGACTGACGTTGTTTACCGCCGTATAGTCGCCAAAGCGCTTGACGACGTTTTTGATTTCAAGGAGAGCCATGTATCTTCCCTGCCACGAAAAAGGGCGACATTTTAGCAAAAAAAACCGTCAAAAGGCCTTGAAAATCCCCAATAAATTCAAGACCTCAGCACATCCTTCCCCTCATCCATTCCGGGTGCGCCCCCCCGCCGGATAAGTTGCTCTTTTCAATGAAAAAAAACGGTCTCGCCCAGGCATTCGAACGCGAACAGTTTCCAGTCGAACTGACGTTTTTTGACAACAAAACATGGCAAATGTCGCCAAATGAGAAATAGAAGGCGCTTTATCGGCAAAATTCTTCCCTTTCCCCAATCCCCCCTCGCCAGCCCGGTTTGCCATCCCTGCACAGACCCGCGGCAAACCGCCCGGTTCCCCACGCGGCGCGCAAGCGGCGCAAAACCGTAATAATGCGCCCATCTTATGCCAAAAAGCTGACGCGGCGCACAAGAAAAAAGACGCCCGCAGGCGTCTTTTGGCATTCGACGACGGGCCGCGCCCGCGCCGGGATCAGAACTTGGTGCCGATACCCAGACCAAAGACCCAGGGATTCACGTCCAGGGTGCCGAGCTTAGCGCCGCCCAGCTGGTCTGCGGTTACATCGGTGCTGATCCACAGCTTCTTGACGTCGAAGTTGACGAACCAGTCCTTGTTGATCGCCACGTCGGCGCCCACTTGCAGCGCGCCGCCCCAGCTATTCTGCTTGACGCTGATATTGGTGCCCAGCGCATTCAGGCCTGTGTCGTAAAAACGGGTGTAGTTGATGCCCGCGCCCACGTACGGACGGAAGGTCGCTTCCGGCGCGAAGTGGTATTGCAGGGTCAGGGTCGGCGGCAGCACCGATACCTTGCCGATATCTGCGCCATTGGCCGTGATCTTATGACGTGAAGTGCCCAGAATCAGCTCGGCGCCGATGTTGTTGGTGATCATGTAGGTAAAGTCCAGCTCCGGAACAGTCGCAGCTTTGGCATCCACGTTCAGGCCGGCCACGGCACCGGAGTTGCTCCAACTGGCGGACGGATCCACATTGATCACGCGGAAACGGGCCAGGATGTCGCCCTGGGCGGCAAAGGCGCTGGCGGAAATCATGCCGATCATGGCGGCTAAAGCGAGCTTCTTCATGTTGTGTTCTCCAATGAGTATTGATCAAATACTGGCTGACGCTTGGGCGTTGACTTTCATCGATGCCGGCAGTAGCGTGCGACGTCCGAAAGAAGATTATCCAAGCCCTCCCTTTCAATCTTTGCGCCAGATCATGAAAAAGTCATGAAATATGCCGACCTGCGGGAATTCACCGCTCAACTGGAACAACAGCGATTGCTCAAACGCATCCCGGTTCCGGTATCCACCTATCTGGAAATGACCGAAATCGGCGACCGCGTGCTCAAGGCCGGCGGGCCCGCCCTGCTGTTCGAGCAACCTGTTCATTCCATGAAGAAATTCGGCTTTCCGGTGCTGGCCAATCTGTTCGGCACCCCGGAGCGCGTGGCCATGGGCATGGGCGCAGCCGACGTGATGCAACTCAGGGAAATCGGCAAGACGCTGGCCTACCTGAAAGAACCGGAACCGCCCAAGGGAATTAAAGACGCCTGGGAAAAGCTGCCTTTGTTAAAACAGGTGCTGTCGATGGCCCCCAAAGAGGTCGGCAAAGCCCCGTGCCAGCAGATCGTGTGGGAAGGCGATGAAGTCGATCTGGAAAAATTGCCCATCCAGCATTGCTGGCCCGGCGACGTCGCGCCGCTGATCACCTGGGGCCTCACCGTCACGCGCGGGCCGAATAAAAAACGGCAGAACCTCGGCATTTACCGCCAGCAGGTGATAGGCAAGAACCGCGTGATCATGCGCTGGCTGGCGCATCGCGGCGGCGCGCTGGACTATCGCGAATTCCGCCAGCAAAACCCGGATGCGCCGTATCCGGTGGCCGTGGTGCTGGGCTGCGACCCGGCGACGATACTCGGCGCGGTGACGCCGGTGCCGGACACGCTGTCCGAGTACCAGTTCGCCGGCTTGCTGCGCGGCAGCCGCACCGAGCTGGTCAAGTGCATCGGCTCCGACCTGCAGGTGCCGGCGCGGGCGGAAATCGTGCTGGAAGGCCACATCCATCCCGACGATACCGCGCTGGAAGGCCCTTACGGCGACCACACCGGCTATTACAACGAGCAGGACAACTTCCCGGTATTCACCATCGACCGCATCACCATGCGCGAGAACGCGATCTACCACAGCACCTACACCGGCAAGCCGCCGGACGAGCCGGCCATCCTCGGCGTGGCGCTCAACGAGGTGTTCGTGCCGATTCTGCAGAAACAGTTTCCGGAAATCGTCGACTTCTACCTGCCGCCGGAAGGCTGCAGCTACCGGATGGCGGTGATCAGCATCAAGAAGCAGTACCCCGGCCACGCCAAGCGGGTGATGATGGGCTGCTGGAGTTTCCTGCGCCAGTTCATGTACACCAAGTTCATCGTGGTGGTGGACGACGACGTGAACACCCGCGACTGGAAGGAGGTGATCTGGGCGATCACCACCCGCATGGACCCGGTGCGCGACACCACGCTGATCGAGAATACGCCCATCGACTATCTGGACTTCGCCAGCCCGATCTCGGGCCTGGGCGGCAAGATGGGGCTGGACGCCACCAACAAGCTGCCCGGCGAAACCAGCCGCGAATGGGGCACGCCCATCGTGATGGACAGCGCGGTCAAACAGCGCGTCGACGCTATCTGGAGCGAGCTGGGCCTGTAGGCCCGAGCGTCGTCCGCAAAGCGAAGGCTGACGCCCAGGCGTCAGCCTTTTTCATGCCTGCAGACGCCGCACCCGGCATAGCCAGGCGACGCCGTCGTCCTGCGCCAGCAAACTTGCCGCTTCGCTCTCCAGCAGCAACAGGCAGGGTTCGGCCAGCGTCTCTTCGCCCAGCAGCCAGCGCCCGGTTTGCAGATACAGCAAGGTCAAGTCCGCGGCCGGCTCGATCAGCGCGCTCCCCGCCGGGCAGACGAGACGTTGCAAACCGCCTTCCGCCCAATCGCGCGCCAGCATCAGGTTGAAGTCGCGCACCGCTCCGCCCAGCAGCCGGCACGTTATCCCCTCCTCGCCGCAGAAGGCCAGCGTCTGGCCGGGTTCGGCCAAATGCGCCTCCTGGCCGGTCTCGCGCCGCAGCGCCATGCCGACGCCGTCCAGCAAACCCAGCCAGCGATCCACGCCGGGAAACTGCGAAAACGGCCCGCCGTGCTCGACGTCGGCGACGGACAGGCGCAGGGCGAACGTGTCGGGCCGCGACGGATGCGGCCAGCGCAGCAGTTCCAGAGTGACGCCGCCGCCGTTGGCCCACGGCATGCGGCGGAAATCCGCCGCCGAGATGCGTTGCATGCTTGCCTCCCAAAACAAGACCCATCCGCATGATGCCGGATGGGTCTGCCGAGGGCCAGCTCCGCCTGGACTCAGGGCATCACTTCCACTTGCCGCAGGATCACCGCTTTGCCGAAAGCGGGCGCGTTGTCGTAGCGGGCGACCCGGTAACGCACCTTGCGTCCGGTTTGCCCCTGCAAGGCCCGCAATTGCGCCTGATCTACCCCCTGCCCCGCTTCCGCCGGCCGCAAGGTCAGCACGACGCCGTCGCTGCGCTCCACTCCCAAGCGGATCAGCGGACTCGCGCCAACCGCGACCAGCGTGCCCTGCTCCCAGGGCGGGCTGGCCATGGCCAGCAGCAAGGGCAGCGCCAAAGCGAGCCAGGCTTTTCGGATCATGGCTTCACCAGCAACAGGTGGCTGCCCGCCGGCACGCTGATCCTGGCCGCGCCGCGACTCAAGACCAACGGCGTCCGGTAGGTTTCATGGCTGCTATCGGCGGACCAGCGCACCTCATTCGCGGCGAAGTTGACGGCCGGCAAGCGCAGCGTCTTGCCTTGCGGGAAATACTGGCTGGCCGGCAACTGCACGGTCTTGGCCGGGAAACCATAGTTCAGGGGGCCCGCGCCGGCCAAAGCCAGCGTGGCGGTCAGCTGTTTCAGCAAGCGGCTGTAATCGCCCCCGCCCACCGCCTGCAAGCCGGCATTCAATGCCCGCTCGCCGGTATGGCTGCCGGTTACCCAGGGTTTCATCACCCCCGGACCGAATTGGTGCAGCATCAGCATCCCCAGCGCCAGCGCTTTCGGATAGCAGGTGTAGTCGCCGCTGGCCACGCTCCAGGCTTTCAGATTGCAAGCCGGCCGCGCCAGGAAGGTTTCAAAGTCGCCGCGCGGGCGCAAGTCCGGGTGCGAGTTGGCATCGCCTCCGCGGCCGCCGGTGAAGGTGTCCGCCGCCACCAGATAGCCCATGGTCTGCGCCGCCAGTTCGTTTTCCCATACCGTCGGCCCGGAAGCGCTGATCGGCTGGCGCAAGATCTTGTTGTAGGCATACAGCACATGCAGGTATTCGTGCGCCAGCGTGGACAGGGCCAGGCTCGGGCCATTGTCCTTCATCGACCAGTTGCCCGGCGCGTCGGCCTTGGCGAAAGTATCCAGATCGACGAAGGTCGCCAACGCCTCGTTGCTGTCGCCGACTACCCGCAAGCAATCCACGTCGCCGCCGCATACCGCCGGCCCCGCGCTCTTCAGGAGCGCGTTGGTCCAGCGCACGTAGCCCAGCGTGCGCGAGCCGGAAGCGGAGGCCGGATCGTTCAGCCGGCTGAGCACCAGATGCACATCCCTGGTATCGCCCGGCAGGGTCAGCGCCCGCCAGTCGGCATGGACATCGCTGCCCCACGGCTCGCTCACCACGCTGGATTCCAGCGGATAGACGCTGTTGGCGAAGCGCTCGGCCAAGGCTTCGGCCTGCGCCTCATTGGCGCCGACATCCAGCCCGGTTTGCGCCCAGACGTAGACCTTGCCGCCGCCGTTGGGCAGATCGCGCATGGCGCGCAATACGGTTTGGCTGTCGCCGTCCATGTCATGCCAGACCCGCGCGTCGCCCAGCGCGAAGTTTTGCGCCCGCAGCGCGGCTTGGGCGTTGCTGAGCCTGGCCGACTGCCGCAACAGCAAGCTGGACAACGCGCCGCTGCGCCGGTTGCGCTCGGCGGCTTGCAGCACCAGCCGGCTTTCCGCCTCCAGCCGCGCCTGGGTCTTGGCGTCTCCGCTGCGCGCGCCGCCGCCCAGGCGCGCCTGGCTTGAGGTATCGCCCGCGCTGATCCGCGACACCACCGCCTGCCAGCCATTTCCGCTCAAACCGCTCACCTGCACCGCGCTCGCCGCGCCACCGGCATTGGTGTATTGATACACCGAACCCGATTGCGCGGTTTTGGCGCTGGCAGGCAGCTGGCAGCTGGCCCCGCGGCAAACCAGGTCGGCGACTTCCACCACATTCCCGCCTCGGCCGACAAAGCTCCCGGGCGCGCCCGCAGCCGTCGCGCCATTCCCGGCATCCGTCCCGCCTCCTCCTCCACACGCGCTGAGCGCGGCGGCAAGGGCAATCGGCGCCAAGGTCCGCTGGTATTTTGGTTCCATCTCTATCCCTATCAAATTATTTAAAATAACTACAGCGATTTGATAGTGAACATTATTGTCATTTTTATCAATCGGAATTATTCACAACGAATTTTCCGCGCGCCGCGTCAACCAACCCGCCCCGCAGCGCGCCCGAAGCCGATCTGCTATCATCCCAGCCGTTACCGAATGAGGATCGACCATGGCTTGCATGCATAACCCCAATTCCCCCAGCCGCCTCAAGCGCCTGAACGCCCGTCAGCGCAAGAAAATGCGCGTGGGCGAGTTCCGCGAACTGGGCTTCCACCTGGTGGTGGACCTGAACGCCGGCATCGACGCCGACGCCCTGCTGGATAGCTGGCTGACCCGCGTCGACGACGCCGGCATCAGCTTCGGCGGCCACTTCGACGGCAAGGACAAGCTGGAAGGCGTGGCTTTCCCGGTGGCCGAAACCAAGATCAGCGAAACGCTGCGCGGCGAACTGGTGGCCTGGCTGCAAGCCCGCGCCGAGGTGAAGTCGGTGGAAGCCGGCGAACTGATCGACCTGTGGCACAACGCCTGAGCGCCGCATCGCGCCCAGCAAAAAGCCGACGCGTCGCGTCGGCTTTTTTTGCATCCGGCCTCCGGCGGCCCGCTTATCCACAGGCCTCGCGATGATCGGAAGTTGTCCACAAGCTCGCCGCCATCAGGACAGGTGGCGGAAAACCCGGTAGCCCAGATACAGCCAGGTCTCGCGCGCCAGAAAGCGCGACCAGCTGGACCAGGTGCGAAAACGGCTGGATTGAGTGGGGGCGGGATAGGCGCGCAGGCCCAGGTCGGAAGCCATCAGCACCGCGCGGCGCATGTGCAGCGGGTCGCTGACCAGCAAGAAGGTGCGAATGCCGAACTGGTTGCCCAGATCGCGGGCGTTGGACAGGTTTTCCCAGGTGGTGCGCGACTCGGTCTCCGCCAGCATCACCCGCATCGGCACGCCCTGCTTGGCGGCGAAGGCGCGGCCGACGTCCGCCTCTGACGGATAGCCCGGCTCCGGCGTGCCGCCGGTGAACACGATCCACTGCACCTTGCCGCTCTTGTAGAGTTTGACCGCGTGGTTGATGCGCTCGCGGAACACCGGCGAGGGCTTGTTGCCCCACGCCGCCGCGCCCAGCACCAGCGCGGCGTCCGCGGCGGGCTCGTCCACGTCGCTGCCGTAGTCGACGATGGACCACGCAACGTAGGCCAGCCCCAGCAGCACCACCAGCATCGCCAGCAGGAAGCCTCTCAACATCAAACGCAGGTAGATCATCGGCACGGCAACAAAAGGAAGGAAATCCGATTGTACCCATATTTGCCGCCGAACTGGCGCGACGCCGGGCGCGCGCCTATTTTTCCAGCTCCCAGATCGCCGCCTGCAAGGCTTCCATCCGCACCGACAGCGCCGCCTGGGCATCGGCCAGCGCGCGGTTGTAGATTTCCCGGCCCAGCTGGCCGGCGACGAATTCCAGCAGGAACTGGGCGTCGAAGCCGCCCACCTCCACGCCAAGCTGGTCGCGCAGATAGGTTTGCAAGGCGGGGGTCAGGGATTGCAGCTGTTGCTGGCTGAGCAGGGCTTGGGCGGCCATCGCGGCTCCACATGGCGGGAAAACCGGCATTATCGCTTGAGCGCCGGGCCCAGCGCCAGCCGGCGGCTAACCCGCGCCCGCCAACTCCCGTCCCAATCGCAGCAAACCCTGTTGCAGGCTTTGCTGGCTGCGGGACAGCCACAGCTCCCAAGCCTGCGCCACCGCCTCGGGCTGCCCCGCGTGGCGGCAAGCTTCGCGCAACAGCTCGAGACGCGGCGGCGCGCAATCGAAACACAACGCGATGCTGTCGGCGCAATGCCTCCGGCTCCAGCGCCGCAGCTTGTCGGGCAAGGGCGCCGGCCCCAGCCACAGCCGGCCGCCGTAAAACAGCTGGCTGCGCCAGAATTGCCGCTGGCTGCGCCATTGCCGCAGGCAACACAGCAACGATTGCTGCGGAAACGCCAGTCCCCACCATAGCCAAGTCGTCATGACGTCCTCCATTGTGCACCGCACAATGCTTTTATACGCCGGCGCCGCGCCGACAACAAGCGCCAAAAAAAACCGGCGCCAACGGCGCCGGACAAACACGAGACAAACAAGGAAAAAACGGTTTACAGCGTGACCCAGCGCGGCTGCGTCAGCGCCTCCGGCTGCAGAATATCGTCGAGCTGCTCGCGGGTGAGCAGTCCGTGAGCCAGCACCACTTCGGCCACGCTGGTGCCGTTGGCGTGGGCCTCGGCGGCGACGCGGGTGGCGGCTTCGTAGCCGATCACCGGATTGAGCGCGGTAACGAGGCCGATGGAGTTCTCCACGCTCAGGCGCAAACGCTCGCGGTTGGCGGTGATGCCCTTGACGCAGTGCTCGGTCAGCGTGTCGCAGGCGTTGGCCAGGTGGCCAGCGCTGCGGAACAGGCTGTAGGCGATCACCGGTTCGAAGGCGTTGAGCTGCAGCTGGCCGGCTTCGGCCGCCATGGTGATGGTGACGTCGTTGCCGATGACTTCGTAAGCCACCTGGCTGACCACTTCCGGAATCACCGGATTGACCTTGCCCGGCATGATGGACGAGCCGGCCTGGCGCGCCGGCAGGTTGATCTCGCCGAAGCCGGCGCGCGGGCCGGACGATAGCAGGCGCAAGTCGTTGCAGGTTTTGGACAGTTTCACCGCCACGCGTTTCAAGACGCCGGAGAGCTGCACGAAGGCGCCGCAGTCCTGGGTGGCCTCGATCAGGTTGGGCGAAGTGATCAGCTTGCAGCCTATCAGCTCGGACAGGTGCAGGCACACCAGCCGCGCGTAGTCGGGGTGGGCGGTGATGCCGGTGCCGATGGCGGTGGCGCCGAGATTGATTTCCAGCATCAGGGCGCTGGCTTCCTTCAGACGCTGCTCGTCCTCGCCCAGCATCACGGCGTAGGTCATGAACTCCTGGCCCAGCGTCATCGGCACCGCGTCCTGCAGCTGGGTGCGGCCCATCTTCAGGATGTCCTTGAACTCGGCGGCCTTGTCTTCAAACGCGCCGCGCAGCACTTCCATGCGCGCCACCAGCTTGTGCACGCCCCAGAAGGCGGCCAGACGCAGCGCGGTGGGGTAAACGTCGTTGGTGCTCTGGCACAGGTTGACGTGTTCGTTCGGGTGCAGGTGCTGGTACTCGCCCTTGGCGTGGCCCAGGATTTCCAGCGCGCGGTTGGCGATCACCTCGTTGGCGTTCATGTTGGTGGAGGTGCCGGCGCCGCCCTGGATCACGTCGACGACGAATTCTTCATGCCACTTGCCGCCGCGGATTTCCTCGCAGGCGGCGATGATGGCCTGGGCCAGACGGGGTTCCAGAATGCCCAGATCGCGGTTGGCCTGCGCCGCCGCCTGCTTGATGCAGGCCAGGGCGCGGATCAGGTCGCCGTAGCTGGCGATGGTCTGGCCGGTGATCGGGAAATTCTCGATGGCGCGCAAGGTGTGCACGCCCCAATACGCCGCGGCAGGCACTTCGCGCTCGCCGAGCAGATCGTGTTCGATTCTGGTTGTCATGCTGCAATCCCCCCTGTTTGGCCGCGTCGCCCGACTTGGCCTTCTTGGGCGCCACTGTATGCCTGCCGCCGCGGGCTGGCCAATTCTGAATGGCGATGGGGTCATGCAAATAATGCATAACTTTGTTTGCCCCGCATCGGCGCGGCGCGACAGGCGGACGATACGCTTGAGAACCGCCAGGCAAAGCCGCTGCGGCAAGACACGCGAGCGCAGGCTGCGCCGATCGGACGACTCTCGACGCGCCGCCGCTTCCGCGGTCTTGCAGCCGCGCTAAACCGCCTGATAGCGCGGCGCCAGGTAGGCCCACAAGGCCTGCAGCGCCGGCCTCGCCCGGCGCAGATCGCAGTACAGCCGGATTTCCATCTCCACGCTCCAGGCGTCGCCGCCGGCGGGCGTCAGCAAACCGGCCTCGCACTCGGCCAAGACCGAGCTCTCCGGCAGGAAGGCGACGCCGTGGCCGGCCAGCGCCATCTGCTTCAGTCCCTCGGCCATATCGGTTTCGTAGCGCAGGCTCAGACAGGCCGGCTCCGGCGCGGCCACCAGGATCAGATCGCTCATCAGCCGGAAATAGGCGTTGCTGGCGTAGCCCAGGAAGGGCAAGGGCCGCTCCGGCGCGCCGGGCAGCACGAAGCGCGGCGCGCCGCCGTCCGCCGCCGAATACGGCCGCAGCCGCTCCATGCCCAGCAGCAAGCCGCCGTAGCGGGCGTCGTTGAGCGCCACCGGCTGCTTGGGATGGTGGTAGCACATCAGGAAATCGCTGCCGCCTTCGACGAAGGCCAGCACCGCGTCGTGGACGTTGCTGGCCTGCAGCCGGCAGGACACGTCGCCGAAATCCTGCTCCACCGCCATCAGCCAGCGCGGAAAGTAGGAAAACGACAAGGTATGCGGCACGGCGAATTCCAGCGTGCCCTGCGGCAGCGGCTGCAGCCCGCGCAGCATGGTGCGGGTGGTGTTGAGCTGGCCAAGCAGCTGCACCGCCTGCTCCTGCAGCAGCTTGCCGGCGGCGGTGAGGCGGGTGGGATAGGTGGTGCGGTCGATCAGGTCCGCGCCCATCCAGCTCTCCAGCGCGCGGATGCGGCGCGAAAACGCCGGCTGGGTCAGATGCCTCAGCTCGGCGGAGCGGGTAAAGCTGCCGGTATCGGCCAGCACCAGAAAATCTTCCAGCCAGCGGGTTTCCATAATCGGGCGATTCTCCTTGCGACGGCCACGATGCTACACCAGCTGCCGGTCAAGCGGCAGGCGAAACCAAAAGCATGGATATTGATGATCTACAATCGAAATATCATGCCGCTGCGCTAATATCCTGCTGCGAGCGGCCAGCGACCACCCGGCTCCCGCTTGCGTGGTCGGCGCGAAACAGGGAAAGTTGGCGGCAAACCGCCCATCAGCACACCGGAAACCGCAGGATGAAAACGCCATCCATCTGGCACAAACTGCTGGGCCTGCTGCCCGAAGGCCTGCAATCGGAAGAAACCCTGCTGCTGCTCAGCCCCAGCCAGCATCTGCCCTTGCTCAGCCATCGCCGCGCCCAGATGCTGCTCACCCGGGTGCGCCTGTTCGCCGCGCTGTTCGCCGTGCTCACCCCGCTCTGGATCATCGTGGACATGCTGACCCTGCCGCGGGAGCTGTGGCAGCCGCTGGCGCTGCTGCGCCTGGCGGCGACGCTGGCCTTCTACCTGCTGCTCAAGTGGCGCGCCGACGACAAGCAATTGACCGCGGCCTACCAGGCGATAGGCTGGCTGTTCGCCATTCCCACCGCGTTCTACATCGGCTCGCACTGGCTGCTGCAGCACGTGCAGCTGGCGGGCCTGTCCGCCGCCATCGGCGCGGGCTACGCCTTCCTGCCCTTCGTGCTGCTGGCCGGCCTGGCGGTGTTCCCGCTCACCGTGCTGGAGAGCCTGCTGTTTTCCATCCCCACCCTGCTGGGCTTCGCTCTGTCCAACCTGCTGGACCTGACGCTGATCAACTGGCCCTCGCTCAGCGGCGAGCTGTGGCTGCTGTCGCTGCTGGCCGGCGTGGCCAGCCTCGCCGGCGCAAGCCAGCTGGCCTTCATCATCGTACTGGTGCGCCAGGCGATACGCGACCCGCTGACCGGCGTGTTCTCGCGCCGCAGCGGCGAAGAAGTCCTGGCCTTGCTGCAGGCCAACCGCAGCCGCCAGCCGCTGAGTCTGGCGTTTTTCGACATCGATCACTTCAAGGCCATCAACGACGCCCACGGCCATCAGGCCGGCGACCGGGTGCTGCGTCACTTCACCGACAACCTGGCCCGCCAGCTGCGGCGCAGCGACGTGCTGGTGCGCTGGGGCGGAGAGGAGTTTCTGCTCCTGCTGCCGGACACCACGCTGTCCCAAGCCTGCCAGCTGATCGAGCGCCTGCGCCGCCATGGCCTGGGCGAGCGCCCCGACGGCGGCGCGCTGACCGCCAGCATCGGCCTGGCCGAATGGCACAGCGACAACTGCCAGGATTGGCAACAGCTGGTCAATCTGGCCGACCTGCGCATGTACCGCGCCAAGCAAACCGGCCGCGACCAGATGATCTGCCAGGACATCGCCCAGGTTTGACAGCGGCGCGGCGCGGCCGCTAAGGTCGCGGCATGCCCGCCATCCTCCCTCTCCCGCGCCGGTCCCGCCAGGTCCCGGCCGTCGCCGTCAGCGCCTTGCTGCACCTGGCGGCGCTCTGGCTATTGCAGCACTACTGGCCGCAAGCCGGCCGCGCCGCGCCGCCGCTGACGGTGCGGGTTCAGCCCATCGTCCCCGGCGCGCCCCCCGCGCGTCCGCCGGCCGCCGAGGCCACGCCCAAGCGGCCGGCGCCGGCCTCACGCGCGGCCGCGCACAACGTTCGCCCTCCCGAATCCGCTCCCCGCCGCGCGCGCCGCCCCGGCGGCGACGCCAGCGCGCCTCCAGCGCAGCCGGGGCTGACGCTGGAAGGCTTGCGCCAACAGGCCCGCGCGCTGGACAGCCCCGCGGCCGAGGCCAAGCCGCTGGCGGCCGATCCGGCCAAGGCCAAGCTGGCCAGGCAAATCGACCAGGCCGAAAAAGCGGACTGCGCCAAGGCCTACGCCAATATGGGCCTGCTGGCCATTCCCTTCCTGCTCAAAGGCACGCTGGACCAAGACAACGGCTGCAAGTGGTAAGCCGGCCGCGAACGCGACAACGGCTGCGATTGCGCAATCGCAGCCGTTTCCGACTCCAGCCGACGTCCGGCGATCAGCCCTGCAGCGTCACCCAGTCCTGCGTGGCCGCGGCGGCCTGGAATTCATGCACCGCCTCCTGCATCAGCGCGAAGGCCTGCGGCGCGTCCAGCCGCGCGCAGGCGTCGGCGAGACGTCGCAGCAGCGAGGCCATTTCCTCGGCGCTCAGATGGTATTCCTGGGCGCGCAGGATGCGGGCGTGGTCGGTGGCCAGCACGTTGTCGCCGATCAGCAGCTCCTCGTACAGCTTCTCGCCGGGGCGCAGGCCGGTGACGCGGATCTCGATGTCGCCGTTGGGGTGCTCCTCGTCCTTCACCTCCAGACCGGACAGATGCACCATTCTGCGCGCCAGATCGATGATCTTCACCGGCTCGCCCATGTCCAGCACGAACACGTCGCCGCCGTCGCCCATCGCGCCGGCCTGGATCACCAGCTGCGCCGCCTCCGGTATGGTCATGAAGTAGCGGGTGATGTCGGCGTGAGTCAGCGTGATCGGGCCGCCGGCCTTGATCTGGCGGCGGAACAGCGGCACCACCGAACCGGAGCTGCCCAGCACGTTGCCGAAGCGCACCATCACGAAGCGGGTCTTGCTGCCGCGCGCGTGGCGGGTTTGCAGCGTCAGCTCGGCCAGCCGCTTGGTGGCGCCCATCACATTGGTGGGGCGCACGGCCTTGTCGGTGGAAATCAGCACGAAGGTGTCGACGCCGCAGTCTTCCGCCGCGCGGGCGGTGGTGTCGGTGCCGAAGGCGTTGTTGACGATGCCGGCCACCGGATTGTGCTCCACCATCGGCACGTGCTTGTAAGCCGCCGCGTGGTAAACCGTTTCCACCCGGAACGCGCGCATCACCTGGCTCAGGCGCTCGTAGTCGGTGACCGACCCCAGCAGCGGCGTGCGCGGGATGGCCGGCGCCAGCTGCGCCAGCTCCTGGTCTATGCTGTACAGCGCGAATTCCGACAACTCGAACAGCACGATGCGCGCCGGCTGGTTCTTGACGATCTGGCGCGCCAGCTCGGAGCCGATGGAACCGCCCGCGCCGGTGACCATCACCACCTTGCCGCGGATATTGCGCGCCAGCAGCTCGGCCTTGGGCGGCACCGGGTCGCGGCCCAGCAGGTCTTCGATCTCGACTTCCTTCAGCTCCTCCACCCGCGCTTCGCCCGAAACCAGATCGGCCATGCCCGGCAAGCGCTTGATCGGCACCCGCAGCTTTTCCAGCGATTCCAGGATCTCGCGCTGGCGGCCGCGGCTGACCGAAGGCATCGCCAGCAGGATGCACTTGGCTTGGGTATCCTTGATCAGGGCGGCCAGTTCCTGCGGCGCATGCACGGCCACCCCGCGATAAGTGCGACGCCGCAGCTCCGGATTGTCGTCGACGAAGGCCATCGGCCGGTACTCGCGCCCGGCCTGCAAGGCCAGCATCAGCTGCAGGCCTGCCTGGCCCGCGCCGTAGATGATGACCGGGTCGCGCGGCGCTTCGGTGGCGTCGATGCGCCGCACCAGGCCGCGCAGCAAGAAGCGGCTGCCGCCGATATAGGCCATGGCGAACACCCAGAAGATGATGATGGCGGCGCGCGGCGTGGCCCACAGGCCCAGCATTTCGATTACCGCCTGCAACACCAGCACCGACAGCGTTACGCCGCTGAACACGGTGAAGATGATCTTGTCGTCCAGGTACTTCAGCACCGCGCGGTACAGCCCCAGCTTGATGAAGATGGGAATGGCCCACAGCGGCGGAATGATGAACAGCCACAGATGATGGTTGAGCTTGGGGTCCCACTGCCCGCCAAGACGCAGGTACACGGCGCTCCACAGCGCCAGCGGCAGCAGGATGGCGTCCATCAAGGCCAGGAGCGCCATCTTGTTGTGTCGGGAAAAGGCTAGCAGTTTTTCAAACATGGTCATTCTTTCCCGTCCGGCAGCCATTGATACAAGGCATCCGGACAGCGTTCCTCATTATTTTGGCCATCGCCAAGGCTCAACAGCCTCCAGCCATGCGCCTCGTAGAAGCGGCGCGCGTCGGCGTTGGCCTGAAAGACAAACAAGCGGCAGGCCGGCATCGGCCGCGCCGCCATCCGCGCCAGCAAGGCCCGGCCCACGCCCGCGCGCCGATGGCGGCGGGCGACGTACAACTGATCCAGCCAGCCGCTCCCATCGCGCATCGCCCAGGCGGCGAAGCCGGCGATCTCGCCGTCGCGCTCCGCCAGCGGCGCGCCGCCGGACGGCAACAGCGCGCCGGCGAACCAGCGGCGTACCGACGCCTCGTCATGCGCCAGCGGCGCATAAGGCATTTCCCGGCGACAGGCCAAGTAGATGTCGGCCAGCGCATCCGCATCGGCAAGCCCGGCCTCGCGGATGGACAGCGTCATCGGGTCACGATCTTCATCAGGGTGGCGACGATGATGCGGATGTCTTCGAACAGGCTGTGCGTCTCGGCGTAGCGCACGCAATAGCCCAGCTTCTCCGGCAGGATCTGTTCGATGTAGGCGCGCTCCGGATCGGCGGCGCGGCCCAGTATCTCGTTCTCGTCGATCATCTTGATCGACGCCCAATCGGTGATGCCGGGGCGCACCGACAGCACCAGCTCGCGCACGTCGTCGGGATAATGCGCCACGTACTTCGGCACTTCCGGCCGCGGGCCGACCAGGCTCATGTCGCCGAACAGCACGTCGATCAGCTGCGGCAGCTCGTCCAGCTTGGTCTTGCGCAGGATGCGCCCGGCGCCGGTGACGCGGGCGTCCG
The DNA here is from genome assembly GCA_002213445.1 of Xenophilus sp. AP218F. GTDB lineage: Bacteria > Pseudomonadota > Gammaproteobacteria > Burkholderiales > Chromobacteriaceae > Chromobacterium. The sequence continues at coordinate 72,287 of NJIE01000017.1, read as the reverse complement.
CGCCCACCGTCAACTGGCCCTGGCGCTCGGCGTCCACCTGCATGGTGCGGAACTTGTGGATGCGGAACAGCGTGCCGCCCCGCCCCACCCGCACCTGCCGGAAAAACACCGGCCCCGGCGAATCCAGCTTCACCCACAGCGCCACCGCCAGCAGCGGCAGGCCAAGCAGGGCCAGGCCCGCCGCCGCCGCGACGATGTCGAACGCGCGCTTGGCCAGCCGCGAACCATGACGGCGCGGCCGGCAGCAGGGCGGCAGCAACGGGCCGCCCTTGTCGTTGCCCAGCTGACTCATGCGGACAGAATCTCGCGCACGGCGGCGATGACGCGGGTTTGATCCGCTTCGGTCATCCTGGTGTAGAGCGGCAGCGTCACCTCGGCTTCAAACGCCGCGTCGGACGCCGGGAAGTCTTCGCGCTTGAGGCCGTAACCGTCGCGCCACACCGGCTGGCGGTGCAACGGGATGAAGTGCACCGAGCAGCCGATGCCCTTCTCCGACATGCGGACGATGAAGTCGTCGCGGCTGATGCCGGCTTCCGGCTTGAGGCGCACCGGATACAAGTGCCAGGCGTGATTGCTGCCCGCGTCCTTGGCGCGCGCCGGCAGGATCAGCGGCAGGTCGGCCAGTTCGCGGTCGAAGCGTTCGGCCATCGCCTCGCGCTGCTCGTGGAAATGGCGGATTTTCTTCAGCTGCTGAATGCCGATGGCCGCGGCGATATCGGACATATTGTATTTGAAGCCCGGCGCGACCACCTCGTAGAACCAGGCCGGCGTCTTGGAGACGTAACGGTCGAAGGCGTCGCGGCTGATGCCGTGCAGACGCATGATCTTGCAGCGGGCGATGATGTCCTTGTCGCGCGACACCACCATGCCGCCTTCGCCGGTGGTCATGGTCTTGTTGGCGTAGAAGCTGAATACGGTGACGTCGGAGTCCAGCGTGCCCACCAACTTGCCCTTGTAATAAGTAGGCATGGAGTGAGCGGCGTCTTCCACCACCTTCACGCCGTGCTCGCGGGCGATGGCGATGATCTCGTCCATCTCGCAGGCGAGGCCGGCGAAGTGCACCGGCATGATGGCGCGGGTCTTCGGCGTGATGGCGGCGCGAATGGCGGCCGGGCTGATGTTGAAGGTGGCGGCGTCCACGTCCACGCATACCGGGTCGGCGCCCAGATAGCGCACCACTTCGGCGGTGGCGGTGAAGGTGTAGCTCGGCACGATCACTTCGTCGCCGGGGCCGACGCCGATCGCTTCCAGCGCCAGGTGCAGGCCGGCGGTGGCCGAGTTGACGGCGATGGCCTCGACATCCCCGCCGAGGAAGGCGGCGAAATCGGCCTCGAACTGCTTGGTCTTGGGACCGGTGGTCACCCAGCCGGAGCGCAGCGCGTCGACCACTTCGTTGATTTCTTCCTCGCCGATATCGGGCAAGGCGAACGGCAGGAATTTTGGTTCGCTCATTTCTCTATCTTTCGTTTACTTGGTCACACGGCCGGCACCCGCCAACCGCAAAAGAATCCATTGTCGCCACCGGGCGAGAAAACCCCTGTTTTTTTAGGGACGTTCCGCCGACGCCGCGGCATGTCCCCAGGCTATCCATGCACCGGCGGAACGCCGCGGTGAAGCTGCGGCTTCCGCCCTACGTGTTGCCCACTTATTCCACTCTAAGAGCGAGATGCACAACCACAGCCGACGTCATAACTTCTCGGATCTTAGTAACCCTATCGTGATGAGTAAGGATCATAAACATTTTTCGCCGATCTTTTAGCTCAAGCTCATAATCTCCATCAATGTTTAATACCACCATCCGTCCGCGCTCATAGCCAAAAGGGAACCCAAATGTAGACTTTAGGATGTATGCAGTGGATTCAACACTAGAAGCACCAAATACCTTATTAACAAAATCGACCAAACATTCAAACTGGCCAGAAACCATCGAGTAATTTGTCATTTTAACCAGCCGCGTAAGAAAATAATCTTTAAACTGGCTTTGCAGGTCAACTCTAAAATTCTCTGTTTTAAATGCACAAACGCTACCGTAGTTTTTGTCCATGAAGCCCCCCTAGATAAGCGCTACGCTAATTGCGACTTAGACCTCTCACTTCGGAATCGCTGGGCTTTGTTGCATAAATCAAAAATATGCCAAGAAATCACTATGTTTTTGTAAAAAGTTGCGTTTATATTTCGGCAACTTTCAGTAACTTATCAGACAAAAAGCGCAATAAATTTCATTTATGCAACAAAGTCGAATCGCTGTGCATCCCTTCCCATTTTGATGGAGTTTCACTACTTGGCAGATAGGCCGTAGGGCGGAAGCCCCCGGCTTTTTGGGGGAGTTACGCCACTACCCGCTTTCTTTTGGAAACGCAGCAAAAAGCACCTCGTCCGCCGGGCGAAACCGGCACCTCAAACGTCGCCGCGCAGCGGCATCAACCCCTCGCTCAGACAATCAAGCGAGCCGGGCACCGGCGGAACGCCCCTTCGGGGCTTCCGCCCTACGCCGAAATCACAGCTTCACCGCGGCCAGGAAGCGCCGCGCCAGCACCGCGTAATCATGGTTGGCCAGCACGTAGGCCTTGCCCGCCGCGCCCATCGCTTCGCGCTCGGCCTGCGGCAGGGCCGCCATCGCGCGCGCGGCGGCGGCGATGGCCGCCGGGTCTTCCACGCCCAGGCTCAGGCCGGCGCAGGCGTCTTTCACCATGTCGTTGCCCGCTTCCACCGAGTGGATCACCGGCTTGCCGGCCATCATGTAGTCGAACAGCTTGTTAGGGTTGATGCCGAAACGGTAGATCGGCAGCTTGCGCCAGCCTATGTACAGCGCGTCGCACTCGGCGAGAAAGGCCGGCACGCTGCGCTTGCCGATGGACGGCAGGAACATCGCGTTGTCCAGCTTCAGCTCGGCGGCGCGGGCCACCAGCGCGGCCTTGTCCGGGCCGTCGCCCACCAGGACGAACGTCACCGGCGCGTCCCGCATCAAGGCGGCCGCTTCCAGCAGAAAATCCAGCGCGTTGGCGAGGCCGTGGCCGCCGGCGTAACCGATGAGGAAGCGGCCTTGCGCCTTGAGTTCGGCCAGCCGCATCCGGTGCTCGGCCGGCAGCGCCTGCGCCTCGCCCTGCCATTCGGCCACGTCCACGCCGTTGGGAATCACCGCGTATTTCTCCGGGGCCATGCCGTGCGCCATCATGTAGTCGCGGGCGCAGGGCAGCATCGACACCACGGTATCGGCCTTCTTGTAGCCAAAATCCTCGGCCCATTGCAGCAGACGGATGAAAGGGTGCTTGGGCGACATGCCGCCCACTTCCACCGGCGTCAGCGGCCACAGGTCGTGCACCTCGTATACCAGCCGCGCGCCGGTTTTGCGGGCGATCCACGCCGCCGGGATGGTGTCGAGCGGATAGGTGGACGAGGCGATCACCACGTCCGGCTTCCATTGCTTCAGATAGCGGCCGGACAGGCCCATCACCCGGGCAAGAAAGCTGAAGATGTTCAGCACCCGGCCGACGCCGTTGCCTTCGTAGGGACGGGTCTTGCACCAGGTGTAGCGGATGCCGTCGATGTCTTCGTCCTGGCATTTGCCCGCCACCTGCGGGTGGACCTGCCTCAGGTGCGACACGTCCGCCGCCAGCATGTTCACTTCGTGGCCGGCCTTGACCCACTCCCGCGCCAGGTAATAGGGGCGGAATTCCATGCCGTGGCGCGGGCTGCCGGCGTAGTGGTTGATATAGAGAATTTTCATCTTGCAATTAGCCGCGGCAACGGACGGAATGACACGGGCTCAGGCCAGGCGCGGCCTGCCCCGCCGCCGCCGGAACTTGAGCTGCCATGATTCCGCGCCTTTCTGCGCGCTTCCGCGGCCAAATCATCCTTTAGTCTTTCAAAGAGGCGTACAGCGCCACCAGCTTCTCCGCCTCGGCCGCCCAGCTGTATTTATTGAGCACCGCCCGCTTGCCGGATTCGCCAAGCCGGCGCATGCGTTCTTCGTCGCCCAGCAGTTCGTTAATGGCGGCGGCGATGGCGGCCGGGTCTTGCGGGTCCACCAGCACGCCGCAGCCGGCGTCGTCGACGATCTCGCGCCACACCGGAAAATCAGAGGCGATCACCGGCATGCCGGCCGCCATGTATTCAAACAGCTTGATCGGCAGCGCGTCGACGTAGTTGGGCGTGGGAAACAGCGTCACCAGGCCGATCTTGCTGCGGGCCAGCACCTCGGCCACGCCCTTGCGGTCCAGCACGCCCAGATCGTTGACCCGCGCCCAGCCCGGCTCGGCGCTCACCCTGGCTTTCAGATCGCTCTCGCTCCATGGCCCGGCGAGGTTCAGGCGGGTGGCGGTGTCCGGCAGCGCGGCGACGATGGGTTCGATGCCGCGGATGCGGCTGATGCCGCCGATGTAGCAGGCCTCGTTGCGGCGCGCCTCCCACGGCGTATCGCGCACCAGTTCTTCCAGAATCGGGAAGTTGCACACGTCCAGCGCGTTGGCGCCCAGCTTTTCGAAGCGCTTGCGGATATGCGGGGTGGAGGTGACGATGGCGTCGAAGCGGCGCGCGGCCCAGTCTTCCAGCGTCTCGAAGCCGCCGGACACCAGCGGCCGCACCGCGCCGGGTATCCAGTGCTTGGCCAGAATCTGGCGCGGCACGTCCTCGTGCACGTCGTACACCACCTTGATGCCGGCCTGCTTCAGCCGCACCCCGGCGGGGATCAGCTCCGGATCGTGGAAGTGAACCACGTCCGGGCGCAGCGCCAGCGCCGCCTGGTAGACGCGCTTGACCGTGCCGGTCATGCGCGAGAAGCGGCCGCCGCGCTTGGGGCCGACGTCGTGGATGCGCACGCCGTCGCGGATTTCTTCGCCCTGGCCGTCGGCGACGATCAGCGTCACCTCGTGGCCAGCCGCGGCCAGCGAACGGCACTCCTTGACGAAGATGCGGATGTCGTGGCGCGGATGGGCGGAAGTCAGATGGGCTATTTTCATGGTCAGGCTGTGGAATGCTTGTCGCGGGCCAGCTCGCGGTACAGTTCGGCGAAGCCGGCCATATTGGTTTGATGCAGCGCTTTGGCGGCCACCAGGCCGCGGTTCATCTCGGCCACGCGCAGCAGCGCGTCGTCGTCGGCCGCCATCGCCATCGCCCGCGCCAGCTCCGGACCCAGCCTGGCCACGTCCTCGGCGATGACGCCGTTGAGGCCGTCTATCGCCCATTCGCAGTTGGCGGGCAGATTGGACAGCAGCGGCAGGCAGCCGTGGCCCATCGCCTCCAGCAGGCTGACGCTGGTGGCGTCCGAGCGCGGCACGCTGACGAACACGCGCGACTCGGCGTAGAGCCGGTTCAAGGCGGCGCTGTCGACGAAGCCCGCGAACTCGACGCGCTTGAGGCCCAGCGCCGAAGCCAGTTGCTTCAGGTTTTCGGTTTCGCCGCCGCTGGCGGCCACCACCAGGTTCCAGTCGTCGCAGCCGCCGCTTTGCTCCACCGCCTGCCAGCCGCGCAGGATGGCGTCGATGCGGTACAAGGGCTTGTGCAGGCGGCAGGACAGCACCTGCTTTTTCTTGGCGGCCGGCGGGGCGGCCGGCGGCAGGGCGTCCACGCCATAACCCAAGAGGCGGATGCGGCAGTCGCCCGCCAGCTCGCGGATTTTCGCCGCCATGTACAGCGAGTCGGAGGTGACGGCCGTCGCAGCTCGCAGATTGCCGCGCACCATGGCGCGCAGCAGCGGGTTCTGCTCCGGCAGCAGCAGCACGTCCGAGCCCCACGCGGTCAGCAGCATCGGCAGGCCGGAGCCCTGCAGCGCGCGGCGCGCGTGCCAAGCGACGCTGTTGGCCTGGTGGACGTGAACGAGGTCGGGCCGCGTCTCGGCCAGCCAGCGGCGCAGGCGGCCGGCGCTGGAGAACGCCTTCAGGCTGAAGTCCACGCGCAGCTCGCCAACCAGATTGGCGGGGCGACGCTCGGCGGGGACCGCGCCGTTGCAGGCGAGGAAAATCTCGTCCGCATGCGGCGCGATGCCCTGCAGGAAACGCCAGGTATGAATCGAGGCCGAACCGACGACGGCCAGCCGGCGGACGCGCTCAGTCATCCGCCCATCCTTCGTACAAGGCTTGCAGATCGGGGTGTTGCTCCAGCCATTTGGCGTCCATCTCGCGGGTATCGCCCACCACCCGCGCCGGGTTGCCGGACAGGATGGCGAAATCCGGATAAACGCCGGCCGGCACGTAGCTATACGCCGACACGATGCTGCCCTTGCCCAGCGTGACCCCCGGCATCAGCACCGAGTGCGGGCCGACGAAGCTGTAGCGGCCAAGCGAGCTTGGCCGCTTCAGATAGCCGGCGTGATTGTCGCGCTGCAGGTACTCGCGCCCGTACAGGCGGATGGCGACGTGGCTGGAGTGGGTCAGCACCGACACGTAGTTGGTGATCTGACAGCCCTCGCCGATATGCAGGCCGCCGGAAGCGTCGATCAGGTTGAAGTGGCCGATGTAGACATTGTCTTCCACCTGCAACTTGTTGATATGTTCGATCCGGGTCATGTTGGAGACCCGGGTGCGTTTCAGATACATACCGTCGCCACGGTGAAAGCCGTACACCATCCGCGGTCCGATCAGGGCGGACAGACGGAAGCGGATCCGGCTCAGGAATCGGTTCCAGTTCATCGGGCTGCCTTGTAAAGCCATGCGAAATAACAGAGAAAATAGGCCGCCATCACCGCCGACACCAACTGGAAGGTGGATACCACGTCGTTCCACGCCGAGAAGCCCAGCCACAGCGTGCCGAGAAACAGGCCCGCCTGCACCAGCGACAGCAGGAAGGCGAAGCGCTGGCGGTTGATCACCGGCGGCACCATGCCCAGCGGCGACGCCACGAAATGGAACAGGATGTACAAGGACATTGCTTCCGCGTACCGTCCGGCTTCGGCCCAGTTATCTCCGAACACCAAAGCGAACAAAGGTTCGCCGAACAGCTGAATCACCAGGAAGGGGAACAAGGCCATCCCCCCCAGCGTCAGCATCATCTTGCGCAAGATGGGGCGCAGCGGCTGCCCCAGATTGCGCGCCTCGGCCAGCTCGCGGTACGCCACCTGGGCCACCGCCTGGCCGATCAGCGCCGCCGGCAGCTTCAGCACCCGCATCATCAAGCCGTAAAAGCCCACCGCGGCGGTGCCGGCCAACAGCGTCAGCGCGGCCAGGATCGCCGAATCCAGCAACGCCGTGCTTAAGGCGTGCGGCGCGTTGACCTTTGGAAACTCCGAATAGGCGCTGGCCATTTCGCGCATGCCGGCGCGGCTCACCTCGCGCCGCCAGGCGAAGCGCGACTTGATGTCCGCCCAGCCCTGCGACAACAGGGAGCCGATCTGGCCCGCCAACTGGCCCAGAATCAGGCCGCCTGCGCCGGCGCCCAGAAAACCGCCGGCCACTTGCGCCGCCGCCATGCCCAGCGATTGCGTCATCCGTCCGTTGGCGTTGGCCTGGTAGCGGCGATGGCGGTTGTTCCAGTTGGTCCACGCCTGCATCAGGCCGGCCAGCCACACCGACACCGGCAACAGCAGCAACCAGGGCTCCAGCTCCGGCGCGCCCAGTCGGGCGGCGATTTTGGCGTGGCCGTCGAAGGCCACTACCATGGCCACCAGCAGGGACAGCAAGGTGGCGCACAGCAGCGACAAGCCCATCAGGTTGCCGCCCTGGCGCTCGTCCGCCGGCAGGACGATGGCCATCTCGTAGCGGGCGGTGGCCAGCACGGCCAGCGCCGACATCCACGAGATGTACACCGCCTGTATCCCCATGTCGTGCGGGGTGTACAGCCGGGTGATCAGCGGCGAGACCAGCAGCGGAATGATCTGCGCCACCGCCGCGCCGGTGATCAGCGTGACGATGTGGCGGACGAAACCGCTCTTGGGCAGGCGCGGAAACGGCAGGCTCACCATGATGCGGGGGCGATCAACCCAGGGCCTGCTTGACGGCGGCGACGATGGCGTCCTGCGCCTCTTCGGTAAGGAAGGGGTGCATCGGCAAGCTCATCACGCGGCGGCCGGCGGCTTCGGCGTGCGGGAAGCTGCCCGCGGCGAGGCCCAGATGGGCGAAGGCCGGCTGCAGGTGCAGCGGGATCGGGTAATGCACCGCGGTCGGCACGCCCAGCTCCTTGAGCTTGGCCTGCACCGCTTCCCGGTTGTCCACTTCGATGGTGTACTGGCCGTAGACGTGCTGGTTGCCCGGCAGGATCACCGGCACGCGCGCCACGTCGCCCAGCAAGGCGTTGTAGCGCGCGCCGATGCGCTCGCGCGCGGCCACTTCGTCCGGGAAGCTCGGCAGCTTGGCCAGCATCACCGCGGCCTGGATGGTGTCCAGACGGCCGTTCACGCCGATCAGCGGGTGGTGGTAGCGGCGGTCCTGGCCGTGCACGCGGATTTCGCGCATCTTCTTGGCCAGCGCGTCGTCGTTGGTGAACACCGCGCCGCCGTCGCCGTAGCAACCCAGCGGCTTGCTCGGGAAGAAGCTGGTGCAGCCGATGGTGGACAGATTGCAGGACTTCTTTCCGCGCTGGCCGGCACCGAAGCTTTGCGCCGCGTCCTCGATCACCGGGATGCCGTGCTTGGCGGCGATGGCGTTGATGGCCTCGTAATCGGCGCACTGGCCGTACAGGTTCACCGGCATGATGGCCCGGGTGCGCGGGGTGATCGCCGCTTCCAGGCGCTTGGGGTCCAGGTTGTAGCTGACCGGGTCGATGTCGACGAACACCGGCGTCGCGCCCAGGAGCGCGATCATTTCGGCGTTGGAAATGAAGGTGAAGGGCGAGGTGATGACTTCATCGCCCGCGCCCACGTCCAGCGCCATCAAGGCGATCAGCAGCGCCTTGGTGCCGTCGCTGACGCCGATGGCGTGCCTGGCGCCGCAATAGGCCTCCAGCTGTTCCTCGAACGCTCTCACCTCCGGCCCCATGATGTACTGGCCGTGGTCCAGCACCGCGTGGATGCGGGCGTCGATGTCGGCCTTCAGATGCTGGTACTGCGCTTTCAGATCGATGAACTGGATGGTCATGGAAGTCAAAACCTTTTCAATAGCCGCGAAAGCACACGGGAATGCGCGGGAAACGCGGCAGACGGCCAAAGGCCAACAACCCTTGCCATGGTTTTGAACCATGCCTGTTCATCCTGCCCGCTTCCATGTTGTTCCGCGTGTCGCCGTGGCCGAATTATCAATCAAATCGGGGTGCAGTGATTGCCGCCCACTTCGTAATGGATGCCGCAGGCCGGGCAGGCATGCGTGCCGATGTCGTTGGACAGGCGCTCGCCGCAGGAACACATCCAGCCGATGCGCTTGGCCGGCGCGCCCACCATCAGCGCGTAGGCAGGCACGTCGCGGGTCACCACCGCGCCCGCGCCGATGAAGGCGTAACGGCCGACGCTATGGCCGCAGACGATGGTGGCGTTGGCGCCGATGGAGGCGCCCTTCTCCACCACGGTGCGGCGATATTCGTTCTTGCGGTTGACGTGGCTGCGCGGGTTGTTGACGTTGGTGAACACCATGGACGGGCCGCAGAACACGTCGTCCTCCAGCGTCACCGCGTCGTAGATCGAGACGTTGTTCTGCACCTTGACGTTGTCGCCGATCAGCACGTCGTTGCCGACGAACACGTTCTGCCCGAAGGAGCAGCCCTTGCCTATCCTGGCGCCGCCGCAGATGTGCACCCAGTGCCAGACCCGGGTGCCTTCCCCGATCTGCGCGCCTTCATCGACGATGGCGGAGGGGTGTACGGTGTAATTCATGTTTGCAACTTTCAGTTCGCGCGCCGCCAGCATGCAAGGCCGCCCGGGACGGCGGCGACGCGGCGGCGTGTATCAGTAATCCAGCGGCAGGCTGACGCGGCGGCCGTCGCGGGCCGACAGGTACATGGCGATCAGCAGCTCCAGTGACTTCAGGCCTTCGCGGCCGTCGGTTTCCGGCGTGGCCTCGCCGCGCATCGTATTAATAACATTGTCATAATACATCGGATGACCGAAACCATAAACACTGGTGGTGGCGTAGCTGGCCTGCTTGATGTCTTCGTCCATCGGATGCGGCTCGGCGAATTCCCAGTGCTGGATCTCGTTGACGGCCACGCCGCCTACCCGCACCGAGCCCTTTTCGCCCAGGATGGTGATGCTGCCTTCCAGGTTCTTGGGGTAAGTCAGCATGGTCACGTTCATGCTGCCCAAGGCGCCGGAGCGCCACTTGACGCTCACCGTGCCGGTGTCTTCCACTTCGATATTGCGCGCCAGCGTGGCGGTGTAGGCCTGCACGCTTTCCACCGGGCCGATCAGCCAGTCCAGCAGGTCGACGTAGTGGCTGGCCTGGTTCATGAAGGCGCCGCCGTCGAACTCCCAGGTGCCGCGCCAGACGGCCTGGTCGTAATAGCTTTGCGGGCGGGTCCAGAACACGTTGACGTTGACCATGTAGATGCGGCCGAAGCGCTTTTCCTGCATGGCGCGCTTGAGCAGCTGCAAGGTGGCGTTGCGGCGATTCTGCTTGACCACGAACAGGTGCTTTTGCGCCTTGTCGGCGGCCTTCACCATCTCCAGGCCGTCTTCCCAGCGCGTCGCCATCGGCTTCTCGGTCATGACGTGGAAGCCGGCTTCCGAGCACTCGATGCTCTGGCGCGGATGCAGGCCGGACGGCGTGGTCAGGATGATGATGTCGGCGTTGGTGGCCGCCAGCATGGCCGTCATATCGCTGTGGCCGCGCGCGCCGGTGCGCTCGACGGCGGCTTGCAGCGCCGCCGGGTCGATATCGCACACGTCGACCAGCTCGGCGCGGTCGGCGTGTTTTTCCAGCGCGCCGAAGTGATTGGCGGCGATGCGGCCGCAGCCCACCAGGGCGAAACGGATCTTGCGGTCGGTAATCGGAGGAAGGTGCAGGGTGTGCATGGTTTAAACCCTAAATTAATGAGCCACGGAAACACACGGAAAAGCACGGAAGACAATCCCAAACACCCTGAACACAAAACAACCCGTCAAGCCGGATCCCTGCGCAGTCGATCTTCGCGCTCTGGGTTCCAGTTTTCCCGTGTCTTTCAGTGTGCTTCCGCGGCTGAAAATCCGTGCTATTCCGTGGCTAAATTCAATCAAGCCTTGACGATGTGGCCGGCCGGTTGCAGATACTTGCCGCGGCTGTCCACGATCAGCTGGGCGTTGGCCTTGAGCAGCTCGTAGTCGAACTTGTCGTGGTCGGTGGCCAGCAGCACGCAGTCGTAGCTGGCGATGGACTCGGCGGAGAGCGCCACGCTGGACAGCTCGAAATGGTGCTCGCGCATCTTGGGGAACACCGGCACGTGCGGATCGCTATAGGAGACTTCCGCGCCCAGATCGCGCAGTTTTTCCATCAGGAACACCGACGGGCTTTCGCGCATGTCGTCGACGTTCTTCTTGTAGGCGATGCCCAGCACCAGCACGCGGCTGCCGTTGATGGCCTTCTTGCGGGTGTTCAGCGCGGCGGCCACCTTGGACACCACCCAGTCCGGCATATTGCTGTTCACTTCGCCGGCCAGTTCGATAAAGCGGGTGTTGACGCCGTATTCGCGCGCCTTCCAGGTCAGGTAGAACGGATCGATCGGAATGCAGTGGCCGCCCAGGCCCGGGCCCGGATAGTAGGGCACGAAGCCGAACGGCTTGGTGGCCGCGGCGCGAATCACTTCGTGGATGTCGATGCCCATCTTGTCGGCGACGATCTTCATCTCGTTGACCAGGCCGATATTCACCGCGCGGTGGATGTTTTCCAAGAGCTTGGTCATTTCCGCGGCGCGGGTGGACGATACCGGCACCACCTTGTCGATCACCGCGCTGTAGAGCGCCACGCCGATTTCCTGGCAAGCCGGGCTGTAACCGCCGCATACCTTGGGAATGGTGCGGGTGGTGAAGTCGGGGTTGCCCGGATCTTCGCGTTCCGGCGAGAACACCAGGAAGGCGTTGTCGCCCACCTTGAAGCCGCGCGATTCCATGCGCGGCAGCAGCTCTTCGTCGGTGGTGCCCGGGTAGGTGGTGGATTCCAGCGATACCAGGTGGCCTTCGCGCAGGTACGGCACCAGGCTGTCCATGGTGTCGAGCACGAAGCTCAGGTCCGGCTCGCGGTACTTGTTCAGCGGGGTGGGCACGCACAGGATCAGCGTGTCGGCTTCCGGCGCGCGGGAGAAGTCGGTAGTGGCTTCAAAGCCGCGGGTGCGGGCGGTGGCGATGCTGTCGGCGGAAATGTGCTCGATGTAGCTCTTGCCTTCCATCAGCGCGTCGACCTTGCTCTGGTCGATGTCGAAGCCCAGCACCTTGTAGCCGACTTCGGCGAAACGCAGCATCAGGGGCAGGCCGACATAGCCCAGACCGACGATGCCGATGACAGCGGATTTGTCCGCGATACGATTGAGCAGTTGCTGCTTGATCACGATGATTGTCCCAACAGGATGTAGAAACTTTAGGCGGCAGACGCCCGTCTGCCGCTCGGCGATTCCGGCGCGACGCCCGCTCGCGCGCAACGAAGGCGGCAAGCGGCGACTGAAACGGCCATTATACGCCGCCGCTTCGGCGGCTTTGGGTAAGCAAACGTAACCAAAACCGCCCCGGCGTAGTCAATCTGACTATTTGTTGCTCAAACCAGCAGATGGCCGGCGGTTTGCTGATTGGTCTGCTTCAGCCGTGTGACAAATTCACCAAATTCCAGACCGAAACGCCCTTCCAGCTCGTCCGCCTTCTTTTTCAGCGCCTCCCACTGCGTCAGCGTCGGGCTCTGGCGGAAGGCCATCACCGCCACGTTGCCGTGGGTGGCGGCTGGCAATTCGATCACCCGGCCTTCAAAAACGTTCAACAAGCGCTCGATGAAGGTCTGATAACGCTTGTCGCCGCTCCACCAGTTGGTGACGAACACGCCTCTGGGGCTGAGCGCGCGCTTGCAGTCTTCGAAGAAATCCTCGGTGGTCAGCGCGTCGACGATCTGCAAGCCGTCGAAGCCGTCCACCAGGATGGCGTCGGTGGAGCCGCGGAAGATCTTGACGTAGTCGGCGCCGTCAGCCTCGACGATCTCGAAGAAGTCGCCCTCCTCCGGCAGCTGGAAAAAGGCGCGCGCCACCGCGATCACCTGCGGATTGATGTCCACCGCCACGCTGACGGCATCGGGCAGGTATTCGTCGATGAAGCGGGCGAAAGAGCCGCCGCCCAGGCCGATTTGCAGGATGTGCTGCGGATTGTCGTTCCACAGCAAGAAGCCCATCATCGCCCGGCTGTAGCTGAGCACCAGATCGGCCGGATCGTCGAGGTCCATCGAGCTCTGGATGGTTTCCGAGCCCAGATGCAACGAGCGGATATTGCCCTCTTCCGAGATTTCCACTTCCGGCATTTCCTCCACCGCGGCGCGCACGCGGCGGCGGAAGGGGTGCAGAGCCCTACGCGCCACAGCCGCTCTCCTTGGGACGGGAATCCAGGATGCTGATGGTGCGCTTCTTCGGCGCGTCGTCGCCATCGTCGTCGGCCGGCGGCGGCGGATCGCGGAACTCCTCCTTGTCGAAGGCGGTGTCGCCGTCGGCAAACGGCGCATCGCCGGTGGCAAGACCGGAGAAATCAAAAAGGCCGGTATCGCACAGATGGGAGGGCACCACGTTCTGCAGCGCGCGGAACATGCTCTCCACGCGGCCGGGGAAGCGCTTGTCCCAGTCGTTGACCATCTCCTTCACCACCTGGCGCTGCAGATTGGGCTGCGAACCGCACAGATTGCACGGGATGATGGGGAATTCGCGCAGGTCGGCGTAACGGATGATGTCCTTCTCGCGGCAATAGGCCAGCGGGCGGATCACCATGTGCTTGCCGTCGTCCGACACCAGCTTGGGCGGCATGGACTTGAGCTTGCCGCCGTAGAACATGTTGAGGAACAGCGTGTGCAGGATGTCGTCGCGGTGGTGGCCCAGCGCGATCTTGGTCGCCCCCAGCTCGTCCGCCACCCGGTACAGGATGCCGCGGCGCAGGCGCGAGCACAGGCTGCAGGTGGTCTTGCCTTCCGGCACCAGCTTCTTGACGATGGAGTAGGTATCCTCCTCGACGATGCGGTACTCCACGCCGATGGATTCCAGATACTGCGGCAGCACGTGCTCGGGGAAGCCCGGCTGTTTCTGATCCAGGTTGACGGCGACGATGGAGAAGTTGATCGGCGCGGATTTCTGCAGCCCGCGCAGGATGTCGAGCAGGGTGTAGCTGTCCTTGCCGCCCGACAGGCAGACCATCACCCGGTCGCCTTCTTCGATCATGTTGAAATCATTGATGGCGTCGCCCACATGGTGACGCAGACGCTTGGCGAGTTTATTGCCTTCGAACTGGGCCTTTTTGGCCTTGTCGTCGAGGGCGGCATTCTGTTCGGACATCGGGATGCGGCTAAGAAATTGAAAAACAGGCGATTTTAGTACGAAACGGCCGCCGCCGCCATGCCCGCGCCGCGAGGGAAGGGCGGCCCGGATCGGGGCCGCCCCGATTTCACAATACGACGCTGCGCCCGCCGTCCACCGCCAGGATCTGGCCGGTGACGTAAGTCGCGTCCAGCAGCAGGAAAGCCACCGCGCGGGCGATGTCCTCCGGCACGCCGGTGCGGGCCAGCGGAATGGTGGCCTCGATCGCCGCGCGCTCGGCGGCGTCGAACGACGCCTCGCCGTCCGGCCACAGGTTGACTCCCGGCGCCACGCCGTTGACGCGCACTGCCGGCGCCAGCTCGATGGCCAGGCTGCGGATCAATTGCGCATGGCCGGCCTTGGCCAGGTTGTAGACCACGTGGCGCTTCATCGGCCGCTCGACATGGATATCGGCGATGCCGACGATGGCTCCGCCGCGCCGGCCAAGCTCCGGCGCCAGCGCCTGGCTGAGAAACAGCGGCGCTTTCAGGTTGCTGCCCATCAGGTCGTGCCAGGCGGCCTCGTCGATCTGGCCCACCTCGGTCGGGAAAAAGCTGGAGGCGTTGTTGACCAGCCCGTCCAGCCGGCCGAACGCCGCCGCGGCTTCCGCCGCCAGTCCCGGCAGCGCGGCGGCGTCCAGCAAGTCGGCCTGGACCAGCGCCGCGCTCGTAGGGCGGAGGGCGTTCAGCTCGCCCGCCAGCTGCTCGGCCGCCGCGCGCGAGCCGCGGTAATGCAATACCACCCGTAGCCCGCGGGCGTGCAGGCAGCGGGCGATGCCCGCCCCCACCCGCCGGGCCGCGCCGGTAATCAGGACCACACGCTGTTCTTGTTGTTGCTCTGTTAGCATTGCTTCCTCGTCGTTTGTCAGTTGCGCCAGAAACGGCCCCCTTCACCCCGGAGCCGGTTTGCACCACAATCGCGCCACATTGTAGCAGGACACAAGCCATGACCACCCTACCCGACGCCGGCCCCGACGCGCTGGCCATCAGCCGCAAACTGTGCGAGCGCATCGCCGCCGAAATCGCCGAGCGCGGCGGCTGGATGCCGTTCTCGCGCTTCATGGAGCTGGCGCTGTACGCGCCGGGCCTAGGCTATTACGCCGCCGGCAGCCTCAAGCTGGGCGAGGCCGGCGATTTCATCACCGCGCCGGAGCTCTCGCCGCTGTTCGCCCGGACGCTGGCGCGCCAGCTGGCCGAGCTGTTGCCGCAAACCGGCGGCGATCTGATCGAGTTCGGCGCCGGCAGCGGCCGGCTGGCCGCCGACTTGCTGACCGAACTTCACGCGCTGGGCGCGCTGCCCCGCCGCTACGCCATCGTCGATCTGTCGCCCGACCTGATCGCGCGCCAGCGCGAGACGCTGGCCGCGCTGCCGGAGGCGCTGCGCAGCCGCGTCGAGTGGCTCAACGCGCTGCCCGCCGCCATCGACGGGATAATGATAGGCAACGAAGTGCTGGACGCCATGCCTTGCGAACTGGTGTTCCGCGACGGCGAAAAGAACCTGCGCCAGCGGGGCGTCGCCATCCGCGACGGCGCGTTCGCCTTCGAGGACCGCGACTTCGAAGACCCGCGCCTGGCCGCGCTGGCCGCCGAGCTGATCCCCGAGATCCCGCGCTATGAAACCGAGATCAGCCTGGCCAACCGCGCCTTCATCGCCACCCTGGCCGGCGCGCTGGCCCGCGGCGCGATCCTGATGATCGACTACGGCCACGCCGCGCGCGAGTACTACCATCCGGAGCGCAGCATGGGCACGCTGCTGGGCCATTATCGCCACCACACGGTGCAGGACCCGTTCTACCTGCCGGGGCTGATGGACCTGACCTGCCACGTCGACTTCAGCGCCGTGGCCCAGGCCGGCCTCGACGCCGGGCTGGACCTGATCGGCTACGCCAGCCAGGGCCAGTTCCTGGTGAACTGCGGCATCACCAGCCAGCTCGCCCACCTCGACCCCGGCAACGTGCGCGACTATCTGCCGTTGGCCAAGGCCGCGCAGCGCCTGCTGTCGCCGCAGGAAATGGGCGAAACCTTCAAGGTCATAGGCTTCGGCAAGAACGTCGCCATCGACTGGCTGGGCTTCGCCGAAGGCGATCGCTGCTACACGCTGTAAAACCGGCCGTCCTGCGTTCGCAAAATAGTGTTGACAGCCGCTTTGTCGCTGCGTATAGTTCGCGGCTCGGTGTTCACGCACCGAAACGTGGCGAATTAGCTCAGTCGGTTAGAGCGACGGAATCATAATCCGCAGGTCCGGGGTTCGAGTCCCTGATTCGCCACCAGCGCATGCAAGCAGAAGGCCAGCTCCCGCGAGCTGGCCTTTTTGCTTTTCCGGCGCAAAAAACCGCCCGCCGGTTCGCCCTCTTCCCCCTGAAATCCCGCCGCCCGACTTGCTGGCGCGTGCCCGGACGCGAGATACTTCGGCCATTCCCGTCATTCCACTCTCACGGACGCAACGCATGACTCACCGCATCGTATTTGTCGAAGACGACGCCGACCTCGCCGGATTGATCAGCGACTTTCTGTCGCGCCACGAGATGGAAGTCATCATCGAACCGCGCGGCGACACCGCCATCGATACCATCTTGCGCGAGTCCCCCGATCTGGTGCTGCTGGACATCATGCTGCCAGGCAAGGACGGCCTGTCCATCTGCCGCGAGCTGCGGCCCAAGTTCGACGGCCCGATCCTGATGCTCACCTCGCTGGACAGCGACATGAACCAGATCCTGGGCCTGGAACTGGGCGCCAACGACTACATCCTGAAAACCACGCCGCCGTCGGTGCTGGTGGCGCGCATCCGCGCCCAGTTGCGCAATCTGCGCCCGGCGCAGCCGGCCGGCGACGCCCCCGCCGCCGCCAAGGCCTCGCGCAAGGCGGTGTTCGGCCAGCTGTCCATCGACCCGGTCAGCCGCGACGTGACCCTGGCCGGCGAGAAGATTCCGCTGTCCACCTCCGACTTCGACCTGCTGTGGCTGCTGGCCAGCCACGCCGGCGAAACGCTGAACCGCGACATCCTGCTCAAGGAGATGCGCGGCGTCAGCTACGACGGCCTCGATCGCAGCATAGACGTGGCCATTTCGCGCCTGCGCAAGAAGCTGGGCGACAATCCGACCGAACCGTTCCGCATCAAGACCGTGCGCAACCGCGGCTACCTGTTCTCGCTGTCCGGCTGGGAGTAAGCGCGCATGCGCCGTCTGTTCATCCAGTTCTACCTGCTGCTGATGGCCTGCTTCCTGGTGGCCGTGATCATGGTGGGCGTGGTTTACAAGCAGGCAGTCGACGACGTGGGCGAACGTTACCTCGCCGACCTGCTGCGCACCACGCTCAACCTGATCGAGGCCGATCTGCGCGGCGTGCCGGAAGACCGCTGGAGCGAGACGCTGGCCAACGCCGACTACGGCTTCAACTTCCGCGTCAAAGTGGAAAAGATGAGCAGCTACATCCTGGACGAGGACTCCAAGGAAGCGCTGGACCGCGGCGAAATCGTGATGCTGGAGGACAAGTACCTGTTCCTGCAGAAGCTGCAGGACAGCAATTACCTGCTGGTGGCCGGCCCGCTGCGCTACCTGTTCTTCCTGCACCGCCTCAAGTGGTTCGACTACGCGCTGCTGGGCATGCTCGGCCTGTCGCTGGCCATTCCGGTTTTCCTGTGGATGCGGCCGCACTGGCGCGACCTGGTGGCGCTGGAAAAAACCGCCGGCAAGCTCGCCGGCGGCGACTTCTCGGCTCGGGTGGACCTGCCGCCGCACTCCGGCGTGCGCCAGCTGGGCGTCGCCTTCAACCACATGGCCGACAATATCGCCGCCCTGCTCAACAGCAAGCGGGCGCTGACCAACGCCGTCGCCCACGAGCTGCGCACGCCGCTGGCGCGCCTGCGCTATCGGCTGGCGCTGCTGGAAGGCGACGAGGAAACCCCGGAGCGCCAAGCCATCGAACGCGACCTCACCGCCATCGACAAGCTGGTGGAAGAGCTGCTGTTCCACGCCAAGCTCGACCGCCCGGAAGCGCCGCTCAATCCGGTTTCGTTCGACGCCATCCCCTGGATGCGCGACCGCATCGCCGGCCAGGCGGCGCTGGCTCAGGAAATCCACTGGCGGGAGCCGGACGCGTCGTCGTTGCAGATCACCGCCGACGAACACCTGATCACCCGCGCGCTGGACAACCTGCTCTCCAACGCCCGCCGCCACGCGCAATCGCAGGTGCAAGCCGGCGTCGCGCTGGAGGAGCAGCATTACGTGATCACCGTGGACGACGACGGCCCCGGCATTCCCGAGTCCGACCGCGAGCGCGTCTTCGACCCCTTCGTGCGGCTGGACGAAAGCCGCGGCCGCAAGACCGGCGGCCACGGCCTGGGCCTCGCCATCGTCGCCGGCATCGCCCGCGCCCATCGCGGCCAGGTCAAGATAGAAACCTCGCCGCTGGGCGGCGCGCGCTTCGTGCTGCGCTGGCCGGCTTGAGCCGGCGGCGCAAGTTCCCGCCGCCGGCGGCGAATGCGTTAACAATTCTCAATTTGTTTACATATTCGTTTCCAGCCCTCCAGAACAAAAGCGAACATGTCAGATATGTACATTCTGTAACATTGAGATACACAGCGACCCTAGACGCTAAGTGCTTGCCTATATAGCATCTGCCGCTGAATTAGGACTTTTCCACGGTCCGTTTCACCCCATTCGCAAGAAACTTAGGAGTTTCACAAATGAAAAAGCTGGCTCTGCTCGCCCTGACCGCTGCTTTCAGCTTGGCATCCGTTAACGGTTTCGCCGCTGAAAAAGCTTCCGCCTCCGCTCCGGCCATCCACAAGGCCAAGAAGGCTGAAAAGAAGACCGAAAAGAAATCGGAAAAGAAAGTAGCTTCCGCTGCTCAGAAGGCTCAAGCCGCCAAGGCCGACGCTTCCGCTCCTAAGGCCAAGAAGGCCAAGAAGCACACCGCCAAGAAGCACGAAGCTTCCGCAGCTCAAAAGGCTCAAGCCGCCAAGGCCGACGCTTCCGCTCCGAAAGCCAAGAAGTCCAAGAAGCACGTAGCCAAGAAAGAAGCTTCCGCCGCTCAGAAAGCCCAAGCCGCCAAGGCCGACGCTTCCGCTCCTAAGGCCAAGAAAGCCAAGAAGCACGCCAAGAAAGAAGCTTCCGCAGCTCAAAAGGCTCAAGCCGCCAAGGCCGACGCTTCCGCTCCGAAAGCCAAGAAGTCCCACAAAAAGCACGTAGCCAAGAAAGAAGCTTCCGCCGCTCAGAAAGCTCAAGCCGCCAAGGCCGACGCTTCCGCTCCGAAAGCCAAGAAGTCCAAGAAGCACGTAGCTAAGAAAGAAGCTTCCGCTGCTCAGAAAGCCCAAGCCGCCAAGGCCGACGCTTCCGCTCCGAAAGCCAAGAAGTCCAAGAAGCACGTAGCCAAGAAAGAGGCTTCCGCTGCTCAAAAGGCTCAAGCCGCCAAGAAAGACGCTTCCGCTCCGGCCAAAAAGGCTGAGCACAAGAAGCACGGCAAGAAAGCCGCTTCCGCTGCCAAGTAATCTTGGTTAGCAGGCCGCCGATCCTTTCGGCAGCCACGAATGCACGGGGCGCTCTGCGCCCCGTTTTCATTTGCAAGGTGCCCCGATGAAGCTACTGCCGCTGTTGTTGCCGCTGTTGTTGCCGCTAGCCCTGACGCTATCTTCCGCTCACGCCGCGCCGCTGAGCAAGGAACACAAGATCCTGTTTTTCGGCAAGGACGACCGGGTGCTGACGCGCCCGGAGCGCATGCCCTGGCGGGCGGTGGGGCAATTGGAAACCCGCTCGCGCAATATCTGCACCGGCACGCTGGTGGCCCCCGACGTGGTGCTGACCGCGGGCCATTGCTTCGTCGACGACAAGGGCCGCGTCGATCGCGCCCTGACCTTCACCGTAGGTTTGTGGGGCAATGAATACGAAGAGCAGAGCCGGATTGTCGAAGTGCAGGTGGACAAGACGTTTCTGAAGGGGCTGATTCATCGCAAGGACGGCGTCTACATCCCCGCCTCCATCGCTCCGCGCGACTTCGCCTTCGTCCGCCTCGCCACGCCGCTGGGCAAGACCCAGGGCACCGTGCCGGTATTCTCCGGCGACCGCAGCCAACTCAAACAGCTGCTGCAACAGAAAAAATGGACGGTCACCCAGGGCGGCTATCCGGTGGACGACCAGAGCCACTTGCGCGTGCACAACAACTGCCAGGCCACCCAGCTGCGCGACGACGGCCGCCTGAGCCACCGCTGCGACACGCTGGAGGGCAACAGCGGCTCGCCGATCTTCGTCATCGACGCCAATGGCCAGGCGACCATCGTCGCGGTGCAAAGCTCGGCGCCGCCGGCGTCCCGCCGCAAGCTGGAAGACAATATGAGCGTGGCCGCTCCCAGCTTTTACCCTGCGCTGCAGGCCTTCATCGCCAAAGGCAAAACCGCGAAATCCAAATGACAAAGCCGCCCGAGGGCGGCTTTGTCGTCTGCGTCTGCTGGCGTCGTCTCAGTCGGCCAGCGCCGCGCGCTGCAAGGCCAGCAATTCGGCGATGCCCTTGCGCGCCAAGGCCATCATCGCCTGCATGTCCTCCTCGCTGAACGGCTCGCCCTCGGCGGTGCCCTGCACTTCCACGAAGCGGCCGCCGCCGGTCATCACCACGTTCATGTCGGTTTCGCAGGCCGAGTCCTCGGGATAGTCCAGATCCAGCACCGGCTGGCCCTGATAGATGCCGACCGACACCGCCGCCACCTGCTCGCGCAGCGGGCTGGACGCAAGCTTGCCTGCGCGGATCAGGCCGGCGATGGCGTCGGCCAGCGCCACGTAGGCGCCGGTGATGCTGGCGGTGCGGGTGCCTCCGTCGGCCTGGATCACGTCGCAGTCGATGACGATCTGGCGCTCGCCCAGCCTGGCCAGATCCGTCACCGCGCGCAAGGAGCGGCCGATCAGGCGCTGGATCTCCTGGGTACGGCCCGATTGCTTGCCGGCGGCCGATTCGCGACGCATGCGCGAACCGGTGGAGCGCGGCAGCATGCCGTATTCGGCGGTCACCCAGCCCTGGCCCTTGCCCTTGAGAAAACCGGGCACGGTTTCTTCGACGCTGGCGGTGCAAATCACCTTGGTATCGCCGAACTCCACCAGCACCGAGCCTTCGGCGTGTTTGGTATAGCCGCGGGTCAGGCGCACCGGGCGCAGCGCGTCGGCGCTTCTGTCAGAAGGTCGCATGGTTTGGTCCACAATGATGATGGCGGCGATTATAGCGCGCGCGGCCGCTATTGGTCCTTGCCGCCCACCTGGCTGGCCAGGATTTCGCGGTGCATCGTGGCCAGGTTGGCGTCCAGGAACAACCGGCCAGCCTGGCGCGGCGGCGTGGTTTCGGTGTCCAGCGCGTCGTCGCGGCCGCCCAGCTCCACCGCGTCGTCCAGCAGGGTCACAGCCACCGCCGACAGATTGTCGCCGGCGGCGCCGCCGCGGCGCTCGGCCACCCGGATCAGCGCCGGCAGCACCTGGTTGACGTTGCGGTTGGCGAACACCCGTTCCAGCTCGGCGTCAGGCACTTGCGACCACAGCCCGTCGGAGCACAGCATGACGGTGCAGCCGGCCGTCAGCGCCTGGCGCTCGCCGATGTCGATGTCCGGATCGCTGGTCGCGCCCAGGCAGTTGTAGATCTTGTTGCGCTCCGGATGGGTCTTGGCCCCCTCCTCGGTCAGCACGCCCTGATCGATCAGCCGCTGCACCTGGGAATGATCGCGCGAACGCAGCCGCATGCCCTCCGGGTCCAGCAGGTATAGCCGCGAATCGCCGACATGGCACCAGTACAGGAAGCCCTGCTGGATGATGGCCACCACGATGGTGGTGCTGGGCACGTCCGGCAGCTTGTGGTCGGCGGCGTAGTCCAGGATCACCTGATGCACCGAGCTGATGGCGTTGACCATGAAACGGTTGGGATGGCTCAGCAGCGGCGTCGCCTGCTGGTAAAACAGTTCGCACAGCAGGTCGACGGCGATCTGCGCCGCCACTTCGCCGCGCATGTGTCCGCCCATGCCGTCGGCCAGCACCAGCATCGCCGCGTCGCGCGAATGCGCCAAGGCCAGCCGGTCCTGGTTGTAGGCCCGGCCCCCGATTCGGCTTTCCTGGAAAACGGACAGTTTCATGACATCCCCTCAAGATGAACGGCCGCCGGTCAGGCCCTTGATCCAGCCCACCAGCTTGCTGGCCGCCGGCGCGGGCTCTGGCGGCGGAGTCGGCGCGGCGTAGCTTTCCGACAGCAGGCACCGCTGCACTTCCAGCACCGTCGCCGGCCTGGCGTCGGGATCGAGCGCCAGGCAGCGGTCACACAAGGCGGTCAGCTCCGGCGAATACCATTGGCGAAAGGCTTGCCCGGCCGGAACCAGCGTGTCTTTCTCCTTGCGCTCCCGCGACACCGGCGGCGTCCCGCCGCCCATGCAGGCGTACAGGCAGGCGCCTATCGCGTAGATGTCGGTCCACGGCCCCAGCTTCTGCTCTTTCTCGTACTGCTCCGGCGCGGCGAAGCCCGGCGTATACATGGCGGCGAAGTGCTTGTCGCGGCGCGACAGCGTCTGCCGGGCGGCGCCGAAGTCCAGCAGCAGCGGCACGCCATTGCGGCGCAGGTAAATATTGGCCGGCTTGATGTCCAGATGCAGCAAGCGCTGGCTGTGCACCTCGCGCAGGCCGGAGAGCAGCGCGGCGAACCACTTGCGGATGCGGGCCTCCTCCATCCTGCCGCCCGCCAGCTCCAGCTCCCGCCCCAGCGAGCGGCCGTCGGCGTACTCCATCACCATGTACACGGTCTGGTTGGCGCGGAAGAAATTGCTGACCCGCACCACCGTGGGGTGGGCGATGCCGGACAACACCCGTCCTTCCTCGAAAAAGCACTTCAGCCCCAGGTTGAATGCATCGCGATCCAGCTCGTGCGGCACGGTCACCTGGCCATCGTCTTCGCGCGTGGCCAGATTGCGCGGCAGGTATTCCTTGATGGCGAATTTGCGGTCGTCGCCGTCCAGCGCCAGATAGACGACGCTGAAGCCGCCCACCGACAACTGGCGCACGATGGTGTACTCGCCCAGGCGGAAACCCGCCGGCAAAGCGATCTGTTGGCTGGATTGAGTCATGGGATGGCAGTTGTTATAGTGTCCACTGGCCCTGGATTGAGCTTAGCAAAGCAATCCGGGCCCGGCTTTGTACAAATTTAACCAGACCAAATACAGGAGTCCCGGATGATCTTGAGCATGACGGGCTTTGCCGCCGTGAACAGGGAGTTCCCAGGTGGCATGTTGAGCCTTGAAATACGGGCAGTCAATCACCGCTATCTGGACGTGCAGATGCGCCTGCCGGAAGAGCTGCGCGTCATCGAACCGCAGCTGCGCGAGCTGATCTCGGCCAAAGTCACCCGCGGCAAGCTGGAGTGCCGCGTCGGCATCAACCAGCTGGACACCGCCGCCCCCACCCTGGAATTGAACCAGGCGCTGCTGCAGCGGCTGGTGGAGGTGGCCAGGGACGTGCAGCAGCTGGCTCCGGACAGCAAGGGGCTGTCGGTGGGCGAGCTGATGCGCTGGCCGGGCGTGCTGAAAAGCAACGAACTGGCCCCGGAAGTGCTGCAACAGCTGTGCGTGGAAAGCCTGAAAACCGCGCTGCAGGACTTCAACGCCTCGCGCGGCCGCGAGGGCGAGAAGCTGCGCGACGTGCTGGTGGAGCGCATCGTGGCGATGGAATCCATCGTCGCCGACATCAAGCCCAAGCTGCCGCAGATTCTGGACAACCACATGGCCAAGCTCACCGGCCGCCTGCAAGAGGCGCTGGCCAATGTCGACGAGGACCGCCTGAAGCAGGAGTTCGCCCTGTTCGCCCAGAAGATAGACGTGGACGAAGAGCTGTCGCGCCTGACCACCCACCTGAGCGAAGTGCGCCGCATCCTCAAGACCGGCGGCCAGACCGGCAAGCGGCTGGACTTCCTGATGCAGGAACTGAACCGCGAAGCCAATACCCTGGGCTCCAAGTCGGTTTCCAGCGAAACCACCCAGTCCTCGGTCGAGCTGAAGGTGCTGATCGAGCAGATGCGCGAGCAGATTCAAAACATCGAGTAAACTTTCACGCCGCGCCACGGCGCGTCAGCGAAACCACAAAAGCCCCGCCAGCCGGGGCTTTATGCATTGCAGACGCGACGCCATCCGGTTGCGGGCGGCGGATCGCCGGAACACGCCAAAGGTCGGGGCGGAATCAGAGGCCGGGTCTCCCGTGCCGTTCAGTTTTGCCGAGCGCGGTTCGGCACTGTGGTTCTTGCCGGCGTCGCCGCCGGCTCGCCCCGGGCGACTCCAGGCCCTGACCGGCGTGAGGCGGCTCAGGCCAATTCGGCCGCAGCGGCGGCGTTTGCCCGGCCGGGCACTTTTGGCCGATTCGCCGGCGAGCCATGCCCGCAAAATATTCTTCACGTGAAAATATGTAGCGGTTTCACTACATTTTTGCGCAAACCCTCTTCCGGAACCCCTTCAAGCTCTGCTATAAAGCGCTGCTGAACACGTTTTAGCTTATGCTTCGCAAGCAAAACGCATAAATGTAGCGAAGGTACAGGAGCGCAGAATGACTCGGGTGCTGGTAATCGGCAGTATCAATATGGACCTGGTGGTAAGGGCCGAGCGCCTGCCGCAGCTGGGCGAAACGCTGATGGGGCAAGACTTTGCCACCTTCCCCGGCGGCAAGGGCGCCAACCAGGCGGTGGCCGCCGCGCGTCTGGGCGCCGAGGTGACGCTGCTGGGCTGCGTGGGCGATGATGCCTTCGGCCGCGAACTGCGCCGGCATCTGGACGCCGAAGGCGTCGACACCCGCCTCATCCGCACCGTCGACGCCGCCACCGGCATCGCCGCCATCACCGTCTCCGGCGGCGACAACGCCATCCTGGTGGCGCCGGGCGCCAACCACTGCCTGCTGCCGGAACACCTGGACGCGGCCGAAGCGGCCTTCTCCGCGGCCGACGCGGTGCTGGCCCAGCTGGAGATTCCGCTGGCCACCGCCCGGCGCGCCGCCGAGCTGGCCCAGCGCCACGGCAAGCCCTTCCTGCTCAACCCCGCCCCGGCGCAAGCGCTGCCCGCGGCGCTGCTGGAACAGGTCAGCCTGCTGACGCCCAACCAGCACGAGCTGCTGGCGGTGCTGGATCAGCCGGACGGCGACTGGCGCGCCCTGATCGCCGCCCGTCCCGGCCGCGTGGCGATGACCCACGGCAAGGACGGCGCTTTCTACGCCGACGCCGACGGCGCGCTGCGCCATCAGCCCGGCTTCCCGGTGACGGCGGTGGACAGCACCGGCGCGGGCGATACCTTCAACGGCGCGCTGGCCGCCTTCCTGCCGCTGGGCCTCGCCGAGGCCATCCGCCGCGCCAACGCCGCCGGCGCGCTGTCGGTCACCCGCGCCGGCGCGCAGACCGGCATGCCCACGCTGGCCGAACTGAACGCCTTCCTGGAGCGACACGCATGAAAAAACACGGCCACCTCAACCGCGACATCGCCCGCATCCTGGCGTCGATGGGCCATACCGACAGCCTAGTCATCGCCGACTGCGGCCTGCCCATCCCGCCGGGCGTTGAGTGCGTCGATCTGTCGCTGCGCCTGGGCGTCCCCGGTTTCCAAGACACGCTGGAGAGCATCCTGGCCGACTTCCAGTGCGAACGCGCGGTGTTCGCCATCGAATGCCGCCAGCACAATCCGGCGGTGCAAGCCCAGGCCGAGGCGCTGGCCAAGGCCGGCGCGGCGCTGGATTTCGTCAGCCACGAGGAATTCAAGCAACGTTGCCAGGCGGCGCGGGCGGTGATCCGCACCGGCGAATGCACGCCGTACGCCAACGTGATTCTGCACTCCGGCGTGATTTTCTGAGGAGCGCGCGATGCAAGTTTCGATGCGAGGCATCAACAAGGCCTTCGGCCCGGTCAAGGTGCTGGAAGGCGTTGACTTCACGCTGGCCGGCGGCGAGATTCACGCGCTGATGGGCGAGAACGGCGCCGGCAAATCCACGCTGATGAAGATCCTGAGCGGCGTCTATCAGGCCGACGCCGGCGAAATCCTGCTGGACGGCCAGCCGATGGCGATGCGCGACACCAGCGCCTCCGAGGCCGCCGGCATCGCCATCATCCACCAGGAGCTCAACCTGATTCCGCAGTTGTCGGTGATGGAAAACCTGTTCCTCGGCCGCGAACCGTCGCGCTTCGGCGTCATCGACTACGCCGCCATGCGCCGCCAGGCCCGCGCGCTGCTGGAGCGCGTCGGCGCCGGCCAGATCGACCCGCAGGCCGAGGCCGGCAGCCTGTCCATCGGCCAGCAGCAGATGGTGGAGATCGCCAAGGCGCTGGCGCTGCAGGCGCGGGTGCTGATCATGGACGAGCCGACCGCGGCGCTGACCGAGCGCGAAATCGACACCCTGTTCGGGCTGATGCGGCAGCTGAGATCCGAAGGCGTGGCTATCGTCTACGTCTCCCACCGGATGGAGGAGATCTTCCGCATCTGCGACAAGATCAGCGTGCTGCGCGACGGCCAGTTCGTCGGCGAACGCGCCATCTCCGCCACCGATTTCGACGAAGTGGTGAAGATGATGGTGGGCCGCGAGATCGGCGACCGCTTCCCGCCGCGCAAGACCGCGCCCGGCGCGGTGCGGCTGAAGGTGGATAACCTCGCCGACGAGGACATGATCAGCGGCATCAGCTTCGACGTGCGCGCCGGCGAGGTGCTGGGCATCGCCGGCCTGATGGGTTCGGGCCGCAGCGACATCCTGAAGGCGCTGTTCGGGGCCAAGCGCTGCGCCGCCGGCGCGGTGGAGCTGGACGGCAAGCCGCTGGCCGTGGCCGCGCCCGGCGACGCCATCGCCGCCGGTCTCGCCTTCGTGCCGGAAGACCGCAAGAGCAAGGGCCTGATCCTCGGCATGTCGGTGCGCGAAAACGCCACGCTGGTGCATCTGAACGCCTACGCCAGGCTGGGCGTGGTGGCCGCCGGCGAAGAAGGCCGCGCGGTGCAGGGGCTGATCGAACAGCTGCGCATCCGCACCCGCGACGCCGAGCTGGACGTCAAATCGCTGTCCGGCGGCAACCAGCAAAAAGTGGTGTTCGCCAAATGGCTGGCCAAGCCGCCCAAGGTGCTGCTGCTGGACGAACCCACCCGCGGCGTGGACGTCGGCGGCAAGGCCGAGATCTACCACATCATCAACCAGCTGGCCGAAGCCGGCACCGCCATCGTGATGGTGTCGTCGGAGCTGCCGGAAGTGCTGGCGATGAGCAACCGCATTCTGGTGCTGCGCGAAGGCCGCCAGGCCGGCGTTTTCGACGCCGCCGCCAGCACCCAGGAAACCTTGATGGCCGCCGCCACCGGCAGCGCTCCCCAGGCCGCCTAAGGCCGGGACTCACGATTAGGAATCGCAAGCATGACCCCGCAACAGAAAGCCAATCTGCAACGCCTCGGCCCCTTCCTCGCCCTGATCGTGGTGAGCGTGGGCCTGTCCGTGATGAGCCCGGACTTCCTCACCGTCAACAACCTGCTCAACGTGATGCGCCAAGTGTCGATCAACGCGCTGATCGCCTTCGGCATGACGCTGGTGATCCTGCTGGGCGGCATCGACCTGTCGGTCGGCTCCATCCTGGCGCTCTCCTCGGTGACCACCGCCAGCCTGATGCAGGCCGGCGTCGACCCGATGCTGTCCACCCTGCTCGGCATCCTCTCCGGCGCGGCGATGGGCCTGTTCAACGGCCTGGTGATCAGCAAGGGCAAGGTCGCCCCCTTCATCGCCACGCTGGCTTCGATGACCATTCTGCGCGGCCTGTCGCTGGTGTTCTCCAACGGCAGCCCGATCACCGGCTTTCATAGCGACGCCTTCTCCATGCTGGGCGGCGGCTATATCGCCGGCCTGGTGCCGGTGCCGGTGGCGTGGATGCTGCTGATGTTCGCCGGCTTCTGGTTCCTGCTGAAGAAAACCGTGTTCGGCCGCCACCTGTACGCCACCGGCGGCAACGAAGAAGCCGCCCGCCTCTCCGGCGTCAAGGTGGACCGCGTCAAGCTGTGGGTGTATACCGCTTCCGGCGCGATGTCGGCGATGGCCGGCGTGGTGCTGACCTCGCGCCTGAACTCGGCGCAACCGACGGCCGGCACCGGCTACGAGCTGGACGCCATCGCCGCCGTGGTGCTGGGCGGCACCAGCCTGACCGGCGGCCGCGGCTGGATTTTCGGCACCCTGATCGGCGCCTTGCTGATCGGCGTGCTCAACAACGGCCTCAACCTGCTGGGCGTATCTTCGTTCTACCAGCAGGTGATCAAGGGCGTGGTGATTTTGCTGGCGGTGCTGATGGACCGCAGCAACAAGAAGTAAAACCGGACGGCGCGACGCCGTCCATACTGTCGCAATGTGTCATTTTGTGTGATCTCTCAGGGAGTCCTAGCATGAAACGCATCCTCACCCCGCTTATCGCCAGCGTGCTGGCCTTCGGCATCGCCGCCTGCTCCAAGCAAGGCCCGGGCAGCAGCGGCGAAGCCAGCGCCCCGGCGGCGGACGGCAAGATCACCGTCGGCCTGGCCGTCTCCACCCTCAACAACCCCTTCTTCGTCGCCCTGCGCGACGGCGCGGCCGCCGAAGCCAAGAAGGAAGGCATCAACCTGATCACCGTCGACGCCCAGGACGACCCGGCCAAGCAGCAGGCCAGCGTGGAAGACCTGATCCAGAAGAAGGTGAACGTCATCCTGATCAACCCGACCGACTCCGCCGCCGTGGCCAACGTGGTGAAAGAAGCCACCGACAAGGGCATCAAGGTGGTGTCGCTGGATCGCAGCGTCAACGGCGCGGCGGTAAGCGCGCACATCGCTTCCGACAACATCGCCGGCGGCATGATGGCGGCCGAATTCCTGCTGCAGAAGCTGGGCGGCAAAGGCCGCGTCGTGGAGCTGGAAGGCATCCCCGGCTCCTCCGCCGCCCGCGAACGCGGCGAAGGCTTCCACCAGGTGGTGGACAAGAAGGCGGAAGTGAAGCTGGTGGCCAAGCAGCCGGCCGACTTCGACCGCGCCAAGGGCCTGTCGGTGATGGAAAACATCATCCAGGGCAACAAGGACATCCAGGGCGTGTTCGCGCATAACGACGAAATGGCGCTGGGCGCGCTCAAGGCCATCCAGGCCGCCGGCCTGAAGAACGTGGTGGTGGTCGGCTTCGACGCCACGCCGGACGCCGTCTCCTCGGTCAAGGCCGGCAATATGGCCGCCACCGTTCAGCAGCAGCCGGAGCTGATCGGCCAGTACGGCGTGCAAACCGCCAAGAAGCTGGCGGACGGCCAGAAGGTGGACCAGTTCATCCCGGTTCCGCTCAACCTGATCAAGCACTAAGCCCCGCCAGGGTCGCAGCCGGCGTCGCGCGACGCCGGCTTCGCTCCGCGCGGCCGCCGCCAGCTGGCATAGGTCTGACTGAAAAACAGCCAAACCTATGCCATTTGCGTTTATCATCGCTAATCGGACCATCGTCCCGGCCAGACCATGAGCAGCTTCAAACGCCTCACCATAGACGACATCGCCAGCCTCGCCGGCGTTTCCCGCACCACCGCCAGCATGGTGCTAAACGGCCACGCCGAGCGCTACCGCATCTCCCCGGCCACCGTCCGCAAGGTGGAAGAGGTGGCCAAAGCCCATCACTTCAAACCCTCCCAATCGGCGCGCAGCCTGCGCAGCCGGCGCAGCAACAGCATCGGCCTGGTCATCCCCGATCTTGGCAACTCCACCCACGCCGCGCTGGCGCAGGCGCTGGAAAACCGCTGCCGCGCGCAAGGCTACCAGTTGCTGATCGTCACCAGCGAGGAAGACCCGGAGCGCGAGAGCGCCGGCATCGGCCAGCTGGTGGCGCGCCAGGTGGACGGCATGGTGGCCGTGCCCTGCAGCGGCGACGCCGAACGCTATCTGCCGTGGACCAGCCGCGTGCCGCTCGTCTTCGCCGACCGCCACATCCCGGGCAGCGGCATCCCCTCCGCCGTCACCGACGCCGGCGACGCCGTGGCCCGCCTGCTGCGACCCGCCCTCGCCGGCGGCGTGGGCGAGCTGGTCTACTTCGGCGGCCAGCCGGAACTGTCCGCCAGCCGCGAACGCCTGGCCGGCTATCGCCAGGCGCTGGCCGCCGCCGGCCTCGCCGTCGGCGAAGACTGGATCGCCGAGCGCGACTTCCAGCGCGAATCCGGCTTCCTGCTGATGCAGGACTGGCACCAGCGCCACCAGCGCTATCCGCAAGCCCTGTTCACCGCCTCCATCACCCTGCTGGAAGGCGTGCTGTCCTTCATCCGCCAGCGACATGGCATGCGCGAGGCGCCCGAACGCCTGCTGACTTTCGACGATCATCCGCTGCTGGACTGCCTGCCGCTGCCGATCGACGCCATCCGCCAGGACAGCCAGGCGCTGGCCGAGGCCAGCCTCGCGCAAGTGCTGGCCCTGCTGCAGGATCAGCCGCTGCCCGACCGCGACGTGCGGGTGCCGGCCGGCCTCAAACTGCGCCAAAGCGAGCGCTGAGAGTCTTCGCGCCGGCCTCGCCAGCGGTAAAACGGCCGAAAATCCCGCGCCGCCATGGTCTAAACCGGAATTGTGGAGGTTTCGACTTTCACGCGCGGGGAAAATGATCGAAAATACCGACTCAACCTTCAAGAAAGACCAACATGACCAAAGCGGAACTGATTGCAGCCCTGGCTGAAAAATCCGGCATGACCAAAACCGACGTGCTGCGCGTGCTCGGCGCGTTCGACCAGGTATTGCTGGACGCGCTGGCCGCCGGCGACGAAGTCACCACCGTGGCCGGCAAGTTCAAGGTCAAGGAAAGCGCCGCCCGCAGCGGCCGCAACCCGAAAACCGGCGAAACCATCCAGATCGCCGCCAAGCGCAAGGTGGCATTCGTCGCCAGCAAGGCCCTGAAAGACCGCATCGGCGGCTAAGCCCCGCCGCCAGTCCGTCCCCGCCCGTTTGGCGCGGACGAGGAAACGCCCGCCGGCTGCTAGCCGGCGGGCGTTTTCTTTGGCCGCGGCCGATCGCGCTAGTTCTGCCGCCAGATCAGCCTGGCGATGGCCGACGAATCCAGCTCGCCGCCTCCCTCGGCCACCAGCTGGTCGATCAGCTGCATGGCGCGCTCGGCGGCCGGCAGGCTGATGCCCTGCTCGCGGGCGGTGTCGTGCACGATGTGCATGTCCTTGGCGTGCAGCTTGGCCTTGAAGCCCGGCGCGTAGTTGTCGTCTATCATCCGCTGGCCGTGCACGTCCAGCACCCGGCTTTGCGCGAAGCCGCCCAGCAGCGCGGCGCGCACCGGCGCCGGGTCCACTTCGCAGGCGCGCGCCAGCTTGACGATCTCCGCCACCGCCGCCACCCCCGCCGCCACGGCGATCTGGTTGCAGGCCTTGGCCACCTGGCCCGCGCCGCTGGCGCCGATGTGGGTGATGGTCTGGCCCATGGCCTCCAGCGCCGGACGCGCCTTCTCCAGCGCTTCCGCCTTGCCGCCGGCCATGATGGTCAGCGTGCCGTTGATCGCGCCGACCTCGCCGCCCGATACCGGGCAGTCCAGAAAGTCGATGCCGGCCTCGGACAGACGCGCCGCGATGCGCCGCGCGCCGTTGGGAGCGATGGTGCTCATGTCCGCGCACACCAGCCCCGGCCGCGCGCCGGACGCCGCGCCGGCTTCGCCCAGCAAGACCTGTTCGACGTCGCCGGTGTCGGAGACGTTGGTGATCAACAGCTCCACCTGCCCGGCCAGTTCCGCCGGGCTGTCCGCCCAGGCTGCGCCCGCCGCCAGCAGCGCCTCGGCGCTTTGGCGGCGTCTGGCCCATACCGTCACCTGATGTCCGGCCTTGAGCAGATTGCGCACGCAGGGCGCGCCCATGATGCCCAGCCCGATGTAACCTACCTTCATCGCTTGCTCCACAGTTCTCGAACCAGCCACGAGCATAGGGGAAGCGCCGCGCCCGCGCCAGACCGCGAAATGAGAAAGGGGACCATGCGGTCCCCTTGCTTCGCTTCCCGGCCGGCCTCAGTGCAGCCGCGCCACGCTTTCCGACAAGGGAATGCCGGCCTCGCGCAGGCAGTCGGACAGATCCCGCCAGGCGAAGTCGCGATCCGGGGCCACGTCCGGCACCAGCAGCCACGGCACTTGCGCCGCCGCGCCTTCGCGGCCCTTGATGCGCAGGCCCACTTCGTAGCCCTGGATCTCCGGCTGGTATTCGGCCACCGCTTCGAGCTTGTCGATGCCGCCCTGGCTGGCGGCGAGCAAGGCCACGCTCATGCCCAGGCGCTTGCGGTTCCAGGCGCGCATGCCGGCGGCCAGCGCGTCCCACCACGGCAGCGGCGCGAACAGCTCGGCCTCGCCGTATTCCATCTCGGCGGCCACCGCCTGCTGCACCAGCGGCATCGCCGCGTCCAGCGCCTTGCGCGACAGCTTGCGCGCCTTGTCCATCGGCAGCGCGCCGCGCTCCACCAGGAAGGGGATCCAGGCCAGCACCAGCTGCGGATCGCTGGTCTTGCGCGCCGCCTCATAGGTGGCGCGCGAGGCTTCCGGGTCCAGCGGGGCGAAGTCGCAACCGGCGTCCATCACCGGCGCCAGTTGCACCAGGTCCTGGCAGCAGCGCTCGTTGAGCATGTCCACGGTGAACAGGGTGGGAGAAATCCACAGGATGGACTTCTCCGGCACTTCCAGCGCGTCGGCCAGCGCCACTTCCAGCTGCTCCAGCCGCGGGAAGTGCCACCATACTCCGCCCTGGCTGCGCGAGAAGGCGAAGGGCAGCGCCCACAGTTCGAACGACACCACCGAGCCGTCCTTGCGCATCACCTCCGGAAACGCCACCGCGTCGCGGGCGCTGTGCACCAGCAGCTCGCGCGCCGCCGGTTCGGCCAGCAGGGCCAGCTGCGCCTCGGTAAACACCGCCTGGTCGCCGCCGGCCAGCGCCAGCTGCACTTGGGCGGCCAGCTGCACCTTTTCCATCGGCTTGCCCACCGCGCCGCGCGCCAGCTCCACCAGCTGGCGGATGGCGCGCTGGCGTTCGGCCGGCGGCAAAGGCTTGGTCGGACCGGCGCGCATCTCGCGCGGGGCCGGGCCGGCGGCGTCGCGTTCGGCGTACGCCTGATGCAGCCGCTGGTAAGTTTGCATCGCTTCGTCGCAGACAGCCTGCAGGGCGGCTACCGTCGGCTCCTCGCCTTCTTCGAAATTGAAATCGAACAGACGGATGCGCAGGTTGCAGACGTAGATGGTGAGGTTGTCTTCTTCGTCGAACAGCACCGCGCTGGCCAGGCCGTCGCGTTCGCGACCCGGAAAGTCGGTGTCGTCGTTGCCCACCAGCCGGCAGATGAAACGGGGCGATTCGGTATGCACCAGATACTCCGTCTCCTCCAAGCCTTGTTCATCGACGGCGTCGCCGAAAATGAAGCGGCTGGGCAGGAAGGGTTCGCCCGGAATGCGGGCATTGCGCGGCAAGGGTTTCATCTGGAAATCAAGCAGTTCAGTGATACAAGACGGTCATTGTAGCGCCCCCCACCCCCGACTTGAAGCCCGGATGCGTCGCGGCGCTCACGCCGGAGCCCGCAAACTGGCCAGCGAGCGCCGCTGGCGGCCTTCCGCGTCGAAATTGCCGGGGGCCAGCCAGGCCTCCAGCGCCGCGCGCCGCGCCGGCCATTCGCGGTCCAGGATCGAGAACCAGGCGGTATCGCCGTTGCGTCCCTTGCTGACCCGCGCCTGGCGGAACAGCCCCTCGCAGGTGAAGCCCAGCCGCAGCGCGGCCTGGCGGGAGGGCTGATTGAAGGCGCTGCATTTCCATTCGTAGCGGCGGTAGCCCAGCTCGAAGGCCTGGCGCATCATCAGGTACATCGCCTCGGTGGCGGCCGGGGTGCGCTGCAGCGCCGGCGAGAAGCTCAGATGCCCGACTTCGATGGCGCCCGCCGCCGCGTCGATGCGCAAATAGGACGCCAGGCCCAGCGGCGCGTCGGTCGCGGCGTCGACGATGCAGTAGAACAGCGGATCGGACGAGCGCGCCTGCGCTTCCAGCCAGTCGCGGAAGGCGGCTAACTCGGCGAACGGGCCGTAGGACAAGTAAGTCCACATCCGCCCCTCGGCGTCGGCGGCGTAGGCGGAAAACAGGCCCGCGGCGTGGCGCGCCAGCGCCAGCGGCTCCACCCGGCAGAAGCGGCCTTCCAGCGCCAGGCGCGGCGGCGGCGGCGGCGCGCGCCAGCCGTCCAGCGCCTCCCCCACCGGCTGGCCCAGCCCGTTGTTGACCGATGGCGACAACAGCGCGTCCAGATCAAGCTGCATCCTGCTCTCCTTGCTTGGGTGAAATGCTGCTAGCCTAGCCCGACTGGAAACGACAGGGAAAGCGATTTGCGTCTTCCCGACCCAAACGCCGCCCGCCTCAAGGACTGCCATGAACGAAAAACCGCCGCTGCTGATCAGCGCCTGCCTGCTGGGCCAGCCTGTCCGTTACGACGCCGCCAGCAAACCGCTGCCGCCGGAGCGGCTTACCCGCCTGACGCGCGACTACCGCCTGGTGCCGGTCTGCCCGGAATGCCTGGGCGGCTTGCCCACGCCGCGCCCGGCGGCGGAAATCGCCGGCGGCGACGCCGCAGCGGTGTGGCAGGGCCGCGCCAAGGTCGCCACCAAAGCGGGGGACGACGTCACCGCGGCCTTTCGGCGCGGCGCGCGGGAAGCGCTGGCGCTGGCCCGCGCCGAAGGATGCGCGCAGGCCTTGCTCAAGGCCAACAGCCCCTCTTGCGGCGGGGCGCGGGTTTACGACGGCAGCTTCAGCGGCTGCCTGCGCCCCGGCGAGGGTGTCGCCGCCCACTGGCTGCGCCGGCACGGCGTGGAAGTGATCAACGAGGATCAGCTGCCTTGAGCGGCCGACCCGCCCCGGTTAAGCGCCTGGGGCAAGACGCGCCG
Source organism: Xenophilus sp. AP218F (assembly GCA_002213445.1). Classification (GTDB taxonomy): domain Bacteria; phylum Pseudomonadota; class Gammaproteobacteria; order Burkholderiales; family Chromobacteriaceae; genus Chromobacterium. The sequence continues at coordinate 37,078 of NJIE01000017.1, read as the reverse complement.
ACGCGGGCAGCGCAAACCGCGCGGCCAGTTGCCTAAGCGCGGCGTCTGGGGCTGGGCGAGTCGCGCTAAGCCGCCAGCGTCGCCCCGCCGTCTACCACGATGTCCTGCATGGTGATATGGCCGGAGAGGTCGGACGCCAGGAACAGCGCCGCCTGCGCCACGTCCGACGGCGCGGCCAGCTTGCCCAGCGGGATGCCCAGCCGGAACGCCTCCGGCTTGCCGGCGATGGTGCGCGCCGCGCCGCTGTCGTCCCGCCACATGCCGCGCAGCATCGGCGTGTCGGTCGAGCCCGGCGACACCACGTTGCAGCGCACGCCGTACGGCGCCAGCTCCAGCGCCAGATTGTGGCTGAGGCTGACCAGCGCGGCCTTGGACACCCCGTAGGCGGCCATGTCCAGCCGCGGCACGCGGGCGGCGTTGGAGGCCACGTTGACGATGGCCCCGCGGCGGCGCGCCTTGAAGTGCGGCAGCAGCGCCCGCAGCAGATAGAAGGGGCCGCTGACGTTCACCGCCAGGCAGGCGTGCCAGTCGTCCAGCGACAGCGTCTCCAGCGTTCCCAGCCGCAGGATGCCGGCGGCGTTGACCACCACGTCCGGCAGGCTGTCTTCGGCCTGGAGCCGCCCGCACAGCGCGGCCACCGCCTCGGCGTCGGCCACGTCCAGGGGCAGGCAGCGCAGGCCGTCGCGCGTCATCTCGCCGTCGAAACCGCGATCCAGCGCCACCACCCGCGCGCCGGCGGCGGCCAGACGCCGGGCGATTTCCGCGCCGATGCCCTGCGCCGCGCCGGTGACCCAGGCGCATTGGCCGGCGAAATCCCAATCGCGCATCGCCTTACTCCTGCGCCGCCAGCTGCGGGGCGAGCAAGGCCCACCAGCCGTCCAGCGACGGCGCGCGCGCCAGGTCCTCGAAGCTGACCTTGACGCCCAGCTTGCTCCACTCTGCCACCAGCGCCATCACCTGCAGCGAATCCAGCCCGTAATCGATCAGGTTGTCGTCGCCGGCGAGGGACTCGTCGCCGTCTTCCAGCACCGCCAGAATCTGCGCCTTGAGCCAGTCGCGCGTCAGCGCCCGCTGCTCGCCGGCCAGCAGCTCCTCGCAAGACACCAGCGCGCCGCAGCGGGTGGCGACGTACTGCAGCGCCAGCTGATGCTCCTCGGCGCTGAAATCCGCCACCGCGTCACCCACCATGAAGGCCTGGATATCGCGCATGAAGGCGTCCGCCGCCGTCATCATGCAGCCAATGTGGGCGTAAACGCCGCAGATCAGCAGCTGATCGCGGCCCCAGTGGCGCATCCGCTCCTGAAGATCGCTGCGCTGGAAGGCGCTATAGCGCCACTTGACCAGCACCGTGTCCTGCGGCCGCGGGGCCAGCGCCGGCGCCACCGCCTGCAGCGCCGGGTCGGCGCGGGTCAGGCCCGGTCCCCACATATCGTTGAGCAGAGCGCGATCCGCCGCGCTTTGTTCGCTGGGCTGGGCGGTGTACACCACCGGCACGCCGTGGCGATCGGCCCAGTCGCGCAGCGCGGCCACCCGCGCCGTCAGTTGCGCGGCCAGCGGGCTGTCCTCGCCGTAAAACGCCAGGAAGTAGCGTTGCATGTCGTGGATCAGCAGCGCGGCGCGCGCCGGGTCCGGCCGCCACGCGGTCTTGTTGGCCGGGAAGTCCGCCTTGCCCGGCAACGGGTAATTCTTGAGGGAAGGTATGCTCATGATGGTCTCAGGCTTCCGCCGCCGCGGCCAGATGCTGGCGCAGGGCTTGTTTGTCTATCTTGCCGACATGGGTCAGCGGCAAGGCGCCGACCAGCTCGATGCGGTCGGGCAGTTTGTAATCGGCCGCGCCCTGCTCGCGCAGGAAGCGGCGCAAGGCCACCGCCTTGAGGCCGTCGCCGCGCGCCACGATGAAGGCGCAGCTCTTTTCGCCCAGCAGCGCGTCGGGCATCGCCACCAGCGCCGCCTGGGCCACCTGCGGATGCTGCAACAGCAGGTGTTCCACCTCTTCGGCGGCGATCTTCTCGCCGCCGCGGTTGATCTGGTCTTTCACCCGGCCCACCACCCGCAGATTGCCGGCGGCGTCGGCCACCACCACGTCGCCGGAATAATAGAAGCCCTGGTTGTCGAAGACCCGCGCGTTGTGCTCCGGGCTCCGGTAATAGCCGCGGAAGGTGTATGGACCGCGCGTGGCCAGCATGCCCGGCGTGCCGACCGGAACCGGCAAACCGGACTCGTCCACCACTTTCACCTCGTCGCCATCGCTCATCGGCCGGCCCTGGCAGCCGAAGACGATGTCGTCGCCGTCGTCCAGCCGGGTGTAGTTGACCAGGCCTTCGGCCATGCCGAACACCTGCTGCAGCCGGCAGCCCAGCGCCTGCGGCACCTGGCGCGCCAGCGCCTCGGCGAAGCTGGCGCCGCCCACCTGCAGCAGCTTGAGGCTGCGCAACCGCGCCTCGCGGCCCGGCGCCGCTTGCAGCCACAATTGCACCGCAGGCGGCACCAGGGCGGCGATGTCCACGCCATGGCGCTCGATCAGGTCGAAGCAGGCCAGCGGCTCCGGGCTGGACGCCAGGACCACCGCGCCGCCGGCGTGGAACACGCCCAGCGCGCCGGGCGAGCTGAGCGGAAAGTTGTGCGGCGCGGGCAAGGCACACAGATAGCGGGTTTGCGGCGACAGGCCGCAAATTTCCGCGCTGCGGCGCACGCTGTAGAAGTAGTCGTTATGGGTGCGCGGAATCAGTTTGGGCGTGCCGGTGCTGCCGCCGGACAACTGGAAGAAGGCGACTTCGCCGGCGTCGGTCGGCGCAGCCTCCCGCTCGGCGGGGTCGCAATCGTCGGCCAGCGCCTGCTCCAGCTCGCCGCCGGCGAACAGGCTTAACCGCAGGCCGGGCGACAAGCCGCGCAGCTCGTCCAGCATCGCGTCGCCGGCGAACAGGGGATGGCGGCGGTCGGCGATCAGCAGCCTGGGCTGGATCTGCCGCGCGTAGGCGGCCAGCTCCAGCCGCTGGTGGCTGTACAGCGCGTTGACCGGCGCGACGCCGATCTTGAACAGAGCGAACAAGACGACATAGAACTCGGCGACGTTGGGGAGTTGCACCAGCGCGGTGTCGTGGCGGCCGATGCCGCGTCGCCGCAGCCAGGCCGCCAGATTGCCGGACTGACGATCGAGCTCGGCGTAGCTCAGGCAACGCTCGCCGCAGAAGATGGCCGGCGCTTCGGGCCGTTCCCGGCGCTGCCGCGACAGCATTTCGGTCATCGGCAGATCGTTCCAGTAACCGGCCGCGCGGTAGCTCGACGCCAGTTCGGCCGGCCAGGGCGTGAAAGGAATGCTCATGCCGCCCGCTCCTGTTCCGACACGCCCAGCGCCGCCAGCATGGTGCCGAGTTTGGCTTCAGTCTCCGCCCACTCGGCTTCCGGCGACGAGCCGGCGACGATGCCCGCGCCGGCGAACAAGCGCATGCTGCGGCCGCGCGCGGCGGCGCAGCGTATCGTCACCACCCACTCGCCGTCGCCCTCCTCGTCGCACCAGCCCACCATGCCGCTGAACACGCCGCGGTCGAAAGGCTCGATCTCGGCGATCAATGCCCGCGCCGCTGCGGTGGGGAAACCGCACACCGCCGGCGTCGGGTGCAGCCGGCACGCGAGTTGCAGCGCGGACAGCGCCGGATCGGCCAGGCGGCCCTCGATGGCGCTGCCCAGATGCCACATGGCGCGGGTGCTCAGCAAGTCGGGCGCATCGGGAATGGCCAGCGAAGCGCACACCGGCGACAGAACCGCGCGGATGTCCTCCACCACCAGGCTGTGCTCGTAATGATCCTTGGCCGACGCTCGCAAACGCGCGGCGGCGGCGGCGTCGCCGGCGGCGTCCGGCTGACGCTTGGCCGAGCCGGCCAGCGGGAACGTCTCCAGCCGCGCGCCCTCCTTGCGCAGCAACAACTCCGGGCTCACGCCGATCAGGCGGCCGCCGTCGGCCAGCGGCAAGCGAAACTGGTAACCCTGCGGATTCTGCGCGCACAAGGCCTCGAACACCGCATCCACCGCCACCGGGTCGGCGAAGTCCAGCTCCAGGATGCGCGACAGCACCGCTTTGCTCACCTGCCCTTGTTCAAAGCGCTGCAGCGCCTGGCGCACCGCCGCCTGAAACCCGGCCGCGTCCGGCACGCTGCGCGAGGCGAGCAAGCGGCCCGCCCGCCGCTCGGCGCGGGCGGCAGCCAAGAGCGGAGCGCGATCGATGAATTCGTACTGCCTGGGGATGAACAGCTCGGACGGCCGATCGGCGTCGAAAGGGATGGCCCCCATCACGATGGGCCGGCGAATGCCGGCGGCGCGCGCCCGGGCGAATGCATCCGCCGTCGCGCGGGCCAGCGCGCCATCGGCCTCGCCGCCGCGCGCCGCCGGCGCGTCGATGCGGCAGTGCGCGCCATGGGCGCGGATGCTGCGGTGGGCGGACAAGAACAGGAAGGCTTCGTCCAAAGCCGGCTCGGACATCAGGGAAGATTCAGACACGAGGAATTCCTTCTGCGGGAAAGGACTGAGGCGAACATCACATTATCGATAATGATTATCGTTTAGATTATATCGCCTAGCGCATCATGTCAAAAGCAAAACAGGCCAAAACCTGAACGCAAGTGGGATGAAGAACGCGCATGACGGCCTGCGGCACTCGCTCGCCGCCCCTTCCGCCACCGCCGCGCATGCCACCGCCGCGTCAGCATCCTTGCGCAATTCATTCAATTTTTAGCAAAAAAACAGGCAATAAATACGTTTTTACAACAAATCCGCAACACAAATACCCATAGATGATAATTCAATTGATAATGGTAATGATAAACATTATCATTTCTGCGCAATTTGTTAACGCCATTCAAGAGCGCCGCACCTCGCTCTGCACCGTGATGACCCAAGGAGTAAGAATGAAGGCAAGCAACAAGCCGAACCGCTACACCCTGGCGCTGGCCACCCGCCTCGCGCTCGCCGCCATGGCTTCGGCCGCCGTACCCGTCTGCGTAGCCGCAGAAGCTGCCGCCCAGACCAGCTACAGCATTCCGGCAGGCAATCTGGCCAACCAGCTCAAAGCGTTCAGCAAGCAATCCGGCATCCAGATCCACGCCGCCGGCGTCGATCTCGCCGGCAAAAACGGCGCCGCCGTCAACGGCAACTTCACTCCGCAACAGGCGCTGGACCGACTGCTGGCAGGCAGCGGCCTTGTCGCCAGCGCCAGCGCCAGCGGCAACGGCTTCGCGCTGAGCGAAGCGAAAACCAGCCTGGCCACCGTGATGGTGACCGGCGAAAAAATCAGCCGCTCGCTGAAAGACACCACTACCGCGGTAACCGTCATTCGCAAGCCGCAGGACCTGAATGTGCGTTCGGTTTACGACGCCATCGTCACCGCGCCCAACACCCTGCACACCGACGAAGGCATTCCGACCGTGCGCGGCGTGGCCGGATCGGGTCCGGCTGTCGGCAAGAACGCCATGGCCTTCGGCGCGCAATCCCGTCTCAATGTCAGCATCGACGGCGTATCGGAAAGCTGGGCCGGCCAGCGCTATATCGACGCCGGCCTGTGGGATGTGCAGCAGGTTGAAGTGCTGCGCGGGCCGCAGTCCACCACGCAAGGCCGCAACTCCATCGCCGGCGCGGTGGTGATGACCACCAAGGACCCGAGCTTCGACTGGGAAGGCGCCATCCGCACCGGCTTCGAGAGCGAGAAGAACAAGAATGTCGGCGCGTTCATGCTCTCCGGCCCGATCCTGGACGATCAGCTGGCCTTCCGCATCACCGGCGAAGGTTCGCGCGGCAACAACTTCATCGACTACTCCAGCATGAGCAGCCCGCCGAGCTGGGACCCGGGCTATTCGTCCAGCAGCAACTTCCGCGGCAAACTGCTGTGGCAGCCGCACGCCTTGCCCGGCTTCACCGCCAAATTCACCGCTTCGCACCGCAAGGACACTGGCGCGTATCTGAACCGCACGGAAGGCAACCCCTCCGACATGAAGTTCTACGGCAACGGCGAACAAATCCGCGGCCAGGACTCCAGCAACAACTCCACCGTCACCGATCTGAGCTACGCCTTCACCGAGGCCCTGAGCGCCCAGATTTCCTTCGCCACCAACAACAACCTGACCCAGTTCCGCGGCAACGACAAATGGAAAATGGGCCTGCGCCGCGAGGAGTTCAGCAAGTCGCTGGAAGCCAAGCTGAGCTACAACCCGGCGAACGGTCCGTTCAAGGCCGTGGTCGGCTCTTATTGGTTTGACCGCGACCAGTACATCGACGTCAAGGACACTTATCCCAAGCCGTCTCAAATCATCAACGGCCCGGACAAGATGAAAACCGTCGCCCTGTTCGGCGAAGCCAGCTACGACATCACGCCGGCATGGCAGCTGCAGTTTGGCGGCCGCATCGAAAACGACAAGCAAAAGCGGGATGTCCACGCCTGGACCGGCGATGTCAAGACCGACGTCAACGAAACCATGTTCCTGCCCAAACTGGGCGTCAACTACAAGCTGGACCAGCAAACCACCCTGGGCCTGAGTGCGCGCAAGGGCTACGCCCCCGGCGCGGGCGCGCTGGACGACGATGACCGCTTCTACGAATACAACAAGGAAACGGTCAACACCTACGAATTCAGCACCCGCTCCAATTTGCTGGACGACCGCCTCAGCCTGAACAGCAACTGGTTCTACAATCAGTACACCGACTTGCAAGCAGCCAATGGCGGCAAAATCGTCAACGTGCCCAAGGCGCGCAGCTATGGTCTGGAAGTGGAGGCAGCGGGCAAAGTCCAGAAAGACCTGGAAGTGTTCGGCTCTGTCGGCTTCCTGAATACCCGGATTACCGAAACTCCGGACTTCGGCCCCGACGTCAACGGCAAGGCCTTCAGCCTGGCGCCCAATATGACCGCCAGCCTGGGCTTCCGCAAACAGTGGAGCAATGGCGTGTTCCTCGGTTCGGACATCCGCCACACCGGCAGCTTCTATTCCAATATCAGCAACGATTCCAATACCAAGATCGATCACGTCAACGTGTGGAACGCCAACCTCGGCTACAAGCACAAAGCCTTCACTGTGCGCGGCTACGTCAACAACATCACCAACTCCACGGTGATCTACAACCAGTCTCTGCGCAATATCCGAGGCGGTGGCCAAGTGCTGACCTCCAGCGTCGGCGCGCCGCGCACCGTAGGCGTGGTGTTCGACTACAACTTCCTGTAATCCCTGCCACGCAACATCCGGCCCGCTTCGGCGGGCTTTTTTGCGCCCGCCGCCGGGACGCAAGCCGCCGGATTCGCCGCGCTATACTGGAGCAAGCCCGCGTATGGAAACCCGCCATGTCCCGATCCCCGCGCCGCCCCTGCTCAATGCCGCTCCAAGTCCTGGCCGCGCTCGGCTGGCTGGCGCTGGCTGCGCGCTGCCTGGCCGCTCCGCCCGACATCAGGATCTACACCGACAACGATCCGCCCTACGTCGTCGCCGACCAGGACAATCGGTTAAGCGGCGGCCTGGCGGCGGACAAGGTGTTGCGGGTGCTGCAGCGGCTGGGCTTGCCGCCGGATCGCATCAGCGTCATGCCCTGGGCTCGGGCATACCAGGAGGCGAAAAGCCGCCCCGGCGTGCTGATTTTCCCCATCGCCAAAACCCGCGAGCGACTGGGCTACCTGGACTTCACCTTCAAGATCCTCGATTCCGACGTCTACTTCTACAAGCTCAAGCCGCGTCAGGACATACAGCTGCATTCGCTCGCCGACGCCAGACGCTATTCTGTATGCGTGGTGCTGAACGACTATCGACATGAGTATCTGATCAGCGAGGGGTTCAGCAGACTGGAAGCCACTTCGGACTCCACCAACAATGTGCGCAAGTTCCTCAACGGGCGCTGCGACCTGCTCCCCGCCACGCAAATCGGCATGGAAAGCAAGCTGCAGGCGCTGGGCGCCAGCCTGCAACAAGTGGAGCGCGGCTTGCGCCTTGATCGCCTGGACAGCGCGCTGTACGCCGCCTTCAACAAGGACACGCCGCCGGAAATCATCGCCCGCTTCCGCAAAGCCGCAGAGGAGGATCGTTAAAGACAGAAGCACCAATGAGCCAGCCATGGCATGGCGCCGGGCAAAGGCTGCAAGGTATGCAAAAAGAAAATGGCGCCAGCGGCGCCATATGAAGAATGAGGAACATCTCTGGGTGAAGCGAGGCTGAAACCCCACCTTGACCAATAAAGCATTGCTGCGATGCCGGCCAATCAGATGAGGCAATCATGCCTGATTAGTCCTGCCGTTGGCACCTGTCCCTTCAGACAGCTTTTGGACATTGACAATAACTTGTGTAATGAAAATTTCTCATATGTTGCAATCAAAACAATCCAATCTTCCATCCGGGCAGACCTGCCGCAGGCTGGTTCCGCGCATAAAAAATGCCGCGCATCCGTAAAGGATGCGCGGCATTTCCCGCCGAAGCCGGCGAGGAGCATTCTCGGGATTACTTGGAATTGTTGACCATGTATTCGACGGCGGCGCGGAATTCGGCATCGCTGCCGGTATAACCGCCCTTGGCCGGCATGGCATTGAGGCCCTTGGTGGCGATCTTCACCACTTCGTCGATGCCGGGCTTCAGGCGCACGGCCCAAGCCGCCTTGTCGCCGAACTTCGGCGCGCCGGCGACGCCTGCGGCGTGACAGGCCATGCATACGCTGTCATAAATCTTCTTGCCGACTACCGCCGGATCTGCCGCCGCCGCGCCTTCCGCGCCGCCAACCGGCGGTTCGGTGAACTTGGCGCCTGCCGCGTTGCCCATATAGGCGACCGCGCGCTTGACTTCGTCGTCGCTCAGATCGGGCGAACCGCCCTTGGCCGGCATGGCGTTGAAGCCGTGCAGGGCGTGATCGACCAGCATGTCCCAGCCCTTGCCCACGCGCGGAGCCCAGGCGGCCGCGTCGCCGAATTTGGGCGAGCCGGCCAGGCCGGTGGCGTGACAGGACATGCAGATCGCCTTGTAAACCTGTTCGCCGGTGCGCATTCCCGGCGGCGCGTCGCTGGCCTTGGACTCGCCAACCGGTTTCAGACGAGCGGCAACCGCCTCTTTAGTCATCACCTCGGCGTCAACGTTGAAACCACTGGTAGCCAGCTTGGCCAGAAGCCAAATTGCCACTACAAGAAAGACAACGACGCCGACCAGAACCTTGATGATCTGGCCTGGAGCCATTCCGTTCTCATTACTCATCCCGAGCCTCGCCTGAAAATAATGACAATTAAAACTGGTTAATTATACGGTAAGCCTAGGCGCAAGGCAAAACCATACACTGGACTTGGGTATACAATTTACGCTATGATCTCGCCTGCCTGTTGTTATAGCGCAGCACCCGTAGCTCAGTTGGATAGAGTGTCAGTTTCCGAAGCTGAAGGTCACAGGTTCGATCCCTGTCGGGTGCGCCAATCAAATCAGTCAGTTAGTCTTCCTCCGGCTCTCCGCCATTTCCATTTCCAGGCTGTCTCGCCCCGTATTTCCGGCTTGATTCCAGGCTGAAATTTACCTTTCCAGTTTTGTGGTTTTTGGTCTTTCCATCGCAACCACCTGCTTAAAGCATGGAAAATTCACCGCTGGCCGTCCTGTTTTCGCCTCCCTGGCCTTGTCTGAAATTTAAGCGGATCGTCATGATCGCAGGCCGCGCGACAAAAACGGCAAGTCCGCAGACTTGCCGTTTGAAACCAGGCCGATTTCGGGCTTACTCGGCCTCCACCTCTTCGTCATCCAGCTCCTCGGCCAGGAAGCCGCCGCTCTGATGCGCCCACAAGCGGGCGTACAAGCCGCCTTGCGCCAGCAGTTCCTGATGGCTGCCCTGTTCGACGATGCGCCCCTTATCCATCACGATCAGCCTGTCCATCGCCGCGATGGTGGACAGCCGATGCGCGATGGCCACCACGGTCTTGCCTTCCATCAGCCGGTACAGGCTTTGCTGGATAGCCGCCTCCACCTCCGAATCCAGCGCGCTGGTCGCTTCGTCCAGCAACAGGATGGGCGCGTCCTTGAGCATGACGCGGGCGATGGCGATGCGCTGGCGCTGACCGCCGGACAGCTTCACCCCGCGCTCGCCGACATGCGCGTCGTAGCCGCGCCGGCCCTTGGGGTCGGTCAGCGTTTCGATGAACTCGTGCGCCTCCGCGCGCCGCGCCGCGCACATCATCTGCTCGTCGCTGGCCTCGCTGCGGCCGTACAGCAGGTTGTCGCGCACCGAGCGGTGCAATAGCGAAGTATCCTGCGTCACCATGCCCACCTGCGCGCGCAGGCTGTCCTGGGTCACGTCGGCCACGTCCTGGCCATCGATCAGGATGCGGCCGCCTTCCAGGTCATAAAAGCGCAGCAGCAGGCCGACGATGGTGGACTTGCCGGCGCCGCTGCGCCCCACCAGGCCTATCTTCTCCCCGGGGCGGATGACGAGGTTCAGGCCGTCGATCACTTTCTTGCTGCCGCCATAGGCGAAGTCCACGTTCTCGAAACGGATTTCGCCGCGAGTCACCGCCAGTTGGCGCGCCTGCGGCTTGTCCACCACCGCCACCGGACGCGACAAGGTCGCGATGCCGTCCTGCACCGTGCCGATGTTCTCGAACAGGCTGGACATCTCCCACATGATCCAGTGCGAAATCCCGTTCAGCCGCAGGGCCATGGCGGTGGCAGCGGCCACCGCGCCGACGCCGACCTGGCCCTGCGCCCACAGCCACAAGGCCATGCCGGCGGTGGCGGCGATCAGCAACATGCTGCTCAGGTGATTGACGATCTCGAAACCGCTGACCAGCCGCATCTGGCCGTAGGCGGACACCATGAACTCCTGCATCGCGCCCTTGGCGAATTGCGCCTCGCGCTGGCCATGAGAGAACAGCTTGACCGTGGCGATATTGGTGTAGGCGTCGGTGATGCGCCCGGTCATCAGGCTGCGCGCGTCGGCCTGCACGCTGGCGATCTTGCCCAGCCGCGGCACGAAGTACCACAGCGTCGCCACGTAAACGGCCAGCCAGCCGAGGAAGGGCAGCAGCAGATAGAGATCGAAATGGCCAAGCACCGCGATCATGGTAACGAAGTAGATCACCACGAACACCAGGATGTCGGTCAGGATCAGCACCGTATCGCGCACCGCCAGCGAGGTTTGCATCACCTTGGCCGCCACCCGGCCGGCGAACTCGTCCTGATAGAAGTTCATGCTCTGGCCAAGCAGGTGGCGGTGGAAATTCCAGCGCAGCCGCATCGGGAAGTTGGCGAACAGCCCCTGGTACTTGCTCATCGCCTGCAGCGCGATCAGCAAGGGGCTGGCCAGCAGGATGCCGCCCAACAGCAGCAGGTTGTCGCTTTGCTGTTGCCACAGTTGCGCGGCAGGCACTTTGCCCAGCCAGTCCACCACCGAGCCGAGCATGGAAAACAGCAGGGCTTCGAAAGCGCCGATGCAGGAAGTCAGCAGCGTCATGCACAGGATCAGGCCGCGCATGCCGCGGGTGCAGAACCAGATGAAGGAGAAGAAGCCTCGAGGAGGCTGGGGAGGAGGCGCGTCGGGGTACGGGCGCACCCGGCGTTCAAACCAGGAAAACATAAAGATCGCTCCATGTCTGGGGCTGCGGGCGCAGCCCCGGAATTGGGATTAGGGGAGTCATGACATTATATTATCCGGCAGCGGCGCGCAATTGAAATCCGCGCGCGCCCGCGCCAAGCGCCCGGCTCAACCTGCGCCCTCCTCCAGCAAGCGCAGCTCCTCCAGCTTTTCCGTCTTGTTGATCCGCAAATCCACCACCCGGTGGATTTCCACCTTGACCCGGCCTTTGTACGCGGCAAGCATCCACTCCGCCGCGCGCCGCGCCTGTTCGCGGCTGGGATGGAGAGGCCCCCTGTCGTCGATGCCGAAATCCGGAGAAATCAGTTTCAGACGGTACATCTGCCGCGTCGCACCCTTTACCAAATTCATACGCAAATTAAATTCTTATTTTTATGTCATCGGTCGGATAGTATAGCGGCAACGCCACGGGAAAGACATGGCGCGCGAAGCCTGCACCGGCGAAGCGCGGCGAACCGGGCAGGCGCCACAAGGGGAAAAGCAAGCAGGAAGACGCCCGCAGGCCTCTGGCCCCGGGCGCGAAGGTTCAGACGGGAATGGCGTGGATGTTGTGCTGCAGATTGCCCCGGATGCGCGACAGCGCGGCGCGCATCCGATCATTGTCCGGCCCCCAGTACGCCAGCCGGCACAGGCAATCGATGGCGACCAGCGCGGCGTCTATCATGAAGCGGCCATCCAGCAGCAGCTGCTCCACCTCGGCAAGCGGCAAGAGCAGGTGCTCGGCCACTTCGCCGTCCTGGCAACAGGGCGCTTCGCCCGGCGCCAGCCACAGATCGAAAGCGTACAGCCACTCCCGGTGCAGGCCGCGTTGCACCGGGCGCTCGGCCAGCAACAGGCTTTGCGCTTCCAGGCCCAGCAGCTGCTCGCGCGCGATGCCGGCCTCTTCCCAGCCTTCGCGCTGCAAAGCCAGCTCCAGCGACTCGCCGGCGGCGATGCCGCCGCCGACCAGGTTGTCCATGCGATTGGGATCCACCGCCTTGTGCGGGCTGCGCCGGCCCACCCACATCCGCACCTCGCCGTCGGGCAAACGGCACAAGCCGTTGACGTGCACCGCGCGGCTGGTCAGGCCCAAAGGGCGGAACGCCGCGCGCTCCAGCTCGAAACAAGGGGTGGCGTCGTGGCGAAACGCGGTGAAGTTTTCATTGCGCCAGCCGTTGAGCCAGCCGGCGTGCTGCCAGCGCCTGGCCGCCAGCGCCAGCGCATGGCTGAGGCTGCGGTAACTGCCGGACAGTTTGCAATGCAGGCCTTGATACTGCTCCTCGAACAGCGCCGACTCGCTGTGCAGCAAACGCTCCTTCCACTGCGCGTTGACCCAACCCATCTTTTCCTGGCCAATGTACAGCGGAGTGAACAGTTGGCGGTCGAAGCGGCTGACCTTGTCCAGGTAGCCCAGTACGGCATCCACATGCATGAAGACTCCCCCAGCTTTTTTTCGGGAAGGCTGCATATTATGGCGTCTGATGCGACTTGACTATCTTTTGCCCCGCGCCGAATAGAGTAAATGCTTGCCGGCCGCCAAGCTGTTGCAGAAACACTCACGCCATCGGCATTTTCAGCCGCTCCGCCAGCCCGGAATCGCGTCTGGGGGCCGACTCCACGCCGCGCAGCCAGACCGCTTCCTCGCCCTGCGCCGCGAAACGCCGCCGCGCGCGGGTGATGGCGGTGTACACCAGCGCCCGGTTGAGCGCGTTGCCAGCCTGCGGCGGCAACTGCAGCCAGACCTGATCGAATTCCGAGCCCTGGCTCTTGTGCACCGTCATCGCGTAGACGGTATCGTGCGCCGGCAGGCGGCCGGGCGCGAACTCGCGCCACTGCCCGTTCTCGCCGGGGAAGGCCACCCGCAACCCCTGCTCCCGCGCCACGGTAAAGCCGATGTCGCCGTTGAACAGGCCAAGGCCATAGTCGTTTTCGCTGATCATCACCGGCCGGCCCGGATACCAGTCGCGCCCGGCGGGCTTGAGGCCGGCCCGCTCCAGCAAGTTTTCGGCGCGCTGGTTGAAGTCGGCCACCTGGCGGCGCTCGGCCGCCAGCAGCATGAATCCGGAGAAGGCCGTCTGCAAGGCGTCCGGCTCGCCCCCGGCCGCAACCGCATCCCAGTAAGGCTGCCGCAACGCCAGCGCCTCGGCATCGGACAAACCCGCCTGCCGGCTGACGTCGGGGTAGGCCTCATCCAGCAGCAAGCGCCAGCTGGCCGGCCCCGCTCCGGCGTTGACCAGCCGCGCCAGCTCGCCGATGCCGGAATCCGCGCCGAAGCGGTGGCTATGGGTCAGCAAGGCGACGCAGTCGCCCAGCTTGCTGTCGGGCGCCGGCGTCGCCGGCAGGCTGTCGCCGCACACCGAGGCGAGCCAGGCCAGCGTCTCCGGCCGATAACGGATATCGCCGCACAGCTCGCCCAACACCGCGCCGGCCTCCACCGAAGAGAGCTGGTCTCGGTCGCCCAGCAGGATCAACCGCGCCTGCGAGGGCAAGGCTTCGACGGTGCGCGCCATCAAGGCCAGGTCTATCATCGAGGCCTCGTCCACCACCAATACGTCCAGCGGCAGCGGATTGCCGGCATGGTGGCGCGGGGTCACCGCGCCGGGACGCAGGCCCAGCAAGCGGTGCAGGGTCTGCGCCTGTTGCGGCAGCTGGCGGCGCGCGCCGGCGTCGATGTCCAGCCGCTCGCGCGCGTTGCGCACCGACTCGGACAAGCGCGCCGCCGCCTTGCCGGTAGGCGCAGCCATCGCCATCACCAGCGGCCGCGGCGACAGGCTGGCCAGCAAGGCCAGCAGCTTGACCACCGTAGTGGTCTTGCCGGTGCCGGGACCGCCGGAAATCACCATCAGCCTCTGCCGGGCGGCCAGCGCCGCAGCCAGCTGCTGACGATCCGGCCGCGGGCCGCCGGGTTCGGGAAACAGCCGCCGCAACAGACCCCGCAGCGCCGCCGGATCGGGCAGCGGCTGCGGCGCTGCCAGCCGCGCCAGCCCCTGCGCCAGCCTTTCTTCGTCAAACCAGTGGCGGGCGAAATACAAGCGGCCGGCGGCATCAAGGATCAAGGGCGCGTACTCGCCCGGCCGGCCCACCAGCGCGCAGCCGCGCAGCGCCTTGCGCTCCGGCCGATGCGCCAGCGGCAGGCAGACATGGCCGGCCTGATTGGCATGGGAAAGTTCGCTGATCAGCGCCAGCACCTCGTCGCCGACCTGAGGGTCGAGGCGCTGGAACAGCTGGCCAAGTTGCTGCGGCAGCAGCGGGGAGTCGGCGGCAGACATCGACGCATCCGATATATAGGGGCAAGCGGCCAACGGCGGACACGCCGCGTCACTTGCCGGAATGGAACAAGGGCCTGAGTTTACCCTGATTGCCGAGCGCCTGGATGGCCTGGTTGAGGCGCGGCAGCAAACCGCGATATTGCGGATGCAGCCGCAGCATCACCGGCACGCTGCCGGCCGACTCGCCGGGCTGACAGCCGACCGACGCCGCCGCGCCGCTCCAGTACTCCGCCCGGCCGCGCTCCAGCACCACCGCTTGCACTTTGCCCAGACGCAGCTGATCCAGCAGCTCGGCCTCGTCCGCGGCGTCCTGCCGCTGCCACTGCCGGCTGAGAAACAGGCTGTCCAGTTGCGGGTAGCGCAAGCCGGCCGGCACCCCCAAGCGCCCGTTGCGCGCCTCGCCGCGCGCCACTGGAGCGCGGCACAGGACGAACTCCAGCTCGCCTATCGGCAGGGTGTAAAAACCGGCGACCGGCGACAAGCTGCGCCAGCCGGGATTGACCCCGACTTCCACGTCCAGCCTGGCCAACTGGAACAACTGGTCCAGACGCTGCGGCGGGTAGGCGGCCAGTTCGAAATGAATGCCGCTTTGCGCGGCGATCTGGGCCAGCAGCGCCCGATAACCTTGCAGCATGGCCAAATCGGCTTGCTGGCGGACGCCGTCGCCGCCTCCGGCCATGCCGGCGCGCAGGGTTTGCGCCGTCGCCAGCGGCGAAAGCAGCAGCAACAGCGCCCACCCCAGCGTCCTATTCACCCAGCCTGGCCTCCAGCGCGTCGCAGATCGTGGACAGTATCTTGATGCGCGCGTAGTACTTGTTGTTGGCCTCCACCAGCGTCCACGGCACCTTGCTGGTGCTGGTGCGGTCCACCATGTCGCTGACCGCCTGCTTGTAGGCGTCCCACTTGTCGCGGTTGCGCCAGTCCTCGTCGGTGATCTTGAAGCGCTTGAAGCCGGTATCCTCGCGGCCCTTGAAACGTTCCAGCTGCTCCTCCTTGCTGATCGCCAGCCAGAACTTGAGCACTACCGCGCCGTTTTCGGTCAGCTGATGCTCGAAGTCGTTGATCTCGTAATAGGCGCGCATCCAGTCCGCCTCGGAGGCGAAGCCCTCGACGCGCTCCACCAGCACCCGCCCGTACCAGCTGCGGTCGAAAATGGTGATGCCGCCCTTGCCCGGCACCTGCCGCCAGAAGCGCCACAGCCACGGTTTGGCGCGCTCCTCCTGGGTGGGGGCGGCCACCGGCACCACGCGGTAGGCCCGCGCGTCCAGCGCCTGGGTGATGCGGCGGATGCTGCCGCCCTTGCCGGCGGCGTCGTTGCCCTCGAACACCAGCACCAGCGAATGCTGGCCGAAGCGCTCGTCGCGGGTCAGCTTGTTGAGCCGGCCCTGCAGCTTGTCCAGCTGCTGGCGATAGCTGCTCTTTTCCATTTTCTGGTTGAGCGTCAGCGTGTCCAGCAGCAGCTTGTTGTCTATCGGCGCCAGCAGCGGCGGCGCTTCGGCCCTGTCCACCACCGGGCCGGGCTGGTTCAGGCGGTTGCGGATCGCCTCCAGCAGGGTATTCGC
Source organism: Xenophilus sp. AP218F (assembly GCA_002213445.1). Classification (GTDB taxonomy): domain Bacteria; phylum Pseudomonadota; class Gammaproteobacteria; order Burkholderiales; family Chromobacteriaceae; genus Chromobacterium. The sequence goes on along the minus strand of NJIE01000017.1, from coordinate 20,694 downwards.
TACGGTCAGGCTGCGGTAGTTGGCGTCCTCGCCGTCCACCACGATCCAGGGCGCGGAAGCGGTGTTGGTCAGGCGCAGCATGTGTTCGCCGTATTTGCGGATCTTGTCGTAGCGCTCGTAGTGTTCCCAGTCGGCCTTGGAGACGCGCCAGCTGGTGGCCGGGTCCTGCTCCAGCTGCTTGAGACGCTGCTTCTGCTTGTCGCGGGTCAGGTGGAACCAGAACTTGAGCACCAGCGCGCCATCCAGGGTCAGCATGCGTTCGAAGCGCAGGATGTCGAAAATCTGGCGGTCGAAACTGTCGCGCTCGCTGCGATTGAAAACCCGGTCGAACAGGGTGTCGGAATAGTAGGAGCCGAAGAACATCCCGATGCGGCCCTTGGCCGGCAGCTGCTCCCAGTAGCGCCACATCCAGGGGCGGGCGCGGGCCTCGTCGTTGGGGCCGGCGAAGGCCACGGTGTGGATCAGGCGCGGATCCAGCCATTCGTTGATCAGATTCATGGTTTCGCCGCGGCCGGCGCCGTCGAAACCGTGGATCAGGATCAGCACCGGGAAATCGGCCTTTTCCTTCAAGTCGTACTGCACATCGAGCAGCGCCTCGCGCAACTTCGGCATCTGCTCGCGAAACACATCCTTGTCGATACGATGCCCTATCTCGGCGGATTCAAACATGATGGCTTTCCCTGTTGTCATTGCTTAGCTTAGTTGCCGGGCGGCCCGGCGCACTGCGTAGAACTACGAGGCGCGGGCCGCGACGCGCTTATCCGGCGGCGAACAAGTCGTCCAGCGCCGCGATCAGCGCCGGCGACGGCCGGTCCTCCCATACCCCGCACTCCGGCTCTCCCATGCCGCGCAGGAACAGATAGCGGACGCCGCCGAAACGACGCTCGAAATCGACGCCGCGCGCCTGGAAGTAGCGGCGCAAGGCCACCGTGTAAATCAGGTATTGCAGATAATAATGCTCGCGGCCAATCGCATTGGCCAATTCCGCGTGCCGATAAGCCTCGAAACGATCGCCAAGGTGGTTGGATTTGTAGTCGACCAGATAGATCTTGCCCTCGGCCATGAACACCAGGTCGATGAAGCCCTTGAGGAAACCGCGCACGGTGGAAAACTGCAACTGCCCGGCCGCTTCGCGCAAGGGCGCGGCCAGGCCGTGCGCCGGGTCGGACAGGATGGAGGCCAGGCGCGCCACGTCCAGCCGCCGCAGCGGCAGGGTGAATTCCATCTCCACCAGTCGCTGGCCGTCGGCGACGTCGGCCAGGCGCACGCCGGGGTCCAGCTCGGCGCGCAGCGCGCTGTCGATCAGGTCGAAACCGGCGTCCCGCCATTCCTCGCCGATGCCGTGTTTGGCCAGCGCGCGCGTCACCTCGGCGCGTATCGTCGGCTCGTCGGCGCCGAAGCTGATGTTTTCGAAGATCTCGTGCAGGCAGGTGCCGGCCTGCGCTCCGCGCGGAAAGCTGAAACGGTCGCGCGGCCGCTCGCCGTCTTCCAGCGGAGCCGGCGGCGCGCGATCGTAGTCGGGCGCTTCCGACAGCCGCGCGCTGGCGGCGGCGTGGGTAAGGCCGGTGAAGCTGGCCACCCGCCACGGCGTGTACAGCTTGCGCGGGAAGGGCTGCGCCGCGTAGCTGGCTCCGGCCTCGCGCGCGGCCGGCAGCGGGTTGAGGCCGGTGTCGGCCTCGCGCAGGCAGGCGTCGCCGCCTCGGCCGGCGACGAAGTCGCGCAGCGCCGCCAGCGCCTGGCCGGCGTCCAGCGGCTGCGCCTCCAGCTCCGGCAAGCTGCGCGCGCCCGCGCCGTGCAGCAGCCAGGACAGCGCCGCGGTCTGCATCTCCTTGACCCAGCCCCAGCACAGATACTGCCGGTATTGCGCCCGCGTCAGCGCCACGTACAGCAGACGCAGTTTTTCCGCCAGCAGCTCGCTGCGCGCCGCCAGCCGCACGCCGTCGTCGGCCAGCGCCGCCGGCGAGAGCCACGGCGTCTCGTCCTGGTGATAGCTCCAGAACGCGCTGCCCGGCCGCTCCAGCGCGCCGTGCCACAGGAAGGGGCAGAACACCACCGGATATTGCAGGCCCTTGGCGGTGTGGATGGTGACGATCTTGACCAGGGCCGCGTCGCTCTCCAGCCGCAGCACCGCCTCTTCGCCGCGCGGCGGGTTGGCCACCCGGCCTTCCAGCCAGGCCAGCAGCGGCGCCATGCCCTGCCGGGTTTCGCTTTCCTGCTGCACAAGCTCGGCCAGATGGCCCAGATTGGTCAGCCGGCGCTCCCCGTCGGCCAGCGGCAGCAGGCGCTCGGCGAGCCCGGCCTCGGCGAAGAAATGCCGCCAGGCAGCCATGAAGCCGCGTTCGCGCCAGCGCAGGTGCGCCTCGGCATTGGCCAGCAGCCGCGTCTCCCAGCGCGCCTCGTCTTCCACTTCGGCCAGCAGCTCGGCGGCGTCAAGCCCGGCCAGCTCGGTCACCAGCGCGGCGCGCAAGCGCGCCTCGTTGGCCGGCTCCGCCCAGGCCCGCAGCAGCGCCAGCAGCTCGCCGGCTTCGCGGCTGGCGAACACGCTCTCCTGGGTCAGCGCCACGCTGGCCACGCCGCGCGCGCGCAGCGCCTCGCGCACGCGGTCGCCCTGGCGGTGGGTGGACACCAGCACCGCCACGTCGCCGCCCTTGAGCGCGCGCCGCGCCTCTCCCCTGACGATGGCCGCGCGGCCGGCATCGGCCAGCGTCAGCAGGCGGGCGATTTCATGGGCGGCGGCCTCGGCGGCGGCGTCCAGCGCCGACTCCTTGCCGACCGGTTTCTCTTCCGCCGGCAGCCACTGGAAAGTGAACGGCGCGTCGCCGTCGTCCACCTCCAGCCGGCCGCCGGAAGACGGCTGCGCCTTGACCGGCTGGTAGCGGATGCCTTCGATCAGGAAGGGCAGCTCGCGGGAGAACAGGGCGTTGACCGTGCCTACCAGCGGGGCGTCGGAGCGGCGATTGGTGTCCAGCGTGTACTGGTTTTGCGCGTCGCCGCGCGCTGCGAGGTAGGCGAAGATGTCCGCGCCGCGGAAGCTGTAAATCGCCTGTTTGGGGTCGCCCACCAGAAAGACCGGTCGCTGCTCCTCCACGAAACAGCGGCGGAAGATCTGGTACTGGGTGGGATCGGTATCCTGGAATTCGTCGATCAGCGCCACCCGGAAACTGCGCGCCACCTGCGCCGCCAGCGCCGGGCCGCTGTCCGGACGCAGCAGCGCCGCGCCCAGATCGGTGAGCAGATCGTCGAAGCTGCGGCTGCGCTCGCTGCCGCGCCGCGCCGCCAGCTGTTCGTTGGTCCACTGGATCAGCTCCAGCTTGAGGCCGGCCAGCGCCTCGCCGATGGCGGCGAGGTAGCCGTCCCAGGCGGCCAGCCAGGCGGCCACCCGCGAGAACAGCGGGTGCGCCGGCGCGTCGAAGCCCTTCTTGACGCCTTTGGCCAGATTCTCCGGCAACAGCTTGTCCAGCGCCTTGCGCGCCTCGCGGCTCAGTTCCGGCAGCCCCTCCGGCTCGGCCAGACAGGTTTGCAGCGCGGCGATGGCGCGCTCCACGATGGCCGGGCTGTAGCTGCGGGCGTTGAAGCCCTTGACCTCGCGCAGCAGGGAAAACGCCGCCTCCGCCTGGCCGGCGTCGGCCGCCAGCGCCCGCCAGCTCGCTTCCGCCCGCCCCCGCGCCTCGCGCAGCAAGTCGGCCGATGGCGCGCGCAGGCGCAAATACGGCTTGGACAGATAGGGGCGGATTTCGGCCAGCCAGCCGTCCGGGGTTTCCCCCTGCTCCACCAGCACCTGCGACAGCAGCGGGTCGTCGACGATGCGTCGCCGCCAGAAGTCGTCGACGATTTCGGCGAGCCGGCCGTCGTCGTCGCTGACCAGTTCGGCCTCGAAAGTCTGGCCGCTTTCAAAGGCGGCGTCGGTGAGCACCCGCTGGCAAAAGCCGTGGATGGTGTAGATCGCCGCCGCGTCGAAGCCGGTGATGGCGGCGTTGAGCCGCTGCCGGGCCAGATCGCGCGCCGGGCCCGGCGGAAAGCGCTCGGCCAGCCGCAGCAGAAAGTCGTCGTCGCAGGGCTCTTCCGCCAGCGCCGCCGCCAGTTCGGTCAAGCGCCGGCGCAGACGCTCGCGCAGCTCGGCGGTGGCGGCCTTGGTGTAGGTCACCACCAGCAGCTGGTCGATGGTGGGCGGCGTTTCGCCGTCGCTCTCCTCCAGCAGCAGGCGGGCGAACAGCGCGGCGATGGTCCAGGTCTTGCCGGTGCCGGCCGAGGCTTCGATCAGGTTGATGCCCGACAGCGGGCAATGCAGCGCGTCCAGCGCCTGAATCTCGGTTCTCATGCCGGCCCTCCGCCTTGCAGTCGCTCAGCCAGCGGCACAAGCAGGGTTTCCGCCAATTGGGCGAACAGCGGATCGTCCAGCGGCTGCTGGTGGCGAAACGCCAGGGCGATGGGCGCTTCGTCCTGCTGCGCCATGCCGCCGTCGGCGACGAAAGCCGGCGACCACTTCTGCAGCGCCTTGTCCATCGCCCCCGCCCGATCGTCCGGCTTGGCCGCCAGCGCCTCGGCGTAAGCCCAGCTGGTGCGGCCGAAGAAGGGCAAGGGCTGGCGCTGGCCCTGCCGCCAGCGCGCCACCCAGGGCCGCAAGAGCTCGCGGGCCGAGGGCTCGTCTTCCAGCGCCAGGCTGCCGGCGTCGTCGTAGCACACCGTGCGGCAGGCGACGCCGGCCGGCCGCGCCGCGCACAGCAACAGATGGCCAAGCCACAATTCGACGCGCTGGGCGGCGTTGATGCGGCCGACCACGAACTCCAGCCTACCCTCGGGCCGCAGGCCGTACAGCTCGCCGGCCAGGGTCAGGCCGTCCAGCTCCAGATGCGCCGGCTGCGGCGGCAGCGTGTCCTCGGTCAGCGCCCGCGGCAGGCGCGCGGCCAGCCGCACGCTGCTCTGGCTTTCCTGCCGCAGCCAGGCCTCGCCCAAAGCGCCCACCGGCAGCAGGCCGGCGGCCGCCACCCGCCGGCGCAGCGGCGCTTGCGGCTTGCGATGCAGCATCGCTTCCACCAGTTGCTGGCGCAGCGCGTTGCTGGCCTTGCGGTCCACGGCGAAGGGCTCGCGCGCCGGCAACTCCTCGTCGCCGGCGGCGAGACGGATCGCCAGCTGCTCGGCCAACCAGGCGCGCACCGGGTTTTTCCAGAAACGGATGAAGTCGTGCAGATTGAGCGCCGCCGGTTCGGCGCGCGCCGGCAGCGGGGCGGCGAAGGGCCGCGGCTCCGCCGGCGGCCTGGCCAGCGCGCTGGCGAACAGCGGCTCGTAGCTGGCGCGCCGCGGATCGACGCCGTCGTAGCAGACCGGCGAAAACGGCTGCAGCGGATGGCGCAGCGTCAGCCGCTGCGCGAGCGGCTCGCCGCACATCATCGACAGCGTGTCCAGCAGCTCGGCGATCAGCGGCGACGGCGGCAGGGGCTCGCCGCTGCGCGCCGACTGGCCGACGTAGGACAGGTACAGCTTCTCGCGCGCCGACAGAATCGCTTCCAGAAACAGATAGCGGTCGTCGAAACGGCGCGAACGGTCGCCGCGCCGCGGATGGCGCGCCACCAGGTCGAAGCTGACCGGGCGCTCGTCGCGCGGATAGGCGCCGTCGTTCATGCCGATCAGGCACAGGACGCGGAAAGGAATGGAACGCATCGGCACCATGGCGCAGAAAGTGACGCCGCCGGACAGAAAGCCCAGCGGCGAAGCCAGCGTCAGCTTGCGCCGCAGCCAGTCGCGCGCCACGGCGAGGCTCACCGGCTGCTCGAAACCGGCCAGCGCCGCGTCTTCGGCCAGTTCGGCGAAGGCGCCGCGCAGCTGCGCCAGCGCCGCCTCGTCGTCGCCCTCGGCCAGAAACAGCCGCTCGCAGGCTTCGCCCAGACGCTCGGTCCAGCGCGCCGGGCTGGCGGGCTCGGCCCACGCTTCGGCGATGGCGTCCAGTTGGCCGTAGCAGGCGGCGAAGCGCGCCAGCGCCTCGCCCAGCTGGCCTTGCGCCGCGCCGTAAGGCAGCAGCTCGCGAAACACGCCGCTGTCGTCGCCGGCAAGGCCGGCCGGCAACACCGTGCCCAGCAGCAGCCGATCCAGGCCCCAGCGCCAGGTGTAGCGCGCGTCGGCCGGCAGGCCCAGCCGCGCCTTGTGCGCGGCGTCCCGTCCCCAGCGGATGCCGGCGTCGCGCACCCAAGCCTGGATGAAGGGCAAATCGGCGTCGACGAGGCCGAAGCGCGCCAGCAGCGCCGGGCAGTCGAGCAGGGCCAGCACCTCGTCGGCGGCGAAGCGGGAATCGGCCAGATCCAGCAAGGCGGCGAAGCTGGCCAGCAACGGTTGTTCGCGCTCGGCGCGGCGGTCGGCGATGCTGTAGGGGATATTGGGCGCGTCGTCGCGGGCGGCGAAAACCGCGTCGATGCAAGGCGCGTAGCTGTTGATGTCCGGCGTCAGCACCGCCACGTCGGCCGGGCTGAGGCCGGGATCGGCGGCGAACATCGCCAGCAGCCTGTCCTTGAGCACCTCCAGCTCGCGCATCGGGCCGTGGCAGGCGTGCAGCTGCACCGAATCGTCGGCGGCGGCCAGCGGCCGGACCTGCTCGGCCGGGTCGTTCAGTTGCAGGATGTCGCGCTGCAGCCGCGACAGCAGGCTGTCGCCGCCCGGAGCGTCGAACAGCGGCCGGGCGTCGAGTTCGGCGTCTTCGGCGATCAGCTCGAAAAAGTCGCGCCCCTGCTTGCCGAGCGAGGCCAGCAGCGGATGGCCGGAAGTGGCGAACAGATCGCCCTGCTGGCGCAGCTTGAGCTTGCGGCGGGCGTCGACGATGTCGCCCCAGTAGGCTTCGCACGGATTGAGGGTGAACAGGCAGACGTCGGTCAGCTCCGCCAGGCGTTTGACCAGCGCCAGATACATCGGCGCCAGGCTGGCGATGCCGAACAGGGTGACCCGCGACGGCAGGTGCTCCGGCTTCAGGTCGGCGAAAAACTGGTCCAGCATGCGCACCCGGTGGCGGCCCGGATCGCTGGCCGCCAGCCGCCGCCACAGCGCGGCCTGCCAGGCTTCGTCCTCGCCCAGCCCCAACAGCTCGCCGCGCTCCCAGGCGCGTATCCAGTCCGGACGGAACACCAGGTATTGATCGAAGATGTCGGCCACCTTGCCGGCCAGTTCGAAAGCCGCGCCCTCCCCGCCTTCCAGGTAGCGCAGCAGCGGGCCGAAAGGCTCGCCCGCCAGCGTCGGCAACAGCGCCAGCAAGCGCCAAGCCAACACCTCGGGGACGAAGGACGACTTTTTCGGCAAGTCGGGCATCACCTGCTGCATCAAGCGCCAGGCGAAGGCGGCCGGCAGCACGAAATTGAGGTTAGCCGCCACGCCGGCACGGCGGGCCAGATCCAGCGTGATCCAGCGCCCCATGCCGCGGCTTTGCACGATGACGGTTTCGGCGGCGAACGGGTCGGCCAGCGGCATGGCCTGAGTCATGCCGCAAAACAGTTCGCCCAGTTGTTCCAGGCGATTGGACTGGTAGAGAAACAGCATGCGCGGGCGTGAAGCGAGACGAGTCGGTCAGGCCGTGATTGTAGCATTTTGGCCGCGCGCCCCTTCGCGCGCTTGGCCCCTGTGGCCAATGCGCCATCGTTTGACGCAAATCAAATCCAATTTATTGAAAAAATAATCATTTTGCATGAACATGGCCTGCTTGGATAATACCAGTTGCAGGCCAATGACTGACATCCGCTCCCAGCAAGGCTTCACTCTGATCGAACTGCTGATCAGCTGCGCGGTGCTGGCCATCTTGCTCACCGTGGCCCTTCCCGCCTACCAGAGCCATATCGTCGCCGGCAAGGCCAATACCGCCAAAGCCGACCTGCAGGCGCTGGCCATGGCGCTGGAGAGCGTGAAGCTGCTGACCCGCGACTACCCCGCCAGCGCCGGCGACACCGCCGGCGTCATCGCCGCGGTCGGCTCGCGCTGGCGGCCGGCGCAGGCCGAATTCGATTACCAGTACGCCAATCACGGCGACGGCAGCTTCACGCTGACGGCCAAGGCCAAGACGGACAGCAACGCCAACGGCTGCACGCTGACGCTGGACAGCGTCAAACCCGCCGACAACACCGCGAGCGAGGCATGCAAAACCCATTGGTAAACCGCCGCCACGCCGGCGTCACCCTGCTGGAAGTGGCGCTGGCGCTGACGCTGATCGCAACGCTGGCCCTGCTCAGCGTGCCGCTGACGCGCAACTTCAACGAAGCCGCGCGCCTGCAACTCAGCCGCCACCTGCTGGAAGAAGGCTACGCCCGCGCGCAAAGCCAGGCCTTGCGCAACCCGGCCGGCAAAGCGCGCGACGAAGCCGCCGCCGTGCTGGTGGCCGCGGACGGCGGCGCGCTGTGCCTGTACCCGGACGCGGCGCAGGCGCGCGCTGACTGCTCCGGCGCGCCGCTCTGGCGCGCCGCCTCGCCCATCGCCCCCGCGCTGGCCGTCTGCGACGCCGCAGCGCCGCCGCCCTGCCTGGCGCTGGACCCGGCCGGCCTGCCCGCCCCCGCCGCGCTGGCCGCCAAGCCCTGCGCCGCCGCGCCAGACTACTGCATCAAAGGAAACGCCGACCATGTCTCCGGCACGTTGTGAGCAAGCGGGGTTCACCCTGCTGGAAAACCTGATCGCGATGCTGCTGCTGATGCTGATCGGCCTGGGGCTGGCCTTCGTCACCACCCGCAGCCTAATCAATCATCAGCAACTGCAACGCGACAGCCAGTTGCTGGCGGCCATGCGCGGCCAGCTGCAAGGCTATGCGCCTTGCAACCCGGCGGCGCTGACGCTGGACCACGGCCACAGCCAGGGCGGCCTGCATCGCTGCGAGACCCTGAATGTCCTCGTCTCCCCCCCGGGCGGCGGCGGCGTCGCCATCCCCTTGCGCTTGCAAACGCTGACCGTCGTCGGCTCCGACGGCGCAAGCTCTCACCGATTGAGCACCCATGCGCCCTGATCCCTGCCGCGGCTTTACCCTGATAGAAATCATGGTGGCGCTGGCGCTGGCGTCGCTGACCGCGCTGGCGGCGATGACGCTATACCGCCACAGCGCGCAAGCCCTCTTCGCCGACGAAAACAGCGCCGCGCAGCTGGCCCGGCAAGACAGCCAGCTGATTGCGGCCCTGCTGGGCATGCAAACCCATGTCCAGGAAGCCGGCTTCGGCATCGAGGCCGCCCAGCCCGGCGCGGATCTGTTCTCCGCGCCCACCCAAGACGACATCGCCCCGGACGCGGATGGCAAACTGCCGCTGCTCACTCTCGCCAGCGGCAATCACAACGCCCTGTTCTGGCGCGCGCGTCCCGACCTTGACCGCGCCCAGCTGCAATGCCGCGGCCTGCTGTTCAGCCGGCAGGCCATCTACTTGCTGCGCCCGTTCTCGGCCGGCGACTGCAGCGCGCCAGGCGACGTCCTGCCCGCCAAATGGAACCGGATTCGCTGGCGCGCCACGCCTCTGGCCAGCGGCCTTCCTCCCAGCCAGAGCCTGCGCTTCTCCCTCGCCGCCGGCAGTTGCTCGCCCTACAATGCCGGCGCGGTCGGCAATTATCAGCGCGTGCTGCTGCAGCTGCGCGACGCCACCCAGCATCTGGACCGGGATTTCGTCAGTTGCCTGATCAACTTTCCCGCCAAAACCTGAGCATGCCGCCCCGCGCCCGTAGCCAGCGCGGTTTCGCGCTGACCTTGCTGGTTCTGCTCGCCGGGCTGGCGCTGACCGCGATGCTGGCCGGCTACCTGCACCGCCAGTACAGCCAGCAAGCGCTCGCCCAGGCCTTGCGCGCCAATAGCGAAGCCCAGTTGCGCGCCTGGACGGGGGCGGAATTGCTGCGCGCCTATCTGCAAAAACTTCCCGCTTCCGAACGCGACAGCCTGACGGACAAAGGCGCCCGGCTCCGGCTGGACGGCGGCTTGGCAAGCGGAATCCGGCTGAGCCTGCTGCCGCGCGCCAGGGGAAGCGACCTTGCGCGCGCCACCGTTACCGGGCTCGCCGATGGCGCGACCGCGACGCTGGATCTGGTCTTTCGCTTGCAGTCATCGCCCGCCGCGCCCGCGCAAGCGCCGATACAGTTGTCCGGCGGCTTGCGAACTTCCGGAGACATCACGGTCAATGGCGCGGGCAACGCCGTTCTGCTTGTGGACGGCGCGGTCGACAGCACCGGCAGCCTGAACGGCGTCGAGGCCATCCGCGCCACCGGCGAAGTGCGCTTCAACGGCGCGCCGCCGGCAGATGGCCGCCTGACGCTGTGGTCGAACGGCGACATCCATGTCGGCAGCGGCGATTTTCTGGAGCTGCGTTCGCAAGGCGACATCGACATGGGGCCGGGCAGCCGCGTTGGCAAGGCCTGGGCGAACGGCGCGCTGTCCAGCCGCGGCGATTTGCTGGAAACGGCATGGGCGCACCGCGCCTCCAGCCTCGGAGGCAGCGTGGCCGTGCCCCGCGAGATCTTGCTTGGCGGAGATCTGGCCAGCGCCAGCTCCGCCTGGATCGAGCGTTTGAGAATACTGGGCAAGCTGACGCTGCGCGGCGACGCGAAAATCCGCGACGGCGTCGTGCGCGGCGGGTCGAATCATTCGCCCGAGTCGCCCAATGTCAATGTGCGGGTCGACCCCGCGCTGACCCTGTCCTTGCCGCTCGTCGAGCCGGTCCGGGCAACCCGCCCGCACATCGACGCCAACGATTACCGCGATCAGGCCAACTACCGCGTATTCTGGTCCGCCGACGGGGCCCAGCCATGGCAACGCATCCGGGTCGAAGTGCGCCATATCCACGGCATGCCCGACGGCGTTTACCGCCTAGGGCGCTCAAGCGCCGACCCCAAACGGAACTATCTGTGCCAAACGCTGGCGGCCGACGCCGAGCAATGCCGGCCTCCCGCCTATCGCATCTGCGATAGCGACGGCAACAACGGCTGCCTTGGCGATAGCGCCCCGAGCGAATGGCAACTCAAAACCGCAACCGGCAGGCCGGATCAGCAGGAGATCAGCCCCGGCGTCTGGTTCTTTGAAGGAAACGTCAAGCTATACGGCCATCTGCGCGCCACCCTTCTCGCCAGCGGCGACGCCGTCACCTCGGGCGACACCCTGATCTGGTCGCTGGCCGCGTCCGGACCGGCCGCAGTCTGCAACAATGCCGCCTTTCCGGACCGCCATCCGCTCAACCACTGCGCCGCCGATCGAAACGCCTTCCTCGACGCCCATGCGGCGTTAAGATCGATCGCTCTGCTGGCGGGCAGCGGCTCGGCCGCCGGTCCTTACCGCGGCGGCGACATCCATCTGGGCGCATACAGCCGGGTTGTCGGCGCGGTGCTGGCCGGCAACACGCTGAAAACCGACGGCAGCAGCCATATCCGGGGGCGGGTGGCCTCCGCGCTGCAGCGCTACATCGGAAAGCCGCCGCCAGCCGACATCGCCAACACCCTCGGCGCGGAAACCGTGATCGACGTGTCCGACCTGCCGCCGGACGCTGACGGGGGCGCCGGCAATGGCTCAGGCTCAACCTCCGTCAAACTGCTCTGGTCCCGCTACCGATAGCCATTCCGCCGCCATGCCGTGTACCATGCCCGCCATCGGCGCGGCTCGCGCCTCAACCTACCGGCATCGCGCATGTACCCTTACCTGATTCTCAAGCACGCCCACATGGGCTTCGCCTATCTGTCCATCTTGCTGTTCGCCGCGCGCGGCGGGTTGATGCTGGGCGGCAAACAGCACATCCTGGCGCTCAAGCCGGTTCGCATCCTGCCACACGTCATCGACACCCTGCTGCTGGGCTGCGCCATCGCGCTGGTGGTCATGGGTGGCTGGCCTATCCTGCACAGCCCGTGGCTGATCGCCAAGATCGCCGGCCTGATCGCCTATATCGCGCTGGGCAGCGTCGCCCTCAAGTACGGCAGGAGCAAGCCATCCCGCCTGATCGCCTTCATCCTGGCGCTGGCTTGCGTCGCCTACATCGTGCTGGTCGCCAAAACCAAGATGATCGCGCCGTTCTGAGCCTGCCTTGACTGCGCCTTCCGCGGGCGCTAGGACATAGTGAGGGCCGCGCCGGCAGGCGACGGCCGCCCTGCCACCGCCGCGATGGATTGGTTTCCGCCGGCGCCTACAGGCCAAACCACCATGTCCGCGCGCCGCCCCGTTTCGTCGGCAGGCTTGAGCCTGCCGGAATTGCTGACCGTCCTGGCGATCGTCGCCATCCTGGCCGGCATCGCCTTGCCGGCCTACCAGGGCCATCTACAGCGCAGCCGGCGCAGCGACGCGCTGGCCGCGTTGTACCCCTTGCAGCAGGCCCAGCTGCGCTACCGCGGCTTTCACGCCGACTACGCCCCCGACCTCGCTACGCTCGGCCTCTCCGCCGACAGTCCGCAAGGCTATTACCGGCTAGACACCGGCCGCGCCAGCGACGGCCACGGCTTCTTCGTCGTCGCCCGCGCCCGCGACGACGGCCCGCAGGCGGCGGACCGGGATTGCCGCGAAATGATGCTGACGCAGCGCAATCAAACCACCGCGCTCGCGCCCGCCGCCTGCTGGGGACGATGATGCGCCGGAGCCAAAACGGACTAACCCTGGCCGAGCTGCTGACCACCTGCGCGCTGCTGGCCGTCCTGCTGGGCCTGGCCCTGCCGGCGGTGTCGCGCTGGATCGGCCGCCAGCAATTGCAGGGCGCGCTGGACGACGTGGCCGCCGCGCTCAGCCTGGCGCGCAAAACGGCGATCAGCGCGCAGCGCCCGGTCTGGGTGACGGCCAGCGAACAGCCGGACCAGAGCTGGCGGATTCGCGTCTCCTATCTGCGCAACCACAGCGACTGCCTGCCGGAGCGGGACGTGCGCTGCCTCTCCGGCGGCGAGCATGCCGGCACCAGATTGCGGCTGAACGGCTCGCCCGGCGAGCTGCAATTCTCTCCGCTGCACGGCCTGCCTTACGACGCGGACGGACGGCTGCTCAAGGGTCTGGAGTGGCGACTGGAGCGCGACGGCTGCCAGCCGGCCGAGCTGCGGCTGCTGCCCACCGGCCTGATTCACGCCGCGGAGGCGGCCTGCCCATGAAACCGCCGCGCGGCCTGAGCCTGATCGAGCTGCTGATCGCCATGGCCATCGGCCTGGGCCTGCTATTGACGGTGTCCTCGCTGCTGGTCAACGCCATGCTGGATCGCAGCCGCGAGCGACGCCAAGCGCAACTGGGCGAAATGGTGGACGCCTCGCTGTCGCTGATGGCGATGGAGCTGCGCCGCGCCGGCTACTGGCGCGACGACGGCAAGGCCAACCCTTACGGCCAGCTGTTCATCGAAGAAGACGGCCAGTGCCTGCGCTACGCCTACGACGCGCCGCCGGGCAGCGCCGACCGCAGCCAGCGCTACTTCGCCTTCCGCCTGCGCTATCAGGGCAAGCCGGCCTACCGGCGCGGCGTGTTGCAGCGTCTGGCCAGCGACCAGGCCGGCTGGAGCTGCCTGGCGGCGGACAAGGAGTGGAGCGCGTTGAGCGCGCTGGACATCGGCCAGGTGGAAAGCTTGCGCTTCAGCGAGGAGGCCGACGACCGCGGCATCGGCATCGCCCTGCAAGCCGCCGCTCCGCTGCCGCGCGGCGAAAGGGTCACGCTCGCCATCCGCACCAGCGTCGCCCTGCGCAACCGTCCGCAGGTGGTCCAGCCATGAGCGCGCGGCGCGGGGCGCGCGGCCTGTCCACCCTGTTCATGGTGCTCACCCTGCTGGCCATCGCCAGCCTGGCCCTGCTGGCCAGCTCCCGGCTGCTGTCGCTGGAACACGCCAACGCGCAAAACCAGCATCGTTACCACCAGGCGCTCAATTACGCCGAACTGGGTTTGCAACAGGCCGAGCTGGCGCTGGCGGCCGGCAAGCCGCTGCCGCGGGACCCGCGCTTCGCGCTCAGCCTCGCGCCGGCCAAGAACGGCTGGCAAACGCTGCGCAGCGCCGGGCTTTACGACGGGGAGCGCGTCTTGGTCAGCCGGGACGTCAAGCGCGACCAAGACTCTCCAGCCGGCGCGGCGCTGTCGCTGGTGGGCGATCTCGCGCTCGCCGGCGACATCAGGGTATTGACCGACGCCGCCCCCGCCGCCGTCAGCGTGGACGGCAACGTCACGCTCGGCGGCTCGATATCGGGCATCGGCTCGCTCGCCAGCAGCGGCAACGTCACCATCACCGGCAACCAGACCCTGGACAGCCTGCACGCCAACGGCGACGTCGACATCAGCGACGGCAGCTATCAGGAAATCAAGAGCGCCGGTTCGCTGACCCTGCGCGGCGGCGCGCGCGTGCTGCGGCTGGCGCGCGTCAACGGCGCGGCGCGCTTCTTCAACAGCCCCGGCGCGGATGGTCCGGCCATCGGCCAGGCCGAGACGCAAGGCGACGTGGATATCCGCATGGGCGGCGCGCGTATCGGCCGACTGGACAGCCGGGGGTCGGTGCGCATCGACGGCATCGGCCGGCTGGAGCAGCTGCGCGCGCTGGGCAATGTCTCGATCCAGGGCTGGGGCAGTCCGGTATCGGGCGTCTTCGCGGGCGAAGCGCGCTACAACGCCGCCAACCCGGAGATTCGCCTGAGCCGGGAGCCGGCCCTGTCGCTGCCGCTGCAAGCGGTGCCGCGCGTCGCGCTGGCCAGGCCGCGGCTGGACGCGTACGACTATCGCGGCGAAGCGCATTATCAATTCGACTTCACTCCGCAAGGCCGTATCCGGGTGCATGTGCGCGCCGTCGGCGCGCTGGCCGACGGCGACTACCAACTGGGCAAGGACCCGGAGCGCAATTTGCCCAACCATCTGTGCCGGCAATTGAACGCGCAGGGGCAATGCCTGCCCGGCCAGCCGGCCATCCTGTTCTGCAAAGGGCACACCGCGCACAACGACTGTTTCGCCGGCAGCCGTCCCGGCCACTGGCAGCTGGACGGCCAGACCCTGGCGCCGGGCGTCGCCTGGTTCGACGGCGACTTGCGCCTGGGCAACGGCGTCTATCACAACAGCTTCATCGCCAGCGGCCATATCGTCACCAGCGGCCAGCATACCAGCTACGCGGTCAATTACGCCGCCGCCGTCGGCGTCTGCCTCAACCCGGACTTTCCCAAACTGCGCCCCCGCGACGACTGCGACGCGGAAGGCCGCTATCGCGGCCGGCCGGTCGGCAACGCGGTGCTGATGGCCGGCGGCTATCGCGACGGCCGCTTCCAGGGCGGCGACATCACGCTCGGCGCGTTCAGCCAGGTGTACGGCAACGTCTGGGCCGGCAATCTGCTCAACTGCGGCGGCAGCACCACCATCCACGGCTACGTCGCCGCCGCGCGCCAGGCCGGCGCGGCCCAGCCCGGCCACCGCTGGGGCGGCTCCACCACCATAGACTTGCGCGCGCTGCCGCCCTCCTTCACCCCCGGCGATGGCGGCGGCGCGACGCCGGCCGGCCAGACCCTGCGGCTGCGGGCCTTCAGCTGGATAGACGGAGGTTCGCCATGAGCCGCCGCGCGCAAGGACTGACCCTGATCGAAATCCTGTTCAGCCTGCTGATCCTGGCCTTCGGCGCGCTGGGCCTGTTGCGGCTGCAGACCGAACTGCTGCACAGCCGGATCGCCGCCGACGACTACAACACCGCCACCAATCTGGCGCAGGCGGCGCTGGAGCAGCGTTACGCCGGACGCCCAGCGCTTTGCGCCAACAACAACTTCGCCGCCGCCGGGGCCGTCATCGGCGGCGAGCCGCGCTTCGAATGCCGCGCCGCGATCCGGAACGGCCTTGCCGTGGTCAGCGTGCGCTGGACGGACAGCGACGGCTCCGCGCGCGAGTTGAGCCTGAGCGCGCCGCTGCGACTGGCCGCCGACGGCAAGCCTTGACGTTGTCCCATCGCCGCCGGCTTGACCCAAGACAAGGGCAGGCAAGGCCGGCTCTGCTACTGTCGGCGGGTTTCCCACCCGACAAACCACCATGCCAGCGACCACCATCCTGCCCGAACTGGTGTGCCCGGCGGGCAGCCTGCCGGCACTGAAAGCCGCCGTCGACAATGGCGCGGACACCGTCTACTTCGGCCTGAAAAACGATACCAACGCCCGCAATTTCGCCGGGCTCAACTTCGACGACAAAACCGCGCGCGACGGCATCCGCTACGCGCGCGAGCGCGGCCGCAAGGTGCTGATGGCCATCAACACCTACGCCCAGGGCGGCGACATCAGCCGCTGGCATCGCGCCGTCGACGAAGCCGCCGATCTGGGCGTCGACGCCGTCATCCTGGCCGACCTCGGCCTGATGGATTACGCCGCCCGCCGCCACCCCGAGCTGCGCCTGCACATGTCGGTGCAAAGCTCGGCCACCAATTACGAAGCCATCAACCTGGCGCGCGAGCTGTTCGGCATCCGCCGCGCGGTGCTGCCGCGCGTGCTGACGCTGGACCAGGTCAAACACGTGATCGACCACACCGAAGTGGAAATCGAGGTGTTCGGCTTCGGCAGCCTGTGCGTGATGGTGGAAGGCCGCTGCCTGCTGTCCAGCTACGCCACCGGCGAATCGCCCAACACCCACGGCGTCTGTTCGCCGGCCAAGTTCGTGCGCTGGGAGCACGGCGAGGAACAACTGAACGCCCGCCTCTCCGGCGTGCTGATCGACCAGTACGCCAAGGACGAGCCGGCCGGCTACCCGACGCTGTGCAAGGGCCGCTTCGACGTGCGGGGCGACACCTATTACGCGCTGGAAGAGCCCACCAGCCTCAACGTGCTGGCGATGCTGCCGCAGATTCTCGACATCGGCGTCGCCGCCATCAAGGTGGAAGGCCGCCAGCGCAGCCCGGCTTACGTGGCGCAGGTGACCCGCACGCTGCGCGAAGCGCTGGACGCCGCCGGCCGCGAACGCAACCGCTTCATGGTCAAGCCGGCCTGGCAACAGGCATTGGCCAAGGTTGCCGAAGGCCAGCAGCAGACGCTGGGCGCTTACGACCGGCCGTGGAAATGATGATGCCGAGTACCGAGATGACACCAATCGATTTGAAACTGACGCTGGGGCCGGTGCTGTTCTTCTGGTCGCGCGACGACATCCTGCGCTTTTACAGCGAAGCCGCCGACTGGCCGCTGGACAGCGTCTACCTGGGCGAAGTGGTCTGTTCCCGCCGCCAGCAGATGCGGCCGCAAGACTGGATCTCGCTGGCCGGCGACCTGGCCGCGAGCGGGCGGGAAGTGGTGCTGTCCTGTCAGGCGCTGATCGAAAGCGAATCCGACCTCAAGCGCCTGCGCAAGCTGGTGGACAACGGCGAGGTCAAAGTGGAAGCCAACGATCTGGGCGCGGTCAAGCTCGCCCGCGAGCGCAAGCTGCCCTTCGTCGCCGGGCCGCACCTCAACATCTACAATGCCGAAACGCTGCAGTTGATGCAAAGCCTGGGCTGCTGCCGCTGGCTGCCGCCGGTGGAAATCACCCGCGTCATGCTGGCCGGCGTCCTCGCCGCCGCCCGCGCGCGCGGCGTGAAGGTGGAAACCGAGCTGTTCGCTTGGGGCAAGTTGCCGCTGGCGCTGTCGGCGCGCTGCTTCACCGCCCGCCACTACAATCTGAACAAGGACGACTGCCAGTTCCGCTGCCTGGAGCACCCGGACGGCCTGACGCTGGCCACCCGCGAAGGCCAGGACTTCCTGTGCATCAACGGCATCCAGACCATGTCCCAGGGCTGCCACAGCCTGCTGCAACACCTGGCCGAAGCCCGCGCCTGCGGCGTGGACTCCGTGCGCGTCAGCCCGCAATCCCAGGGCACGGCGCAAGTCGTGTCCGCCTTCCGCCAGGTGCTGGACGGCCGGGCAGCCGCAACCGACCTGCTGCCCTCCCTGCAAACCGCCGCGTCCGGCCAGCTGGTAGACGGCTACTGGCGCAGCCTAGCCGGCATCGCCCAAACCGGAGAACTCAGCCATGCGTGTTCCTGATCTGACTATCCCTGCCAGCCTGTCCGGCCTGATCGCCAAGCTGCCGGCCACGCCGCCCAGCTGGCTTTTGGTCGCCGCGCTCAACCAGCTGGTGCGACGCCAGGTGCTGCCCGCCGACATGGCGCTCCTGGCCGGCCGCCGCTTCGCCGTCCAGGTTCTGGACGCCGGCGTCACGCTGCGCTTCACCGCCGACGAGCAGCGCTTCTCGCTGGACAAGGGCGACGGCGAGCCCGACTTGTGCCTGTCCGCCAACGCCGCCGATTTCGCCCGCATGATGCTGCGCGAGGAAGACCCGGACACCCTGTTCTTCAACCGCAAACTGAGAATAGAAGGCGATACCGAGCTGGGGTTGATCGTGAAGAACCTGCTCGACAGCGTGGACTGGAGCAGCACCCCGCTCTCCCGCTTCATGGCCGCCTGACAAGGCCCAGGCACGATCGCCATCCGGCCGCGCCCTGCGCGGCCGTTTTCTTTGCCGCGCCGCGCCGCCTTGTCCCCGCCTCCATCTTGCGCTAGCAAGAAAAGAGATTCCTTCCAGGCGGGCGATATGAAGAATTGGCCGTTCAGTCCCCGGCGCATCCGGCGCGAACTCGCGCTCATCGCCGCGCTCAACCTGCTGTGCTACCTGCTGTTCAGCCACTGGCAGCTGTTCGAACATCTGGACGATTGGCTGCACAGCCACCCCGCCAAGCAAATCGGCGACGTGCTGCTGATCGGCCTCACCATGACGGCATCGATGTCTCTGTTCGCCTTTCGCCGGCTGCGGGAAAGCCACGCGCTGCTCAAGGTGCTGCGCCGGCAGGCCGAATCCGACGAAGCCACCGGACTCTCCAATCGCCGCCACGCCAACCGCACCCTGCAGCAAGAAACCGAGCGCTCGCAGCGCAGCGAGCGGCCGTTCTCGGTGCTGCTGATCGACATCGACCATTTCAAAACCATCAACGACAGTTACGGCCACCCGATAGGCGACCAGGTATTGCGCGGCTTCGCCAAGCTGCTGCGACAAAGCGCCAGGCAACTTGACACCGCCGTGCGCTGGGGCGGAGAAGAGTTCTTGCTGATCTGCCCGGAAACCGGGCAAGAAGGCGCGCTGCAGCTGGCCAATCGCCTGGCGGAACGGGTCCGCGGGCATGCGTTTGCCTGCGAGCGGCCAGTCACCATCAGCGTCGGCGTCGCCGCCCTGCGCCGCGACGACACGCCGGAAAGCCTGATCCAGCGCGCAGATGCCTGCCTGTATCAGGCCAAACAAGCCGGTCGCGACCGCTGCGTCAGCGCAGCAAAAGCAGAAAATGAGGGATAAAAACGCCCAAGCCGGGCGGCATGGCGGTCGTTTGTGTCGCCGAAACGCACAAAGCCCAGCTCGTTTGAGCTGGGCTTTGTCTTATGGGGCGTCTGGCGGTGTCCTACTTTCACATGGCGAATGCCACACTATCATCGGCGCTAAGGCGTTTCACGGTCCTGTTCGGGATGGGAAGGCGTGGGACCACCTCGCTATG
Organism: Xenophilus sp. AP218F; assembly: GCA_002213445.1. Taxonomy (GTDB): domain Bacteria; phylum Pseudomonadota; class Gammaproteobacteria; order Burkholderiales; family Chromobacteriaceae; genus Chromobacterium. The sequence continues at coordinate 1,318 of NJIE01000017.1, read as the reverse complement.
GCCACCAGACATAAACTGTCACAAACTGAAAGAAGCCTCGTCCCAAGCTCTCCGGCTTGGCACTGAATTAATTCTTGAGCATTTGATCGCGTCGCACACTTCACTCTTCTCGTCACTTGGTCAACCCAAGCCACTCAAATGATAGGATCAAGCCTCACGAGCAATTAGTATCGGTTAGCTTCACGCCTCACAGCGCTTCCACACCCGACCTATCAACGTCCTGGTCTCGAACGACTCTTCAGGAGGGTCAAGCCCTCAGGGAAGTCTAATCTTCAGGCGAGTTTCCCGCTTAGATGCTTTCAGCGGTTATCTCTTCCGCACTTAGCTACCCGGCGATGCGACTGGCGTCACAACCGGTACACCAGAGGTGCGTCCACTCCGGTCCTCTCGTACTAGGAGCAGCCCCCGTCAAACTTCCAACGCCCACTGCAGATAGGGACCAAACTGTCTCACGACGTTTTGAACCCAGCTCACGTACCACTTTAAATGGCGAACAGCCATACCCTTGGGACCGGCTACAGCCCCAGGATGTGATGAGCCGACATCGAGGTGCCAAACACCGCCGTCGATGTGAACTCTTGGGCGGTATCAGCCTGTTATCCCCGGAGTACCTTTTATCCGTTGAGCGATGGCCCTTCCATTCAGAACCACCGGATCACTATGTCCTGCTTTCGCACCTGCTCGACTTGTCGGTCTCGCAGTTAAGCCACCTTTTGCCATTGCACTATCAGCACGATTTCCGACCGTACCTAGGTGACCTTCGAACTCCTCCGTTACACTTTGGGAGGAGACCGCCCCAGTCAAACTGCCTACCATGCACTGTCCCCGATCCGGATCACGGACCAAGGTTAGAACCTCAAACACACCAGGGTGGTATTTCAAGGACGGCTCCACTGAAACTAGCGTTCCAGCTTCAAAGCCTCCCACCTATCCTACACAAGTCTGTTCAAAGTCCAATGCAAAGCTACAGTAAAGGTTCACGGGGTCTTTCCGTCTAGCAGCGGGGAGATTGCATCTTCACAAACACTTCAACTTCGCTGAGTCTCAGGAGGAGACAGTGTGGCCATCGTTACGCCATTCGTGCGGGTCGGAACTTACCCGACAAGGAATTTCGCTACCTTAGGACCGTTATAGTTACGGCCGCCGTTTACCGGGGCTTCGATCAAGAGCTTGCACCCCATCACTTAACCTTCCGGCACCGGGCAGGCGTCACACCGTATACGTCCACTTTCGTGTTGGCACAGTGCTGTGTTTTTGTTAAACAGTCGCAGCCACCGATTCTCTGCGACCTGTCAGAGCTTCGTGAGTAAATCACTAC
>NJIE01000016.1 GCA_002213445.1 Xenophilus sp. AP218F | reverse complement strand
CGCCAGGCCGGCCAGGACCAGTTCGTCGTGGCCGATGCCCGCTCGCCAGCAGCTGGCCGTCGGAGTGGCCGCGGCGGGCGCGTCCTGGATCTGCTGGCCAGCGCCGCCGGCGCCGGCCGCGCCAAGGTGGTGAACCACGGCGGCTAGCCGCCAGGCCTGCCTGGACCAGTTCGTCGTGGCCGACGCCCGTCCAGCAGCAACTGGTCGCCGACGGGCTGCGCGTTGACATGCCAGCCTCGTCGTGGCC
>NJIE01000015.1 GCA_002213445.1 Xenophilus sp. AP218F | reverse complement strand
GGCGCTGGCCAACAGATCCACGAGGCCCGCGTCGCGGCCGCGCCGATCGCTGCCGGCACGTCAACGCGCAGCCCACCYCYGACGGGCTGCYGCAGGTGGGYATCGGCCCGGGCGACTCGGCATCGAGGTCTGCGCCGGCGGCGCTGGCCAGCAGATCCAGGACGCGTCCGCCGCGGCCACTCCGACGGCCAGCTGCTGGCGAGCGGGCATCGGCCACGACGAACTGGTCCTGGCCTGCCTGGCGGCTAGCCGCCGTGGTTCACCACCTTGGCGCGGCCGGCGCCGG
>NJIE01000014.1 GCA_002213445.1 Xenophilus sp. AP218F | reverse complement strand
CACCTCTGACGGGCTGCTGCAGGTGGGCATCGGCCCGGGCGACTCGGCATCGAGGTTGACGCCGGCGGCGCTGGCCAACAGATCCACGAGGCGCGTGCCGCGGCCGCTCCGACGGCCAGCTGCTGGCGAGCGGGCATCGGCCACGACGAGCTGGGCCAGGCAGGCCTGGCGGCTAGCCGCCGTGGTTCACCGCCTTGGCGCGGCCGGCGCCGGCGGCCAGCTGCTGGCGAGCGGGCGTCGGCCACGACGAGCTGGGCCAGGCAGGCCTGGCGGCTAGCCGCCGTGGTTCACCACCTTGGCGCGGCCGGCGCCGGCGGCGCTGGCCAGCAGATCCAGGACGCGCCCGCCGCGGCCACTCCGACGGCCAGCTGCTGGCGAGCGGGC
>NJIE01000013.1 GCA_002213445.1 Xenophilus sp. AP218F | reverse complement strand
AGCTAGCCGTCGGAATGACCGCGGCGGGCGCCTCGTGGATCTGTTGGCCAGCGCCGCCGGCGCCGGCCGTGCCATGGTGGTGAACCACGGCGGCTAGCCGCCAGGCCTGCCTGGACCAGCTCGCCATGGCCGATGCCCGCTCGCCAGCAGCTGGCCGTCGGAGTGACCGCCGCGAGCGCGTCCAGGATCTGCTGACTGGCGCCGCCGGCGTCAACCTCGATGCTGGGTTGCCTGGACCGCCTAGCTCTGTCACATTCAAACATCCAGCAAAATGAATACCCGCCTCACGGCGGGTATTCTTGGTTCTTTCCAACAGACTTCTGTGTATTTAGAGCGGCAAACCGTGCTCAATGGATAGGAGAGCCCGTCGCACTTGGTTCGTACCAAATTCAGTATCCAGCATATCTACAGGCCTTGCGAACAATGACAAATTTTGAGTGGTCAGCCACTTGCGGGCTGACTTCGAATCGCCAAATACAGCTTCCGCATGCACCATAACTTCCACTAAACGTAATAAGCGTTCGCTCGCATTTGCGTTGAGCTGACGTTCCGATTCGAATAAGCGTGCTCCATGTCTTTCAGATAAGCCCAGGACAGATAAGAGCTGCCGTTTGCTCATCTCCAACTCACCAAGTAGCGGGCTAAGGTCTTTTGCTGGGAATCCTTGACGAATAGCCAGAATTTTTTGGTCTGGCGGAAGAGAAAGTGCCGCATATACGGCAAATTGCTTTGATAACATTGCAGTCCACTCTTTGGGGCGAGAGGGCAGGTCTGCCCCCATCTGCGCACTCTTATTTGGAGCAGTGAGCAGATCCGGATCAAATGTCTGCAGTTCCACTACAGATATCGTCTGCATATGAGGGTGCCGGGGGTTAAGAACAAGGTTAAATTCTTCCGGTATTACGACCGATGGAATGCGAAGTCCCCACAAGCCGTTCGCAAACAAGTGCCTGTGTGCGACATTTTGGGCCACACTTTGATCATGTCGGCTATTCCAGCCCAGTGGCAGATCCTTGGCTTGTAGACGCGGCAAACCAGTGCTGGGTACCTGTAGCGCCATCACACGGCAAGCAAGCGGGCGGATACCATGGGATTGAACCATGACCTCCAGGATGGCCAACGCGATAGACGAAGATGCATAGATCGCCGGGGTACCGGCTGGATTAAACCGCCCACCGTACTGCTCCGCGGCAGAGCCGCTCAAGTCCAAACCGTTTGTTCCTTGTGCGACCCGGTAAAAAGTCGAATACCTCACCTTGCCTCCCTTTGGACAAACCCTAAGCTAAAAATAGGCAACCTTGGTGCCATCTATGACCTGGTTGATTGGCCTCACTTGGCGATGTCGATAACCAATTCACTCTCGCCGACCGCTAAATACTTCAGCGTCAGCGACAACCACAACGTCCGCGGCCGATCTCCTGCCTCGTAGGCCATGGGCAATCGATATACCTGGAACAAAGCAGGAGCGCCCCCTTCTCTTCGGTGATGCGCCACTTTGGCGATAGTAGACAGCAAACTAGCTAACCGCCGGGCATCTGAAAATTCGATTTGAGTAATTCTCTCGGGAACTTGTCCTACGCAGGACAGGTAGACTGCGCGTGACAGATGGACAGAATGGTTAATCCAACCTTCCATGCGCCTAGCTTGATCAGACACATCAATCCAAGATGGCTGACAAGCTAATGCATACCTCTCAAGCATCGACAGAACTGGTGTAGGCACCCAATTGCAAAGCGTTGTGCACATGGTTGAAGGCCTAATCAGCTAGCACGGAATGCAACATATTTGGTGTCTTGCAGCACCATGAACTCATCGCCAGTCATACTCCCTGCCGATAGAACCGTGACCTCAAGCCCAGTGCTGACCTTCTCGTCTACTCCCTTAGATTTATAGGGACGCGTCGTGATGTAGCCGATCAAGTTAATCATGCATTTGCCACCGAACTGGGCAGCGTATTCGGCCAGTTTTTTGGCTTCGTCACCAAAAACCACCAATCCGATACGGCGGAAATTCTCCGACTTACGCCCCTCTTCAAAGTAAACATCCACAAAGGCATAAGGTCTCTGTTGGGCAGATATCTTTACCTCAGACACATATGCCGGACCAACCACCGTAGTTGCGCCGTCAAAGGCCATGTCGCTCTCCAGTTGCGTTTACCATAACAATAGTATACTCGTTCTGAATTATAGTCAACTCAAATAAGATTGATGCGAAACGAGTCCTCTTACGTGTCGTTTCGAGTCAACTATCCTGGGACAGGAGAGAAGACGAAGCAGCCTGCAGAAATGATTAGATGCATAAGAAAACCACGCATAGCCGGCTTATCTTGAAAAACACGGTGAAACGAGTGAACTCCGGCTCAGCTGTAGGCGAATTCTTGTGCTAGAGGGCGCACAGATTGACATCAGACCAAAAGTGACAAACATACTTGCATATTTCTGTGCAAGCATGTAGGATATGAAAAGTGGGGGGGACATCTGTGAGCCCCACAGTGCGAAGCCCGCTACGGCGGCAACCGTAAAGCGGGCTTCTAACCAAAACCGACTGACTAGGAGTCGTATCATGGCTACAACGTATATTACCACGAATCAAACAATTCCCCCGCTCTGGAAAGCCACGCAAGTCGGCCTTCCCTTTACTGGCATTTCCGAGTGCGTGACTCAAGCCGTAGGGGGGGCTCTGCAGAAATTGGCCATGATTTTATCTGCCATTCTTGGGGCATTTGAACTACACGAATGCAGCAGCCAGCTAGAGGCTATCAACCTGGCCAAAGTATTCGTCGACCGCGGCCTTGCCGTGACTCTCTGGCAAAATGGGGAAAAGTGGATGGTAAAAGCCTAACTTCATTCGCCCTGGGAAACCGGGGCACCTCTTACCTATGAATACATCCGAATTCAATACCTTAGTCAAACAACACAACCTTAAGGGCACCAGTGTCGATGCTGCACGCCGGGTTCTTGTTGATGGATTCAGTGCCTATGCAGCGGCAAAAGAACTAGGCATCACAGAATCTACTATCAGTCGGGCGCTCGCCAAACTTAAACGCCCGCTCTGTCCTTGCTGTCACCAGCCCCTTCCTCAAGATAAAGGCTGACCGAGGATAGACTGGTTTCCCAGTGTCAAGTGGACCGTGGAATAAATAGGGTGCCCGCTTGCGGGCGGGATCCCTGTTTATGCCGCGAAAGCCACTTGATACGAGGGGGGTAGGAGTACGCTTCCGAGGAGGGCAGGGGATGAATTTCCCCCTGCCCCCGAGTGTCAACGGCGATCCGTTGGTCAAGCCCCCCTGGGGGGGCGCGGCAGCAGGGGGAACATATTTAGTTTCGCGTGCGAAACTTCAAAATCATCTCCTGCAGTGCCGGTAACCACATTGCACGAAACGCTAGACAGCCGCTCCGAGCGATTTTCAGGTTTGAAAAATCAAAAATAATCTTCGATTGGGCAAGCGTATTGTGGGCAAAGCCCGCTTCCAGCGGGCGTGCGCGTAGCGCTTGTCCACATGGAGCGCGTCAGCCTAGCAAGTGTGGGTAACTGACGCACCGCTTCAGCGGCTGTCCATAGGCGCGCAGTTTGCGCCTGTGGGCAGGTCTGTTATCCATCACGGATCGAATCGCTAGCAACCGCAATTTTGCTCTCATGTAAGATGTTCAACTTTCCAGTCACTCTGCAACACAGCACCGCGTGGCGATTTTCTAGCTATTTAGCAAGGATGCCACGTCGACGGGCACGCATAGGATCCACTGGCAGTCGCCGGCCGCACCAGGGCGGTGAGCCTCGATGGCGAGCTACCAAGCCTGCCTAGGCTAACTCGCCCGGGTCAATGCGTGCCGATCCGCAGCAGGCCGCCGGCGCGGCCGCGGCGGGCGCTCCCGTGATCTGCTTGCCGGCGCCGACCGCGCCAAGGCAGAGAACTACGGTGGCGAGCCGCCAGGCCGGCCTGGACCAGCTCGTCGTGGCCGATGCCCGCTCGCCAGCAGCAGGCCGTCGGAGTGGACGCGGCGCGCGCCTCGTGGATCTGCTGGCCTGCGCCTTGGCGCCGGCCGCGCCAAGGCGGTGAACCACGGTGGCGAGCCGCCAGGCCGGCCTGGACCAGCTCGTAGTGGCCGATGCCCATCCAGGAACAACTGGTCGCCGGCGGGCCCCTCGTGGATCTGCTGGCCAGCGCCGCCGGCGTCAACCTCGATGCCGAGTCGCCCGGGCCGATGCCCACCTGCAGCAGTCCGTCAGAGGTGGGCTGCGCGTTGACGTGCCGGCAGCGATCGGCGCGGCCGCGACTCGGGCCTCGTGGATCTGCTGGCCAGCGCCGCCGGCGTCAACCTCGATGCCGAGTCGCCCGGGCCGATGCCCACCTGCAGCAGTCCGTCAGAGGTGGGCTGCGCGTTGACGTGCCGGCAGCGATCGGCGCGGCCGCGGCGCGCGCCTCGTGGATCTGTTGGCCAGCGCCGCCGGCGCCGGCCGCGCCAAGGCATTGAACTACGGTGGCGAGCTGCCTAGTCTGCCTAGGCCAGTCCTCCGGCCGGTGCCCACCCGCTTGTAGAAGCCCGGCGGAGGCGGGCTGCGCGTTGGCTTGCTAGAGCAGATCAATATCAATGAGGAAGGAGAAGGGGCCAGTATCTCTGCCCGTTGCCGGTTGTGAGCTAATGCGTGTGTGCGAAGTGCCCTGTGGAGCTTACACGTTGACAGAAACGTTAGAGGACGGCACTGGTGGGGTGTGGTTTTGGAAAAAATAAAATTCGATTGGGCAAGCGTATTGTGGGCAAAGCCCGCTTCCAGCGGGCGTGCGCGTAGCGCTTGTCCACATGGAGCGCGTCAGCCTGTCCAGTGTGGGCAACAGACGAACCGCTTCAGCGGCTGTCCATAGGCGCGCAGTTTGCGCCTGTGGGCAGGTCTGTTGTCCATCACTGAGTCCACATAATCTACACCTACCAAGTAATATTCTGCAGCGTTGAAAACCAGGGCCTTGAGGCCCTGGTCCGATTCATTATGTGAGGGAGACTTCTGCCAGATAAGTGAACGGCACCATAACTCGCGCGCCATTCCCGAGATGGATTTCAACCTGGGCAGGCAGGACCAAGTGTCCAATTTGCCCATCAGCTAGCAAAACTTGAATTCGCTGAGCTTCAAAAGATTTATGGAGTGGTTTTTCGATACTTCGAGGCGAATTCGCCATTTCCTCTCCCTGCTCTGAGCCTCCTCCAGTATTAATTGGAGCTTTTTCATTTCCTGCTGTGGTCTGCCCCCCAGATTCTTGGTCTAGATTGCTCGAATGGATCCCTGCCTCAGTTTCAATTTTCTGAACAGGACTTTGCTCCGCAGCATTGTTGACTACATCCGCTAGCTCAGGCTTGGGTGGCATCGCATTTTCCACAGCTTGAACTTGTTTGACTATGGGGCCACCGCGTAATGTTACCTTGAAAGCCTCGATATCTCTACGGATGATCGTGCTTCCCTCTTGAATTGCCTCGCACCAGGAACGCACTTCTTCGGGGTGCTCTTTCCACAACACCGTCAACGTATAGAGATTTTCAGCCGACTCGGTGATGCCGTTCTCTTCTAGATCCTGAATAAAATCTGGGGCATCGACTAAGGTTAGAAGCTTACTGACATAACTCTTAGAGAACCCAGTTTGTTCACATACTTGAGCAACAGTCAGTTTTTCTTCCTCCATGGCGTCTCTGATCCCCCAGGCAGCCTCCATGCAGGTCAACCCTTCCCGTTGCTCGTTTTCGATTAACTGAACGAGCCGACTTTTTTGCAAAACCGGATTTCCTGGAATTTCGGACAGCCCAGCCATTTGCGAAGCCAGCCAGCGGCGCTCACCAAACTTGATGATATATAATCCATCATTGTCCGGCTCTGGATACCAGCCAATCGGCTGTAGCACGCCTTGAGCTTTGATAGAGTCGGATAAGGATTGCAGTTTCTTCTGATTAAACCGCTTTCTTGGTTGTTTCGGATCACGTTTCAGTTTTTCGATAGGCATTAACGTTGCGCCATTACCGTTAAGTACAGACCGCGCCGACTGCGCCATCGATGTGATCATTAGTTTGGGTTTTGGCATTATTGCTCCATCATTCTAGTTAGCAGGTATTCGCAGACATTTCGCATTTCCGTGGCCGCTTTCGATTTGGAAATTCCTTTGGAGCTCTGCCATACCGGGTAATCTTTGGCGTATTTAGTAGCTGCGCGATCATACAGCACTGGAGGAATGATAATATCTCCCATCGCTTGTTTGAGTTCCTCCACACTTCGGACCTCGAACACACGGTCAGTATTGATTAGTGATGCTAAGCCACCTAGCATTTTCAGAGTTGGATTGCCGAGAACTGTTTGAGCCTCACGAATATCGTGCATAAGCGTGTGTAGGCCATCGATGGCGTCCTGATCAATGTCGAAAGGGCATACTACAAAATCGACAGCCTGGAGAATTGCCTTCATCATCGCGAGACGTGCAGGACCGATGTCGGTAATCATGAAGTCAAATTGATTCCTACTCTCTATGTGCTCAAGGATTTTCCGTGGCCGACCTATCACCTGAAGGCCGAGCGTCGGAATATCTAGAAGCTCAGGGGTTGAGGGTAGTAGGGCAAGCCCGTCGTCACACCACAGTAGAGGCAAGTCTGGAGGGGTTTCCATAAACAAATGCGCAGCCGTCATCACCTCTCCAGCCGGCGGGAGTCCGTTTCGCTCGCGGACTTGTAGCATAGTGCGGGTGAAGTTGCCCTGAGGATCCAGATCTGCTGCCAGCACTCGATAACCGAGTTCATGGGTATAAAAGGTCTGCTGTCGGCAGAGCGTTGTTTTACCTATGCCGCCCTTCTGGTTTACGACCAGCTGCTTCTTCATGTATCCGTTGGCTCGGCTTTGCTTCGCCATGGGTTTGCCCCTCGATAATAGATTGCTGAACCTGCAGGGCTGAGCGGATCGTGTCGTCCAGCTCCTGGCGACATGCCGAGGTGAGCGAACGGAGCTCCTCTAATTGCCCCTGCAACTGTTGTTTTTTCTGCCACGCTTCGGATAGGGATTCGACTAACTTTGCTGCGTTGCTTGGCAAGATGGCTTTAACCAGAACTCCTGGATCATCTTGTTGAGCTTTGAGCTTCAGTAGCTTGGCTGTAAATCGATAGAGCTGGGTTTTTTCCATTCCATGCTTTTCCCAGACTTGTGGAGCCGGAACTCCATCGACCAGCACTTCACGTGCAGCAGCCAAAGTCCGCGGAGCGACTTTCTTGATCTGGATATTTACCAAGGCTTTCTCGAACTCCTCAGCCGTCATCGATCCTTCTATGTACGTGGAGCGGGAGCGGCGTTCCGGTCTACTCACCATGAAATGAGACCCTCCAAACCTGCAACCACTTCAGCTATAGTAATCTCGTTTTCTTTCATAGTCAACTCGTAATATGAGACATCTATAATGTCCGTACATGATAGTGGCTTAGTTGCGCAAACTTCAAGATATCCAACCCTTTAAGTCTACGCGAATTTCCCCTTCGATGGACGAAATGTCCTAGCCAGTGTGACGACCTATTTTTTTCGACCTTAATGGTGCTGCTCGTACCGGCCGGTGCTGTTGTCATTTTTCGCGCAATATATATAATACGAAAAATTGAGACTACTCAGGAGGTGCTATGAGCGCGCGCGACGAAGTCAACCAGATGCTGGAAGAGGCAGTGGCGAAACTGCACCAAACACACGATTCAATCAAGCCTGCGGTTCAAATGGAAACTCAGCGGCGCAAGTTTCGCTTCATGAGCATCTCGGCAGTTCGGCTCAACTACATTTTGGGCCTTACTTTGGTTATTGCAGTTGCTGGAAACGTCATGGGCATTTGGTTTGCGGCCCACCGAGTCCGTGAATATTTCGCAGCGGATCGCGGCCGGTACATGCAGCTTATCCCGATGTCCCAACCATACCGCAAATCTTCTGATGTTCTTCAGTTCGGCAAAGAGACCCTGGAGCGCAGCCTCATGCTGGACTTCGTGCACTGGCGACAGCAGCTCGAAGACGTACGACCGCGCTACACCGCTAAAGGCTATGAATCGGTGCTCAAAGCGCTGAATGATTCCAAGCTACTCGATTTAGTGAAGAGTAAACAACGCATGAATCTGCAAGCCAACGGCGGCACCGCCGTCCTGGTTGGCGAGGCCCCTGTGGATGGCATTTACCAGTGGGTAATTCGGATGCCCATACAGGTGCAAGCTGTTGGGCAAACCACGGAGATGGCCCCGATGAACTTCATGGCCACGATCGAGGTAGAACGCTCCACCGTACTCGACAACATCGAAGGTGTTCAACTCCGTCGAATTGAACTGATCCCGAGGTAACGCGCATGAAACCTATTGTTATGTTTTGCTTGGGCGCGTTGTTATGTAGCGCCTCGTTTGCTGCGGACACTGGAGCAGCGAAGAGCGATAGTTTTCCCGCAGCTCCTGGCAGCGAAAAGCTGAAGGCAGCGTTCCCAACGACCCGTTATGACGGTAGCCAATATGCGACATCAGGATCAACGAGCGGCTCCGCGCCTTCTGGGCAGCCTGTTCCACCCTCTCGCCCGCCGTTGGCCGGGCCAAGCGCTGCTGCGGCAGATGTGGTCGCACCATTGAAACCAACAGAGGTGAAGCAGTTGCGCGACAAGCTGGATGGATTCCGCCGCGCTACCGCATACCAGCCCGTCCGCGCCGTCCCCCGCATCAACACCTTATCTGTCGATTTGTCTCCAGGAGCCAAGATCCCGGTCGCTCGCACGCTGCCGGGTAAAACAACGACGATCCTTTTCCTTGATAGCACAGGTCAACCCTGGCCATTGGCAGCAGCACCGCGCGTGTCAGACGATCGAAACTTCAGTCCCGAATGGATCCAGGACACCGCGGCCGTAGTAATCACTGCTAAGACATCATACGACGACGCCAACCTAACCGCCTTCTTATATGGCCTGGCAACGCCGGTAGTGGTGAGCTTGACCAGCGGCGAACCTGATACCAAGTCCAACACGCGAGTAGTTGATGTTCGTCTCGATCTGCGCATCCCGGGGAGAGGCCCCAACGCGATAGCTCCGATTGCGGGAGTCGGACGAATCGCACTCTACGACGAAACCCTGCAAGCCTTCCTTGATGGCTTGCCCCCTCAAAATGCCATACCAATCGCAATCCATGGAGCGCCACCGAATACCCGCGCCTGGCAATATGACGGACAGATTTTTGTGCGCACATCAGGAGATATGCAGTCCCCCTTCGACAAAACCATTTCTTCTGCTGACGGGACCCACGTTTACCGATTGCCGCCGACCCCGTACATCACCGTTTCTGATCAGGGCCGAATCGTATCCCTGCAGTTGGATCTTCACTGAGACATCACAATGAGCATACAAACCGATATTGGCCGGCAAGGCAAATTCATTCTCCTCGCAGTGGTGGGTACCGTTGGAGCCGTAGGTTACATCTTGTACACATACTGGACCGACAAATCACAGCCGGTCTCCCAGATCACCCTCCCGTCGAACATGCAGAACGCACAGGGCTCGACGACGCAGGAAGATCCACGCTACGCCGCGCTGCTCAAGCAATACAACGACATGAAAGCTCGTGAGGCAAACCAACGGGGTGATTCATTCATTGGGACTCCGTCGATGCAGCCGCGAAAAATCGAAGCATCAGCACCCAGCGGCCAGCCCAGTGAGCCGACAAACCAAATCACCCATGAACAACGGGCGCAGCAAGCCCCGCAGCAGCAACAGCAGATGTCCGGCGAATTGAGCAAGAAACTGGACGCTTTGCTGGAAATATGGACACCAGGGATAGCCACTAGCGCTCGAGTGACCGAAGAGAAAACCTACCGTGAATCCCTCATGAAAGTAAGTGCTAACGGTCACAGCAGCAATAGCTCTCCAACCTCGGCACCTGCTCGACGGGTGATACCCGACTTCACGCTGGTAGCCGCTGTCCTCGACGTTGATATTGACACCGACGAGAACTCGCTGGTCGAGGCACATGTCCCGAGTGGACCTTATGCTGGCCTCCGCGTTTACGCCACTGGCGGCTACAAGCGCATCAACAACACAGTCGACATGACCTTCGACGCAATGGAGTGGAACGGGCGCTCATACAAGGTTACTGCCAAAGTCGTAGATCCGAGCACGATGCGCAGTGGCTTATCAGGCGAAGTTAATAATCGCTGGTTTACTCGTATCGTGCTGCCTGCCATTGCTACCGGCATCGGTCAGACCGGGCAACTGTATGCGCAGAGCAATGCGCAGAACATCATCACGCCGCAAGGAGGGGTGGTGCAGACCTATCCAAGCACACCGAACGCAACGGCAGTAGCAGGAACCATCATCGGCGGCATGGGCCAGCAGGCTGGCCAGGTTTTGACTAATGATGCCGCCAACACTCCGACCAAACAGGTCTTGATTTCCAAAGGGCACACCATCGGCATTCGTTTTATTGGCCCAGTTCTCAGCAGCGACGAAATTACCGGCCAAGGCGGCAAAACCGGAGGAAATTTGGACGCGATTTCTCAGCAAGCAGGTCAGCCGCAGCAGACACATCGTGTTGCGCCAACACCTTCAGGCTACTCGATGGCACCAGGTCTTTATTACCCATCATCTTCGTCCAATCAGCAACGCTAAGTTGTCACCTCGAGGAAATACTTCATGAGTGAGAAAAACGAAAACCACGAACAGGCGGCCGATGCCCTGTGGAGTCTTCGCCAAGTGCCACCGGCGGCACCAGCTCAGGAGCAAAGCCAAGCTTGCGAACCATCACAATTGAAAGCCCCTTTTGCACAGCGTATCAAGGGTATTCACTTGATCTTCGTAGGGGCAATCGCAGGCGTATGCTACATCTGGGGTTGGCCATGGCTAGACAAATACCTCGACCAAGAGCAGGCCGCCCCGGCCAGGCTGCAAGTAGATAGCGCGCTTGTCCAACAACCCCCAGTTGCAGTTCCTGCCGCAGCGCCCATGACTCGCCCTCAAATGGCCTCCCCTCCTGCGCAAGAAGCATCGATGGCGGCCACACAAACTCTCACCCCTAGCGTCGGGCCCAATGCGGCACAACCGGTATCGTCAGCTGCTGACTCGCCGGCAGGCCGCGTAGTTTCAAACGCGCATGAACAGGAATTGCTGGAACAGATCAAGCTGCTCAAGCAGCAGCTAGCCACGGCCAGTGCATGCACGGCTCCTCATACGATAGCGGCTGCGAAAAAGGCGACAGCTCCTTCTTCGGAGGGAGCGAGCTCGAATCGTCCAGAGGCATCCCGCCGGCACAACAAGAAGGTCACGAAACGTGCAGCAGCTCCTGCAACCGCTTCGCCGTCAGTCGCTGGTCAGACCCGTACCCATAAGTCTGAGGGGCGCTTGGGGAGTTTTGAAGTTAACACCGTTTACAAGGATCAGGCTTATGTCCGTCACGGCGACAGCACATACATTGTGCAAGTCGGCGACACAATCGAGGGGGTCCAAATTCTGGCGATAGACGCAGACCAACGTCGTGTGATCACCCCGATCGGCGTGATTGAAGGACGATAAGGAAAACACCATGGATCTGTCCGAGATGATTGTTCAACTAGCCAGTGATATTGCGATCCCTGGCTGGCGTCTTATTTTCGCAGTCGGCGTGTTGCTCGGGGCTTGGTACACCGTATCAGTTCTCGTGAAGTTGGTGCGGGCCAACACAGTCCCAGGCCAGCCGCAAATGACCGTCGGAGATGTGCTGCCGGTATTGATCATCGGTGCCATGGTGGCCAATTACGCGGACTCCCTCAACGCAGCTTGGCAGACGTTCGGTACCGGCTCACTCAGCTATGGGGCCATCAATTACCCTGGAGCCTCAGCTTTTGGGCCGCTCGCACCAGCCGTCAATGCTGTCTTGACGTTGGCTGCAATGTTCGGCGGATTTTTTGGGCTAAAGGGCTTGGTGCTGATTCGCAAAGCCAACAACGGAGCGTCGACGCACGGCGCCGAAGATTACGTTTGGAAGGGGCTGGGCCATCTTTTTGGTGGCGCGGCACTTGCCAATATCCCGCGCATGATTGATGCAGCGCGGGCCTCTCTGCACTTAGTGTGGTAACCCCTCCCTCTCTGGAGAACGCAAATGAAACTGAGAAAACTGAAACAACGAATTAACGAAATTACCTTGACCCAGCTATGCCGCGGGCAAAGTGTCGTAGCTGAATGTGAACGCCATCCGGTCTCTCGTGCGGTGATGCTGGCTAGTGCTGCGGTCACTTTTACCGGTCTATTGGTATCCGATATTGTGCGCGCCGATGGCTTTGCCGACATGTTGGGCCATGCTGCCGATCAATCCACGAGTGGAGGTCAAAGCATATACCGCATCGGAGAATTTGGAGGGGTCGTCGCCGTGTGCTATGGCGCCTGGAATTGGTTCAAGAAGGGGCAGGGCGGGCAACATAGCGACATCAAGGCCGGCCAAATCTGGATTCCGATGGTTGCAGGCGCGGTCCTGGGCTCTGCCGCCTACACGAAGCGGAAGGCGGGTGAAACCATCGGCATCTCGTCCTCGAACCAAGGCTCTACGAATCCATAAGCCATGGGCAAAGACAAGGAAATACAGCCGGCACCGGGCCTCGGTGCCAGTTTTGAAAAGACACCGAGGGCAACGCTGCAGCTGTCTACCAAGGCGCAAGTCTGGGGGCATCAATCTGAGGCCTCCTGGGAACCTACCGGTGAAAAATGGCAGGCCATAGGGGGGCGTGAGCAGGTGTTGCAGCAATTGGGCTCGCGCTGCGCTTTCTGTGGTCTGGCGACGCAGGGTCTGCAAGTACATTCGCGCGATGATCGCCACCTGCGCGTTGACCTGGATAACCTGGCGGCTGCAGATGCGCTCTGCCATGGCTGGCATCATTTGGGCGAACTGGCGGCCGGTGACGGCTACCTTGTCTACTTGCCAGGATTATCTCCTCAGGACATCAATCATCTGCAACGGACGTTGCTGATTGCCCTTTCAAGCGACGATGCTGAATTACGGGAAGATGCCCGGGCCTTGATGGCCTGGCTGGTGACTCATCGAGACTATGTGATGCGAGGGTGGGGCACCTATGAACCAGCACCGTTTGCCCAGGCGATCGCTCGTCTGAATCAAGTCGAGGGAGACCCACGCGAAGAGGTTTTCGCAGGACTTGCTGTCGTCTTTCATCCCGAGTTGATGCGGGAGGATACCCGTAAGTGGTCTCGTGAGCTTCAAGCTCATCATCCACTTTCGCAATGGAAACAGGTTTACCACGCTGTAATGCATAGCCCTGCGTGACAAGGAGTATAACAATGAAATTGCTGGATCGTGCAGTCGCGGCTACTGAAGATTTAATGGCCCACATTGCTCGCTATATGGTCGGCCGAGATCTGGCCGGGTATTGCGATCTGGCCACCGCGATCGGATTGACCGATGACGACATCAAACGCAATCCAGACTTGAGAGACCCTTATACGTTGGTCAACGACAGCAATTCCCTGCTGACTTTGTTCGACATTCAGGGTACCTACGAAATTCTGTCGGAGCAGGATTTCTCTACCATCATCAACAACCTTCGCAGCAAACAAAATGGCTACATGAAGCGCCATGGCCATTCGCTGAGCTTTAGTTTTGAGCGGGATCCCGATCGTAGCCATGACGAATTGATGCGCTTGGTCGCACCGCAGCTTAATGCAGCCAAACGGATGGGGCTCAAATCCGAAGATATTATCCTGGACCGCGTCGCACGCATGACGCCGCTGGTGGCCTGGGAGCAAAACCTAATGGTGGTATATACCCACCTGTCTGTAATGTCCGAGCCGGAACAGAAACAAGCCATCAAAGACAAGGTCGCAGACAGTCGTAAATTCAACATGCCCAATATTCACTATGGGCAGAATCCCGCCACTGTGCTGATGGCAATGAAATTCCGGCATGACTCGATGATTGATCGACTTAAAGACGACTTTGAGAAGAGTGGTCCCGATGGGCGCGCCGGCATCATGCTACAGCCAATCAGTGCTCATGATGCAATCCGCCGGATCCGCATCATGGTAAATCGAGAGCGCACATCCCATCTGTTCCGTGCGGTCCTTCCTGGTGATCGTTTCATACCCCGCGGACGCGAAGTAGAGCAGGATGCATCTGACTTGGTTCCCCCTCCGGTCAGTTTCCAAATCTGCTCGCAGGACGTGTATCCACGCGGCGAATTGGTAGAAACGGATGAGCTGTTGCATGGAACTTTGACCATGGAGCTGGGGCCACAGGAGCCTAAGCCATTCGCGGAGCTTTTCCAAGCGATCGATAGCAAAATGCCATGGAGGATTCGCATCGATCTGGCCCCAGATGGCCTGAACGAGATGCGCGGCCGCCAGGCAATGACCGCGTTCGTCGGCATGTTGCCGGGTAACCAGCAGATTCGCGACAGCTTCAGAGATTTGACTGAGCGGAGCAAGACTGACGCCATCCTTTCGATGAAATTCTCAGCTTCGAGCTGGGGACGCGATGAGCGCGAAACAAAGCAACGGCTGGCGTCATTGGAAAAGGCGATTCAGAGTTGGGGGGCTTGTCATGTCCAGTCTACGCATGGAGATCCGATCAAAGCGTGGGCATCGACAGTACCTGCGTTTACCACGGTCAACGTAGCCAACCGTATGGTCCCTCCTTTGGATGATGCTCTTTACATGTTGCCCCTGCAGCGGCCGGCAACCCCGTGGCCAAAGGGGGGCTCGGACATCCAGCGCACACCGGACGGTAAGATTTACCCGATAGAGCTCGGTTCAAGCTTGCAGGACACTTGGATCGAACTGCTGGCGGGAACTCCTGGTTCGGGTAAGTCTGCACGGCTAAATACGCTCAATATGGCCACGGTTCATAGTGGCAATAACTATTTACCCTATCTGACCATTGCAGACGTCGCTCCATCCTCCATCGGTCTAATTCAGATGCTCCAGGACTCGCTTCCTCCAGAGCGCAAGAATGAAGCGGTTTACCTACGCCTGAAAAATGATCGCGCATTCGCGGTCAATCCCTGCGATACCCAGCTTGGCGCTCGCTATCCGATGCAGATCGAAAAAGACTTCTTGGTAGCATTACTAACTTTGTTCTGCACCACACCGGCAACCGGGAAGGCTCCAAGTGGTTGTGAGGACGTCTGCCTTGAGTTGGTGCGTATCGCGTATGAGGATCGATGTGGCAAAGGGAAATTGTTGTACGAGACCGGAGTAGAAACATTGGTCGATCATGCCTTAGCCGAGACCGGCCTGCTTAATCACAACGATGCAAACTGGTGGCTCGATGCAACTTGGTGGGAGGTGACCGACATGCTGTTTGGAGCGGGTCGCATCCGTGAAGCTGCTCTGGCACAACGCCAAGCGGTCCCGGTCCTACCCGACTTCAACGCCCACCTGAACAATGCAGCAATCGTTCAGCTTTTTGGAACAGCAAAAACCGACAGCGGCGAGCCACTACTCGACTATATGCGGCGCTGCTTCACCTTGGCTAGTAGCCGTTATGAGTTGTTTGCTGGTCGAACCTGCTTTGAACTGGGTAGTGAAACCCGGGTAGTTTCCGTTGACCTAGAGGAGGTGATAGGAGACCTCAGCCCAGAAGGCCGCCTGAAGACCACAATCATGTATCTCTTTGTTCGCCAACTCTCGGCAAAGAATTACTTCCTAGCTGAAAAAACGCTACTGCCTTTGCTGCCGCCTCAATATCACGACTACCACAGTGCCCGGATCTCTCAAGTCAAGGATGAGAAGAAAACCATGGCATACGACGAAGTCCACAATGCCAAGGGTCTCGAAGCGTTTGAAGGCCTATTGGATAAAGATGGGCGCGAAGGTCGAAAGCGGGGTTTACGCATCGTTTTGTCTTCGCAGTATCTGAGTGATTACTCGGAGGTCATTCTTAATGCCGCGACTTCGATTTTCGTATTGCGCGGAGGCAGCTCAGCCAACGAAGAAGTTTTACGTAAAACCTTCAAGGTCTCGGAAGAAGCCATCCGCCGGCTCAATCGAGAGTGCACCGGCCCGGGGCCAGCTGGTGCTAACTATCTGGCGTTGTTCAAAACCAAGGTCGGTTACGTCGTGCAACTGCTAACAAATACAGCAGGGCCGGTCGAACTGTGGGCCTTCTCTACCACTCGTGAAGACGTTGCCCTTCGTGAACGCCTATACGAAGCGATCGGTACCTACGCTGCGCGCAAACTGCTTGCCAAGAATTTTCCTAGTGGATCGGCAATGAAAACGATCGAACTCATGAAGTCTAAGTCTGGCGCCGACGACCAAATAAATGTCATAGAGCAGCTAGCGCGCAAACTCCTCGCCAAGTACCAGATAAGCAATCTCCCCACTCCGGAGCTCCTGTGATGAAACTGCCAATCCGCGCTATCCCGGCCGCGCTGTTGAGCGCTGGCCTACTGTTGAGTCAGCCTGTGCTCGCCAGTGGCTGGCCGGTTTTTGATTCAGCAGTTTTCACTGCAGTCAACACGCTGAATAGCTCGATTGCGACACTAAACGCAAATTTGACTCGACTTTTGCAAGGCATCGGCCAAGCAATCAATGAAAACGGAGCCAAAATTGCGAGTACTGTCGAAGCGACTGGCAAGGTCGGCCGCGAATTTTCCACTGAACAAGAGAAAAATCGCCGTATAGAAGATGCACGCCAACGCTACCGGGTCTCGTCAAGTATTTGCAGCGAATCTGGTTCCGGCGGTGCGAGCCAAGTGAATGCCGGTTCGGGGGCCGCCAAAGGCGGTTTGCGGCCAGGCGGTGGGGGAAATGGTGGCGGGAATCCGGCAATCGCTGCCGCCGTCAACGCCCCCCCTCCCGTGGGCGAAATCGACGCGGCTCGTTCCGCCAACATCCATGCGCAGTTCTGCGATGCCGACGACTATGCAGCCTATGGCGGAGCGCGCGCCTGCCCGAGGGTCTCCTCGGCGATGCCTGGAGCAGATAAACGAGTAGATTCAGTTTTGATTGGCGCAGGCCCAAACGGCAAGACACCAGACCTGACATTTTCCCCACAGCAGGTAGATGCGGCGCGCATGTACGTCCAAAACTCGGTGCGCCGCTCAATTGGCCGCCAGTTGCGCCGCGGTGAAGCCGATACTATCGCCGGCGCCCAGTATATCGGCCTGATGAATCAGTACCAGGCAATCCTCTCGGCCGCCGCGGATCCACTTGAGCAGCGTATAGCTGATAGTCTTCCGAATCCTGCCACACGAGATCCGCTACGCGAGTCTCTTCAATCCCCGTCGGCAAACAGCTATTTCCAACAGTTCGCATCCCAGCAGGCAAAACAGACGGGCACGATGTCAACCCGCGAATTTGAAGCCTTCGAGGTCGGTCGTCGTTACGCCAATACCGAGTACCAGGCAGACCTGCAGAACATGTCCGGCGACAACCTTCTACGTGAGCAGATCCGAGTCGCTTCGTTGACTAACTGGTTGCTGTGGGAGCTTCGCAACGACAGTCAGCGTGGCAACATTATCAGCGGTTTGTCGCTGGGGGCTCAAGCCCGCAATGAATTTGAACCGCTGTTGCAGGCCAAATTGAAAGCAGTCTCTGGCCGTTTGGGAGGTCGCTAATGGACTGGAAAACGGCGGGTAAGAAAGGGCTGCGAGGCGTTGTTCGCATCGTATTCCCTTTCCAGGCGATCATCCGAAGTGTTGAGCTCACGCGTGACCAGGTCGACCAGCACCGAGCGAACATGGGAAGGCTTAAAGCCATGTGGGGAGAGGCTCGCGCAACGCTGCAGGATGAGCAGGTGACTCCGCCCAACGGACAAAGCTTTCAACAAGCGATCGCGCATCGCGCGCCGGAAGCATTGTCGGTGGCAGAACTCTATCGCTTCTTCCTGCGGCGCAAACGCTGGGCGCTGGCATTTGCGTTCGGTTTCTTTCTGGTCAACCTCGTGCCATTGACCAGCGCGCTCGCGCACCACCTAGTCGTTCGCGTCTTGTTCAGTCTTGCGGCAATAGTGGTGAGCAGTGCCGTGCTATTCGTGATCGCGCTCGGTGCCGAACTACGACTGTGGCAGCTACGCACCCAGCGACTATCGGTCGAAGAGCACGGAGGCCTCAACGACCTAATGGCAACCCCTGGTTGGATCTGGCAGGTCTTAGACCCTGAAATCAGATTCAAGAGATCAACGCAGCCCAACGATCAAAGAGGAGAGGGCGCATGAGACGAATCCAATGGTGGTGGACAGGGTTATCGTTGATGTTGTTCTCGACGCTCGCGATGGCGACCGATCTCGGGGCGATCAATGCGGCTGCGGCTCGGGCAGGAGACAAGTCGCGTGAAGCGCTAGTCACAGTGTTCGGCAACGTGGTCAATAATCCGTTGGCCACTGGCGGCGCCGGTGGTGGCGACACGGTTTTGGCAAGCATCTTTCAGGTTTCCAATGGCGTGGTCATGGTGATAGCCGGCCTTTTTGTCGGCTATCAGCTATTCAGGAAAACGGCTCAAACAGCGCACGATGGCTCAGTTTTCGATAAAGCCCAGCACACGTTCTGGCAGCCAATTCGGATCGTGTTCGGGATGAGTTCGTTGTTTCCGACCGCCAATGGTTGGTGCGTTGCCCAGCTGATGATGTTATGGGCCGCCGCATCCGTAGGAGTTGGCTCTGCCAATCTTGCGACCGATGGTGCGATCGCCGCATTCCAGGATGGCAAGAGCATGGTGATGCAGGCTGTGATGCCAAGCACCACTCAAGTCGCGCGTAGTGTTTTTGAAGCGAACCTGTGCATGCACGCAATCAATGCTGGCTTGGCCGCGGCGCAGCAAAGCGGAGCGTTGTTGCCGGAAGACGGGTTTGTTCAGCAGAGTGCAACCAACTCTGGCTTTGTCCTGAAGAACGCGAGCTTTGTCTGCGGTGGCGCCGATCTCAACAGCGATTTCCAGCCGCAGGCACAGTCAACGAATTGGTTCAGCCCAACCATCGATACGTCGCAAATTCGTCAGGCGCACCTAACCGCCCTGCAGCAGATGCAATCGACCCTCTCTGGCGCAGCACAGCAGTTCGTCAATGCCGTGGTACAGCGCCAATCTGGAGGAGGCACCGTGCCTGATGCCGAGATGGCCATTCAGTCAGCAGCTCAGCAATACGAGAATACAGTGAATGCCGCAGTCGGCGCCAAGCAGGGTGATATTGCTTCGCTGGCAGGCCAGCTGTCGAGTTCGATAAAAGAAGGCGGCTGGATTACATTGGGCGCGTGGTACCAAACGTTCGCCCAGGCTAATACCAAGTTGAACGATGCTGCCGCAGGTAAAGCCCATACCTATGGGCCTGCGGCGAATGGGGACCCGGGCATGGCGACACTCTATCCGACAGTGCTCGATGCTTACCATGCTCAGCAAGCTTCGAACACTTCCACCGGGCCCCTTTCCGGGAGTGGTTCCGAGCAAAACAAAGCGTTCACTGCTACCGATCCGGCCCAGGTGATTGGTTCGTATTTCAAGGCACCCGGACAGCAACTTGTCAACGCACTGGTGACGTCCAACTTCGCCGGTGGAAACGCCAGCGGCCAAGTCAATCCGCTGATCAAGATGAAGAACATCGGCGACTATACGCTTGGCTTGGCAGAGACGGGAATCGGTCTGTACTTTGGCGCAAAAGTCCTCGGCGCAGTTGCCGATGGCTTGAGCGTCCCGGGCCTATTTGCTAAGGCGGCGAATCTAACCACTGGCGTGAAAGACGCGCTCAACGGAGCGGTTGAAGGACTGTCCCCGTTTATCATTCCGCTTATTCTGCTCCTGTTGTTGATTGGCGGCATGTTGAGCACTTACATCCCGATGGTGCCGTTCGTGATCTGGTTCGGTGCCGGTACCAACTTCTTGGCGGTAGTTGGCGAAGGCGTGATGGCCACGCCGCTGTGGGCCTTTACCCACTTAGGAGCTCAAGGTGAGGGGATGGGCGATAAATCGGCTCATGGGTACATTTTCTTGCTCAATGCCATGTTGCGCCCTCTGCTGATGGTGATCGGATTCTTCTTGGGTGGCGCAATCGTAATTGCAGGCGGGACGCTGTTGAATTCGATGTTTGGCATAGCGATGGCCAATGCGCAATTCGATTCGATCACCGGCCTGGTTAGCATCGTGTTTTATCTCTTTATCTACTTGTCTATGTGCCTGAACCTGATCCATACGGGTTTCAACCTGATCTACTTGGTACCGGACCAGGTGATAAATTGGGTAGGTGGTCACATGCAAGGTGCACTGGGCCGCGACGACAATGACAAACTCAAACACGCTATCGGTGGATTGATCCAGGAAGTCAAACACCTCTCACCGCGCAGTCCTCACACAGGATCCGATGCAGGCGGCACTGGAGGATCTGGCAATCCAAACGGCATACGATCGTAACTACCTTGCTGGGCGGTTGGCATATGCCTCCGCCCTCATTTCTTTGCCTTTTACCCACAAAAATCGTGGCTATTTTGTGGAGTTCAGTAAACAACTGGTGGCAGGCTTAGCTTTCACAAGCTGATTGATTTTTAGTCTTTGGTTTCGCGTGCGAAACTTTTCCAAAACAGCATCGAAATGAAGAGGCTGCGAGACATGTGCGAGCATGCATTGCAGACTTGGAAAAGTTGCCCCACTTGCGCTGTAGTAACGGTAGGAGAGGAAATGTTTGGAAATTCTCAGGTAGAAGATATCCCGCTGATAGAATAATGGCATTTCTCGTCATGAGAGGAGGGCTTGTAATGACGATACCGTCACTCGAAGGGAATTGGCATTATCAGATGCGCGGCAATGCGCGAATCTATCTGCTGGATGTGGCAGACAAGAACAAGCCCAACGCCGGGCCAATTGGCCAATTGCTGATAGAGCGGGTCGAAACGAAGCAGGTCGATGAAGCGGGGCAGTTGCAAAAGGCCGACCTGCAGATTTTCCACGAAGTCGTATGGTGGTGGGAGGGCGAACTGCCTCGCGTGAACGAATCTTTCCGTGCCAGCTATGTCCGGCACGGACTGACGGGAGAGGAAACGGTCTCGCTGACAGGCCGCGACGGACTCCCTGGTACCGTATTTCTGGATCCAGAGCCTATTCGCGGCCAGCGCATCGGCACATACCTGATGAATGAAATCGTCAGCTGGGCACAACAGTGGCCGGAGGCTGATGTACAGCTGATCACCTTGCACGAAGAGCAGGCTAACGATCATAACCGGGATCGGCGTAATCGCTTTTACGAGCAATTTGGCTTGCTGTTCGAATATAGCGATGCCAGCCATCGCGCCGGCACCTTGCAGACCCTGAGGGTGCGTAATCTGAATACGGTGGATGCCTGGGAAATGAATATCAAGGAACGCGATATTCGCGACGGACTTCGCGCGCAGCGGCGAGAGAACGAGCGCCTGGTGCTGGAGCGGGCAGGGCGGATGTACTCGCTGGGAATCCTGCAGCGAGAGTTGAGCAGGGCGCAGCGATATCCCCTTGTATGGGCGCTGACCCAATTCTGGGGCGAGCGCAGATCCACGATCAGCGCCTGGGCGTTGGGATTGCTCGCCGCTGGCGCCTTCTGGCTGAGATTCAAATCCTGAGGCCGCCCGATGAGTCTCATCCCGTTTGGCCTGAAAGAGGACGTCCTGGTCGAAGTCAACGATGTCGACCAAGGACTCGCCTGCGGTTGTGTCTGCCCGGCCTGCCGCGCGCCGCTGGTGGCGCGGAAGGGCCAGGTCAATATCCACCATTTCGCTCACCACTCCCGCGCGGCCTGCGCAGAGGCGATGGGCCAGGCCTTGCTGCTGGCCATCGTCGAGGTGCTGCAGCAGCCCGTCAGCAAGCTGGGCTTGCCTGGACCCAATCCACGGATCCTCACCCTCGAGGCGGTCACGCAGCCGGCGACTGTCCTACCTGGTGGCGCGGCCGTGCAGGTTTGGTATCGTCAGCGCCCCTTGCAGCTCTTTGTGGAGTGGGATCACGCCGCCGGCGCCGACACGCGCGAGCAATGGTTGGCGGATCGTGTGCCCTCCGTCGCTCTCAATCTGACAGCTTTCGTGCGCGAGATCCAGCACCGGCAGCAAAAGCAAATTCGCAAGGCCGATATCCAGGGCTGGCTGCTGGGGGAGCGCTACAAGTCGTGGATTTACCGCACACCGCGGCCGCCGGCGCCGCTACCCGAGCCTTTATCGCATCCTGGTGCGCCTGTCTCGCCTCCTCATGGATCCATGCTTTTCACACGCATTCAACTGCCTCGGCCTGCGCCAATCAGGCCACCAGTCTTTCCCCGCCGGTCACGCGAATCAGCGCCGCCCGGACAGGACCAGATTCGTTTGGCGTTGCTGGCTCAACTGGCGCATTGCCCACCCCGATCGCCGGTCGACGTGGATCTGTTTGTTTTTCGAATCGAGTCGGCTATCAAGACCGGCATCCTGGACGATGCTGGCCGTCGCTACCTGTTCAAAAAGTCGCTTTTGCCGTCGGATGATACCTGGGTTGGCCAGGTTCTACAGCGGCTGGGCTATGGCGTGGAGTGAGCGGCCATGGCTATGACCCCATGCTGCTCAGCGGGCGATGGGCAGGGCATCCCAACGTGTGGTGTAGCACGGACTCAGCTGATCTCGGCGCATGCGACAAGCCTCGCCCAGCTCCGCGGCCGCGACTTGTATTGTGCCGCGGCCCCAGCGCGCGTTGATGCGGTCCATGGTATCCAACAGCGCAAGGCGTTCAGGCGCATCGCCGGGCGATAGCCAGTCCCGCTGGCGCGGCATGCCGCCGGGCTCGATCCCCGAAATCAGAATGCCGGCTTTCTTGAAGATGAACCCGCGGCGGTAGACTCGGCGCAGCAGAGCCATGGCAGTCTGGGTCAGCACCAAAGTATCCGCGGTCGGTGCAGGCAGGCCCAGGCAGTCGTAGCCGTGATACTGCGGCGCAGTTTCCCGGAATGGGTTGGTCCGGATATCGACCGCCAGCATGCCTGCGACACTGCTCTGCCGGCGCAGCGCTTCGGCCGCGGAGGCGACGTGGTGAGCGATCGCTGCCTGCAGATCCTCGATGCGGGTCACTGGTCGGCCAAAAGAGCGGCTGCGCACCAGCTGCTGCCGAGGCGGATCCACGTCGTCTAGTTGCAGACACGGCCAGCCAGCCAATTCGCGCGCCGTCCGTTCCACCACCACCCCAAAGACCGCGCGCAGCTGCCGCGGATCCGCGTCGCGTAGTTGCAGGGCGGTGTCGATGCCCATGGTGGCCAGTTTGGCGGCGATGCGGCTGCCGATGCCCCAAACTTCCTGCACCGGCTGGCTGGCTAGCCAGGCACACCGCTGCGCCTCGTCCATATCCAACCAGTTGCAGACGCCTTGAAAAAAAGTATGCTGCTTGGCCAGGTGATTGCAGAACTTGGCGAGGGTCAGGGTGGGGCCGATGCCAACACAACACGGGATCTGGGTCCAGCGAAGCACGCGCGCCCGGATGGCCATGCCTAGAACAGTCAGATTGGTCATTCCGGTGAGCGTGACGAAACATTCGTCAATTGAGTATTCAGTGGCGCGCGGCACCAGAGAGGCTACAGCGGCCATCGCGCGTGCAGAGTAGTCAGCGTAGGACTCATAGTTTGAACTGAACAAAGTCAGTTTGCCGGCCTCGATCAGCGGCCGCAGCCTGAATACGGGCTCTCCCATAGGTACGCCCAACGCTTTCGCTGCGGCATTACGAGAAACGACATTTCCATCATTGTTGCTAGCAACCGCGATCGCTTTGCCCTGCAGGTCTGGGCGAAAAGCCTGTTCGCAGCTGCAATAGAACGAATTCATGTCCACCAGACCGTAAACGGGTGCCCGCGTCACGCGCGCTTGAGAATCCATCGCACCACTCCAATGATGGCCAGCTCTTCGCCGTCGCTGGGCCGGATGACAGGATAGTCGCGCGCGGTGTTTTCCGGATGTAATTCCGGTTGCCGGCCACGCATACGCAGTCGCTTGACGGTAAAGCCGTCCGCTAGGCGAGCGATCACGATGTCTCCCGGTTTTGCGTTCACAGAAAAATCGACAGCCAATATGTCGCCGGCACCGATGCCGGCGTCGACCATCGAGTCACCTTCAGCCTGCAGAAAATAGGTGGCGGTCGGATTACTGACCACCAGAGTGTTCAGGTCGATGCGACCAGCTTCATAGCCCTGGGCCGGAGAGGGGAAGCCGGCGCGCACCGGTTCCAAGTAGAGCGGGAAAGCTGCCGCCGGTGCAGCTGGATCAAGTAGCTTGGCGTTTGCCGGCAGCTGACGAGCGGCCAGGACCTGGCCCAGCCAGTCTTTAACGGGGGGAATCAGTGATAGCGGTAGGCGAACAGGCTGGGTTGGCTCACCAAACGGCCCCGACCCTGCCTTGCGGCCGGCGCCTCGCGGGTTTCTCTGGTCAGATGAATGGCTCATGGTTAATTTGTGTAACAGTAATTAACTGAGCTTAGCAGAGCGCTTCGCGATGGGAAACTGCCAGAGCCTGTGCAACAATCCGGCGGAACACACTGAAGGAGATCAACAGCGTGCACATAGAAGACGACGGATCTACAACCGGACACGACGACACAGGCGGAAGCCTTTTCGTTGAATACAATGGGATTCCCGTCGCGCTGCAGGCAACGCTTGAGGCTGCGAACGACTACCTGGGAGCAAAACTGGCCGACAGCACGCGCCGTTCGTACCGCAACGACTTTGGCATTTTCACATCCTGGTGCGCCGGCTACGGGTTGGAGACTACGCCGGCCATGCCCGATACTGTCGCTCTGTTCTTGGCCCACCAGGCGCAGGCCGGCATCGCCGTCGTGACGCTGAGCCGTCGCCTAGCGGCGATACGCTATGCCCACCGTCTGCAGACATTGCCGTCACCGACTGAGCATGTACTGGTACGTGATACGCTGGCCGGCATTGCGCGCCGGCACGGCTCTTTGCCGCGAAACCAGAAACAGCCGCTGTCAGATCTCGAGGTGGCATTGCTGCTACGAGACTGCTCGACCGATACGTTGATCGGCCTGCGAGACCGAGCGTTGATCGCACTCGGGTTTGCCGGCGCATTTCGCGCTAGCGAGCTAGAGACGTTGACCGTTGAGCGGCTACGCTTCCAGCCCGACGGCCATTTGGTGGCGCTGCTGCCGCGGTCAAAAAATGATCCGACCGGCAAGGGGTTCGAGAAGCCGATTTTCAATGGTGATCGTTTGACTCCCGTGGATGCGCTGCGTGCCTGGTTAGTGATGGCGTCGATCGAGAACGGGCCTGTGTTCCGCCAGGTGCATCGCAGCGGCCGGCTTCAGTCGGCGCCGCTGTCTGCGCAGTCGATTTGCCGAATGCTGCAACAGCGTGCAGTCGTGGTGTTGGGCAAGCAGAAGGCAGAGATTGGCGCACATAGTTTGCGTAGTGGCTTCATCACAACTGCCGGTGACCACGGTGAGGATTTGGCCCGCATCATGGAAGTCACGGGCCAAACCGATCCGCGCACCGTCCTGCGCTATCTGCGGCGTACGAATCGGTTCAAAGGACATGCTGGGAGAGGATTTCTGTAGCCGCTCAAAAGCCTTTTTT
Organism: Xenophilus sp. AP218F; assembly: GCA_002213445.1. Classification (GTDB taxonomy): domain Bacteria; phylum Pseudomonadota; class Gammaproteobacteria; order Burkholderiales; family Chromobacteriaceae; genus Chromobacterium. Next base: position 8,988 of record NJIE01000013.1, on the reverse strand, counting down.
GAATGAAGCGCTAGACTGTATTTGCATGGCACTCCAATCTGGCCAATTCTTCTGCTTGCGCAATTCGTTCCTGCTCTCTCTTAATGTCTGCATTCAGGATCAAATCATCCAATAGCTCTCGTAGAGATTGTGCTGATGATCGGCCCAGCATGTCGCGCAGCGCCGCCAACCATAGTTCTGCTCGCTCCAACTCTTCCAAGTCAAGTTGGGCAACCTTCCCAGTTGCAAGCGCCTCGACCAGCGGCAGCATGAAGATTTTCAAGCCATCAGGATTGGGGGCCAGCAGCTTGCGTAAGCGGGCTGCACTGGCGATCTTGCTCATCATGCGCAGGTGTACCAGTTGTTCTTGATTAATCTGCCCTTGGCGAATAGCTTTCAACGCATTTAAGCCAGGCAATACCATCTTGGAGGCAAGATCAAAAGACGGCCAATGCTGCCGATTGCCACGATTTTTCTTCATTCTAACAACTCCAAAATCAAGCGTTCCCCATGGGCGGCCAGCGGTTCACAATGCAAAGACGAATATCCTTAGCTTGCGTCAGCTCAATAGCGCTCGGCCTGCACCTCAAGCTGCGGACTGCCGACCGGCCCGGGTAGCACCAGGCCTAGATATTTCTCATGCGAAACTCGGTTGAGCCTGCTTGTTGTTACTGGACAAATCCGGAACCGGCCTGCATCTTCATGGGTATTTCCAGTTTCCCGATAGCTTAGCGATCTGCCACGTTGATCGTAACGTCATAAGCGCAAAGCTCTACTGCTGGCGCGTGGTTCGACAAAGTGGCATCGTCCAGCTGCTGGATAACTAAGCTCTTAAACTCTTGTTTTGTGACGCCCATTTCGCCCAGCTCTGCGCTAGTGGTCTCGATGATGATTTTCATTATGATTTTCCCGTGTGGAGTTACTGGCCGAACTCGACCATAAATTTCTCATGCAGCTCAGGCGATTGCTCCGCAAGCCATGCCGACACAAGATCAAGTGCAGCAGCAGCGCCAGTTACCACGGCCCGTCGAGTTATCTCCGCCCGGCGCTCGTCCTTGTCATCAATGTGCAGAGCTTGGCCGATGGCCTGTTCGTGAGCAGCCTGGCGCTGTTGATCGCTTAGAGGTTTCCATGTTTGCATATCACGCTCCTGGTTAAGTTGGCTTACTGATGTCTGTGGACTCCAGCATAAGTGAGACGACTGTTTCCGGTTCTACTCCGCAAAAACTTCTTGCTGCGTTCTAGCGTTGTCGTCAGTGCCTTGCTGCTAACAGCCCCTATTTTTTTTGACTAGCCTGGTCTTGTCCAGCGTCCGCATCTTGTCGAGCAGTATCAGTCCCTCCTTGCCCTAGAAAATCATCGGTCGGCGCAACAATTACGGTGCGACAGCTCTGACTCATGATTGACTCCCGGAGTGGGTTTGAGACGACGAGCTGGCGCCGACCAGGTCGGCATAGGCGTCGAAGGCAGGTTTAATCGTGTAACGGATTTTGCGCACCACCGGGTTCAATTGTGCAGGGGAAACGCCTTGTCGAGCCGCCGCTTCGTTCTGGGCCAAGCCGCGCACGAAATGATCCTGCAGGGCGGCCCTCATCGCCGGCGAGGTGACACGGGTCAACGTCAACATCTGGTCGAGCGTGGCTTCAGTAATCTGGTATGGGGTCGGCATGGGGGCTTTCTGATAAACAGGAGGAACTACTGGTCCTCAATCGGTAGGTGGGCAGCCCTGCTGTTTGCAGCAGTTGCGCCGTGGTCGACTTCACTCCGTCAGCGTTCTTTTGCATTTTGCCCAGCACCACGCAGCGCCCTTCCCTCAGCTTCGACGTTTTCTGCGGATCCCGCGTGGCCAGGCGAGCCATGGGTGCCCAGTTCACCGAGTCCGCGCTGCCGGCGCCAGATAGCAACCGCCGACCAAACATGCCCAGGGCCTCCAACCACACCGCGTGGCCTATCACCCATTCATCCCGCACTTGACTGGCGGCAACACGACTTTCCATCATCAAAGAATGAAATTCATAGTATTCTATTAATTTAGTCAAATCAATAGATATCTATAAATTCATTTCTCATACCACTTCAGAACTACACTTCCAAACTGGTAAAATGTTGGCAAACCCTCTGATTGGGAACCCACATGAAGGAACGCGAAACGATATTGGCTTCAGTGCTAGTCCAGCGGCTGCAGGAGCCGATCTCACAAAAAGGTGACATGCCAGTCAAGCTCATGGATCCCATGCGGGACGGCCGCGCTACCGATGAGCGCGGCCGCCATCACCCTGCACAACGGCCAGATCGAGATCTGGCCAGCCAACTGACCAAGCGGAGAAACGAATGCGGTATGCGCTAATCAATGGTGTGCGGCAAGAAGCACAGCCGAAACAGAAGGGACTCTGCCCTGGATGCGGCGGAGAGGTGGTTGCCAAGTGTGGCCGGCATGTCATCTGGCACTGGGCACACGCTTCCCGCTGCCACTGCGACCCTTGGTGGGAAGCAGAAACGGCTTGGCATCGCAGCTGGAAAGACCATTTTCCGTTTGAGTGGCAGGAGGTGCCTTTGCGGGACGCCAGCTCGCAGGAGTTGCATATCGCCGATGTGCAGACGCATGCCGGGCTAGTGTTGGAGTTCCAGCACTCAAGCATTGACACCGTTGAAGTCAATGCGCGTTGTCGGTTTTACCAGAAGATGGTTTGGGTGATCGACGGCTGCAAGAATGATGCGGATCGCTACAATTTCACCAATGGCCGCGGCCGGCCGAACCAGCATGGAATTGCCCAGTTCCAATGGTTTTCCCGTAGCAAGCTATTCGAGCGCTGGCACATCACCACCCCGGTATTCATCGACTTCGGCCAAGATCATGGGTTTTGGAGGATCCTGCGCTACGATCCCAAGACCAAGATCGGCCGCGCAGGCCTGGTGGATCGCGCTAGCTTCATTGAGCTCGCCAGCTCCGGCACCACCGACTTCAGCAGCGTAGGCGGCCCAGCGTCAGGCTGAGACCTTGCGCCTACCCGTCATTCATCAACAGGAGTTTTCATGCGCAACGAAAGCAACATCGACTGGGAAGGCCATCTCTGCATCTCGGTGATAATTGCTGTAGCTCTCATCTACTTCGCGCCAATGCCGGCAGTGCTGGCAAAGCTGTTAGCCGGTTATGCGGTGCTGTGGGGGGGCGTTTTTGGAGTGGTATATGCCCTCGAGCTGGGCAAGGGGCGGGGATGGCTGGGCTGCTTATTGCCGTTTGGCCTCGCCATTCTCGGCATCCGCTTCCTCTGGCTCTAACTCATGACGGACACCCACATCCAGCAACTACGCGACCGCCTGGCCCGAGCGGAAGCGGAACGAGACGCCTGGCGCGGCAAGTCGGAGCTGCAATACAAGATGGCCTGCGCACTGGCGGATTCGTTGCGCCAGCAACTTGCAACGGCCGAATCCCAGAAAAAATAACCCAACCGGATGGATCATCGTGGACAAGCAGACAATAGACCAAGTGAAAAAAGAGCTGCAGCAGCCCTTGCTGGACAGCTTGGCGCAGCTGAATACCTCCCTGAAAACGCTCAGCCAGTTACAACTGGCGAACGAGTTCTATACCCTTGATGAGCGTCGCTCCCTGTACAGCGCGTACCAAGCGTTGAGAGAAGCTGATTTGGCAGCGTACCAGCGCCTGGTTGAAAGTGGCCCACCAGATGGCATGTCCTGGGCACAATGGAGTGAAGCGCTCGGCGAGACGGAAACTGCCAAGAGGAAGGAAGCGAGAAACCAGCTTCAGCTTGAAAAACAGTCAGCATCAGACCAGGTGTCAGCCTTCGAGAAAAAACACAAACTCTTGATCCGGCTTTTGGAAGCCAAGGAAGCGCTGGCCAAAGGCCGATTCGATTAAAATATTGACCAGTCGATGGTCTCAAGCATCACCCCGAGCCATCAACTGGTATTTCCTGAAGGTGCCTCCGACTACTCAGTCTGTTGCGACCGGCTCGCGCGATACTCGGCCAGCAATGCATCCGCAGTCAAATGGGCCCTCCCAGACGTGATCTTCTGGAACGCTTCCTTGAGGCCTGCTTCGATACTTTCAGGGTCATCATTCGGAAACGCCTGTACCGCGTTTTTGAAAGCAGCGGTCAAGACTTGTTGTGCCGCGTCGACCACGCCACGGTCAGCGAAATACGAAAGAGGATCGTTCATGTGTTTTACCATGCGTCAAAAGCCGGCAACCGGCCGGCGCGGATGACAATCTTGCCGCAATATTTTGCATCAATATCGCGCCGCAGCGTGGGAACGACAACACCTGCACCTGGCGATGCGAGCCTTCGCCGCCAGCATGCTGACGCGCGAACCGCTGTGCCTGGCGGGCGCGTCGACATCGCCGGCGCCGCGCGCCCGTCCGGTCTCTGGCATCGAGCCAAGGCAGACGCGGAAGCCTGCCGGCAGATTGTGCTGGGGCTGGCCAGCGGGGCAAGCGCCGACCAGCCGGCTGGGCCTCCTCCTGACGCCACGGCGGCCCAGCCGGTTCAGCTCAGCTCAGCTCAGCAGCGACAGCACCACGGCCACGGCGATGATGCCAGCGCCGGCGCGCACCAGCAACCAGCAGTTGACCTCCACGCCCAGCGTCAGCAGCAGCAGGCCCAGCAAAAACAACGAGAACGACGTCATACGAACTCCTCTCCAGGTTGTGCATGCCATCGGAGATGGCGCACACCGACGCGTAAAGCTCCAGCACGTCGGGATAAGCAAAACGCCACCACCATGACGGAGCCGCGGCTAAAAAATTCGCGACCAGACTTCCGGCGAGCGGGTCCAAGCTCGCCACCCTGGCGTAGAATGGCCAGCGCCGCCCCCGCCGGCATCCCTCCCCTCTACGCTCAGGAGTTTTACCCATGCAAGACATCGTCCAGCAGGCCCAAGAGGCCGCCAACGAAAAACAGCTCACCATGTACGTGTTCCGCGCCGTCGGCGGCGGCGGCGATGAACTCGGCTGGTTCAATCCGACCGGGCGCAAGAACAGTCCGACCGACGAGCTGTTCTGCGTCGTCGAGCCCGAGACTCATCCCGCCTGATGACCTAGCGCCGGCCCCCGCCGGCGTGCCCTCCCTTCTCGATGCTTGATCTCTCCGCCGCGGCCGCGCCGTCCGATGCTGCAGCTCCGACCGCCACCCGCAAAACCCGATACTCGCCCACGCGCTTGCAGCAACCCTTCCTGCAGACTGCTCACCTTTCTGAAAAAGTACGTTTTCAAGTTGCCGACCACCCTCTGCCGAGGTCCTGGCCGAGCGCAGCGCCGTCGCGTCCGGGCGCCGACCCGGTGCAGCGGCCGCAGCTCTCCGCGCCCGGCCCGCAGGGCCCGTCGTCGACCTAGAGCGGGGCGGGAGGGCGCCGACGGCGCGGCGGCGCGATCTGGTGCCTGAGAAGTGCCATTCTCCGGACCCAAAAAGCCCTATTTATTTTGTTTGTTTTGTTTGTTGTTTATTTGGTTTGGTTTGTTGGTTTTATTTGTTTGTTGGTTGGCAACATCCAAACCACTATGTTACGCTGACGGCATACTCAATCGACTGCAGGAGCCGCCCCATGACCGACCTCACCCGCCTGGACACCGTGCCGACGCGCCAGCCCAACGGCCGGAAACCCGAAGTCACCGACGAGCAGATCCTGGCCGCCGGCGACGACCTGGCTCGCCAGGGCCGGACGCTTTCCAAGTGGGGCTTGCGCAACGCCATCGGCGGCGGCAATGCCGATCGGCTGTGGGCCGTGTGGCTGCAGCACCGCGGGGGCGCGGCCGCCAGCGCGCCGCCGGCGCCGAGAAACTGGACGGTGGACGTGCAGGAACTGGCGGAAAAAAGCCAGCAGCAGATGAGTGAGCTGCTGATCAAGGCCTTCGACGCGATCTACCAGAGCTGCGAACAGAACGCCGAGCGCCGCCATCAGGACGCTGCGCGCCAGGCGCGCGCCCAGCTGGCCGACCTCGAGGAGAGCGCCACCGCCCTCGCCCAGGACAACGAGGCGCTGCACAGCGAACGCGACGACCTGGAGCGCGAACTGGCCAACTTGCGAGACGAATTCAGCCAGGCCGCCGGCCGCCAGGAACAGACCGACGCGGATCTGACCGCCGCCCGGGCCGACGCCGGCCAGCTGCAGGCGATCGTCGACACGCTGCGCGACGAGCTGGGCCGCGCCCGCCAGCAGCTGGAAGATCTGCCGGCGCTGCAAGCGCAGCTGCAGACGGCCGAACGCGCGCGCCAGGCTGCCGAGCACAGCCAGGCCGGCATGGCGTCCGAGCTGGCCAGCCTGCGCGAACAGCGTCAGGACGATCGCCAACGCGCCGCCCAGCTGCAGGAGCAGCTGAAGGAACGGGACCAACGGCTAGAACAGGCCCATGCCGCCCGCGAAACCGCGGCGCGCGATCTGGCGCTGGCGCTGGCCGAACTGACCCGCGCCGGCCAGGCCGCGGCCGAGGCGGCCGCCCGCCAGGACAAACTGGAAACGGAGCTGGCCAGCTTGCGCGCCGCCGCCCTCGACAACCACGCCGAACGCGGCCGGCTGCTGGGCGCCCTGGAAGCCGCCCAGGCGCGATTGCAGATGGGGCAGGCGGCTCAGCCCCCAGCCGCTACCGTAAATGCGAGCCAGACGGCCGAAGCAGGCCCGCAAGCGGCCACCGCTGCGGCGAAGCCGGGGCGCGGCAAAGCCAAACCCAGCCAATAGGAGAGTGAGAGATGGCCACCGAATGGGAGAAGGTCAAGAACAGCATGTACTGGCAAGGTCCAGGCAGCTGGACCATCTGCGAAGTCCGCGTGATGGGCGAGGTCCGCTTCGAACTATGGAGCGGCTCGCCGCGCGAAAAAGGGTGCGGCCTGGTCGATTGGAAATTGAGTCTGGAAGAGGCCATCGAACTGTATGACACGCAGCAGGCGGTGACGCCGGCGGCGTGAAACCCCGGCCGGCGCCAGGCGCTGGCCAAGAGAGCGGCAGACGACGGTGCGGGAACATCGCCGCCTGCCTGACCAACCCCGATCTGACAAGGAGATCGACATGGCTGACGCCATTGTAACCCAGCCGGCGCCGACGGACGTGCGCTACGACCGTTGGGGCCGCCTGCTGTATCCCCCGGAGCTGCATGCCAAGCAGGGCCTGCCCTGGACCGCGGTCGACCAGCAGTACCTGATCGACCACTACGCGCCGCTGGCCAGCCGCCGCCGGACGCGGGTCCAAGTGCGTACCGTCACAGACACCAAACAGAACAGCGAATCGTACTCAGTGGTGACCTAGCTGGTCGGTCAGGGAATCTTGATGCGACTCAATGACCGCTACGACGAGCTGCACTCGAAATATATGCTGGTCGATGGCCACCATCAGCAGAACGGCAGCTTCAACTACAGCGGGGCGGCGGTATACCACTCGGACAAAAACTAAAACTTCGACTATATTAAATCCAATTTTCGAACAGAGGTTAAAACATGAAAACCATAATCTATTTAATGTCGAGATTATTTATCGGACTGATTGTTATTTTGACATTGCCATTTTCATTTGTTTATTTTTTTTCAGATGGAGTAACAATAAAATTCACCATCGCCGGATTTTACCTACTGGGAATAGCTGCCCTGATACTTATTGAGCGACTGGCTCAGCATCGTAGAAATAAAATTCTAGAGATAGCAAAGAAAAACAATGAAGGAAATTTCAAACCCAACATTGAGATTGTGTCAGCTTTTGCGAACCGATACATTGGCATCGACATTTTAAAAAATAACATAATCTACATTGACGATGACTTGAACAAAGTAGAACATTTAAAAACAACGTCAATTTTAAAATGGGAAATTGAAAGAAGTGGCAGATATCCGCTATTATCATTCTATCTGAACAATGAAAAAGTTCCATTTATTAAAATAAGAATCCATAAGAATGAAAAAGACAAACACTTATCGCGCATTAGAAATGCATTCCCATAAAATAGAAATACAAACCACAGAAGACATTTATTTAAAAAATCTGTACGTTTTACAGAAGAGCATTATTAAATAAACACCGTTTCTTTGTTTATGGAATAGTCTAATGATCAATCAACGATATACCAGCGTCTGGGATGCCATAGAAAACACCCCAGAAGCAGCGCTAAACATGAAGTGGCGTTCCGTCTTGATAACGGCTCTAAACAATCATCTTATCAGCTCCAAAATGAGCCAGGCAGAAGCCGCACAAATTTTCCAAGTTACTCAGCAGCGCATCGCTGACCTGATTAGCGGCAAGACAAATTCATTTAGCCTTGATGAGCTGGTGAAATTGGTATCAATCGTAGGCCTTCAAAATGAAATAGAATTACCACCAAAAAAAATCGAATAGATAACAAAAAGGACACCCCTTAAGAAAGAAGTGCCCTCCTAGCCAGTGCTAGGGTGACCCAAACGATACTGATATATAAACCGTCGTTGGTATCCGCATCGTTGAGCACCCCCCTCTAGTCAAGCCCCCCCCTTACGTCTTTTCTCTGTGTCGCGAACATCCAAATTGCGTCAATCAGCCTAGACCGCACCAAGCCTCTGGCCAGCGCCTTGGCGCCGGCCGTGCCAAGGCGGTGAACCACGGCGGCTAGCCGCCAGGCCTGCCTGGACCAGCTCGTCGTGGCCGATGCCCATCCAGGAACAACTGGTTGCCGGCGGGCTGCGCGTTGACGTGCCGGCAGCGATCGGCGCGGCCGCGGCGCAGGCCTCGTGGATCTGCTGGCCAGCGCCGCCGGCGCTGACCGCGCCAAGGCGGTGAACCACGGCGGCGAGCCGCCAGGCCGGCCAGGACCAGCTCGTAGTGGCCGGCGCCCGCTCGCCAGCAGCTGGCCGTCGGAGTGGCCGCGGCGGGCGCGTCCTGGATCTGCTGGCCAGCGCCTTGGCGCTGACCACGCCAAGGCGGTGAACCACGGCGGCTAGCCGCCAGGCCTGCCTGGACCAGTTCGTCGTGGCCGACGCCCGTCCAGCAGCAACTGGTCGCCGACGGGCTGCGCGTTGACATGCCAGCCTCGTCGTGGCC
>NJIE01000012.1 GCA_002213445.1 Xenophilus sp. AP218F | reverse complement strand
TCGCGCCCGCCGGCGACGTCGGCCAGAGCCTCGCCGCCGCCAACACCAAGGCCGATCAGGCCCTGGCCGGGCTGGACGGCAAGGCCTCCGCCAGCAGCGTGCAGCAGTTGCAGGCGCAAACCAATCGCAACCTGATTGATACCAGCGGCTGGCGGCCGGGCGCGTCGATGCCCATCCCCGGATACCGGCCGCAACAGAACAATGAGGGCGAAAGTTCGATCATCCTGGCGGAGGGACCGTATGGGGAACAAATGCCGGTATGGCGAGGCGTTGGCAAAGGCGGAAACGGCGACGGCGGATGGGACTACGACAATATACCTGTGGACGAGCAGCGCAACTATCGTCTGAGCGTGTGGATCAAGCCCGTCAGCGGCAACGCCAAGGCCTATCTTGGCACCCGGAATGTCTCAACCATCCCGGACGGCATTCCACAAAGCAACCCGTATTTCCTGGGCGGCTTCCCGCGGGAGAGAATGACGATGGGGCGCTGGCACTTGTTTGTCGGTTATATCTACCCCAGCGATTATCAGGGCAATAATCCCGTCTTGTCAGGCGTCTTCGATGGCGTGACCGGCGCACGCTTGTCCAGCAATTACGATTTCAAGTTCACCACCGGCACGAAGGTTTGCACTCACCGGGCGTATCAGTATTACGGCGAGGAAGGCGCAGAACAGTGGTTCGCGCTGCCGCGCTTCGAAGTGTGCGACGGCAACGAGCCGACGATCGCGGATCTGTTGAGTGGAGCCACCCGCAACAGTGCCAACGCCGCCCTGTCGCGTCTGTCCACCGTGGAAACCGACCTGAAGGGCAAAGCCGGCGCGCAGGATTTGACCGCGCTGCGATCCACCGTCGGCGCGAACCAGAGCGCCGTCGAGAAGCAGCTGAAAACCCTGAGCGAAGAAGGCCGCGCCATCGGCCAGAGCATCGAAAAAGTGAGCGCCGCCGTGGGCGCCAACAAGGCCGCCGCCGACAGCCAGATCACGGCCCTGGCCGACGCCGACAAGGCGCTGACCGGCCGCGTCGATGGCCTCGCCGCCACCGTCGGCAACAACCAGGCCGCCGTCAACAACCAGCTGAGGGTACTGGCCGACGCGGACAAGGCCATCGGTCTGAGCGTCGAAGGCGTAAGCGCCACCGTCGCCGCCAACCAAGCCGCGGTGGAGAAGCAGATCACCACCCTGACCACCACCAACGCCGCCAACGCCCAGGAAATCGGCAAGCTGACCGCCCGCCTCGCGCCCGCCGGCGACGTCGGCCAGAGCCTCGCCGCCGCCAACACCAAGGCCGATCAGGCCCTGGCCGGGCTGGACGGCAAGGCCTCCGCCAGCAGCGTGCAGCAGTTGCAAGCGGCCGTAACCGCAGATCAAGCCGTAGGAGCGGGGGGCAATTTGTTGCTTAACGCCGATTTCTCAGTCAGCACCCGGCCGGGCGTACCCGACGGATGGGTGGTGTCCACCAAAGGGGGGAAGCTGGTATTCGCTAGTGGAAAGAACTACAGCGCATGGTGCCTGCAACCCGCAGAAACGTCCCCCAATACCTGGTTCCTACAGCAAAAAAACACGCCGCCGATCGGCGATGAGCAATTGGTTCTACAGCAATCGCTCAGTCCATCCATCGGGCAGAAATATATCCTTTCCGCCTACCTGGGAACCCATCGCTGCAAAGGCTGGGTAGAGCTTCAGGCCCAGGATGATGCAGGCAATGTGCTTGAAAAATCTGTCTTGGGGGTTAATCCGAATGGGCCGGGCGGAGGCTCGGTGCTTTCAGCGTTCGCGCGCGTTTCCACATCCTTGACCATACCGAACGGCTGCAAGAAACTGGTGTGTCGGATAGGCCGCGACGCGACTTTGCCAGACCCGCGCTGGTCCGATTCCTGGCTATTCATCGTCATGCCGCAGTTGGAAGCCGCAACTGCTGACGCGACGGTGCCGGGGACGTGGAGCATGGGACGACCCGCTTTGGCAGAGAGCATGGCCGCTGCCATGGATCGCATCGCCACCGTGGAAACCAACGTCAAGGACAAAGCCGACGCCAAGGACGTTACCGCGCTGACCGCGCGCGTGGGCGGCGCGGAAGCCTCCGTGACCGTGTTGCAGCAGGCCACCGCCACCATCGACGGCAAATTGATGGCCAAGGCCGGTATGGTGCTGGGCGCAAAAACACCGGACGGGCGGCAGAAGCTGGCTGGCATCCAGGGATTCAACGACGGCACTACCAGCGGCTTTGTCATCACCGCCGACCAGGTACTGATACAGCCGTCCGGCAGCGCCCTGAACCGCGACCCCTATTTTTCCGACCCAGAGGCCTGGGAGATCACCAACAATCGCGGCGGCGGCGTAGTCCGTTTCGGCGCGAGCGCGCTCTCCCCTGGGGCAAACCACCCGACTTGCGTCCACCCTGACAACACGGTGGGAACGGCCAACGCCGAAGTATGGCTGCGCGAAAAACAAATGACGCCGATAGACGCCCGGCGCACTTACCGGTTGACCGGTAACTTCTACAGCCGGCCAGGCAACAACCGGAGCGCTTATCTGGCGGTGCTGTTCTACGATCAGGCCGGCAACTACATCCCGTCCAATGGCTGGGGCGCGGCGTGGTCCGGCTACCCTTGGTACGGGGCGCCGCCGGGCGACGGGCAATTCCGGGAATACGACGGCACCTTTGGCGTCGGCACCAGCAAGCCGATACCCGCCAACGCCACACAATGCCGGGTGGGCGTCATCCTCAACTACGGCAACAGCGGGGCAGATGGCAAGACCATGGCGGTGCAGTCCGTGCGGTTGGAGGAGGTATTGCCCGGCACGCTGATCCAGAACGGCGCGATCACCACCGACAAGCTGGTGGCCAACGCGGTGACGGTGGACAAGCTGGCGGCCAATTCGGTGACAACGGAAAAACTGGTGGCCGGCAGCGTGGTCGCCGACCGCATCGCCACCGCCGCCATCACGGCCGCCAAGATCGACGTCAACGCGGTGCAGGCCCAGCACATCGCCAGCGACAGCATCAGCGCCCGCCATGTGCAGGTGGGAACGCTGACCGGCGAGCACTTGCAGGCGCGCAGCGTGGGCGCGAAGCACCTGAGCGCCGACGCCATCAGCGCGATGATGGTGAACGTCAGCACGTCGTCCAATTTCCTGGGCAACGCCGCGCCGGTGTCGTTGGACGACTGGCGTGTAAATTGGAACAGGAACGCCACGCCCTACGATTTCGGGCTGAACATCCCCAATGACGATTGGCGGCCGATAGCCGGAAATTGCCTTGCCCTGCGCCAAGGCAACAATGACCCCGACGCGATCATTGACATCGCACCAAGCCACTTCCCGGTGGTGCCGGGGCAGTGGTATCAGGTGTCAGCCTATACCGGCGCCCACCGTTGCAAGCTAGACGCCGCTATCCTGTTTCTGGACCGCGACGGCAATCAAATCTCCAAAACTCATGGCACCCCGAACGACGAGACAAACAGGGGAGGGCGCAGTCTGACTGGTTATCACCGAACCTGGGCGAAGGCTGCCGCCCCTGCCAACGCCCACTCTGCGATGCCGCTTTTCCGCAAGTACGGCACCAAACCGGGCCAAGCAGATAGCTGGATGTTCCTGACCCGGCTGTACTTCGGCGAAGCGAGCGCAGACCAGACCGAGCCCAGCGTCTGGGAGCCGGGCGGAGTGGGGACGCTGATCGGCGGCGGCATGATCCGCAGCAACAGCATCACGGCTGACAAGATGGCGGTGGGCAGTCTGGACGCGATCAGCGCTCGCATCGGCACCTTGCGCACGGCCACATCCGGCGCCCGCACCGAAATATCCGACAACGTGATCAAGGTGTTCGACCAGAACAACGTGTTGCGGGTGCGGATCGGGAATCTGGACCTATGAGCTACGGTTTGCAGGTGTTCGACGGGAGCGGCCGGGCGCTGATAGACAGCAATGTCGAAGGGGTTATGTTCGGTCAGGTGCTAACGGCCGCCCCGAACCAGACCGCGGTGTATGCCTTCCCGCAGCTGGCCGGCTGCACGGCGCTGCTGTTGATGGTCAATAGCGGATACCACAGCGCGCAGGCCGACTATAGCAGCGGCTTCCCGCGCATCACGCTCTCCCCTTATGCCTGGGGAGGGCGAGTTTCCGGGTCTACCCGTTATCTGGTGGTGTTCAAATGAGCCACGGATTGCAAGCCCGCGACAACGGCGGCAACCTGCTGTTGGACAGCAATCTGATCACGCCCTGGTTTTCCGGCACCGTGGGCATGGGGCGAGTGTTGCGCGACGTGAACCTTGGCGGCCTGCAGCAGACGACATACCAAGTGGACTTGCCGCCCAATTGCCTGGCCTTCTTGCAGCTGCCGCTATGGCAGCCGCGCGGCGTCCGCTACATCGAGGGCCATGTCGATGTCCCTGGCACCAGCCTCACCATCGCCAGGCCGCCGGGCATGGCCGCGGCGCTCCCCGTCTATTACCTGTTTTCCACCGACCCGCCGCCGGCGTATGGCGGCTATGGTTTGCAACTGTTCAACGAGCAAGGGCGGCTTACCTTCAACAGCAACGCGCGCCATCTGCGCATCCGCTCGCTGGTTGGCAATATCAATGTCCGCGACAACAACACCCTGCCGATCAGCTTCGCCAAGCCGGCGTTCATCTTGCCCAACGTGATGGCGTTCCGCAGCTCGCAGATATTCAACGGGCGCTATCCAACCGAGAGCAGCCATTTCTGGATGTCGCGCAACTCATGGCAGATGCAGGGCAACCAATTGTGCGGTGAGTTCGTGGATGTGTTCTATCGCATGGAGGATTCCGGTAGCAGCATGCGGGAGCGCTATTCCGGGCCGTTGACCGGCTATACCGTGATGGCCATAGACGCCGCCTGGTTCGATTAGCTGATGCTACCATTATTGGCACCAAACCACACCAAACCATACCAAAGGAGCGTTACCTATGACTACCATGAAACCCATCACCACTCCCTTGTTCGGCTCGTTGTCCAATGTCTCGATCGGCTCCGCCGGCGAGGTGAGTTGCCAGTATGCGATCGGCAGCCAGGAGAACGGCGCGTTCACTCTGGTGGCCGCCAAGCAGCTTTACCTGCCGCCGGACATCGGCTCCGCCCTGCTGGCCGCGCCGCCGGGCAAGGACGAGGCGGACAAGCCGCTGTCGCTCATGCTGCATGACCGGCTGTACCAGCACTTCAAGAAGAACGGCGAAATCACGGTGTAAGCATGGCGCGGCGCATTGTGCATGACGACACGGCGGCCATCGCCTGGGTGGCCGCGCGCACCGGCTGCGCGGTGGATAGCTGGCAGACGCCGCGGGCGATCGGCCTGCGCGATGCTGACGACCGCTTGCTGGCGGCAGTGGTGTACGAGCGCTTCAGCGAGTGCGATTGCAATATCCACGTCGCCTCCGACGAGTCAGGCCACTGGCTCACCCGCGCTTTTCTCGCCCAGGTCTTCGCTTATCCCTTCATCCAATGCGGACTGCGCCGCGTCACCGGGCTGGTGCCGGCGAAAAACCAGCGCGCCTTGCGCTTCGATCAGCATCTTGGCTTCGAAGTGGAAGGCTATTGCGAGCAGGCGATGCCCGGCGACGACATCGTGGTGCTGGGCATGCTGCGCCGGCGCTGCCGCTTCATCCCCAAGGAGTACCGATGCTAGACGAACTGATTGCTACCATGCCGGGGATGCACCCCGGCGGCCCGGAACGGCTGCCCGGCGGCGGCCGGCGACTGCACAAGAAGGGTGGCGGCGGCGGCGGCGCACCCGCGCCGGATCCGCGCATGGGCGAAGCGGCGATGATGAACGCCCAGCTGGGCAAGGACTGGCTGCAATTCAGCCGCGAGCAATTCAACATCGGCAACCAGCGCCAGGCCGCGATAGACGCGCTGGGCAACCAGGTGACGCAAGCCCAGCTGGATGCCATGCGCGCCAACAACCAGCGCGGGCGGGAGGCGGATGAATTCTACAAGTCCACCTTCCAGCCGATGGAAAAGCGCATGGCGGAAGAGGCTGCCAACTACGACAGCGCCGAGAAGCAAAGCCAGGCGGCCGGCGAAGCCACTGCCGAGGCCAGCGCCCAATTAGCGCTGCGCAAGGCGGCCAAGGACAGGGCTATGACGCGGATGGGCGTCGCGCCCACTTCCGGGCGTTACCAGACCGCCAGCAACAGCGACGCCATAGACGAGGCGCTGGGGACCGCTGCCGCCGCCAACGGCGCCCGCGACAAGGTGCGGACCATGGGGGTGATGCTGCGCAAGGACGCCGCCAGTTTCGGCCGCAACATGCCCGGCACCGCCGCCGCGTCCTACGGAGTGGGGCTGAACGCCGGCAATTCGGCGGTGGGCAACATCAACGCGGCGCAAGCGGCGTGGAGCGGCAACAACAACATCATGGCGCAGGGTTTTCAGGGCGGGATCAGCGGCCACAGCGCCGCCGGCAGCATTTACGGCAACCAGTACGGCACTCAGGTGCAGGCCTACAATGCCGCGCAACAGGCGGAAGCGGCCAACGGCGCGGCGTGGGGGCAGGGCATCGGCGGCCTGGCCATGGCCGGGGCGGTGGCGTACTGATGGAAGCGTTGATTCGGCAACACGCGCGCATCGCGCTGCAAGTGTCCGGCGGGCGCGACTCGCTGGCCTGCCTGTTCCTGCTGCGGCCCTGGTGGGACAAGCTGACGGTGTACTGGCTCAACAGCGGCGACGCCTTTCCCGAGGTGGCGGAGATCATGGCCAAGGTGAGGGCGCTGGTGCCGCATTTCGTGGAAGTGGATGGACGCCAGCCGGACATCATCCGCCAGCACGGCATCCCCTCCGACATCGTGCCGGCCAGCGCCACGCCGATAGGCATCATGGGGCAAGGCGGCGGCGCGCTGATCCAGGGCCGCTACGATTGCTGCTGGCGGGTGCTGATGCAGCCCTTGCACCAGCGCATGCGCGACGATGGCATCACCCTGCTGGCGAGGGGACAGAAGAACGCCGACGCGCTCAAGTCTCCCTTGCGCGACGGCGACGTGCTGGACGGCTTCACCTATCTGTTTCCGATCCAGGACTGGAGCGAGGAGCAGGTAGACGCCTACCTGGCCACGCAGGAGATCCAGCCGGGACCGTTTTACGCCAGCATGGGCAGCACCCCGGATTGCATGACCTGCTCTGCGTGGTGGGACGAGAACCGGGCGCAGTACCTGAAGGCGCGCCACCCGGCGCATTACGCGCTGTATCAGCAGCGGCTGGACCAGATCCAGCAGGCGGTTTCCGGCCATCTGGAAGCATTCAACCGCGAGGTCACGGCCTAGCCGCGGCGCTCTGCAAACCATGAGGACACTTGGATGAACCTGGGACATTTCGGCGCGGGCCTGCTCAACGGCGCGGCGCAAGGGCTGCAACTGGGCTTGGCCATGAAGAGCGCGATGAATAACCAGAAACTGGATGACCTGCGCGAGCAGGGCATGCAGGAGGCCAAGGCGGCGCGTCAGGCCTTCATCGGCCGGCAGGCCGCCCCGGTGCAGATGGGCGCGCCTGAGCAAATGAGCGTGCAAGCGCCCCCGCCGCCGGCGGTGAACGACGCGATAGGCGAGAGCCTGCAACGGGTGGCCACCCGCGCCGCCGGCATCGGCGCGCCGGCGCAAACCAGCAGCATCGCGCCCGCCCCGGACGACTTGATCAGCGCCAGCCAGCAGCGGCAGGCGGCAAGCCAGGCGGCCCGCGCCAGCGGCATCATGCCCGCCGCGACGGCGTACCAGTCCGGCAAGCAGCTGTTCGCCGACCAGGAACAGGCGCAGGCCCACGCCGAGGCCAACGCGCCGGACGTGATGGAGTTTTTCCGCAAGCAGGCCGCGCCGCGCATTTACCAAAAGCTGGTGGAGCAGGGCGACGCCGACAAGGCCGAGGCATGGAACAAGTGGATGCAGAAGGACGACGCCAACAAGCGGCTGAAGATTTGGGGCGGCGCGTACCGGGCGGCGCAGATGGGCGACTTCGAGCGCGCGGCCGACGGCGTGATGCAGCTGTATTCGCAATACGACGACGGCGTGACGCCGTTGAGCAAGGAAGTGGTGCGCGACGCCAAGAACAATGTGCTGGGCTTCAACGTCAAGCTGCAACGCGGCGACCAGACGTTCAGCCAGTTCATCGACCGCGACGCGGTGCGCGAGCTGGGCTTGAGCGCGCTGTCCGAGCCGCAGTTTTTCGAGCTGGACTGGTCCCGCCGGCGCCAGCAGGAGAAGTCTGCCGCCGATGCGGCCACGCGCCTGGCCGAAGGCAGCCAGAAGCTGAAGCACGAAGTCGTGAAAAAGAAACTGGAGCTGGGCAACAGCCTGGCCGTGGAAGACGCCCGATCGAGAAACAACATCACCGAAGCGCAGGCGCGCGACGCGCTGCCGGGCGAGACCGGCCGCAAGATCCGCGACTTGCGCGCCTCCGGCATCTTCAGCGAGGACGATATCCGCGAGCAATTCAGGCATGGACAGGAAACCCCGCGGCCGCTGAACCCGGATAGCGCCCGCATGCAGATTTACCGCCAGCTGATGGAGAACGAGGAGGGCTTTGCCCAGATGGACCCGGCGCAAAAGAACGCGCGCATCAATCAGGAATTGGCCGCCACGGGCGTGGGAAGCGGTGGCGTGTCCGGCGGCAAAATGGCACCATACCAAACCATACCGAATCAACCCAATACAGCATCTAAGGGCTTGCCTCCGTTGTTTGATCCGCGCGCCCAGCGCTGAAGCCAACCAACCGCCCGCGCAAGCGGGCTTTTTCATTCAGGGGACATTATGAAAAACGCCTTTCTGGACGGCGGCAGCGGCGCATTTGACGCCAGCCTGGCCCGCGCGGAGGCTCAATCCGACGCCGAAATCAATCAGCTGCTGCGCACTCTGGACGCCGCGCCCGCGCCCGTGAGCGCGCCGCCGGCCGCCCCCGAGCCGCAAGCCAGTCCGATGGCTCCGCCCAAGCTGCGCCAGATTTACGACCAAGCCGCCCGCGATACCGGCGTGCCGGCCAATGTGCTGATGGCGATGGGCTACACCGAGAGCAGCCATCAAACCGCCGCCCAGGGGCCGACGACCAAGTGGGGCCGCGCCAAGGGCTTGATGCAGTATCTGGATGGCACCGCCGCCAATCTGGGCATCAACCCGATGGACGCCCGCGACTCGATCTATGCCGCCGCCAACCAGATCAAGGAGCGCTTGGCCAAGGGCTACACCATGCGCGACGCGGTGATGGAGCATCACGCCGGGCCGGATCGGGCGCAGTGGGGGCCGAAAACCGAGGACTACGGCAAAAAGGTGCTGCGCCGCGCCGCGGAACTGTTCGACCAGTACCAGCAGGAGCAGGCGGCGCAGGACGCCGCCACCGTGCAGCGCCGCGAGGCCGGCCGCGAGCAGGCCGCCGCCGACAAGCGCGCCGAGTATTACCAGAACCCGGCCACCCGCGGCATCGCCAACCCGACGGCGCAGGCGCTGGCCGCCCAAGCCGCCGCCAAGCCGGCGACGCTCCCCGCCAGCGAAGGCCTGGGCGTGTTCGGTTACGGCGAGCAGCTGCGCAGCCTGCGCGGCGAGACCGCTCCAGCCGCGATCAACCCGCCCCTTGACCGCCGCCCCGGACAGGCGATGGCCGGTTATGCCGGCGGCGGCGCGCCAGCCCCGGCGCAAGCGGGGATTTCCAACGAACGCGCCCGCGCGCTGTTGGGTCCGGCGCTGGGCGACGCGCTGGCGGCGCAACGCCGGCAATCGCTGCTGCCGGACATGGGCGCCGACGCCATCGCGCGGCGCGCCCAGACCGCCGAGCAGAACAAGGCCGACACTCGCCAGCGCAATCTGGCGGCAGCCAAGCGTTCGCTGTCCAACCAGATCGCCAACGACTTCGGCCGCGGCATGGGCAACCTGAAGGCGATGGGTTCGGGCTTGGTGGCCGCCGCCGCGGATATCGCCGGGGCCGACGGCATCGCCGACGCCGCCTTGCGCGACTACATCGAGACCAGCCGCCGCAACGACATCGACCACCCTTCGGTCATCGGCAGCTACAAGAATATCGGCAGTTTGGGCGACGCTGGCCGCTACGCGGTGGAGGCGGTGATGGAAAACCTGCCGATGTTCCTGCCCTCTCTTGTGACCGGCGGTGCGAGTCTTATCGCCGCGAGACAAGGGGCGGAAGCCATGGTGACCAAAATCGTCGCCGAGCAGATGGCCAAGAAGGTGGGCCGGGCGGCGGCAGAGAAAGCGGCAGTAAAGGCAGTGGAGCGCCACATAATGGCGCGCGCCGCTGCGGGAACCGGGCTAGCTTCCACCGGGATGGAAACCGGCTCGATCATGGGCGACATCTATGAGAAGACCGGGCAGAAACGCGGCGGCCTGGCATTGGGCTACGGCGCGGTCGCCGGCCTGCTGGACACCATCCAGCCGGTGATGGCCTTGCGTGCGATTGCCGGCCCGGTGGTGGATCAGGTGGCCGGCCACGTCATCCGTCGCCTGGGCGCGGAAGCCGGCAAGCAGTTCCTGGTGGAAGCCGGCACCGAAGGCTTGCAAACCATCATCGAAAACGCGGCGGTGAGCCATGCCGACGGCCGCAAGCTGTTCACCCCCGAGCTGCTGGACGATGTGATCGATTCCGCTCTGAAGGGCGGCATAGGCGGCGGCGTTATCGGCACCGTCAGCGAAGGCGTCCACGCCTTGCGCGCCCAAGGCGCGCCGCTGAAGCCTGAACACGATTACCAAGCGGCCACGGCGGAGGCCTTCGCCAAGGCCGGCGGGCCGCTGGCGCGGGTGGCGGCCAAGGCCGCCGCCGCCATGCCGGCACCGGCTACCCGCCCCGGCGCGGCGCAAACCGAGGAGGTGGACCGCCCGCCGGCCGACATGGACCCTTACCTGCCGGAAGAGGGCGGCAATGCGCCCGCCGCGACCACCGCAGAGGTTCCCGCCGCGCCCGAACCCTTCCAGCCCGGCGAAATCCTCACCCTGCACACCCCGCACGGCGCGGAAGAGGTGCTGGTCGAGCGCCTGACCGACAACGGCGAAGCCCAGGTGGTGGACAACCTGGGCGACAGCTATCTGGTGCCGCTGGACGGCGGCGGCGACATGCGGCTGGAGCGGCCCGCCCCGACGCGGCGGGCCGCGCCGGAATGGCAAGCGCCGCCCAAGGCGACGCTGGGCGACAAGCCCGTCACGGTGGCCAGCCCCGCGCCGTTCCAACTGGCCGAACGCGCGCCGAAACCCGTCAAGCCGGATATCGACGGCGCGCTGGCCGATAGCGACGCGCGCGTGGCCGCCGCCGATCAGGCGCGCAGCCGGGCGCAGCGCGCTGAAATACTGGACCGCGTGCTGTCGCGCCCGGAAGTGCGCCATCCGGGGATGGCCTTCGCCGCCGAGCTGCGCCGCCAGGGCTTCCGCGAAACCGAAGCCCACCCGGAGGAGCGCCAGCGCATCGAGCGCTATCAGGCGGCGCGCGAGGCCTTCCACGCGCCAGCCGAAACCGAACGAGCCTTGCCCAATGAAATGGACGTGGCCGCGCTGGTGCCAGAGAAACGCGAGTCGGCCGCGCCGGAGAAAGCGAGCCGTCCCGCCGCCGTGCTGCCCGCCGAGCTGAAGCCGCTCGCCGACAAGGCACGCAGCCCGCAGCAGTTCTATCAGCTGGCCAAGAAGGCTGGCGTTCCCGACATCACCCGCGAGGAGGTGCGCCGCCAGCTGCTGGCCGGATACAAGGCCTACCGCGCCGACCCGTCCAAGGTGGCCGCGCCGGCCAAACCGGCAGCGCAACCGGCGCCGGCGGCGCAGCCGATGCCGTCGCCCGCGCCTGAGCCGGTTCAAGCGGCGGCCCCGGCAGCGCCTGCCGCCGCGCCGAATCCGCCGGCGCGCGCGCCCGGCAACTGGCATGCCAAGGCGCGGCAGGTGGACGTAACGCGCGACAGCGTGCGGGACGCCATCGCCCGCTTGGGCGGCCTGCGCAAGGACCAGGCCTTGAGCGAGTGGGGCAAGACGCTGGTGGAAGGGCAGCGCTCGCGGGTGTTCGGCAAGCCCCTGTTCCGCAGCACGGGCGGCACCGGGCTGACGCTGGACCACGCGCGCGAAGCGCTGGAGGAGCTGGGCTATCTGCCGCCCGGCTCGGACATCAACGATCTGTACGAGGCGTTCGGCAAAGACGCCAAGCACGCCGCGCGGCTGGAACAGGAAGCGCGGGCCGCGGGCCAGACCCAAGCGGCGGCCGACGCCGCGGACGTGGACGTAGATCCGTTCAACCCCGCCCTGGCGCATGATCCTTTGCTGGATGGCCCGGCGCGCGCCTGGCTGCCGGACGAAGAGCTGGTGGCAGCGGAAACCGAACGCCTCACCGACGCCGAAGCCGAGCAGTTGCAAACCATGGTGGCGGCTTTGCAAAGCCGCTATGATGCCGATCAGGTGGAAAGCCTGCTGGAAACGCTGGCGCAGCAAACGGCCGATCAGCCGCATGCCGCTTATATCCAAGCACTGGAGCAAAATCTCAATGAGCAAAACCCCGAGCGTGAAAGAAGCGCTGGCCAGCCTGAAAGCCCTGCCGGAAAGCAGCCAGATCAAGGTACTGGACGCGCTGCACCGGATCGCGGCGAACAGCGCGAGGAACCAGCGCCAAGCTTCCTCGAAAGCTACGACCAAGCCGAAATAAGCCGGCGCGAGGCCGCGGCCCGCGAGGCCGAAGCCCAGCGCAAACGCGAGGAGCAGGCCGCCGAGCGCAAGCGCCAGACCGATGCCGAGGTGAGCGATTTTGTGCTCACCGGCAGCGACGCCACGCATGACGAGCTGGCCGCCCGCGGCCAAGGCGGCCTGTTCGACGCGCCGCCCGCTGCGCCCAAAGCGCAACCCGCGCACCCGCCTGCCCAGCAAGCCGCCCCCGCGGCCGATCCGCCCGCCTCTCCCGCGCCGACAGGCATTCGCGCCAAGTCCGGGCAGCCCTTCAAGTCGCTGGGCGTGGCCAAGCTGCAACTGGCGCGCCATCCCGGCCACGAAGCCGTGGCGGTGGCAGGCGGCTACGAATTGCGGCCGACGACGCCCGCCGCCACCCCGACGCCAGCGGCCAATCCCGCCTCCGATTTCCCTACCCGGC
Organism: Xenophilus sp. AP218F; assembly: GCA_002213445.1. Classification (GTDB taxonomy): domain Bacteria; phylum Pseudomonadota; class Gammaproteobacteria; order Burkholderiales; family Chromobacteriaceae; genus Chromobacterium. The sequence goes on along the minus strand of NJIE01000012.1, from coordinate 45,022 downwards.
AAATTGCCGACTCCTACCGCAACATCAGCCACAACGGCAGCAGCGCGGCCAAGGTCGAAGAGGCGGCGTTCACGCGCGCCATCGAGCAGATCCAGAACGAAGTCGAACCCTTGATCGAAACCGAGGCCCAGCGCCAGGCCTTCGACGCGGCGATGGACGATTACCGCCGCGGCTACATTGACGCGGCGCTGGCGCTGGCGCGGGTACGCGAGGGAACGGTGAGCTGGCATGTGGCCGGCCGCAACAATTTCAACAGCCGGCAGGCGGCCCGCACCGGCAGCGCCTACGAGGACGCCCAGGACGAATTCGCCCGCAAGGTGAGCCGCCTCCAGCGCGCTGTGGGGAAAGCGGTGCGGCAGGCCAGAACCCCGGCGCAGATCGAGGCGGAACAGCAGAAGGCGGCCGGGCAGGCCCACCGCCAGCGCATCGTCAAATTCGCCCGCGCCGCCGGGGCGATTGCCGACGACTTGCGCAATGGTCGGGTAGAAACCGCCAAGGACACCCGCAAGTGGGCCAACAAGGACATGATGGCGCTGCTGGACGATATGGACGACGCCACCCGGCGTGAAGCCGTCGAGCGGGCCGACAAGGCCTTGCAGGATTTGAAGGGTTTGGCCGCCGTGGTGGGGCCGCGCTCCGCCCTGGGCCAGCGCGTGGCGCAGTTGCTTGCGGGCGGGGAACAGGCTGCCGCCGGCGACAACGCCGGCAAGCTGGCCAACGCCACCGCCCCGGAGCATGTGCAAGGCGTGGATGACCGCGAGCTGTCGGAAATCGTCGCCGAGTTCAATCAGGCGCAGGCCGCGATGATGGACGGCGACCACCCGGTTTCCAACGTGTTCCAGCCGCCCAAGAAGAGCGATATCGTCAGGCTGAACGACAAGGCCAAGGTCTATCACAAAGAACACGGCTGGATGACCCCGGCGCAGGCCAAGGCCCGCATTGCTGAATGGAAGACGCACGCCAAGGCGCAAGGCGCGGACCCGGCCATCCGCAGCGCCAACAGCGACAAGATCGTGCTGTCGCTGTTCGATCTGTCCGGCGAATGGTCCCGTCCCTGGGAGGAAGCCGGTTATCAGGTATACCGCTTCGACATCCAGGCGGATCCGCAAGTCGGCGACGTCAATAACTTCTCTTCCGACTTCTTCGGCGACTGGTTCGGCGACTTCGAGGGCAAGGACATTTACGCCATCCTGGCCGCTTGCCCTTGCACCGACTTCGCCGTTTCCGGCGCCCGCCACTTCGCGGCCAAGGACGCCGACGGCCGCACCGTAGCCAGCGTGAAGCTGGTGCATCAGACCTTACGGACCATCGAGTATTTCAAGCCGGCGGTGTGGGCGCTGGAAAACCCGGTAGGCCGCATCGAGGAGCTGGGCGGCCTGCCGCCGTGGCGGCTGTCTTTCGACCCGAACCACTTGGGCGACCCGTATACCAAGAAAACGCTGATCTGGGGCCGCTTCAACGGAGATTTGCCCGTCGCGCCGGTAGAGCCGACGGAAGGCAGCAAGATGCACCGGCTGTACGGCGGCAAGAGCCAGGCTACCAAGAACGCGCGCAGCGTCACCCCGGAAGGCTTCAGCTACGGTTTCTTCATGGCCAACAACGCGCACGATCATGCCGCCATGGCGGTGGCCAACAAGTTCGACCGGCTTGACCCCGCGCTGATCGGCCAGGCGATTGAAGCCGGGGTGACGCCCGAGCAGATCGAAGAAGCGGTAGAAGACAGCTACTACATCGACCTGGACGACGCTGCAGCCAATCAGGCCGTGCGCGAGCTGCTGACCGACGCGCCGCCGCCGGACAAGACCGGCAAGGCCGAGCCGGCAGACCGCCAAACCGAAGACGCGCCCGCGGGCCGCCCGTTGCAAAGCGCGCTATGGGACGATTTCGCCGACTGGTGGAACGGGCTGGCGAGCGGCGAGAACACTACCGCGGCGGAGGTGTTGCAGGCCTTCGACCTGCTGGCCGCGCCGGAAGGCCTGGCCGCCACCTTGCAGCAGCTGAAGGTTCCCCAGCTGCAGCGCTTGGCCGGCTGGTCCGCGCACCCCGGCGACAAGAAAGCCGACTTGATCCGCAAGGTACGTGAGAACACGCTGGCGCGCCTGCTGCTGGACAAGGAGCACCCGAGTTTCAGCTTCACCTTCGGCGAAGATATCGCTCGCAAGAAACAAGAGCATGAAGCCAAGGTACGCGAGCAGGTGGCGTCGCTGACCGACGCCGACGTGCGCGCCTTCGCCGAGGGCGCGGCCAAAGACAAGGCAGAAAGGGAGTCCGAGCGCGAGGCGCGGACGGCCCGCTTGGCCGACCCGCAGACGCTGGACGATTACCGCGACCTGTTGCGCCAGCGCCGGGCCGAGAACGAGCTGAGTCCACGCGAGGCCTATCTGTCGCTGACGCCGGCGCAGCGCGCCCGCTACGACGAGCTGGAAGCCGAGCATACCCGCAGCGCGCGCGTCACGCGCCAGCAGGCCGCGCGCAACGCCGTTGCCACCGCCAAGCAGAAGACCGGCGCGCAGGTGCTGGAAACCAAGCACACGAAGCAAGGACATGACTTGTTCGTGGTGCAGCTGGACGAGCGGGTGGATCGCGACAGCTACAACACGCTGAACGCCGCGGCCAAACGCATGGGCGGCTACTACAGCAAGTACCGCGGTGGGGGCGCGATACCGGGCTTCCAGTTCCGCGACCGCGCCAGCGCCGAGGCCTTCGCCCAGCTGGCCCAAGGCGACAGCCAGGCGGCGCAGGAGGCGGTGACGGCTCGCGGCGACGCATTCGACGACGACAAGAGCCAGAGCGCCGCCGAGCGCCTGCGCGCGATGGCGGCGCGGCTGGACGAGTTGGCCGATGCGTCGCTGTCCCGCGATCGCAAAGCCAATACCGCGCGGCGCGCCCGTTTCGCCGCGGCGGCGGAGGCGCAGGCCAGCGCGCAGAAGGCGGAAGCCGCCACCATGCGCCGCCTGGCCGACGGCATCGAGTCCGGCGACATCCAGTTCCTGAACCTGGTGCGGCAGAAGGTGCAGATCGAAGCGCTGGACAAACACCTGTCGCTGGCGCGATGGAATGCGTTGAAGGCCAAGCACGGCGCGAATTGGGACCGCCACCGCGACGACCCCATCACGCCGGAGGTGGCCGATCATGCCGAGTGGCCGACGTACACGGGCTGGCGGCAGGATCTGGCCGCGCTGGGCCGCCAGCTGGCCGCGCTGCCTGGCGGCAAGCAGCTGGGCGAGCGTCTGCAGAAGGGCGCAAACGATGTGACGGACGATTACCTCGCCTTCGCGCGGGACAATCTGCTGAAGGTGTCCGGCTTCCGCCTCGACAACGGCAAGCCCGCCGTGTTTTCCAACCGCGAGGCGGCGGAACGCGCCATCGCGCGCAGCGACAAGCGCGGCCAGGCCATCGTCTTGCCGATCAAGCGCGGCGAAAACGCGGTGATCCTGTCGCCGCAGGCGGCTGCCGAGGCCGGCGTCTGGCAGGCGCAGGACAAGCGCGTCGCGCTGAATAGCGACTTCGCCGCCGAGCTGGTAGACAAGATCCGCCAGCATCCGACGCTGCAGCATCGCGCCCAGGGTCTGTTGACCACCGCCGAACAGCTCAAGAGGCTGGCCGGCATGGGCATCGAAACCGCCACGGAGCTGCGCGCCGCCCTGCGCGAGTACATCGGCCTGCGCGAAGCGCCGGCCGCGCCGGATCAGGTGAAGCAGTTGGAGCGCGCCATGGTGGGCCGCCAGAAAGACGGGCTGGACTTTTTCCCCACCGGGCCGGAGGCGGTGCGGCAGATGCTGGACGCGGCCGAGCTGGAGCCGGGCATGCGGGTGCTGGAGCCATCCGCCGGCATGGGCCACATCGCCGAGGCGATCCGCGCCGCCGGCGCGGACCCGGAGGTGGTGGAGCTGTCGCCCGCGCGCCGCGAGCTGCTGGAAGCCAAGGGCTTCAACCTGGTCGGCGACGACTTCCTGGCCTTCAACGACGCCAACCACGCCGAACGCGGCTTCACCTACGGCGACTTGATGGAAGCGCCGGACGGCACCCGCGGCATCCTGCGCGGCCAGGGCGGCATGGGGTCTGATCGGGTGCGGCTGGTGAGCGACGAGCCGGCAAGCGAAGCGCGCACGCTGGGCAAGTACAACTTTTCCGAGCTGGTGGGGGTGGAGCGCCGCGGCGTGGGCAGCGGCTACGACCGGATCGTCATGAACCCGCCGTTCAGTGACCGCCGCGACGCCGAGCACGTCATGCACGCTTACGGGATGCTGAAGCCGGGCGGCCGGCTGGTGGCCATCATGGGCGAGGGGGTGTTTTTCGGCCAGGACAAAAAGGCCAAGGCTTTCCGCGAGTGGCTGGAGCAAGTGGGCGGCACGTCCGAGAAGCTGCCGGCCGGCAGCTTCGAAGACCCGTCCTTGCCGGTGACGACCGGCGCCCACGCGCGGCTGGTGGTGGTGGACAAGGTGGCCGAGCTGGATGCGGCCGGCGCGTCATTCTCGCTGGGATTCGATCGGAATGATCAAGCCATCCAGAGCGGGCTTGGGGGGAGTGTTACCCCGGAGCTTGGGCGGGTTGACGATGATTACCTCGGAGAGGTCGAGCGATTCGTCCGTTCGTGGGCCAGCCAATTCCGGGAACTCCCGAATCCAGTCGTTGTAGATCGCTTCGACTCGCTTCCGGCGGCGGTACTCGCGGACGCCAAGAAACAGGGCGGCGATGCCGAGAATGCCCAAGGCGTATATGACCATAGAACGAACTCCATTTATCTGATTGCCGGCAATCACGCCAACCTGGCCGAAGTCGAAACCACCTTGCTGCATGAGGTCTTGGGACATTACGCGCTGGATCGCTTGGGAGGCGATGCCAAGGGTGAACGCCAACGCTTCAAACACCGCTTTGCCCAGCATCTTGGTTTTGAAAAAATCATGCGCATTGCGGAGCGCCATCAGCTTGACGGTGTGCTGCGCGACTATGATCGCCCCTTGGCCTTGGCCGGTACGCCGTTGATCGTGCGCGACATTGTCATGCTGGATGAATTGTATGCCAGGCTGGCCGAGCGCGGCAAACCGGGCATGCGCCAACGTCTGCTGGAGGTTTTGGGCGCGTTCCGCCAGTGGCTGCGCGACAAGGGTTTTGCCCGGCTGTCTCAGCTGGGCGAATCCGATCTGGCTTTGCTGCTGAAGCATGGCCGCGAGCTGGTGGAGAAGGGGTCGCAAGGGGCGGTGTTCAAGGGCTTGCGCTATTCCCAAGGCACGGAAGCGCCGCCGGCCGGCATGCGCGTGGAGCAAGCCCGCGCCCAGCTGGAAGCCGGCCCGCTGGGCGCGTTCATCGCTCCCTTGCTGGAAAGCCAGCGCATCCAGCTTCACCAGATGGTGCGCACCCGCAACACGCCGGAGGGCATGACGCCCAGGGCGATACAGGGCATCACGACAGCGGACGGCACCATCCATCTGGTAACCGGCAACCTGAGCGCCGACACCTTGATGCCGGTGCTGGTTCACGAAATGTTCCACAGTTCGGTGCGGCCGATGTTGGGCGAGGCGCAGTGGGCCAAGCTGCTGTCGCAGCTGGAGGTATTGCGCCAGCAGGCCGAACGCTCCGGCGGGCGGACGGGGGAGCTGTTCGCGCAGGCGCGCGAACGGGTGAACGGGGCGCTGGAGGCCGGCGCGCCGATGAACGCGGCGGAGGAGCTGGGGGCTTACGCCATCGAGCTGGCGGAACAAGCGCCCCGCACCTGGCGCATGTGGGCGGACAGGCTGATCGGCGCGGCGAAAGCCTTCTTGCTGCGCCGCTTCGGGCGCCAGCTGGGCCGGGTGACGCCCGATCAGCTGCGGGCGCTGTCCATCGCCGCGCTGAAGGAGGCGGCGCGCGCGCAGCGCCAGGGCAGCATGCGGGATGGCTTCCGCGGCATGGCGCTGGCGGGGGCGTATTCGGTTGGCGAAGACGAGGTGAAGCAGGCTTCAGACCGCTTGCGCCGGATCGCCACGGCGATTGCCAACGGCAGCCGGCATCTATCGAATCAGCCGATTGCGCTGGGCATGACCCCCGAGCCGCTGCGACAAGCCGGCGCGCCGGCGCTGCCGTTGATGATTACCGACGTGAAAAAGCTGTTCCAGCTGGTCAAGAACGAGTCGGAGCGGCATGACGGCCATGGCTTGAATGCCGAGCTGTTGAGCCAGGTTCCCTATGCGCTGCAGCAGCCTTTGGCGGTTTTTCAATCGGGGACGCAACAGGACGCGCTGGTGGCGGTGACGGAGTTACAGGACGCGAATGGGAGTCCGGTGATTGTAGCTATTCACTTGAATAAGCTGCGCAATCGGCAAGAGATCAACAAGGTTGCCAGCATCTACGGCAAAGACCGGGCAAAGCAGATATTCGCGGATTGGCAAGAAAGAGGCTTGTTGCGGTACTGGAATGCAAAGAGGTTCGAAAAACTTCGTGCCTTCGGACTCCAATTGTCCACGGAGGAAGTTAGTCGAACCTCAGCTAAAACGATAAACAAACTGCCAGATGATGTCAACGTCACAGCCTCATTCGAGGACGGTAAATTCTCGATTGCGGACACCCCGCCGCGGATTCCTCTGGCGACTTACCCGGACGACAAGGACATGTTCGCCAATCGGGACGAGAACATCGCGCTGGGATTCGACGTGCAAAAGCGGTTGCAACAGCTGTCGCCGTCCTGGGCCCAGCGTTTGCGCGATGTGGGGCTGAAGGGTTTGCGGCCGGCGCTGTCGGCCCTGCCAGGCAATGCGGTGGTGGAGCTGTACCGCAAGTCCATGCCTGCGCTGTTTACCGCGCAGCGCCTGGGAGAACGTCTGGACGGCCGCCGCCAGCAGATGCAGAGCGAAGCGGACGAGGTATTCCGCCGCTGGCAGGCATTGCCGGGCAAGACAGCGGACACGCTGGCCGATTTGATGCATGAGGCGACGATCTGGGGGATCCACCCCGATCAGGAGCCGCGCGAGCGCTGGAGGCCGGAGTGGGTCAACAAACACGAGCAGCTGTCGCGCGACTGGCAGCGCCTGCCCGAGGAGGCGCGAGAGGTGTACCGCGAGGTGCGCGACTTGTACGAGCAGCGCAGCGAGGAAATGTTTCAGGCGCTGGCCGACCGTATCGACCGGGTGGAAGACATTCCGGCGACGCAGCGCCAGCGCATGGTGTTGCAGCTGCGCCAGTCTTTCGACCGGAACAAGGGGGAAGGCCCGTATTTCCCGCTGGCGCGCTTTGGCGACTACCTGGTGATTGCTCACCGCATCGGCGGCGACGACAAGCCGGTAGACAAGATCGTGCTGTCCGCCGAAACCGAAGCCGAGCAGAAGGCCATGGCCGAAGACTTGAAGCGACGCGGCTTCGACTCGGTGAAGCTGGACCGCGCGGCGTGGCGCAAGCCGGGCAGCGACAGCGGGCCGGAACTGACGCAGTTCGCCGCCTCCGTGATGGGCAAGCTGGAGGAGATGGGCTTGAGCGCCCAGGAGCACGCCGGCTTGCTGGACGACATCAACCAGATGCTGATCGAGGCGCTGCCGCCGGCCAGCGCCCGCAAGCACTACAAGCACCGCCGCGCGGTGCCGGGGTTTTCCCGCGACGCGATTCGAGCCTTTGTCCGAGCGCAATCTTCGCTGGCGTCGCACATCGCCAATCTGGAGTATCAGGACCGCATCGACAAGGAACTGAGGCGGGCGCGCAAACAGGCGGCGGCCGATCAGGAAAACGTCAACGAATTCGCCCAGGTGGTGGACGAAATGGAGGAGAGAGCGGACAAGGCGCGCACTTTCCGGGCCAACCCGATAGCCAATGCCATTACCCAGCTGGGTATGTTCAATTTCCTCGGCTTTTCGCTGTCGCAGGGGATACTTAACCTGACGCAGGTGCCACTACTGACCTATCCGACACTGGCGGCGCGCTTTGGCGACGGCAAGGCTACGGCGGCGCTGTCTCGTGCTACGGCACTGGTGGGTAAGGCGGGGGTGAAGCCCGGCGGGGAAAATCGCTTTGATGTGCGCAAGCTGACTGGCCTTAACCGTGAGCAGCGTGACCTGTTGAAGATGATGACCTTGCGCGGCAAGCTGGATATGACCATGGCGCTGGATCTGGCACGCGCCGGTGGTGCATCGCAAGCACCAGGGCGCAATGTGTTCAGCCGCGGGTTTGATTGGGTGGGGCGTTATATGGGGGTGTTTTCCCATGTCACCGAAGCAGCCAACCGGCAGATAACTGCGCTGGCAGCGTATGAACTAGCGCGGGAAAACGGCATGAGTCCGGAGCAGGCCCAGAACTATGCGGCCTATGTGCTGGACCAGACACAGTTCAACTATGCGTTTTCTAACCGTCCGCGCATCCTGATGAGTAATCCTGGGCGGGTGATTGGCATGCTGCATACCTTTGCCATCAATGCGCTGTACCGAGTGGGGCGCAATATGGCTTTGGCCATGACCGGCAAGAACCAGGCCGAACGCAAAATGGCCTGCCGCTTTCTGGTACGGACGCTGGCCTTGCAGACCGCTTTTGCCGGGCTGTCCAGTTTGCCGCTTGTGCCGCTGGCTGCGGGCGTTGCCGGCGCTGCAGCCTACAAGGCCAGTGGTTCGAGGGTAGTGGCCGCTGGCGGGGTCATGCTAGGCATGGCGATGATGGAGGCGATGATGTCCGGCTTTTTCCATGATGATGACGAGCCGTTTGATTGGCGCGCTGAGCTGCGAGCCTTTCTGGTGGATATAACGGGTAGCAAAACGGCGGCCGAGCTGCTGGACAAGGGTTTACTGCGGACCTTGGGCGTGGATGTCGCCAACCGAATTAGCATGAATGATTTGTTGATACGTGACGTGGAAACCGGGCCACGTAACAATACCGCCAAGGGCTGGCTGGAGCAGGCTTTTATACAGATGGTAGGTGGTGCAGCGTTTGGCTCGTTGGTGAACTATGCGCGATCGGTCGATCTAGCTAGCCGCGGACACTATCACCGAGCAGCGGAGGCGGCCTTGCCCAAGTTTGCTGCTGACCTGTTAAAGTCTGCGCGCTATGCGAGGGAGGATATCCGGGTGGTGGATGGCTTGGCGACGGTGAAGCGAGGCGATGCCAACGCTTACCAGGTTGCAGTTCAGGCGATGGGATTTTCTCCGGCGGAGGTGGCGGAGAAGAACGCCGAGATCCGGACCATCCGCGAAGCACAGGGCTATCTGGCTTCCAGGCGTTCGGATTTGTCCAAGGCTTGGGTGGCAGGCAAGCTGAATGGCGATGAGGATCAGACTCGTGACGCGCTGGCCGAAATCGCCAAGTGGAACCGGCAGCATCCGGAATTGAGGATCCGGCGCGGGGATTTGGTGCGCTCCCTGCGCAACTTGAAACGTGGAGTGAGCAAGGAGGAGGGCGGCCAGATCGGTTCCAAGCGTTATCAGGGCGTGGTGAGGGAGGTGGACCAGTTCAACACCGATTAAGGGTTTTGGTTAAATCTGGTTAAAAACTGGTTACATTGGTTAGAGAGGTCTGAAACCCTTGCCAGTCTTGGGTTTCAGGCCTATCGCCATGACTCATAACAGAGTATGCGGTGACTCAAAACAGACCCCCTGAATGACTCAAAACAGACCCCCGCGTGACTCAAAAACGATAGCCTGTGACTCAAAACAGAGCGGGAATGACTCAACTCAGACAGGCAGATGACTCAAAACAGAGTTGATCCGTGCCTGTTGCTGCGTCGCCGGCCCCGAAAATGATGACTCAAAACAGAGTCTGCCCGCGTTTTTGTATGAACTTCTCCCCCGGCTGATGCCGCCAACATGGCGACGCGCCGCGTACAAGGGGTTCGCAACGAAAAATGGATGACTCAAAACAGAGTGGGCGTGACTCAAAACAGACCCCTGCGGCCGACAATCCAACGGACTCTGTTTTGAGTCATGCCTTGTTGCGGGTGACGGTCAGGATATCGCCTGCGATTTCAAACGACGATATCGCGCCGACCTTCTGCAGCTCGCCCATGGCTTTTTTCAGGTTGCGTTTGAACTGCGGGCCGGGGGTGGCCGCGCCGCAAGCCAGGCGGATTTGGCTGATCTTCAGCGGTATCGGCTCGCGGTGGCTGGCGAAGAAACTGTGCAGCCAGGTGGCCAGCCCGGTGGGCAGCGCCAGGCGCTCGGTCCAGTTGATCAGCGAGAAGTAGCCGCCGGAGAACAGCACCGCCGCTTCGCGTTCCAGCTCGGCGGTGTAAACCGTCGCCGGGGCGCCGTCCGGGCCTTGCCAAGTGAAGCGGCGCAGCAGCGAAATGGACAGGCCGCCGGCTTCGGATATCTGGATGCCGTTTTCGGTGATGCGCTGATTGACCAGCGTGATGCCGCCGAACTTGAGCCGGTCCAGACTCTCGCGCAGCCGCTTGTAGCCGGCTTGGTTGGTGGTCCAGCCTATGGCTTTGTTGAACGAGTAGGGCGTGAACTTGACTGTGGTGTTGATGCCCGATTCCCGCGCCAGATTGACCAAGTGCATCCACACGGTTTCATCGTCCTGGCTGAGTTCTTCGCCGGTATAGAACAGCTTGCCCTTGCCGATCATGGCGACTTCGTGGTTTTTCACGTAAGTGCGGGCGGCGCGCTTGTCGCGCACGGCGAAAAGCGCCGAACGAACCAGCTCGTTCGGCATCGCCCGGTACGGGTCTCCCCAGATGGGAAGCTCCAATTGCTGGGTTTGTTTCTTGGCCGCGGCGTCGGTGACTCGTTGCAGCAGTCCCGGCGTAAGCAGCTCTTTGCCCTTGTCGATGGCCATGGCTATCGGGTCTGCGAGCCTCGCGGCACCTTCGGCGAATTCGGATCGCCGGGAACGACGGGTTCATGGCTGGCCATGTATTCCAGCACGCGGTCCCAATTTTCTTCCAGCAGCTTGTCGGCGGCCTGCTCCAGCGCTTCTTCGCAGAACGACAGTTTGGAGCGAATGGCGCGGATGCCGATCAGAACGTCCAACTTGGCCATCAGCGGTTGCATGGAGCGAATATTGATGGCGCGCGGAATTTGCGGGTTGGCGTAGGGCATTTCCCAATGGTAAGGCGCGCGCTGGGTGCCGCTGGGAAGCTGGGTGCTCCAGCCCTTGCCTTTGGCCAGAGCTTCGAGTTTTTCTTGTGCTGCGTGGCTGTTGCCGCCGAGTGGGGTCAGATCCATGGTTATTTCGCTCCTGCGAAGAGGGTTTCAAAAAGACGATTGATTTCGTCTGCCGCTTTGACGTCGCCTACCCGCGAACCTTGCAACTCTGTGACCGACTTGCCTTGCTCCAGCGCCTCCCGGTAAGCCTGGCGCTCATAGAGAATGACCGGCAGCGGCGGCATGTATTGCAGCAAAGCCGGGTATTTCCCGATGGTGTCGAGGCCTTTCTCCCAATCGCGCACAAAGGTGTTGGTGTACGCGCGGGTGATCAGGGTGCGGACAACCGGCGGGCGCCCAAGCAAGGCTTCCACTGCCTGGATATGGCCCAGCATTTCCGGCAATTCCTGCAGATCGGCCTGGCTGGTCTGGGTGGGGACCACCACGATATCCGCCACCAGCAAGCATTGCCGCAGCTCGGTGCTGTCGTAACCGCCGACATCCACCACCACCAGCTCGTGTTGCGTGGATAGCTCGACAATGCCCGCGCCGAATGCGTCGGCCGGGCTGTCCGGGGCGGTGATGATTTCTTGCACATTGAGCGTGGGCAAGCCGTACTTGTTGCGCAACGCGTTGAACTTCAGGCAGGAACGCTGGCGGATATCGCCATCCACCAGAACGGTGGACACGTTTTTCAGCGAGGCAGTAACCGCGAGGTTGAATGCTGTCGTGGATTTACTGACCCCGCCCTTGCTGTTGGCAAAGGCTATGATCATGAGTTGAGTTCCGCTGAATGTTTCTCATGCGCTGCCCGTGCAAATCACGATTTTGGCGGCGCTATTTGGTTTTATACTGCGGAGTATAGCGCGCTTTGGCACCAAACCAAATTAAAAAAAGTGGTTTGGCACCAAACCGAACTAATTCTTACCCACGCAGGATGATTACCTTATGCCCCTGACCGTCGAAGCGGTCGGGATGCTGATCAGCGGCGCAGGAGCGTCTGGCGCATTGATTGCCTGTCTCTTTGCTTTTGCGGCCCTGATTGTGGTGGTGGTCCGACAAATCCGCAGAGCCTGGCGCGCCGATGATGGCACCCATGACCTGATCAAGAACCTGATGGCCGAGCGAGACCGCGCCATCGAAGCCGCCGATACCGCCGTGCGCGAACGCAACGCCGCCGTGCAAGACCTGCTGGCCGCCCAGCAGCTTGCCGAGACATCCAGCTTGCGCCTCTCCGAAGTCGAAAACGAAATGCTGGCCATGAAGCGCGAAATGTCCGGCATGCAGCACAAGCTGGACGAAATGGTGCTGGAGCAGCGCGAAGCCAACAGGTTGATCCAGGCGCAGAGCGCCGTGATCGAGGAGCTGCGCCGGCTGTTGTCGATGCGAGAAGGAGAGTAGCGAAATGGGTTCTTTGCCGTTGGCCGCTTTGGCGGTGATGAAAAGCCAGTTGGGCGTGCGCGAAACGCCGCCCGGTTCCAATACCGGCCCCGAGGTGCGCCAGTATCTGGCATCGGTGGGCATCAAGTTTCCGGCCCCCTGGTGCATGGCCTTGGTGTATTGGGCGTTCGAGCAGGCCGCGAATAAACAGGGCGTAGCCAATCCGCTGGTCCGCACCGGGGGGGTGTTGCGCCAATGGAACGAGTCGCCGGCCTTTCGCCAAGCCCGACCGGCGCCCGGCGACGTGATGATCCTGGACTACGGCAAGGGCTTGGGCCACACCGGGATTGTCGAGTCCGTTGACGGCGACGCGGTGGTGGCGATCGAGGGCAACACCAATGCCGACGGCAGCCGCGAGGGCTACGAAGTCTGCCGCCGCCGCCGACCGATTTCCAAGTGCAAGGGCTTCTTGCGCTTCCACCCGGCGCAGGAGCGCGAACACTCAAGAAAGGTATGACCATGGCTCATTTTCTGGACCTGCTGCAGCAAGCTTTGCCGGTGGTGACGTCGGTGATTTCCGCCGCGTCCGCCGTCGCCGCCATCACCCCGAACAAGAAGGACGACAAGGTGGTGGGCACCCTGCGCCGCGTGGCCGACGTGCTGGCGCTGAACGTGGGGCATGCCAAGAAGTGATTGATTGGTATGGTTGTGTATGGCACCATACCATTGCTGTCATTCCCCGTGACGGTTTCTCTTGTTTTTCCTCTATTTGAGTACCCGCTATTGAAAGCCCGCCGCCCGGCGGGCTTTTTTTTCACTTGGCGTCACTGGTAAGCATCAAGCACGCTGTCGTCGGCTCCGCGATCGCGCAAGGTTTTTCTTGCCAGCGCCACCCCCTCTTCGTGCTGGCCGCTCGCGAACAAGTCGGCGATCTGCTGGAGCTGCTTCAGATCCTCAACATCCATGAGCTGAAGCAGCTCTTTCAGCTCTGCCAGCATTTCTTCCCGCGTGCTGTCCATTTCATGCCTCCCAGGGGCGATGTGTCGCTTCAGTAGTGGTATCGACACTGCAACACATAGATGCAGCTGTCTTCCGGCAGGTACACCAATCGGTGCTCCTTGTCGATGCGGCGGGACCAGTAACCCGTCAGATTGCCTACCAGCGGCTCGGGCTTGCCCGTTCCGCGGAAAGGATCGCGCTTGCACTCTTCCAGCAGGGCGTTGATGGTTTGCACCTTCTTGGCGTCATGCTGCTGCCAGTACAGGTAGTCATCCCAGGCTTCATCGGTGAATGCCAGGCTGACTTGCTTGGCGGCTTGCTTATTCTTGGACTTCTGATTGCTCATGGTTTGAGAGTTCCCGAATCTTGGCTTGGCCGGCCTTGAGCTGGGCGATGGACGACATCAGGCGTTCCGCGTTCTTGGGACTCTTGAGCAGGTGCAAGGTCTCTTGCATGCCGTTGAAGTCGTCCAGTGACAGCATGACTACGTGTTCCCCGCGGGTGCGGGTGATAACCGTGGGTTCATGCGCGGAGCAGACATCATCCATGGCCTTCTTCAAGCTGGCGCGAGCCTCGCTAAAAGTTAAGACGTTCATGGTTCATTCCTCTTCATCGCTTGGTGCGTGGTGTTGCTGAAGTTTGATTGTACAAAATATTGTACAACCGTTCAAATCTTCTGCATGGAGCCGTGGCGCGCGAGGGTCTTTTGCCAGCCAAAAACCCATATGGCATGATTGGCAAAGGAAAAAGGAGGGAGTATGGCTTGGCACCTGTACTACGCAGTCAACGTACTGGATATGCGCAATCCGCCGCTGAATCTGTTTCAGGCGGTCGTAAAGGGCGAGGTATTCGTCGGCCCGTCGTTTCGCCTGGCCGGCGAGGGCGGCATGGCGATGCTGGATAGCGAGGAGCTGGCCGATCAGGTCAAGCAGGCGCTGACGCCTGACCTGCAGCGTCGCCATGGGAAACAGACTATCCTCAATGTCGTCCGCTGGGAGACAACCGCTCGCGTCGCGGACAAGATCAAGGCGCACAGCGAGAACGCCCGCGCCAAGCTGGCCCAGCGCGCGGCCAAGGCTACATGAAGCCGGCGCCCGCGTGGTCCTTGAACTGTTCGGCGATGCGGGCGTAGGTGCGGACGGTCTGGACGTTCTTGTGGCGCGTCACGTCCATGATCTTGAAGATGTTGGCGTCGTGCATCACCCCGCTGGTGACGAAGCCGGAGCGCAGGCTGTGGCCCGATACGGTGGCGGGATCGATGCCGGCGAGCGTGGCGTAGTGCTTGATGATGTTGGCGACGGCGCGGTCGCACAGTCCGGCCTTGCGCGGCTTGCCGGTGCGGGTGACGGCGCGGAACACCGGGCCGCTGTCGATGCCCGCGGCGGCGAGCCATTCGCGCAGCGCGTCCACCGGCTTGAAGTGCCGGCCGTTGAGAACGGGGACGGTCTGGCCGCGGCCTTCCTGGTCTGTCTTGGAGTGCGGGATGCGAACCGTCACGCCCAGCGGCTGCCAAGTGAGGTGTTCGACATGAATGCCCACCAGCTCGCTGCGCCGCAGCGCGCCCCCGAAACCCACCAGCAGCAGCGCCCGGTCTCGGATGCCGGCCAGGGTGGTGGCGTCGATGCACGCCAGCAGCTGGCTTAACTGACTGTCGATCAGCGGCGCTTTCTGGCGGCGCGGCGCGAGGCCGACTTCCCGAGTGATGCCGGACATGGTTTGCTTGACTAGCGGCATCAAGGTGGGCGAAGCGTGGCCGTTGGCTTCGTGCATCCAGCGGATGGCCGCCCGCCGGCGGACGATGGTCTGGGTGGAGTGGCCGGCTTCGGCCTGGGCCGACAGGAAACGGGCGATGGTATCGGGCCGCGCCGGCAAGGTCTCGAAACCATGAAACTGGCACCACTCCGCGAAGATGCGGCAGTCAGACACGTAGGCGCGCCGGGTATTGCCGGCATGCTGCGCCCGCAGGAAGCGGCGCACGGCATCGTCCACCTGCTCCAGGGACGCGGCGGTGATCAGCTGTTGCGACGACTGCGGGACGATATTCATGGCGTGATCTTAGCTCAAATGAAAACAGGACGCCGGGTTAGGGGCGTCCTGCCAGGTGTGCCGGATCCGAATTACCACCGAGAAACGGGTTGAGTAAAACGGCACCTTTCCACTTTAGCGCAATTCCCCGGCAGCCAGGCCGCCGTATGATCATCCCGCCGCCATGATTTGGCACCAAACCATACCATTGCCGACATGCTCATTTGTCTATTTCCGATAAGGTGGGTTATCGGAAGTTGATTTGTCACGCAACAAGCTGGGCATGGCCGTGCTCCTCTTCCAGTTGCAGCAGGCGCGGCAGCACTGCCTTGGCGATCTTGCGGGTGGTGGCCATGCTGTCCGGCATCGGGATCAGCGACGAGTCCAGCAGCCCATGCACCACCAGCACCACTTCGCGGATTTTCTCCGACAGCTCCGTCTTCTTGATGCCGGTTTCCTTGGCCAGCGCCGGCAGCGTTTCGCCGCGCAGCGCGCGGACGGCGAGCTGACGGATGGCCGGAGGCGTTTTTTTGAACTGGTCGGTCACGCTGTTGACGTAGACCGCGCGCGAGGCCTGTTCGGCGCGCGCCAGATCCACGCGGCTGAGGCGCTGGCGCTCCAGCAGGTCGATGAAGGTCGTGACCATGACGCGGATGATCTGATAATCGCGCGGAGTGATATGCGGCGTGTCGTCGCCGTTGGCGTTGACGATGCGGCGCAGCGCCTCGCGGCTGGCGACGGCCGCCCGGTGCAGCGCGTGGTTGTCCAGCAGCTGGCCCAGGTATTCGCCCATGCGGCCGTAGTGGCAGATGACCCGGAAGGAAAACGAGCACCAGCGGCCGGGCTGGTGCTGATCCAGTGCCAGGCGCAGGGACAGGCAGCGGCGTTCGGCTTCGGCCGGCTCCACCGGGTCGGCCACATGCTGGGACAGCACGGCGGCGATCAGGCCCGCGCCGCCGGCGGCGTATGCGTGGATCTTGCGAGGGTTGTACTGTTTGCGTTTTTTCATGTGCGCTCCTGCGCGTCGATGAACAAGATCGGCGAGGCCTGCTTCGGCTCGCCCTCGCTTTCCCAGCCGCCCAGCGCTTGCACCAGCGCGTCCACCAGCTTGCCCAGCTCTTCGCAGCCGAGCAGGAAGGTGGCTTCGAACAGGCTTTCGCGGTCGTCGCCGGCCTGGCTGGCTTCTTCTTGCAGCAGGTCAAGGAACTGGATGCGCTTGAAGCGCAATTCGTCGGTGAGAATGAAGCGGATGCGTTCGTTCCAGATCAGCCCCAGCTCCGCCACCTGCTTGCCGGTGGCGATGTGCTGGCGAATTTCCTCTGCGGAGAGATCCTGGCGGCTGCACCGAATCACCGCGCCGTTTTCGCCGCTGTCCTTCAGCAGCGCGTCGCTGTCCAGCTCGAAACCGCCGGGCGCTGCGCCGGCCGCCAGCCAGTCGGTCATGGCGGTGTGCGCGGCGATGCGGGTGCGCGGCAGCAGCGCCGGGAGCGGCGGCAGCGCTTCGCGCAGCGCGGAGAGCACCCCTTCCGCCTTGGCGCTGCCGGACAGCGCCACCATGATCAGCCCGCGCTTGGCGTCCAGGTAGCCATGCTGGCGAGACAGACGGGTGAGCGCGCGCGGCAGCAGGTCGTCGGTGATTTGCTCTTTCAGCGCCAACCTTTCTTTGCGGCCGAGTTTGCGAAGCTCGTCGGCTTCGATCGCCGCCACCTTGGCATTGACCGCATCGTTGATGCTGGCGGCCGGCAGCACCTTGTCTTCACGCTGCAGGGCGAACAGGGTGTAGCCGCGCAGGGTGTAAGCCAGCGCTTCGTGATGACTAGCCGGCGCCACCCAGCCCTGGCTGAACCAGTCCAGCCCGGCGCAGGGTTTGAACGGACGAGGTTGCAGCGCCTCGTTCAGCGCTTCGGCGCTGGGTTGCGGGGAGAGGCGATAGAACGACAGTTGTCGGAACCACATGGGCTTATCCTTTTTTTGGGGTGAGTTGCTTGTTTTGCGCCGCGGCCAGCGCCATTTCGAGCGCTTCCATGCGGTGGTAAGCGCGGACGCGCTCGATGGGCAGGTCCGGGCGTTCCAGCAGGATGCGGGCGCGTTGCACCTGGTTGTCGTAGTTGGCTTTCCAGTGGTCCCGCTCCCGTTCCAGCTCGGCGATGCGCGTGGCCAGCGTGAGCGCCAGGCATTGCAGCTCTTCCGGCGCACGATCCGGGTGATGAACGAATTCGTTCACCGCGTCGAAAGTCAGATCGACAGGGGACGGGATGGTCATTGCAAAGTCTCCAGGGCTTCCAGCCAAGTCATGCCGGCGCTGACCTGATTTGCCAGCAGCTGCCGGCGCGGCGCGTCCAGCTCGTGCCACAAGCAGCATTCCGCCGCCGCGGGGTAGTCGCCATGCTCCTTGCCGCACAGCGGGCAGAGAACTTCGTCGCCGTCGCCCGGCGGGCAGCACTCTTCCGCGTCCTCTTCGTCGGCGTGCAGTTCATGGCAGATTGGGCAGCGGTAAGCGATGACTTCTATCGGCTTCTGCTCGCGCGGGGCAGCGACGCCTTCGCGGGCGCGCAGTTCGATCTGCAGACGGGTGATGTCGGAAATCATCGGGCTTCCTCGCTTTCACTCTTTATATAGTCGGACTGGCCCCCTTCCTGGTCGTGGTCGCGCAGGGCCGCGATGAAGGCGTCCGCGAGCGAGTCGAACTCGCCGGCGTTGGGGATGGCGTCCAGGCCGCGCTCCTCGCATACCTTTTCTTCCAGCGCCGTCATGAGTTCGAAGAGGCGTTTATCGTCCGGCGAGACCAACCCGGCGCGCAGCGCTTGATACCGCGCCGCGTCGCGCTCCAGATCAGCGATGCGAGCGGCCTGGGCGTCGATGTGGGCGAGCAGCTTTTGCACAGACGAGTTGGCGAAGGCGTTGCCGAAATCGTGGCCGTGCAGCTGGGCGATTTTTTCAGGGGTTAGCATGGATGGCTCCATTTCCTGTAGTTGTCACAGCGCACGACGATGGTTCCGTCCGCGTCGCGCTTGAGCGGCTTCATTGCGTGGAAGGGCAGCTTGCTGCAGTTCCGGACGACCAGCATCAGGCAGCTGGCGCACATCTGGCCGCTTGGGCGGTGGGCTGCCTGGGCCTTTTCTCGCAGTTCGGCTGGTTCGTTATGGTTTGTCATAGTGACTCCGGGTTATCGCGCGGCGCTCGCGCCCGGCGGCGTATGCCAGGCCGGATGGAATCGCCATCAAGCTAAACATTGCGAATACGCTAAACCATGTTGCCGGTTCGCATTTTGATGGGGTGCCGATTTGCATGACGGTGGCTCCAATCCAGAATGCGATCCAGGCAGATGCTGCTACCAGCTTCATGCCTCGCCCCCTTTCTGTATGGGCGCCCACCATCCTTGCTTGCGCCGGCCGGTGTAGCCGCATTCTCTGCAGCCAGAACCGACTCCGTTATAACTGTCGCTTCCCTCATAGCATCCGCTGCAAGCTTGACTCCACGACACAGCCTCGCGTACTTCGCCGCCGATGATTGCGTATGCGCGCCGACGATCAAGCCGCCGGGCCGCAAGTCTCTCTGCTGCGTCGAAAGAG
Source organism: Xenophilus sp. AP218F (assembly GCA_002213445.1). GTDB lineage: Bacteria > Pseudomonadota > Gammaproteobacteria > Burkholderiales > Chromobacteriaceae > Chromobacterium. The sequence goes on along the minus strand of NJIE01000012.1, from coordinate 26,013 downwards.
CTTGGGCGGTCGTAGTGTTTAATAAGGCCGCCTTCCGTCGTCGTGCTGATGCGCTTGATTACGCTGCCGGCCATCACTCGCCCCCTTTCTGGATGGCGGCTGTTTTGCGGCCATTCGCCACTTCTCGACGGCGCAATGCCATCTCTTTGTTGACGTTGATTCCGCCGAAACCGTCCCCTGGGAAAATCGCCGTGTGGCAATGCGGACAAACCGGCACCATCGAGCGAGAGCGCCACGCCTTTTCCACCTTTCTGGCGGCCGTCAAAGAAACGCCTTCTTGCTGCTCCTTCTTCAGCTGCTCGCGCGCGCTGCTCAACTTGTTCACCTCTTGGTTGTACCGCTCCACGATGGTGGTGAGCGCCCAATATGCGGAAACCTGGACGCCGCAATCGGAGCATTTCACCACGTCCCCGCGGTCATCCAATTCCAGCTTGTGATGCTTGCAGTCGTCTTCTTTGGTCCAGCGCAATTCCTGTGTTCGGCGAAGCGTCCACTCGCCGATCTGAATGACTTCACCCATCACTCGCCCCCTTTCTGCGACAGATTCGGCGGCAGGTATATGGCCCTCGACTTGCTGGGCGGGATTGGCGTGGGCTTATCCATTTGCCAACTGTTCAGTCTTGCGTCACCCAGCGCGCGCCATACCGCGCGGCCATTTGGTACTGGCGCGAGCACGTCGCCGTCATACATTTTGGCTAGGGAACCATCCGGCCGGCGGTAGTAGGGCGTGGTGCGCGCCAACTTGGCGGCAGACTCTTTCGACACGGCGATGCACAGGCCGCGAAGGGGGGAGCAGATGCTAAGTGCTTCCTGCTCAGTGTAAGTCCCGGCCTTGTCGGTGCAGACCGTGTAGCCTTTGCTTTCCGGCCTCCACCAGATAATGTGCTCGCAGTATCTCGTCGTGTGGCCAATATGGGCGATCAGGTACTGGCTCATGCCTCGACCCCTTCCTTCGGCTTGAACGTCAGCTCACCGCTGAGCAGCGCCTTGACGATGGCGTTGAATTCCCAGCAGTAACATTGCGAATCCACGTACACGCGCAGGCCATTCCTGTAGTCATGCTTCTTACGCTGGACAAAGGCCTCGGCCGCCGCATTGGTGAAGTGAGCGTTCACGTAATCCCACCTATCATCCCAGCCGGTGACGGTGTGGTCCTCGCGCTCGCCCAAGATTTCCCACTGGTCGGCCGCGGCCAATTCAAGAAACAGGATGGCCTCGTCCTCGCCATCGCTGGCCAGCCGGTTAAGCTCTTCGCGCGTCTCCTCATCGCAGTCATCCCAGTATTCCTGTGGGCTGAACCACATCGAGTCTTCGCAGCACACGACCAGCTGGTCGGTGTAGTCGGTGTCGATGCCGGTGATGATGCGCCGCGCCTGGACAACAAACAGAGCATCAGCGGTGCAGTGTTCATCGACGCCGTCGCCCTCGACATCGTGGCGCAGCCTAGTGATGAAATCCGCAAAGGTTTCCGGTGTCAGTTGCGCGCCGGTGGCTATAGATGCATTGGGCTTAGTCATGCATCGACCCCTTTCTGCGAGCCAGCGAGCAGGGTCCATTCGGGCATATCGAGAGTAACGGCCATCAGCTCGCCAACTGATTGCTTGGGCGCTGTTCCGCAGCACAGGCTGTAAATCAGCTCAAATCGCTCGCGCAGCTTGCGGGCTGCCTCCTCCGTGGCCGACGCGGGCTGCTGGGCCGGTTGTGGCGCGGAACCCGCCGTGAGGATGTAATCAGCGAAAAGCATGTCGCCCAGGCCGTCGCGCCCGTCGTAGTCATCTTCGACGGCGATTTGCTGAGTCGTCCCGTGGACTACGCCCCAGCACACATTTTCGACGCTTTCATCCCACCCATCGCCAGCCGCGTCGCGGTATGCGTTGATGGATGTTTGCGCGTATTCCTTAGCTTCGGCTTCGGTATTGAACCGTTCAAATCCCGTGTCTGGGTCGTAAGCAAAGTACGACAGCCGGCCGGCCTGCGACAGCTCGGCGTCTGCCGCCAGCTTGTCCACGGCGGCCAGCAGATCGGGGAAAGACGAGTCGCCGGACAGCCCGCGGATGGCGTCCTTGATTTCGTCCGCCAGTGCGGCGGGCTTAGTGTTGGGTTGCATGGTCACGCCTCGTCCTCGTCGCATTCGGTTTCGATCTGGCAGGGGCTGACGCTGAATGGCAGCTTGCCTAGCTTGTCCAGCGCGATCTGAATGCCAATGCGGAGGCCCTTGGCGATGGGGCTGTCTCCGGCGATTTCGTCTTGGTTGAGCATGATGGAGGCATCCTTGTGCTCGGTGATCAGCTTCAGCTGTTCTACGCGGTCGGCATGCCACGCTTGCAGCTGCTGGATGAATTCCATGAATTCAGGGTTGTTTGTTTGCATGCTCACTCCTCCGCTTTCTGGCGCACCCACGCTGCGCGCGGGCCGTCCTCGGTTTCGAAGATGGCTGCGAGGAACCAGCCGTCGCCGGCCGGCGGCCTCGGCTGCCAATGGGCGCAGCTGCTGGTCAGTTCGAATGCCTTCCAGTCGTCGCTGTCGATGTCGCAGGTCATGTATTGGTAAAGCGCTTCCATGCCATGGCGGGCCAGCCAGACACGGACGTCGAAGCCTTCGTCGATCCACGCAAAAGCCGTGTGAGTCCACCAGCCGTCCTCGTCGCGCTTCACATCCTGCGGCGCGAAAACGCGCTGGATGATGTCGGCGGACAGCTGGGGATATTCATCGGCGCAGGCGTCGGCGTAGGCCAGCAGCGCCGGGATGGCGTAGGGGTCGAACGTCCGGTCAAGCACGAAGTAATCCGCGCCGGCGCGGTCGCCGCCGGGCTGGTCGCGGCCATCGTTGCGGCGGACGGTGAATTTCGGGTAAAGGCCGGTGGTGCGTTGGGTCATCGGTGTCGGTTCCATCTTGTTTTCCCTCTCTTGGTTTACTCGCCGCTGTAGGGCGAACTGCTTGAAGTCGAATCCCCGCAACTTCCTCCGCTCCAGTCGCTTGCCGGAGCCGGGCAGCAGGCCGGCTCCCAGGCGGCGGACGGGGCGGGTTCGCAGCGGCCGGCGTCGGACACGCCGGCGCTGTGGTGCGCGCCGTACAAGGCCGCGCCGTGGTTGGCGTAGAAGCCGTGCGGGTTGTTGGGGTGGTAGTAGTCCTCGCTGGCGCGGGGGCTGCCGGCGCCCACCGCTTGCAGGCGGCGGGCGTGAACGGGGCCGGCGGCGCGCGCCGCCGGGCGGGCCGGGGCGGCTTCGCGCAGCGCTTTGTTGACGCGGTACTGCGCCAGCAGGTTTTTCAGCGCTTGGAAGGCCATCACGCGGTAGCCTTTTCTGCGGGTTCCGCTTCCGGGGCGTTGGCGGCGGCGGTGAGCAGATTGATGCGCTCGGCCAGGCGGAGGCATTGGTTGATAGTGGCGCTGGTGCTCTCGGACAGCTTGATGTTTTCTTCCGCGGCGGCCAGCAGCGCTTGCGTGTCCAGTCGGCCGTCGAGCACGGCGCGGATGACCGGGGCGTTGGTGTCGTTGAGCTTGCTCAGGTCGATGTCGTAGACGTAGTAGGTGTTGACCAGTTCGGCCACCGGCTTGGGCATCTTGCGGCCGGATTCGTAGCGGCTGCCGCCGGATTGGGTGACGCTGACGCGGCTCCAGAAATCTTGCTGATTGAGGCCCAGGGCGCTGCGCAGCTGGCGCGGGGAGAGGCTGGATTTTTCGGTCATGGCTAGGCTTCCTTCTGTGGTTTGGTATGGTTTGGTGCCATTAGGCATTGGCGATGTCGAGCGGGATGGCTTCGTATCGGTCGGTATCGCCTACCCGCTCGTAGACGCGCACGTAGCTTTTCGAGCACTGCACGCGGATGGAGTCGCTGAGGGCGGCCATGGCGCGTTTCCACTTGTCGTCCTCGATGTCCAGCCGGCGCAGGGTGAGGATGCGGCCGGTGGATATCTTGCCGGCCTTGTCCACGTTGAAAGCGTCGTTGATCAGGGCGCGCAGTTCGCTGCGCGCGCCGCTGGTCCACTCGTGGACGCATTCGTCGATCAGCGCCTTGGCGGCCTGCAGGCCTTCGTCGAAAGTCAGGGTTTCTTGCACCGCGCGCAGCACTTTGTAACGGCCGTCGTAGGAAACCAGGGTGACGTTGCCCTTCTCTCCGCCCACTTTCGCGCCGTAGCGTTCGGCGGACAGTTCGATGAAGGCGATGATGTCGGAGAACGTGGCTTCTTTGAACGCGGTCAAGTCGGCGCTGACCACGCGGGCTTTTTTGACGATGTCCGCCACCAGTTCGTCGCGGGCCAGGTCTATGGGTTTGATGCGGTCGATAGGGACGAGCCGGCCTTGAGCGTCGGTTTTGAATTGTGCGTCTGACATGGTGAGTCCTTGTGTGCTGATACCCGCGTGTTTTCGTTATTTGAGTTCTTGCCATACCACCAGACAGCCGCAGATTTCCAGCTGCCCTTGGCGGTATGGGCCGAATACGGTGTGATGGTCGATCTGCGACCATCGCGCCCTGCCCTGCCAGTTTTTGCCGGGCGGGCGGATCTGGATGACCGGCGCGCGCCGGCTGTCCAAGGTGGCGCCAATCACGCTCAGGCGCATGCGGCTGAGTTGTTCGATGGCGGCGGCGATTTGCAGTGCGCCGCTTTGCGCCCGAATGTTGGCTATCGGCCTCATACCAGGTTCCGGGCTTCGATGATGCTGACCAGCACATAAGAGCCGATCAGCCACAAGGCGAAAGCCAGGCCGCGCATGGCGTCACGCATGGGTGCCTCCGATGATTTTCAGTTGCGGCACCAGCACCAGCGCCCCGCCCTGCTGGCGCACGCGGCAGCCGATGGCGGCCGCCTGTTGGCCGAATTCCCGCATGCTGATGCTGTCGTCGATTGGCCGACGCAGCAGCCTCGACAGCTGCCCGATGGCTTGCAGCGCCTCGCCCTGACCTGCCTGGCGCGTGGTTTGAAACGGAACTACTTGCAGTGCAGTTTGCTTCATGGTCACGCCTCCCCTGCTGGTTCGGTTTGGTATGGTATGGTGCCATTGATGCGCAGCATAGCATGGTGTTTGCATTTTACAAACACTTATGCCGAGAAAATTTTCGCGCTTACGGAAGGATGTGATGTATCAGCGCCACAGCGACGATTTCGCAGATGGCGAGCGGCACCGGGCCGGAAATGCTGTAGTGTCCGATGGGTTGATAGGCGCGAATCAGCGCGCCGATGCCGACCTGGCCGGCGCGATTGCGCGCCAGCACCCAGCGCCCCACCGCCTTGGCCACGGCGTCGTCAAAGGGCGAGGTGTAGAGTATCCAGCCATCCACGCCGCGGACTTCGGCCTGGGCGGCATAGGAGGTGCGCAGCTGTACGCAGTACGCGCCTTCCGGCATATCCAGCACCGGCGGGGCCACGGCGTTGCTGTTTTGCAGCGCGGTGAGCGTGCCGGCGCTGTCGATGACGTGGGTGATGTTTTGCGGCGTATGCTCATGGTCCGCCACGGCGATGCCAAAGCGGCGCAGAATTTCCGCCAGCGGAACGTCCAGGATTTCCGCCAGCGCGGCGGCTTCGTCGGCCTTGAGCGCGCGTTTTCCTTCCAGCAGATTGGTCATGGACGAACGAGGGATTGCCAGCTCGGCCGCAACCTGATTTTGCGAGATCCCGGCCGCGTCGAACATGCGCCGAAACCAGTCACGATCCGGCTTTGACATGGTTTCCCCTTGTTGCGTAGTCAAAATAACTGGTTATTGTAATTGGGCGTCTTGACAGGTGTTCGCAAAATGCAAACAATGTGCCGAACAGGAGGATAAGGGCTTATGTCTAGCAAAAGACATCTGGAGCCGGCTGCCCTGCTGCTTGCCCGTTTTGGCGGGCCGACGGCGGTGGCCAATGCGCTGTCCAGCGTGACCGGGCACGCCTACAACCGTTCAACGGTGGCGGCCTGGGCGGATCGGAACCGGCTGCCGGGCGATGTGCTGAAAGATTTGATCCGCGCGGCAGTGCATGCGCGCGTGCCGCTGACCCACCAGGAGCTGATCGAGGGGGGAACGCACGATGCTTGACCGCGAGGCGGTTCGTTTTTTTGGGCTTAATGGCACCATACCAAACCATACCGCCATAAACCCGCCGGCGTCCGGCGGGCCGCGTCAGGCGCTGGCCTCGCGTAGGCGGCGCAGTTGCAGCCATGCGCCGGCGCTGCCGCCCAAGCCGGTGCTGATCCAGCCCGGCAGCAAGGCGAGCGGCGCGGCGCCCAGCAGGCACAGGTAAGCGGAGTAGACGACGTGATTGCCGATCAGCGCCACGATCAGCAGCGCAGCCACGACGGCGATGTTAGCCGTGGGCAGCGCCGCGCGCGTGGCGCGGATAACCAGATAGCCGGCGAGGAAGGAGGCCAGGCCGGCGTCCAGAATGGCCAGCGCCTGCGGGGGCAGCATCCAGGCGAAACCGTGCAGGAGTTGGAGCGCGGCCCGCGCCAACAGGCCGACAAGCAGCCAGACGGCCAGGGCCAAGGGGATGGCCAGCAGCGTAGCGGCAGCTGGCGATGGAGAAAATCGCATAGCGGGAACTCGTAATGACAAATGATTTTGAATGGTGGCGAGGGCATGGCCCGACGTCAAGCGGGAACGGCAAGGAGGCGCGGAAACCATGACGCGCAAAACCGATGTGTGGATGCCGCTCTATATCGCGGACTATTTGGCCGACACTGCCAGGCTGACGACCGAGCAGCACGGCGCTTACCTGCTGCTGATCATGGATTACTGGCGAAACGGCAGCTTGCCCGACGACGACAGCGCGCTGGCGAACGTGTGCCGCTTATCCACGGCGCAGTGGAAGCGCCATCGTCCGACGCTTTCGCGGCTGTTTCAGGTAGGCGACGGCGTCTGGCGGCACAAGCGCGTGGACGCCGAGCTGTCTGTCGCGACAGACAACGCCGCGCGCCGGCAACAGAAGGCGCGCGACGCGGCCAACAAGCGCTGGAGGAAAGGCAAGCAAGCTGGCAGCAATGCTCATAGCAGCGACGGAGCATTGCCGGATGATTGCCCTTCACCTTCACCATCACCCACCAAGGCACAACCTAGCAGCAGCAATGACGATTTGGGCGCTGACGCGCCCTTGCCGCCGCTGCCGGAGCCGTCTGACGCGGCGAAGCGAACGGCAGCCGTGTGCCGCCTGCTGCGAAGTTGGGGGGTGGCGTGTTCGATGCCGCAGCTGAAGACCAAATATCCGGGGCTGCTGGCGCAGAGCGACGACGATTTGTTCCTGGTGGTGGAGGAGTTGAAAGAGCGCCACCCGGAGGGGTTCGGGGCGGGTCTGGTGGCCAGGCGGGTGAACGATTTGGAGCAGGCGAAGAGAAAGGGACGACATGGAGAAGACAGCAAGACAGGCACTGGCGGAAGCCGCGCGGCAAGGGCTTTTGCCGAACTCACCAGGGCAAGCGGCGGGCGAGTCATCGACGTTTAGCCGCGCCCCGCTGGCGCCGCCGGCGGAGCTGGAGGATCGGGTGGCCGCGTTGTTCGGCGAGCTGGGCGCGATTTTCGGCGCGGGCGCGATGGGCGCGAAATACGGCGAGGATCCAGCTGAAACCCGTCGGCAATGGGCGCTGGGGCTGATGGGGTTTTCCGACGCGGAAATCGAGCGCGGCGTGCAGGCCTGCCGGGTGCGCGGGGGAGACTGGCCGCCGACGCTGCCGGTGTTCCGCGGGATGTGCCGGCCGTACCGGCAGTTGTTCGAGCACGGCATGCAGCAGATGGCGCGCCAGGATCTGCCCATGCTGCCGCACGAGCAAGCGCCGCGCTGGGCGACGCCGGCGCAGTATTGGGCGTTGCGCTCGATCTGGACGCGAGCCTGCGCGGCGTCGAACTACGATGCGATCGCCGCGCTGTGGCAGCATGCGTATGACCAGCAGTGCGCGCGCCGAGACTTGCCCCCGGTGCCGCCGCCTCAGCGGTATTTGCCGCCGGCGGGGAAAGCCAGCAGCGGGGAGGCGGCGCGTCAGGCATTGAGCACGGTGCGCGAAATTTTGAATAAATCGAACAAATTCGGATATTCGTAACAGTAATAGCCGTCTATGTGAGGGTATTTGTTTGCATTTGGTTATTTTCTATAAATATTTGTTGAGATTTTGCGAATGCTGCGAGACAATAGCATTCAGCACCTCGGCATAAAAGGATGGTTTGTATGAATACATTTGAGCGTTTTGCAGGTCTGGATAAAGACGGTCTGGTTCAGTCGGCCGCGGTGGTTGCCGTGGTGGATGGCGAGCTGGTGATCGAGTTCGTGGGGTCGGCCGAGGGCATGCAGGACACGGCGCTGATGTCTGGCGGGCTGTCGCTGGCTCGCAAACAGGTCGAGTCCCAGCACGGTGCAAGTATGGTGCCAGACCATACCGCATAAATGGTGCCAGACCATACCAGAATCAGGGCGCGATAGCGCCCTTTTGTTTTGCCTGCGCGGCAATGAAAAAGCGCCCTGGCGGGCGCTGTGTCGTGGCTTAGGGCTTGAGGAAGGGCAGCAGGGCTGCATAGGCGCGCCGAATGCGCTTGACCTGGCGGAAGGTGATGGACGGATCCACGCCGATCCGCTCGGCGGCCTCTTTGTTGCTTATGTTCTCCAGCAGGACCAATCGGGCTGCTTCCAGGCTTCTCCCTGATACGCCGACAACTTCCTTGCCGGCCAGGACTTCAAACAGTTCAGGGGACATGCTTTATTCCTCGATCGTCAGCAGGCCGAGGGCGTGAAGCGCCGCCAGCTGCAGCCCGGTCATGGTTTCCCCGGTGCGCGCAGCGTGGATGCGCAGCGCGCGATGTTGGTCCGGTGTGACCGGAAGCGGCGGCAGGGGCTTGCGCTCCTCTCCCTCTTCCGCCTGCGGCGCGGCGATTTTGGAGGCTGAAACCGCGGCGATGATGTCGGCCAGCGGCACGCGCTTGCGGCCGATGCTGACGACGCCAGAGGAGGGGTGGTAGTGGATGGCTTCCCGCGCTTTCGGTTTCGGCTTGGCGGCGTGGAGTTGCAGGCGCGGGCGCTGCTCGGCTGGGGTGCGGATCTTGCCCTGGTCGAATACCTGGCGCACTTGCGCCGCGGTCAGCGCATGGGCCGGGGTGTCGATTTCCACGATGTCGCCATCCGGGTTTTGCGTCAGCAGTTTGACCGCGCCGCCGCGCGCCAAGCGCTGTTGCTCGTCGATTGGCAGCGTGGCCACCATGTTGAGCAGGGTGCGCTGGCCGGCGAAGCGCAGCACGGCATCGGCGCTGAGCTGGCCGGCGGCGATGTGCGGCAGGTAGGCGGCGAGGCCGACGCGCAGGTCGCTGAGGTCTTCGCCGCGGCGCTCCAGCTCCATCCAGATAGCGGCCAGCCGCATCAGATGGCGCGCGGACAGCTCGATGCTTTTGGCCAGCTCTTCGCGGAGCATCTGGCTGCTCAGGTTGTTCAGCTCGGCCGGCGTAGGCAGCGCCTCGCCGGCCAGGATCAGTTCACTCATGATTTGTTTCCTGTTTTTCGATCAGCTGCTGGCCGACATTGGCCAAGCCCGCCAGCGCCTGCTGGCGCGCGGCCTCGCGTTGTTTGGCGCGCCACGCTGCCAGCCGCTGCGGGTCATTGCGCAGCTTGATGTACCAGCGATGCCGATGTTCGCGCATCGCGTCCAGATAGGCCTGGTAGGCCTCTGGGTTTTGCCGCAGCGCGTCGCGCCTGGCTTGCGAGTAGCGCCGCTGATGCTCAAGCGACTGGCGGTACTGGCGCAACTCCTTGCCGTCGATGCCATGCCGCTGTTGCTCGCGGGCCGCCTCCACTTTGCGGCGGTGATAAAGCGCGCGGCGGGTCTTGAGCAGCTCGCGGTATTCGGCGTCGGTTTTCCGGCGCAGCATTTGCCGCTCGATGGCTTTGCGCACGCTGGCGCGCAGCGCCAGATCCGGGGTTTCCTTGTCGCGGTCCCGCCTCGCTTGGGCCGTTTGCCGCCATTGTTCGCGCAGAGTGTCCCGGTTGCGGTCCCGGTAGGCTGCCGCGCTTGCTGCGCGCAGGGCGGCATGGCAGGCCTCGCTACAGCTGCTGCGGGGCCGGGAGGATAGAAATTCCGAGCCGCAGGCCTTGCAGATTCTCGGCTTGGGCGGTTCGCGCAGCCTTTCCAGCAGGCTGAGTCGTTTGCATTCCGGGCTGCAGTACGTCGAGTTGCCTTTTGTTGCCGTGAAGCGAGCGCCGCATTGCGGGCAGGTCCGGGCCGTGAGGCAGGCGGTGCATTCCGTGCGCGGGTGGCGCCCGCCGGTGAGATACGCGGCGCGGATGACTTCCTCCCGGCCGCATGCGCAGCGGCACAACCACTGCACCAGCCCGCTCGCGGTGCGTTCGGCCTGGCGCAAAACCCGCAGCTTTCCGAACGTCTGGCCGGAAAGGTCTTTAGTCTTGAAGGCCACTCGCCGCCCCGGTCCCGTGCTTGACGCCTTCTATCCACTCCACCAGCGCCAGCTCTTCGGCCGGCGTCAGCGCCAGCGCTTTCTGGATGCAGGCGTCCACGGCCTCGCGCGGGTAGTCCTGCAGCTCGAAATCCTGGCTGTCGGCCAGGTTGTGAGCGAGGCCGCCCAGCAGTAGGCCGGGCGGGCTGGTGAGCGTTTCCGTGGTCCACATCACGATTTTGATCATGTTCAGTTCGTCGGCGGTGAAGCGCGCCAGCGTGTCAGGCAGGGCGCGGGCGATGATTTCGCCGTAGCGGATGCCGATGGCGTTGAGCCGGCCAGACAGAGAGGGCGGGGCGTTGTCCGGCAGGTTGCCGATGACGGCCGCCAGTTCGTCCGAGATATAAACCGATTTTTTTTCAGCCATGATGCTTCCTTGCGTGCCGGGCCAGGCGGCCGGCGTCTGAGGGATGCCCGGCGCGAGGCCGGGCGTCGTGGTTAGTCTTCGCTCTCGTTGCGGGCGTTGGCCTGCTCTTGGGTAATGCGGCCGGCGGCGACCAGTGCGGCCAGGTGGTGGGCGTCTAGTTTGTCGTCGCCGTCCTCGTCGAACTCGATTTCAGCAGCCCTGAGCAAGGCATCTTCAATGTTGCCATCCAGCTCGACGTCAGGCTCGACCTGATTTTGCAATTCTGCAACCGCCTCTGATAGCGGGCGGCCTTGCCAGTGGTCGAACAAGCAGCAGCCGGAAAACAGCCAGTCGTAAGCCGACCAGACCTCGGCGTCCGGGATGGTTTCCAGGCCTTGAATCAGCTGTTCCTCGGCGACCTTGGCATCGGCGTCGAGAGTGCCGACGTAGTTGTTGCCGTTCCATTTTTCGTCATGTCCAGCGTGAATTCGATCCAGCAGTGCGCGGCCTTCGCCCTCAAGATAGGCAAGCAGCGCCTTGCCGCTGACACTGGCGTCCACGCTGTAGCGGCGATCTATGCCATGCCAGACGCTAGCCGGCATGGCGTTGCCGATTTCGCCGGAGTAGTCGGCGGTCACGGTGCCGTCGCCGTTCAACTGCACGTAGGCGGGCTGGGGGCTGTTTTGAAGCGGGTAGGTGTAGTAAAGCGGGGCGGCGCTGTCGGTCAGGTTGGACAGTTTCAGGGTGATGGCCATGTTCGTTCTCCTTGCGTGCCGTGGCGGGATGCCCGGCGTCTGAGGGATGCCCGGCTTGCGCCGGGCGGTTTTGTTACTCGTCGGATTCGAGCATCGCGGCAGCTACTTTAAGCCCGTGCTCGATTGCGGTGGGGTAGTGGAACTGTGCGCCGTCGTCGCGCAGTCCGTCGAGGTAGGCTTCGATGTCGTCGGAAGTGGCTGGGCGGTATTCACCTTCGCCGGATTCGACATAGCCTTGGGCGGCAAACTGGCCAGCTAGTTGCTCGGCGCTGAATTCGATACGTTCAATGCCTTCGGTGATGGGGGCGGTGTTGATCAGTTCGATGATGCGTTCAGCGGAGGTGTAGTGCGAGCGGATGGCGTTGCTGATGTAGATGGTAGTCATTTTGTATCTCCTTGCATGCCGTGGCGGGATGCCCGGCTTCTCAGGTGTGGTTGGCTTGGGGTGCCTTCCATGATTCCCATTATGCATACATTGACCAAAAAGGTCAATATTAACCTGCAAAATAATTGCATATTGTGGTTTCTACGTAGTCAATCCCTGGTCGCCGCTGCCCTGCGGCTTTTTGATATCATCATCTGGAGTTGTCTTTTCTTTACCATTCCGCGCAGGAGCGTGACATGTTGGGAGTTCAAACATGGCGCGAGTCCGAGCATCCGACGATACCGCCGCTGATCTGACGCCGCTGCAAGAAGCGTTCTGGCGTCGCTACACCGTCCATTTCAACGCCACGCTGGCGGCGACGGAAGCCGGCTATTCCCCCAAAACCGCAAAACAGCAGGCCTCCCAGCTGCTGCAGCACCCCGTTATCGTGCAGCGCCTGGCCGAGTGGCGCAGGCAGGTGCGCGACGTGTCTGAGCAGGACCGCGCGGTGCTGATCGCCGAGCTGTGGCGGGTGGCGCTGGCCGACGCCGGCGAGATATCCGAGCTGCGCCGCATCAGCTGCCGCTACTGCCATGGCGTCGATCATCAGTATCAGTACACCCCGCGCGAGTGGGCCGCGGCGGTTCAGCAGCATGCGGCGGAGTGCGAGGAAGCCAGGAAGGCCGACGCGCCGCCTCCTGCGCCGCTCAACCCGCAAGGCGGCGTCGGCTACAACCCCAAGCTAGCGCCGGCGGCTGATTGCCCCGAGTGTCACGGCGACGGCATCGAGCAGCCTTTCTATCACGATACCCGCACCCTGTCCCCGGCGGCGCGCGCGCTGTTCCTGGGCGTGAAGACGACAAAGGACGGGCTGGAGGTCAAGACCCAGGACAAAGCGGCGGCGCTGGAGAAGCTGATGCGCCACTACGGACTCTACGAGCGGGACAACCAGCAGCAGGGCGGCGGGCTGGCGGAAAGCATGCGCGAGCTGATCCAGGCGGCAGGCATGGCAGGCGGCGGACTGCGGCCGGATCCGGCCAACAGCGCGGCGGCGGACGATGACGACGAGGAATGATCCGCCTGGCTGCCGCCAGGCGCGTGCGGTGTGGCGCGGGCCGCTGACGGGTGGAAGGGCTGCCGCATGAGCGAGAAAAGCACGTTCCCGCCGGACGCGCTGGCCACGCTGGGCGAGCGGCTGAAAGACCCGCTCTGGCGGCTGGAAAACCTGTACTGGATCATGGACGCGGACGGCAACGAGGTGCAATTCCGGCCCAACCGGGCGCAACGCCGCTTCATGCGCCGCTTCTGGCACCGCAACATCATCCTGAAGGCCCGCCAGCTGGGTTTCACCACGTTTATCCAGATTTTCATACTGGACAGCATGCTGTTCACGCCCAACATCCGCTGCGGCGTGATCGCGCACAAGAAGGAAGACGCCGAAAACTTTTTCAGCGACAAGCTGCTTTTCGCTTATGACCACCTGCCTGCGGTGATCCGCCACGCCCTGCCGGCGGTGAAGCGCAGCGGCGGCACGCTGCGCCTGGTCAACAACAGCCAGGTGCGGGTGGCGGTGTCGCTGCGCTCCGGCACGCTGCAAATATTGCATGTGTCCGAGTTCGGCAAGTTGTGCAAGGAGTTCCCCGGCCGGGCGCGCGAGGTGATCACCGGCACGCTGCCGACGGTGCAGGCCGACGGCATGGTTTTCATCGAGAGCACGGCGGAAGGCGCGGAAGGCGAGTTCTACCGCATGACAACCGAAGGCCTGAAGCTGCAGCAGATGGGCAAGACGCTGAAGAAGCAGCAGTACAAGGTCCATTTTTTCGCGTGGTGGCAGGATCCGAAGTACGTCGCGGACCCGGCCGGCATGGAACTGTCAGAGGACCGGCTCAAATACTGGAACGAGCTGGAGTCCAAGATCGGGCGGGCTATCAGCCCGGAACAGCGGGCGTGGTATGAGCTGAAGTTACAGGAGCTGGGCGACATCCAGAAGATGTGGCAGGAGTTCCCGTCCACGCCGGAGGAGGCATTCAAAGTGAGTACCGAGGGCTGCTATTACGCGGCGCAGATGGCGCAGGTGCGCCGCGATGGGCGCATCCGGAAAGTACCGTGGGTGCCGGGGGTGGTGGTCAACACTTTCTGGGATTTGGGTGCCAGCGACAACACGGCGATCTGGTTCCACCAGCAGGTGGGGATGGAGCATCGCTTCATCCGCTATTACGAGGAAAGCGGCGAGGATCTGTCGCACTACATGAAATATTTGCAGGATACCGGCTATGTCTTCGGCAGCCACTACCTGCCGCACGATGCAGAGCAAGAGCGCCTGAGCGCCGACGGCAACAAGAGCATCCGGGTGCAGCTGGAGGAGCTGGGCATGCGCAATATCGAGGTGGTGCCGCGGGTGGACAACATCCAGGCCGGCATCAGCAGCGTGCGCACGGTGCTGCCGCACTGCTATTTCGACGAAGCCGGCTGCGCCGATGGCATCCGCCACCTGGACTACTACCGCAAGGACTGGAACGCGACGCTGGGCGTCTGGAAGTCCCAGCCGCGGCATGACGAGCATAGCCACGGCTCGGACGCATTCCGACAGTTTGCGCAGCGCTTTGACGAGGTGTTGCGCCTGCAAATGCCGAAGCGCACCCGCCGGCCGGCAAATCACAGGACGGCATAGCGCAAACGGGCCAAAAATGGCACCATACCACACCATACCAACACCACCCCGCCAGCCATGACCCACAGCGACAAGTCCGATCCTGCCGCGCCAGGCCATGCCGAGGCCTTCGGCGTCTGGAAAAAGCGCGACCGCTACTGGTATGAGCATCTATTTCAGGGCCAGCCCAGCGGCTGGACCATCGCCTACGCCAGCGGCGAGTGGGAGCTGTTCGGCCCGGACCCGCAGCGGCCGGGCAAGAAGCGGCCCTTCGCGCTGCATCAGGAAAGCCCCGCCAAGGCCCGCGCGTGGTTCGAGGCGCAGTGGCCGTTTTACAAACCCGTCTGAACCCACACCAACGCAGGAGCGTTTCATGTTCAAACACCGCCTCCCTCACAACCTGAACCCTGACGGCTACCTGGCCGTGCAAAAGGCGCTGGCCCTGTTGGCGCTGCGCTTCGCCATCTACACGGCCACGGCTGGCGGCGTATTGGCGTTGGCCCGCTTCATGGGGTGGCTATGAGTAAGATTTCTATCAACATCTTGGGGATGCTTTTGGCAATTTCCCTACTTGTTGTGATTTTCAAACTTGGATTGCTTTCGCTTGAGTGGATGTTCACCAATAACTAGCGAAACGGCGTGCTGCCCGGTTAAGCCAACGGCACCAGACCAGACCATACTATTCTGGCCTGCCTGATCAATCTGCGGCGCAGGAGCGCCATCATGGAGAAGACCGCATGAAGGTGCAGAGCCTGGGCGCGCACCGCGTCCGCATTCTGGATGGCGCGATGGACCGCGAGCACGAGCACGGTTTCATCCGCTCTTTCGGCTGGGTGGATGACCGGCCGGCGATGTTCATCGAACGGGCGATCAAGCCCGGCACCCGCTTCATCGTGCCGCTGGACAAGGCCTACATGTTCGCCACGCCCGGCGCGCTGCCGAAGCTGTTCAAGGGCAAGCGCCCGGTGTCGCCGGCGACGTGCGCCCACGCCACGGCGCAGTGCCTGGCCCAGCTCGGGCTTGAGTTCACGCCGATGGCCGCCAGCCAGATCATCGACGTGGTGCAGCATGGACTTGATCGGCTGTTCGTGATGGTGAACTGGTCGATGTATTGCGGCGACCGCGGCGAGCAGGACGGCAAGCGCGCGGTGGGCGAGGCGGTGCTGAAGATCAACGGCGAAGTGGCGCACCAGATCGAGGTAAGGGTATGAGCGGGCTATTCGATTTGCGCGAGTCCCGGCGCGTCGAGGCCCATGACCCGATTGCCGGCTATGCCGAGCGCCACGGCGCGCCGGCGGACGACGCGCCGGAGCATCCGCTCGACAGCCAGGCCATGCTGGACCTGCATACCCGGCTGGTGCAGCTATACAGCCAGGAGATGGACCGGCAGGCGGACAACCGCTTGCAAATGGCGCTGGACGAGGACTACTACGACGGCCTGCAGTGGAGTCCCGAAGACGCCCAGGTGCTGCGCGATCGCGGCCAGTGGCCCATCGTCATCAACCACATCAGCCCGGCGGTGAACTGGATCCTGGGCAGCGAGCGGCGCACGCGGGTGGACTACCGGGTGCTGGGGCGCACCGAAGAAGACAACGTGAGCGCCGACATCAAGACCCAGCTGCTCAAGTACCTGTCGGACAGCAACCGCCTGCCGTTCGAGCGCAGCGAGGCCTTCCGCTCCGCCGTGGTGGCCGGGCTGGGCTGGCTGGAGGATGGCGCGCAGTACGGCGACGACGGCGAGGAAATTTACTCGCGCTCAGTGCCGTGGCGGGAAATGCTGTATGACAGCAAGGCCCGGCGCGATTTGTCCGACGCCCGCTACCTGTTCCGCAGCAAGATGCTGGACCTGGACATCGCCGCGGCGCTGTACCGGGTGCCGGAAGAACGCATGCATGTGCTGGAAGGTTCCGCGCTCAACGGCGTGAAGTACGGCGTTCTGCACGACATGGAAGACGAGGTGATGCGCGAGGACGAATTCGACGGCCATGGTTTCACGGTGCGTTCGTCCAGCGCGATGCACATCCGCCGCCGGGTGCGGGTGTTCGAGTGCTGGTATCGGGTGCCGGAGTACCGGATGCAGTTTCGCAACGGGCCGGCGTCCGGCGAGCGCTTCGACTCCGCCAACGCCGAGCATGTGAAGCTGCTGCAATCCGGCTTCAGCGTGATAGACCGCTTCAGCCAGACCATGAAGGTGGCTCACTTCACCGCCGGCGGCATGCTGTGGCAAGGCGACTCGCCGTACCGACACAACGATTTCCCGTACACCCCGGTGTGGGGAAACCGCCGCGGGCGAGACGGCATGCCTTACGGCCTGGTGCGCGGCCTGCGCGACATGCAGGACGACATCAACAAGAAGCACTCCAAGGCGCAATTCATCCTGGCCACCACAAAAGTGATCATGGACGAAGGCGCGGTGGAGGATATCAACGTGCTGGCCGACGAGGTGGCAAGGCCGGACGGCATCATCGTCAAGAGACCGAACAAGCAACTGCAGCTGGACGTTGACCGCAATCTGGCGCCCGCGCATCTGGACATGATGCAAATGTCGGCGCAGATGATCCAGTCCACCAGCGGTGTGACCGACGAGCTGCTGGGCCGGCGCACCAACGCGGTGAGCGGGGCGGCCATCACCGCCCGGCAGGAACAAGGCAGCCTGCAAACCAGCCTGTATTTCGACAATCTGCGTTTTGCCCGCCAGATCCAGGGCGAGAAGCAACTGGCGTTGATGGAGCAGTTCTACACCGAGGCCAAGGTGTTCCGCTTGACCAACGAGCACGGTGAGCCGGCGTACACCCGGATCAACGACCCGAACATACCGGCGTCGCAGGTGGCCGGCACCCGCGCCGACTTCGTGATAGACGAAGCGCCGTACAGCGCCAGCTACCGCCAGGCTATGGTAGAGACGCTGGGCGCGCTGTTGCAGCGCATGCCGCCGGACGTGGCCGCGGTGATGCTGCCGATGATGATCGAGATGATGGACCTGCCAAACCGCGACGAGGTGGTGAAGCAGATCCGCGCCAAGCTGGGCATCCCCGACCCGAAGAGCAAGGACGATCCGGCGCAGCAGGCGGCCGAAGCCGCGGCGGCCAGGCAGCAGGCGATGGCCGAGAAACAGGCCCAGCTGGCGCTGGACAAAATGGCGCTGGAGCTGGACAAGGCTCGCATCGAGAATGCCCGCCTCGAAGCCAACACCATCGCCACGCGGCTGGAAGGGATGGCCAGCGCTACGGCCGCCGCCAGCCAGCTGGCCGCCTCGCCGGGCATCGCCGCCGCCGCCGATCAGATGCTGGCCGAGGCCGGTCTGATCGACCCGTCCGGCCAAGCCGCCCAGATTTCCCCCGCCGACCCGCCGCCGGGCGCGACGCAGGATTACCCCGCCGACCCGCAAACAGGAGTGATGCCGCAATGACCCAACATGCCCGATATCTTGGCACCAAACTGGTTAATCTGACGCCGATGACACGCGGCGAATACAACGAGTATCGCGGCTGGAAACAGCCGGAAGGCGAGAAGGCCGACGACCCCGGCTATCTGGTGGAGTATACCGACGGCGGCGCGCCGAACGACTCGCGCCACGGCGGTTACATCAGCTGGACGCCGAAGGCAGCCGCCGACGCAGCCTACCGCCCGATTGAAGCGTTGACCTTCGGTTTGGCCATCGAAGCTATGAAGCGTGGCCACCGTGTGGCGCGCAAGGGCTGGAACGGCAAGGGCATGTTCTTGTTTTTGGTGCCGGGTTCCCGCTTCAACGTCAGCCGGCCGCCGCTGCTGGGCATTTACCCTGAAGGCACGGAAATCAACTACTGCCCGCACATCGACATGCGCACCGCCGACGGCAAAATCGTGCCTTGGCTGGCCAGCCAGACCGACGTTCTGGCAGAAGATTGGGAGCTGCTGCTGTAGCAGCATCGTTACCTTGACCCTCAACCCGTGAAAGGCTGCATACCATGACCATCGAGCAAGACGACAACCTGCTGGCCCATCTGGAAACGCTGAACCCGGACGAAGTCGAAGCGCTGAAGACCGAATTCGGCG
The DNA here is from genome assembly GCA_002213445.1 of Xenophilus sp. AP218F. Classification (GTDB taxonomy): domain Bacteria; phylum Pseudomonadota; class Gammaproteobacteria; order Burkholderiales; family Chromobacteriaceae; genus Chromobacterium. The sequence goes on along the minus strand of NJIE01000012.1, from coordinate 7,466 downwards.
ACGACGAAATCAGCGACATGACCCTGGGCGACATCCACCGCGCGTCCGTCGAAGCCAAAGAGGAGCCGGAGCAGAAGACCGACGGCGAACAGGCGGCGAGCGCTGACGACGGCCAGGCGGCGGAAAGCGCGCAAATCGCCCCCGCAAGCGCCGCAGACAGTGGCACCATACCGAATGAAACCATACCGCAGACCCAACCGGCGACTACGCCCGCGGCGGATGCGGCGACGCAAGGGCAGGAGCAAGGCCGCGACTTCGCGCAGGAGCTGAAAACCCTGGACGCCCGGCTGGATGAGCTGGCGGCGGCGTTTGACGACGGCGAGCTGACCGCCGCCGAGTACGAGCAGCAGCGCCGGGCGGTGAGCGACGAGCGCGGCGACGTGCGCGCCGACATGCGCCGGGCCAAGGAAGCGGAAGAACAGGCGCAAGCGCGGCTGGAGCAGGAAAAACAGGCTTGGTTCACGCAGTGCGACACCTTCGTCAACCAGACTAACAAGGCGTTCTACCTGTCTGCGAATGGCCAGCCCAACTCGGTGCGCATCGGCGCGCTGGACTCCATGGTGCGGGCGCTGGGCGTGGCCGAGCCGCACTTGAGCAACGCCCAGGTGCTGGAAAAAGCCCACGCGCAGGTGCTGGCGGAGTTCGGCCAGCCGGCGAAAGACGCTCAGGCGGAACCGGCGGAACAAGCCACGCCGGCCAAGGCCGCGCCGAAATTGCCGCCCAATTTGGGGGCCGTGCCGACCGCCGAAACCGAAACGCCGGCCGGAAGCGATCCGCTGGACCGCCTGACCGGCGATGAAGCCGAGGCAGCATTGATGAAAATGACGCCGGCGCAACGCGATGCCTGGCTGAGACGATAAGGAGAGAGGATGTTTCGCACCGAGCTGTCTACCCCTGGGCAAAGCGTGGAGCTGTGCGCGGACCCGGCGCGGTCTGATTCCTACAGCGCCATGATCACCTACATGGGGCGGCGTGACGGCCGTTCGGTGCTGGAGCTGACGGTAGGCGACGACGTGGCGTTCCAGCTCGAGCTGGGCGGCCACGTCGCCACGCTCCACCACCTGAATTGCACCAAGCGGGCGCGGCTGGGCATCCATGCGCCGGCCGACGTCAAGATTTCCCGCGGCAAGAAGTAAGGCCGCATTTCAAGTTCGGCGCAGGAGCGCCCTTTTCTTCAAGAGAGGACGCTATCCATGGCGCAAACCATCGTAGGCCTGAACGACCCGCGCGCAGTCAAGCGCTACAGCAAGGTGCTGGGCGCGGAAACCCTGGCCGAAGACTATTTCACCCGCTTCACCGGCACAAGCGACAACGCCGTCATCCAGCAGAAAACCGATCTGGAATCGGAGGCTGGCGACCGCGTGTCGTTCGACCTGTCCATGCGCATTCGCGGCGAGGGCGTGGCCGGCGACGATCGCGTAGACGGCACCGCCGAAAACCTGCGCCTGCTGACTGACGAGCTGGTCGTGGACCAGTACCGCAAGCAGGTTTCCGCCGGCGGCACCATGACCCGCAAGCGCACTCTGCACGATTTGCGCGGCGTGGCCAAAGACCGCCTCAAGGACTGGTGGCGCGAGTACATGGAGCAGGTGCGTTTCATCTACCTGTCCGGCGCGCGCGGCATCAACGGCAATTTCATCGTCGGCACCGGCTGGCAGGGCCACGCCGGCAACCCGCTGGAAGCGCCGGATGCCGACCATATCCTGTTTGGCGGCGCGGCGGTGTCCAAGGCCTCGCTGACCGAGGCGGACAAGATGTCGCGCGCGGTGATCGAGCGCGCGGCGGTGCATGCCGAAATGCTGCAAGAAGTGAATCCGGACTGCATCAATATGCAGCCGACCACCATCGACGGCGCGCCGCATTACGTACTGCTGATGAACCCGTGGCAAGCCCACGACCTGCGCCAGGAGGCCGGCATCGGCGGCTGGCTGGAAATCCAGAAGGCTTCCGCCGCGGCGCAAGGCAAGGACAGCCCGATCTTCAAGGGCGGGCTGGGCATGATCAAGAACGTGGTGCTGCACGAGCACCGCTGGGGCATTCGCTTCGACGACTACGGCGCGAGCGGCAAGGTGCAGGCGGCGCGCGCGCTGCTGCTGGGCCGCCAGGCCGGCGTCATCGGCTACGGTTCGGCCAACCGCGAAACCCGCGTCAACTGGTTCGAGGAGTTGAAGGACGCCGGCAACGAGCCGGTCTTCACCGGCGGCATTGTCTACGGCTTCAAGAAGACCCGCTTCAAGGGCCGCGACCTGGGCGTGTGCGCCATCGACACCGCCGCCAAGAACCCCAACCCGCAAGCCGCATAAGGACCAGCCATGACCATTTTCCAGAGTGATTACGCCAACGGCCGCAAAGTCGCGCCGATGTCTTTCGCGGCAGGCGCGCCGGTACAGGTGCGCATCGATGTGACCTTGCCGGCGGGGATCAAGGCCGGCGACATCATCGAGGCCATGTGCCTGCCGGCCGGCACCACCATCGCCGACGCCGTGCTGGTGGCCGACAAGGGCGACAGCAACGCGACGCCGGCGCTGGCGCTGGATGTGGGCCTGATGTCCGGCGAGTGGCGCGACGGCGCGAAAACCCGCGACTGCGGCAGCGAGCTGTTCGCCGCCGACACCACGGCGCGCGCCGGCGGCGTGGCGCGCATGACCCGACCGGCGGGCTTTCGCATCGACAAGGCACCGCTGCACCGCTCCATCGGCATCGAGGTGGCCACCGCCCCCGCGACGCAGGTAGCGGGCGCCGTCGTGTCCCTGATCGTGACCATCGTTTCCTAACCCGCAGGCTGCCCGGCCGGGCCGGGCAGCCGCTGATCGGAGTCCATAGCATGAAAGTCGAATGCAAACTGCAACGCCAAGGCGGCACGCTGATCGAGCTGGACGGCGTGAGCTACCACTTCCAACCCGACAGCCAGGGCCGCCATGTGGCCGAGGTGGAGAACGAGGACCATCTGGGCCTGCTGCTGTCCATCCACGAAGCCTACCGGCTGGCCCCGCGCGCCGAGGCTACCTCCGCGACCGCTGACGGCGACAAACCGGCGGAGACCGGCCGCAAGAAGGCCAAGCCCGGCGCGGTGGAGAAGACGGGCGAGGGCGGGGAGGATGCCGCTGGCGCGGATGCCGGCGCGGAAGACAAGGCGGACTAAATGCACGTAACGCTGCAAAGCGTCGCGCAAGAAGTTTCGAGAGGCCTGGCGGCCTGCCCGGATTTCGTCGCATTCCGCCAGGTGGTGCGCGCCACTCAAGAGCTGTGCAGCCGCGCCAGGATCTGGAGCGGCTGGGCAGTGGCGCGGTCCTCTCCGCTATCTCCTGTCGCTGACATAGAAGGGCCGTGGCCGTTCGGGATTCTGGCCGGCGTGTTGAAAGTGACTCTGGCCGACGGCACGGAGCTGGAGCGTATTCCCGACAAAATCGCAAGATGGAAGCATCCGCGGGAATCGGCTGACGGGAAATCACCGAGGTATTACTCCATCAGCGACATGATGAAGATATACCTCTCGCCGAAGCCAGCGATTGATACCGAGCTATTTGTCTTGTCCTACTTCATGCCCAGCTATACCGGCGAAGCCCCCCCCTCTCTACTGCAACCCCAAGTTTGCGAAGCCATCCAGCACGGCGCGCGCTACTACCTGTTCAACGAACCCGGCCAGCCGTGGGCCAACCCGCAGCAAGCCGCCTGGCACAAGGCGCAGTTCGAAAGCGCTATCGAGTCGCTGAGAACCCAGAGCGACCTGACCGCGGGCGGCGGCCGGGTTCGCAGCAAGGCCCAATTCCTGTGAAAGGATCATCATGATCGCCAAGGATGTGATTGACGAGGCCAGCATCCTGCTGTCCGACCCCACCAATATCACCTGGACGCGCAAGGAGCTGCTGGTTTGGCTGAACGCGGGCCAGCGGGCCATTGTGGTGATTCGCCCTGACGCCTGCTGCCGCAATGAATGGGTGGAACTCTCTGGAGATGGCCGCCAGGAATTGCCGGCCGGCGGATTGGCGTTGATCGACGTCGTGCGTAATGCCATGTACCAGGCGGTGACGCAAGTCAGCCGCGCCACGCTGGACGCCAATAACCGAGACTGGCACAAGGAAGTACCGACAAAGAACACCCTGCATTATGTGTTTGATCCGCGCTATCCACGTTACTTCTATGTCTTCCCGAGGCCGGAATCCGGTACTGGTATCGAGTTGGTTTATTCCACCGCCCCGACACCCTGCCTGAAAGAAAGCGACTCCATCGCAATTCCCGACACCTACGCCAACGCGCTGATCGATTACATGGTCTATCGCGCGTTTTCCAAGGCCGGCGAGGCAGCCAATGCCAACGCGGCAGCGGCTTACTACCAGACCTTCAAGGACACGATGGGAGTGAAGACGCAAACCGATCAGGCTTTTGCGCCTACGCCGGCGACCACGGCGGCCGGGGCGCGATAACGGAGCGATGGCATGCGTCAGTTCTTCACGCAGTTCAAGGGCATCGCGCCGCTGGTTTCCGACCTGCTGCTGGCCGAGGGCAAGGCCACCGCGGCCAGCAACTTCGCGGCCAAGGGCGGGGCGCTGGTGCCGTTCCGCCAGGCCGCCGACGTGCTGGCCACCGGCCGGGCCGGGGTGAGGACCATCTACCGTTTCGGCCGCGAGCTGCCGGACGAGGACAAATACTGGTTCACCTTCCCCAGCGACGTGAACGTGGTGCCGGGGCCGGTGGCCGACAGCAGCGAACGCACCTACTTCACCGGGCTGGACGTCCCGCGCGTGACCGACTTCGCGCTGGCCACCGGCAACGGCGGCGCGGCCACCACCCTGCTGCCTGTCGCCAGCTACCCGTTGGCGGTGCCGACGCCGCCCGCGCCGCAGGCCGTGCCGGGCATAGGCGGCACGGCCGACATCGAGACCCGCTTTTACGTAGTCACGGCGGTGACGCCCTGGGGCGAGGAGGGCGCGCCGTCCGCGCCGTCCAATGTGGTGGAAGTGAAGCAGGGCCAACCGGTGACGGTGACGCTGCCGGACGTGCCGGCCGCCGGCCGACCGCTGCAAGCGCGCCGGCTGTACCGTTCCGCGACGACTCCCAGCGGGACGCGGGTAATGCTGCTGGTGGAGGAGTTGCCGATCAGCGCCAAGAGCTATGTGGACAGCAAGCCGGGCAACCGGCTGGCCGAGCCGCTGCCGTCTGCGCGGCACGCGCCGCCGCCCAACGATCTGCGCGGGCTGGTGGCGCTGCCCGGCGGCGTGCTGGCCGGGCTGTCGGGCAAGGAGGTGTGTTTTTCCGAGCCGTGGCTGCCCTACGCCTGGCCGGAACAGTACCGCCTGACGGTGAACGTCAAGCCGGTGGGGCTGGCGCCGATCGAGGGCGGTTTGGCGGTGCTGACGCAATCGTCGCCCTACCTGATCAGCGGCACGGAGCCGGACAGCATGGCGATGAACCCGACCGACTTCGCGCAGGCTTGCGTGTCGGCGGCATCCATCGTCCACAACGGCGCAGGGGCGGTTTACGCCTCGCCCGATGGACTGTGTTACCTGGGCAACGGCGGTTCGCGGGTGCTGACCGAAAGCATGCTCACCGCCGAACAGTGGGCGGCCTACCACCCGGACACGCTGCGCGGCGTGCTGTTCGAGAACCAGTATCTGGGTTTCTACGACAAGAACGGCGAGCGCGGCGGCTTTGTCTTCGATCTGATCAACGGCGACTTCGTGCCGCTGGATCAGTATTTTCCGGCGGCGTTCGTGGATGACCTGCGCGATGCGGTGTATGTGGCGGGCGCGGACGGCAAGATCCAGCGCTTCAACGCCGGCCCGGCGCTGGCGGCGCGCTGGCGCAGCAAGCCGATACCCGAGCGGACGCGCGCGCCGATGGTGGCCAAGGTGCTGGCAGACAGCTATCCGGTGACGCTCAGGCTGTACGACGGCGATGTCCTGTTGCGCACGGCCACGGCGACCAGCCGCGCCGGCTTCCGGGTGGGCGAGCCTTCGAGGCTGGCCAGCAAGTTGCGGCTGGAAGTAGAGGCGCGCAGCCGGGTGCTGGCGGTGGGCATCGCCGACGACTTCAGGGAGCTGGCCGATCTATGAACCACATTCTGGACAAACTGCTATCTCAGACCGGAAGCGTGGCCGCCGGCGCGCCGGCCGCGACGCCCACGCCTTTGGCCAGCTCGATAGCCGCCATCGGCCAGGGCGGCCCGGCGCTGCCGCCGGTGCCGATTTCCGCCGACCCGACGCTTGCGCCGCTGCTGCGCAAGATGCGCGAAGTTTTGATGACGCTGCCAGATCTATCCGCGCTGCCAGCCAGGTCCATCACCCAGGAGGCGCTGGAGCAGGCGGGCATAGATTCATCGGTGCTGCCCGGCGCGACCCCGCCGCCGACGCCAAAGGGGCTGCGCGCCGAGGGAGCGCTGACCAGCATCATCCTGTCTTGGGACATGCCGCCCAGCGGCTGCCAAGCTGAAATCTGGGTGGCGGCGGCCGACGACTTGAGCCAAGCGGTGCTGTTGGAGCGCACCGCGGCGGCCATCACCACCCATGCGCTGGGGTCCAACGCCACCCGCTATTACTGGCTGCGCTATTACCGCGCCGGCGTGACCGGCAGTTTCCAGTCCCAGGCCGGCCTGAAGGCCAGCACCGGGACCATCGACCCGATCCTGGAGCAGATGCGCAACAACCCCGGCCAGATCACCAGCGAAATGATCAAAGCGCTGGATGCGGCCAAGGTAGCCGGCACGCTGCAGGACTGGCAGCTGGCAGGGCTACAGGCCGGCAAGCTGATCGGGCTGCTGGAGAGCGCCCAGATCAAGGCGCTGGACGCCACCAAGCTGATCGGGCTGATCAACTCGGTACAGATCAAGTCCGTGGACGCCAGCCAGGTGATGGGCCAGCTGGAAAGCAACCAGATCAAGGCGCTGGACGCCTTCAAGCTGACTGGCCAGATATCCGGCGCGCAGGTCAAGAACGTGGTGGATGGCCTCAACGCCACGATGGCCAACAATCAGGCCAAGAACGAGCAGCAACTTGCCGTGCTGGCCGACGCGGACAAGGCCATCGGTCTGAGCGTCGAAGGCGTAAGCGCCACCGTCGCCGCCAACAAGGCCGCGGTGGACAGGCAGATCACCACCCTCACCACCGCCGACGCCGCCAACGCCCAGGAAATCGGCAAGCTGACCGCCCGCCTCGCGCCCGCCGGCGACGTCGGCCAGAGCCTCGCCGCCGCCAACACCAAGGCCGATCAGGCGCTGGTCGGGCTGGATGGCAAGGCCTCCGCCAGCAGCGTGCAGCAGTTGCAGGCCGGCATAGACAAGTTGGGCAAGGACAAGGCCAACCAGACCGACGTCAACGCCGCCCTGTCGCGTCTGTCCACCGTGGAAACCGACCTGAAGGGCAAAGCCGGCGCGCAGGATTTGACCGCGCTGCGATCCACCGTCGGCGCGAACCAGAGCGCCGTCGAGAAGCAGCTGAAAACCCTGAGCGAAGAAGGCCGCGCCATCGGCC
>NJIE01000011.1 GCA_002213445.1 Xenophilus sp. AP218F | reverse complement strand
ACCGCCATCGACGTCACCGATTTGCCGGAGCCGGATTCGCCCACCAGCGCCACCGTGCGGTGGGCCGGGATGTCGAAACTGACGCCCTTGAGCGCCTCGAAGCGGCCGCCGCCTTCCTGGCGGAAACGCACCCGCAGATCGCGGACGGACAGCAGGAGTTTATTGTTTTGCATTGCTTTCTCCTTTAGGAGAGTCGTGGGGCGGAAGCCCCGGCTTTATCGGGGCGTTCCGCCAGCAGTCAGCCATCACGGCGGATCGCCCCAAAGAACGGGGCATCCGCCCTGCCGCTGTGCCTAATTGCCGGCCGCGCGCGGGTCCAGCGCGTCGCGCAGCGCGTCCACCAACAGGCTGAAAGCCGTCACCAGCACCGACATGGCGATGGTCACCGCCAGCATCTGCCACCAGTAACCCTGGATCAGCTCGGTCGGCGCTTCCGCCAGCATCGAGCCCAGGCTAACCTCGCGCACGCCGACGCCGAAGCCGAGGAAGGACAGGATGGCCTCGTACTTGATCAGTCCCACCGTCAGCAAGGAGAACTGCACCAGCAGCAGGTGCGAGATATTGGGCAGGATGTGGATGAAGATGCGGCGGCTGTCGCTGGCCCCGATGGCGTTGGCGGCCTGCACGAACTCGCGGCTCTTGAGCTTCATGTACTCGGCGCGCACCAGCCGATACGTGCCGGTCCAGCTGGTGAAGGCCATCACCGTGATGATGGTGGCGATGCCGCGGCCGGAGACGGCGGCGAAGGACAGCAGCAACAGCATGTCAGGCACCGAAGTGAAGATGCTGTAGAACCAGTTGAGGAAGTCGTCCACCTTGCCGCCGAAGTAACCGGAGACGCCGCCGATCACGCAGCCGATCAGCAGGGACAGCACCGCGCCGAACACGCCGACGAAGATGGAGGTGGAAGTGCCTTTCAGCGTTTTCTGGATGATGTCGCGGCCGCGCAGGTCCGCGCCGAACGGCAGGCTTTCCAGCTTGGCCGGCGCAAGGTCCGGATATTCGCCGACGTGCTGCCGCGCCGCGGCCAGTTCCTTGGCGATGGGGTCCTCCTCCGGCGTCAGCGTCATGATGGGCTGGTCGCCGCGCGCCGTTTGCGGCGCGGGCGGCAAGACATCTTCGGCCGACGGGCGCACCCACGACGGCGGCGCGTAAGGCGCGGCGATTTCGTCGGCCCAGCGGCCGCCCACCAGATTGAACCAGCCGCCGACCGCCAGCGCCAGGTAGGCGACGACGATCCACAGCGAGACAAAGCCCACCTTGTTGCGCTTCAGACGCTGCCAGCCCAGCGCCCACAGGCTTCGGGAGGCAGCCGTCAGCGGCGCGGCGGCGGCGTTTTGCAATGCAGTCATGTTCTTCTCCTTCCCGGCGTCACTTCAGTTGCACGCGCGGGTCGATCCACTTGTAGACCAGGTCGCCCAAAAGGTTGAACGCCATGGTGGCGATGGCGATGTAGATGGTGATGGCCTTGATCACCGGGAAATCGCTCTTGTTGACCGCCTGAATCACCTCGTTACCCATGCCGGGAATGCCGAAGAAGCTCTCCAGCACCAGCGCGCCTATCATCAGGTAGGGCAAGGACATCATCACGCTGGTGACCACCGGGATCATGGCGTTGCGCAGCACGTGCTTGAGCATCACCGACCTTTCGGACAAACCCTTGGCGCGCGCTGTGCGCACGTAGTCCTGGCTCAGTTCCTCCACGAAAAAGCTGCGATAGAAGCGGATATCCGGCCCCAGCGACACCATCAGGCCCATCAGCAGGGGCAGCGGCACGTACAGGAGCAGGTTGACCCAGAACGAGTCGCCCCAGCCGCGCACCGGGAACAGACCCCACTGGAAGGCCAGGAAGTACTGGCCGGCGATGATGTAGACCAGCGAGCTGATCGACATGCCCACGGTGCAGATGATGGTGATGATGTGGTCGGTCAACCCGCCGCGGAAGTAAGCCACCAGCGCGGCCAGCGGGACGGCGATCAGGAGATCGACCACCAGCATGGCGCCGGTCAGCGTCAGCGAAGGGCCGATGCGGCTCTTCAGGATGTCGGACACCGGCTGCTGGGTGGACCAGGACGTGCCGAAATCCAGCGTCAGCACCTGCTTGACGAAGCCCCAGAACTGCATCGGCAGGCTCTGGTCCAGGCCGAGCTGGGCGCGGATGTTGGCCAGCACGTCGGGCGTCAGGTGCTTGCCGGCCAGGATCAGCGACGGGTCGCCGCCCACCAGCGTATACAGAACGAATACCAGCAGCATCACCCCGAACAGCGTGGGGATCATCTGCAGCACACGGCGAATGATATAAGCGGACATGATCTTCCCCTTGCCTTACGGTTTCTTGCCGACGTCGAGGAAACGCCAGGTGGCGTTGAAGTTGGGATGCAGCTTGGCCCCCTTGACCCACGGCTGGTAAAGCATGTTGCTGAAGCGGATGTCGCCGAATACCCACGGCGTATCCGCCATCACGATCTTGTTCATCTGATCGTACAGCCGCTGCCGCGCCGGGCCGTCGCTCAGGTTCTTGGCCTGATCGTAAAGCTTGTCGAAACGGGCGGATTGGTAGCAGGCGGCGTTGTTGCCGCCGGCATTGGGTCCGTACAAAAGCTGCATGAAATTGTCGCCGTCCGGATAGTCGGCAGACCACGCGCCGCCCACCATGCCGTATTTGCAGTCGCGCTGCGCCTTGACTTGCTCGTTCCACTGCATGGTGCGGAAGTTGACCTGGACATGAATGCCGTCGAAAGCCTTTTGCCAGTATTCGTTCCACTGCTTGTCGATGGCCGACGGTCCGCTGACGAAATCCACCACCAGCGGCTTGCCGTCGGGCTGGACGCGATAGCCGTCGGCGCCGCGACGATAACCGGCCTGATCCAGCAAGGCGTTGGCCAACGGCGGGTTGTACGGGAAAGCGCCGCGAAAATCCGGATTGTGGCCGGCCACATTGGGCGGAACCAGATACTGCACCGGCACCGCCTGGCCGCGGCGGATATCGCGTATGGTTTCCCCCATGTTGAAAGACATCGCGATGGCGCGGCGCAGCGCGATCCTGTCCTTGCCGTAACCGCCGAGCACGGAATCCTTCATGTTGAAGCTATAGAAAGTCACCTCTTCGCCCAGCTCGCGCTGCAAGGTGACGCCCTTGTCCCGCATCTCCGCCTTCAGCTCCGCCCGCCAGGGGTTGTCGCGGTCCAGCCGCAACACCTGACGGATCAGCGGTTGGGGAATCCCGGTGTAGTCCAGCTCGCCGCTTTTGAAGGCCAGCCAGGTCGGCTGCTCTTCCTCGATCACGTCGATTTCGATGCGGTCGATCTGCGGATAGCGCTTGCCGTTCATCTCCCGCGCCACGCGCTGGTCCACGGGATTGGCGCCCGGTTGATAGCGGAAGGTTTCCTTGCGGAAATGGGGATTGCGAACCAGGGTGATGTGATTGCCCGGCTGCCAGCTCTTGAGCATGTAAGGGCCGGTTCCCACCGGGTGGGCGTTGGTATTGCTGCCATAAGCCTCCACCGCTTCGCGCGCCTGCGCTTCCACCCAGCTGGCCGCCAGCATGTATTTCAGAGCCGGGAGCGGCGCGGTGAGCTTGAGCCGCAGCGTGTAGCGGTCCAGCGCGCGGATGCCCTCCACCGGCGCGTCGTAATCCAGCCCGCCCTTGCCTGCCTTCTTCACCAGCGCGTCGAGACCGACGAATTTGCCGGAGAAGGCATCGCTAAGCGGCGAGGCCACCGCCGGGTCCAGCAGCCGTTTGATGGAATAGGCGTAATCGGCGGCGGTCAGCTCGCGCTTCTTGCCCTTGAACGCCGGATCGGGCGCGAAATAGATGCCCTTCTTCAGGCGGAAGGTGTAGGTGAGCCCGTCCGGGCTCACCTCCGGCATGGCCGCGGCGACGTTGGGTATCACCTTGACCGGCCGGGCCAGGTAATCGAAGGTCAGCAGCGGGTCGTAGATATGCTCGATCACCGCCGCTGAATACATGTCCGAGACCTTGGCCGGGTCAAACCCGGTTTCCGGCGCGGGAAAGGACACGTTCAGCACCTTCTCCGCGGCGTGCAGCGGCGCGACGCTTCCCCAAACCAATAGTGCCGCCAGGATAGGCTGTTTCAGGCACATGAGACTTCTCCTTTGTTTTTGTCATCGACGCGCCCCGCTGGCGACAGCCTGCCGCGTCGTCGGTCGGTCGCGGCCGGTTTACCCGGCCACGCCGCCTTTTCTCGTTTTTTCTTCGTTTCACAACATCGTTAACACAAGCCCCCAGGCTGCCAAACCTTAACGATTGACAAGCAAGCGGGGCTGACAGCATCGTAAAATAAAGGCGGCGGCCACCCGGATCGCGTCGCCTGCGCCACTCAACCACCCGGAGAATCCCGTATGAAAGCCATCGCCGGAGCGATCGCGCTCGCCGCCGTCCTGCTCAGCGGCTGCGCCACCCAACAGGGCTACGCCCAGAAGGTTTACGGCTGGCAGGGCCGCGACGTGAACGAGATGCTGGCCCAATGGGGCGCGCCATCCAGCCAGATCACCATGCCCAACGGCAACCAGCTCTACACCTATCGCGTCGCCTACAGCCAGGAAATGCCGGTACAGGGCGGCTATTTCTACTCGCCGTGGGCGGTCAGCGGCGGCGGTTCGGTTTACTACAGCTGCACCACCAACTTCGTGGCCGATCCCAAAACGCACCTGATCCTGTCGGTGAGCTTCGACGGCAACGACTGCGTCGCGCCGCAGCGCAAATAAGCGCGCCTCCCTCCATGCGAAAAGTGCCGGCGATTTGCCGGCACTTTGCTTGTCACTCCTGGGTTTCCACCTTGAGCGCGCCCTCCTCGCGGCGGCCGCCCAGCGCGCGGCGGATGCGGCTGCGCACACCGTCCAGATAGGTGTACACCACCGGCACCACGATCAGGGTCAGCAAGGTGGAGGTCACCAGCCCGCCGATGATGGCCTGCGCCATGGCGCGGTTGCCCTCGGAGCCCTCGCCGGTGCTCAGCGCCAGCGGCAGCATGCCGAATATCATCGCCAGGCTGGTCATCAGGATGGGGCGCAGGCGCACCCGGCCGGCCTCGATGATGGCCGCGGTGCGCTCCATGCCTTCCTTGCGCGACTGGTTGATGAAATCCACCAGCAGGATGCCGTTCTTGGCGGCCAGCCCCATCAGCATGATGATGCCGATCACCGAGAAGATGTTGAGGGTGGAGCCGCACAGGAACAGCGCCACGAACACCCCGCCGAAAGCCAGCGGCAGGGCCATCATGATGGTGACCGGCAGGGTGAAGCTGCGGAACTGCGCCGCCAGGATCAGATAGATGAACACCACCCCCAGCAACAAGGCCTGCACCGCGCTGGAGAGCGATTCCGCCATCTCTTTCTGCTGCCCGCCCTGCACCAGCTGCACGCCGGGCGGCAGCTGCATCGCATGCACCAGCTTGCCGACGTCGGCCGAAGCGTTGCCGACGTCGCGCCCTTCCACGTTGGCCATGATGGTGACTTCGCGCATCATGTCCACGCGCTTGATCTGGCGCGGGCTCTCGCCTTGCCGGATGTCCACCAGCAGGGACAGCGGCACCATATTGGCCGCGCCGTGCTCGTCCGGCCGCCCCGCCACCTTGAGCGCGTCCAGCAGTTCCTGCTTGCGCTCGGCCTTGGGAATCTGCAGGCGCACGTCGTAGTTTTCGCCGTCCGGCGCTTCCCAGGTGGTGGTGGCGCTGCCGGCGAACAGCACCGACAAGGTATTGCCCAGCCGCGACAAGTCCACCCCCAGGCTGGTGGCCGCGTCGCGGCGCATTTCCAGATTCAGCGACGGATCGCCCTCGCTGAGGTTGGATTCGATGTCGCTGACGCCCTTGACCCCGGCGATGCGTCGCTTGACCTCGTCGGCCGCGCGCGCGAGCTCGACGATGTCGGAGCCGCGCAAGCCCACCCGGATCGGTTTGTACGACTGCTGCTCGTTGGCCACCGACTGGATATTGATGCCGGCGACGCGCTGCACCCGCTGGCGCACGTCGGCGATGATGTCGTTGAGGCCGCGCTTGCGGGTTTCCTTGCCGCCCACATCCACCGACAGCGAGCCGCTGTTCTTGCCGCCGCCAAAGCTGCTGTTGCCGGCGTTGAGCTTCACCGACTTGATCTCCGGCACCCCGGCGATGGCCGCCTGCACTTCCAGCGCCTTGCGCGCGGTGTAATCCAGCGACGAGCCGGGCGCGGTTTCGAAGCTGATGTTGAAGTTGCCGCTATCGGCTTCCGGCATCATCTCGCCGCCTATCATCGGCACCAGCATGAAGCTGCCGATGGTGATCGACAGAGCGAAAGCCAGCACCGTCTTGCGATGGCCCAGCACCCAGGCGATCACCCGCACGTAGCGCTCGCCCACCCGGTCGAGGCTGGACTCGAACCAGTCCAGCGTGCGCCCCAGCGGACCGCGGTGCTTGTCGCCGTGATGATGCGGGTCGTGCCAGATCGATGACAGCATCGGGTCCAGGCTGAAGCTGACGAACATCGAAATCAGCACCGCCACCGCCACCGTGATGCCGAACTGGTGGAAGAACTTGCCGATGTAGCCGCCCATGAAGCCCACCGGCAGGAACACCGCCACCACGGTCAGCGTGGTGGCCAGCACGGCGAGCCCGATCTCGTTGGTGCCTTCCAGCGCCGCCTGGTAATGGCTTTTGCCCAAGGCGGCGTGGCGCACGATGTTCTCGCGCACCACGATGGCGTCGTCGATCAACAGGCCGATGGACAGCGACAACGCCAGCAGCGTCAGCGCGTTGAGCGAGAAGCCCAGCGCGTACACCACGAACAGCGTGCCGATCAGCGCCACCGGCAGGGTCAGGCCGGTGATCACCGTGCTGCGCCAGCTGCCCAGGAACAGGAAGACGATCAGCACGGTCAGGCCGACGCCTTCGATCAGCGTGGAGGCGACTTCGCGCAGCTGCTTCTCGACGAACTCGGACTGGTCGTAGGTGGTCTTGATCTCCACGCCCGCCGGCATCTGCTTTTTCAGATCGTCGAGCGCGGCCTTGACGTTCTTGGCCAGCTCCACCACGTTGCTGCCGCGGGTGGCCTTGATATCGACGCCGATGCCGGGCTGGCCGTTGGTGAGCGACACGCTGTCCTGCTCGGCGGTGGCGTCGCGCACGGTGGCGATATCGTCCAGCCGGATGGGCGCGCCGTTGCGATAGCCCACCGCCAGCGCGGCGAAGTCGTCCACCGACTTGATCTTGCCCGCCACCCGCACCGACCATTCCTTGCTGGCGGTGGACACCGCGCCGGCCGGGAAATCCTGGTTGGCGCCGTTGAGCGCCTCGGTCACGTCCGGCAGCGACAGGCCGGAAGCCTCCAGCCGCATCGGATCGATTTCCACCTGGATTTCGCGCCGCGCCGCGCCGATCAAGCTGACTTCGCCGACGCCCTGCACCATTTGCAGGCGCTTGCGCAGCACCTTGTCGGCCCAGGTGGTCAGTTCGCGCTGAGACAGCTGCTTGGACAGCAGCGAGAACGACAGGATGGGTTCGTCGTTGGGGTCATGCTGGCCGACGGTGGGCGTCTGGATCTCGCGGCGAAAGCGCCCCTGCACCGAGGACACCTTGTCGCGCACGCTTTGCACCGCCTTGTCGGCGTCTTCCGACAGCTCGAACTCGACGACGACGAAGGAGTTGCCCTCCATCGAGTAGGAGCGCATTTCCTTGATGCCGCTGATGGTGTTGAGCGCCTCTTCCATCGGCTTGGTCACTTCGCTCTCCACCACCTCCGGTGACGCGCCCGGATAGTTGGTGCTGACCACCGCCACCGGAAAGCGCACGTCGGGCATGCTCTCCACCGTGATGCGCTGCACCGAAAACAGGCCCAGCACCACCAGCGTGATCATCAGCACGGCGGCGAAGTACGGGTTGCGGATACTGACGCGGGTTAGCCACATCGCTCATCTCCCCGTTCAGGACTGGCCGGCCGGCAGCTTGATCGGATCGCCGGCCTTGCTGCCCACCAGCTCGGCCGCCACCACCCACTCTCCGGGCTTGACGCCGGAAACCGCCAGCTTGCGCTCGCTGTCGGAGGCCAGCAGCACCTTGACCTCGCGCTTCTCCAGCTTGCCGCCGCTGGCCAGCAACACCCAGGGTTTGCCGCCCAGATCGCGCACCGCCGCCTGCGGCAGCACCACCTCGCCCTCGATTTGGCGAATGGTGACGCCGCCCTTGGCGAACTGGCCGGCGCGCAAGGCGCCGTCGGGGTTGTTCACGCGGATGAACAGGGTAAAGCTGCGGGTGCCGGCAATCGCCACCGGATTGACGCGCACCACTTCGCCTCGCTGCTTGCCGGCGTGGCCCTCCACCGTAAAGACCGCCGGCATTCCGACCCGCACCTGCGAAATCAACCGCGAAGGCACGCTGGCGGCGATCTCCAGCACCGACAAATCGGCGATGGAGAACAATTTGGTATTGCGGCTGGCCACTTCGCCCGGATTGATCTTGCGCTCGTAAACCACCCCGTCTATCGGCGATTTGACCTGGGTGTCGGCCAGCAGGCGGCGCGCGCGCGCCAGCTGGCTCGCCTGCGCGCGCAATTCGCCTTCGCGCACCCGGTAGTCGCTTTCCAGCTCGTCGTACGCCACCTGAGAGATAAAACCCTTGCCCAGCAGTTCGCGCTGCTTGTCGAGCTTGGCCTTGGCCAGCCGCAGGCGCGACTTGGAGTTGTCCAGCTGCGCGTTCTGCTCCTCCACCGACTGGCTCAAGGCTTCGGCGTCCAGCACCGCCAGCACCTGCCCGCGCCGCACCCGCTCGCCCTCGCGCACCCGCACTTCGCGCACGCTGGCGTCCACCTCCGCCGCCAGGCTGCTGCTGGCGAGCGGGTTGAGCGTGCCGGTAAACGGAATGCTGGCCGCCAGCGGCTGAGCGCTGGCGCGCGCGACATCGGCCGCAGACAGCATGCGCGCGGGCACGGCCGCCGGTTTGTGCTCGCCGGCCGACTTCTGGCCGGCGTCGCCACAGGCCGCCAGCGCCGCGACAAGCAGGACGGGAAGGATGAGACGTGTGTTCATGACGGTTTTTCTGGATTCTTGATTCAAGCCTGGATGCAAACGGCCAAGCCTGGATGTTGGCAGGAAACCGGTAGCATACCACTTGCCCGGCGCAAAACAGGCGGCATCGCGGCGCCGCCTGTTTGCTCATCATGCCATAGCGGATTTTCTATTTGAATGTCATTGAACGAATTGTTCCGACCCTACAATCCCCAGCTTGGTCAGACCCAGACGCTGCGACTCCGCCAGCACCATCGCCACCGGCGCGTAGCTCGCGTCCTTGTTCGGCTTGATGTGCAGCTCCGGCTGCGGCGCGCTGTTCGCCGCCGCCGTCAGCTTCGCTTCCAGCTGCGCCCGCCCCGCCAGCTTCTCCCCGTTCCACAGCACACCGTTGTCCGGCGCGATGTCGATCTGCACCACCACCGGCTTCGCCAATGGCTTGCTCGGCGTGTTCACCGGCATGTCCAGCTTCACCGCGTGCGTCTGGATCGGTATCGTGATGATCAGCATGATCAGCAGCACCAGCATCACGTCGATCAGCGGCGTGGTGTTGATCTCCATCATCAGGTCGTCTTCTTCCGAAGACCCCACATTCATCCCCATGTCCTTCTCCTCCCGGAGCCGCGGCCGCGCCGCCGCCCCGATTCCTAGTTTTTACCCGGCGGCTCGGTGATGAAGGCGATCTTCACGATCCCCGCCTGCTGCACCGCCAGCACGATGCGCCCGATCGGCGCGTACTTGGAGGCCGCGTCGCCCCGGATGTGCACTTCCGGTTGCGGCTCCTTCTTCGCCGCCGCCACCAGCCGGTCCAGCAGTTCCTGCTGGCTCTTCAGCGGCGTGGTGTTCCAGTAGATCGTGTTGCTCGTGTCCACCCCCAGCACCACGTTCTCCGGCTTGGTTTGCGTCGGTATGTTGGCTTCCTTCGGCAATTCCATCTTCACCGTCTGGGTCACCACCGGCACGGTGATCAGGAAGATGATCAGCAGCACCAGCATCACGTCCACCAGCGGGGTGGTGTTGATCGCCGAGAGCACCTGGTCTTCTTCCCCCCTGCCGTGCCCAAATCGCTTGTAGCGGGCCATGGCTTTCTGCCTTATCGGGTGGGGTTGTTCAGCAGGCTGGCGTGCAGGCGGCCCGAGACGACGCGGACGTTGTCCAGCACCAGCTTGTTGCGGCGCACCAGCCAGTTGTAGCCCAGCACCGCCGGCACCGCGACCGCGAGGCCGATGGCGGTCATGATCAGCGCTTCACCCACCGGGCCGGCCACCTTGTCGATGGAGGCCTGGCCGGAGATGCCGATGGCGGTCAGCGCGTGGTAGATGCCCCATACCGTGCCGAACAGGCCGACGAAGGGCGCCGTGGAGCCGACGGTGGCGATCACCGACAGGCCGTTTTGCATGTGGTGGCTGGCGGAGTCCACCGCGTCGGAGATGGCCATCGCCACCCAGGTGTTCAGGTCGACGCGCTGGGCCAGTTCGCCCTTGTGTTCGGCGGCCGCTTCGATGCCGGCCTGGGCCACCGCGCTGTACATGCCTTCGTCGGCCAGCTCGCTGGCGGCCTTCTGCAGGTCCACGCCGTGGTGGCTGAGCAGTTCCTGGCCTTGCTTGAGCAGGCGGCGCTGTTCCAGCAGCTTGACGATACCCACATACCAGGTGGAGGCGGACATGATCAGCAGGATGATCAGCGTGCCTTTGGCCACGAAGTCGCCTTGCGCCCACAGCGCGTCGATGCCGTAGGGGTTACTGGTGACGTGGGCGCTTTCGGCGGCGAAGGCCGGCAGCGCGATCAGGCCGGCGATGGCCAGCAGGGTCTTGGCCAGGAAGGCGCGGGAAATCTGGGTCATGGTATTACTCCTTTGTGTCTTGAGATGCCCTGGTCTTAGGAGCCAGAGTCGAGTTTGAAGCCGAATTCCTGCGATAGCTGGGAATTGGCCTGGCACGTGTAGCCTTGCAGGGCCGCCGTGATCGCCGATTTGAAGCCGCTGCGATAGCGCGGCGGGATGCCGCCATCGAAGGAGATGTCGGTCAGGCCGCTGAACTTGCCGTCGCCGCCCACGCTGAACACCACCCGCACCACGCCCTGGATTTCGTCTTCCTGGGCCTTGCTCGGGTATTCCGGGTTTTCGCGATGGCTGCAGTTGGCCTTGGCCGAGATCGGGCCCTTGGGCGCTTCGGCCGCCGGTTTGGGCGTCGGTTGCGGCGCCGGATCGGACGTGGTGGCGGCGATGGCGTTGGCGGACTGGACCTGCGGCGGCGGGTTGACCACCGGCGGCACGTAGGCCTTGGGGGCCGGCGGCGCGGCGGCGGGGACCACCTTCTCGATCTTGGGCGGCGGAGGCGGCGGGGGCGGCGGCGGCGGTTCGCTGATCACCGACACTTCCACCTTCTGCTGGATCACCTTCACCACCCCCTGGGCGAGACCGGAGACCAGCGCGTAAATGAGCAGGGCATGAAACAGGACGACGCCGACCAGGCCGGCGGTGCGTCTGTTTCTCAGGCCCGTGTCATTTCTCATGGAGATGCTTGCCATAAGTTGTTACCCATCTTTCTACTGCGTCGCTTCGGGCGGCTTGACCGGCCTTGTGAGCCGGAAACGCGTACGGAGCGGCAATTGCGACGCGGAACGCCGAAGGCCTCCGCGACCTGCGCGCTCCCCTCGGCCGGGGCGGCCCGGCGGCCGCCCCGGCGTCTGGGGTTTTACATCTTGTAGTTGGCCTTCACGAAGTAAGCGCGACCCACCTGATCGGTAAAGCGCGGGTCGTAGCCTTGCGGCGTGGTGTCGCCCTGGTTGCTCCACGGCGGGAGTTGGTCAAACAGGTTCTTCACGCCGGCGGTGAAGCTCAGCTTCTTGTCCCAGGCGTAGGTGCCGGACAGGTTCCAGGTGGAGTAAGGCTTCACCATGTGCTTGCCGTCCGAGTCGGTGTAACCCGACTTGTAATCCTGGGCCAGAATCGCGCTCCACGCGCCGCGCATCCAGTTCAGCGACAGATTGTGCTGCCAGCGGAAGGTCGGACCGCCGTTCACGTAAGCGCCCAGGTCGCTGACATACTCGCCGCCCTTCTCGTTCTGGAAGGAATGCTTGCTGATGTAAGTGCCATCCAGATTGACCGTGAAGTCGCCCACCGAAGTGCGCGGCAAACGGTAGGAGAAGCTCAGGTCGACGCCGGCGGCGCTGGTATTGCCCAGGTTCTGGGTGGAATCCAGCACATACTGCAGATTGTTGTTGGCGTCGCGCACGAACAGGTTGGCGTATTTGGCGGGATTGCCGAAGATGGTTTGCTCGTTCAGCGAACTGATGGTGTTCTGGATATTGGTCCACCAGAAGTCGGCGCTGGCGGTCAGATCCTTCACCGGCTCCAGCACGATGCCGAAGGACAGCGAAGACGACTTTTCCGGTTGCAGCGATTTGTTGCCGCCGACCATCAGGTTCTGCTGGGTCTTGACGCAAGAGGTGGTGCCCGCGCCAGGTTGAGCCACGCCGCCCGGGCACAGCACCGGGTCGGTGTAGTTCTTGGCGGTCAGCTGCTGCTGGTTGGGCTGGTTGATGTCGTACAGCGAAGGCGCGCGGAAGCCGGTGCTGGCCGAGGTGCGGAACAGCACCTGCGGAACGGGCTGGTACTTCAGGGCCACCTTGGGATTGACCGAGCTGCCGGCGTCGCTGTAGTGGTCGTAACGCACCGCCAGGTTGGCGTCCAGGTGCTTGATCACCGGAATATCCACTTCGCCGTACAGCGCTTGCGCGTTGCGCGCGCCGGTGCCGTCGGTGGTCTTGGTCAGGCCGGTGCTGAGCGTGTCGCTGGCCAGCGCGTGGTTGTAGGTGTGTTCGA
The DNA here is from genome assembly GCA_002213445.1 of Xenophilus sp. AP218F. Taxonomy (GTDB): domain Bacteria; phylum Pseudomonadota; class Gammaproteobacteria; order Burkholderiales; family Chromobacteriaceae; genus Chromobacterium. Next base: position 97,558 of record NJIE01000011.1, on the reverse strand, counting down.
TGGTTTCATGACGGGCTTCCATGCCCAAGGCCACCGCCAGCATGCCTGCCGGCAATTCCAGCACTTCCTTGCTCACCTTGAAGTCGGCCAGGTCGAGCTTGGACTTGGCCTGCTCGATCTGGCCGGAGGCGGCGTACGGCTGCCAGGCGGCCGGGTCGGGGTTGCCCGGATCGAAGCCGTTGTTCAAGGCGTTTTGCAGCTTGCTCTGACTCAGGTAGCCGCTCACCACGTCATGGGTGACCTTGCTCTCGGAGTGGCCGAGGCCGGCGCGGTAATCCCAGCCGGCGATCAGGCCTTCCAGGTTCATCTGCAGACGCTGGGTCGTCGCGGTGCTGCTGTCCACGCGGTCGCCGGCCGGAACCGAACGGCCGTAAACCGGGAACGGACCGTCGGCCGGATTCTGGCCCGGCGCCGTCGGCGAGGTGACGTCGCCGCTGAACGGCGTCGGCGCGACCCAGGTGGTGTTCTTGGTATGGGTGATCATGTATTGCAAAGACAATTCGTGATCGCCGAATCGGGTGGTGCCTTTCAATACGCCGGTTTGTTGCTCGACTTCCGGCTGAATGGACGGGAACAGGGAATATTGTTCCGCGCAAGCGCCGCTGCCGTCCGGAATGGAATAAGGCGGCAGGCACGCCGGATGTGCATTCACCAAATCGCCGTTGGCGTTCAGGTAATTAGGCGGGAAGCTATTTACGCTGCGCTTGGTGCTGCTGGTGATATTGGTGGCGAAATCACGCTGACTGGCCATGATCTTATCAGTCTTATGATAATCATACGCGCCGTAGAGATTGAAACCGTCTTTGGCCAGATCGCCATAGCCATAAGAAATATTCGCGCTTTTTTCCTGCCCGCCGGAACGCTGCGGCGAAACGAATTCGCCGCCGACCGCCAGACCGGTCATGCTTTTCTTGGTGATGAAGTTGATTACGCCGCCAATGGCGTCGGTGCCGTAAATGGCGGACGCGCCATCGCGCACCACCTCCACGCGATCGATAACCGACAGGGGAATCGCATTCAAGTCGACGGATGTGCCATCCATCGGCTGATTCACGATGCGGCGGCCGTCCAGCAGGATCAGCGTGTACTGATGGCCCAGGCCTCTCAAGCTGGCGTAAGCCGCGCCGCCGGTAGACGCGCCCACCGCGGCATTGGCGCCGATGCTGGACTGGTTGGAAGCCAAGCTGTTGACCACCTGCTCAACCGACGTCAGGCCTTGTTTGACCAGATCATCGGTTTTGATGATCGTCATCGGAATGGCCTGCTCCTGCTTGATGGAGCGCTTGATGTTGGAACCGGTGATTTCCACCCGATCCAGCGTGCCGGTGCTGTCGGAATCGGCATGAGCCGCAGGCAAATAGCCGACGCTGCCGATCAAGGACACCGCCACGACCAGGGCTTTCCTCTTATAGTTCATGATTTCTCCAAATCCCTTGTAGACAATCTGACCACTCGCCTCGTGAGCGTATGGCTCTTTAATTTGTTTCTTTAATTCTCCACGCCCTTTTTCAGGCGGCTTCAGTGTGAAAGTTTGTAATGACAAACGTCAATATTCTTTTATTTCACACACAAGCGACAAAAAGATTGAGATCATTTGCTATCAAATAAAACCCAAAAATCCCCACTCCAATTCTCGACAAAACAAGATCATCAAGCATAAAAACGATTTAGCAAATATTTAAATATCATAAATACATAGATATTAACATGTGAAAACTGTTTGGAAACATGTTTAATCTGTTGCATTTTTGCTTTTCAAATACTGAGACTGAACAAATTCACCACTCGGCAACACATGCGGCTTAACTGATCCATGCGAAAGTCTGGCTTCAGCCATGAGTTTTCTTGTTGTCATTTTGTCTAACGATTAATTGCCTCGCTTAATACAAAATTTTGTTATTTAGAAAAGGATTATTCTCGAATGCATTTGGCGGCGATTGCCGCGCCAAATCGCCGTCCGCACCGCCATTCGTCGCGCCGCTACCCTGTCCGACAAGCCGACAATCCTTGCCATTCTTTCTCTCCCAAGGCATAACCGTCATGCAGTCCCGATAACAGAAAATGCAAAGGAGAAAGCATGCCCCGTTCATTTCCCCTCCCTCCGTTACGCGGCGCGGCGCTGACCGTGCTGCTATTCAGCCCGCTGGCCTTGGCGAGCGTCGCGCTGGACGCCGGCGCGGTGGCCGCCCCCGACCGTTACGGCGCGCAGGTCGCCGCCGAGATTCTCCAAGCCGGCGGCAATGCGGTTGACGCCGCGGTCGCCACCGCCTTCACGCTGGCGGTTACCTACCCCGAAGCCGGCAATATCGGCGGCGGCGGTTTCATGACGCTGTATGTCGCCGGCAAGCCCTATTTCCTGGATTACCGCGAAACCGCGCCACTGGCCGCGCACAAAACCATGTATCTGGACGACAAGGGCGAGGTGATCGAAAACCTGAGCCTGGTCGGCGCCAAGGCCGCCGGCGTGCCCGGCACGGTGATGGGCTTGTGGCAGGCGCACCAGCGGTTTGGAAAGCTCAAGTGGCGCCAGCTGCTGCAGCCGGCGATACGCTATGCCGAGCAAGGCTTCGCCGTTGCGCCCGGCCAGTACCAATACCGCTCCGACGCGGTGAAGCTGTTTGCCGGCAAGACCAATTTCGCCCGTTATTTTGGCGGCATGCGGGCCGGCGAAACCTTCCTCCAGCCGGAGCTCGCCGCCACCCTAAAACGCATCGCGCGCCAGGGCCCCGCCGATTTCTACAACGGCCAGACCGCCAAACTGCTGCTGGCGCAGATGCGCCGCGACGGCGGCCTGATCTCGGCGGATGATCTCAGGAGCTACCAGGCCAAGTGGCGCGAGCCGATCAGCTTCGCCTGGCGCGGCAAGCAGGTGTACACGGCCCCGCCGCCCAGCTCCGGCGGCATCGCCTTGCAACAGCTCTTGACGCTGAAGGAAAACCGGGCGGCCGATTTCGCCGGCCTCGCCCACAACTCCGCGCCCTATCTGCACCTGCTGGCGGAAATCGAGAAACGGGTGTTCGCCGACCGAGCCGACTACCTGGGCGATCCTGATTTCAATCCGGTGCCGGTCGCGCAGCTGACCAACGCCGACTACCTGCTCCGCCGGGCGGCGGAAATCAATCCCAAAGCCATCTCGCCGACCGGCGACGTCAAACCGGGGCTGGAGCCGCATCAGACCACGCACTTCTCGGTTCTGGACAAATGGGGCAACGCAGTGGCCAACACCTACACGCTCAATTTCGACTTCGGCAGCGGCGTGGTGGTGCAAGGGGCCGGCTTCTTGCTGAACGACGAGATGGACGACTTCAGCGCCAAACCGGGCGTGGCCAACGCTTTCGGCGTGGTGGGCAAGGAAGCCAACGCCATCGCCCCGGGCAAACGCATGCTGTCGTCGATGAGCCCCACCATCGTCGCCGAAGACGGCAAGGTGGCGCTGGTGATCGGCACGCCGGGCGGCTCGCGCATCTTCACCACCCTGTTCCAGGTGCTGACCAACGTCTATGACTTCCAGATGCCCTTGCAACAAGCCGTCGCGGCGCAGCGCGTGCACCATCAGCTGCTGCCCAAGGACACCATTTTCTACGACGACTACGCGCCGCTTGGCGGCGAGACGGCCAAAACGCTGCAAGCCATGGGGTATGTCCTGAAGGATCAGGGCTGGCGCATGGGCGACGTGCAGGCCATCCAGGTAAAAGACGGCGTACCCGGCACCGCTTCCGACCCGCGCGGACGCGGCGAGGGACGCGTGGTGCGTTAAGCGCAAAAAAAGGGCAGCGTCTGACGACGCTGCCCGTTAGGCACGAGAGTGCGGCCTGGATCAGAAAGTGTATACGGCCTGCGCCCCTATCATGTCGCTGCTCTTGCGATAGGAGCCATCGTTGAACAGGAACATGTCCTGGTTGGCCCAGTCGTGGCGATACTCCAGTTTCAGCGTCAGCTGGTCGGTGGGGAAAAACAGCAGGTCCGCAGTCAGGGCCTGGCGCGTCGCGCCTTTGCAATCGACGCCGCCGGCGGCCAGGCACGCCTGGCTGATGCCGAAGCCGTTGGCGCTGTCGATGCCGCTGCCGGACAGCGCGATGCCGCCCCCGCCGCCGCCGTTCTTGCTGTCGTTCAGGTAGTCGTAGCGCAAGGTGGCGCCCATCTTGCCCAGCGTGTCCGTCATCCATTTGCGATGCCCCAGCAGCGACACCCCGTACCAGACCGCATCCTGGCCGTTCCAGGCGGCCTTTTGCTGCCGGCCGTAATCCACTTCGGCGTTGAACAGGACATCGCCCAGGGTATAGCTGGCGTCCGCCTCGGTGAAGAAATAGGACGTGAACGGGTCGGAGGAGGCGCACTGGTAGCCAAAACCGGTGCCGCCGGCCTGGCAGCCGTTGCTGGGCGCCTGGCCCGCGGCAAGACTGGACGAACTGGTGACCAGGGTCTGCTTGCCGGCGTTGAACGACCAGCCCAAGTCCCAGGCGCTGCTCCAGGTGTAGTCCAGCCGCGCGGTGACGCTGGGGGTGTTGTTGCTCTTGGTAGTGGGCTGGCCGGTATCGCCGTTGGTCCCGGTGGCGGCCACGCTGGTATGGGTGCGCAATTGCTCGTTGCCCACCAGGAACTTCCAGGCCCAGGCGCCATGGCTCCAGTTGAAGCCGGCGCCGACGTAGCTGCCCGGATCGCTGAAGTCGTACAGCAGGCCGTGCGTCAGCGTCGTCATCTGGTTGGACAGCTGCGCCTCGTAACCGCCGAAGCTGTTCATCAACCCGGCGTTGAGCGCCAGGCTGTCGGACAGGGGGTAGTTGATCACCGCGGTGTTGATGATGTTGTTGCCGCCCGCGCCGTCCAGCAAGGTATTGCCGGAGCCGCGGTTGGGCATGATGCTGATTTCGGCGCTGGGCGCGGTCGGGCCGACGCCGAAGGTCTTCTTGATGTCGAGGTAGACGTCGCCGAAGGTGCTGTTGGCGTAGGTGTAGGCGTTCTGGTGATTCAGGAACTGGAAGCCCGAGCTGTGATTGGAGCGATTGTAAATATAAGTCGGGTCCAGGTAGCCGGTAACGCTCAGGCCGGCTATCGGGCCCTCGTTGGCCGCGGTGTTGAGCCTGTCCACCTTCAGCTCCATGCCGGCCACGCGCTCTTTCAGATCGGCGTTGGCGTCTTCGCTCGCCGTCGCCTCGGTTTTGCGGGTTTCCGCCGCGGCGTCCACCGCCTTTTGCAGCTGCTGCATCTGCGACTGCAAAGCCTGCAACTGCGCCTTGAGCCTGGCGATTTCGTCGGCCTTGGCGTCGGCCAACGCCATGCCGGGCAAGCCGGCGATCAGCGCGCTGATCCATATCCTCTTCATACCCATTTCTCCTTGTAGGCTGCAGCCGGACAAGCCGGCATGGTCCATCCCGCCGGACGCTAGTTGGCCGCGAAAGCCAGCCGCATCTCTTTTTCGCGCTTGCGCGCGATGGCGTTCATGTAATAGTTGGCGCCCACCACGCCTATCGTGACCAGCACGATGAAGATGGTGGCCAGCGCGTTCATTTCCGGATTCAGGCCCAGCCTCACCCGCGAGAAGATCACCATGGGCAGCGTGGTGGAGCCCGGACCGGAAAGGAAGGCGGTCAGCACCAGATCGTCCAGCGACAGGGTGAAGGACAACAGCCAGCCGGACACCAGCGCCTGCGAAATCAGCGGCAAAGTGATGACGAAGAACACCTTGAGCGGCCGCGCGCCCAGATCCATCGCCGCCTCTTCCAGAGACAGGTTCAGCTCCCGCACCCGCGACTGCACCACGATGGCGACGTACGAGACGCACAGCATCACGTGCCCTATCCAGATGGTGAAGACGCCGCGCCCCCCCGGCCAGCCGAAAGCCTGCTCCATGGCCACGAACAGCAACAGCAGCGAGATGCCCTGGATCACTTCCGGGATCACCAGCGGCGCGTTGACCATGCCGGTAAATAGCGTGAACATCCGGAAGCGGCCGAAGCGTCCCAGCACGAAACCGGCCCAGGTGCCGATCACCACCGACGCCGTCGCCGTCATCAGCGCGATCTTGAGGCTCAGCCAGGCCGCGTTGATCAGCTCGTCATCCTCCAGCAAGGCGGCGTACCATTTGACGGAAAAGCCCGACCATACCGTCACCAGCTTGGACTCGTTGAACGAATACAGCACCAGCAGCGCGATGGGCAGGTAGAGAAAGCTGTACCCGACGCCCAGCACCAGGAAAGACAGCGGCTTGCTTGGCTTGATCATTTCGCTTCCTCCATGGTCTTGACCTGGTAGTGCTGGAACAGCGCCATCGGCACCAGCAGCAGCAGCACCATGCAGCAGGTGACGGTCGCCGCCATCGGCCAGTCCATATTGTTGAAGAACTCGTCCCACATCACCCGGCCTATCATCAGCGTGTCCGAGCCGCCCAACAGCTCCGGAATCACGTACTCGCCCACCGCCGGAATGAACACCAGCAGGCTGCCGGCGATGATGCCGTTCTTGGACAGCGGCAACGTCACTTGCAGGAAGGCCTTCCACGGGCGCGCGCCCAGATCGTAGGCCGCCTCCAGCAAGCGCAGGTCCATCTTCACCAGATGGGCGTACAGGGGCATGATCATGAAGGGCAGATAGGAAAACACCATGCCGATGTAGACGCCCCAATTGGTGTGGTAAAGGTGCAGCGGGCTGCGGATCACCCCCAGCCACAACAAGAACTGGTTGAGAAAACCATCGTTCTTCAGGATGCCTATCCAGGCGTAGACACGGATCAGGTAGGACGTCCAGAACGGCAGCATCACCAGCATCATCAAGGTATTGCGGGCGCTCTCCTCGGCGCGGGCGATGTAGTACGCCATCGGATAGCCGATCAGCAGGCACAGCACCGTGGAGACGAAAGCCATCTGCACCGAGCTGATGTAGGTGGCGAAGTACAAATCATCGCTCAGCATGAACTTGTAGTGGCTGAGATTGAGCGCCACGGTGAACACATCGTTTTCCAGCCGGGTCAGCGGGGTATACGGCGGAATGCCCAGCTGCTGCTGCGAAAAGCTGATGCCCACCACCAGCAGGAAAGGCAACAGGAAAAAGACGAACAAGAACAGGAAAGGCACGCCGATCGCGGCGCTCCTCCCCGACGGCAGGCAACGCTTCCAGTCCAGACGTTTCATGATCGATTCACCCGACTCGCTAACATGGCTTCTCCATCCGCGCGCCGTGCCGGCCGCGCGACTCCTCCGTTTCTCCTCGCCGCATGCGCAAGCGGGCCCCTGCCCTGGCGCTACAGGCGGCGGGAGAAATCGTTATCGCGTGGAACGCCGCCCGACGGCTTGCCGTCAGGCGGCCGGCGCGCTCAGCGGCCGGTCTTCAGCTGCGTCCAGAGCCGGTTTTGCAGCCGCATGATTTCCGGCGGCAACGGCTTGAGCAGGAACAGCGTCTTCATCACCGACTCGGGCGGGTAAATGGTGGGATCGTTGGCGATTTCGGGTTTGACGAACTTGCGGGCCGCGGCGTTGGCGGTCGGGTAGAACACCTCGTCGGTGATCGCGGCGTTGACCTGCGGCGTCTGGATGAAATTGATCCATTTGAGCGCGGCCTCGGGATGCGGCGCGTCCTTGGGGATCACCATCACGTCGAACCAGATCGGCGCGCCGGACTTGGGAATCACGTAGGAAATCTGGTAGCTGCGCTTGGCTTCCGCGGCGCGGTGCTTGGCGATATTGATGTCGCCGGACCAGCCCAGCGCCAGACAGATGTCGCCGTTGGCCAGATCATTGATGTAACCGGAAGAATTGAACTGGGTGATGTAGGGACGGATCTTCTTCAAGGCCTCGAACGCGGCCTGATAGTCGGCCGGGTTCTTGCTGTTGGGATCTTTGCCCAGGTGGTGCAGGGTAACCGCGAACACGTCGTTGGCCTGGTCCAGCACCGATACGCCGCAATCCTTCAACTTGGACACGTATTTGGGATCGAACAGAATATCCCAGTTATCCAGCGGCGCGCCCGCGCCCAGCGCCGCCTTGACCTTGGCCAGGTTGTAACCCAGGCCGTCGGTGCCGTAGGCCCAGGGCACGCCGTGGGCGTTGCCCGGGTCGGCATCGACGATCTTGGCCATCAGCCCCTTGTCCAGGTTGACCAGATTGGGCAGCTTGGATTTGTCCAGCTTCTGGTAAATGCCGGCCTCGATCTGCTTGGCCATGAAGTTGGAGGTGGGCACCACGATGTCGTAACCGGCGCGGCCGGTCAGCATCTTGGCCTGCAGGGTGTCGTCGCTGTCGTACACATCGTATTTCACCCTGACCCCGGTTTGCTTCTCGAATTCCGGAATCGTGGACTTGGCGATGTAGTCCGACCAGTTGTAGACGTTGAGGACTTTTTCCTCCGCCAGCGCCCCCGCGGCCGGCAGCAGCAACAGCAAGGAACACAACGCCTTGCGAACCAGTTTCTTCTTCATGACAGGCTTCCCAATTGAGCGCACAACCACAAATTCCCCGCCGCCGCACTTCCCGCGGCAGGGCACCTCGGAACTGTATCGATCGCCGCCGACGCCGATGCCGCGCGTCGCCGCTGCGGTCAGCCGGGAAGACTCTGGGTCAACCCCGGACTGGCCATGCCAGAAAATCGGAATCTACGCTATCAACATACACCGCGCCGAATGGCAAGCCACGGTTCCGCGCGTTACCAGACGTACACGCGCCGGCGGAACCGAATATCGATAACGGAACACCCATCACGGAATAAGCAGGAGAATTCGTCAAGACAAGAAACGCGGACATCCCCGCGCCTGAAATGCCGCCGGCAAGCGGAGCATGCGCTTTTGCCTCCTCCATTCGCAGCTCGAATGTTTAATAAAATCCACATCCTTATTTTCTGCGTCACTACTTTTTAATCACATTCCAGTTCGCCCGCAAGCGATATCGTTCTTGCGCTGCAATAAAATCAACATGCTGCGTCGCACCAAAAGCTGGCATGTTTACAATTATCAACACCTCGCCGCAAACCAGGCGCACGCGCTTCCCCTTGCAAGCAACAACGGCCAATCTTTCAGGACGTTGACATTGCCAGTTGCAAAAACGCGCCCCGCCTCAAAACCGGGAACGCGCTGCGCCGCCATGGTGCGAAAACGCGCCGTTCACGTCGTGGAAATCCTGCAACAATTCCATCACGGCAATGAAAAATGGCCGCCGAAGCAGCCATTTTTTTCCGATTGCGCCGGTTTTCTCACAACAAACGGGCGAGCAAGGCCTTGTTGTCCATGCCCTGCAGGCCGGGAATGCGCACCTGCATGCCGTTGCCGGCCGCCAGCTGCACCGCTTCGCCATTGCGGGTCATCTGCGCCAGCTCGATGATGCGGTTGCCGGACGGGTGGATCACCTCCAGCTTGTCGCCGACGCCAAAGCGATTTTTCACCTCGATCAGCGCCCAACCCTCGGCATCCACTTCCAGCACGTCGCCGACGTACTGGCTCTGCTTGGCCTTGGAGTGGCCGGTGAGGTAGTTCTGGTATTCCTGGGTTTGATGGCGTTCCAGGAAGCCCGGCGTGTAGCCGCGGTTGGCCAGGCCATCCAGCTCGGCCAAGAGACCCAGATTGAACGGGCGGCCGGCGACGGCGTCGTCGATGGCTTGCCGGTAAACCTGGGCGGTGCGCGCCACGTAGTACAGGCTCTTGGTGCGGCCTTCGATCTTCAGCGAATCGACACCTATCTTCGCCAGCTTCTCCACCTGCTCGACGGCGCGCAGGTCCTTGGAGTTCATGATGTAGGTGCCGTGTTCGTCCTCGATGATGGGCATCAGTTCGCCCGGACGGCTGCCCTCTTCGATCAGATACGTCTTGTCCGCCAGCGGGTGGCGTTGCTGGCCGCCGCAGGCCGAGAAGCTCTGATTGGCCTCTTCCAGCGCCTGGTTGAAGTCGAACTTGATGGTCTGCACGTCGCCGGCGTCGTCGCCCTGCGTATCGTGCACCTTGTAGTCCCAGCGGCAGGCGTTGGTACAGGTGCCCTGGTTGGGATCGCGATGATTGAAATAACCGGACAGCAGGCAGCGTCCGGAATAGGCGATGCACAGCGCGCCGTGCACGAACACTTCCAGTTCGATATCCGGGCATTCCTGGCGGATTTCGGCGATTTCGTCGAGACTCAGCTCGCGCGACAGGATGATGCGCGACACGCCGAGCTTCTGCCAGAACTTGACGCCCATGTAGTTGACGGTATTGGCCTGCACCGACAGGTGGATCGGCACCTCGGGCCACTTCTCGCGCACCATCATGATCAGGCCGGGATCGGCCATGATCAGCGCGTCCGGCTTCATGGCGATCACCGGCTCCATGTCGGCCATATAGGTCTTGATCTTGCTGTTGTGCGGCAGCAGGTTGCTGGCCACGAAAAACAGCTTGCCGCGGGCATGCGCTTCGTCGATGCCCTGCTTGAGCTCTTCCAGCTTGAAGTCGTTGTTGCGGGCGCGCAGGCTGTAACGCGGCTGACCGGCATAAACAGCGTCCGCGCCGAAATCATAGGCGGCGCGCATCTTGTCCAGCGTGCCGGCGGGCAGCAGAAGTTCGGGAGATTTCATGGGCTTCAAAACGGTAAGGGATTAATTCAGCAGGCAGGAGACCGGCAGCGGCTTCTTGTCGGGTTTGACAAAGGCCTTGCGCGCCATATCGTCGGACAAGCGGGCTGAGGAATAGTATTCGCCGAGCACCGCGCGGGCGTCGTGCTCCAGGTCTCGGCAATGCGACAGAAAAGCGTCCCAGTCGTCGGCCAGCGACGGACAGGATTCGATACGGGTATAGGCGATGGCGAGCAGCGCCATGGTCAGCGTGTGGTTGTACTTGCCGACGGCCCCGTGGACCATGGCAAAGCGCGACAGGGCGTGCGCGCAGCGCGCCGCCGCCTCCGGCGCCGGGTACTCGCGCCGGTATCCCCAGGCGGCGTACAGATGCGCGCGGTGATTGAAATCGGCGGCTGACAACGCATGGGTTTCCAGCTGACGCAGGAATACCTGATGCTCCATGTTGCGTACTCTCCGGTGTTGCAATAAAGAAAGGCTCGCCCGAAGGGAGCCTTTGCATGATTCAGATTCGGCGCGATTATGCGCCGGGCAAGGGGCAGCGTCAAGCCCGCGGCCCTGCCCGCGCCGCAATTAAGATGCTGTTTTTAAATGCCCTTTTATTCGCGTGGTTTTTGCAGCAAGGCCAGCAAGGCGCTCAACTGGCCAAACATCGCCACCAGCAGCAGCAAGGGACACAGCGCCGCCCGCCACGCGCCGCCCGCGGGCTCGCCTCCCTGCCACACGGCGGACACCAGCATGAACAATGCCGTGGATAGCGCCAGCACCAGGCCGGCCAGTTTGCGATTGCGTTGCAAAGTACGGAAGAAATTCATGGTTTATTCTCGACGAAGCCTGGATGGACAACCGGCCCGCGCTCGTCTAGGCAAAAGCGAGCCATCCCGCTCGCCTCAGAATTAAAGTTCAGCGGATATCGGCTGGCGCGCTAGCCGCGAGCGCGGCGAAAGGGGGAGTGTAACGGCAGACGCCATGGCCGAAAAGCCCGCGCCGAAAGCGGCAGAACACGAGCCCGCCGCCTAGGCTGCCAAAGGCTGTGCCGCCAGCCAGGCTTCGAAGCGGCCCAGCTCCTGATCGAAAGCGGCCATTTCCTCCCGCACGCGCTGCAAGTCATGCGCCTTGCCGGCTTTTTCCACCGCCTCGGCGGCGCGCCCCAGAGCATTGGCCCCCACCATGCGGCTGGCGCCCTTGATCCGGTGCGCGGAGAAGCCCACCTTGTCGGCATCTTCCGCCGCCAGCGCGGCGCGCAATTCTGCCACGTCCTCGGCGTTGCCCTGCTGGAATTCGCGCAGAATTTCCAGCTCCACCATCAGTTCGCCGTTGCTGTACACCTCCAGCACGCTGCGATCCACCGGCTGACTGGCGTCGGCCGTCGCCGCAGGCGGGCTTTCCGGCTCGACTAGCGGCATCTCCGCCGACAAGCCGGCTTCATCCGCCTGGCCGGACTCTATCCAGCGGTTCAGCACCGCGGACAGCGCCGCGATCGACAGGGGCTTGGTAAGGAAGTCATCCATGCCTGCGGCGCGGGTCTTGTCCACCTCTTCCTTGGCCGCGTTCGCCGTGCAGGCCACGATGGGAATGCGGCCCCGCTCGGGATGCTCTTCTTCGTGAGCGCGCACCAGCCGCGCCAGCTGATAGCCATCGATGCCGGGCATGTGGCAGTCGGTGAGAATCATCGAATAGCGGCCGGAAAGCCATTTGCTGAAAGCGCGGTCGCCATCCTCCGCCCAGTCCGCCGGATAGCCCAGCTTTTCCAACTGTTTGAGCGTCAACTTGCGGTTGGTGGGATTGTCTTCCGCAAACAGGATGGGGAAACCCTGCGCGGGCGCCTGGCTTCTGTCGTCCTGACGCGAGGTATCACCCAGTTCGCTGGCTACGTGCTGCGTCGGCAACTGCACCGGCGCCACCTCTTCGGCCAACCACTCCAGCTCCAGCAACAAGCGGGCGCAGCTGCCCTTGCCAAGCTCGCTCTCGATTTCGACATGCCCCCCCATCAGTCCCGCCAGCCGGCGGCAAATGGCCAGCCCCAGGCCCGTGCCGCCAAAACGGCGGGTGGTGTCCGAGTCCGCCTGGGTGAACGGCTGGAACAATTTGTCCAGGCTCTCTTTGGACATGCCGATGCCGGTATCGGCCACTTCGAAACTCAACACCTGATAATTGGCCATGGTCTCGATCACCTTGACCGAAACGGACACCTGGCCGCGGGAGGTGAACTTGATCGCGTTGCTGACGAAGTTCTGCAAGATCTGCCGCACGCGCAAGGGATCGAGAATATAGGTGGGCTGCAACTGCTCGTCGATGGATAGCGCCAGCGCCAGGCCCTTGCGGTTGGCGTTCTCCAGGTAAAGCGTGCGCAAGCTCTCCATGAAGGGACGCATTGCCGTCGGCGTCGGCACGATTTCCAACCGGTCGGCTTCGATCTTGGAAAAGTCCAGAATATCGTCGATCAGGCGCAGCAAGGTATGCGCCGAATCCTGAATCGTCGCCACCGTATCGCGCTGCTCGCCGTCCAGCGTGGTCATGGCCAATAATTCGAGCATGCCGAGCACCCCGTTCATCGGCGTGCGGATCTCATGGCTCATGGTGGCGAGAAAAGCGCTCTTGGCGCGGTTGGCGGCATTGGCCTGGTCGCGCGCCATGCGCAGTTCAAACTCGGCCAGCTTGCGCTCGGTGATGTCGAGGCAGGCCAGAATGATCACATTCTCCGCCGCATCGGGGAATAGAAGCTGGCCTTCGAACAATACCCAGATCGGACTGCCGTTGCCGGTCAGGCACTCCACTTCGCAGTGGATCTGCACATTGTCCTGCTGCATGCGCTGCATCTGCTCCGCGAGCTCATACCAGCCGTGCTCCGACGCCAGCAACTCCATGAGGTGCATGCCCGACAAACCATAGCCGTCGCCGACCTGGAAAATCGCTTCCGCGCTCCGGTTGGAGCGGGTGATCTGGAAATGCTCGTTAAGCCGCAACAAACCCACCGGCGAAGCGGAGTACACCGCCTCCTCCTCTTGCAACACCTCGCGCAGCTGGCTTTCAAACAGCTTGCGCCGATCTTCCTCCGCATAGAAACCAAGGATGTTGGCATAGGCGCCCAGCAAGGGCAGCACGCCCAATCCCAGCGCCGACAAATTGGGGTGCAGCAGGCAAACCCCGGCGGTGGCGTCGCCCCCCAGCGTCACCGGCAAGGCAATCCAGCCCGGCTGATTGCTCAACTGACGGAACAGGCCGGTCAGCGGGTTTTCCATGCGCGTCAGTTCCTCGCAGGAAGGAAAGATATCCAGCCAGCGGCCTGCATGCAGTTGCAAGGGACAGTCGCCCTCCGATTGCGGCGTCCAGGCAACAAGCACGCATTGCTGCGCCTGGGTAAACGTCAGGAAAGTATCTTGCAGATTCTGGAATACCCGGCTGCGGTCGGCGCGCGACAACAACAACGACTCGACCTCGGAGATCGCCGACAACAAAGCCACGCTGCGCTCCAGCGAACTTTCCGCCAGACGCCGCTTGTGCTCGTCGCGCACGATCAGGATGCTCAGGCTGGGGTCGTTTCGATCGTGAAAGCTGCCCAGAGTCAGCCCGGCGTAAAAGCGCTCGCCGCCGCGGCATATCCCCTCCACCGCCAGGCTGCGCCGCTCGCCGGATTCGCCCTCGCGCAGCAAATTGAGCAGGCCGTCGGCGTTGGCGAACAGGCTGGCGACAGGCAGATTCAGCAGCCCCTCCCGCGGATAACGGAACATTCGCGCCGCGCCTTCGTTGGCATTGCGGATGGCGCCGTTGCGATCAACCACCAGCATGGAGTCGCCCGAGGCGTCCAGCATCCGCTGCAGCATATCCAGCGGCCAGAGCACCTTGCGCACCATCAGGTAGAACAAGACGGCAAGCAGCAAGATCGTCAAGACGCCGAAACCGGCGTCCCGCAACAGCACCTGCAGATAGTGCTGACGATTATGCTGCGCCAGCTCGTCAACCTGGCGGGTCGTCAGATTGAAGGTGTCCTGCAAGGCGGCGGTCAGTTGCGACAGATTGGCGCGGAAGTCGGTCACATCGGTGAAGCCTTGCTTGCCGTCCACCTGCTCCAACTGCAAGGTAACCAGCAATTTCAGCTTGGCGCCCAACGCGGAGAGCCGGGAGAAGGCCTGCTGCAACTGCGGGTTTCGCAAATCGCGCACCCGCCCTTCCAGCCTGTCCAGCGTCACGATCGCCGCGCTCAGCCGGTTGGCTTCCTCGACTTCCAGACGCCGGTCCAGGCGTTGGCCGCTTTGGGAACGCACAACCAAAGACACCGCGTTGGAGTACAACAAGCCGCCCAGCGCCCACAAGTCCTGCTTCACCAGCGCCAGCTGCCCTACCTGGACATCGCCGTCAATCGCCAGCCGGGCGATATCCTGATTCAGGAAATCCTGAATCTCTTCCTGCAGATTCTGCCCCGCCAGATAGAGCTTCAGCTCGCCGTCCAGCCCCCCTCGCTCGCCGCCGTTCGCCAAGGTTTGCCACGCCTGCCGCCGCAACAGCCGCCATTGCTCAAAACGCTGCTCCAGTTGCTTCTGGTCGGCACCCCGCTCCCAGCCTTCGTTTTGGTTGAGAGTGCCGATCACCTTTTGCATCTGGCGGTCGCTGGCCTCGAACGCCGCGCCCAGTTCGCTCAACTGCCGGCGGCTGGCCGGCTCTTTCTGCGACCAAAGCATCCGCAGGCTGGCCACCTCATGGCGCTGCAGATCGGAAGCGGAAAACAGCAAGCCGGTCAGGCTGTTGAGCTCGGCCACCCGCTCCGCCCTCAGGAACTGCTCCCAGGCCAGGTATTGCAGCTGCGCGGCCGCGCCCAGCTGCAGCAAGCCAAGCAGGATGACAATGCCCAGCATCGCCCGGCGGATGCCGGTTGCGTAATTGCGCGGCGACGGTTTGGCAGCGTCCATTCGCTCACGACCTCGCATCGCTGGCAACCGGTTGCGTTTCGCTTTCCTCCACAAAAAGCACGGCCACGCCGTAACGATCGGCAAAATCCCTCAACACCGCGATCTGGTTGGCGGAAATGGCGGCCCCGCGCGGCAGCAGCAAATGGCCGCTCTTGCTATGCAGGTCGCGCGCCAGCGTCGTGCCCGGCTTGATGGTGGCGAGCGTCACCGGCGCGCCTACCTCGACTTCTACCTGGGGGGGAGCCTGGAACAGGCGGCCAAACACTTTCTTGTCGTATTCTGTTCCGGTGGCGACGTTGTAGTAACTGAACGGATCGATTTCCGGCCGCTGGCGATGCATGGCGATATTGATGGCTTTTTCGACATCGGCGGGCTTGGGCGGCTTGACCACGAAACCATCGGCATGCAGCTGGCTGGCTAGCACCACGTTGGTGCGGTCGGCATGGCCGGACAAGAAGACAAAAGGCAGATTGGATGGATTCATCGTATGCCCGCAACGCAACTCCTTGAGCAGATCCATCCCGTTCATCGGCAGCATCTGCACGTCGCAGAGCACGATGTCCACCATGCGGATGTCCAGCAAGCGCATCGCCGCGGTGCCGTCCTGCGCCTGATAAATGTTGTCGGATTTCATGCCCATGCTTTGCAGGGCCTGGTTGAGCAATGTCCTGACCAGAGTCTGGTCATCCACCACCAGAATGCGCAGATGCTGGAAGTCTACCGATGCCATTCGCCCCTCCTCAAATGCCGGCGCCGCCGGACGCCAAGCCGGACTTCCCGGCCAGCGCCTGCCAGCGCTCAGGCAACGCGCTTTCGGCCACGCTCGCGGCCACCTGGCGGCCGCGCCCCAACGGGCAACCCATCGACAAGGCCAGCGCCAGATCGCCATCGACATCCAGCCCAGTCGCGGTCAGCGCCGTCTGCGCCAGCCCGTATGAGCGCAATACGCGGAAGGCGTTCGGGTCTTCCCCTTGCATCAACCTTATCCAGCGCAAGGTTTCCAGCGGCACGTTCACATGGTCGAACGGCAGCTTGAGCATATTGCCGACCGTCAGGGAGCCGCTGCCGAAGTCGCTGGCCACCAGCCTAAAGCCCAGATACTTGATCTTGGCGATATTTTCGAAGCAAAGCGCGCTGGCTTGCCCGCTCAAGCCTTCCGACAATTCGAAGCCGATGCGGCTGCTGGGGACATCGTGTTGCTGCAGCAGGGCGAAGCAATGATCGAATACATTGTCGGAAGCCAGGCAGGCGTAATCGATCGGCACATTGATCTGGCACTCCGGCAGCCGCGTTTCCAGTTGCATCGTTTGCAACAAGCGGCCCAGACGCTCCACCACCGTCTCCAGCAAGACCGCCGACGCGCCGGGCCGGGTGGCCAGCAGGCGCAACAGACCCTGCATGCCATAACGCGTCGCGTCGCCGCACAGCACCGACTCCACCGCGAATCCCGCCGCCTGCTTGCTGTTCAAGGCCAGGACAGGCTCCAACTCCAGCTGGAAGCGGTCGCTGAAAATGGCGGAGAACACCGATTCGACGTCGGTCGGCTCCGACGGCGCCACTCTCTCCAGATCGTTGAAAATGCTGTTGAGCATTTCCACGAACACCTCGGAAGAGTAAGGCTTGGCCAGAAAGCGGGATTTGGGCATGCCAAGGCTGGACGCCATTTCGGCGATATTCTGCAAGGTCTTGCCGTCGTAGCCGGAGATGATGAGCAGCGCGGAATGGTAGCCCAGCCGCGCCACATTCTTGATGAAATCGATGCCGTTCATGCCCGGCATGCCGATGTCGGTGATGATCAGGTGGTAGCCGCCCTCGGAAATGCTGCGCAGCGCTTCCGCCGGATCGCTGAATTCGTCGATTTCCAGGGCGTAGCGTTTGAAAAAGCTGGCCTGCCTGGAGATCAGCTTGCGCAGCACCAACTGGTCGTCCAGGATCAGAAATCTTTTGGTTTGCAACTCCATCAAGCGTCCCCCGTTTGCGCAGTCCGGATCGCTCCGGACGCCACGCTCAAGCCTTGCCGCGCCCCGCGGCCGACCGCGTCGAACCGCCTGCCGCCGCCCCTTTTTGTCGGCCTGGCCGACTTGTTGTTATTCGCCGCCCCGCAATCGCGGGCTCGGCCGAAATCGCTACGACATCCACATAATGCAGATATAGGCTCTGACCCAGACCAAGACAAGACGTATTCGGCCTGCGTGCGAGCGGCCGCCCTCGCCCACGCCATGACTTGGTCATCGCTCGCGCCATGCTAGACTGCGTTTTTCCACCGCGAGGCCCGCCATGCCCACACGCTGCCCTTGGTGCGGAGACGATCCGCTGTATGTCGCTTATCACGATCAGGAGTGGGGCCGCCCCGAACGCGACGATCGCAAGCTGTTCGAGATGCTGATTCTGGAAGGCGCCCAGGCCGGTTTGTCCTGGATCACCATCTTGCGCAAACGCGAAGGCTATCGCGCCGCGTTCCAGGATTTCGACCCGGCCAAAGTCGCCGCCATGACCGAAGCCGACGTGGAAAGTCTGTTGCAGAACCCGGGCATCGTCCGCAATCGCCTGAAAATCAATAGCGCCATCCGCAATGCCAAAGTGTTTCTGGCGATGCAACAACAGCACGGCAGCTTCTCCGACTGGCTATGGGCGCACGTGGACGGCCAGCCGCAAATCCATGGCTGGGACGATTACCGCGACGCGCCGGCCTCGACCGAGCTGTCCGACCGCATCAGCAAGGCGCTGAAAAAGGCCGGCATGAATTTCGTCGGCAGCACGGTGATCTACGCCTATTTGCAGGCCTGCGGCGTGGTCAACGACCACGTGCGCGGCTGCTTTCTGCACCCATCCCCAAGCGCCTAGCGCGCAAACAAAAACGGCCACCTCGCGGTGGCCGTTTGGCAAGATAGCGCGTCGCGCGGTTTAGTCAAACGCAAGCTGCCCGTTTTTCGCTTCCACCATCACGGTGGATTTGGGCGGATACTTGCCTGCCAAAATGGCCTTGGCCAGCGGGTTTTCCAGCTCGTTCTGAATGGCGCGCTTGAGCGGCCGCGCGCCGTAAACCGGATCGAAGCCGGCTTCGGACAACAGCGCCAGCGCCTCTTCGCTGATCTGCAGGTTAAGATCGAGCTTGGCCAGGCGGCTCTCCAGGCTCTTGAGCTGAATGCGGGCGATGGACTGGATGTGCTTCTCGCCCAGGCCGTGGAACACCACCACTTCGTCGATGCGGTTGATGAATTCCGGCCGGAACTGCGTCTTCACCTCGGCCATCACTGCCAGCTTGATCACCTGATAGTCGTCGGTGGCCATCGCCTGGATCTGCTGGCTGCCGATATTGGACGTCATCACGATCACCGTATTCTTGAAGTCCACGGTGCGGCCCTGGCCATCGGTGAGCCGGCCATCGTCCAACACCTGCAGCAGGATGTTGAACACATCCGGATGCGCCTTTTCCACCTCGTCCAGCAAGATCACGCTATAAGGTTTGCGGCGCACCTGCTCGGTCAGATAACCGCCTTCCTCGTAGCCGACATACCCCGGCGGCGCGCCGATCAGGCGGGCTACCGAGTGCTTCTCCATGTACTCGGACATGTCGATGCGGATCAGGTGATCCTCGCTGTCGAACAGGAAGCCGGCCAGCGTCTTGCACAGCTCGGTCTTGCCGACGCCGGTGGGCCCCAGGAACAGGAAGGAGCCGTACGGCTTGTTGGGATCGGACAGGCCGGAGCGCGAGCGGCGAATGGCGTCGGCTACCGCGGTCACCGCTTCGTCCTGGCCCACCACCCGCTGGTGCAGCACGTCCTCCATGTGCAGCAGCTTCTCGCGCTCGCCGGTCAGCATCTTGGACACCGGGATGCCGGTGGCGCGGCTCACCACCTCGGCGATTTCCTCGGCTCCCACCTGGGTGCGCAGCAGGCGGTTGGGCTTGGTCTGCTCGCCCTCGCCGGCGGCCTCGGCGTCCTTGAGGCGCGCTTCCAGCTGCGGCAGCTTGCCGTATTGCAGCTCGGCCAGCTTTTGCCAGTCGCCCTTGCGCTTGAGATCCTCCATCTCCACCTTGAGGCGGTCTATCTCTTCCTTGATGCTCTGCGAGCCTTGCTGAGCGGCCTTTTCCGCCTTCCAGATCTCCTCCAGGTCGGCGTACTCGCGCGACAGCTCGGCGATTTCGTCTTCGATCAGCTTCAGGCGCTTTTGGCTGGCCTCGTCGCTTTCCTTGTTCACCGCCTCGCGCTCGATCTTGAGCTGGATCAGCCGGCGGTCGAGCTTGTCCATCGCCTCCGGCTTGGAATCCAGCTCCATCTTGATCTTGGAGGCGGCCTCATCGATCAGGTCGATGGCCTTGTCCGGCAGGAAGCGGTCGGTGATGTAGCGCTGGCTCAATTCCGCGGCGGCGACGATGGCCGGGTCGGTGATATCCACGCCATGGTGGATTTCATACTTTTCCTGCAAGCCGCGCAGGATGGCGATGGTGTCCTCCACCGACGGCTCGCCCACCAGCACTTTCTGGAAGCGGCGCTCCAGCGCGGCGTCCTTTTCGATGTACTTGCGATACTCGTCCAGCGTGGTGGCGCCGATGCAGTGCAGCTCGCCGCGCGCCAGCGCCGGCTTGAGCATATTGCCGGCGTCCATCGCGCCGTCGGCCTTGCCCGCGCCCACTAGGGTATGGATTTCATCGATGAAGATCAGCGTCTGGCCGTCATCCTTGGCCAGATCGTTGAGCACGGCTTTCAGCCGCTCCTCGAACTCGCCGCGGAACTTGGCGCCGGCGATCAAGGCCGCCAGGTCCAGCACCAGCAGGCGCTTGTTCTTCAGGCTTTCCGGCACTTCGCCGTTGACGATGCGCTGCGCCAGGCCTTCGACGATGGCGGTCTTGCCCACGCCAGGCTCGCCGATCAGCACCGGGTTGTTCTTGGTGCGGCGCTGCAGCACCTGGATGGCGCGGCGGATTTCGTCGTCGCGGCCGATTACCGGGTCGAGCTTGCCCTGGCGGGCGCGCTCAGTCAGGTCCATCGTGTATTTCTTCAAGGCTTCGCGCTGGCCTTCGGCGTCGGCGCTCTGCACGTTTTCGCCGCCGCGCACCGCGTCGATGGCGGCCTGGATGGAGGCGTGATTGCCGCCATGCTCTTTGAGCAGGCGGCCAGTCTCGCCCTTGTCCTGGGACAGGGCGGACAGGAACAACTCGCTGGCGATGTACTCATCGCCCAGCTTCATCGCGATCTTGTCGGTGACGTTGAGCAGGTTGCCCAGATCGCGGGAAACGGTGATGTCGCCGCCGTTGCCCTGCACCTTGGGCAGGCGTTGCACCGACTGCTTCAAGCCGGCCTTCAAACCGGGAACGTTGACGCCGGCGCGGGCCAGCAGGCCACCGACGCCGCCTTCGCTATCGTCCAGCATCGCCAGCAGCAGGTGCTGGGGCTCGATATAGGCGTTGTCGCCGGCTACGGCCAGGCTCTGAGCGTCGCCCAGCGCCTGTTGGAACTTGGTGGTCAGTTTATCGAATCGCATCGTGAACTCCCCCTGAAAATCTGTTCAATGCATTTCATTTGGGGGATAGCCGGCGGCATTTCAAGGGTGGCAACTCTGCCACCATTGACTAGCATCAAATTACTCGAACAGCGTCGATTTAACGAGGAATGTTGCTCCAGAAACCATCTGAGGAGTCAGTCATGAAACGCCATGTCATTCCTGCTCTGATCTTCTGCATTGCGGCGCCAGGCGCGCTCGCAGACGATTTCTCCCTGCTGCTGTTCGGCGCCTCCATTCACACGCAATGCAATCCCTGCCACCTGAACCAGGATAACTGGGGGGCTGGCGCAGAGTGGGCCTTCTCCGGCAACGACGAAGACGGCCGCTGGATAGCCAGAACCGGCGCATACGACGATTCATACAGAAAAACCGCCTACTTTGTCTCTGGCGGATGGCGCAAGGAGTGGCAACTGGCCGGTCCCTTGCAGCTCGGCGTGATCCTGCAAGGAGGCTACCTCAACGGCTCCGGCCGAGACGGGCTGGTCGCGCTCCCCCAGATCAGCATCGGCACCCGCAATCTGGCGCTGGAAGTCGGCTACATGCCAAAAATATCCGCCGGCGGCTATCACGGGAAGTCCGCCGTCACCACGTTCAACCTGCGCTGGATGTTTTAAATCCTAGCGCTGGCGAACGGCAATCCTGGCCTCCCCCGCCGCCAGCCTGCCGATGGCGCGGGCGTAGCCGAAGCCCGCGGCGTGGAAACGCGCCAGCACCTCGTCCGCTTGCTCCGGCGCCACCGCCGCCAACAGACCGCCGCTGGTTTGCGGATCCGCCAGCAAGCGGCGCTGCCATTCCGGCACCTCGGCGTCGAAGTCGACATGCTCGCCAAAGCTGAGGAAGTTGCGCTCGATCGCCCCCGGGCCGTAGCCCTGCTCGGCATAAGGCCGCGCTTCGGCGATGATGGGCATTTTCTCGATGTCCACCTCGGCGGCAAGCCCCGCGCCGCGGCACACTTCCAGAAGATGGCCCAGCAGGCCGAAACCGGTGACGTCGGTCAGCGCGCGCACGCCCTCCAGCGCCGCCAATTCCGCGCCCACCTTGTTCAGCTGCGTGGTGGAAGCGATGAGCGCCCGGTAGCCCACCGCGTCCAGCACGCCCTTTTTCATCGCCTGCGCCAGCACGCCCACGCCCAGCCCCTTGCCCAGAATCAGCACGTCGCCGGCTTGCGCGCCGCTGTTGCGCTTGAGTTGGTCGGGATGCACCACGCCCAGCGCCACCAGGCCGTAGATCGGCTCTGGCGAATCGATGGAGTGGCCGCCGGCGATGGGAATGCCGGCCTCGCGGCATACCGCCTCGCCGCCTTGCAGGATGGCGCGAATCGCCTCCACCGGCAGCACGTTGACCGGCATGCCGACGATGGCCAGCGCCATGATGGGCTGGCCGCCCATCGCGTAGATGTCGGACAGGGCATTGGCGGCGGCGATGCGGCCGAAGTCGAAGCCGTCGTCGACGATGGGCATGAAAAAATCGGTGGTGGCGACGATGGCCTGGTTGTCGTTGAGGCGGTAGACCGCCGCGTCGTCGCTGGTCTCCGCGCCCACCAGCAGGTTGGGGAACGGCAGTTTCTCCTGCGCCGAGGCCAGAATGGACTCCAGCACGGCGGGAGCAATTTTGCAGCCGCAGCCGCCGCCGTGAGACAATTGCGTCAATTTGATATCAGCCATTTCGGGTCTACCCAGTCCATGCTTTTCAAGCTCGCGAACGTAGCACAGCGCGGGGAATTTGACGAGGTGATCGACGTGCGTTCACCGTCGGAATTTGCCGAAGATCACATCCCCGGCGCCATCAACTGTCCAGTGCTGGACGACGCCGAGCGCGCCCGCATCGGCACGCTGTATAAGCAGGTTTCTCCGTTCGCCGCGCGCAAGGCGGGCGCGGCGCTGGCGGCCAGGAACATCGCCCGCCATCTGGAGGAGCGTTTCGCCGACCACCCCAAATCGTGGCGGCCGCTGGTTTACTGCTGGCGCGGCGGCCAGCGCTCCGGAGCCATGGCCATCATCCTCGCCCAGATAGGCTGGAGCGCCCATCAGCTGGAGGGCGGCTACAAGGCCTACCGCCACCAAACCCTGGACAGGCTGGAGCGCTTGCCGCAAAACTTGCGGCTGCGCGTGCTGTGCGGCCCCACCGGATCGGGCAAGAGCCGGTTGTTGCAGGCGCTGGCCCGCGCCGGCCATCAAACGCTGGATCTGGAAGCGCTGGCCTGCCATCGCGGCTCGGTGCTGGGGCGTCTGCCCGATCGGCCGCAGCCGTCGCAGAAGTGGTTCGACACCTTGCTCGCCGAGCGGTTGGCCGGCTTCGACCCCGCCCGTCCGGTGTATATCGAAGCGGAAAGCAAGCGCGTCGGCTTCATCGCCCTGCCCGCCGCCTTGATGCGGCGCATGCAGCAAAGCGCTTGCCTGATGGTGGAAGCGCCGCTGGCCGAACGCGTGCGCCTGCTGCTGGAAGACTACGATTTCTACCTGCGCGATCCGGCGATGCTGAAACAGCAGCTGGGCTTCCTCAAGGATGTGCATTCCCGCCGCCAGCTGGACGACTGGAACGAGATGATCGCCGGCGGCGCGTTTGCGCAACTGGTATCCGAACTGCTGAGCCGGCATTACGATCCGCTCTATCACCGTTCGCTGCTGCGCCATTACCCGCAGCTGGCCGACGCGCCGCGGCTGACGCTGGAGCGCCTCGATGCGGCGGCGCTGGACGACGCCGTCGCCGGCTTGCCAGCATGATCGAGATTCACCCGGCCGCCATCATGGCGGCCCCTAGCAAAGCAAACGCATGACCCAACACGCGCAACTGGACTGGCAAGACGGCCAGCCCCATTCGGTCGTCTTCGGCGATGTTTACTTTTCCCGCGACGCCGGTCTTGACGAAACCCGTCACGTTTTCCTGAAACACAACCAACTGGAAGAGCGCTTCGCCGCCCTGCCCGCCGACGGCCAGTTCTGCATCGCCGAAACCGGCTTCGGCACCGGCCTCAACTTCCTGTGCGCCTGGCAGCTGTTCGAGCAAGCTGCTCCGCCGTCGGCGCGGCTGCATTTCGTCAGCGCCGAGAAATTCCCGCTGACGCCGGCCGACCTAGCCCGCGCCCTGTCTTTGTGGCCGGAGCTGGCCGACCACGCCGCCGCGCTGCTGCGCCAATACGACACGCTGACGCCCGGCTGGCACCGACTGCCGCTGGCCGGCGGCCGCGTGACGCTGACCTTGCTGATCGGCGACGTGCTCGACGTGCTGCCAGAGCTGGAGGCGTGCGTGGACGCCTGGTTTCTGGATGGTTTCGCCCCATCGAAAAACCCGGAGATGTGGCAAACCGCGCTGTTTGAAGAGATGGCGCGCCTCTCCCGGCCAGGGGCCAGCTTCGCCACCTTCACCAGCGCCGGCGTGGTGCGCCGCGGGCTGGCGGCAGCCGGCTTCGAAGTGCGCAAAGCCCCAGGCCACGGCGACAAACGCCATATCAGCCACGGCTGGTTGCCAAGCGCCGCGGCCCAGGCCTGGCAGCCGCCCTGGTTCGCCGCGCCGCCGCAAACAGGGGGCGAGCGCAGCGCCATCGTCATCGGCGGCGGCATCGCCGGCGCGGCCAGCGCCGCCAGCCTGGCCCGGCGCGGCTGGCAGGTCACGGTGATCGAACGCCTGCCGCAACTGGCCAGCGCCGCCTCCGGCAATCCGCAAGGCGTACTGTACACCAAGCTGTCGCCGCACCTGACGCCGCTGACCCGCCTGGTGCTGGCGGGCTACGGCTACAGCCTGCGCATGCTGCGCGCGGAACTGGAAGCGAACGAAGATAACTGGCAGCCCTGCGGCGTGCTGCAACTGGCGCAAGACGAGAAGGAAGAAAAGAAACAGCGCGAGCTGGCGGCGCTGGGCCTGCCGCCGGAGGTGATGCGGCTGCTGGACCGCGACAGCGCCAGCGCGGCGGCCGGCGTGGCGCTGCCCAGCGGCGGGCTCTATTTTCCGCAAGGCGGCTGGGTGCACCCGCCGGCCTGGGTCCGCCATCTGGCCAGGCACTCCAATATCCGGGTTCTGACCAGCCAGACCGCAGTGGAAC
The DNA here is from genome assembly GCA_002213445.1 of Xenophilus sp. AP218F. Classification (GTDB taxonomy): domain Bacteria; phylum Pseudomonadota; class Gammaproteobacteria; order Burkholderiales; family Chromobacteriaceae; genus Chromobacterium. The sequence continues at coordinate 72,586 of NJIE01000011.1, read as the reverse complement.
TGGACTTCAACCCGCACGATAGCAGTTGGGTGGCCCAGGGACCGGAGGGTCCCTTGGCGCAAGGACGCGTGGTGATTCTGGCCGGCGCGGCCGAAACCGCCGGTTTCGACGCCACCCGCCACCTGCCGCTCAAACGCATCCGCGGCCAGGTCACCCAGGCGCCGGCCACCGAGTCCAGCGCCGCGCTGCGCGCCGTCCTGTGCGGCGAAGGTTATATCTCGCCGCGCCGCCATGGCAACCACTGCATGGGCGCGACTTTCAAGTTCGACGCCGACGATCTGGCCGCGCGCGCGGAGGAGCATCGGGAAAACCTGGACATGCTGCGCTGCCTCGCGCCCAGCCTGCATCAGGCGCTGCAGGCCGACCGCCTGGACCCGGCAGCCCTGGCCGGCCGCGCCGCCTACCGTTGCACCAGCCCGGACTACCTGCCGCTGATCGGCCCGGTGGCCGCCAGGGATGCGTTTGCCGAGCGTTACCGCGAACTGGCTCGCGACGCCACGCTGCGGCCGGACGCGCCGGCGCCGTGGATTCCCGGCCTGTTCGTCAACGCCGCGCACGGTTCGCGCGGCCTGATCACCGCGCCGCTGTCCGGAGAGATCCTGGCTTCGCTGCTAGAGGGCGAGCCGGCACCCTTGCCGCGCAGCCTGATGCAGGCGATCCATCCCAGCCGCTTCTTGCTGCGCGACCTGATCCGCCGCAAGCTGCGGGATTAATCCGGCAAGACCGAGCCGGGCGGCAAGGCGGCGGCGATGGCCTGACGAATGGCGTCGGGAATCGGCACCGACTTGCCCGCCTTGTAATCCACCCATACCAGCGTCACCTCGCCGCTGGCGTACACCACGCCCGGATCGTCCTGACGGTAGAAATGGTGGCGCAGCTTCAGGCTGCTGCGCCCCAGTTTCTCCAGCTCGATGGTGATGTCGACGGTGGCCGGATAGGTAAGCTGCCGCCGGAAAGTGCAGCTGGTGCTGGCCAGCACCGGGCCGATGCCGTCGGGATCGATGCCGTACCCCAGTTGCGCCAGCCACTCCACCCGGATTTGCTCCAGATAGCGGAAATAATAGGTATTGTTGAGATGCCCCACCGCGTCCATGTCGCCCCAGCGCATGCTGATGGCGCGGGTGTCGATAATCGGGAACGTCTTGTCCAAATCAGCCTCCTGGCCAACAGTATCACCTCATCATACCCAGATTGTTGCAGCGCAAACAGTCGCCCCCGCTTATGAAAATTGGGTTTTTGAGGAAAAATACCGAAATATATTGCTTAATTGTTAATGGCCAAGCGCTTTCATCACATACCGTCACACAAGGCATCAACAATCACGCTAGTCGCCGATCCAGCCCATGGACATAATCGGTCCTGTCAGTTAGCAGCCCGGACAGGGCTGATAGCTTGATTTGATCGAAATGCTGTGCTGATGGAGCGATCCGGATGACAGTCAGCTCGATCACCTGAGCGAAGGTGCAATTCAGAGCCCCCATGGGGCTCTTTTTTTTCGCCCGCGCCCATGAGCATGACTTTATCATTTTTGATGCATATCAAATACCGCATCCGCGCCCATCCCTATTATCCATTTGTCAAACTCGCCCCCATTCCCGGCGAGGCGCGCAGATTGAGAGAACGGCTATGGCGCAAGTACTTTACGACGACGGCAACCACAAGTGCATCGCCTTCACCGAGCTGGTGCAAGGCGACGGCATCCAGGCCAACCAGTTCGCCATCGTCGATCAGGGCGAAGGCATCCTGCTCGACCCCGGCGGCAACCTCACCTACAAGCATCTGCTGGCCGAGATGGCCGATTACTTCCTGCCGTCGCACACCCGCTATATTTTCGCCTCGCACCAGGACCCGGACATCGTTGCCTCGGCCAACGGCTGGCTGCTGATCACCGACGCGCAGATCATCATCGCCCAGGAATGGGTGCGCTTTCTGCCCCATTTTTGCGTGCGCGGCGTCACCGAAGGCCGCCTGGTGCCGATTCCGCCGCAGGGCATGCTGCTGACGCTGGGCGGCTGCCAGTTGCGCATCATCCCGGCGCACTACCTGCATACCGTCGGTTTCTTCCAGATTTACGATCCGCTGAGCAAAATCCTGTTCTCCGGCGACATCGGCGCATCGCTGATGGACGGCCACGAGGCCGGCAAGCCGATCACCGACTTCGACGCCCATCTCAACGACCGCCACATGCTGGCCTTCCACCGCCGCTACATGACCAACAACAAGGCCTGCCGGCTTTGGGTGCAGATGGTGCGCCAGCTGGACGTGGAATGGCTGGTGCCGCAACACGGCGCGTCGTTCCGCGGCAAGGAAATGGTGGGCCGCTTCCTCGACTGGTTCGAACGCCTGGAGTGCGGCACCGACCTGATCAGCAGCGACGATTACGCGCTGAACCAGCGCGAGGAAATTCCGCGCCATGAATGAACTGATCTTCCAGCACGCTCCCGACGGCTGGCTGCTGCTGGCCGGACTGACCGCCCTCGCCCTGCTGGGCGCGCTTGTCGTCGCGCGCAAAAGCCATGAAACCAGGCCCGAGCCCGCGCCCCGCCCGGAGTATGTGCCGATAGAGCCGGCCGAGTTGCAACCCGCGCCGCTGCGGATCCCGGACGCGCCCGACTCGGACGAAGCGCTAGGCTACGAGGTGGCGGCGGTCGATGCGCTGACCGAAGTCGACGTGTTCATCAATTTCGGCTACCTGGAAAACGCAGCCATCGCCCTGCGCCACTATATCGACCAGTACGCGCCCCATTCCGGGCAGCAACTGCGCCGGCTGGGCGAGCTATACCTGCAACTGGGTCAGATTCACGACTACAGCGACACCCTGGAGCGCCGCCACGACCTGGCGCTGCTGGACCGCGAACAACTGGAAAGCGCGGTGCTGGACGGGCTGCGCCAGGACTACAACAACCTCAACTTGCGCGTGCTGGCGGAGCAACGCCTGGGCTGGGGCGTGGAGGAGATTCGCCGCCTGCTCGGCGATCAGCTGCCGCCGGGCATGACGCTGGAAGACGCGCCTGCGGGCCGCCAGCCGGACCTGCCGCCCGCGCTGGTTCCGGCCGGCGCCGCCGGCGCGCCGCTCAACCCGGTGCCGCTGCTGGAAGGCTATCGCCCGCTCGGCGCGCTGGCCGCGGAAGAGCGGGAAGTGGTGGCCGCCTTGCTGCCGGCGGAAAAACAGGCCCGCATCCTGCTGGCCTGCCGCGCCCACGAACAGGCCCTGCCGGTGCTGGAGCGCATCCTGCAGCTCAAGCCAGGCTCGCTGCTGCATCGTCTGGATGCGCTGTGCATCCACTATCAGGCGCGCGATCTGGACGCCTTCGCCCGCACCCTCTGGCACTTCCACATGACGCTGGGTCCTTACGGCCAGCGCCTCAAAGAGCAACTATTGCACGCCGGCCTGGTCATCGGCGCGCATCCCGTGCTCGCCGCCCTGGCCGGCAACCCGGACCGGCTGGCGCTGGAAGTCATCGGCCGCGAAGCGGGCTACGAACGCCACGCGCCGCCGCCAGCCCGCCGCCTGGAGCTGGTGGAACGGGTAGCCGGCGAAACCGCGCCGCAAGGCAACGACCCGCTCGCCGAGGCCGACCACTACCTGCAATTCGGCCAGGTGGACATGGCGATGCGCACCCTGGAGCAAGCCATCCTGGCGCGCCCGCAAGACCCTCAGCCCTACCCGCTGCTGCTGGAACTGTACGAACGGCAGGACGAATTGCGCCGCTTCACCTGGCTGACCCGCAAACTGAAGGAAAGCGCCAGCCCGATCCCGAACGAGATCATCATCAGCATGAGCGGTTTCCTGCAACGCCTGCAGCAACGCCCGCAACGGGCGCTGGCCGCCTGAGGACAAACCATGCTTCCGTCGCCGCCGGGCAACGCGCCGATCACGGTGCTGGCTTTGGGCATGGACCCGCGCAAGCAGGCCCTGCTGCGCATGGCGTTCCGCCTGCACCACTCCTTGCGTTACCAGTTGCAGGAGGACGCGCCCGATTCGACGCCGGACCTGGCGATCGTCGACGTGGACGGCCAGGCCGGCTGGCTGGCGTGGGAAGACTTCCGCCGCCTTCATCCGTCCTTGCCCGCGCTGATCGCCACCACGACGCCGGCCGCGGACAGCCCTGCGCCCGCGCTGCGCAAGCCCATCCAGGTGGAAACGCTGTTTCCGCTGCTGCGAGCGGCGCTGGACGCCGCGCCGCCGGCCGCGCTCCCTCGGGCGAAACCGGAACCGCCGCTCCCCGCCGCGCGCGCGGCAAGCCCCGCCCCTCGTCCTGTTCCGCCCCGCCCCGCGCCCGCCGCGCCGCCCGCGGCGGCGGAACCGATCACCATCGAACGCTTCGACCCGGACCGAGGCTTGCTCGGCATGGCGCGCAGGCTGCGCCAACGGCGCCAGGCGGCCATCATCGGCATCGACGCCGCGCCGCTGCTGGTGCTGCTGCCCCTGGCCAACCAGGCGTTGCAGCTGGCCGACGACGCCGCGCTGCAAGCCGCCTGCCAGGCCGACGAACAGCGGCTTTACCTGCATCCGCTGACGCCCGGCGAGGCGCTGCCCGACCTTCCGCCCCGACCGTTGGCGCCGCTGATCTGGCAGCTCGCGATCTGGAGCAGCCGGGGCCGGCTGCTGCGCGGCATCCGCGCCGATACGCCGCTGCGCCTCAGGCACTGGCCCAACCTCACCCGGCTGCCGCCGGTGCCGGACGCCATCCGCATCAGCGCCCTCCTGGGCAAGACGCCGGTCAATCTCAAGCTGATCGCGCGCCTGTTGCGCGTGCCGCCGGCGCATCTGTTCACCTATCTGGCGGCGGCGCACAGCCTGGACTTGCTGGAATGGCAGTCGGCGGCCAGCCTGCCAGTCATGTCCTCCGCTCCGGTGCGCGGCGCGCGGCCACCGGCCGCTCCGCCGCCGTCTCCTCCGCCGCCTCGCCAGACGGCAGAGACCGGCGGGCTGCTGTCGCGCCTGTTGCGCAAGGTTACCGGACTGTAGTTTTGCGAAAGATATCTCCCGCATGCGAACTTACGACAACAAAATCATCTTCGCCGGCCCGGTGGGCGCGGGCAAAACCACGGCCATCGCCGCCATCAGCGATATCGAGCCGGTGCGCACCGACGCGGCGGCCTCTGACATGACCCTGCAGCGCAAGCAGGAAACCACGGTGGCGCTGGATTACGGCGTGCTGCGCCTGGACGAACACACCAAGGTGCATCTGTACGGCACGCCCGGCCAGGAGCGCTTCGATTTCATGTGGGACATCGTCAGCCAGGGCGGCATCGGCCTGGTGCTGCTGCTGGACAATACCCGCGCCAATCCCTTGCGCGACCTGCAGTTCTTCCTCAACGCCTTCAGCCAGCTGCTAAAGCGCGCGCCCTTGGTGATAGGCGTCACCAAGACCGATCTGAAAAACGCTCCGGGCACCGATACCTACGCCGGCGTGCTGGAGAAGTTCGGCATGCGTCCGCCCATTTTCGAAATCGACAGCCGCCAGCGCGAAGACGTCAAGCAGCTGATCCTGGCCTTGCTGTTTTCCATCGACCCCGGACTGGAAAGTTGAACATGCACAGTCCCCTGAAACTGAAAGACACCCTGTACCCGATGGCGACGCCCGCCGGCGCCTACTACGCCGTTTCCAGCCCGGAGCAAGATCCGGCGCGCATCCTGCTGGGCCACATCCTGCGCGTGGGCCACTCGGTTCCGCTCAGCGCCGAACTCCTGGGCGAATGGACCGGCGGCGCGGTGGATGCCGCGCTGGAAACGCTGTACCGGCTGCAAAGGCTGGAGTTCGTCCACGGCACCGAAGCGCCGCGCCCGCCGGCCAGCAGCAATCTGGAAAGCCAGCTGCCCGGCCTGCTCGCCCGGCTGTCCGACTGCGGCCGCGCCCTGCTCGCCGACGACAACGGCCTCTACTACGCCACCGCCGGCTTCCATCACGAATCGGCCGAAGCCATCGCCGCCCTGGCCGGCGACATCGTCTCGCTGGGCCGCCGCCACGCCCTGCTGCTGAAAAACCACCTCAATCTGGGCAGCGGCGCCTGGGCCGTGGCCAATCCGGTCGGCGCCAGCGAGCTGGCGTTCTATCCGCTCTACATCGGCCAGCAGTCCTTCGTGCTGATCATCGGCGGCGCGCCGCAATTGCAGGATCAGCACTTCGTCACCCTGATAGAACTTCTGGCCCGCCGCTACGCCTAGCGGCCGCCCCCAACGCCCCAACCGGAGAACACCATGCGCGAACAGATGCTCAAATCCATCCTCAAAGACCTGAACGGCGCGTCCGCCGACATCGAGGCCTCGGCCATCATTTCCGCCGACGGCCTGACCATGGCGGCGCTGCTGCCGCAAGACGTGGACGAGGACCGGGTGGGCGCGATGGCGGCGGCCATGCTGTCGCTGGGCGAGCGCACCGCCCGCGAACTAGCGCGCGGCGAGCTGGAGCAGGTGATGGTGAAGGGCGACAACGGCTACATCCTGATGAGCCACGCCAGCCGCGATGCGGTGCTGGCGGTGATCGCCCGGCGCGAGGCCAAGCTCGGCCTGATCTTCCTGGACGCCAAGCGCGCCGCCAGGTCCATCGCCGAAATCCTGTGAAACGCGGCCGGGGCTGTACGCCGGCGGCCGAACGCGTGCAAAATCGGGGCTAGACCAACCCGCGCCTACCCGCCATGTGGAAAACCGTTCTCGCCATTGCCATCGGCGCCGCCGCCGGCGCGTTGCTGCGCTGGTTTCTCGGCCTCAAGCTCAACTCGCTGTTCCCGACGCTGCCGCCCGGCACGCTGGCAGCCAACCTGATCGGCGGCTACATCATCGGCGTGGCCGTGGCCTTGTTCGCCGACATGCCCAGCCTGTCGCCCCTGTGGCGGCTGTTGATCGTCACCGGCTTCTGCGGTGGCCTGACCACCTTCTCCACCTTCTCGGCCGAGGTGGTTGACCTGATCCGCCAGGGCCAGCCGCTGCCCGCGCTCGGCGCCATCGCCATCCACGTCAGCGGCTCGCTGTTGATGACCGCGGCCGGCATCATGAGCTGGCAGTGGCTGAAGGCGCGCTGAGCGCCTGCTGCCGGGCCAGCCCGGCGACGAAATCGGCCAGCGGCATCGGTTTGGCGATCAGATAGCCCTGCAGCCAGGTCACGCCCAGCTCGCCCAGATAGGCAGCTTGCTGCTCGGTTTCCACCCCTTCGGCCACCGTATCCAGCCCCAGCTTGCCGGCCAGCTCCACCACGCTGTCGACAATGGCCCCCGACAGGCTGTTGGCGCCGATGCGGGCCACGAAGCTCTGGTCTATCTTCAGGCCGCTCACCGCCAGCCGGTTGAGATAGTCGAGGCTGGAATGGCCGGTGCCGAAATCATCCAGCGATACCTGCACGCCCAGCTGCCGCAAACGCCGGAACAGCGCCTCCACCGCCGGCGTCGCCTCCAGCAGCTCGCGCTCGGTCAGTTCCAGCGTCAGCGCCACCGCGCCGGGCGGAAAGGCGGCCAGCAGGCTTTGGCATTCGCCGTACAAATCGCCCTGGGTGAAGTGCGCCACGCTGACATTGAAGCCGAGGTGAAAGCCGGGAGGCAGCGCCGCCGCGCTCAGCTCACGCGCCACCCGCGCCATCATCTGCGCCGTCATCGGCACGATGACGCCGCTGGCTTCCGCCTGCGGGATGAACAGATCGGGCGGAATCAGCCCCGCCTGGGGATGACGCCAGCGCATCAGCACTTCGGCCCCGTCCCACTGCGTCGAACCCGGCCTGACCAGCGGCTGCAAGAATGGCTCGAACTCGTTGCCGTCCAGCGCGCGGCGCAACTCCGATTGCGGCGAGCGGGGACGCCCGAGCAGCCAGTACCCCACCCCGGCCAGCACCGCGCCCAGCAACAGCAGCATGGCGCTGATCACGCGCTGCTTGCGCAGCAGCACCTCGCGCCAGTCGGGCAGGTCATAGCTGGAAAACAGATGATAGGGATATTTGCCGGAGGCCCGCTCCAGATGCTGGCTGCCGGCCAGCGGAATCGCGCCGCCGCCGGCCACGAAACCGGGACCGACCCAGACGCCGTTGGCCTGGATGTAAGCTCTCTGCGGCGTCAGGCGTTCCGCCCCCATCAGCAGCCCCAGATAACGGCCGTCGATATTGACCAGCACGCCGCGCTTGCCGTCGCCCTCGTGGATTTCGATGAAGGGAACATCCGGGCTCAGCTCGCTGCCGCGGCGCAGGGTAAAACCATCCTGCCGGTAGCGGGGCGCGGCCGGGCTGGCGGCCACCGCCCCGGCCAGCGAGGAGCAATACGACTTGCCGTCCGCCGTCAATTCAATCGAGCGCACGTTGAGCCGGCTGGTCGCCTGTTTGCGCAGCGCGAGCTGCGTTTCGACGTCACAGGGACGACCCGCCAGGGGGTGCAGCGCGCGGGCCAGCTGCTCGGCGCGATCCAGTTCGTGATCGAGCAAACGGATCGTCAGGACAAGGCCGTGCTCGATCCGCTGCTGCGCGTCGTCGCGCGCCTCCCACACCAGGGGCGGAGCCAGCAACAGGAAGGGCAAGACGAACAACAGCGAGGCCAGCGCGAGGCGGCCCAAACGGCGGCGAAGACGAGGATGCGGTGCGTACATGTGGGATCTCGCTGCAAGTGCGTCAGCCATCGACAGGACGCCGGCGCATCCCGGGCCGCCACGGCGAGCGGAACAGGACTGCGACAGTATAAGCGCCCGCCGCGCATACATGCGCATAACCGGAAAGCAATCTGCGCATCATTGACCCATGATCAAACGCTGGCGTGGCGCGCCGGCCGCGACGGCGCCGCTGCGCGGCCGCCTTGGCGTTACAGAGGTTGCGGAATGCGCCATTCAGCCCCGCGTCCCGAGCCGTTAACATCCGCCGTTTCCATTCCGACCCGAGTCCTACATGACCCAGCCCAGCCCACGCCGTCGCGGCGGCATCCTCGCATCCATCCTGCTGCTGTCGCTGGCCGCCAGCCCCTGCCGGGCGGCGTGCCCGCCCAGGACAACCGGAGACGCCTCCCCGCCGCGATTCGTCGCCCAAGGCGGCGAGGTGCGGGACAGGCAAACCGGGCTGATCTGGCAGCGTTGCAGCGCGGGAAGCCGCTGGAACGGCAAAACCTGCCAGGGCCGCCCGCAGCTGATGGTGCTGGACGACGCCCGGGCTTACGCCAGAAAGCTGGGCCATGGCTGGCGGCTGCCCTCGATCCAGGAGCTGGGCAGCCTGCTGGACAGGCGTTGCGGCCGTCCGGCGCTCGACGCCGCCCTCTTTCCCGGCGTCGTCGAACTGTACGACAACAGCGCCAAATACTGGAGCGACACCCCGGTCCCCGGCATGCCACCCTTGATCTACAACATCGATTTCCTCAACGGCGAAGCCGACGGCAACACGCCCCGGCTGCCCATGGGCCTGCGGCTGGCGAGGTCCGGCCGCTGACGGCCCGCGCGGCGGCGCTCGCGCCCACCGGATGACTGCCGCGCCCTCTCAGGCGGCCGCGCCGCCGCGCGGTTGGCCGCGCCCGATATATTAATTTTCCTAATTTAATAAATTAACACAAGCCGTAACGCTTATATAAAGCGAGCAGTACACTTTGCTGGCAATCGGGCGAAACGCAACAGCCGGCCGCAAGACGCATGCCGGACAGCAGCGCCACGCCATGTGAACGAGCCGCCGCCGCGACGTTTTCGCCGCTTCGCCTTCCGATCGCACCCACCCAAGGAGACCCGCCGGAATGAAAATGCGAATACTGTTGCTGGCCGCTTGCCTGCTCTCAGGCCCCCTCGCCGCGCAAGCCAGCGCCACCCAATGCGAGGACAAGTCCTTTTCGCTGCAATTGCTGGGCAGCGGCGGGCCCATTTCCGACGACGGCCGCGCCTCGTCCGCCAGCCTGATCTGGCGGCACGGCAAGGCCGTGGCGATGATAGACGCCGGCGGCGGCGCGTTTCTGCGCTTCGGCCAATCCGGCGCCCGGCTGGAAAACGTGGCCTTCATCGGCCTTACCCATTTTCATACCGACCACGTCTCCGATCTGCCGGCGCTGCTCAAAGGCAGCTACTTTTTCCGCGCGCGCCATCAGATCGCCATCGCCGGCCCGGCCGGCGGCAGCGCGTTTCCCAGCCTCAGCGGTTTCATGCAAGCGCAGTTCAACGCCAAGACCGGCGCTTACGCCTACCTTTCCGGCATGTTTTCGGGCGCGGGCGATCTGCCGCTGAAGGTGACGCTCGCCGACGTGGATTACCGCAAGGCGCAGCCAACCACGGTGTACGACAAGGACGGCCTGCGCGTCTCCGCGCTGGGCATTCCCCACGGCGACGTGCCGGCGCTGGCTTACCGCATCGACAGCGCCGAAGGCAGCATCGTGATTTCCGCCGATCAAAACGGCAGCCGGCCCGAGTTCATCGACTTCGCGCGCAACGCGGACATTCTGGTGATGCCGCTGGCCATCGACGAAGCCGCCGACGAAGCCTCGGCCTTCCTGCACGCCAAGCCGTCCACCGTGGGCCGCATCGCCGCCGCCGTTCGCCCCGGGAAACTGGTGCTCAACCACTTCATGGGCAAGAGCCTGCGCGTGAAAGAGCAGTCCATCCGTCTCATCAGACAGCATTACAGCGGACCGGTTTACGCCGCGCGCGACCTGTCCTGCTTCCCGGTGAAGTAGGCCGCGCCTGATTCCACAGCCAGCAAAAAGGGCATTCCATGAAAAAGCAGATTCTTCTTTCCATCGCCATGACATCGCTGGCCGGCTTGTGCGCCGGGCCGGCCCTGGCCGACGCCAGCGCCCCGGCCAAAGAGGTCAAGAGCCAGAGCGGCCATGGCGGCAAATGCGCCAGCGGCAAGTGCGGCACGGTGAAAATGTATGAAAAGGCCGACATCCGCCACGATCCGCAAGATCAGCTGGTGCGCGCCCGCGACGGCAAGTGCGGCAAATCCGGCCAGGGCATCCAGGCCGAGGCTTGCGACACCAGGGTAACGGAGGGCGTATGCGGACAATAGCCGCCGCGGCCGCCGGGCTTGGCCTGCGCGCCGAACACGCGGCGCGGCTGGCCGACGGCCCGGCTCTGCCCGGCATCGACTTCCTGGAAATCACCGTGGAGAACTGGCTGGAGATAGGCGGCCGCAAACGGGCGCAACTGGACCGGATCGCCGCCCGATATCCGCTGGTCGCGCACGGCCTGAGCCTGTCCATCGGCGACCCGCTGCCCTTGAACGTCGATTTCCTGCGCCGGGTGAAACGCTTTCTCGATGATTACCGGATCGAGGTATACAGCGACCACCTGAGCTACGCGCGCGACGAGCAGGGCTATCTGTACGACTTGCTGCCGGTGCGCCGCGACGCTGCCGCCGCCCGCCTGATCGCCGGCAAGGCCCGCCAGGCGCAGGACATCCTGCGCCGGCCGCTGGTCTTGGAAAACATCAGCTACTACCACGCCTACCCCGATCAGATGCCGGAGGAGGAATTCATCGCCGCCATCGTCGAGCAAAGCGGCTGCGAGCTGCTGCTGGACATCAACAACGTCTACGTCAACGCCAGCAACCACGGCCTTGACGCGCAAGCCTTCATCCGCGCCCTGCCCTCCGCCGCCATCCGCTACTTCCATCTGGCCGGCCACTGGCGCCGGGACGACGATCTGGTGCTGGACACGCATGGCGACGCGGTGTGCGACGGCGTGATCCGGCTGGCGCGCGACGCCGTCGCCCGCCACGGCCCGCGGCCCTTTGTGCTGGAGCGCGACAACCATATTCCGCCGCTGTCCGAGCTGCGAGCGGAGGCTGAGGCGCTGCGCGCGGCGATTCATGGACGCGCCGCGCTCGCCGCTTGAGGAGAACAGGATGAACGCCACGCCGACCGCAGTTTCCGTCCAGGACTTCAACCGCGCGCTGCGCGGCCTGGCGGCCGCCGTTTCGCCCGCCGAAAAGCTTTACGCCGGACTGCTGCGCGAAAACGTCGAGGACGTCGTCGCGCATGCTTTTCCGCTCTACTCGCGCCGGCTGGGCCCGGACAGCGTCCGCCGCCAGGCGGACGACTTCTTGCGACGGCACCACGCCAGCCGGCCGGCCCATCACCAGATCGCCACCGAATTCCTGCTCTTCATGCAGCCGCGCTTGCCGGCTGCCCAGCGCCAGTTGCTGGAGTACGAGTGGACGCTGTTTCAGGCCGAAATCGACGAGGCGCGGGTAGAGGAAAGCATGGCAGCGCCGGCCTCGCCGGACGCGCGGCTGACGCGCAACCCCACGCTGGTCTGCATCCAGCTGGACTTGCCGGCGGAAAACCTGCAAGGCCCTTTCGCCGTTTTCCGGGACGCGCGGCACCGGGTATGGCAAAAACCGCTGACGCCGCTGGACGCCCGGCTGCTTGCGCTGCTGGATCAACCGCGCGCGTACGCGGAATTGGCGTCTGCGGCCGGAGTCGACGCAGCGCGGCTGCGGAACTGGATAGACGCCGCCGCCGCGCTGGGCCTGATCCGCAGCCACCCCGCCTGAACCAGTACCCAACCGGCTGGCGCGGCCAGACCGCGCCCCGCTCTCAGCGGGGCAAGCCATCAACAAGGAGCAAAAACATGATTGCCAAGGCCATAGGCTATTTCGACCGGGCGGTCGCCGCCTGCCAGCGTTGCGACTTCATCGCGCTGCTGGGCATCCGCCTCTATCTGCTGCCCGTGATCTACGTGGGCGCGCATTCCAAAGTGGCCGGCTTCAGCGAAGCCGTCGTCTGGTTCGGCGCGCCGGCCAGCGAAGGCGGGCTGGGGCTGCCCTTTCCGATGCTGCTCGCCTTTCTGGCGGCGGCCACCGAGGTATTGGGCCTGGTTTGCATCGCGCTGGGGCTGTTCACCCGCGTCATGGCGGTCCCGATGATGGTGTTGATGAGCGCGGCCAGCGCCATGGTGCACTGGCCGCGCGGCTGGCTGGCCATCGCCGGCAAGGACATGGAGTCCAGCCAGCGCCTGGCCGGCTTCCTGTCCTGGCTGGCCGAGAACTTCCCTGGCCGCTACAACTACATCACCGAGCTGGGCGACCCGGTCATCCTCAACAACGGCATGGAGTTCGCCGCCACCTATTTCGTGATGCTGCTGGTGCTGTTCTTTTACGGCGGCGGCCGTTACGTCAGCGTGGATTACTGGCTGCGGCGCAAGATCAGCGGCGCGGCCGAGTGAGCTGGCCCCGGCCCGGCCTCGACGCATGACCCGACGCCGCGCCGCCGATGCGGCCCGGAAGCGAAAGCGCGCCGCGCAAACAAAAGCCCTGCCAATCGGCAGGGCTTGACGTTTGATGCGAGCGACAGGCGCGCGCTCAGCCGCGCAGGCGACGCAGCACTTCTTCCTTGCCGATCAGGGCCAATACGGCGTCCACCGACGGGGTCTGGGTGGTGCCGCACACCAGCACGCGCAGCGGCATGCCCAGTTGGCCCATCTTGATGCCCTCTTCGGCGCAGAAGGGCTTGAACAGCTCGTGGATGCTTTCCGCGGTCCAGCTCTCCAGCGTTGCCAGCTTGTCGGCGAAACGGCCCATGCGCGCCGCGGCGTCGCCGGCCAGATGCTTTTCCACATCGGCGGCGGCCGGCTCGCGCTTCTTGTAGAAGTAGTCCACTTCCAGCGCCAGCGCGTTCAGGTCCTGCACCCGTTCCTTCACCAACGCCAGCACGTCGACGATGGCCGGCCCCTTGCCGGTCTCCACGCCGGCGGCGGCCAGACGCGGCGCGATCAGCTCGGCCAGGCGGGCATTGTCGGCGGCCTTGATGTGCTGGGCGTTCAGCCACATGAATTTTTCGTGGTTGAAGCGGCTGGCCGACGGGCTGACCGCCTCCAGCGAGAACCATTCGACAAACTGCTCCATGCTGAAGAATTCGTCGTCGCCGTGGCCCCAGCCCAGACGCGCCAGGTAGTTGAGCAGCGCTTCGGGCAGGATGCCCTTGTCGGCGTAATCCACCACGCTGACCGCGTCGCGGCGCTTGGACATCTTCTGGCCGTCTTCATTCAGGATCATCGGCAGATGGCCGTACACCGGCAGCGGGGCGTTCAGCGCCTTGAGGATGTTGATCTGGCGCGGGGTGTTGTTGACGTGGTCGTCGCCGCGGATCACGTGGGTGATCTGCATGTCCCAGTCGTCCACCACCACGCAGAAATTGTAGGTGGGGCTGCCGTCCGGACGGGCGATGATCAGGTCATCCAGCTCTTCGTTGGAGATTTCGATGCGGCCCTTGACCGCGTCGTCCCAGGCCACTACGCCGGACAGCGGGGTCTTGAAGCGCACCACCGGCTCGACGCCTTCCGGAATGGCCGGCAGGGTCTTGCCGGCCTCCGGACGCCAGCGGCGGTCGTAACGCGGCTTGTCGCCGCGCGCCTCCTGTTCGGCGCGCATCGCTTCCAGCTCTTCCTTGCTGCAATAGCAGTGGTAGGCGTGGCCTGAGGCCAGCAGTTGCTGGATCACTTCCTTGTAGCGATCGAAACGCTGGGTCTGGTAGAACGGGCCTTCGTCGTAGTCCAGGCCCACCCAGTGCATGCCGTCCATGATCGCCTTCACCGATTCCGGCGTGGAGCGCTCCAGGTCGGTGTCTTCGATGCGCAGCACGAACACGCCGTCATTCTTGCGGGCGTAGGCCCAGGAGAACAGCGCGGTGCGCACGCCGCCGATGTGGAGGTAGCCGGTGGGACTGGGAGCGAAACGGGTACGGATCATGATGGGTAGGACTCTGCGGAAAATCAGGAAAGCGGCTATTGTACGCCGGCAACAAAACAGCCCGCAAACTTGCGGGCTGTTCCCTCGTCGTCAGATCATCGCCGGCAGGCTGTGGCCCGGCAGCATTTGCGCCAGCAGCCAGAAGGCGGTGGCCGCCAGCATCGCCGCCATGCTGCAGTTGAAAGCCCTCAACCGCAGCGGGGAATCCAGAAAACGGCGGATGGCCACGCCGGAGCCGGCCCACAGCGCGACGCAGGGCAGGCCGACGACAAAGGTCACCAGCGCGAAGATCAGCCCGGCGTGCAGCGGGTCCATGCTGGCCGGCAGAAACACCATGGCGATGTTGAAGCTCATCAGCCAGACCTTGGGATTGAGCCAGTTGAACAATACGCCGCCCCAGAAACCGATGGGCTTGCTCTTGTCCTGCCCGTCGCCGTGCCGGCCGGCGCGAGCCATGCCCCAGGACAGCCACAGCAGATACACGCAGCCGGCCACCGCCAGATACAGCTGCACCGAGGCCATCCACTCCATCAGGCTGCCCAGGAACACGGTCAGCACGCCCACCTGCAGCGACAGGCCCAGCGTCATGCCCAGCAGCGCGGGCAAGGTGCGGGAAAAGCCGTAGTTGACGCCGGACGAGGCCAGCACCAGATTATTCGGACCGGGGGTGATCGACATCACCAACAGATAAGTCACCAGCGCGACAAGATTCATCACCACTCCATACGGAAAACAGGGCGGCAGGCTGGCGCTTCATCCTCTGCGAAGAGCGGCTGCCGATGCGATTCAGGAAGGCTGTCATGGTAGACGTTTGCGGCGCACAATTACAGATTCAGAAAAATTGAATTGAGACCATAACAATTTTACAATTGACAAACTGTTATGGTCTCAACTTTCGGCAACTGTACCGCTTAGGACTGTCGCCGCCCGCAGGAGCCCCGCCAATGAGCAAGGAACCCGTCTATCAGCAACTGGTCAACGAGTGGATCACACTGATCCAGACCGGGGTGATGCGCCCCGGCGAGCGGCTGCCGTCGGTGCGCAAGGCCTGCGCCATGCACAAGGTCAGCCCGTCCACCATTCTGCTGACCTACCGCACGCTGGAAGACCGCGGCCTGATCGAGGCGCGGCCGCAATCCGGCTTCTACGTCAAGGCCGCCGCCACCCTGCCGCTGCCGCGCATGCGCCGCCAGAGCGCCGCCCACCACGCCGGCGAAGTGGTCGACCTGATCGAAACCGTGATGGACGCGCAAACCCGCTCCGACTTCATCGACCTGTCGCTGGCCAGCCCGCGCGGCAGCGACTTCTACCCCACCACCCGCCTCAAGCACATCATGGGCCGGCTGTTGCGCCAGCAACCGGAGCTGACCACCGACTATCCCTTCCCGCCCGGCCTGGAAGCGCTGCGTCGCCAGATCGCCCAGCGGGCGGTCAGCTGGGGCTGCGTGCTGGCGGCCGAAGACGTGGTGATCACCAACGGCTGCTCCGAAGCGCTGCAACTGGCGCTGCGCGCGGTGTGCAAACCGGGCGATACCGTGGGCGTGGAGTCGCCCACCTATTTCGCGCTGCTGCCTATGCTGAAAAACCTGGGACTGTCGGTGATCGAGATCCCCACCCACCCCACCGACGGCCTGGCGCTGGACGCGCTGGAATTGCTGCTGTCGGAAAAGCGGCTCAACGCCGTGGTGGCGATGCCCACCGTGCACAACCCGCTGGGCAGCACCATGCCGCCGGCCGCCAAGGAGAGACTGGCGCGGCTGGTCAACGACTACCGCGTGCCGCTGATCGAAGACACGCCGCACGCCGAGCTGTTTTACGGCCACGCCACGCCGGATGCGGTCAAGGCCTTCGACCGCGACGGCTGGGTGCTGCTGTGCTCCAGCTACAGCAAGACGCTGGCGCCCGGCTTTCGCATCGGCTGGATCGCGCCGGGACGCTTCCTGCGCGAAGTCTGCCGTCTGAAATTCTCCAGCTCGCTGGGCCAGCCGGCGCTGCTGGAGGCCACGCTGGCCGAATATCTGGAAAGCGGCGGCTACGACCACCACCTGCGGCTGATCCGCCGCCAGTTCAGCAGCCAGATGGAACGGCTGCGCGGCGCGGTGGCCAGCCAGTTTCCGCTCGGTACCCGCGCCACCCTGCCCTCCGGCGGCTGCCTGCTGTGGGTGGAGCTGCCCAACGGCGTCGACACCATGCAGCTGTTCCAGGCGGCCTTGGCCGAACGCATCACCGTGGTGCCCGGCGCGATGTACTCGGCCAAGGCGCGTTACCGCAACTGCCTGCGGCTGTCGTGCTGCTATCCCTGGAACGAGGCCTACCAGCGCGCGCTGTACCGGGTGGGCGAGCTGGCCGGAGAAATGGCCGGCTGAGGCCCGCTCAGCTGCGGCTGATCGACGCCCCGCCATCGGCCAGCAGCGCCGCGCCGGTGGTAAAGCTGGAGGCGTCGGAAGCCAGGAACAGCGCCGACTGGGCGATTTCCTCCGGCCGAGCCAGGCGCTTCAAGGCATGCAAGCCCTCCACCCAGGCCCTGGCTTCGGCGCTATCGGCCGCTGCGCGTCCCATCGGCGTATCGGTTCCGCCCGGCAGCAGGGCGTTCACCCGAATGCCGCGGCCGCCGAACTCGCCGGCCAGCGCCTGGGTCAAGCCGATCAACCCGGCCTTGCTGGCCGCGTAAGCCGCCATATTCGGCAAGCCGACGCGATAACCGACAAAACTGGAAGTAAAGATCACCGAGCCGCCGCCGCGGCGCAGCATGGCCGGCAATTGGTGCTTGGCGCCGAGAAAAGCGCCGGTCAGATTGGTATCCAGCGTGCGCCGCCACGCTTCCAGCGGCACGTCCGGCGTCGGCTGCGGCTCTCCCAGCGTGCCGGCGTTGTTGACGGCGATATCCAGCCCGCCAAAATTCTCGACGGCCAGGCGCACCGCCGCCCGGGCATGCGCCTCGTCGGCCACATCGCCGGCCAGCGCCGCCGCGCGGGCGCCCAGGGCCGACAACTCGGCCAACAGCGCATTCAGCTCCTTTTGCCTGCGTCCCGTCAGAACCAGCGCCGCGCCGTGTTGCGCGAACAGCACAGCCGTGGCGCGGCCAATGCCGGAACTCGCGCCGGTAATCAGGGCAACCTTGCCCGCCAATGCATTCATGTCTCGCTCCCTAGCGGTAATCGACACCAGCAAGGTGACAGACGCGCGCCGCGGCGGCGACCCGATTCTTGCCAATCGGCGCGCCGGCGCACCCGACCTCCCGCATAGCAAGAAATGGAATATGGCAGCCGCTTGATATTTCTTTGAGTTGAGGACAAATCGCGAGTAAGTTCGAATCGCCCGCCATTCAAATTGACTAGACAGGAGAAACGCGAGATGAAACTGGAGACCCTGGCCGTTCACGCCGGCTACAGCCCCGACCCCACCACCAAGGCAGTCGCCGTGCCGCTGTATCAGACCACCAGCTACGCCTTCGACAGCACCCAGCACGGGGCGGACCTGTTCGACCTCAAGGTGCCGGGCAATATCTACACCCGCATCATGAACCCCACCACCGACGTGCTGGAAAAGCGGGTGGCGGCGCTGGAGGGCGGCATCGGCGCGCTGGCGGTGGCCTCCGGCATGGCGGCGATCACCTACGCGATCCAGACCATCGCCGAAGCCGGCGACAACATCATCGCCACCAGCACCCTGTACGGCGGCACCTACAATCTGTTCGCACATACCTTTCCGCAATTCGGCATCGAAGTGCGCTTCGTCGACTATCGCGACCCGGCGGCCATCGCGGCGCTGGTGGACGACAAGACCAAGGCGGTGTTCTGCGAATCCATCGGCAACCCGCTGGGCAACGTGGTGGATTTCGCCGCCTTCGCGTCGGAAGCGCACCGCCACGGCCTGCCGCTGATCGTCGACAACACCGTGCCCTCGCCCTATCTGTGCCGGCCGTTCGAGCACGGCGCCGACATCGTGGTGCACAGCCTGACCAAATACCTGGGCGGCCACGGCAACAGCATAGGTGGCATCATCGTCGACTCCGGCAAGTTCCCCTGGGGCGAACACGCCGAGCGCTTCGTGCGCCTGAACACGCCGGACGTCAGCTACCACGGCGTCAACTACGTGGAAGCGCTGGGGCCGGCCGCCTACATCGCCCGGGCGCGGGTGGTGCCGCTGCGCAATACCGGCGCGGCGATCTCGCCGTTCAACGCCTTCCTGATCCTGCAAGGCATCGAAACGCTGGCGCTGCGCATGGACCGCATCGCCGACAACGCGCTCAAGGCCGCCTTGCATCTGCAAGCCGACCCGGCGGTGGAATGGGTGGAATACGCGGCGCTGCCGGACAGCCCGGGCAAGCCTCTGGTGGACCGCTACCTGGGCGGCCGCGGCTCGGGGATTCTCGCCTTCGGCATCAAGGGCGGCGCGGAAGCGGGCGGCCGCTTCATCGACGCGCTGCAGCTGATCACCCGGCTGGTGAATATCGGCGACGCCAAATCGCTGGCCTGCCACCCGGCCACCACCACCCACCGCCAGCTATCGCCGGAGGAGCAGCTCAAGGCCGGCGTGCGGCCGGAACTGGTGCGGCTGTCCATCGGCATCGAGCACATCGACGACATCCTGGCCGACATCGATCAGGCGCTGAAAGCCGCCGCGCGCTAAGCAGGCCCCAGGCGCGGCGCCCGCAAAACGACAAAGCCCGGCGTAACCGGGCTTTGTCTGGCAGGGATCCTCGCGCTGGCCTCAAGCAGCCTGCGCGGTCTTGCCGCCAGGCGTGCCGTGCCTGCCGCTCATCGGCGGGCCAGGCTGCCGTTCGCCCTCCGGCGCGCTGGCCGGCGGCGCGAGCAGCGGCTCGCCGCTCGGGGCCGCTTGTTCGGTGGTGGTGGACAGCCAGCGCACCGCAGCCAGGCTGCCGTTGATCGCGGCCTTGGCGGCCGGCTTGCAACTCAGGCACACCGGCTTGCCGTCGCGCTGGGCCAGCGCTTGGTCCACCCGTTTGCCGAACAGCGCGCGCTGGTTGCGCTGCTGCCAGTCCAGCAAGGTCTTGGCCAGGAGAGACAGCGACGGGTCGTCCTGCTTGTAATGATTGCGGTAAACCGTCAGCCACAGCTCGCCCGCTTCGTCCTGATTGAGCAGGATGGTCTGATAGGCCACCGTGACGGCGTCGCCGCGGGCGACCGTGCCGGCCAGCTCGAGCGCGTCGTTGTTCTTCAGGCGCACGCAACCGTGGCTGCGAAAGCCGGGCACCGAGCCAGGCGCGTTGGTGCCGTGAAAGCCCAGGCCCAGCTTGCTCTCGCCGAAACGCACGAACACCGGCCCCAGCGGATTGTCCGGCCCGGGCGGCACCACGGTCTGCACCGGCTTGCCGTTGCGCTTCATTTCTTCCTGGATGGATTTGGGCACGTGCCAGGCGGGCGCCTTGTAGATGCCGGTGATGTCGAAACTGCCGGTGGGCGTCTGGGTCAGCATCTTGCCCACCGCCACCGGATAGATTTTCTGCAGCTGGCCGTCTTGGTAGACGAACAGCCGCGCCTGCGGCAGGTTCAGCACCAGATGGCGGCCTTGCGAATGGATCGCCACGTCGGGCGCGGGCACGACTGCCGCATGACCGGGAACCATCAGCAACGCTCCCAGCGCCAACATCGACAATCGTTTCAACATACCGCACCCATCATGGTTCCAAGGACAGCTTTGATTCTATCAGAAAGTCCCAAAACGCCCAGCTTGCAAAAAAACCAGCACGTCTTGGCGGATTTTGAGAAAATCCGCGTTTTACCGTTTGATTTTGCAAGCAAGACGATGACGCACAAACAGACTATCGCGCAGGTCGAGTCGCTGGACCACGAAGGCCGGGGGGTCGCCCACGTTGACGGCAAGACCATTTTCATCGATGGCGCCCTGCCGTACGAGACGGTTGTCTACAGCAGCTACCGCAAAAAGCCCAGCTACGAAAACGCCAACACCAGCGTGGTGATGAAGGAAAGCTTCATGCGCGCCGAGCCGCGCTGCCCGCACTTCGGCGTCTGCGGCGGCTGTTCGATGCAGCACGTGGAGTTCAGCGCGCAAGTCGCCATCAAGCAGCGCGTGCTGGAAGACAATCTGCAGCGCATCGGCAAAGTCAAAGCCGAATGCATCCTGACCCCTATCGCCGGCCCGGCCTGGCATTATCGCCATCGCGCCCGGCTGTCGGCGCGCATGGTGGCCAAGAAGGGCGGCGTGCTGGTGGGCTTCCATGAAAAGAGCTCCAGCTACATCGCCGAGATGCGCGAGTGCCACATCCTGCCCAAGCACATCTCCGACCTGATCATGCCGCTGCGCGCGATGATCGCCACGTTGTCCATCAGCCAGCGCATGCCGCAGGTGGAAGTGGCGGTGGGCGACCAGGTCGACATCCTGGTGTTCCGCAACATGGACGACATCACCGACGCCGACTTCGCCATCCTCAAGGATTTCGCCGACGCCCATCGCGGCCCGACGCGGGCGCTGCAGATCTGGCTGCAGCCCAAGGGGCCGGACACCTGTTACCCGATCTACCCGCTGGACGCGCCCAAGCTGACCTACAGCCTGCCCGAGTACGGCGTGGAGATGCCCTACTACCCCACCGAATTCACTCAGGTGAACCCGCAGATCAACGCGGTGATGGTGGCGCGCGCGCTGCACTTCCTCGACCCGCAGCCGGGCGAGCGCATCGCCGACATGTTCTGCGGCATCGGCAACTTCACCCTGCCCATCGCCCGTTCCGGCGCCACCGTGCACGGCATGGAAGGCAGCCAGGCGCTGGTCAAGCGCGCGGTGGAAAACGCCACCCACAACCAGCTGCAGGACAAGGTGAGCTACGAGATGGCCAACCTGTTCGAGGTGACCGAAGAATCGTTCGCCGCGCTCGGCCGTTTCGACAAGATGCTGGTGGACCCGCCCCGCGACGGCGCGGTGCAGCTCCTCAAAGCCATCACCGAAGACACCGCGCCGCGCCGCATCGTCTACGTATCCTGCAACCCGGCCACGCTGGCGCGCGACGCGGGCGTGCTGGTGCATACCAAGGGCTATACGCTGAAAACGGCGGGCATCATCAATATGTTCCCGCACACCGCCCACGTGGAGTCGGTGGCCTGGTTCGAAAAGACAGGTCCGTGCAAGACCCGGAAGGAAGTGGAAGCGATAGAAGCGGCGGAGGCCGCCGAACGCGAAGCCGCCAAGGCGGCCCGCAAGGCGGAAGAAGCGACGGAACTGGCCCGCAAGGCGCAGGAAATGGCCGAAAAAGCCGCCGCCAAGGAAGCGCGCCGTGTGCATTATTTCCAGGAGAAGGCGCGCCGTGAGGCGGAAGCGCAACAATCCGAGGAATAACAAGGCTTTTCGGGCCCGCAATCGCTATGATTGCGGGCCCGAAACATGTTGGCCCGCAATTTCTTTGATCTAAAGACTGGTTTTTATCTTCACATCAAGGCAATGTTCGGGTCACGAAGCCGGCGCATCCAAGCAGCATCATGGCGCGCCGGTTCGCAATGTCGTAGTCCGCATGAGTCATGGAATTGGCAACACCAACCAAAAGCGCGAGCTTTTCGGGTGTCAGTTCAGTACCCGGTGGTTTGCGCACATAAAAAAAGCAGCGCCGCAAGCCCGCTTCGCCGCGAGCCCAAGGCCGCTGAATTGATATCTCGCTCCGCAAGTTAATCCCAAAAGCGATAACTACTATGCATATCTTTCAATTCGTTCTCGGCCTGATCGCTGTACTGGCCCTCACCCAGCTGGTCGCGCGCGACCGGAAGAACATCAAGATCCGTTCCGTGATCCAGCTTCTGGTCGTGGAAATCGCGCTGGCGTTCTTCCTGCTCAACACCACCTATGGCCTCGCCATCGTGACCAGCATTTCCAGCGTCTTCACCAAGCTGATGGAATTCGCCAACGAAGGCACCAACTTCGCCTTTGGCGGCATCCTCAACAAGGGCGAATTCAGCTTCTTCCTGCTGGTGCTGATGCCCATCGTGTTCATCTCGGTGCTGATCGGCATCCTGCAGCACATCCGCGTGCTGCCGGTGGTGATCAAGGCCATCGGCTTCGTGCTGTCCAAGGTCAGCGGCATGGGCAAGATCGAATCGTTCAACGCCATCAGCTCGATGATGGTGGGCCAATCCGAGAACTTCATCGCCTACAAGAACATCATCCACACCTTTGACGAAAAACGCATGTACACGCTGGCCGCCACCGCCATGTCCACCGTGTCCATGTCCATCGTCGGCTCCTACATGCAGATGATCGAGCCGCGCTATGTGGTGACCGCGCTGATCCTCAACCTGTTCAGCACCTTCGTGGTCCTGTCGCTGATCAACCCCTACGACAGCGCCGATGGCGAAGACGAGCTGATCAGCAGCGACACCCACCGCGTGTCCTTCTTCGAAATGCTGGGCGAATACATCCTGACCGGCTTCAAGATCGCCGTGATCGTGGCCGCCATGCTGGTGGGTTTCATCGCCCTGATCGCCTGCGTCAACTACATCTTCACCGCCATCTTCGGCATCAACTTCCAGACCATGCTGGGCTATGTGTTCTGGCCGTTCGCCTGGCTGATGGGCGTGCCGGCTCACGAAGCGCTGACCGCCAGCAGCATCATGGCCACCAAGCTGGTGACCAACGAGTTCGTCGCCATGCTGGAACTGAAGAACCAGGCCGCCCACCTGTCCGAGTACACCCGCGGCGTGCTGTCCATCTTCCTGGTATCCTTCGCCAACTTCAGCTCCATCGGCATCATCGCCGGCGCGGTGAAGGGCCTGGACGAAGAGCGCGGCAACATGGTGTCCCGCTTCGGCCTGAAGCTGGTTTACGGCTCCTCGCTGGTGAGCATCCTGTCGGCCCTGATCGCCGGCCTGGTTCTGGCTTCGTAAGCCTTCGCCACGCCAGCCCGCAAGCCCCGCCCTCCGCGGGGCTTTTTGTTTGCCCGGCCATCAACGATAATGGCCGCGTTTCGACCCGAAAGGCGCGTCATGCCCCACACCAGCCTCAGCGATCAGGACTACCAGCGCCTGGCCGACACCCTCGCCCGCTTCCAGCCCCAACAAGCCATGAACCTGGAACAGCTGGACGGCTTTTTCACCGCTCTGCTCGCCGGCCCGGAAGCGATCAAACCCAGCGAGTGCCTGCCGCTGATCCTGGGCGCAGCCTTTGACGACGAAGCCGCCTTTCCCAGCGAAAAGGCGCTGGAAAAATTCGTGAAGCTGCTGACCGGCCATTGGCTGGACGTCGCCCACGCGCTGGACGGCGGCGAGTGCCAGCCCTGGCTCGACGCCGACGCCGAGGGCGAAGTGCGCGGCAACGACTGGGCCGAAGGCTTCATGAGCGGCATGGAGCTGCTCAACGACGATTGGGGCCTGCTGTTCGACGACGCCGAACATGCCGGCTGCCTGGAGCCGATTCTGGCGCTGGCCTTCGAACGCCACCCCGACCCGGAAATGCGCCCCTTCGTCGAAGCGGTCAGCCCCGAGCAGCGCCAGATCTGGCTCGCCAGCCTGTCGCCCGCCGTCCACGCCATCCACGCCTTCTTCGCCCGCATCCGCAGCGAGCTGGAACAGGAAGAGGCCGAACTGGAGAAAACCCCGCCCCGCTGAGTCAACCCGGAGCGATCCGCCACGTTAGCCGGATAGGGCCGCTCCCGCGGCCGCTTCCGGCCGCCGCAGGCTGCCGGGCCTCGCCATCTTGCCAGGGATCAACCATGAACGCGATCGAAGCCTTGCTGTTTGCCGTCATTCAGGGAGTCAGCGAACTATTCCCCATCAGCAGCCTGGGCCACGGGGTGCTGATACCGGACTGGCTGGGCTGGTCGATCAATCGTCAAAGCCCCGACTTTCTGCCCTTCATGGTGGTGCTGCACCTGGGCACCGCCTCCGCCCTGCTGCTCTACTTCCGCCGCGACTGGATCGCCCTGTTCCGCGGCTGGCTCCAGGCCGGCTTCAAGGCTGGCAATCCCCAGGCGCGGCTGATGTGGCTGCTGATCGCCGGCACCGTGCCAGCCGGATTGCTGGGGCTGCTGCTGGAGAAACAGCTGCGCGTGCTGTTTTCCAGCGCCACCGCCGTGCTGATCTTCCTCGCCCTCAACGGCCTGCTGCTGTTGCTGGGCGATCGCCTGAAAAAACGCGCCCCCTCGCACGAACTGGAGCAGCTGAGCGTCGCCGGGGCGATCAAGATCGGCCTGGGCCAGGCGCTGGCGCTGCTGCCGGGCTTCTCCCGCTCAGGCGCCACCCTGGTGGCCGGACTCGCCCACGGGCTGGACTACGCCTCGTCGGCGCGCTTCTCCTTCCTCCTCGCCACGCCCATCATCGCCGCCGCCGGGGTGCTGGAAGTTCCCAAGCTCACCCACCACGCCCACAACCAGTGGGGGCTGCTGCTGATCTGCGGGCTGCTGTCCGGCGCCTGCGCCTACGCCAGCACCTGGTTCCTGATGCGTTACTTCAAGAAAACCGAAATCGAATCCCTGCGCCCCTTCGGGTATTACTGCCTCTTGCTCGGCATCGGCGGCTTATTGATAAAATGGATATAACATGTCGATTGCAGACATTTATGAGGCATATAAATAATTTCAATAGGTTTTTTTGTTCCAGTTTCAGGCAGCTGACGCCCCAAACGGCGTCAGCTGTTTTACAATCCAGCCACAATAAAGCCAAAGCCCGGGCCGCCTCCGGATCTTTTTGAGAATCAATAGCATATTGCCGGGCGGCATCCTGCCCGGACAGTCGTACATTTTTGAAGAATGAGCACCTTGGAAGACAAAAAACATGACCGTTTGCCAGACGATCTGGCACGGCGCGCCACCGCCATCATCGAGATGCCGGACGGCGTCCTGGTGACCGCCTCCCGCGGCGGCCGCTACAACCTTCCCGGCGGCAAAGCCATTCGCGGCGAATTGCGCTCGCAGGCGCTGATCCGGGAGATTCGCGAGGAAACCGGCCTGCGCATCAACTCCATGCTGTACCTGTTCGATCACATCACGCCGTTCAATGCCCACAAGGTCTACCTGTGCATCGCGCAGGGCCAGGCCCGGCCGCAAAGCGAGATCGAACGCATCGCGCTGGTATCGTCGCCGGACTCCGAGCTTGACCTGTTCGTGGAAAGCCGCGCCATCCTGCGCCGCTACGCCAGGCTGCGCAATGAAACCACCGCCAAAGGCGAGGCCTTGCGCTCGCTGCTGGGATTGGCGCGCTACATCGCCAAGGTGGACTGAGCCTCCCTGCGCGCAAAAAACAGGGCAACCCGAATGGATTGCCCTGTTTTCGGTTTCAGGCCGCCTCAGCCCGGTTCTTTGACCTCGGCCGCGCCCTGCATGGCCTTGACCATCTCGTCGGGCAAGGTCACCCACCCCGCCATATTGGCGAAAGACAGCGTGCCGGCCAGCAACAGCATCGCGATGGGCGCGAACAGCACCACGCCGCAGGCCACCCGCAATCGGGTCAGCCCGGACACGGCCGCCAGGGCGTGCACCAGGATCAGCACGCCCAGCACCGACAAGGCGCTGTCGGCCACCAGCGCCGCGTCGTCGGGCAGCCAGCTGGTCAGCGGCGCGATGAACTGCAGCGCGCTGGCCGCGACCACCAGGCCAAACAGGGAACCGGACGCCTGCCACTTGCCCGCCCTCATCCAGAAGCCGATGAAACGGACGAACAGCGCCGTCTCCAGCCAGGTGAAGGCCACCATGAACAGCATCCGGCCAAGCAGGTTGTCGCCCAGCTCGGCGGTATCCGCGCTGGCGACCAGGCCGAGCAGGGTCAACAGCAGCGCCGGCTGCCACCAGGGATACTGGTAGGCCGCCAGCGGCTTGACTCGCAGCCGCAGAAGATCCAGCGCGTCGTCGATCAGCACCCGCATCGCGCCGGCTCAGTCGAAAACGACGGTTTTGTTGCTGTAGGACAGCACGCGGTTGTCCATATGCCAGCGCACCGCGCGCGACAGCACCACTTTTTCCAGGTCGCGGCCCTTCTGGATCAGGTCGTCCACCTCGTCGCGATGGGAAATGCGGGTCACTTCCTGCTCGATGATCGGACCTTCGTCCAGATCCTCGGTCACGTAGTGGCTGGTCGCGCCGATCAGCTTCACGCCGCGGGCGAACGCGCGGTGATAGGGCTTGGCGCCGTCGAAGGCCGGCAGGAAGCTGTGGTGGATGTTGATGACGCGGTCCGGGTAGCGCTTGACGAACTCGCCGGAGAGTATCTGCATGTAGCGCGCCAGCACGATGAAGTCGACGCCCGCTTCTTCCAGCAGACGGAACTGCTCGGCCTCCGCTTCCGCCTTGTTGTCCTTGGTGACCTTGATCACGTGGAAGGGGATGCCGTTGAATTCCACCAGCCGGCGGCAGGTTTCGTGATTGGAGATCACCAGCGGGATGTCGCATTCCAGCTCGCCGATGCGCCAGCGGTGCATCAAGTCCACCAGGCAGTGCTCGTACTGCGACACGAAGATGGCCATGCGCGGCTTGCGGCTGGAGAGCGAGACCTTCCAGCTCATGTTGTGCTCGTCGGCGATGGGCTGGAACGCCGCGGCGAAACTGTCCATCGGCAGCGTGAAGCCATCCAGCTCCCACTGGATGCGCATCAGGAACAGATTCTCGCTGGTATCCTGATGCTGGTCGGCATGCATGATATTGGCGTTGTAGGTCATCAGGAAGTTGGCGATAGCCGCCACCAGGCCCTTCTTGTCAGGCGCGCTGATCAACAGCGTGGCCGAGTGCTTGTCTTGACTCATGTTTCAGGTAGTCCGTTTACTTCGTTCAACTCATATTAAGACAGGCCGAAGCGGCCGTCTTTTATCATTGCGCAGTGGTTTGCCGCCACTTTGTCCCGGCAAAAACAAACGCCACAGTCCGGCATGACCGGCCACTGTGGCGAGCGGCGCTGCATGGCGCCGCGGCATTCGGCCGCCGCGGCGCGCGTTTACTGCTCAGGCGTTCAGATTGGCGGAATCCAGCGTATTCTGCAAGAGCGTCGCCACCGTCATCGGGCCTACGCCGCCCGGCACCGGAGTGATGAAGCCGGCGCGTTCGCACGCGGCGTCGAAGGCCACGTCGCCGCACAGCTTGCCGCTTTCCAGGCGGTTGATGCCCACGTCGATCACCACCGCGCCAGGCTTGATCCATTCGCCCTTGACGAAGTTGGGGATGCCCACTGCCGCCACCACGATGTCGGCGGCGGCCACTTCCTCGGCCAGGTTCTGGGTCGCGCTGTGGCAAACCGTCACCGTGGCGCGCGCCATCAGCATTTCCAGCGCCTGCGGGCGGCCGACGATATTGGACGCGCCGACGATCACCGCCTTCTTGCCTTTGGGATCGATGCCGTACTCTTCCAGCAGCGTCATCACGCCGCGCGGCGTGCACGGACGCAGCAAGGGCATCTTGATCGCCAGCCGGCCCATATTATACGGGTGAAAACCGTCCACATCCTTCTTGGGATCGATGCGCTCGATCACCGCCTGCGGGTCGATCTGCCTGGGCAGGGGCAGTTGCACCAGGATGCCGTCCACGCCTGCGTCGGCGTTGAGCTTGTCGATGATGGCCAACAGCTCGTCCTGGCTGGTTTCAGCCGGCAAATCATAGGCCAGCGAACGAATGCCGGCCTTTTCGCAAGAGCGCTTCTTGCTGCCCACGTACACGGCGGAAGCCGGATCGTTGCCCACCAGGATCACCGCCAGCGCAGGCGCGCGCTTGCCCGCCGCCAGACGCGCCGCCACGCCTTCGCCCACCTTGGAAATCAGTTGTTCCGCTACTGCCTTGCCATCAATCAATTGTGCCGACATTACCCGCATCCATGTAAAGCTGGAAAAGAAGGCAGCATTTTCGCATTTTTTGCCAGCGCTCGAAACCGCCCGGCGCAACTTTAATTGTCTTAAGCTCAAGAGAAATAAGGAAAAATGATCCCGATCGCGCCGCGCGCCGCCATTTCATGCAAATGGCAGATCGAAAATTTGCGGAAAATGGTGTTGACAGCCCCAGGGGCCGTCCGTATAGTTGCGCTCTCTGTTCGGGGCGTAGCGCAGCCTGGTAGCGCACCTGATTTGGGATCAGGGGGTCGCGAGTTCGAATCCCGCCGCCCCGACCAGACACAAGCAGCCCGACCTGAGCGCCCGTAGCTCAACCGGATAGAGCACCGGCCTTCTAAGCCGGGGGTTACAGGTTCGATTCCTGTCGGGCGCGCCAATGCTTGGCAAGACAATGGTGGATGTAGCTCAGTTGGTAGAGTCCCGGATTGTGATTCCGGTTGTCGTGGGTTCGAGTCCCATCATCCACCCCAGATTCAAGAACACCCGCCCTCCTGTCGAGCGCGGGTGTTTTGCATTCCCCTCCTCGCCACGCGAAAACGGCGCGAAAACTTCGCGCCGCTTCTCAAAGCCTCGCCTTCAGGATCAGGCCGAGCGCAGCCGGGTTCGGCCCGAGTGCAGAT
The DNA here is from genome assembly GCA_002213445.1 of Xenophilus sp. AP218F. Classification (GTDB taxonomy): domain Bacteria; phylum Pseudomonadota; class Gammaproteobacteria; order Burkholderiales; family Chromobacteriaceae; genus Chromobacterium. The sequence continues at coordinate 43,575 of NJIE01000011.1, read as the reverse complement.
AGCCGGCGATATAGTCTTGCGACACCTCGCCGCAATAACGCCCCTCATCATCCAGCACCGGCATCCAGGTGAGATTGTGCTCGTACAGGCGGGACAGGACCACGCGCAGGTTTTCGGAGCCGGCGGCGGTCACCTCCAGCAATTTCAATCGGTCGCCGCAGCATCCGTCGCCGCCCTTGGCGTCGCGCCGGCGCACATAGCCAAGCGGCAGGCCCGCCTCGTTCACCACCGTCAAATGCGACAGATCGTTGTCGTCCATCAGGCCGTAAGCGCTGGCCAAGGGCGTGTCCAGCCGCGCGGTCAGCGTTTCCTGCTGCTCGGCCACCTCGCCGGCGCGCACCAGCAGCAAGCGCTTGAGGGTGCGATCCTGGCCGACGAAGCTGGCGACGAAGTCATCCGCCGGCCGCGCCAGCACCTCGTCCGAGCCGGCGCACTGCACCATCCGCCCCTGGCGGAACACAGCGATGCGGTCGCCCAGCTTGATGGCCTCGTCGATATCGTGACTGACCAGCATCACCGTCTTGCCCAGCTGCCGCTGCATCTGCAGGAATTCGTTCTGGATCTGCTCGCGATTGATCGGGTCCACCGCGCCGAACGGCTCGTCCATCAGCAATACCGGCGCGTCGGCGGCCAGCGCGCGGATCACGCCGATGCGCTGCTGCTGGCCGCCGGACATCTCGCGCGGATAGCGCTGCAAAAAGCGGTCCGGGTCCAGCGCCACCATATTCATCAGCTCGCGGGCGCGCTCGCGGCAGCGCTTCCTGTCCCAGCCCAGCATCCGCGGCACCACCGTGATGTTTTCCTCGATGGTCATGTTGGGAAACAGGCCGATCTGCTGGATTACGTAGCCGATGCGGCGGCGCAAGGCGACGGTGTCGATGCCGGCGGTGTCCTCCCCGGCTATCAGCACCTTGCCCGAGGTCGGCTCGATCAGGCGATTGATCATCTTCATCGTGGTGGTCTTGCCGCAGCCGGACGGGCCGAGCAAGACGCAGATCTCGCCTTCCGGCACATGCAGATTGACATTATCCACCGCCTGGACGATCTGGCCGTTCTTCTGGGTGAATTGCTTGCAGAGATTTTGCAGTTCTATCATCAACGAATTCCTTTCGGCGTCAGCGCGCGCTGGGCGCGCAGCAACAGCCCGTCCATGGCGACGGCAAGCACGCTCACCGCCACCGCGCCGGCAATCAGCTTGCGGATATCGCTCTGGCTGATGCCGTGCAGAATCAAAGTCCCCAGCCCGCCGGCGCCGACGATGGCGGCGATCGCCATCACGCCGATGTTCAGCACCACCGCCGTGCGAATGCCGCCGAAGATCACCGGCACCGCCAGCGGCAGCTCCACCCAGCGCAGCCGTTGCCAGAAGGTAAGCCCGATGCCGCGGCCGGCCTCGCGCACGCCGGGCTCCAGATGCGCCAGCGCGGCATGGGTGTTGCGCACGATGGGCAGCAGGGAGTACAGGAAAGCCGCCGTAATCGCCGGCGCCGCGCCGATGCCGTGGCCGATCAGCGAGAACAGCGGAATCATCAGCCCGAACAGGGCGATGGAGGGAATGGTCAGCACCACGGTGGCCAGCCCCAGCACCGGCCCGGCCAGGCGCGCAAAGCGCACGATCAGCACGCCGAGCGGCACGCCCAGCAGCACGGCGCAGGTGACGGCGATGCCGACCAGGCGCAGATGCTGGCCCGCCAGTTCGGCGATGTAGCCGAGATTGGCCGCGAAATACAGGATGGTTTGCGTCAGGGTTTCCATGCCGCCCTCCTAGACCAGGCCGTGGCGGCGCAAAAATTCGCGCGCCACTTCGCTCACCGGGCGATGCCGGATATCCACTTCGGCGTTCATCTCCGACATCGCGTCGTTGTCCAGCAAGGCCGATAGCCGGTTCAGCTCGTCGGCGAGGCCGGGATGGCGCTCCAGCGCTTCCTGGCGCGCCACCGGCGTCGCCGCGTAGGCCGGGAAGAAATTCAGATCGTCCTGCAGCACCAAGAGGTCGAACCCCTTGATGCGGCCATCGGTGGTATACACCAGCCCGGTGTCGACAAAGCCGTCGCGGATGGCGTTGTAGACCAGGCCGGAATCCATCTGCCGGATCTGCGGTCGGGACAGCGCCAGGCCATACAGCTGCTGCAAGGGTTTGAGGCCGTCCGGACGGCCGGCGAATTCCATGTCGAAGCCCAGCTGCCAGCGCTTGTCGCCGCCGTTATGCTGATTGACCGCACGCGCCAGATCGGACAGCGACCGCACGCCCTCGGCCTCGGCGCGCGCGCGCCGCATCGCCAGCGCGTAGGTATTGTTGAGCCGCGCCGGGTTCAGCCAGATCAGCCCCTTGGGCTCGTCCAGACGCTTGACGGCGGCGTAAGCCTCCTCGCCGCTCATCTTCTGCTGGATGCCGTGGTGAATGATCAGGCCGGTGCCGGTGTAATCCCAGACCAGGTCGATCTGCCCATGCTCTTGCGCGTTGCGCATGATCACGGTGGCCAGGTCCGTCTTTTGCGTCACCTCGTAGCCCTTGCCGCGCAGATACTGCGCGGTCAGCTCGGACAACAGGTGCTGCTCGGTGAAGTTCTTGCTGCCCAGCACCAGCCCGGCAGCGCCGGCCGGCGCGGAAAACAGCGCCAGGGCCGCGACCGCCAGACAAACGCCGGCCAGCCCATTGCGCAAAAACGCAATCATTTTCATAGAAAATCCTCCATGCGAGGTCCGCCCGAACGGGCTGTTGCCCGCAAACCGCTCAGGCGATGCCGCGCGCGGCGGCCAGACGGCCAAGGGCGGCCACCATCTGATCCAGCGCCAGCGCGATCAGCGCGGTGCCGCCGGCGCCAAGCAGCAAGGCGGTATGGTTGTTGAGATAGATGCCGGGGAAGATCAGCTCGCCGTAACTGCTGGCGCCGATCAGGAAAGCCAGCGGCGCGGTGCCGACATTGAGCGCCAGCGCCACCCGCACGCCGGACAGCATGACCGGCAAGGCATTGGGCAACTCCACCCGCCACAGCCGCTGCCGCGCGGTCATGCCGATCGCGTCCGCCGCCTCCAGCAAGGCCGGCGGCAAGCCCGCCAGACCGGAATAAACGTTGCGCACGATCGGCAGCAGGGAGGCCAGGAACAAGGCGGCGATGGCCGGCGCGTCGCCGATGCCCACCACCGCCATGGCCAGAGCCAGCACGGCCATCGGCGGCAAGGTGTTGCCGATATTGAAGATCTGCATCCAGGATTCGGCGCTGCGGCGCAGCCGCGGCCGACTCAGCAGAATGCCGCTGGGCAAGCCCACCGCCAGCGCCAGCGCCATGGAGACGCCCACCAGATAGAGATGCTGCCGACCCAGATAAACCAGATCTTCGCGATACTCCGCCCACACGGCCGGGCCAAGGCCGTAATACAGTCCCGCCGCCGCCAGGGCGGCCAGGATCAGCCAGATCATGCTGCGCTTGCCAAACGCTCTTTTGTGCATCTGCGTCCTCCTTGGCGGATGGCGACGACAAAACCGTCGGCGATCCGCTGTAATGATCGCGACAACCAGAGAGCTGCCAGTAGATTTTCAGACACCCGGCCAGGCCGGATACAAGACGCGTAAAACGCGGGAACGGGCCGTCAGACCCGATTATTGAACGGCGCGCTGCGCCCTTGAATGTTTTTGACTATAACATTCAACAAATCAACATGCAAATTCTCTAATTTTGCAAAAAATCTTAATAATTCTTGGCTTGTAAAAATAACCTGCGAAAATATTTTACATTTAAAACCATTTGTCATTATCGGATGGCGCCAACAGAAGCGCCGCAAAATCCGGAACTCGCCCTGTCAAACACGACAAGCCAAGCGCGCGAAGGCGCAGATCCTTCCAAGTTGGAAAACAAACAAGCCATTGTTTTAAAATGACAAAAATAAAAACGATCGCGATACCGACAAGCCGCGAGTTCATCCCGCCTCCCCGCGTCGCCCCTCCCGCCGCATCGGGCATAAAAAAACCGGAAGCTGTCGCCTCCGGTCAGGATTTTCATGCGTCGCCCGCGCCGGACAAGCGGTCAATCGTCGCGAGTCAGCACTTCCAGCAGCTCGATCTCGAACAGCAGGTTGGAATGAGGCTTGATGTGCGGACCGATCTGGCGCTCGCCGTAAGCCAGATGCGCGGGCACGAACAGCTTGCGCTTGCCGCCCACCTTCATCCCCATCATGCCGATGTCCCAGCCCTTGATCACGCGGCCGGTGCCGATCACGCACTGGAACGGACGCCCCTTGTCCAGCGAGGAGTCGAACTTGGTGCCGTCCTCCAGCCAACCGGTGTAATGCGCGGTGATCAGCGCGCCGCGCACCGCCTCCTTGCCCTCGCCCACCACGAGATCGGTAATCTGCAATTCTTGAGTCATGCCTTGCTCCAACCCATGCCAATAAACGGCGGCCATTCTAGCGCGAGCCGAACGGGCTCGCCAGCAAGAACCCGGCGTTCAGCGGCTCAACGCGGCCACCAGCTGATTCACGCCGGCGCTCATGTTCTTGTAATGGGTGCTTTCGCTGCGCGTCATCCCCACCCATACCGCCACCTCGCTCGCCGGCGCGATGGCCACATAGCCGATGAAGCCGCCGCCGCCCGCCGTTTTCTGGACGATCTCAGGCGCGTCAGGCAGCTGCATCTTCACCCAGCCCAGGCCCAGCTCGTCGGCCTTGCCGGCCACATCCATGCCGCGCAGGCTGCGCAGCTGCTCGCGCTTGAAATAGGCCTGGAACATCTGGTCGCGCAGCTGCCGGCGCGCCGGATCGGCCGGCTTGGCCAGATCCCGCAACCAGCGCTCCATATCGCGGGGGGTGGAATAGATGCCGCCGCTGCCGCTGGCCGCCAGGGTGCCTACGCACGGACTGGCGCCGACGCCCCGCAGCAGACGCGCGCATTGGGCCGGCGTGGGGGTGAGCGTGGTGTCCGCCATCCCCAAGGGGGCGGTGATCTTTTCGCGCAGCAAGGCGGCGTAAGGCCGGCCGGTGGCCACCGCCAGCGCGTCGGCCAGGAGGTCGAAACCCAGATTGGAATACTGCGCCGTCTGCCCTACCGCGAACCGGGACTGGGCGCCAGCCAGCCAGCGCCAGCGCTGCTGCTGGCTGGGCCAGACGAACACCGGCGTATCAGGCGGCTTGTTGCCCGGCATCTCGCGCGGAAAGCCGCTGGTATGAGTAGCCAGATTCAGCAGCGTGACCGGCCGGGCCGCCGGCGGCAGCGCCACGCCGCGCGGCGCGTACTTCTGCAGCGGATCATCCAGCCTGACCCGGTTTTCCTGCGCCAGCGCGGCCAGCACCTCCCCGGTCATGCTCTTGCTGACGCTGGCGATGCGCAGCAAGGAGTCGGCGTCAGGTCGCTGGGCAGACCCCGGCGCGGTGCGGCCGTAAAAGCGCTGCAGGCTTTCCTTGCCATTCACCACCACCATCACCATGCCCACAGCCTTGCTGTCCCGGAATATCTGGCCGGCGTAGCGATCCACCTGTTGCGCGACGCTCTCGTCCCGAGGCGCGGCGCCCGCCGCGATCGGGATCATCGCCAGACCCAGCCATAACGCTTTTTTCATTGTCATCCGTTTCCAAGCAAGGAGTCGGTCGATTCTAACCAGCAAGCATTCTAAGCAGCTTGCCGGCGGCTGGCATCAGGATTTCACGGAACGTCTGCGACAGCCATCGCGCGGCGCCGCAGCCATGACCGGGCTTATGCGCGCCAGCGCACCGACGCAGCGCGCGCCGGCCGGCATGGTGACCCTGCCGACGCCTGCCATTTGGCAAGCGCGGCACACCACAAAAGGCCATCATCATGAAGACTCCCGCTCAACACGCCGCCAGCAACTCCAACTCGGCGGCAGACTCCGCCAAGCCAGTCCAACCCGCGCAAACCTCGCCCAAGCCCGCCACCCAGGAGCCGGCGGTAAAAGCCCCCGCCGCGCCGACGCCCGCCAAAGAAGCGGCCTCCTCGAAAAGCCGCTCCATCTTTCGCAAGGCCAACAGCTAAGCGGCCCGCCTGAGCCAGCCGGCTGAGGCTCGCGGCGACAAGACAGCAGGCGGCGTTTCAGAAACCTTGCCGTTCCAGAGGCACACGGAGCGGCAGGCGCTCTGGCTCCTCGCCAGACCAAAGAGGCCCGCCCTCGCCCCCAGGCCATCCTGGCATGCGCGCATATCGCCTGGGCCGGAACGGACCGCTCTGCAAAGGAATTCGTCATGGCGACAGGCATCATCGAATGTTTTGATCAGCACCGAGGCGTCGGCATCATCCGACCGGACCTTCCTGGCGACAACCTCTACGCGGAAGCGTCGCAGTTGACGATGGGGGCTTGCAAACAGCTGATTCCCGGCCAACGAGTCAGCTACGTCAAAGCCATGAATACCGACGGCCTGCAAGCGCGCGACATCCGGCTGCTTCCTGCCCTGCCCGACGCGCCTCGGACTTGAAACGACACGGAGGGAAGACGCTCATGCACAAAACCCATGCCGATGCGCTGGCGCTGGCCGCCCTGCTCAAGGCTATCGAATCGGATCCAGCGGCCCTGTTCCTTCCTCCGGGCCCTGGCCATGACGCAGGCGCCGGCAGCGCCGCCGCGGCCGCGGATTTTGTGAAGCGTTTTCCGAGCGGTTGCAGCAAGACATCGGCGACGAAGTCACCCTGTCCCATATCGCCAACTTGCTGTTCCGCTAGCCAGTCCCGAGTCCGGCGCCTACCCGATCACGCGTCATCATCCACAAGCGGAGGCGTTGCCCTGCCAAGTTCCCCGGCAGGCGCGCCCCGACCGCCCAGCAACAGGCAGGCGGCGGTAAAGAGCGCGTCCTGGGTGATCGGCTTGGGCACCACCGCCCGGACGCCGATTTGCGCCGCGCGCTGGATGGCATGCGCGCTCCCCGGAGCCAACAGCAAGATGACCGCGCTTTGCCGCGTCGCTAGAGGCAGGCGGCAAGCGATGTCGAAACCGCTCTCCCCGGGCATGTCGGCATCCAGAATGATCAGGCGGAAGGCGTGCGGCGTCTGCAGCTGCGCGATGGCGTCGGCGGCGTCGACCGCGGCGGCAGGGGCCGCGCCGAAGTGCCGCAGCAGCGTTTCAAGCCAGTCGCGCTGGCTGGCATGGCTTGCCGCCACCAGCGCCGGCAAACCCGCCAGCTCGCGCAAGGTCGGCTCGCTCGGTTGGGAATCGGCCAGCTTCACCGGCAAACAGAAGCGGAAGGTCGAGCCCTTCCCCACCTCGCTCTCGACATCGATCTCGCCTCCCAGCAACTGCACCAGCTTGCGTGTGATGGAGAGCCCGAGTCCGGTGCCGCCGTACTCGCGGGTGATGCTGTTGTCGGCCTGGGAGAAGGCGTCGAAAATCGAGCCCAGCTTGTCGCGCTCGATCCCTATGCCGGTGTCGCGAACCGCGAAAGCCAGCCGGCAAACGCCATCGCGCCGCTCCTTCGCCTCTACCCTCAGCTCGATCTCGCCGGCCTGCGTGAATTTGGCGGCGTTGCCGATCAGGTTGTTGATGATTTGCCGCAGGCGGTTGGGGTCGGACTCGATCCGGTCCGGCACGTCCGGAGCCACCCGGATGATCCACTCCAGTTTGCGGCCGGCCTGGACGACAAAGGGGTGGGCGATCTGGCCGATCAAGCCGCGCAAGGAGAACGGCACGCTTTCCAGCGCCATCTTGCCCGCCTCGATCTTGGAAAAATCCAGAATGTCGTTGATGACGATGAGCAAGGCCTTGGCCGAGGTATCCACCAGCTCCAGATATTCCCTTTGCCCCTCTTGCAGCTCGGTATCCAGCAATAACTCGGTCATGCCGAGAATGCCGTTCATCGGCGTGCGGATTTCATGGCTCATATTGGCGAGAAACGCGCTCTTGGCCTCGTTGGCGGCCTCGGCCCGCACCAGCGCCTGGTCCAGCTCGCGGCTCAGCTTTTCCGCCTCCTCGCGGCGGCGCTCGCTATGCAGCAGGTTGCGCAGCGCCAGCCCGGTCACCAGCGTGGCGATCGCCATCAGCGCCGCGGCGGTGATGGCCACCATGGTATTGCTGCTTTGCAGGCTGCGGTTGCTAGCGTTGGCTTCTTCGGTCAGGCGGGTGTTGGCGCCGACAGTCAGCTCGCGCACCGGGTCGGCCGCTTGGCCCAGGCGTTTGTAGAGCTGCGCCGCGGCGCGGCGATTGAATTCGCCCCCGGCCCGCGCCAGTTCGGCGTCCGTGGCGCGCACCAGCCCGTTCAAGGGTTCGAGCTGGCTTTGATACCACGCCTTGTCCGCGAACAGCAGGCTCAGCTTGTATTCGCCAAGCAGATTGATGCGGGAAACCAGAATGTCGTAACGCAGCTTCAGTTCATCCAGATCGGCGGCCGCGCCGCTGATGGACGCCGCCTTGGCCGCGCCCTCGGCGCGGTAGTAATCGACGCCGAGTTGCGAGTAGACCCAGACGACATTGTCCTCGCCCTGCCGGGCCAGACGCCGCATCTCCGTCTGCTGCCGCTGGTAAAGCATGAACACCGCCAGCATGCCGGCCACCAGCAGGGCGGCCAGCAAACCCAGCTGGAGGCGAGCGCGGCTGCTGACCGGGCGGTGCGGCATGCTGGCGGTCCGTCCGAACATCATTCGACGCGAATGCGGTTGACCTGCCATACGCAACGGGAGTAGATGTCCTTCACTCTCAGTTCCGGGCGGGCGCCGAAGGGATACATCACGAACAGCGGCCCCTTGTCGCGCACGCTCAGCACCTGGCCGTTCATGCGCCGGGCGAGGACAACATCGTATTTTTCCAGATCCGGCATCGGAATTTCGGCCGCGTAATCGTTCAGCGCCACCACGTACAGCTTCTTGCCCTGCGCCCCCACCGCCTTGAGCACGTCGCGGAACAGCGGGCCTTCAAACGTTTGCGGCCCCTTGAACCAGGGCGTCTCCACCGTCAGCTTCGTTTGCGGCAATTTATCCAGCATCGCCGCGTCGAACTGGGCTTCGCGACCCGCGTTTTTCTCGGCGATCAGGCCGGCGACGGTCAGGATGGGGTGGCCTGCCGGCGCGTCCAGCGCCAGCGCGGAAGTGGAACCCAAGGACAAGGCGCAGATGAGCGAAAGCCGACAAGCGATTGCAAGCATGATGTTTCCCTTCTGTTCCCGACATGACGAAAACCCCGCAGCCGTATCTCTGCGGCACATATGCATTATGGGATAAAAATGGATCGATATGCCGCGACGTCGCCAGACCCGCCAGCCTCTCCTCGCAAGCGAATGAAATAAAAGGAAAAAGCGCGGCCTTCCGCGTCTGAACATCGCCGCGGCCAACGTCGCGCCTCGCCGACGCGGCCAAAGACTAGTCTCGCGGCATGGTTTTCGACATGCCATATTGAAACCATGCGCGGCAAGCATCGCGCGCCGCCCGACGCCACAAACCTTCAACCGCCTTGTTAGCGCTTCGCGCATCGGGGGAAACGATCATGCCGCTCCTGCGCCGCTGGAAAAGCCTGTTCCCGCTGCTGGCCATCGCCGCGGGCGGCGCGCTGCTCACCCTGCTGCTGTTCCAGGCCATGCGCCAGAACGAACGGGAAAAAAACCGCGCCGAATTCGACCGGCTGGCCGAACAGCGGCTGGACGTGCTGGAAACCAACCTGACGCTGACGCTGGACAATCTGGTGGCGGTCAGCGCCTTCTTCGACGCCAATCCGCAAATCGACCGCCAGGCCTTCGCCCGGTTGGTCGCGCCGCTGCTGCGCCGCAACCCGGCGATCCAGGCCATGGAATGGATACCCCGGATCAGCCTGTTCCAGCGCCAGACGTATGAAATCGCCGCGCGCGCCGACGGCGTCGCGGGCTTCGCCGTTTCCGACAAACGCCCCGACGGCGGCATGCAGCCGGCCCCGCCGCGCGACGAATACTATCCGGTGTATTACGCGGAGCCGCTGCGCGGCAATGAAAAAGCCATGGGCTTCGATCTGGCCGGCAACCCGGCGCGCAACGCCGCGCTGCGCCAGGCGGCGGACAGCGGCGAGCTGGTGGCCACCAGCCGGATCACCCTGGTGCAGGAAACCGCCCGCGATCAGTTCGGCTTTCTGGTATTCCGCCCGGTCTATCAGGGCGGCGCGCGGCCGGTGGGCAAGACCGATCGCCGCGCCGCCATTTACGGCTTCGCGCTGGGGGTATTTCGCGTCAAGGACATCGTGGAGAAAACCGGGAAAGCGCAGCCGCAAGCGGCAGGCGGCAATGTCCGGCTGGCGATCTTCGATCTGGACGCCAAGCCCGGCCAACGCCTGATGTACCCGCCGGGCAAGCCATGGGACGCGGCGCGCGACTTGCCCGGCGGCCTGCTCAGCGTCCGCCAGCTGGAAGTGGGCGGCCGGCGCTGGCAGGCGGCGGCCTACCAGCCCCCCGGCGGCGGCGGTCCGGCCGCCAGCTGGCTCACGCTGATCATCGGCCTTGCCATCACTCTGCTGCTGCTGGCGTATATGCGCCAGGTGCTGATCGGCCGCCAGGCGATCGCCGAAAAGATCGCCGCCAGGCAAGCGGAACAGGCCAAGTCGCAATTCCTGGCGACGATGAGCCACGAGTTGCGCACGCCGATGAACGGCATCATCGGCATGGCCGAGTGGCTGCTGCAAACCCCGCTGGACGAGGAGCAGCAAGATTGCGCCCACACCATACGCCGCTCCGCCGACGCCTTGCTGGCGATCATCAACGACGTGCTGGACTTCACCAAGATGGAAAGCGGCCATTTGCGGCTGAATCCCGGCGCTTTCGACTTGCGCCCGCTGCTGCAATCGGTCGTCGACGCCCTGCAGCCCAGGGCTCGCGACAAAGGGCTGGAGCTGCAATACCTGATGGGCGACGGCTGCGAGCAGACGCTGCTTGGCGACGTCGATCGCCTCCGGCAAATCCTGCTCAACCTGGTCGGCAACGCCGTCAAATTCACCGAGCGCGGCTCGGTGCGCCTGGAAACGACGGCCCGCCTTGACGGCCAGGGCCGGCGCTGGCTGGATTTCAGCGTCATCGACACCGGCATCGGCATCCCCGACGAGGCCAAAGCCAGGCTGTTCAAGCGCTTCACCCAGGCGGACGAAAGCATCACCCGCCGCTATGGCGGCGCCGGGCTTGGGCTGGCCATCAGCCAATGGCTGGTAGAGGCCATGGGCGGCCGGATCGATTTCGACAGCGAGGCGGGCAAAGGCAGCGTGTTCCGCTTTTCGCTGCCTCTGCCCGACGCGGCTACAGATCCAGGCTGACCGGCTCCGCCGTCCAGCCCTCGGTGGTGCGGCGCATGAAGCAGCCGCTGGCCACCTGCTGCTCCAGCTTGTCCACGAACCATTGCAGAGCCCGCCCCGCCTGTCCCTGACGCCAGGCGAAGCAGGCCGGCAGATGGTGGCGCAGCGGCTCGGCGCGCCGCGCCACCAGCTCGCCGGCGTCCAGATAGCCTTGCACGCTGGCGCGCGGCATATAGCCCACGCCCAGCCCCGCCAGCAACAGCCGCAACTTGGCCGAGTTGCCGTACACCAGCAGGGTGTCCTGCCCCTCCTGCACCCCGGCGGCCTGGCCTTGCATGTGGCGCGCGGTGTCCGCCACCGCGATCAGCCGATGCGCGCGCAGCTGCTCGCGGCTCAGGGGCTCGGGCGCGTCGGCCAGCGGATGGCCGGCCGCCATCGTCAGCACCATGTCCATGTCGCCCAGCTCGCGCACGTGGCAGCCATCGGGAATCGCGTGCATCGGCGCGCCGATCACCAGCTCCGCGCGCTCGTCCAGCAGCGCGTCCCAGGTGCCGTTGAAGATTTCGCGCGAGAAGCTCAGCCGCGTGCCGGTGCCCAGGGCGTAGAAGTCCTGGATCAGCGGGATCATCGGCTCCATCGGCGTCAGGCCTCCCAAAGCGATGCGCAGCTCGTCCTCCCAGCCCTCCACCCGCTTGGCCAGGCGGCGCTCCAGCCGGTTGGCCGCGTCCAATAGCCGGCGGCCGTCCTGCAACAAGACTTCGCCCTCCGGCGTCAGCCGCGCCCGGTAGCCGCTGCGGTCGAAAATCACCAGCCCCAGCTGCTGCTCCAGCTTCTGCACCGTATAGGTCAGCGCCGAAGGGACTTTGTGCAGCGCCTCGGCGGCAGCCGCGAAGCTGCCGTTGCGCGCGATGGCGTCCAGCACGGCGAGCGCATCTAGCGAAATTCTCATGTTCAAATTCCTTGACTGACATTTTCTGGCATTTCCGATTTTTTCGACCGCGATTTGCCAATAAGATTCACTCGCCTGCCAGATTTGCTCTGAAATTGGCATTTTGTTAAGAAACAACGCCAACTTCAATCAAATTAATAATTCAATTAATTTGAAAGATAAAAACGGCGAATCGCAATCAATCCGACAAAACAGGAGATCATTCCATGAACAAAACCCCCTTCATCGCCGCCCTCGCCCTCAGTCTGCTAGCCGGCAGCGCCCTTGCCGGCAGCGAAGGCATGGACAACGCCCGCGCCATGCGCGAACGCATGGGCACCCAAACCAGCTTCGAGCGCCAAGCCGACAGCGCCCAGACCAGCGCGACGCAGAGCCCGTCGGCCGACTCCGCCGGCCAGACCGTCGGCCAGGTCGGCGCCATCCACGGCGACAAGTAAGCGCCGCCGACGGGCGGCCATCCGCCAGGATGGCCGCTCGTCTTTCCCCACCCTTTCCTTGGGCCTGTCCAGACGACAGGCCGCCGCCGCTTGCGGCTCCCGTCAAGCCGGCGACCACCTCCAGGAGTTTCCAACGATGTCGCACCCGCTGTTTCGCCCCCGCTGGCTATGCCTGTTGCTGCCCTTGCTGGCGGCCTGCTCCAGCCAGACGCCCTCCGCCGCCGCCGACGTTCCCGCCGTGACCGTGGCCGCCGTCACGCCGCACGATGTGCCCATCCGCATGGAGCTGGTGGGCGAAACCGCCGGCTACCGCGACATCGAGGTGCGCGCCCGCGTCGGCGGCATCCTGCTCAAGCGCACCTATGTGGAAGGCCAGCCGGTCAAGCAGGGGCAGTCGCTGTTCCTGATCGACCCCGCGCCGTTCCAGGCGGTGCTGGACCAGGCGCGCGGCGCGCAGGCGCAGCAGCAGGCCGCGCTGGAAAAAGCCAAGGCCGACCGCGACCGGGTGATTCCGCTCTTCAAGGAAAACGCCGTCTCGCGCATGGACTACGACAACGCGGTGTCCGCCTACAACTCGGCGCTGGCCGCCAAGCAGGCCGCCGACGCCAAGGTCAAGGAGGCGCAGCTGAATCTGGACTACACCCGCGTCACCGCTCCGATTTCCGGCATGACCAGCAAGCAGGCGCAATCGGAAGGCAGCCTGATCCGGGTGGATGCCGACGCGCCGCTGACCACCATCTCCCAGCTCAACCCGATGTACGTCAACTTCTCCATTTCCGAGCAAGACCGGCTGCACTATGAAAAAGGCGTCGGCGAAGGCGGCATCCTGGCGCCCAAGAACGCCCCCAGGGTGCGCATCCGCCTGGCCGACGGCAGCGAATATCCGCTGACCGGCGAGCTCAACTTCCACGACAACCGCGTCGATCCGCGCACCGGCACCATCAGCAGCCGCGCCATTTTTTCCAACCCGGACGGCAAGCTCTTGCCCGGCCAGTTCGTGCGCGTGCTGCTGGACCTGGGCACCCGCAAGAACGCCATCACCGTGCCCGAGTCCGCCATCATCCAGTCGCAGGCCGACAATATGGTGCTGACCGTGGACAAGCAGAACAAGGTGGTGGCGCGGCCGGTGGAGCTGGGCGCGCAGAACGGCAGCGAGGTGGTGATCGAATCCGGCCTGGCCGCCGGCGAGCGCCTGATCGTGGACGGGCTGATGAAGGCCAAGCCCGGCAGCGTGGTCAAGCCGGTATCCGCCGCCCCCCAGGCCGGCAAATAGGAGGCGCGATGTTTTCCAGATTCTTCATCCACCGCCCCATCTTCGCCAGCGTCATCGCCATCATCATCACCCTGGCCGGGCTGGCGGCGATGCGCTCGCTGCCTATCGAGCAATACCCGCAGATCGTGCCCTCGGTAGTGTCGGTCAGCGCCACCTATCCCGGCGCGACGCCGGAAACCATAGCCGAGACCGTGGCCGCGCCGCTGGAACAGCAGATCAACGGCGTGGAGAACATGCTGTACCTGCAGTCCAGCTCCTCATCCACCGGCCAGCTCAGCCTCAACGTCTACTTCAAGGTGGGCACCGACCCCGACCAGGCCACCATCGACGTCAACAACCGGGTGCAGGCGGCGATGAAAATGATGCCCGAGGAGGTGCAGCGCCAGGGCATCACCGTGCGCAAGAAATCCACCTCGGTGCTGAGCGTGATCTCCATCGGCTCGCCCAACGGCCAGTACGATCGCAACTACCTGGCCAACTACGCCCTGCTCAACATCATGGACGAGCTCAAGCGCATCCCCGGCATGGGCGACGTCAACATGATGGGCGGCACCGACTACGCGATGCGCATCTGGCTGCGGCCGGACCGGCTGGCGCAGCTCGGCCTGACGCCGGCCGACGTGACCCGCGCGGTGCGCGAGCAGAACGCCCAGTTCGCCGCCGGCAAGATAGGCGCGCAGCCCACCAGCCAGGCGATCAGCTTCACCTACACCGTCAACGCCAAGGGCCGGCTGGCCGACCCCAGGGAATTCGGCAACATCATCATCCGCTCGGAACCCGACGGCTCCAAGATCCGGGTCAAGGACGTGGCGCGGGTGGAGATGGGCGGCAACGACTACGACGTGATCGGCATGCGCAACGGCAAGCCGGCGGTGGGCATCACCACCTATCTGCAGCCCAACGCCAACGCGCTGGAGGTGGCCGCCGCCATCCGCGCCAAGATGGAAGAGCTGAAGGCGCGCTTCCCGGCCGGCATCGATTACGCCATCCCCTTCGACACCACCCAGTTCATCAAGGTCTCCATCGAGGAAGTGGTGACCACGCTGGCCGAGGCCATCGTGCTGGTTTTCGCCGTGGTCTATCTGTTCCTGCAAAACTTCCGCGCCACGCTGATCCCCTGCATCGCCGTGCCGGTATCGCTGATCGGCACCTTCGCCGGCATGATGGCGCTGGGTTTCTCCATCAACCTGCTGACGCTGTTCGGCATGGTGCTGGCCATCGGCATCGTGGTGGACGACGCCATCGTGGTGCTGGAAAACGTGGAGCGCATCATGCGCGAGCAGCGCTGCGCGGCCAAAGACGCCGCCATCCTGGCGATGCGGGAAGTCTCCGGCCCGGTGGTGGCCATCGTGCTGGTGCTGTGCGCGGTGTTCCTGCCGGTGGCCTTCATGGGCGGCATGACCGGGGTGATGTACAAGCAGTTCGCCATCACCATCGCCATTTCCGTGATCCTGTCCGGCATCGTGGCGCTGACGCTGACGCCGGCGATGTGCGCCCTGCTGCTCAAACCCGGCCATCACGAGCCGGCGCGCTTCTTCGTCTGGTTCAACCGCGTCTTCGATCGGCTGACCTTCGGCTACGTCACCGGCGTCGCCTTCCTCAACCGCCGCAGCGCCCTGGGCCTGGGGCTGTTCGCCGCCCTGCTGCTGGCCACTGGCGTGCTGTTCACCCGCGTGCCCGGTTCGCTGGTGCCTGCCGAAGACATGGGCAATATGTTCGTCAGCGTCTCGCTGCCGGACGCCGCCGCGCTGACCCGCACCGCCAAGGTCACCCAGGCCTTCGACCAGACCCTGCTTTCCAACCCCGACATCGCCAACGTCACCACCTTCACCGGCTTCGACATCCTGTCCAGCTCCAAGCAGTCCAACCACGCCACCAGCTTCGTCACCCTCAAGCCGTGGGACGAACGCAAGGGCGCGGGGCAGGATGCGGGCAGCATCGCCGCCTGGGCGATGGCGCGCGGCAAATCGGTGCAGGCCGCCGTCATCCGCGCCTTCACCCCCGCCCCCATCATCGGCATGTCCACTACCGGCGGGCTGGAGGCCTTCCTGCAGGATCGCAACGGCAGCGGCTCTCACAAACTGAGCGAAGCGGCCTCCCGCTTCCTGGCGGCGGCGGAAAAGCGGCCCGAATTCGCCTCGGTCAGCACCACCTTCCGCGCCGACGTGCCGCAGAAATTCATCGACCTGGACCGGGAGAAAGCCAAAGCGCTGGGCGTCAACATCGACGACGTGTTCGACGCCATGTCGGCCACCTTCGGCCAGCTCTACGTCAACGACTTCAACAAGTTCGGCCGCACCTACAAGGTGCAGCTGCAGTCCGAAGCCGACTTCCGCGCCCGTCCGGAGGACATCCGCAACGTCTACGTGCGTTCCGAAGACGGCCAGATGATTCCGCTGACCAGCCTGGCGACGGTGAAACCCAGCTTCGGTCCGGAGCTGGTGGACCGCTTCAACATCTTCAACGCCGCCAAGATCCTGGCCCAACCCGCGCCGGGCGTCAGCTCCGGCCAGGCCATCGCCGCGCTGGAGGAGGTGGCGCGGCAAACCCTGGGCAACGACTACACGCTGGCGCTCAGCGGCAGCGCCTATCAGGAGAAGCTGGCCGGCAACAGCGGCGCGGTGGCCTTCGCCTTCGGCATCCTGATGGTGTTCCTGATCCTGGCCGCGCAGTACGAGAAGTGGAGCCTGCCGCTGGCGGTGGTGACGGCGGTGCCGTTCGCGCTGTTCGGCGCGCTGCTCGCCGCCTACCTGGGAGGGAAAAGCAACGACGTCTACTTCCAGATCGGCCTGGTGACGCTGATCGGCCTGGCCGCCAAGAACGCCATCCTGATCGTGGAGTTCGCGGTGATGAAACGCCAGGAAGGCATGACGCTGTCCAAGGCGGCGTGCGAGGCGGCCAGGCTGCGCTTCCGCCCCATCGTGATGACCTCGCTGGCCTTCATCCTCGGCTGCGTGCCGCTGGTGACCTCCAGCGGCGCCGGGGCCGCCAGCCGCCACTCGCTGGGCACGCCGGTGATAGGCGGCATGCTGGCCGCCACCTTCATCGCCATTTTCTTCGTGCCGCTGTTCTTCCGGCTGATCATGCGCTTCTCTGAACGGCGCTCCCGCAAGCGCGCCGGACGCGGCCGAAAGGAATGAGCGGCCGCCGGCGCGGCTAGCCGCGGGGGCCAAAGTATCGATACGACCCCCGCTCGCCCGGCGCTAGCATGCATGCGCGCGCGGACCTGATTTGCCGCCCGGCGCCGGCCTTGCGGCCGCCGCCGGGCATTTCATTGCGCGGGGAAAACAGCTATAAGTAGACTTACCTAGACATGCCAAGCGGAGCCTGTTATGCAAAAAGAGAAATGGGGTCATCTGAGCACCCGCATCACCTGGGTCGCCGCCTTGGCCATCACCGTCGGTTTCGCCGCGATGATTTCCCTGATCGCCTGGCAAAGCTACAACGCCGCCGTGGACGCCGGCTACCAGCTCGCCTCCGAGCAGGCCGCCAGCTACGCCAAGGACGCGGAAAGCACCTTCGACCGCGGCTTCACCATTCCGCGCCACCTGGCCGACACGGTGCTGGGCATCAAACGGGTCAGCCACCCCGACCGCAAGATGACCGACAACATCATCCTGCAAATGCTGGACAACGCGCCGCAATCCATCGGCCTGTGGATGCTGTGGGAACCCAACGCCTTCGACGGCAACGACAACGCCTTCCGCCTGGATTGGCCCCGCCACGATCCTACCGGCCGCTACGAGCCCTACATCACCAAGAACGAGCAGGGCAAGGCGCAGATGGACACCATGATGTCGCCGGACCGGATCAAGGAATTTCCCAAGTACAAGGAACACCCGGAGAGCTATCAGCCCGACTATGAAAAACCGGGCTGGGGCGATTTTTATTACGTTCCCAAGCAGCGCGGCAAGGACACCATCACCGAGCCCTTCCCCTACGAAGTCCAGAACAAGAAGGTGCTGGAAAGCTCGCTGGCCGTGGCCATCCGCGACCCGAGCGGCAAATTCCTGGGCGTTTCCGCCACCGACATGGCGCTGGACCAGCTGCAGAAGAGCTTCGGTTCGATCCGCCTCTACCAGACCGGCTATATCCGCATGCTGTCCGAAGGCGGCGTTTACGTGGTCAACCCGCAGGCCGACTTGCTGGGCAAGCCCGTCGCCAAGGAGGACCCGCTGGCCAGCCATATGGAGCTGGTCAAGAAAGGCGAAAGCTTCGTTTACGAAGACGGCGAATTCACTCACTTCTTCCAGCCGATCCGGGTGGGCAATACCGGCCAGTTCTGGACGCTGGGCGTCAGCGTCCCCAACGCGGCGATCATGGCCACCGCCCGCTCGGCCAGCATGACCGCCGTCGGCATCGGGGCCGCCGCCACCGTCCTGATCCTGCTGGTGCTGATGGGCGTGGTGCGCGCCTTGACCCGTCCGCTCAACCATCTGGCGGAAAACATGGAGCAGCTGGCCAGCGGCAAGGGCGATCTCACCATCCGCATCCCCATCACCAACCGCGACGAGATCGGCCGCACCGCCAGCGCGTTCAACCGCTTCATCGACAGCCTGCGCGACATGTTCGTGGACGTGCAGCGGCAAAGCCAGCAGGTTTCGGAGGCCGCCGCCGCCCTCGCCGCCTCCGCCGAGCAGGTCTCCAGCGCCTCCGCCACCCAGTCAGACGCCGCCAGCGCCACCGCGGCCGGCGTCGAGGAAGTCACGGTCAGCGTCCAGCACATCGCCAACATCACCCAGCAGGCGGAAGGCATCGCCAGGGAAACCGGCCGTCTGACTGAAAACAGCGTCGACACCGTCGCCCAGGTCACCGCGGAAATCCAGCGCATGACCGACGGCATGCACGCGCTGGGCCAGCGGATGAACGGCCTTGGCGCGCGCTCGGAAGAAGTCACCACCATCGTCGGCGTGATCAAGGACATCGCCGATCAGACCAACCTCCTGGCGCTCAACGCCGCCATCGAGGCCGCCCGAGCCGGCGAAATGGGGCGCGGCTTCGCCGTGGTGGCGGACGAGGTGCGCAATCTGGCCGGACGAACGGCGGAAGCCACGGTGCAGATCACCCGCATCGTCGGCGCCATCAACAGCGAAACCCGCGATGCGGTAAGCGATGTGCAAAACAGCAGCAACCAGGTGGATCACAGCGTCGCCATCGCCGAAAACGCCAACCAGGCCATGCTGGAGGTGATGGAACGCAGCCGCGAGCTGCTGGCCAGCATCGCCGACATCGCCTCGTCCACCCGCGAGCAGTCGCAGGCCAGCCAGGAAATCGCCCAGAACGTGGAGCGCATCAGCAGCATGGCGCAAAGCAACAGCCACGTGGTGCATGAAGTTTCCGCCTCGGTCAGCCAGCTGCGCGAGCTGTCCAGCAACCTGGAGCGCCTGGTCGGCAATTTCCGCCTGTAAGCGCCGGCTTCCTCTCGCGCGCGAAAGACAAAACGGCGCGCCCGCGATGGGCGCGCCGTTTTTCCTTGGCCTCGCCGGGCGGCTTCCCGCCGGCGAAGGCGGCGATGGTCCTCAAGCGCCGAGGGTCGCCACCATGATGGCCTTGATGGTGTGCATGCGGTTTTCAGCCTGTTCGAAACAGATGTTGTAGCGGCTTTCAAACACGTCGTCGGTCACTTCGATGCCGTTGAGGCCGAAGGTGTCGTATACCCACTTGCCGATCTTGGTTTCGCTGTTGTGGAAGGACGGCAGGCAGTGCATCAGCTTCACGTTCGGATTTTCCGCCGCGCGGATCATGTCCATGTTCACCTGGTAAGGCTTGAGCAGCTGGATGCGTTCTTGCCAGAGTTCCTGCGGTTCGCCCATCGACACCCAGATGTCGGTATGGATGAAGTCGACGCCCTTTACCGCCGCGCGCGGGTCTTCGGTGATGACAATGCGCGCGCCGGTGTCTTCGGCCATCTTCAGGCAGCGCTCCACCAGCGCCTCGTCCGGCCACAGCTTTTTCGGCGCCCCGATGCGCACTTCCATGCCCAGCAGCGTGCCGATCACCAGCAGCGAGTGGCCCATATTGTTGCGGGCGTCGCCGAGATAGGCGTAGCTGATTTCGGAGAGCGGCTTGTCGCTATGCTCCTGCATGGTAAGCGTATCGGCCAGCATCTGGGTGGGGTGCCACTCGTCGGTCAGGCCGTTGTAGACCGGCACGCCGGCGTGGGCGGCCATTTCTTCCACCACCGCCTGGCTGAAGCCGCGGTATTCGATCGCGTCGAACATCCGTCCCAGCACGCGGGCGGTGTCCTTGGCGCTTTCCTTGTGGCCCAGCTGCGAGCCGGTGGGATCGATATAGGTCACGTGCGCGCCCTGGTCGTGAGCGGCCACTTCGAACGAGCAGCGAGTGCGGGTGGAAGTCTTTTCAAAGATCAGGGCGATGTTCTTGCCCGTAAGCCGGGGCTGTTCGCTGCCGGCGTATTTGGCGCGTTTCAGATCGCGGGCCAGGTCCAGCAGATAGCGGATTTCGCGCGGGGAAAAGTCCAGTTCCTTGCAGAAGCTGCGGTTTTTCAGATTGAAGGCCATGATGCGTTTCCTTTGCTATGACATCGAGCTTGCGGCTCGAAAGCGGCCGGCGCGGGAATCGCCGGTCTTGATGTGCATAGCGTATGCCTGCCCCGGCAGGCTGTGAAACGCATTATCAGGATAAGCTGATTTACAAAATCGATCAGCCGCTACAGACCG
Organism: Xenophilus sp. AP218F; assembly: GCA_002213445.1. GTDB lineage: Bacteria > Pseudomonadota > Gammaproteobacteria > Burkholderiales > Chromobacteriaceae > Chromobacterium. The sequence continues at coordinate 23,068 of NJIE01000011.1, read as the reverse complement.
GCCGCCGTCTGCCGGCACTGGGCGATGAAGCGCTCCAGGCTTTGGCTCGGCATCTTGCGCCGATGCATGGCGATGCAGTAATTGCGGCTAAGGCGCAGGAAGGGCGTGTCCAGCACGGCCAGCCGCCCATCCCGCAGACCATCCTCCAGCAGCAGGCGCGACACGCAGCCGATGCCGTTGCCGGCGGCTATCATCTGCAAGATGGAAGCGTTGCTGGCCAACTCCAGCCGGCAATCGACGTAAATACCCGCCTCGCGGGCGGCCTGCTCCAGCACGCCGCGGGTGCTGGAGCCGGTTTCGCGCAGCAACCAGTGCGCGCCGGCCAGATCGGCGGGCCGCAGCGGGCGGCGCAGCAGGGCCAATGGGTGGTCGTGGGCGGCGAATACCGCCAGCTCGTCGCGATGCCAGGGGCGGGTGACCAGATCGGGATGCTGGCAGTCGCCCTCCAGCAGGCCGACGTCCAGCTCGAAATTGGCCAATTGTTCGATCAGGTGGCTAGTGTTGGCCACTTCCAGCCGCACCCTCGCTGCCGGGCAGGCGCGGGCGAAATCGCTGATCACCCGCGGCGCGAGATAGTCGGCCACGGTGAGCGTGGCGCCCACCGTCAGCGGCGCCAGCGCCAGCCCGGTGCGCAGCAGAGCTTCCAGTTCGCCGGCCTGATCCAGCAAGGCCTGGCCCTGCGCGCGCAGCGCCTGGCCGGCGGCGTTGAGCGCCAGCTTGCGGCCGATGCGGTCGAACAGCTGGATGTCGTACATCTTTTCCAGCTCCGCCAGCGCGGCGCTGGCCGCCGACTGCGACATGGCCAGCTCGGCGGCCGCGCGCGACACGTTCTGGTGCTCGGCGATGGCGAGAAACACCTGCAGCTGCTTGAGCGAAAAATGCACCATGGCCCACTCCTTATGACTGCTTGTCTCCGGGAAAGCGCAGCAAGGCGCTCTCATCCAGCGCCAGCCCCAGGCTGCCGCCCAGCCGCAGGCGCCCGCCCAGCCCATGCGCCTCGCGCGCCGACAGCGTCAGTTGCAAGCTGCCCCAGCGGCTATCCAGCGTCAGGCTGACGCCCTCGGCCAGGCGGGTCAAGGCCGTGATCCGCGCCGGCGGATAAGCGTCGTCCAGCAACAGGGCGTGCTCGGGCGCCACCGCATCGTCCAGCACGTTGCGGTAGCCGATGAAGCGCGCCAGCCAGGCGCTCGCCGGCGCGGCCAGCAGGTCTTGCGGCGTGGCGCACTGGGCGACGCGGCCGGCGTTCAGCACCGCCACCCGCCGCGCCATGGCGAAAGCTTCGTCGCGATCGTGCGTCACCAGCACGGCGGGAATGCCCGCCTCGGCCAGCAAGGCGCTGAACTCCTGCCGCAACTGGCCGCGCAGATGCGCGTCCAGGCTGGAGAACGGCTCGTCCAGCAGCAGCAGCCGCGGCTGCGTCACCAGCGCGCGCGCCAGCGCTACCCGCTGCTGCTCGCCGCCGGACAGCGTCCACACCTTGCGCCCGCCGTAGCCGGCGAGGCCCAGCCTAGCCAGCGCCGCCTCAGCGCTGGCCGTCGCCTCCGCGCCGCGCCGGCCCTGCTCCGCCAATCCGAACAACACATTGCCCAGCACGTTCAGGTGCGGAAACAAGGCGAAATCCTGAAACATCAAGGCGAAGCCGCGCTTTTCCGGCGGCAGCCGGGTGATGTCCTCCCCGGCGAAGCGCACGCTGCCGCCATCGGCCGGCAACAGCCCGGCGATGATCTTGAGCAGGGTGCTCTTGCCGCAGCCGGACGGCCCCAGCAGGGCCAGCGTCTCGCCTGCCGCCACCTCCAGCGACAGACCGTCCGCCGCCACCCGTTGTCCAAAACGCTTGCTTATCCCGCGCAATTCCAGCATGCGCTAGTCCTCCTTGTCCGCCTGGCGCGGCGCCCCGGCGGAAGATGATTCGATCGCCGCGAAAGCCAGCAGGGCCAGCAACAGCAGCAGGCAGGAGAGCTGCATCGCCGCGTCGGCGTTGGCCGCGCCCGGCCGCCCGAGCTTCTGGTAGATCAGCGTGGTCAGCGTCAGCCATTCCGGCCGCGACAAAAACAGCGTCACCGCGAACTCGCCCACCGCCGTGGCGGCGGCGAAAGCCAGGCCGCGGCGGAAGGCCGGCTGCAACAGCGGCCACTCCACCCGCCAGAACACCCGCCACGGGCTGGCGCCCAGCGTGCGCGCCGCCTGCGCCAGATGCGGCGGCAAACCGTCCAGCGCCGCCGCCAGGGACTTGGCCACAAAGGGATAGGCCAACAGCGCGTAGGCCGCCAGCAGCAGGCTCAAGGCGGCGCTCCATTGCGGATAGAGCAGCAGCAAGCCGAAGGCCACGCACACCGGCGATACCACGAAAGGCAAAAACGCCAGCGCCCGCAGCCACAAGCCGCGCCTGGCCGCCAGCGCGTGCGCCAGCCCCAGCGCGCCGGCCGCCAGCACGGTCAGGCCGGTGAAGCGCGCGCTGTTCCACAAGGCCAGCCGCGCATCTTCGTCCCACAGCGCCAGCCAGCCGCTGTCGGCGCTCAGGCCGCGCCACAGCACCGCCAGCAGCGGCAGCGCGGCGAACAGCGTCAGGGCCGCCAGCGCGGCGGCCAGCGCCAGCCGCTGGCGCAGCCCTCGCGCCGGAACAAGCGGAATCGGGTCGACCTTGGCCGGCGTCGCCAGACGGCGCTCCAGCCAGGCGTAGGCGGCGGCCAGCGCGCCGGTGACCAGCAAGGTCAGCAAGGCCAGCGCCCCGGCGTCGGCCAGGTTCAATTCGTAAGCCACCAGCGTATAGATTTCCACTTCCACCGTGGCGTAGCGCTGCCCGCCCAGCAACAGCGCCAGGCCAAAGCCGGAGAAGCAATACAGGAACACCAGGCACAGGGCGGAGCCGAGCCAGGGCAACAGCGCCGGCCACTCCACCCGCCAGAAGGCGCGCCAGCGCGACGCGCCCAGCGTGCGCGCCGCCGCCAGCCGGCTGGCCGGCACCTGGGCCAGGCCGTCGCAGGCGGCGCGAATCACCAGCGGCAGGTTGAAGAACAGGTTGCCGTACAGCAGCAGCCACGGCGTGTCCTGCAGATTCAGACCGCTCACGCCCTGCGGCCCGAACAGCGCCAGCACGCCCATCGCCGCCACCAGCGTGGGCATCACGAAGGGCAGCAACAACAGCCGCAACAGCAGGCGGCGGCCGGCGAAATCGAAGCGCGCCAGCACCCAGGCCACCGGCAGGCCGATCAGCAAGGCCAGCGCGCAGCTGGCCAGCGCCTGGCCGAACGACCACAGCAGCCGCCATTGCAGGTACGGGTCGGCCAGCAGGTCCGGGCTGACGCCGAAGCCTCCCTCCCGCAGCAGGCGCGCCAGCGGCGCCAGCGCCATCGCCGACAAAAACGCCAGCGGCGGCAAAGCCAGCGCCAGCCGCGCCGGACGTCCTTCCAGACTCACTCTCGCCTCCCTCCCAGCGGCCAATCGGCCGCCAGCACGTCCTCGCAGCCGTCCTCGTCGCGCGCCTCGGCCACCTTGACGAAACCCAGCCGCGCGGCCAGCGCCTGCGACGGCAGATTGCCCGGCTCGACAGACAACACCAGCCGTCGCACCCCGCCTTGCGCCGCGGCCCAGCCGGCCATCGCCAGCAAGGCTTCGCGCGCGTAGCCCTGGCGGCGGAACGCCGGGTAAACCGCGTAACCCAGCTCCACGTCGCCGTAGCCCTGCAGATAAGGATGGCCGGGCCGGGTGTGGAAATTGATGTGACCGACCATGGCCAGGTCTTCGCGGCGCAACATGGCGCGCACCGACCACGGCGCGTAGCCGGGGTCGTCGGCCAGATCGCTCAGCCGCAGCGCCATCAGTTCCTGCTCGGCCAGCCACTCGTCAGCCGGCGTCGCGCCCAGGCGGCGGCGCAGCTCGTCAGCGTCGCCGCGCAGGCCGGCCTGCAACGCCTCAACCGAGAACGACCGCAGCAACAGGCGCGGCGCGGCCACATCTGCCCATATCGTCATCTCCGCTCCCGAATGAAAAAGCCGGGCGCTGACGCCCGGCTGGAAACCATGACGGCAGCCATTACTGGCCGGATTTCAACACCACGCGCGTCCAGCGGCTGACCCATTTCTGGGCATGGCTGGCGATCAGCGAGCTATCCGGGGTGTAATGCCGGGCAGGCTGCTGCGCGAACTGATAGGAAGCGTCCAGCGACGCCTTGTCGGCTACCGGGTACATCCACATCTGGGTGGGGATATCCTGCTGCACGGCGTCGGAGCGCAGGAAGGCGATGAATTTCCTGGCCAGCGCGGCTTCTTTGCCGCCCTTGACCAGGGCCGCGCCCTCCACCTGGCGGTACACCGCGCCGGGCAAGAGCAGATTGCCGGTGGGCGAGGCGCTCAGCTTGGTCTTGCTGTAGAACACCTCGGCCGCCGGGCTGGTGGCGTAACTGACCACGATGGGACGGCTGCCGCCGTTTTTGCTGAAGTCGGTGTAATACGCTTCGCTCCAGCCCTTGGCCACTTTCATGCCGTTGTCGCGCAGCTTGCCCCACAAGGCGAAGGCCTTGTCTTCGCCCAGACCGGCGATGGTGGACAGCAAAAAGGCGAGGCCGGGGCTGGAGGTGGCCGGGTTTTGCACCACCAGCAGGTTCTTGTAGGCCGGCAAGGTCAGGTCTTCCAGACTGCGCGGCAGCGGCAGCTGGCTTTTGGCGAACCAGGCCTTGTCGTAATTGAGCGTGACGTAGCCGTAGTCGATCGCCGCCGCGCCGGGCAGGACAAGCTTGCCGCCCTGCTCCAGCTCGGCCGGCATCGGCGCCAGCACGCCGGCCTGGCGCGCCTTGCCGATCAGGCTGTTGTCGATGCCGAACGCGACGTCGGCGATGGGGTTGGCGCGGGTCAGGATCAGCTTGTTGACCATCTCGCCGGCGTCCCCCGCCTTGATGATGGACACTTTGGCGTCGTTCTGTTTTTCAAACTCGGCCAGCAGCGGTTTGGAAATATTGAAGGAGCTGTGCGTCAGCACGCGCAGCTCGGCGGCCTGCGCCGACAAACCCATCGCGCTCAGCGCGACCATCAGCAAAGCGGGGAAAAACTTCATGGAATTCTCCGTAGGCAAACATCCGGAGCAAGCAGGAGGGCGGGCGCGGCCCGCGCATCACGCTTCCTCCGCTGGCATGATCCAGATCAGGTTTGGGGATATTTCTCAGCCTGCAGCCAGGCGCCGTCGCAAGGCAAACGACGCATTCTGGCGGGCACTCCCGGTGATAGGCCGGCAGTATACCGCAATTGGCCCGGCCAAAAGCAATGACGAAGGCATCAATATTGCCGTTTGCCCATCCGCCCCGGCCGCGCTTAGCGGCTATTAACACATCGGGCTTCGCGCTTAACAACCGGCGGCGGCAATCGGTCTAAGCTGACAGCAACTCTGACAACGATCTCTCCGCCATGCGCGTCCTGTTCATCGCTTGCCTGCTGGCTTGCCTGCCGCTTGCCGCCCGCGCCGATATCGGCGTCGAAGGCGCCCGCCATTTGCTGTCGCGCGCCGGCTTCGGCGCCAACCCGGCGCAAATCGCCGTCTACGCGCCCCTGTCCCGCGAAGCGGCGGTGGACAAGCTGCTGGCCGGCGTCTCCACCCGGCCGACCACGCCGCCGCCAGCCTGGGTGGACCAACCGTTCGAACGCCCCGGCCAGGCCGGCCTCAGCGAAGATCAGAAAAAAGCCCTGCAGCAGGAACGCAACCAGCACGCGCTGGAGCTGCGCTGCTGGTGGCTCGCCGAGATGCGCGCCACCCCGTCGCCGCTGACCGAGAAAATGACCCTGTTCTGGCACAACCACTTCGTCTCCAGCCTGGAAAAGGTGCGCTCGCCGCAGATGATGTACCAGCAGAACCTGCTGCTGCGCCGCTACGCGCTGGGCAATTTCGGCGAACTGCTGCACGCGGTGGCCCGCGATCCGGCGATGATGCGCTACCTGGACACCGCCATCAACCGCAAGGGCGAACCCAACGAGAACTTCGCCCGCGAAGTGATGGAGCTGTTCACGCTGGGCGAAGGCCACTACAGCGAACAGGACATCCGCGAGGCGGCCCGCGCCTTCACCGGCTGGGGCATCACCCAGGATGAGCAATTCACCGAACGGCCGCGGTTGCGCGACAACGACGACAAGACCATTTTCGGCCAGCGCGGCAACTTCAACGGCGACGACGTCATCGACCTGCTGTTGCGGCAGCCGTCCACCGCCGGCTTCATCGCCGCCAAACTGTGGAAGAACTTCGTCTCGCCGACGCCCGACCCGACGGCCATACGCAAGCTGGCCGACGGCTTTCGCCGCGGCAACTACGAGCTGAAGCCGCTGCTGCGCGCCATGCTGCTTACGCCGCAGTTCTGGCATAGCCAGGGCGCGCTGGTGAAATCGCCGGTGGAGCTGACCATAGGCACGCTCGTCACCTTCGACCTGATGCCGGCCGACTGGCGCGCCATCGCCGGGCTCAACCGCCAGCTGGGCCAGGACCTGTTCAACCCGCCCAACGTCAAGGGCTGGCCGGGCGGCGAAGCCTGGATCAACAGCGCCACCCTGCTGACCCGCAAGCAGTTCCTCGACCGCATCTCGCACGACGCCGCCCCGGCGCGCGACGCCTTCGCCCTGCCCGACGGCGGCATGGACGAAATGCGCGGCCGCCAGGCCCGCATCAACCGGCTGGCGGCCAACAAGCAGCCGATGCGGCTGCAACCGGACGAGTGGAGCGCGATCTACGGCGCGCGCAGCGCCGCCGACAGCGCCCGCCTGCTGCTGGCGCTGCCGCCGGCCACCCCCTTGCCGGCCAATCTCAGCGGCGCGCAGGCCATCGCCCCGCTGCTGCTCGATCCCGTCTATCAAGTGCACTGACTCGCCCGCAGGAGCCCAACCATGTTCAAACGCCGCGAATTTCTCAAGACCATGGGCGCCGGCCTGATGGTATCGGTGCTGCCCAATCTGAGCTGGGCGCTGGCGCCCGCCGGCTATCAGCGCCTGCTGGTGCTTATCGAGCTTAAGGGCGGCAACGACGGCCTCAACACGCTGATCCCCTACGCCAGCCCCGATTACTACCGGCTGCGCCCGAGCATCGGCATCGCCCGCGAGCAGGCGCTGCAACTGGACGGCAACGTCGGCCTGCACCCCTCGCTGCAAGGGCTGCTGCCGCTGTGGCGGGACGGCCAGCTGGCGCTGCTGCAGGGCCTGGGCTATCCCGACCCCAATCTGTCCCACTTCCGCTCCATCGAGATCTGGGACACCGCCTCCGCCAGCCAGCAGTATCTGAGCGAAGGCTGGCTGACCCGCCTGTTCCGCGAACAGCCTGCGCCGCAGAGCTTCGCCGCCGACGGCGTGGTGCTGTCCAGCCAGGTTTTGGGGCCGCTGGACGGCGGCGCGCGCGCCGTGGTGCTGAACAACCCGCAGGACTTCGCCCGCCAGGCCCGGCTAGCCAACGATCAGGCGCCGGGCAGGAGCGGCGGCGCGCTTGGCCACATCCTCAAGGTGGAGGGCGACATCCGCAACGCGGCGGCGCAACTGACGCCGCAAGCGCGGGCGGCTGCGGAATCCCCCACCTCCGGGCCGCGGCCGGCAGGCGGTTTCGCCCAGGCGGTCGCCACCCTCAGCGACACGCTCAAAAGCGGCGCGCATATCGCGGTGGCGCGCATCACTCTCACCGGCTTCGACACCCACGGCAACCAGCAGCCGGCGCAAGCCAGGCTGCTGGGCGAGCTGGGCGACGGCCTGGCCCTGCTGCGGCGCGAGCTGCAGGCCCAGGGACGCTGGGACGACACCCTGCTGTTCACCTACGCCGAATTCGGCCGCCGCCCGCGCGAGAACGGCAACAAGGGCACCGACCACGGCACGGCCAATGTCCACTTCGTCAGCGGCGGCCGGGTCAAAGGCGGCCTGTACGGACAGACGCCGCAACTGGCGGACGTCGCCGACGGCAACCTGCCCTACGCCATCGATTTTCGCCAGTTGTACGCCACCGCCATCGAAACCTGGTGGGGCAAGGACTCGCGCAACGCGCTGGGCGGGCGCTTTCGCCCGCTGCCCATCCTCAAGGCTTGAGCCGCGTAATCCTGATCAGGCAATGCTATAAAACATGCATTCAGGGCCACATTGCCTTTTGTCATGCCTATCGACCATCAACAGATTCTCGACTCGCTGGACTGCCACGTGGTGCTGCTGAAAAACAACGGCGAGATCACATACGTCAATCAGTCCTGGATCCGCTTCGGCCAGGAAAACGGCTTGCCGCCCGGCCACAACTGGCTGGGCCGCAACTATCTCGACGCCTGCGCCGATCCGGAAACGCCGGACCAGAACGTCGCCGCAGGCATCCTCGACGTGCTGGCGGGCCGTCGCGACAGCTACTACCACGAATACCCCTGCCACAGCGCGAAAGAGCCGCGCTGGTTCCTGATGCGCGTCGTGCCGCTGCCAGGCTCGCGCGACCATTGCGTCATCACCCACTTCAACATCACCGACCGCAAGCAGATAGAAGAGAAAGTGGCCTATCTGTCCTTGCATGACGTGCTGACCGGCCTGGGCAACCGCCGCCATTTCCTGGAAGTCTACCGCCGCGCCTGGCTGCGCCACCTGCGCCACCGCCAGCCGCTGTCCTTGCTGATGATCGATATCGATTACTTCAAGGCCTATAACGACGCCTTCGGCCACGTCGCCGGCGATCGCTGCCTGGAGCAGGTGGCGCAGGTGCTGGCCCGCCACGCGCAACGCGCCGACGACTGCACCGTGCGCTACGGCGGAGAGGAATTTCTGGTTTTGCTGAGCGACACGCCCCAGGACAAGGCCCTGGCGGTGGCGGAAGCCATGCGCAAGGAAGTGGCGGCGCTGCCCTTGCGCCAGGCCGACGACCGGCCGGTGACGATCAGCATCGGTCTCGCTTCCGCGACGCCGGCGCAAACCGCCGGCGGTCCGCTGCTGGTGGAGCTTGCCGATCGCATGCTGTATCAGGCCAAGAACCGCGGCCGCAACCAGGTTTGCCACGCCGGGGAAACGCCGCTTCCCCACGCCCCGGCGCTGCCCTGCCACGGTCCGGAGTGCAAACACTGCCCGCCCAGCCACAAACCCCACTGGTGCCCCTCCCGTTGACGCCAGGCGGCTGATCTGGGTCAAACCCGGTCCATCGCGTCCCGCCCGATAGCCTCCAGCCCGCCGGCCCGCGCCCGGCCATGTAATGACATGGCGCTAAGCGGCGCGCGCGGCAGATCGCGCCGCTCCCCCCGAACGCCGCTTGGCGCGGGGAGACGGGAGCCGCCGCCCGGCTGATGTAGCAATCATTCACCCGCCCGGCCTGAAGCCTCGCCGGCTGCGTCGGATCAAGCCTGCCCCGCCAGCCTGTCGTTACACTTAATTCCATTGCCATGAATAATGATGCCGGCTCGATGCATCAAACATGACTATGGCAAGCACGCAAGCCCTTGCCGCAGGGAGCAAGCGCTCCCGCCATCGGCCTCTCGTTTCATAGCCGGAAAGGACGCCCGCCTCCCGCCGCACGCCCCGCCCGGCGCCAACCGCGGAGCTTTCCCATGGCCGTCGCCATCCAGAAACCAGCTATGCGCTTTCCCACCGCCTTCACCATCCTGTTCGCCATCCTGTTGCTCGCCATCGGCCTGACCTGGCTGATTCCGGCCGGCGCGTACTCCAAGCTGGCCTATCTGCCGGACAGCCACGTCTTGCAGATCACCAACCCGCGCGGCGCGGTCAGCACCGCGCCCGCCACCCAGGAAGCGCTTGGCCGGCTCAACATCAACATCGCCATCGACAAGTTCGTCGACGGCACCATCCGCAAGCCCATCGCCATTCCCGGCACCTACGAGCGGCTGCCGCAACACCCCAAAGGGCTGGGCGACGTGACCGTCAGCATGGTCAAGGGCACGATAGAAGGCGCGGACATCATCGTCTTCATCCTGGTGCTGGGCGGACTGATAGGCGTGGTCAACCGCACCGGCTCTTTTGACGCCGGCCTGGTGGTGCTGGCGCAGAAGACCCGCGGCAAGGAGTTTCTGTTCGTTGCGCTGGTCTGCCTGGTGATGACCATAGGCGGCACCACTTGCGGGCTGGAGGAAGAAGCCGTGGCCTTCTACCCGGTGCTGGTGCCGCTGTTCCTGGCGCTGGGCTACGACTCCATCGTCTGCGTCGGCGCCATCTTCCTCGCCGCCTCGATGGGCACCACCTTCTCCACCATCAACCCGTTCTCGGTGGTGATCGCCTCCAACGCCGCCGGCATCACCTTCACCGACGGCATCGGCTACCGCGTGTTCGGTTGCGTCGTCGGCGGTCTCGCCGTCATCGCCTACCTGTACTGGTACTGCAAGCGCATCAAGGCCGACCCGTCCTTTTCCTACACCTACGAGGACCGCGAGGCCTTTCGCGCCCGCTTCCTGAAAAGCGAACATCCCGGCGAGGTCGTGCCCTTCACCCTGCGCCGCAAGCTGATCCTGACGCTGTTCGTCGTCGCCTTCCCGCTGATGGTGTGGGGCGTATCCGCCGGCGGCTGGTGGTTCCCGCAGATGGCGGCGTCCTTCCTCGCCATCGCCATCATCATCATCTTCATCTCCGGCCTCAGCGAGAAAGACGCGGTGGACGCCTTCACCCACGGCGCCTCCGAGCTGGTGGCGGTTTCGCTGATCATCGGCCTCGCCCGCGGCATCAACCTGGTGATGGAGCAAGGCATGATCTCCGACACCTTGCTCGCCTACGCCTCCAGCCTGGTGGCCGGCATGCACGGCGCGGTGTTCGCCGTCGGCCAGATGCTGGTTTTCTGCCTGCTGGGCTTCGTCGTTCCCTCCTCTTCCGGCCTCGCCGTGCTGTCCATGCCCATCATGGCTCCGCTGGCCGATACCGTGCACATCCCGCGCTCGGTGGTGGTGTCCGCCTACAACTGGGGGCAATACGCGATGCTCTACCTCGCCCCCACCGGCCTGGTGCTGGTAACGCTGCAAATGTTGGGGATTCCGTTCAACAAATGGGTGCGCTTCGTGCTGCCGATGGTCGGTTTCGTGCTGGTATTCGGCGGGCTGATGCTGGTGGCGCAAGTCATGATGCTGTGACCGGAGCGGCCGCCCCGGGCGGCCGCGTCAGGCGCGCATGAAAAAACCGGCCCTCGCGAGGGCCGGTTTGGTTTGGAGCCGGGAAGCGATCAAGCCAGCAGGTGGTTGTTCAGCTCGCGCATGCCGGCGGACAGCATCGCCAGATCCAGCGCGCTGAACGATTGCAGCTCGGCGAACATCTGGCCGCAGACTTCCACCGCCGCGTGGCGCTTCTCCAGCCACTGCGCGGCGAATGCCTCGCTGGCCGCGCCGTCCTGCAGCGCCTGGCGCGCCAGGTTGCGGTGCACGCGGTAGAGATCGTCGCGCAGCGCCGAGCGCGCCAGCGATTGCCAGCGGTTGTCGCGCGGCAGGCTGGTGATGGCGTCGCGCAGCCAGTCCAGCTGCAGCGCGCGGCCCAGCTGGAAGTAGTTGTCGGCCACCTGTTCCAGCGTCAGCTGATCGCCTTCGCCGATCTCGATGATGTCCATCAGCGGCACGGCGAACTCCAGCCGCGCCAGCACCTGCATCAGCGGCTGCGGCAGGTTGGCGTGGGCGATGCGCGCTTCCAGCGCGGCCACGGCCGGATACTGCGCGCTCGACACCAGCGTCGGCAGCTGGGCCAGCAGGCTTTGCACCTTGGCGGCGTACTGTTCGATCACGGCGTTGACCGAGCCGAACGGGCGCTTGTTGCGCAGCACCCAGCGGGTAACGCGCTCCACCAGGGTGCGCACCGTCACCATCAGCTGCATCTGCTGATCGGCCGGCACCTTGTTGTCCAGCGCCTCGATCTGGCCCCACAGGCTTTCCGCGTCGAACACGCGGCTGGCGATCCACCAGGCGCGGGCGATGTCGGCGGCGGAGAACGGCGATTCTTCCTGCATGCGGAACACGAAGGTGGTGCCCATGCGGTTGATGATCTGGTTGGCCAGCTGGTTGGCGATGATCTCGCGCTTGAGCTGGTGCTGCTGCATCTGCTTGCCGAAGCGCTGTTGCAGCGGTTTCGGGAAGTAGTTGACCAGAATCGGCAGGAAGTCGGCGTCGTCCGGCACGTCGGTGGCCAGGATGGCCTGGTCCAGCGAGATCTTGCTGTAAGCCAGCAGCACCGCGATTTCCGGCACGGTCAGGCCCTGGCGGGCCAGGCGGCGCTCGTTGATCTGGGTTTCGGACGGCAGGTACTCGATCTCGCGGTTCAGTTCGCCGGTTTTTTCCATGTGCGCGATCATCCGCGCGTGGGTGGTGAGCATCGCCGGCGCTTCCTGGCGCTTGATGGCCAGGATCTGGGTTTGCAGGATGTTGTTGCGCAACACCAGCTGGCCCACTTCGTCGGTCATCTCGGCCAGAAGCTCGTTGCGCTGCTTCAGCGTCATGTCGCCGGCCTGCATCACGCCGCCCAGCAGGATCTTGATGTTGACTTCGTGGTCGGAGCAATCCACGCCGGCGGAGTTGTCGATGGCGTCGGTGGCGATGCGGCCGCCGGCCAGCGCGAACTCGACGCGGCCCAGCTGGGTGCACGTCAGGTTGCCGCCCTCGGCCACCACCCGCGCCTGCAGCTGGTTGCCGTTGACGCGCACCGGGTCGTTGGCGCGGTCGCGGGCGTCGGCGTGGCTTTGCGTCGACGCCTTGATGTAGGTGCCGATGCCGCCGTTGTAGAGCAGGTCGATCTTGGCCTTGAGGATTTCATGGATCAGCTCGTTGGGCGCCATGTGGTCCTTGTCGGTCTCCAGCCACGCCTTCACTTCCGGCGACAGCGGGATGGACTTGGCGCTGCGCTCGAAGATGCCGCCGCCCTTGGAGATCAGCTCGCGGTTGTAATCGGCCCAGCTGGAGCGCGGCAGCTTGAACAGGCGCGCGCGCTCGGCGTAGCTCTTCTTCGCGTCCGGAGTCGGATCGAGGAAGATGTGCATGTGGTTGAAGGCGGCCTTCAGGCAGATGTGCTCGGAGAGCAGCATGCCGTTGCCGAACACGTCGCCGGCCATGTCGCCGATGCCGATCACCGTGAAATCCTGTTCCTGGGTGTTGATGCCCAGATGGCGGAAGTGGCGCTTCACCGATTCCCACGCGCCGCGGGCGGTGATGCCCATGCCCTTGTGGTCGTAGCCGGCGGAGCCGCCGGAGGCGAAGGCGTCGCCCAGCCAGAAGCCGTAGGACTCGGAGATGCCGTTGGCGATGTCGGAGAAGGTGGCGGTGCCCTTGTCGGCCGCCACCACCAGGTACGGATCATCGGGATCGAGACGGCGCACGTCCTTGGGCGGCACGATCTCGCCGTTCACCAGGTTGTCGGTGACGTCCAGCAGCGCGGAGATGAAGATCTTGTAGCAGGCGATGCCCTCGGCCAGGAAGGCTTCGCGATCCGACGGCGCCGGCAGCTGCTTGCCGACGAAGCCGCCCTTGGAGCCCATCGGCACGATCACCGAGTTCTTCACCATCTGCGCCTTGACGAGGCCCAGCACCTCGGTGCGGAAGTCTTCCATCCGGTCGGACCAGCGCAGGCCGCCGCGGGCCACCTTGGAGCCGCGCAGGTGCACGCCTTCCACGCGCGGGCTGTACACCCAGATTTCGAACATCGGCCGCGGTTGCGGCAGGAAGGAAATCAGCCCGGATTCCAGCTTGAACGAGATGTAGGACTTGAACTCGCCATCCGCGCCCTTCTGCCAGAAGTTGGTGCGGCGGGTGGCCAGGATCACGGTCAGGAAGCCGTTGAGGATGCGGTCCTCGTCGAGGTTGGCCACGCCGTCCAGCATGCCGCGCACGGCGGCCAGCAGCAGCTCGGCCTTCTCGTCGTCGAAGCCCTGCGGGTCCAGCCGCGCGTAGAACAGCTCGACCAGGCTGCGGGTGATGGCCGGATAGTTGGCCACGCACTGTTCGATATACGCCTGGCTGAAGGTCAGCCCGCCCTGGCGCAGGTACTTGGCCAGCGCGCGCACCAGCGAGATCTCGCGCCAATCCAGCCCGGCCACCAGCGTCAACCGGTTGAAGCCGTCGTTCTCGCAGCGCTTGGCGAACACTTGCGCCAGCAGCTCCTGGAAGTCGTGCTGCACCTGGTCCTGGGCCATCTGCTCGCCGAAGTTGCCGACGTCGAGGCCGAAGTCGCTGATCCACACCTGGCTGCCGTCGGCGCGGCCGACGCAGTACGGATGCTCGTCGCGCACCTTGATGCCCATGTTTTCCAGAATCGGCAGGCTGGCGGACAGACCCAGCGGCTCCGACTCGCGAAACAGCTTGAGATTGAAGGCCGCGCCGCCGCGATGGAAGGGGCGGTACAGCTTCATGGCCAGGGGCTCATTGGCGGAGACGGCTTCCAGGTGCTGCACGTCCAGCACCGCGTTGCGCACCGCGAACTCTTCGCGGTAAGCCACCGGGAACGCCGACTTGTAACGATTGAACAGGGCATTGCCCTGCTCTTCGCCGTGCGATTCCACCAGTTGCTGGTGCAGCTCTTCCACCCAGCCGCGCACCAGGCGGGCGATTTCCGCCTCGACATCCTGCTCGCGGAAGGACGGCAATTTGGCGGCGTTGGTGCGGATGATGTAGTGGACGCGGGCCAGCGAGCCGTCGCTGATCTGCACGCTGAACTCGGCGCTGCTGCCGTTGAAGGCGTTCATCAACACCTTTTCGATCTTCAGGCGCACTTCGGTGTTGAAGCTGTCGCGCGGCACGTAGACCAGGCTGCTGACGTAACGATGGTAGCGGTCGGCGCGCACGAACAGGCGCACGCGCGGGCGCTCCTGCAGGCTGACGATGCCCTCGGCGATCGGCGCCAGCGCTTCGGCCGGAATTTCAAACAGCTCGTCGCGCGGGTAGCTTTCCAGCACGAAGCCCAGGGTTTTGGCCTTGTAGCTGTCGTCGACGAAATCGCAGCCGGCCACTACCGAGGCCACCTTGCGGCGCAGGATGGGCACGTCCTTGGGAGACATGTGGTAGGCGCTGGCGGTGTAGAGGCCGAGGAAGCGGCGCTCGCCGATGACCTGGCCCTTGTCGTTGAAGCGCTTGATGCCGACGAAGTCGATATAGGCCGGACGGTGGATGATGGAACGGGTTTGCGATTTGTTGAGGATGATCAGCTGCGGCAGGTGCGCCAGCTCGCGCAGCTCTTGCGGCAACTGCTCGAAACTGGCCGAGTATTCCTTGTCGCCCTGGTCCTGCAGGATGCCGAGGCCCGAGCCCTTGACGATTTTCAGGCTGTCCTTGCCGTCCCGCTTGACGAGGTCGTAGTCGCAATAGCCCATGAACAGGAAGTTGCGGCCCGCCATCCAGGCCAGGAAATCCACCGCCTCGCGGGCTTCGTCGGCGCGCTCGCCCTTGAGCTTGGAGAGATCCTTGCCGATGCTTTCCAGCACCTCGCGCATCTTGGGTTCGTCGCGCACCACCAGGCGGATGTCCGCCAGCACGCGGTTGAGATCCGCCTCCAGCTTGCGCAGGATGTCAGCGTCGCTGACGCGGTCGATCTGCACGTGGATGAACGATTCCAGCGGCAGGCTGCGGTCTTCGGTGCGCTTGAGCGCCGTGAGGACGCCGTGGCCATCGCGGCCGACCGACAGCACCGGGTGAACCAGCAGGTGAAGATTCAGGTTGTAGCGCGACAGCAGCATGGTGATGGAATCGATCAGGAACGGCATGTCGTCGTTCACCACTTCGATCACCGTATGCGTGCTTTGCCAGCCGTCGCGCTCGAAATCGGGGTTGTAGATGCGGCACTTGGCCTGGCCCGCCGCGCGTTTGCCGGCGAACTCGTAATGCGCCATCGCGGCGCCGAACAGATCCAGCGACGAGAACTGGCGCAGATCGGCGTGTTCGGTTTCCTCGAAGTAAATCGGGAAAAACGCCGCCAGTTGCTGTGTCTCCTTGGCAGAAAGCTTGCTCTCGGCTACGGCCTGGATATCGGCTATCAGGCTCGCGAGTTCGGTCTTGTTGGTAAGGGACATTTGGCTTCTCTTATTGTGTGCGTGGAGTGTGTCGGGGCATTGTAGATACCCCTACCCTCTTGGGATTTCCTGAATGCGACATGGACTTACACTTTTCCCGCCGCTCGCATTCCGTCGGCAAGAATCGGCCAGCATAAGACGGGGCAAAAATCTTGTCACCCCTTACAGCAATGCGACAGCCAATTACATAAGAACACCCTATTGAAAATGGCACAAATCGTCATAAAAATCACTCAAGTATCTGTTTTTAATGACATTTCCATTTTTATTGAAAAGTAAGGTAGAATGTGGGCTCTTGCTTACAGGGATTGACCCGTCCGGTTTTTTGCAAATCGCGCCATGCGGCTTGCGTCCAACCTGAAAGCGCCCTTCACAAGAACGCAAAAGACAGCCCGGATCGGACTTAAACGTCACGCCCGGTGCGGGGTTTACAAGACAGGCCAGCCAGCGCCGCGCGCGCCCGGGCAGCCAATAGAGAAACAGAAACAGCCATGAAGAAAATTCTGATCGCCAGCGCCAGCGTTGCCCTGATTGCCTCCCTGTCCGCCCAGGCCGAAACCATCCGTTTCGGCGTCGACCTCAACTACCCGCCGTTCTCCAAGCAAGGCGCCGACGGCAAGCCGCAAGGCTTCGACATCGACATCGCCAACGCCCTGTGCGCGCAGATGAAGGTAACCTGCCAGATCGTGCCGCAAGACTGGGACGGCCTGATTCCGGCACTGAACGCCAACAAGTTCGACGCCATCCTGTCCTCGATGCAAATCACGCCGGAGCGCCAGAAGGCCGTCGACTTCACCAACAAGTACTACACCATTTCCAGCCGCGTGGTGGCCAAGGATGGCGTCAAGGTGGACGCCGCCAGCTTCAAGGGCAAGAAGATCGGCGTGCTGCGCGCCTCCACCCAGGAAAAGTTCGCCAAGGACTTCTGGGGCAAGAACGGCGCCACCATTGTGCCCTACGCCAAGTCGCCCGAGTCTTTCCTCGACCTGAAATCCGGCCGCGTGGACGCCGTATTCGTTGATAGCGCCGTCGGCGATCAGGAATTCCTGAAGACCCCGCAAGGCAAGGGCTACAGCTTCGCCGGCCCCAACTATGCCGACGTTAAATACTTCGGCCTGGGCGCAGGCATCGCCGTCAAGAAGGGCAACAAGGCGCTCGCCGAGCGTCTGAACAAGGCCATCGACGGCATCCGCAAGAACGGCAGCTACAAGAAGGCCCAGGACAAGTACTTCGGCTTCGACATCTACGGCGGCTAACAGCCCCTCTCCCGGCGGGCCGCCCCAGCGCGGCCCGCTCTCCATCGCGACAACCAGACCGGCGCATGGCCCACCCGGCCCATGCATGGCCGCCCTTACGCCGCAATCCGGCAAGGCAGGCTCCGGCAGCACAGAGACTGCGCATGTTTTTGCAAGGCTACCTTCCCAGCATCCTCGACGGCACGGTGCTGACCCTACAACTGGCCGGCGCCGCCTTGGCGGCTTCGGTCGCGCTCGGACTGATCGGCGCGCTGTTCAAATCGGCGCGCTCGCGGCTCCTGGTCGCGCTGGCCGAACTTTACTCCACCGTGGTGCGCGGCGTGCCGGACCTGGTGTGGATGTTCCTGCTGTTCTTCGGCGTGCAGATGCTGATCAACGACGTCTGCGGCCGCCTGGGCTGGAACAGCCCCGAGATCGACCCCTTCATCGCCGGCGTGCTGACGCTGGGCTTCATCTTCGGCGCCTACATGACCGAAACCTTCCGCGGCGCGATGCTGGCCATCCCCAAGGGGCAGCAGGAAGCGGGCCTCGCCTACGGCATGTCGCCTCTGCGCGTCTTCTTCCGCATCACCCTGCCGCAGATGGTGCGCTTCGCCCTGCCCAGCTTTTCCAACAACTGGCTGGTGCTGGTCAAATCCACCGCCCTGGTGTCGGTCATCGGCCTCAATGACGTGATGTACCGCGCCGACGCGGCCAAATCGGCCACCCAGGAGCCGTTCACCGTCTACGTGATCGTCGGCCTGCTGTTCCTCGCGATCACCGGCGTCTCCAATCTGCTGCTGGTCCTGCTGGAAAAACGCTATTCGCTGGGCGTGAAAGGAAGCGGATTATGATAGACCTCAATCTGGTGATGGAACGCCTGCCGGAATTCTTCGGCGCCCGCGACGGACAACCGATGCTCGGCACCGCCGATGGCTTGATGATGACCCTGCAGCTGCTGTTCATCTCGCTGCTACTGGGCTTGGCCATGGCCGTTCCGCTGGCGCTGCTGCGTGTCTCGCGCAACCGCGTCGCCTCCGGCGCGGTGTGGCTGTTCGGCTACCTGTTCCGCGGCACGCCGCTCCTGGTGCAGCTGTTCATCGTTTACTACGGCCTGGCCCAGTTCGGCTGGATCCGCGACAGCTGGGCCTGGCAGTACCTGCAGGAAGCCTATGTCTGCGCCATCGTCGCCTTCACGCTCAACACCGCCGCCTACACCACCGAGATCATCGCCGGCCAGATCCGCAATACCCACTGGGGCGAAATCGAGGCCGCGCGCGCCATGGGCATGAGCCACGGCCTGCTCTTGCGCCGCATCGTGCTGCCCTCCGCGCTGCGCCGCGCGTTGCCGGCCTATAGCAACGAAGTGATCATGATGCTGCAAAGCACCGCCATCGCCGGCCTGGTTACCCTGGCCGACCTCACCGGCGTGGCACGCCGCATCTACAGCGAAAGCTATATGCCGTTCGAGCCCTTCCTTACCGCCGCCGCCATCTATCTGGCTCTGACTTTCGGCCTGGTATGGCTGATGAAGCGCGCCGAGCGCCGCTATCTCGCTTACCTGTCGCCCCGCTCGCACTGAAAGCCTCACCCGACATGAATCAAGCCACCCTCCAGCTGCAAGTCAGCGATCTGCACAAAAACTACGGCCCGCACGAGGTGCTCAAGGGCGTGTCCCTGACCGCCCGCGCCGGCGACGTGATCAGCATCATCGGCTCGTCCGGCTCCGGCAAAAGCACCTTCCTGCGCTGCATCAACCTACTGGAACACCCCAGCAGCGGGCGCATTTTCGCCGCCGGCGAAGAGCTGAAGCTGCAAGCCGACCGCAAAAGCGGCGGCCTCAAGGCCGCCGACGGCAAGCAATTGGCGCGCATCCGCACCAAGCTGGCCATGGTGTTCCAGCACTTCAATCTCTGGGCGCACATGACCGTGCTGGAAAACATCATCGAAGCGCCCATCCACGTGCTGGGCCTGAGCCGCAAGGCCGCCATCGAGCGCGCGCGCAAATATCTGGACAAGGTCGGCCTTGCCGGCGCCGAAGACAAATACCCGGCGCACATGTCCGGCGGCCAGCAACAACGCGTCGCCATCGCCCGCGCGCTGGCGATGGAACCCGAGGTTTTGCTGTTCGACGAGCCGACCTCGGCGCTGGATCCGGAGCTGGTGGGAGAAGTGCTGCGGGTGATGAAGACGCTGGCCGGCGAGGGACGCACCATGGTGGTGGTGACGCACGAGATGGGATTCGCCCGCGAAGTCTCCAATCACGTCATTTTCCTGCACCAGGGCAAGATAGAAGAGCAAGGCGACCCCAAGCAGGTGCTGACCCAGCCCAAGAGCGAGAGACTGCAACAATTCCTCTCCGGCAGCCTCAAATAAATCGTACAATGCAGCTCAAGTCCAGCCGCCATGCCAGACCTCTCTGACATGGCGGCATTTCATGCCACCCTATCATTGAAACTTGAACCATGGGTCACACGCCCCCAGCCGGCAAACCGTTACGTTTTGGCTTTCTCATGTTGCCCCAGGCATCGATGGCCGACTTCGCCATCGCCTCGGAGGTGCTCACCCACGCCAACTTGCTGGCGGAGAAAAAACTTTACGAAACCCTGTTGCTTTCGCTGGACGGCAGCCCGGTGCAATTGTCCAACGGCATCAAGCTGGCCATGGACCTGCCGCTCTCCTACGCCCCCAAGCTGGACTACCTGCTGGTGCTGGCCGACGACATCCACAACGACCTCGCCACCGAGGAGCTGGGCAAGAGCATAGGCAATTGCAATCCGGACAAACTGATCATGGCCGGACTCGGCTGCGGCAGCTACTGGCTGGCGCGCGGCGGCCACCTCAATGGCCAGCGCGCCACCATCCACTGGCGCGAAATCAGCCGCTTCACCGAAGAATTCCCGGAGGTGATCGTCACCTCCAACCTGTATGAAAACGACAGCCGCTGCCCCACCTGCGCCGGCGGCGCCGCCACATTCGACTTCATGCTGTCGCTGGTGGGCAAGGAGCAGGGCCACGAATTCATCGCCCAGCTCTCCGAGCTGTTCAGCATGGAGCGCATCCGCCCCGGCAACGAACGGCAGCGCATTCCGCTCGCCACCCGCATCGGCGGCAGCCAGCCCAAGCTGACCGAAGCGGTCAGCCTGATGGAAGCGAACATCGAAGAGCCGCTCTCCACCGACGACATCGCCTACTACGTTGGCGTTTCCCGACGACAGCTGGAACGGCTGTTCAAGCAGTATCTGGGCACCGTTCCGTCAAAATACTATCTTGAGCTGCGCCTGCGCCGCGCGCGCCAGCTGCTGCAGCAAACCAGCAAATCCATCGTCCAGATCGGCCTCGCCTGCGGCTTCTCCAGCGGCCCGCACTTCTCCAGCACCTATCGCAATCACTTCGGCATCACCCCGCGCGAAGAACGCGCCCAGCGCACCCAGACCAGCGTCGAGGCGCGCCCGGCGAATTCATAAGGCGGCGTGCCGCTCCCTCTCCTCCAGCAATGACAGCGGCAGCTCGATGCGAAAGCAGGCGCCGCTGGCCGGAATGTTCTCCGCCGAAATCAGGCCGCCGTACTGCTCGACGATGGTCTGGCAAATGGACAAGCCCAGCCCCATGCCGTGCGGCTTGGTGGAGTAGAACGGATGGAACAGCACCTCCAGCGCGTCGGGACTGATCCCCCGTCCGGTGTCGCGCACCTCCAGAATGCCCTTCTTGCCCTCGCGCCGGGTATGCACGATCACATGGCGCTTCATCATCGGCTCGTCTTTGAGCGCGTCCATGGCGTTGGACAAGAGGTTGAGCACTACCTGCTCCAGCTGAATGCTGTCGGCCATCACCGGGATCGAATACCCGGACAGCAATTGCACCACCTCGATGCCGCGCTCGCGCAAATCGTACTCGGCCAGGAACATGCAGTTGCCGACCACCTGATTGATGTCGATCAGCCGCGCCTCTATCGCCCGCTTGCTGACCAGCGCGCGCAGGCGCTTGATGATCTCGCCGGCGCGGCTGGCCTGCGCCACCGCCAGCTTGAGCGCCGAATTGACCTGCGGCGGCGCATCCTCCACCCCCTCCAGCATCTGGATCGACGCCTGGCAGTAATTGGAAATCGCCGTCAGAGGCTGATTCAGCTCGTGCGCGATGCCGGAGGCCATTTCGCCCATGGTGTGCAGTCGCGCCACGTGCGAGAGTTTTTCCAGGTGCTCCTTCACCCTGGCCTCGCTGGCCTCCAGCGCCGCCGCCGTGCGCTGGCGCAAGGGCCCCATGTCGCGCAGCGCGCACACCACGCCGATCAAGTCGCCCTCGCGCGAAAACAGCGGCGCCACACCGCCCTCGACGAAATTGACCTTGCCACGCGCGGTGGTCAGCTGCATCCGTTCCGGCAGCTCCACCGGCGCATGGGTGCGGAAGCATTCGCTGATCGGATCTTCCGCCAGCTCGGCGGCCAGCTCGCCCAGCAGCCTGAATACCTCGTGACAGGGCTGGCCCAGCACCTCGTCAGCGGGCATGTCCACCAGCCGCAAGGCGATGGGATTGGCCATCTCTATGGTTCTGTCCTGGCGCAGAATCACTACGCCGTCATGAATGGCGTTGAGCGTGACCGAGGCGCGTTCGCTTTGCACGAACAAGGCCTCATCGGCGCGCACCCTCTCGTTGCGCAAGGCTTGCCGCTGCGAATAAATCAGCCAGCCCGAGCACAGCAACAGCAACACGAACACTTCGCGCAGCAGCAACTGCCAGAGCTGCAGGTCGTCCAGTCTGACATCGCGCGCCACATCCAGCACGAAAGGCTGCGCCTCGCTGCTCATGACCGAACGCATTTCCAGGCGGGTGAGCACCGGCCACCAGCGGTCATCAACCGGCGCGGCGCGGCGAAAGAAAGGAGTCAGACGGCCATTGTCTTCGCGCAATCGAACCGTCAGCTCGAGCCCCGCCGGCAACAGCTGCTCGCTGGGCAGCTGCAGCATGCGGTCGCACAACACCACCAGTCCCACCACGCCGGACACATCGTGCCGGCTCCCGACGCGCCCCGCCCGATCGCTCCGCAGCGGCTGCATCAGCACATAAGCCAGACCGCCGCCTTCGTATAAGGCGAAAGGACGGGACGACACCTTCTGGCCGGTTTCCAAGGCCCGGCGCAGATCCCTGGCGAACAACGGATCGGCCAAGACATCGTAGCCATATACCGGGCTGGCGGCTGGAATGTCGGGCTCTATCATCGACACCACCAGCGACTGCGCGCGCGGCGGCGCCGGCCGCCAATCTCGGCGGCCGGCAATATCGTAATCACGGATATAAAACGACTGCCCAAAACGCGCGCTCATTTCCGCCAGAAACTCGGCCCGGTTCTCCGGCGTTACGCT
Organism: Xenophilus sp. AP218F; assembly: GCA_002213445.1. Classification (GTDB taxonomy): domain Bacteria; phylum Pseudomonadota; class Gammaproteobacteria; order Burkholderiales; family Chromobacteriaceae; genus Chromobacterium. The sequence continues at coordinate 534 of NJIE01000011.1, read as the reverse complement.
GCGGTAAAATTCGATGGCGTACAATTGCGGGTAACGGGGCAGCATCTCCCGGGAAAAGGCGCTCAAGGCCGCCACGTCGAATTGCTCGCGCGAGACCAGCAGCGCATCGATCGCCGACAGGACCGATTCGTTCTGATCCACCCGGCGCGCCACGCTGCCGTAAACCTGGTGAGCCGCCAGTTCGAAAACATCCTGAATCCGCCGGAACTCCGCCAATGCCCACTGCGCCCCCACCACTGCGGCGCAGAGCAACCAGATCAGCACGAAAAAACGACCACCCAGCTTGCGGACCTTTTCCAAAACTCCCACCCCGGAAGTCAAAATCTCATTTGAATATTATTCACTCAATTACGATTTTCCGCAGAGATTTCAGGCAGCATTCCGCTTGGTCAAATTTACGCCCAATGCCCGCTACCGCCGGCAAAAGCAAAACGCCCACTCTGCAGTCGTTTTGGCGGCCGAAACGCACAAAGCCCAGCTCGTTTGAGCTGGGCTTTGTCTTATGGGGCGTCTGGCGGTGTCCTACTTTCACAT
>NJIE01000010.1 GCA_002213445.1 Xenophilus sp. AP218F | reverse complement strand
AAGGCGACGGCCGACTATGCGATGTCCCTGGGTTATAACTCGACGGCCGGCGGCATCAATGCCACGGCGTTGGGCAATGGAGCCAGCGCGGCGGGTCTGCAGGCGACTGCGCTGGGCGGCCGGGCCAGCGCCGCCGGCGCGGACGCGGTGGCTTTGGGTCGCCAGGCCGAGGCCAGCCATGCGGACGCCCTGGCGCTGGGGCGAGAGGCCAAGGCCACCAATACCCGGGCGATGGCGTTTGGCAGCAGCGCGGCCGCCAGCGGGATCGATTCGCTGGCGATAGGCCAGGGCGCGCTTGCCAGCGGCCAAGGCGCGGTATCGCTGGGTTGGGGCAAGGCGACTACAAACTATGCGATGTCCCTGGGCTACAGCTCGACGGCGGGCGGGGTAGCCGCGGTTGCCTTGGGCTACAAGTCGACGGCGAGCGCGGTAAGCGCGGTTGCCGTTGGTTTTAACTCACTAGCTGGCGGGGATCGCGCGGTCGCGCTGGGGTATGCGGCAACGGCCGAGGCGATGAACGCCACCGCGCTGGGCACCGGCTCCCATGCCACCCATGAAGGCGCTCAGGCCTTTGGCTGGAACGCCAAGGCGGGCGCGAATCGCGCCTTGGCGGTTGGCGGCGGAGCGGCGGGAACGGGCGAGGCCTCGCTGGCACTAGGCTCCGTGGCGAGCGCAAGCGGTTTGCGTTCGGTGGCGATGGGCGACCGGACCAGCGCCGCCGGCGTGGACGCGGTGGCTTTGGGTCGCCAGGCCGAGGCCAGCCATGCGGACGCCCTGGCGCTGGGGCGAGAGGCCAAGGCCACCAATACCCGGGCGATGGCGTTTGGCAAAAACGCGGCCGCCAGCGGGATCGATTCGCTGGCGATAGGCCAGAGCGCGCTTGCCAGCGGCCAGGGTGCGGTATCGCTGGGCTGGGGCAAGGCGACGGCCGACTATGCGATGTCCCTGGGTTATAACTCGACGGCCGGCGGCATCAATGCCACGGCGTTGGGCAACGGAGCCAGCGCGGCGGGTCTGCAGGCGACTGCGCTGGGCGACCGGGCCAGCGCCGCCGGCGTGGACGCGGTGGCTTTGGGTCGCCAGGCCAACGCCAGCCAAGGCGCCGCCATGGCTTTGGGGAAGCTGGCCCAAGCCACGAAAGACCGGGCGGTGGCGATAGGCTCCCAGGCCGAGGCCAGCGGGCTGGACGCTTTGGCTGCCGGGACGCAGGCAAAAGCCAGCGGAGAGAGCGGGGTGGCGCTTGGCTGGCACGCCCAAGCCGCCGGCGTACGCGGCATGGCGCTGGGTTACGATGCCAGCGCCGGGGCCATGAATGCCACCGCCTTGGGGACGGGGGCCCGGGCCACTCATGAAGGCGCTCAGGCTTTTGGCTGGAACGCTAAGGCTTCGAATACGCAGGCGATGGCGTTTGGCAAGGACGCGGCTGCCAGCGGGGTCGATTCGCTGGCGATAGGCTGGCACGCCCAAGCCGCCGGCGTACGCGGCATGGCGCTGGGTTACGATGCCAGCGCCGGGGCCATGAATGCCACCGCCTTGGGGACGGGGGCCCGGGCCACTCATGAAGGCGCTCAGGCTTTTGGCTGGGACGCTAAGGCTTCGAATACGCGGGCGATGGCGTTTGGCAAGGACGCGGCCGCCAGCGGGATCGATTCGCTGGCGATAGGCCAGGGCGCGCTTGCCAGCGGCCAGGGCGCAGTAGCGCTGGGCGCTTATTCCACAACCAATGCTGACTTGTCCGCGGCGGCTTACAACCCGGGCACAGCGGTCTTGCAAGGCGTTGCTGCGGATTCCGAGGTATCTTTGGGCAATGGCATTCGCCAGCGCCGTCTTACCAATCTGGCTGCGGGCGCTGCGGCTACCGATGCGGTCAACGTCAGCCAGCTGCAATCCGCAGCCACAAGAATCGATGCGATTGGAGGCCACCTGGCGGCTTCCCTGGGCGGGGCGGCCAGCTACGACGCCGGCACCGGCGAATTCACCGCGCCGTCTTACACCTTCGGCGAAACCACCTTCCACAACGTAGGCGACGCGCTGGGCAATCTGGACGGCCGGGTCGTGGCCAACAGCAACAGCCTGACCGAGCTGAACGCGCAGGTCACCAATATCCACAACGGCGCGAGCGGGCTGGTGCGCCAGGACGCGACCAGCCGCCAGATCAGCATCGCGGCGGCGACGGATGGCGAGGTGATCGACGTGCGCGGCACGCGCGGCGAAGGCGAGGGGGCGGAACGCATCCAGCGCAAGCTGAGCGGGCTGGCCGACGCGGCGCTGTCGGAAACCAGCAGCGAGGCGGTGACGGGCCGTCAGCTCAACGCGACCAATGGCCGGGTGGCGGATCTGGGCGGCCATCTGGCGTCCTCTCTGGGCGCGGCGGCCAGCTACGACGCCGGCACCGGAGAATTCACCGCGCCGTCGTACACCTTCGGCGAAACCACCTTCCACAACGTAGGCGACGCGCTGGGCAATCTGGACGGCCGGGTCGTGGCCAACAGCAACAGCCTGACCGAGCTGAACGCGCAGGTCACCAATATCCACAACGGCGCGAGCGGGCTGGTGCGCCAGGACGCGACCAGCCGCCAGATCAGCATCGCGGCGGCGACGGATGGCGAGGTGATCGACGTGCGCGGCACGCGCGGCGAAGGCGAGGGGGCGGAACGCATCCAGCGCAAGCTGAGCGGGCTGGCCGACGCGGCGCTGTCGGAAACCAGCAGCGAAGCGGTGACGGGCCGTCAGCTCAACGCGACCAATGCCGGTTTGGCGGCTTTGCAAGGGCTTGCGGTGCAATACGATGACGTCAGCCGCGGTTCGGTGACGTTTAACCCGGATGGAGCGGCGGTACGGCTGAAGAACGTTGCCAATGGTATTGAAGATTCCGATGCGGTCAATCTGGGCCAGCTCAAGAGCGCAGGCATGGTCAACGAGGATGGTTCAAGCAATGTGGTGATCTACAGCGGCGCGGATAAAAGCGCGGTGCGGCTGGCAGGCATCAATGGAACCGCTCTTGGTAATCTGCAAGCGGGGAGCGTGACGGCGAACAGCATGGATGCCGTCAATGGCAGCCAACTGTACGGCGCGTATCAGTCCCTGGCGATGGTGTCGGGTGGGGGCGCGGCCATCAGCGCATCCGGAACGTGGAGCGGGCCGACGTATACCTTCAGTACCGGGGCGAGTTACGACAATGTGGGCGACGCTTTGGGTTATCTGGATAGCCGGGTGAGCTCGCTGGAGAGCGGCAGCGTGCAGGAAGACCCTGGCAGCGCCGGTTCGGGCGGCTCCGGCGAAGTCGGCGCCGGTGGCGGCGTGGGCGGCGGCCAACCGTTGTTCGATGGAAAAGGCAGCGCTGCCGGCAGTACGGAAGTCGCCCAAGCGTCCGGGGCCAATTCGACTGCGGCGGGGGCGAACGCGGAGGCCAAGGCGGATCATAGCGTGGCGCTGGGCGCCAACTCCGTGGCGGATCGCGAGAACACGGTTTCTGTCGGTTCCCAGCAGCAGCGTCGCGCCATTACCAATGTGATGGCCGGGACGCATGATCACGATGCGGTCAATATGTCGCAGTTGAGAGGGGTGCAGTCGCAGGTGGATGGCCTGCAGCAGAAGGTGGTCGACCTGCGGGGGCGTCTTGATGTGGTGGATACCCGTGTGAAGAAGATAGGCGCGATGAGCACGGCCATGTCCATGCTTGCCGCCAGCGTGGCTGGGATGCAAACCGAAAACCGGATGGCGATCAGCACCGGCGTGTATCGCGGGCAGTCGGCATTGGCCATTGGCTATCAGCGCAAGCTTGCCAGCGGCGTGGCGGTGACGGTGGGCGGTTCGTATGCCGGCGCGTCCGAGTATTCGCTGGGAGCGGGGGTAGGCTATGGTTGGTAATGGGCCATAAGAGGCGTCCGGGGCAAGCCTGACCGCTTGCTCTGGCGCTTGTCTGGCGGCTTCCGTTCGCAGGGGCTGCCTGGCGTCTTGCCGGCGATGCCGCAAGGCGAGTTTCGATGTTTTTGCCAATGAATTGGGCCGACCGTTTTTCTTGCCATCGGCCCGGAGGGGTTTGTCATGACGCTCATGGCCAAGCTGTGCGTGTTCCTGTTGCTCGCGATGAGCGCCTTGTTCTTGTTATTCGCCCTGCAAATCGTCCTTCCCGGCGGCGTGGGGGCGACCAGGCTTTTCTTCTACGTGGCGATGGTGGTCATCCCGATCTATGTCTACGCTTTTGGCCTGTGCGTGGTGAGCGACAAGTTTTTCGCTACTGGCGCGGCGTTTTCCATTGTCTTGATGATCTTGCTGCTGTTTGGTTACTACCTCCGCCCGGAAACGCCGCATGGCGTCAAAGGCTCCCTGCATCAGGCGCTGTGCATAGGCCATTATTGAGCGCTGGAAGCGCCGGGCCTCGCGCCCGGCGCAGTTTGGGCCGGACATGAAAATGCCGCCTTTCCATCAGGAAGGCGGCATTTTTCCGGAGCGGGCGCCGATCAGGCTTTCTTCACGAATTCCGACTTGAGGCCCATCGCGCCGATGCCGTCGATCTTGCAATCGATGTCGTGGTCGCCGTCCACCAGGCGGATGTTTTTCACCTTGGTGCCCACTTTCACCACCGACGAAGAACCCTTGACTTTCAGGTCCTTGATCACGGTGACGGTGTCGCCGTCTTGCAGTTCGTTGCCGTTGGCGTCGCGCACCACGCGCTTTTCCTCCGCGGCGGCTTCCGCCTGCAGCGGCCATTCGTGCGCGCATTCCGGGCAGACGAAGTGGCTGCCGTCCTCGTAGGTGTATTCGGAGTTGCACTGCGGGCAGTTGGGCAAATTGCTCATGCTTGTTACCTCAAAGCAAAGGGGCCGCCAACTTGGCGGCAAAATACGCTAAAAGCACGGGATTGCCAGCGTTCCAGCGGCCAATTGTAACAAATCGGGATATCCCTGTCGCCGTAGCGGCTTATTCGCTTTCGCGGCGGCCCTGCCGATGCGGGTACAAGTGCTTGAGGCCGTGATAGCAGCCCAGTTGATAGCCTATCTTCAGCTGCGACAGGTCGGTGGTGAAGCTGTTGACCATGAAGTTGGAGGGCGGGGCGATGATGCGCAGGGCGCAATCGGCCGGCGGCTTCTGGATGAAGGCCAGCGCCTGGTTGTAGCGTTCGGGGTAGGCCAGGAGGCTGTCGTACAGCGACGGGTGTTCCTTGAAAAAGGGGCGCAGCGCGCGCAGCCAGTGGCCTTGCGGCTCGTGGTAGCCCAGCGGGTGCGACAGGATGACGGTGATGTCGCGGGCGCCTTGCTCGTAGGCGCGCTTGACCGGTATGGGATCGGCCAGGCCGCCGTCGGTCATCGGCGCGCCGTTGATGCGGATGAAGTCGCGGTAGGCCAGCGGGATGGCGCAGGAAGCGGGCAGCACGCAGTGCATATTGGCTTCGGTGACCCGGTAGTAGCCGGCTTCGCCGGTGTCGGCGTTGGTGGTGACCGCCCACAGCGGGCAGGGGCCTTGCAGATAGCGTTCGACGTTCAGCGGCGTGTCGCGGTACGAGGCCTGCCACAGCCAGCGCACGTCGCACAGATGGCCGCCGCGCAGAAAGCGCCAGACGTTCATGAAGCGTTTGCTGCGGGCGTGTTTGGTGATGATCTGGTAGTTGCGGCGATAGTCGCCAGCCAGGTAGCCGATCAGGTTGGTGGAGCCGGCGGAGACGCCGATGGCGAGATCGAAGGGCTGGTGGTTTTGCTCCATGAAGGTGTCCAGCACGCCGGCGGCGAAAATGCCGCGCATCGCACCGCCTTCCGCCACCAGGGCTTTCTTCGGCTGAAACGGGGTCTTTGCAGTCATGGCTTGTTTGCTTTTTCTTGCCTGTGTTGTCCGACTCCGGCCCGTGGCCGGCGTTCCCGATCGCAAGGAGGGCGCTGCGATCGGTAATGCGATGAGTATAAGGATTCGGCTTGCATGCCAATAATGAATTTTACTTTTAAGACATATTCGCCAATCGAATGATCAAGCCTCGCTGCCTGTCTGGCGCGCCTGCTCCAGCATGACGTGGCATTCGGCGATGGCCTGCGCCAAGTCGTCGATCAGGCTGCGGCAGTCGGCCAGCGCCTGCTGCGCCACGCTGTCCTGCAGGCATTCGCACAGGGCCTGCGTTTCCTGGTCCTGAATCATGCGCGCGGCGCCCATCAGCTTGTGCGTCAGCGCCGCCATTTGCGCAAAGTCGGCCTGTTCGGCGGCCTGGCGCAGCGCTTGCAAGTCCTGCCGATTGCTTTCTTGCAGCAGGTCGATGAATTGCTGGCGGGCGATGTCGGACAAACCCAGGCCGGCGACGCTGGCTCGCAGCGCGCCCAGTCGTTCCGGCGCGGCGTCGGATGTCTGGGAGGCCGCCAGCGCGGCGGCCAGCTGCTGGATGTTGACCGGCTTGACCAGGCAGCTATCCATGCCGGCGTCCAGAGCCTGGCGCAGGTTGCCGGGCCGGGCGTCGGCGGTGTAGCCGATGATGCGCGGCTGCGGCCCCGGCCGCCGGCGCAGCCGCCGCGCCAGGCCGAAACCGTCGAGGCCGGGCATGAAGCAGTCGCTGATCACCACATCGCGGCGTTCGCGCTCCAAGAGCGCCAGCGCTTCTTCCGCGCTGGCCAGACAGAGGACGTTGTCCAGGCCGATGAAGCGCAGTTGCTGTTCCAGCAGCAGGCGGTTGGCCGGATGGTCGTCCACCACCAGCACGCTGAGCGCCGGGTCTATCCAGGGCAGCGCCGGCGGCGGCGGTTCGCCGGCGGCTTCGCTGCAGAGCAGGGCGGGAATGGCGACGCGAACGCAAGTGCCTTCGCCCAGCCGGCTGGACAGGCTGATTTCGCCGTCCATCTGCCGGATCAGGTTGGCGCAAATCCATAATCCAAGGCCGGTGCCGGCCTTTCCCGCGGGTTGCTCCTGGGCATAGGCGTCGAAGATATGCGCTTGCGCCTCTTCGGAAATGCCGCGGCCGCTGTCGCTCACCTCCACGCGCAGCACGCCGGCGTCGTCGGCCTGCGGCTGCCAGACGCAATCGATGCGCACGTAGCCGCGTTCGGTGAACTTGACGGCGTTGCCGAGCATATTGCCCAGTATCTGGCCGACGCGCTTTTCGTCCATGAACAGGCAGCGCGGCAGGTCCGGGTCGGTGCGCAGTTGCAGCTCCAGCCCGTTTTCCTTGGCGATGGGGCCGTAGATCGCCGCGAGACTGGCCAGCATGCGCCAGGGCTGGGCCGGGTGCGGCGCGATGCTCAGCTGGCCGGCCTCGATCTTGGCCTGATCCAGAATGCCGTCCAGCAGATGCAGCAGGCTGGCGGCCGCCTGGAAACTGGCGCACAGATTGTCGTTGGGCGCTTTTTTCAGCTCCAGTTCCAGCAAGCCCAGGATGGCGTTCATCGGCGTGCGGATTTCGTGGCTGATGATGGCCAGAAAGGTGGTCTTGGCGCGATTGGCGCTTTCCGCGTCGTTCTTGGCTTGCTCCAGCGCGCGTTCGCTGCGCTTGAGCGGGCTGATGTCGAACCAGCCGCCCAGCACCGCGCCTTGATCCTGGGTGACGGTGGCGAAGGGCTTGGCCCACAGCAGCAGGTCTTGAGGACCCTCGGCGTTGGCGATCTGGCCTTCCATCCGCGTGGCGGCATTGTCGCGGCGAACGCGGCCGACCAATTCGGTTTGCAGCGCGTGCAGCGCGTCATTGCCTACCTTGGCGTGCAGCTCGCGATACGGCGGATTGGATAGCTCAACCCCGCTGCCGGGCAGCTTGATGAACAGGGCGAAAGGGAGTTGGTCCACCAGCCGTCCCAGCGTGTCCAGACGTTCGCGCAGCATGCGTTGCTGCAGCCAGTTGCGGCGCGCGCGATAGGCCACCAGCAGCAGCAGCAACAATAGGCTAGTCGCCAGTATTCGAATCAGCATCTCATAGTTACGGTCGTTGAGACGATTTAAACCGATATGCATGGCGCTGGTCTTGCTGTTTACCCATTCAACACGCAATTGGTCCAGTTCTTCCTGCGGAATCGCCAGGATGGCCTTGTTGATGATCTCAGCCAGAATGGGCAAGCTGCGATTGGTGGCGACGGCGATGCCCAACGGAGTTTGGCTCGCGGTACCGATGACCTTGAACTGGCCTAACCCTCCGTTGCGTACGATGGCATTAGCTACCAGCAGACTGTTGATGTTGGCGTCCACCTTGTGCTGGGCGAGCAGCCGGAAGGTGCTGAGCATGTCCGGCGCCTCTACGAACTGGATGTGTTGGCGTACTGCGGTATCGGCGATGACGTCCCTAGCCGCAGAGTTACGGATAATGGCCACTTTCTTGTAGGCCAAGTCGGCTAGTGAATGAATGCCGCTTTCATCGCGGCGAGTAATGATGCCCCATAACGATTGTACGTAAGGGGTGGAGAGCAACATGATCTGGCGGCGACTATCGGTGACGGCCAGGTTGGGAACGATATCGACCTCACGCTTGGAGAAATCTATTTGCTGAAGGTTTCCGCTCTGTGTTGCTTCGATGAAGTGCAGTCCAGTAAGGCGAGCAATTTTGCGTAGCAGATCAATGGCCATTCCTTCCGGCCGGGCATCCTTGCTGGTCTTGAAAGCCAAGGGATACAAATCGGATGGGACTGCATAGCGTACTACCGGATTGGCGCGTATCCATGCCATCTCGCTTGCTGACATTTTAATCTGGCGGCGAATATTGTAATGCTCGGGCCCACCCTGCCAACGCTTTTGGATTTCGAGATCTACCCGATTGGGCAAAGAGGAAAGGGACTGATTCAACGCAGCTAGAAGTTGCGAATTGTCTCTGCGGAGCAGGAAAACGAAGGGATCGTCTTCTAATAACGAATAGTTGGCGATTTCCAGATTTTCCAGCGATAACTGGTTGATCAGGAAGTTGGCCTCGGTAGGATTGCCGATGTAGAGGTCCGCTTGGCCGAAGGCCACAGCTTGCAAGGCTTGTAAGCCGTTTTCGTAATATTGCAGCGTGCTACCTGGATACAAGCGAGGGATGGCGTCGGCCCATGCGTTGTGCTGACCGATAGCGACGCGTGGCCGGGCAGTGTCTGCATCCTCGATGCGTTTGACTTCGACGATGCGGTTAGGGAAGTAACTGCGGCTGGCAACCAGTCCGGGAGCAAGGTCACTCATGTTGCCGGCCAGCAGGTCGATGTCTCCAGCGCGCAAGGCCTGCAGGGCTTCTGGCTTGCGTCGAAAGGCCACCGCCTCGACGTGCTGGCGCAGGCGGTGACCTATCAGCGTCAAATAATCGGCAGTAACCCCTTCCAACTGGCGGCTGTCGCGGCGCACGTAGTAGGGAATGTACTCGTCCAGCACCATGCCCACTCGTAGCAGCGGGCGACGGCGTTCCAGATTGTCATCGACTTCGGCACCGTGTAGATGCAGCAGCAAGGGTGCCGTTTCTGTTTCGGTTCTGGCGGGACCTGCGAGCAAGGCCAGCAACAGCCCCAGCGCCGCGAGGCTAGCCCGCCGCATGCTCTCGGACCTGTTGCGCCAGCTCGACTAGCGAGCGCACGTTGAGTTTCTGGAATATCCTGGCCTTATAGGTGCTGACCGTCTTGTTGCTGATCGCCAATTGACGGGCAATATCGAGATTTGACAGGCCCTGGGCCAATAACCGCGCGATCATCAATTCACGGTTGGACAAGCTGGCGAAGGCACTATTCTCTGAAGGATGGGCCTCAAGGTAGAGACTATGCATAGCGGATTGGGGAAAGAATGAATATCCAGACAGTACTAGCTCTACAGCTTGGACAATATCTGCTAGGTCTTTATCCTTACTGATGTAGCCATGTGCTCCGCCTTTCATCGCGCGAGCAGCATAAACATCTTCATTTTTTGCAGAGAGAAATAAAATCTTACTCTGCAACTTGTCACGCTTTATTCTTTTTAATACCTCAAAGCCATCCATGTCCGGCAATTCTAGATCTAAAATAACTAGATCGACTAGTTTCTTTTTTAAGAAAGATAATCCTTCCAAGCCGCTTCCAGCTTCATGTTCCACTCTGAATTCATGGTCTTTTTCCAATAGTGCTCGAATGGCCATGCGCATGGCGGGGTGGTCGTCGATTATTACAATTGATTTCATGATAATCCTGATGCGTATTTCGCCTAGATGATATCAATGCCGGTACGACAATGTCCATCATAGGAAAATTCCTACAAAAACTAAAGAATCGTCTGATATTTTTATGCAAATCGACCTAGTACGATAGAGATGTAAAGAAGGTGGTTGCATGACAAAGTTTTTGATAGTGGATGATCACGCCGCGCAGCGGTTTTTAATCAGCGATCTTTTGCGGCAGATCGGTTTTCAAGAAGTGGAAGAGGCCGGATGCGCTAGTGGCGCATTGGATGTGATTCGTCAAAATGAGAGCAGCCCATTTGACGTCGTGATTTGCGATTTGCAGATGCCGAATATGGATGGCATAGCATTTGCCAGAGCATTGGGAGAGTGCGGTGCCAAACCATCGGCGCTAGTTTTTATGAGTTCGTTTGACAGTCGAATCATGCAAGCGGCGGAAGCGGCGGCGCAGGCGTCGCGCTGGAAGGTGCTGGGCTCCCTGCAAAAACCGGTGTCGCGGGAGGCATTGCGACAGGTATTGACTTCTGAGGCAGTGGTCGAGGCTTTGTCTCTGCCGCTGCCTGGCGGCGTGGATCTGGGCCTGGACGAAATCCGGCGCTGTCTGCGTGAGCGGCGGTTTGAGCCCTACTACCAGCCGAAATTCCATCTGGAAAATGTTGGCTGCGTCGGGGTTGAGTTGTTGGCACGCTGCCGGCATCCGCAATATGGCTTGCTGGCTCCCAGTGCTTTCCAGCGCCTGTTCGCCGATCCCGAGGCTCTGTGGCAATTGACGCAGCAGCTGTTGAGTCAGGGTTTGGGCGATTTGCGGCATTGGCGTTCGCAGGGGCGGCGCATTTCGCTGGCTTTCAATCTGGGCTGGCAGCTGTTGAAACAAAAGGAGTGCACCGCCTTTCTGGTAGCGGAAACCGCCCGGCGACGCCTCGATCCGGCCGACATCATCGTCGAGGTCACCGAATCAGAGGCGCTCACGGAGCTGGGGCTGGCGCTGGGCAATATGGCCAGCCTGCGCTTGCACGGCTTCCAACTGGCCTTGGACGACTTCGGCAGCGGCTACGCTAACCTGCAGCTGCTCAGCCAGATGCCGCTCACCCAGCTCAAGCTGGACCAGGGCCTGTTGCGCGCGGCCAACCGCGGCAACGACGGCCTGACGGTATTGGCTGCGGCGGTGGGTTTGGCCCGCAGTTTGGCGTTGAGCGATGTGGTGCTGGAAGGCATAGAGAGCGAGCTGGACCTGGATATCGCCAGGCAGCTTGGAGTCGCCACCGGCCAGGGCTACTTCCTGGCCCGGCCGATGAGCGCGGCAGATTTTGGCGTCAGGTTCTGAGCGATGGCGATCATCAATCCCGAGCAACTGTATCTGAACGGTCAATTGGGCGTCAGTCAGTTGCGGCGTCTGCGGAAGCTGTTCGGCGATTATCTGAAACAAACCCAAAGGCGTCGTTTTTACCTGGAAATCTCCCGTGGGTACGCGGTGTGTCAGGGCGCGCTGGGTCGCCACCATCCCGGCGATCCTCCAGTCGTGCATCTTAGCGATGGCGAAAAATCCAGGCTGCTGCAGGCCATTACGGCTTATGTGTTCAATTGCAGCTGCCAGGCAACAGGTGTGTGAGTTCAAGAAAGGAAGAGGGGATGCAACGATTGATCCTCCTGCTCGCGGCATGGTGCTCAGCCTTGCCGGCGCTGTCCGGGCCTGTAATCAGCATAGGCGCGCTGTACAACTACATCGACCACGACCGCGGCTCGATTCTTAAGCGGGTTTACAACAGCGGTAGCAGCACGGCCTTCGTTCGGGTCAGCGTACACGAGGTGGTGTACGGCGCGGACGGCAAGCATCAGGAAGTGGCCGGCAAGCGCGCGGAAGCCGGCGAAAAGCTGGAAGGGTTGATCGCCAGCCCGTCGCATCTGATCGTGCCGGCTGGTGCCGGCGGCAGCGTACGCCTGCTCTACGTCGGCCCGCGCGATCGCGAACGTTATTACCGGGTGCGCTTCGTGCCGGTCCTGCCGCAAAAGAAGGATGAATTCGGACTCGACGACAAGGCGGCGCGCCAGTATCAGCAGACGCTGGACGCTGGGGTCAATGTGCTGACCGGCTACGGCGCTTTCCTGATCGTCCGGCCTCGAACCGAGCATTACGACACCCGGCTGGAGCGCGAAGGCGACGCCTTCGTCATTCGCAACCGGGGCAATAGCACTATCGCGCTGGAGGCCTTGTACCAGTGCGATGCGAAGCGGGACTGCTCGGAGGCGGTCAAGCGCCATGTTTTGCCGCAGGCCGAGCTGCGGCTGGAGGACAAGCCTGAGCGCAGTTACCGCTTCGAGCTGGTGGAGGGGACGCGAACCAAGCCTGTATCCCTTCCCTGATGTCGATTTTGGCTTGGAGCAAACTGGAGATGCACATGATGAAGCAAATATTGGCGGCAATAGCGCTGGCCTCCGTCTGGGGGACGGCAGTGGCGGAACAGACGCCGCTGCAACTGACAGTCGAAGCCCGCATTCCCTCGGACAGTTTTTACGTTACCCCGGTGGGCGGTTGGGGCGGCCAGGTGCAAAGCATGAACTGGCAGCCGGGTACTCAGAGCCTGGAGCCGCTGCGCAAGACGCTGGAAATGAAAAGCTCGCTGGGCGCGATCCAGGGCTATCTGGAAGAAGCCGCCATCCTTTACAGCAGTACCGGCCAGAACAATATCGCGCTCAACGTGAAAGTGGCCGACAAGAAGCTGGATGTGGGCAAGGATAAGAAGGTCGAAGTGATGTCGGCTACCAATGCCGCCGCCAGCAAGCGGGTGACGCTGGAGCTGGAGCCGGTGAAACCCAGCGGCGGTTATCTGGCCGGGCAGTATAGCGCGGTGGTCAACATGATGTTTGAAAGCGTGACGCCGCCGGCGCAGTAAACCACATGGTTTGATCTCCCCTGCGCTGGTTTGGGCACGCCATCCGGCGTGCCCTTTTCAATGTCTTGAGAGCCGCCGGCAGCGCTCATTGGGCCCGTCGGCGCAAGGCAGCAGCAAAGGCTCGCCTGGCGGCTCTTCGCAAACGGAACCGATGCATATCAAACTCTTGTTGATAGGCTGCTTGCTGCTGTGCGGCGCGGCGGCGGCGGGAAACCCGATGACGACGCTGTCCCTGCAGAGCCAGGCAGAGGATATCCCTGCCGAGTTCGCCGACCGGCTATTCAACAGCCCGCAGGCCAGTCGGGTCGAGCTGAACGGCGTATTCCTGGGTGACGCCCTGTTGGCACTGGGGCGCGACGGCAGCGTGCAGTTGCTGCAGTTCAGCGACCTAGGCCCGGGAGCGGATACCCTGGCGCAGGGCGTCTGGCAGGCGTATCTGGCCGAACCTAAGCCCTTGGGCGAATGTCGGGAGAATTGCCCGGACGGCCTGCTCAGCATGCACTACAGCGTCGAAAATGCCACCCTGTATCTGCTGAGCCGCCATGCCGAGACCGGCCGCCAGTCTGCCCGCTTCTTGCGACAGCCCGATGGTGGCAGCCAGGGCCTGATCGCCCGCAGCCAGTTGAATCTGGCGGGCGGGGCAGGGGGAGCCAGTGGCGGGCGCTATGCGCTGGACATGAGTGGCAGCGTGGGCAACTGGACCGGCAGCAGCGGCTTGCTGGTCAGCAAGAACGGCGGTGAGGAGGACGGTTGGCAGCATTCCTTAACCCAGCTGTACGGCCAGCGGGAATACGCCGGCCATTTCCTGCGGCTGGGATATTTTTCGCCCGACAGCCAGCAGATGGTGTTGCTGCCACGCGCGCTGGACGGGATGGACGGCATGACGCTGGGCATGATGGCCGGCAGTTCCGACACCCTTAGCGCCAGCAGGGATTACGCCAGCAGCTATCCGATTTACGTCACCGCCAACCGCGACGGCATGGTCGAGGTGTTGCGCAATGGCGTGCTGCTGCATAGCCAGGCGGTGGCATCGGGCTTGCAACTGGTAAATACTCGCACGCTGCCGGAAGGGGTTTACCAGGTGGAAGTCAGGGTGATGCGGGACGGTGTCGTGCAAAGCACGCAGACTGAATGGGTGTACAAGCCGCCCAGTTGGGGCGATCCGGAGCAACGCCTGCGCTACAACGTTTTTGCCGGCCGGCAAAGGAATCTGCTGGACAATCTGGACGCGCCGGGCGATGGCCAGTTGGTGCTGGGCGGCAGCGTCAACTACTTGTTGCATCCGCAGGTGGTGACCGGTTTGAATGCTCAGCGCAGCGGCGATCGGAATGGCGTAGGCGCTTCGGCGGCCGTGGATTTCAGCCGCGATCTGAAGTTGAGTGGCAACTGGTTTCACAGCAGCCTCGCCGGCAACGGCGCCGACGTCCAATTGCACGGTGCCTATCACAGCGGTAGCGTGCTGGTCAGCCTGAGCCAGGGACAGCAGACGCTGGCCGACGGCAGCACGCAGCCAGTGCGTTCGGCGGCGGTGACCTGGCAGCAGCAATTGGGCGCGAATGACAACCTGACGGCGCGGGTCGCCAATAGCAGCGGCGTCGGCAACGGCCTGGGATTGGACTTGGGGCTGAACCGACGCCAGAAGCTGTGGGGCAGCGACGCCACGCTGCGCCTATCCGTTTTCGATCGGCCGTACGGCGGCGTGGCGGGCGCGCGCAATCGCGGCGCGGAGTTGTCGTTGAACCTGGACTTCGCTCGTACTGGCCGTAGCGTCAGCGCCAGCGTAGGCAGCCGCAGCAGCGGCCAGGGAGCGCGCGATCGCTACGCCAGCGTCACGCTGCGACAAAGTCAGGAGTCGTCCTGGCTGCAGCAGTACAGTCTGGGTTTGAGTGCCGACCGCTACGGTCTGGGGGGCAGCGGCGACGCGCAATGGCGGCATCCGCTGGCGCAGGGCGATGCCTACCTGTCCCGTTCCAGCCAGGGCGGCGGACTCAGCGGCGGGGTAAACCTGGAGAGTACGCTGGCCTTCAGCGGCCAGGCGGTGGCGATATCCGCCGAAGGTCTGGCCTCCGGGATCGACACCGGCGTGATCGTGGACGTGGCCTCCGACGTTCCCGGCGTGGTCTTGCACGCCGACGACTCCGCCGGCGGCAGCTATGCCTTGCACGGCGGACGCAATCTGCTGCCGGTGACGCCGTATCGCGCCGGCAAGCTCAGCTTCTACTTCCAGGAGAAGGAGTCCGTGGCCGCCAACATCAGCCCGGCGCAAACCGCCTATCACCTGAACAAGGGCGGGGTGGGCTACGCCGCCGTCGAAGTGCGGCAGATCGTCACCCTGGCCGGCCGGCTGCAGGACGCGGCTGGCCGGCCCCTGTCCGGCGCGGCGGTGATCAATCACGCCGGGCGGACGATCAGCGACGCCGACGGTTTTTTCAGCTTGGACGTCAGCGCCCGCCAACCGGAGCTGGAGGTGCGGGTGGAAGGACGCAGCTGGTGCCGATACCAGGCTGGGCAAAAGCTGGAGCGCCGCGACGGCGATCTGATCTACATCGGCGAAATCCGCTGCCTGCCGGATAAGGCGGACAGCTAGGCCATAAAAGGAAACATCATGCAGAACAACACGATGGCAAGGCTGCCCCGCGTGGCTGCGGGCGGCTTGACGGCGCTGCTGCTGGCGGGCGCGGCGCAGGCGGCGGACATGAACATCACCGCCGAATTCAAACCCTCGGTGCTGGCGCCGCAGCGCAATCAGTTCGTCAATACCACCAAGCAGGCGGGCTTCTGCGTTAGTTATCCAGCTCTCTGCGCAGGAGGGTTGAAAGCGTTTTCATTGGATTTTCCGATCACCTTGTCTTATGGTCCGATCAAAGCCAAGGAAACCAATCCTAGGCAAGGCGCATATGCCAAAGTGCCTAGTGAGTTTCGCAACGTAACTGTAACCAATACCTCAACCGGACAGCGTGCCAGTCTGCGTTTCAGGATCAGCGCTTTGGCGATTGGCTTTCAGTTAAAGAAAGACATTACTGTCATTGTCGGTCTATCTGATAGCGAATGGGTCGCTGCGCATTCCAAGTTATGGGGAGGCACAACTTGGACTGCTCCTGGCCGCCCATGTGTCCAGCAGCTTGAATTCGGGATGATCTCCCCTCTCTGGGCCAAAGCTGTCTGGGGGTATCCTCAAGGCGTAGGCGGCTGCGCCAAATTGCCCAGTTACGCCATCGTCGACGGGATGAGCATGAATAACTTAGGCCTGATGTACGAGATGGAAGCGCCGGATCCGCTCAAGCTGGAAAACGGCAAGTACACCGGCAGCCTGACCTACACGATAGGCCCCAACCAGGATTTCGATTTTGGCGACAACGCCACGGTGAGCCCCGCCAGCCAGAAGATCAATTTCGAACTGACGGTGGAACATGAACTGAAAGTAAGTTACCCGGAGAGCGGTCGCCATGTGCTGCTGGAGCCTCCTGGCGGCTGGCAGGTATGGTTGCAGCAGGGGCGGCCGGCTACCGGCTTGCTGCGCGAGGTGCCGTTCAGCATCGCCAGCTCCGGCAATTTCAGTGTGCGCCTGGAGTGTCAATACAACATATCTACCCACTGTGGTATCGCCAACAGCAAGAAGACGGTAGTGCCCGTGGTAACCCGACTCTCGATGGAAGGGGGGAGGGTGAAGGCCAGTGGCATCAATGCAGAGGGGATCCAGTTGGGTACTGACTTCGGGGTGGTTTTTACCTCACGCTTTAACAGTGCCGCACGTCGCTCAAGGCTAAGTTTCAAAGTGTTGCCCGCTGATGCGTCCAATATGTCACGTCAGGCCGGCGATGTGTATCGTGGCACCATCACCGTGATATTCGACGCCAGCGCCACCTGAGCGCCTCGGCCGGTGCGCTTGACCTCCGGATGCTCGGCGCGAAAAACCGTCGCTTGCCCGTGCTATGCTGTCGCCGTTGCGGCAGCGTGGCCGCAAGCCGCGACGGCGCCCGCGACATCGGCGCCCGAGTTCTGGATAGACGCAATGAGCAAAAGCATCATCTCCGACATGGACGGCGTGATTTACCGCGGCAAGCAGCTGATACCCGGCGCGCGCGAGTTCATCCAGCGCCTGATCGACACCGGCACCCCTTTCCTGTTCCTGACCAACAACGCCGAGCAGACCCCGCTGGATTTGCGGCTGAAGCTGGAAGGCCTGGGCATCAACGGCCTGACCGAGGACAATTTCATCACCAGCGCCATGGCCACGGCGATGTTTCTCAGAAGCCAGACCCGCAAGGCCATGCCCACCGCTTACGTGGTGGGCGGCGCGGGCCTGATCAACGAGCTGTACAACGTCGGCTTTTCGATTTCGGAGTCGCATCCGGACTACGTGGTGGTGGCCAAATCGCAAACCTTCAGCTTCGAGCAGATCAAGAAGGCGGTGCGCTTCATCGACCAGGGCGCCAAATTCATCGGCACCAACCCGGACATGATCGACCCGATAGAAGGCGGCGGCTACGAGCCGGCGGCCGGCACCTTGCTTGCCGCCATCGAGGCGGCCACCGGCAAGAAGCCCTACATCGTCGGCAAGCCCAACTCGCTGATGATGATGCTGGCCACCCGCAAGCTGGGCGTGCATCCGGAAGAGGCGGTGATGATAGGCGATCGCATGGATACCGACATCGTCGGCGGCCTGGAAGCCGGCATGTGCACCGCGCTGGTGCTCTCCGGCGTTTCCACCCGCGCGTCGATGGAGCAATTCCCGTATCAGCCGGACCACGTCTTCGACAGCGTGGCGGACATCGACCCGCAGACGCTGTAAATAAAGCGCCGCCGCGCGCAAAAAAAGCGACGCCCGCTAAAAACGGGCGTCGCTTTTTTCATGGCCAAGCGGCGTCGGGGACCGGGCGGGTCTTAGGCCGGCACCATCACGCAGGTCGCCGCCACCACCACCACCAGGCCGACGGCCACCGGCAGCGAGGTGCGCTTGACGATTTCGAACGGCGAAATCTGGCCCATGCCCGAGCAGGCCACCACCACGCCGGACACCGGCGACACGGTGCGGCCCAGGTTGGACGCCTGCAGCATCGGAATCGCCAGGAAGGCGGGGTTGATGCCGGAGTGCGCGGCCAGCTTGGGGATCAGCTCGACGAAGGCGTAGAACGGCGCGTTGCCCGAGCCGGTGGTCATGGCGGCGATGGTGGTGATGGCCACCAGCACCAGCATCAGCACCACCGCGCCGGAGCCGAACGATTGCGCCAGCGCGATCAGTTCGCTGATGAAGCCCAGCGTGGAGAGACCTTGGGCGAACACGCCGGCGGCGACGATCAGCATCACCACGCTGGTGAAGGCGTCGCCCATGCCCTTGTAGACGATGTCGAGGCCGGCGAATACCGGCTTGGCGCTGCGATGGCGGATGAATTCCAGGCAGGAAGTCAGCAGGATGCAGATGATCAGGATGGTGACGATGTGCAATTCCGGCGCGATCTTGCCGTTGAACACCAGCACGCCGACGATGGGCGTGAACGGCAGCAGCGCGTAGAGGGCCGGCGCGTCGGTCTTGATTTCATGCGCGTCCTGGCGGGTCAGGGCCACGCCGTCGCGGCGGTCCAGATAACGCTGCCAGAAGAAGTGGGTGACGCCCATGCAGACGATGGCGATGACCGAAATCGGCAGGGTGGTTTTGAAGGCGAAGTCGATCAGCGGCATATTGGACGCCTGGGCGGCGATGACCACGTCGCCGGAAGTCGGCGACAGGATCAGCGCGGCGGGCGACGCGCAGATCGCGGCGGCCGCGCCGCGGCTGATGCCCATGTTCACCATCAGCGGGAACAGGGTGGCCATCAGCAGCACGCCAAGACCGGTGGCCGACGATACCGCCAGCGACAGCACGCAGGCGACGAAGTAGGCGGCTACCATCAGGATGTACGGCGATTTGATCAGGCTCAGCGGCTTGGAAGCGAGCTTGACCACCATGTCGTTGGCGCCGATGTGGGTGGTGTAGCTGGCGAAACCGCACAGCGCCATCACCATCATGCCGAGGTCGGCGGCGCGGTTGCCGAGCAGGTACTTGATGTATTCAGGAATGTCGGCGACGGGGTGGCCGGTGCTGGCCACGCTCTTGGGCAGAATGGGATGGCCTTGCAGCACCGAGGCGGCCAGCAGCGCGATGCCGCCTACCAGCAGCACGCCGGTGGCCGAGTAGCCCTTGAAAATGTAGCGGCCCACCAGAAAGGTGACGACCGCGCCAAGCAGTAACTCCATGGCGAAACCTTAACGAAAATTAATAGATTCTAATTTACCTTGAAGATTTTGACCAAGACAGTTTGCGCCGCGCCTTTTTGACCTGGCGCAAGCGAAAGGCGGCGCGGCTGTGGCGTTCAGGCCCGCGCCGCCGGGGTCAGGGGCGGAAATCCCGCAGCAGGGCCGCAGTCTGGCTGCGGGTGTGTTCCAGTTCGTTGACGATTTGCGGGTGCAGCACCTTCAGCTGGCGCAGCACGTCGCAGGTTTCCCGAAAGCCGGCTTGCAAACCGGCTTGCGCGCCGTCGATGAAGGCCGCCAGAGCGGCGGGTAGCGATTGATCGGCGCGGTTTTGCCGATAGCCGTCAAACAGCGCGGCGATGCCGTGCATCAGTTGCTGGCTGCGGCTGGCCAGCGCGTCCGCCGGTTGATGGCGCGCGGGCATCGGGCTGTTCAGGCCCAGTTGCGCCCGGATCTGGTCCAGCGCCGAGCAGTAGAACAGGCTTTGCGCCTGTTGGCCGGTGGCGATGCTGATGTCCGCGCTGTCCTGGCGCGGCGGCGCGTGATGGTGGGGGGCGTTGCCGTAACGGGCGATGTCGCCGTGGCCGGGCGCATGCTCGTTGACGCCGCCGATCGGGGCGATGGAAATGATGTCGTCTGCCATGGTGTCTCCTCCGGGAGAGGGCGATCGGGTTTCGACGAAAGGAACGGATTTGAGCCGCCTGGCGGCTGGCCCGTTGCGGGCGTTGCCGTCTTCTCAAGGTTGGCGGCGATCGCGGCGAGAACCGCCAGGATCATTCTGCGCCGTCTCGCGGCGAATGCCAGCGCGGCGAGGGCGGCCGGCGGCGGCCGCCGCCGGAATGTGCCGCAAAAACCACATCCGCCCGGCGTGCCGCTAGTTGCCGCCGCCCGCCGTCGCGACGCTGCCGTCGCTGGTGGTCGCGGCGTTGCCGCCAAGCTTGCCTTGCAGGAAGTCGTCAAAGCCCTTCTGCACCAGATCATAAGTTTTCTGCGCGTCGCTGGAGACGTTGCCGTTGAAGACGTTCAGGCTTTTGAGAATGTTGACGGCGCTGGCGTAGCCTTGCTCGAAGCCGCCGCGCACCAGCGAGACGAAATTGGTGGCCTGTTGCTCCGGGCTCAGTTCGGGGTGCTGGTTGGCGTAAGCGGCGAAGAAACCGGTCGCGCCGTCCAGAATGCGCTTGGCGGTGGCTTCCGGCGAGGTGTCCACGTCCTGGTTCTGCTGCAGATAGCCGCTGACCGGGCCGCTGGCGCCGCCCGGCTGGCTGGCGTCCGCCGCCGGCGCGCCGTAAGCGTCGCCCAGTATCTGGTTGATGCGGTCGATGGCGGCGCGAAACAGCAGGGTTTGCGATTGGCCGTTGCCGTTGCCGCCGGAGATGGAGATCGAAATGTTCAGCGATTCCACCAGGGTGGCGTTCAACTGGTTCTTGGCGGTCTGCTGGGCGTTGACGGCCTGGCCGGCCGCGCCGGATTGAGCGGTCTGGCTGGTCTGGTTGCTGCTGGCGTTGCTGATGGTGTTGATGCTCATCACGGCCTCCTGGCTGCAAGGTTCTGCCCGCTCGCCTCTGCCTGGCGCTCAGGGCGGAAAATCTGAGTATGACCTGTTTTCGGCAGCCGGCCGGAAAACTTGGGCAGGCGGGCAAGAAAAACGGCTGTCCGACGGGACAGCCGTTGCGCCGGAGCGGGGCGCTTAGAAGGCGAAGTGCTCGTCCTCCAGGCTCATCAGCGGCTTGGCGCCGGACTTGATGCTGATTTTCAGCGCTTCCGCTTCCGGCAGCAGCTTGGCGTAATAGAAGCGCGCCGTGGCGATCTTGGCCTGGTAGAACGCGTCCTCGCCGTTGCCCAGTCGGGCGTAGGCCACTTCGGCCATGCGCGCCCACAGCCAGGCGTAAGCCAGATGGCCGATCAGGCGCAGGTAGTCGCTGGCGGCCGCGCCGGCTTCGTCCTTGTTCTGCAGGCTGGCCATGCCGATGCTCATGGTGATTTCGCCGACTTCCTTCATCAACCTGGCCAGCGGGCCGGTGAACTCGGCCAGCTTGTCGTTGCCCTCGTTGGCCTTGCAGAACGTATGGATCAGCTTGGTGAACTTGCGCAGCTTGGCGCCCTGATCCAGCAGCACCTTGCGGCCCAGGAGGTCGATGGCCTGGATGCCGTTGGTGCCTTCGTAGATTTGCGAGATGCGGCAGTCGCGCACCAGCTGCTCCATGCCCCATTCGCGGATGAAGCCGTGGCCGCCGAAGACCTGCATGCCCATATTGGCGGCGGTGTAGCCGTTGTCGGTCATGAAGGCCTTGGCCACCGGGGTGAGCAGCGCCACCAGATCGGCGGCGTCTTCGCGGGCGGCGGCGTCCGGGTGCTTGGCTTCGATGTCAAGCTGCAGCGCCAGGAGCGCGGTCAGCGCGCGGCCGGCTTCGGTATAGGCCTTTTGCGTCAGCAGCATGCGGCGCACGTCGGGGTGCACGATGATGGGGTCGGCGGCCTTGTCCGGGCACTTGGCGCCGGTGAGCGCCCGCATCTGCAGGCGTTCGCGGGCGTAGGCGAGCGCGCCCTGGAACGAAGCCTCGCCTATGCCCAGGCCCTGCATGCCGCAGCCCAGCCGCGCCGCGTTCATCATGGTGAACATGCAGGAGAGGCCCTTGTTGGGCTCGCCGATCAGCCAGCCCTTGGCGTTGTCCAGGTTGATCACGGCGGTGGCGTTGGCCTTGATGCCCATCTTGTGTTCCAGGCTGCCGCAGGAGACGGCGTTGCGGCTGCCGTCGGCCAGGAACTTGGGCACGATGAACAGCGAGATGCCCTTCACGTCGCGGGGGGCGTCCGGCAGGCGGGCCAGCACCAGGTGAACGATGTTCTGCGCCAGATCGTGCTCGCCGGCGGAGATGAAGATCTTGGTGCCGGTGATGCTGTAGCTGCCGTCGCCGTTGGGCTCGGCCTTGGATTTGAGCAGGCCGAGGTCGGTGCCGCAGTGCGGTTCGGTCAGGCACATGGTGCCGGTCCAGCTGCCATCCACCAGTTTGGGCAGGTATTCGGCTTTTTGTTGTTCAGTGCCGTGGGCGTGGATGGCAGAATACGCGCCGTGGGACAGGCCGGGGTACATCGACCAGGCGACGTTGGCCGAACACTGCATTTCCATGATCGGAAAGGCCAGGCTCTTGGGCATGCCCTGGCCGCCGTAGGCCGGGTCGCAATCCAGCGCCGGAAAGCCCAGCTCGCAATATTGCTGGTAAGCCTCCTTGAAGCCGGGCGGCGTGGTGACGGATTTGGTGGCTGGGTCGAACTGGCAGCCTTCCTCGTCGCCCTGGCGGTTGAGCGGCGCCAGTTCGCTCTGGCAGAACTGCGCGGCGGCTTCCAGATAGGAGCTGAAGATGTCCTGAGTGGCTTCTTCATAACCTGGCAACGTGGGAATGATGTCCTGTACCTTGATCAGTTCGTTGAGGACAAAGTCAAAATCGCGCAGCGGGGCTTGGTAAGCAGGCATTCCGTTTCTCCAGTGGGTTGGCGCGGCCCGGTCTTGCCAGGGCTGTCGGCATCGAGGGTCCCGAATGGCATCAGGGATAATTCAAACGCTTGTTTAAATTATTCCCGCATTTTTGACAACCCTTTCCCGCCCCCCGCGACGCGCGGGTGTGGCTTTACGGCAACGAGGCCTCGGGCAAACGATGACTTGGTTGAAAAGAACGATCCGCAAAGGCATGCGCCGGCGCCACCGCTGGTTTGCCGCGCCCGGCCTGCGCTGGCTGGCGCCGTATCTGGATCGACCGGCGTACTGGTCCTTGCAGCGGCGCAAGGTGGCGATGGGCGTGGCGGTGGGCTTGTACGCCGGCGTGATGCCGGGCTTTACCCAGAAGCTCACCGCCATGCTGCTGGTCTGGCTTTTTCGGATCAATTTGCCAGTAGCGATGCTGACATCGCTGTATAGCAACCCGCTCACCGTGTTGCCGCTGTACTATGTTGCTTATCGGTTTGGCGCTTGGCTGCTGGGCAGCGAAGCGGTGGCCGCGCCGCCGCCGGGGGGCTGGCAAGCGAGCTTGCGCTGGCTGTTCGATCTGGGCGCGCCGCTGCTGGTGGGCATGCCGGCGCTTGGCTTGGCGCTGGGGGCGCTGGGGTATCTGCTGACCATGCTGTTCTGGCGCATGGCGGTGGTGTCGGCCTGGAACAATAGAAAGGTGAAGTGTGGATCTGCTTGAAAAGAAACTGTCGTCGGAACTGGTTTATCAGGGGGGATTTTTGCATGTGCGCAAGGACAGGGTGGCGTTGCCGGACGGCAGCGAGTCGGTGCGCGAATACATCAGCCATCCGGGCGCGGTCGCCATCCTGGCGCTGACCCCGGATGGACGGCTGGTGCTGGAGCGGCAGTATCGCTACCCGGCCGGCCGCGAGTTCATCGAGATTCCCGCCGGCAAGATCGATCCTGACGAAGCGCCGGAGCTGACCGCCAGGCGCGAGCTGCAGGAGGAAACCGGCTATCGGGCGGAGCGCTGGGTGTATCTCGGCACCGCCTACCCCTGCATCGGCTACGCCAACGAGCAGATTCACTACTACCTGGCCGAAGGCCTGACATTGAATGAGCGCCGGCTGGACGAGGGCGAGTTTCTGGAGGTGATGACCGTTCCTCTGGAGCAGGCCATGGCCATGACCCTGAGCGGGGAAATCTGC
The DNA here is from genome assembly GCA_002213445.1 of Xenophilus sp. AP218F. Classification (GTDB taxonomy): domain Bacteria; phylum Pseudomonadota; class Gammaproteobacteria; order Burkholderiales; family Chromobacteriaceae; genus Chromobacterium. Next base: position 79,148 of record NJIE01000010.1, on the reverse strand, counting down.
GACAGCAAGTCCATCGTCGGCTTGCACTGGCTGGCCGCCTACCAGGCCGGGAGGATACGAGGTGCCCCCGTTTGATCCTTACCGCGATCGCCGGCGCGGCCGGCGGGTCAGCATGGGCTGCAAGGCCAGAATCAAATCGCTGAACACCGGAGAAACCCATTACGGCGAGTGCGTCGACCTGTCGGTTGACGGCATGGCGCTGCGCTCGGCGTTTGTGCCGCAGTTCGGCGAGCGTCTGGCGGTCATCGTGCTGGCGCCGGCGGTGGGCGGCATGCCCGGCAAGCCCTTTGAGGCGGTGGTGGAGGTCAAGCGCTGCAACGAAGTGCAGCGCGGTCGCATCTATGAAATCGGCGTTCGCATTTTGACGCGAAAGAGTTAGGTGTTTGTAATCGCTGATCTTTTATGACGTCATTTTCTTTTGAATTACAAGACTTTACGAATATTCATTAACTGTTACAAAAGTCTGGAATTGAAAATACGTTGAGATTTCAATCACTTTATTGAATAACAGGGATTGAACCCGCCAATTTGCGGTTGCGATTGCATTTATCACGACATTTTGTGCTGTTATGCTATACCCAAAATAAGAGCCGGAGACAATGTAATACTCTAATTTCAGCAAAGGGGCGATCAATGCGGGAGGCGTTGAGCTCGTCGCTTTGCTACCAGCCAGGAGAGAGCCATGCACCCGGATATCTTCAGTCAGTACGCAGTGCGTTACGACAAGACCCGTGAAGAGGAGTACACCATCCAGGAATACCTGGAGCTCTGCAAGAAGGATGCCGGTGCTTACGCGACGGCCGCAGAGCGTATGCTGGCCGCCATCGGCGAGCCGGAGCTGGTGGACACCCGGCACGATTCCCGTCTTTCCCGCATTTTCTCCAACAAGATGATCAAGGTGTACCCGGCGTTCCGTGACTTCTACGGCACCGAGGAGGTCATCGAGCAAGTGGTGTCCTACTTCCGCCACGCCGCGCAAGGGCTGGAAGAGAAGAAGCAGATCCTTTATCTGCTGGGACCGGTGGGCGGCGGCAAGTCGTCCATCGCCGAGAAGCTGAAAGAGCTGATGGAGCTGGTTCCCTTCTATTGCCTGAAGGGCAGCCCGGTGAATGAATCGCCGCTGTCGCTGTTCAGTTACGAAGAGGACGGCCCGATCCTGGAAGAGCAGTACGGCATCCCGCGCCGCTATCTCAAGAACATCCCCAGCCCGTGGGCGGTGAAGCGTCTGCATGAGTTCAACGGCGACATCGGCCAGTTCCGCGTGGTCAAGCGCTATCCGTCGGTGCTCAAGCAGATCGCCGTCGCCAAGACCGAGCCGGGTGACGAAAACAACCAGGATATCTCGTCCCTGGTCGGCAAGGTGGACATCCGCAAGCTGGAGAAGTACGCCCAGGACGATCCGGACGCTTACAGCTACTCCGGCGGCCTGTGCCTGGCCAACCAGGGCCTGCTCGAGTTCGTGGAAATGTTCAAAGCCCCGATCAAGGTGCTGCACCCCTTGCTGACGGCCACCCAGGAAGGCAACTTCAAGGGCACGGAAGGCTTTGGCGCCATCCCCTTCGAGGGCATCATCCTCGCCCACTCCAACGAGTCCGAGTGGAAGCAGTTCCGCAACAACAAGAACAACGAGGCTTTCCTCGACCGTATCTACATCGTCAAGGTGCCGTATTGCCTGCGCGTCAGCGATGAAATCAAGATCTACGACAAGCTGATCCGTAACTCTTCGCTGGGCAAAGCGCCGTGCGCGCCGGGCACCCTGAAGATGATGGCCCAGTTCGCGGTGCTGTCGCGACTGAAAGAACCGGAAAATTCCAGCCTGTACAGCAAGATGCAGGTCTACGACGGCGATAACCTGAAGGACACCGATCCCAAGGCCAAATCGTTGCAGGAGTACCGCGATTACGCCGGCGTCGACGAAGGCATGAGCGGCCTGTCCACGCGTTTCGCCTACAAGATCCTGTCCAAGGTGTTCAACTTCGATCACAGCGAAGTGGCCGCCAACCCGGTGCATCTCTTGTACGTGATCGAGCAGCAGGTGGAGCGCGAACAGTTCCCGGCGGAGACCGAGCAGAAGTACCTGACTTTCCTGAAAGAGTATCTGGCGCCGAAGTACGTCGAGTTCATCGGCAAGGAAATCCAGACCGCTTATCTGGAAAGCTACTCCGAGTACGGGCAGAACATTTTCGACCGTTACGTGACCTTCGCCGACTACTGGATTCAGGATCAGGAGTATCGCGATCAGGACACCGGCGAAATTTTCGACCGCACCTCGCTGAACGCCGAACTGGAAAAGATCGAGAAGCCGGCCGGCATTTCCAATCCCAAGGACTTCCGCAACGAGATCGTCAACTTCGTGCTGCGGGCGCGGGCCAACAATGCCGGCAACAACCCGACCTGGACCAGTTACGAGAAGCTGCGCACGGTGATCGAGAAGAAGATGTTCTCCAACACCGAAGAACTGCTGCCGGTGATTTCCTTCAACGCCAAGGCCAGCGCCGAGGACGCCAAGAAACACGAGGACTTCGTCAACCGCATGGTGGAAAAAGGCTATACCGCCAAGCAGGTTCGTCTTCTGTGCGAATGGTATCTGCGGGTGCGCAAGTCGTCTTAAGCCGCCTGTGCGGTTCCGGACCCCGGTCCGGAACTGTTGGAACCGCCAGGCCGGGCCTGGCGGCGAATCGACACAACAGCGTTGCCTGGCCGGCAGCCGGGCGTCTTGGCCGGCTGCCCCCAGCGGCGCGCAAGTGAGGTGGCTATGTCCCATATCATAGACAGACGCCTCAACGGCAAGAACAAGTCCGCGGTCAATCGCGAGCGCTTTCTTCGCCGTTTCAAGGCGCAAATCAAAGAGGCCGTGTCCAAGGCCATCAAGGGGCGGAGCATTACCGATCTCGAGAGCGGAGAAAAGGTCTCGATTCCGGTCAAGGATATCTCCGAGCCGAACTTCCATCACGGCAAGGGCGGCGTATGGGAAAACGTCCACCCCGGCAATGAAGAATTCATCAAGGGCGACCGCATTCAGCGTCCGCAAGGCGGGGGCGGCGGCGGGGGAGGCAGCAAGGCCAGTCAGGACGGAGAAGGCGAGGATGGCTTCGTTTTCGAGCTGTCGCGCGAAGAATTCATGAACGTGTTCTTCGACGATCTGGCCTTGCCCAATCTGGTGAAAACCCAGTTGATGGGCATCGAGGAGATGAAATCGGTGCGCGCCGGTTACACCAACGACGGCACGCCCGCCAACATCAATATCGTCCGCTCCTTGCGCGGCGCGCTGGCGCGGCGAGTGGCGATGTCTGCGCCCACGCTCAGCAGCATAGACGAGGCGGAAGACGAGCTCGATACGCTGATCGAATCCGACGACGACAATGCGCTGGAAGTGCGCGAGAAGCGGCAACGCCTGCATCAGATGCGCGAGCGGCTGGCGAGCATCCCGTGGATAGATCCTTTCGATCTGCGCTACAACAATCGCGTCAAGCAGCCCAAGCCGACCAGCCAGGCGGTGATGTTCTGCATCATGGACGTGTCCGGTTCGATGGATGAACAGAAAAAGGACATGGCCAAGCGGTTTTTCATCTTGTTGTACATGTTCCTGCAGCGCAACTACGAAAAGATCGAAGTGGTGTTCATCCGCCATCACACCAGCGCGGTGGAGGTCAACGAGGAAGACTTTTTCCACTCTCGCGAAAGCGGCGGCACCGTGGTGTCGTCGGCGCTGAACCTGATGAACGAAATCATCCGCAAGCGTTACGCCGGCAGCGAGTGGAACATCTATGCCGCGCAGGCTTCGGACGGCGACAACTGGGACAGCGATTCGGCCAATTGCGGGCGCATCCTGGAAGAAGGGCTGCTGCCGTACTGCCAGTATTTCGCCTACATCGAGATCACCGAGGGAGAGCCGCAGAACCTGTGGTACGAGTACCTGAAGGTCAAGGCGCAGTGCCCGCAATTCGCGATGCAGAAAATCCGCTCGGCTTCCGATATCTACCCGGTATTCCGGGAACTGTTCAAGCGCCAGCCGGCCGGCAGCCGGGTTGGCGCTTGAGGCAGGCTTGCCAAGGGGGCAGCATGACACCCATTTCAACCGGGTCCGAATGGACCTTCGATCTGATCGACGAATACGACCGGGCCATCCGCGCCATCGCGGTGGACGAGTTCAAGCTGGATGTCTACCCCAACCAGCTGGAAGTCATCACCGCCGAGCAGATGATGGACGCCTACGCTTCGGTGGGCATGCCGGTCAATTATCACCACTGGAGCTACGGCAAGCACTTCGTCTCCACCGAGAAGAGCTACAAGCGCGGCCAGATGGGCCTGGCGTACGAGATCGTCATCAACTCCAACCCCTGCATCGCCTATCTGATGGAAGAAAATTCCATGACGATGCAGGCCTTGGTGATCGCCCACGCCGCTTATGGCCACAATAGTTTTTTCAAGGGCAACTACCTGTTCCGCGCCTGGACCGACGCCTCGGCCATTATCGACTATCTGGTGTTCGCCAAGAGTTATATCAGCAAGTGCGAGGAGCGCTACGGCATCGACGCGGTGGAGGAGCTGCTGGACAGCTGCCACGCGCTGATGAATTACGGCGTGGACCGCTACAAGCGCCCGCAGAAGCTGTCGCTGGCCAAGGAGCAGGCGCGTCAGGCCGAGCGCGAGCAGTACTTGCAGATGCAGGTCAACGACTTGTGGCGCACCATCCCCAAGCGCGACAAGGACGACTCCGGCAAGGGCGCGCCGCGCTTTCCGCCCGAGCCGCAGGAGAACCTGCTTTACTTCATCGAGAAATCCGCGCCCTTGCTGGAACCATGGCAGCGCGAAGTGGTGCGCATCGTGCGCAAGGTGGCGCAGTATTTCTATCCGCAGCGCCAGACCCAGGTGATGAACGAAGGCTGGGCCACCTTCTGGCACTACACCATCCTCAATCGGCTGTACGACAAAGGCATGGTGACGGACGGCTTCATGATGGAGTTCCTGCAAAGCCACACCAATGTGGTGACGCAGCCGCCGGTGACGGCGCGCTGGTACAGCGGCATCAATCCGTACGCGCTGGGCTTCGCCATGTATCAGGACATCAAGCGCATCTGTCAGGAGCCCACCGACGAAGATCGCGCCTGGTTCCCCGATCTGGCCGGCAGCGACTGGCGAGAGTCGCTGGAGTTCGCGATGAAGAACTTCAAGGACGAGAGCTTCATCTCGCAGTATCTGTCGCCCAAGCTGATTCGCGATTTCCGCTTTTTCGCGATCCGCGACGACGACAAGGACGACAAGCTGGAAGTCGCCTGCATCCATGACGAAGCGGGTTATCGCGACATCCGCGGCAAGCTGGCCGAGCAGTACAACCTGGGCTCGCGCGAGCCCAATATCCAGGTCTGGTCGGTCAACGTGCGCGGCGATCGCAGCCTGACCTTGCGGCATGCGATGCATAACCGCCGGCCGCTGGAAGAAGGCAGCGCGCAGGAGGTGCTCAAGCATGTTTGCCGGTTGTGGGGCTTCGACGTGCGCCTGGAAAGCGTGGATGGCAACGGCGAAGTCAGGCAGAGCTTCGACGTCAAATCCGAGCACGAAGGCGCGCGGATTTAGTCTGGCTCAGCGGCCGGCATGCCCGGCCGGCGGCAGCGGCACAAAAGCCCGGATCGACTGGTCCGGGCTTGTCAATTCCGCCAGCCGCACGCCGTACACCTCCTCCAGCCGCTCGCGCTGCATGATGGTCTGGTTGGGGCCGAAGCCGGCGGCGCGGCCGTCGTTGAGCAGCAGCACCTGATCGGCGTGGCGCATGGCCAGGTTGAGATCGTGAACCACCGCCAGCGCGCCGATGCGATGTTGGCGGCTGATGGCGCGCACCTGGGACAAAAGGCCGTCGGCCATGGCGAAGTCCAGCGCCGAAGTGGGTTCGTCCAGCAGCAAGTAGCGCTCGTCCTGCTCGGAGAGCAGCAGCTGGCATAGCGCTTTGGCCAGTTGCGCGCGTTGGCGCTCTCCGCCGGAGAGGCGGCTCAGCGCCGTATCGGCCAACTCCTGACAGCAGGTCAGCGCCAGCGCTTGTTCGATGGCGGCGCAGAGGCGCTCGCGGGCGACGCCGCGGCAGGCGTAGCCGCCGGCGGCGATCAGTTCACGGCAAGTCCAGCCGTCGGGGGTGGCGGGGTGTTGCTCCAGCAGCGCGCGATGGCTGGCCAGGCGCGCGGCGTCAAACCGGCTGAGCGCTTGTCCCGCCAGCTTCGCCTCGCCGCCGCTTGGCGCGCGCAGACCGGAGAGCAGGCTGAGCAAGCTGCTTTTGCCGGCGCCGTTCGGTCCTAGCACCACGGTCAGCTCGCCCGGCGCCACCGTCAGGCTGACGTCTTGCAGCAAGGCGCGCCCGCCCAGATTCAGGCAGAGGTTGCGACCCTCAAGCATGGCGCTCTCCGGTTTGATTCTTCTGCAACAGCCAGAGGAAGAACGGCGCGCCCAGCAGGCTGGTAATCACGCCCACCGGCAATTCGGCCGGGGAGAGCAGGCCGCGCGCGGCCCAATCGGCGAGGGTGGTGAGCAGCACGCCCAGCAAGGGGGCGCACAGCAGCAGCCGGCGCGAATCGCCGCCTATCCATTGCCGCGCCAGGTGCGGCGCCATCAGACCGACGAAGCCTATCATGCCGCAGCCGGACACCACGAGGCCGCTGGCCAGCGCCGCCAGAATGACGATGCGCCACTCCAGCCTCGCCACCTCAAAGCCCAGATGGTAGGCGGCGCTTTCCCCCAGCTGCAGCGCGTTGAGAAAGCGCCAGTGGCGAAACAGCGCCAGCCAGATGAGCGGCGTCGCCAGCAGCAAGAGCGAGGCGAATGGCCACTCGGCGCTGGCGAAGCTGCCCATCAGCCAGAACGTCACCGTGCGCAGCGAGCCGTCGGGCAGGGTGGAGATCAGCAAGGTGAGCAGGCTGCCGAGCAAGGTGCTGACGGCCAGGCCGCACAGGATCAGCCGGGTGCCGTCGCCGCGGCGGCCGAGCAGCCGGGTAAGCAGCAGGGCGAACAGTCCGCCGGCGAAGGCCGCGCCGGATACCAGATACAGCCCGCCGCCCAGGCTGAGCGCGCCGGCGGCGGCCAGCGCCGCGCCGCTGTTGATGCCGACCAGTCCCGGCTCGGCCAGCGGATTGCGAAAGCGGGCCTGGATGGCGACGCCGGCGGATGCCAGCAGCGCGCCGCTGGCCGCGGCGGCCAGCAGTCTTGGCAGGCGCAGTTCGATCAGCAACTGCCAGTCCAGCGGGTCGATGCGCTTGGGTTGCCAGAGATCGGCGGCTGCGATGCCGCTGCCGTGCAGCAGCGAGACGGCGGCCAGCAGCAGCCAGCACAGCAGCAGGAGGAAAAAGACGGGGAGGGTGCGCATCGGGAGACGGGGAGCCTGGGCTCCCCGCATGGCTCAGCGCAGGCCGAGCACGTCCTGCATGTCGAACAGGCCGTGCGGTTTGGCGGCCAGCCAGCGCGCGGCGCGCACCGCGCCGTTGGCGAACGTGGCGCGGCTGGAGGCCTTGTGGCTGATTTCCACCCGTTCGCCGAGCGCGGCGAACAGCGCGGTGTGGTCGCCGACGATATCGCCGCCGCGCACGGTGGCGAAGCCTATGGTTTGCGCGTCGCGCTCGCCGGTCACGCCTTCGCGGCCGTAAACGGCGCATTGCGCGAGGTCGCGACCCAGCGCGTCGGCGATGACTTCGCCCATGCGCAGCGCGGTGCCGGACGGGGCGTCGACCTTGTGGCGATGGTGGGCTTCGACGATTTCGATGTCGTAGCCTTCGTTCAGCACGCGGGCCGCCATGTCCAGCAGCTTGAAGGTGAGGTTGACGCCGACGCTGAAGTTGGGCGCGAAGACGATGCCGATCTTTTCGGCGGCCGCGCGGATGGCGGCTTTGCCCGCCTCGTCAAAACCGGTGGTGCCGATGATGAGCTTGACCCCGCGCTGGGCGCAGGCGGCCAGGTGGGCGAGCGTGCCTTCCGGGCGGGTGAAGTCGATGACCACGTCCGCGCCGTCCAGCGCGGCGGCGAAATCGTCGCTGATTTTCACGCCGGTGCTCTGGCCGATGAACAAACCGGCATCCTGGCCGATCAGCTCGGAGCCGGCGCGCTCCAGCGCCGCGTGCAGCGCCACGCCGGGCGTGGCCAGCGCCGATTCGATCAGGCAGCGGCCCATGCGGCCGCCCGCGCCGACAATCACCACCTTCATCGGCGTCATGGCTTCACCTCGGCCGTGGGGGCGGAGGCCGGCAGGGCGTCCAGTTGCGGCTTGCTGGACGGTTGGGCGTCGCCCTCGATGCGATCGAGCAAGTCGCCCTTGAAGTAGACGGTCAGCAGCTTGTCGCTGGCGGCGTCCAGCTTGCCGGCTTTGAGGTCGGTGTATTTGTAGTCCCAGCGATCGGAATGAAAGGCGTCGGTCAGCAGCGGCGTGCCCAGCAGGAAGCGCACTTGGGAACGGGTCATGCCCGGCTTGAGCTTGGCCACGGCATCCTGGCTGACGTAATTGCCCTGCTGGATGTCCATGCGGTAAGTCCAGTTGAGCGGGTTCATGGAACTGCAGCCGGAGACGGCGATGACGGCGGCGAAAATCAGGGCGCGCATGATACTCCGATTGACTCAAATGTTTATGAAGCTGAAATTAGGCAAAGCCGTCAAAAGGCTTTATCATGATTCGAAATCGACCCACTTTATATCACGATGAGCAAAGCCAGTCACCTTAAAGATATCGGCCTCAAGGCCACCGGCCCGCGCCTGAAAATCCTCGATCTGTTCGAGGACGCAGACTCCGGCCATATGTCCGCCGAAGACGTATATCGCAAGCTGCTTGCGGAGAATATCGATATCGGGCTCGCCACCATTTACCGTGTCCTGACGCAATTCGAGCAGGCCGGAATTCTGGTTCGCCATCATTTCGAAACCGGCAAGGCGGTGTACGAATTGAACCATGGCGGCCATCATGACCACATGGTCTGCGTGTCTTGCAGCAAGGTGGTGGAGTTTTTCGATCCGGAGATCGAAGCCTTGCAAAACCGCATCGCCGACCAACACGGCTTTCGCATCGTCGATCACGCGCTGTACATGTACGGCGAGTGCCCGGAGTGCCTGGCCGCAGACAAAAAGAAGTAATGATTCCCTGGCTCGGCCCCGAGCCGCTGTTCCCCCCGGCGACGCAAGCCTTGCGCGAGCCTAACGGCTTGCTCGCCGCCGGCGGCGACCTCTCTCCCCGGCGCATTCTCGCCGCCTACGCCGGCGGCATCTTTCCCTGGTTTTCCGAAGGCGAGCCGATTTTATGGTGGTCGCCCGCGCCGCGCATGGTGCTGTTCCCGGCCGAAATCAAGATCAGCCGCTCGCTGGCCAAGACCTTGCGCAACCGCCGCTACGAGATCCGGGTCGACAGCGCCTTCGGCGACGTGATGCGCGCTTGCGCCGCGCCGCGCGATGGCCAGCCGGGCACCTGGATCGTGCCGGAGATGGTGGCAGCGTATTGCCGCTTGCACGACTTGGGTTTTGCCCACTCCTTTGAAACCTGGATGGATGGCGAGCTGGTCGGTGGCCTGTACGGCATGGCTATCGGCCGGATGTTTTACGGCGAATCGATGTTTTCGCGTCGCCCGGACGCGTCGAAAATCGCTTTCGCGCATATGGCCTGGCATTTGCGGCGGCAGGGTGTGGAGATGGTGGATTGCCAGATGCACACGCCGCATTTGCAAAGCCTGGGCGCCAGGCTGGTGTCGCGCGAGGCGTTTCTTGCTACCCTGAGAGAGAAGATCCGGCAGCCCCAGCCTGCCGGCATGTGGGAATACCATTACCTCAATGAGCCATCGTGACGCTGGCCCGGTAGCGGCCATACATTTCTATGCCACGGCGCCTTATCCGTGCAGCTATCTGGCCGATCGCCAGGCGCGCTCGCAAGTGGCCATCCCCGCCGAGGCGATCAATGGCGCGGTTTACAGCCAGTTGGTGAGGCTGGGCTTCCGGCGCAGCGGCTTGTACACCTACCGGCCTTATTGCGACGGCTGCCAGGCTTGCGTGCCGGTGCGCATCCCGGTGGAGAGCTTCGCGCCGAGCCGGACCCAGCGCAAGGTGTGGCGCAGGCTGGCCGCCATGGAGGCGCAGCTGTTGCCGCTGACGTTTGACGCCGAGCACTACGCCCTGTATCGCCTGTATCAGCAGGCGCGCCACGCCGGCGGCGGCATGTCGGAAGACAGTGCCCAGCAGTACGCGGAGTTCATCCTGAAAAGCGGGGTGGATAGCCGTCTGGCGGAGTTCAAGCTGGAGGGAGAGCTGAAGATGGTCAGCCTGATCGACATTCTGTCCGACGGCATCTCCGCGGTGTACACGTTCTACGACCCTGACGACGAGCGGGCTAGCCTCGGCGTGTTCAACGTGGTCTGGCAGGTGGAGCTGGCGCGGGCTTTGGGTTTGCCCTATGTCTATCTCGGCTACTGGATCGCCGAATGCCGCAAGATGTCGTACAAGGCCGGCTACCGACCCTTGCAGATCCTGAAGGACGGGCGCTGGCAAAACATGCCGCAGCCGGAATGAAACAAGGCCGCTTCCGCGGCCTTGTTCGCATGCGGGGGCTGCCTACAGCGGCACCACGCGGTCGTTGCCGCCGCCGGAGAGGACGCGCACGCGCTGGTTCTGCACGAAGGGCACGTCGGCTTCCTGCACGATGGAGATCATGCGGCCGGAGTCCAGCTTGACTGTGATTTCCAGCGCGTTCTTGCTCATGGCTTGCTGAGCGGCGTTGGCGCCGAAGCCGCCGGCCAGCGCGCCGACGATGCTGCCGGCGATCTGGCCCTTGCCGCCGCCGACGTTGCTGCCGGCCAGGCCGCCCAGCGCGGCGCCGCCCAGGGTCAGCAGCTCATTCGATTTGCCTTCCATCTTGACGTTCTGAACCGAAATCACGGTGCCGATCTGCACGGTTTGCGCCTGGCGCATCTGGCTTTGGCTGTAAACCATGGAAGAGTCGGAGGTGGCGCAACCGGTCAGCGCGCCTGCCGCGAGCAGAACTGCCGCGGCGATGCTGCGGGTTTGGGAACTCATGTCTTTACTCCATCAAGGTTCAATTGCGAGCTTTTGTTTGTAAGTGGCGGGCGATGGCCTGACTGCAGTCTGCCACCAGCTCGGGTCCGCGGTAAACCATGCCGCTGTAAATCTGGACCAGCGCGGCGCCCGCTTCCAGTTTTTCCACGGCGTCGGCGCCGGACAGGATGCCGCCCACACCTATGATGGGCAGACTGCCGTCAAGTTCCTTGGCCAGCTTGCGTATCAGCCGGGTGGAGCGCTCGCGCACCGGCGCGCCCGACAGGCCGCCGGCTTCTTCCGCGCGGGGGTGGCCGGCCACTTCGCTGCGCGACAGCGTAGTGTTGGTGGCGATGACGCCGTCGATGCCGTGGCGCGTCAGCAACTGCGCGATGGCGGCGACTTGCTCGTCGTCCAGGTCCGGGGCGATTTTCACCGCCAAGGGCACGTAGCGGCCGTGTTGGTCGGCCAGCGCCTGCTGGCGCGCCTTGAGCGCGGCCAGCAGTTTTTCCAGTTCGTCGCCTTGCTGCAGCTGGCGCAGGTTCTTGGTGTTGGGCGAGGAAATGTTGACCGCGACGTAGCTGGCGCAGGGGTAAACCTTGTCCAGGCAGATCAGGTAGTCGTCCACCGCGTTTTCTATCGGCGTGACGGCGTTCTTGCCGATATTGATGCCGAGAATGCCCTTGAACTTGCAGTTGCGCACGTTTTCCAGCAGCACGTCCACGCCCAGATTGTTGAAGCCCATGCGGTTGATGATGCCTTCGTGTTCCGGTAGGCGGAACATGCGCGGCTTGGGATTGCCGTCCTGCGGACGGGGGGTGATGGTGCCGATTTCGATGAAGCCGAAGCCCATCGGCGCCAGCGCGTCGATGTGCGCGCCGTTCTTGTCCAGACCGGCGGCCAGGCCGACGGCGTTGGGGAAGGTCAGGCCCATGGCTTGCACCGGGTGGCGGACGGCGGGGCGGAAGCCCAGTTGGCTCAGGCGCAGTTTGTGGCCGATGTCCAGGAGCTTGAGCGTTTGTTCGTGGGCGGTTTCCGCGTCCATCTTGAACAGCAGCGGGCGCATAAGCGGGTACAGCATGGCACTCTCCTGGCAGACAAATGCCCGGCATTATAACCGGGCATGGGGGCTGCGTGGCCGCGAAATGCGTTTGCGGTCTGTGGCCTAGAGAATCCGGCAGGCTTCTTCGAAGTCGAAGCGCGGCGAGCGCGGGTAGAGCTTGTCGGCTTCGCCGTAACCCAGGTTGATCAGGAAGTTGGACTTGAAGCGGCCATCGGGGAAGAAGGCCTGATCCAGCGCGGCGTTGTCGAAGCCGGACATCGGGCCGCAGTCCAGCCCCAGCGCGCGCGCGGCCAGAATCAGGTAGGCGCCTTGCAGGCTGCTGTTGCGGGCGGCGGTGGCGGCGATGGCCGCATCGTTGCCTTCAAACCAGCTTTTGGCGTCGGCGTGCGGGAACAGCTTGGGCAGGTGTTCGTGGAAACGCATGTCCTGGGCCACGATCACGCAGACCGGAGCGGCCAGGGTTTTTTCCACATTGCCTTCCATCAGGCAGGGTTTGAGCTTGGCTTTCGCTTCCGCGCTCTTGACGAACACGAAGCGCGCCGGCGAGCAGTTGGCGCTGGTGGGGCATTGCTTGAGCAGGTCGAACAGCTGGCGCAGGGTTTCGTCGGCGACGGGGCGGTTTTGCCAGTGGCTGTGGGTGCGCGCGTTGAGGAACAGTTGTTCCATGACGGTATGAGGGAGGGTGGTGCTCATGCCTGTCTCTCCATATGGGTGGTTCAGGGGGTGATTTCGCTATTGCCGGCCGCGGCGTTGGCCTGGGTTTCCGACAGCACGGAAATCTTCACCCGGCGGTTTTTGGCGCGGCCGTCGGCGGAGTCGTTGTCTGCCACCGGCAGGTTTTCGCCGTGGCCTACCGCCACCAGCCGCCGGGTGGGGATGCCGTTTTCCTGAAAGATGCGCACCACGCCGCCGGCGCGCGCCGCCGACAGTTCCCAGTTGGACGGGAAAACCGGGTTCTTGATCGGCACGTTGTCGGTGTAGCCCTCCACCCGGATCGGGTTGTCCACCTCGGCCAGCAGGCGCGCCACATTGGCCATGATGGTTTGCGACTGCGGGTTGGGCTGGGCCTGGCCTACCGGAAACAGCGCGCTGTCGCGGATGTCGATGTCTATGCCTTTGGCGTTGTGGGTGATGGTGACCTCGCCGCTCTGGATCAGCGGGTCCACCACCTTGGCCAGGTCCTGGGTGAGCTGGGTGAGCTTGGCCTGCTCGACGGCGTGCGCGTCGGACTTCACCGCTTTGGCGATGGGCTTGGTTTGCGGAATCTCGATCATGGTGTTGGCCCCGCCGGTGGGCGGAGCGGTGTTGATCGTGATGGTGTTGCCGGTGCGGAAGGCGTCCATGATGGCCGACGACATCACCCGATACTTGCCTTCGTTGACCGAGGAGATGGCGTACATCACCACGAAGAAGGCGAACAGCAGGGTGATGAAGTCGGCGTAGGACACCAGCCAGCGCTCATGGTTCTCGTGCTCTTCTTCCTGCCGTCGTCTGCGCGCCATGTCTTCGTCTCCTGAACTCAGAACAGCTGGGTGTTGAACAGGCTTTTCACGCCGCCGGCGAACTCCACGCCGAAGCGGCGCGCCACGCGGCTGCTGATGTCGTCCTGTTGAGTGTAGTCCACCGTTTTTTCGGCTTTGACGATATCCCGCGCCACCGACTGCACGGTGCCGTAACCGTCGGCGAGGCCGAGCGGAATGCCTTTTTCGCCCAGCCATACCATGCCGCTGAACAGTTGCGGGTTGTCTTTCAGGCGCGCGCCGCGGCCGGCCTTCACCGCCTGGATGAATTGCTGGTGGATGTCGTCCAGCAGTTGCTGGCGAATGGCTTCATGCTTGGGATTGAGCGGCGAGAAGGGATCGCCCATCGCCTTGTTCTCGCCCGCGGTCTTCAGGCGGCGCTCGACGCCCAGCTTTTCCATCGCGCCGGTAAAGCCGAAGCCGTCGGACAGCACGCCGATCGAGCCGATGACGCTGGCCTTGTCGACGTAGATCTTGTCGGCGGCGGAGGCGATGTAATAGCAGCCGGAAGCGCATACCTCGCTGACCACGACGTAGACCGGGATGGCCGGGTGCAGTTTTTTCAGGCGGCGGATTTCGTCGTAGGCCATGCCGGAGAGCGCGGGGCTGCCGCCCGGGCTGTTGGCGGCGATGATGATGCCGCGGGTGTTGCCGTCGCCGTAGGCGTCGTTGAGGCCGGCGATCAGCTTGTTGGCGCTGTCGTTGTCGCTGCTGATGGCGCCGTCCAGCGCGATGACGGCGGTGTGCCCGCCGCCCAGGCCGCTGGCGGCCTTCTCGCCGCCGCGCATGAACAGATTGACGACGATGAAGCCGAAAATGGCCAGCCAGATCAGGCGAAAGAAGATTTTCCATTGCCGGCTGCGGCGTTGCTCCACCAGCGAGGCCGAGGCCAGTTTTTGCAATAGCTCGCGTTCCCAGTTCGGGTGTTCGCTCATGTTTTCTGCTCCGTGATGATGCGGTGAGTCTAGCAAAAATCAGTCCGGCATGACATTGAGCCAGACCGAGCCGTCGTGCTCGGCGACGTCCAGCGCGATCAGCGCCTGGCCGCGGCAGGGGCCGCCGACGCAGCGGCCGTTGCCCGGCAGATAGCGCGCGCCGTGCATGCTGCAGATCAGGTAATGGCCGGAGAGATCGAATACCTTGCCGTCTTGCAGGTCAAGTTCGATGGGCAGGTGGCGGCAGCGATTGAGGTAGGCGAAAACCTGTCCCTGATAGCGGATGGCGAAGGCGGGCAGCGCTTCGCCGCTCGCGGCGGCGACGGTGAAGCGCGCCGCGTCGCCGCCGTTTCTCAGGCTGGACGACGAGCAGATCAGGACAGCTTGGGCAGCAGCCATGACGACAGCTCGTCGTAGGAGTGAACGATGGCCTGCGGGCCGAAGTTCTCCAGATGGCTGGCCGGATGCGCGCCGAAGCCGACGCCCAGGCCATGGCAGCCGGCGTTTTGCGCCATTTGCAGGTCGTGGCTGGTGTCGCCGATCATCAGCGCGCGCTTGAGCTCCACGCCCAGCGCGTCGGCGATCTGCAGCAGCATGTCCGGGTTGGGTTTGGAGTGGCACTCGTCCACGGTGCGGGTGGCGTCGAAGAAATCGTCCAGGCCCGACGCCGCGAGCAGGCGGTTGAGGCCGGCCCGGCTGTTGCCGGTGGCGACGGCGACGAAAGCACCGCGCGCCTTGACGGCGTCAAGACAGGCGAGGGCGCCGTCGAAGAACAGCACCTGGTCGTGGTTGGCCAGGTAGTGCTGGCGGAAGGCGGCGGTCAGCGCCGGCAGCCGCGCCTCGTCGACGGCGGGGCAGGCCTGGCGCAGCGCGTCCGCCAGGCGCAGGCCGATGACGTGGCTGGCCTGCGCGTAGTCCGGAACCGGCAGATCAAGGTCGCGGCAGGCCTGTTGCAGCGACTGGACGATGTGGCCGGTGGAGTCCATCAGCGTGCCGTCCCAATCGAACACCACCAGATCGTAGGTTTGGCTCATGCTTGTCTCAGGGTCTTGAGGAATTTGTCCAGCTCCGGCGGCAGCGGCGCTTCCAGTTTCAGCGGCGCGCCGGTCAGCGGGTGCGGCAAGGTCAGGCTTCTGGCGTGCAGGAACATGCGCTTGAGGCCGCGGCGGGCCAATTCCTTATTGAATGCGAAATCGCCGTATTTCTCGTCGCCGGCGATGGGGCAGCCGCTGGCCTGCATGTGGACGCGAATCTGGTGGGTGCGGCCGGTGCGCAGGTGGGCTTCCACCAGCGTGAATTCGGCGTAGCGCTCGATCACGGCGAAGTTGGTGTGCGCGTACTGGCCGTCGTCGCCCTCGGCGACCTTGACGCGGCGCTCGCCTTCCGGGGTGTGGAATTTGAACAGCGGCAGCTTCACCTGGCGGGCCTTATCCGGCCATGAGCCTATGCCCAGCGCGTAATAGCGCTTGTCCGGGACATTGTCGCGCATCATGTCGTGCAGCCGGGTGAGCGCGGAGCGCTTCTTGGCCAGCATCAACAGGCCAGAGGTTTCCCGGTCCAGGCGGTGCACCAGTTCCAGGTAGCGCCAGTCCGGGTGCGCGCGACGCAGCTGCTCGATCACGCCGAAAGAGACGCCGCTGCCGCCGTGCACGGCCACGCCGGCGGGCTTGTCGATCACCAGCATCGCATCGTCTTCGTAAACCACCGGGAAGGTGGCGGCCGGCACCTGGCTTTCGGCGCGTTCGGCGACGCGTATCGGCGGAATGCGCAATTCATCGCCGTCCCGCACCCGATAGCTGGCGTCGATGCGGCCCTTGTTCACCCGCACCTCGCCGGAGCGCAGGATGCGGTAGATATGGCTTTTGGGTACGCCTTTCAGCAGTCGTAACAGGTAGTTGTCGATGCGCTGCCCGGCATCGGCTTCGGTTACCTGCAGAAAGCTTACGGAATCTTTGCGAATGTCTGTCATATTGCTTATACTTGGTGGCGCTGTTGCTGGTTGCGTTGCACTGCAACAGCAAACCGGAAAGCCACGATCACGGCCTTTTGTTTGCGTGATGCTGCTGCGGAAATCTGAAACGGCCGGCAGGATTCATGATCCTGGCCTGATGCCGTTCGCCGGGCCCGCAGCCGAGGTTAACTCGCTCACCGAAAAGTAGCGATGGTAATGCATTTATACGCATAACGCACTCACGAGTATTCCATTTCCCGACGCAAAGCCAGTCGGGGGATTTTGCAGCGAAGTTTGACCCGGCATCCACGTTTCTTTGGCGTTGTTCGTCCTGTCTTAAACCGGCAGGTCGGCTCTTGCCGATGCGCCAGTTGCGCACGAAAACGCCGGACGGGATGCGATCCAATCAGGAAGTCGGCTTGTACCAAACTGTTTTTTTCGATCTTTACATCGACACTTCTTTCGGAAAGCGCCCATCAATAATCACTGGGCCGTCAAATACTGGCTGCGTCCTTGCGTGAGTGCTGCGCAAGGAATGTAAATGAAACGCATGTTGTTCAACGCGACGCAAGCTGAAGAGCTGCGCGTCGCTATCGTCGATGGGCAAAAGCTCGTCGACCTCGATATCGAAACCGTAGGCAAGGAACAACGCAAGGGCAATATCTACAAGGGCATCATCACCCGCATCGAGCCCTCGCTGGAAGCCTGCTTTGTCGACTACGGCACCGAACGCCACGGCTTCCTGCCGTTCAAGGAAGTCTCCCGCTCCTATTTCCAAGGCTATGACGGCGGCCGTCCGCGCATTCAGGACGTGCTGCGCGAAGGCATGGAAGTGGTGGTGCAGGTGGAGAAGGACGAGCGCGGCAACAAAGGCGCGGCGCTGACCACCTACATCAGCCTCGCAGGCCGCTACCTGGTGCTGATGCCGAACAACCCGCGCGGCGGCGGCGTGTCGCGCCGCATCGAAGGCGAAGAGCGTCAGGAGCTGAAAGACCTGCTCGCCCAGCTGGAAGTGCCGCACGGCATGAGCCTGATCGCCCGCACCGCCGGCATCGGCCGCAATCTGGAAGAACTGCAGTGGGACATGGGTTACCTGATGCAGCTGTGGCGCGCCATCGAGGGCGCGGCCGGCGCTCAGTCCGCTCCGTTCCTGATTCTGCAGGAAGGCAGCTTGGTGATCCGCGCGATCCGCGACTACTTCCATCCGGACATCGGCGAAGTGCTGATCGACACCGAGGAAATCCACGATCAGGCCCGCCAGTTCATGAGCCATGTGATGCCCAACATGCTGTCGCGTGTGAAGCTGTACAAGGATCATGTGCCGCTGTTCTCGCGCTTCCAGATCGAGCACCAGATCGAAACCGCCTTCTCGCGCAGCGTGCAGCTGCCGTCCGGCGGCGCGATCGTCATCGACCACACCGAAGCGCTGGTATCCATCGACGTGAACTCGGCCCGGGCCACCAAGGGCGCCGACATCGAGGAAACCGCGGTCAAGACCAACCTGGAGGCGGCCGAGGAAATCGCCCGCCAGCTGCGTCTGCGCGATCTGGGCGGCCTGGTGGTGATCGACTTCATCGACATGGAAAACCCGAAGAACCAGCGCGACGTGGAAAACCGCCTGCGCGACGTTCTGAAGTTCGACCGCGCCCGCGTGCAGATGGGCAAACTGTCCCGCTTCGGCCTCCTGGAGCTGTCGCGTCAGCGCCTGCAGCCGTCTCTGGGCGAAACTAGCCACGAGCCGTGCCCGCGTTGTCATGGCATCGGCTTCATCCGCGGCACGGAATCGTCGGCGTTGCACATCCTGCGCATCATCCAGGAAGAGGCGATGAAGGAAAACACCGGCGCGGTGCATGCGCAGGTGCCGGTGGACGTGGCCACCTTCCTGCTCAACGAGAAACGCGCCGAGATCCATTCGATCGAAGAGCGTCTGGACGTCGACGTGGTGCTGATCCCGAACATTCATCTGGAAACCCCGCACTACAAGATCGTGCGCGTGCGCCACGACGACCTGGCCGAACTGGGCGAAGCGCCGAGCTACAGCCGCGTCGAAGTGCAGGAAGAAGACGTGATCACCAACTTCGGCCAGGAAAAACCCAAGGTCGAGCGTCAGGAAGCCGCGGTCAAGGGCATCACGCCGCAGCAGCCGGCCCCGTCGCAAACGGCCGCCGCCGCCAAGCCGGCAGCCGCCGAATCCGGCCTGCTGGCCGGCATCGTCGCCTGGTTCAAGGGCTTGTTCGCCGAGCCGGAAGAGGTCAAGCAGGCCGAGGCCAAGAAAAAGCCGGCGGCAAGCCGCGAGCAGCGCGGCAATCGCCAGCGCAGCCAGGAGCGTCGCACCGGCGGCCAGGCCCGTCGCGAGCACGAGCAGCAACGCCGCGGCAATGGCCAGGACGAACCCAAGCGCCGCAACGAGCGCGGCGAGCGCAATGAGGCCGAGCGCGGCGAGCGCAAGGAGCGAGAGCTGCCGCAACGCGAAGAGCGCGGCGAGCAGGCTCCGCGCGAGCGCAACAATCGCCGCCGCGAGCGCGACAGCCGCGAACGCGAAGTCAAGGAGGCGCGCGAGCCGCAAGCCCCGCGCGAGGAGCGCGCCGAGAAGCAGGACAAGCCGCAGCAGGAGCCGCGCCGCCGTCCCGCTCCGGTGGCTCAGCCGGAAGCCGAGAAGCCGGCGCAGGAGGCCTTGCCGCTTGACGCGCAGGCCGAACAGCAGGATCAGGCCGAGCAGCAGGAGCGCAGCGAGCGTCGTCGTCGTCGCAGCCGTCGCGATCGCCGCCGCGAGCCGTCCGAGCAGTTGGAAGCCGGCGCGGTGGAAGCCGCTGCCGAGATCGCGCCGGTAGCGGCTGCGGCGGTAGCTGCCGCCGCTGTGACCGAGGCGGTTGCCGAGCAAGCGCCAGAACAAGCGCTCGAACAAGCGGCGGCGCCGGCGCAGGAGGCGGTCGAGCTTGCCGCCGCCTCCCAGCCGGAAGCGGCCGCGGAAGCGCCGGTTGTCGAGGTTCTGCCTGTAGAACAGGCGTCTGAGCCGGTGGTTGCCGAGGCGGCGGTCGAAATCGTGGCGGAAGCCGCGGTTGAGACGGAGCCGGTTGCGGAAGCGCCTGCGCAGACGGAAGCTCAGACCGTTGCCGAGCCGGCTGCCGTTGAAGTCGAAGTCGCTGCTGCGGAAGCTCCGCTTGAGCCGGCGGCGGTTGTCGAGGCCGAGCCGGTTGCGGCGGCTGAGGCGGCACGGGAAGCGGCTCCTGCCCCGGCCCCGGTGGTTGCGGCTCAGCCGATCGAGTTGGGCGGCCTGGTGATGGTTTCGACCAAGCCTGTCGCCGCGCAGCCGGAGCCGGAAGCGCCGTTGTTGCCGCAAGGTCCGCGTCGCCGCGACGTGCTGGCGCAGCAGCCGCAGCCGGAGACGATCGCCATTGAGCTGAAGCAGGTGGAAACCCGCAACGGTTGATGGCTGCTCAAGGTCGGAAGCGAGAATTTCGGCGCTTCCGGCTTGACGGAGAAAGCGATTGCTTGTAACATCGCTTTCTCTGATGTTCCCTGATAGCTCAGTTGGTAGAGCGACGGACTGTTAATCCGCAGGTCGCAGGTTCGAGCCCTGCTCGGGGAGCCAAAGTTTAGAAAAAGCCGCACATTCGTGCGGCTTTTTTGCATTTGTAACGAATATGTGACCAAAACGCGTCAATACGCTTACGTTTTGGCTACAGACGCGCGGCGCGGCGGCGGCTTATGATCGCAGCCTTTCCGGCCGGAGCGGGTTGCCGCGCAACGGCAAATTCGCGCCGGCGTCTGCCATCTTCTGTTACCCGGATGTTCCCATGCCATACCTGGAAGCCCTCAACCAACTCTGGTTCTTGCAAATCAACGCCACGCCGGCTAGTCCGGACTGGCTGATCCTCCTGGCGAGCTTCATTGCCCAGCGACTGTTGCCGCTCTTGCCGCTTTGGCTGGCCGCGCTTTGGTTGTGGGGTCGCCCTGCGCTGCGCGACACCGCGCTCAAGTCCTGCCTGTTCACGCTGGCGGCGCTCGCCGGCAACGGCTTGATCGGCATGATCTGGCCGCATCCGCGGCCGTTTGCCGTGCCGCTTGGCCATGTGTTCCTGACGCACGACGCCACGCCGTCCTTCCCCAGCAATCACGGCACCATTTTCGCGATGATGGCCTTGACGTGGTGGTTCAGCGCGGCGCGCGGCTGGGGCGCGGCGCTGGCGGCGGCGGGCATCGCCGTGGCGTGGTCGCGGGTGTATCTGGGCGTGCACTGGCCGCTGGATATGGTGGGCGCGGTTCTGGCCGCGGCTGCCTGGTTCTGGCTGTTGTCGAAGCTGTGGGCGCGATGCTCGCCGACGGCGTTGGCGGAGCGCTGCTATCGCGGCGCGTTCGCCAAACCGATCGCGCTTGGCTGGGTGCGTTACTAGGGTCGGCGAGGGCTTGTCGGCATTGCGACGCCGGCTGGCGGATAGGCGTCGCCTGCCGCTGGCCTTTGCGCCAGCGCAAGACTTGCCGGTTGGGCTGCGTTAAGATGTGAGCCTGCTCTGCGCGGCATGGCCCAAGGCTGACGCAGCCTTGACGTGCATCAAGCGCGGCGGTGGTTGCGAGTGACAGCCATGGCGTGACAGATAAAATATCACAAAGATAAATTTTCTAGCATGTGCCATGGAACTTCGCTTTGACGCCAACGCACTTGCCGATTTTGTTGCAGCCCTTCTGGGTCCCGATAGCGAAATTGCAGTGCATGATCTTTCCGATCTCAACTCTTCTCTCAAGGTGCTCCGCAACGGCCATCATTCGGGCCGTTCCGTAGGAGCGCCCGCCACCGACATGGCTTTGCTCATGGCCCAGGAGTGCTCGGGCAAGGGCGGCGAGCACTACCGGCTCAACTACCGCAGCAAGAACCGCAACGGCGTCTCCTTCCGTTCTTCCACGCTGGTGATGAAGGACGACGACGGCAAGGTGGTGGCGATGCTGTGCATCAATATCGACGACAGCCGCTACCAGCGCGCGCTGGAGGCGGTGCAGGCGCTGTTGCCGACCGACTTGTCCGGCGAGCAGCACCAGGAGGTGCTGTCGGGCTGCGTGGACGATGTCGGCGTGGAGATCATGCAAAGCGTGCTGGGCCAGTACCCGCAAGGCGCGGCGCGCCTGTCCGCCGAAGAGAAGGTCAAGGTGGTGTGCGAGCTGGACCGTCGCGGCCTGTTCTCCATCCGCGGCTTTGTCGGCAAGGCCGCCAGCGCGCTGGATATTTCCGAGCCCACCCTCTATCGCTACCTGAAGCAGCGCCGCGACTGACACACGCCTTGCTTGCGGGATAAAACAGCGGCAAAAGCCTTGCCATTTGGCTGAATGCCGCGGATAGGCTTTGCGCGGACGGGCTTTGCCGTATATCTTCAGCTTCGGCCGGACTGCGCGCCGGCGGATTTAACCAGCTACCAGAAGAGTGAACTCATGACTGCGACTCCCGATACCGCGCTGTGGCCGGAATTCATCAAAGCCGTGCGCCAGGAAGTGGTGCCGGCCTTGGGCTGTACCGAACCGATCTCCTTGGCCCTGGCCTCCGCCATGGCCGCCAGGGAACTGGGCAAGACTCCCGAACGCATCGAAGCCAAGGTGTCCGCCAACCTGATGAAGAACGGCATGGGCGTGACCGTGCCCGGCACCGGCACCGTCGGCTTGCAGATCGCCGCGGCGGTGGGCGCCCTGGGCGGCAATCCCGACGGCAAGCTGGAAGTGCTCAAGGGCCTGAGCGACGAGGTGGTGGAAGCGGGCAAGCGCATGATCGCCGAACAGCGCGTGAAGCTGGCCATCGCCGATGTGCCCAATATCCTGTATTCCGAAGCGCGGGTTTTCGCCGGCGGCGAAGAGGCGCGGGTTTGCATCGCCGACGCCCACACCCATGTGATCCTGATCGAACGCAACGGGGTGGAAGTCTTCCGCGCCGACGACGGCGAGGGCGGCGCCGGCGGCGAGGCTTACGATTTCAGCCAGGCCAGCGCCCGCGCGGTGTTCGACTTCGCCACCCAGGCTCCGATCGAGATGCTGGACTTCATCTACGAGGCCGCCACGCTCAACGAGGCGCTGTCGCAGGAAGGCATGAGCGGCGAGTACGGCTTGCACATCGGCGCCACCTTGCAGCGCCAGGTCAAGGCCGGCCTGTTGTCCGACGGTTTGCTCACCCGCATCCTCACCCGCACCACGGCTGCGTCCGACGCGCGCATGGGCGGCGCGACGCTGCCGGCGATGAGCAACTCCGGCTCCGGCAATCAGGGCATCGCCGCCACCATGCCGGTGGTGGTGGTGGCCGGCCACGTGGAGGCCGATCGCGAACAATTGACGCGCGCTTTGATGCTTTCCCACCTGATGGCGGTGTATATTCACGCCCGGCTGCCCAAGCTGTCGGCGCTGTGCGCGGTGACTACCGCTTCGATGGGCGCCGCCGCCGGCATGGGCCTGTTGCTGGGCGGCGGCTACCAGGTGGTCAGCATGGCGATTTCCAGCATGATAGGCGACGTGGCCGGCATGATCTGCGACGGCGCGTCCAATAGCTGCGCGATGAAGGTTTCCACCTCCGCCGGCGCGGCCTACAAGGCGGTGTTGATGGCGCTGGACGGCACGCGGGTGACCGGCAACGAAGGCATCGTCGAGCACGACGTAGACGCCTCCATCGCCAATCTGGGCCAATTGGCCAGCCGCGGCATGGTTCAGACCGATACCCAGATTTTGCAGATCATGATGCACAAGCAGCCGGCTGCCTGACATTTTCGATAAACCCAAAAATATAGAAAGCACCCACACCATGAAACAGATCGTATTCACCGAAGCCGCTCCGGCCGCCATCGGCCCGTACTCGCAAGCCACCGCTTTCGACAAGCTGCTGTTCACCTCCGGCCAGATCCCGCTGGACCCGAAAACCGGCGAAATCGTGGCCGGCGGCATCGCCGAGCAGTCCCGTCGCGTGCTGGAAAACCTGAAAGCGGTGCTGGAAGCCGGCGGCAGCGCCTGCGGCCAGGTGCTGAAGACCACCTGCTTCCTGGCTGACATGGCCGATTTCGCCGCCTTCAACGCGGTGTACGCCGAATACTTCGGCGAACAGTCGCCGGCCCGCTCCTGCGTGGCGGTGAAGACCCTGCCTAAGAACGTGCTGGTGGAAGTGGAAGCCATCGCCCTGCGCGCCTGAGCGTAGTCGGCAGTCCGGAAAAAGCGGCCTTGCGGCCGCTTTTTTCATTCCTGGGGGAGCGGGCTGAGCGCGCGGCGCACGCTGGTTTCGTTCAGCGCCGGGGCGCACAGCTCGATGAAGCGATAGGCGTAGCTGCGCAGGTAATGGCCGCAGCGCACGGCGATGCGGCTGGTTTGCTGGCCGAACAGCGGCTCGCCGGCCACCACTTGCACGCCATGGTCGCGGCGCGCGTCCACCGCCATCGAGGCGACGATGCCGACGCCGAGGCCCAGCTCGACATAGGTCTTGATCACGTCGGCGTCGAGCGCGGCCATCACGATGTCGGGCGCGAGGCCGGCGGCGGCGAAGGCGTTGTCGATGCGCGCCCGGCCAGTGAAGCCCTGGTGGTAGGTGACGATGGGGTGCTCGGCCAGCGAGGCGAGCGTCAGCGGCCGATCGTGCAACGGGTGGCCGGGCGGGGCGATGACGCAGTGCTGCCAGCTGTAGTAAGGGAAGGAGACCAGCCCGGGCGTGTCGGCCACCGCCTCGGTGGCGATGCCGATGTCGGCTTCGCCGGCCATCAGCAGGCGCACCAGCTCGTCCGGACTGGCCTGGTGCAGCACCAGATGCACGCGCGGATAGGCGCGCTTGAAGGCGGTCACCACCGGCGGCAGCGCGTAGCGCGCCTGGGTGTGGGTGGTGGCGATGGTGAGCTGGCCCTCGTCGCGCAGGCTGAACTGCTCGGCCAGGCGCTTGATGTTGCCGGCGTCCAGCAGCATGCGCTCGACGATGGTCAGCAGCTCCTTGCCCGGGTCGGTGAGGCCGAGAAAGCGCTTGCCCTTGCGCACGAACAGCTCCACGCCCAGCTCGTCTTCCAGATCCTTGATGTGCTTGCTGACGCCGGACTGCGAGGTGTACAGCGCCGCGGCCACCTCGGTGAGGTTGAAGCCCTGGCGCACCGTTTCGCGGATGATGCGCAGTTGCTGGAAATTCATTGGCCGCCCGCCGTCGCGTGCGCGGGGAAGACGCGCAGGCTGCGCGCCTGCAGCCGCACCGCTTGCCCCGGTCGCAGTTGCGCGCCCAGGGCCGACGAGGACAGCAGCTCGACGTCGAAGTGCTGGCCGGCCAGCGCGTCGCGGCCTTCCAGTTCGACGCGGGTGAGCGCGCCCAGCGTCAGCAGCCGGCTGACGCGCGCCGGCAAGCCGTCGCCGTGTTCGCCGGGCACGATGTCAAGCTCGTGCGGACGGACGAAGGCGGCCACCGCCTGCCGCGCCGGCAGCGGATGAGAGGCGGGCAGGAGCACGTCGCCCACCTGGATGCCGCTGGCTAGGCTGAAGCCGGAGAGGCGGTTGGCGCTGCCGAGGAAACCGTAGACGAAGGGCGAGGCCGGATGGCCGTAGACTTCGTCCGGGCTGCCGATCTGTTCGACCCGGCCGTGATTCATCAGCACCACCCGATCGGCCACCTCCAGCGCTTCTTCCTGATCGTGGGTGACGAAGATCGAAGTGATGTGCAGCTCGTCGTGCAAGCGGCGCAGCCAGCGGCGCAGCTCCTTGCGCACCTTGGCGTCCAGCGCGCCGAAGGGCTCGTCCAGCAGCAGCACGCGCGGCTCCACCGCCAGCGCGCGCGCCAGGGCGATGCGCTGGCGCTGCCCGCCGGACAATTGCGCCGGGAAGCGGTGGGCCAGCCAGTCCAGTTGCACCAGCTCCAGCAGCGCGTGCACCTTGCGGCGGATGTCGGCTTCGGATGGTCGCTGGCGGCGCGGTTTCATGCGCAGGCCGAAGGCGACGTTGTCGAACACGCTCATGTGCCGGAACAGCGCGTAGTGCTGGAATACGAAACCGACCTGCCGTTCGCGCACATGGGTGGCGCTGGCGTCTTCGCCGTCCAGCAGCACCTGGCCGCTGTCGGCCTGCTCCAGTCCGGCGATGACCCGCAGCAGCGTGGTCTTGCCGCAGCCTGAGGGGCCGAGCAGAGCCACCAGCTCGCCGTCGGGAAAGTCCAGCGTCAGGTTGTCCAGCGCGGTGAAGCTGCCGAAGGCCTTGCGGATGTTTTTCACCTGGATGCTCATGCCTGTTCTCCCTGGCCGCCCTTGGCGGCGCGCCATTCCACCCAGCTCTTGACGGCCAGCGTCACCAGCGCCAGCAGCGCCAGCAACGAGGCCACGGCGAAGGCGGCGGCGAAGTTGTATTCGTTGTAAAGAATCTCGACGTGCAGCGGCAGCGTGTTGGTTTCGCCGCGGATGTGGCCGGACACCACCGACACCGCGCCGAATTCGCCCATGGCGCGCGCGTTGCTGAGGATCACCCCGTACAAGAGCGCCCAGCGCACATTGGGCAGGGTGACGTGCCACAGCACCTGCCAGCCGCGCGCGCCCAGCACCACCGCGGCTTCCTCTTCTTCGCGGCCCTGCGCTTCCAGGAGCGGGATCAGTTCGCGGGCGACGAAGGGCACGGTGACGAAGATGGTGGCCAGCACGATGCCGGGCACCGCGAAGATGATCTTGATGTCGTGGGCCGCCAGCCAGGGCCCCAGCCAGCCGTGGGCGCTGAAGACCAGCACGTAGACCAGGCCCGCCACCACCGGCGACACCGAGAACGGCAGGTCGATCAGCGAAACCAGCAGTTGCTTGCCGCGGAAGTCGAAGCGGGTGATGGCCCAGGCGGCGGCGATGCCGAACGCCAGGTTGAGCGGCACCGAGATCAGCGCCGCCAGCAGCGTCAGGCGCACGGCGGCCAGCGCGTCCGGCTCGGCCAGCGCCGAGAGATAACCGCTCCAGCCCTTGGCCAGCGCCTCGACGAACACCGCCAGCAGCGGCAGCAGCAGGAAGACGGCAAAGAAGGCCAGCGACAGCGCGAGAATGGCGGCCTTCACCCAGCCGCTGTCGCGGGTGGCGGCCCGGTTTTCCAGCAGCGTGGCGCGGTCGTGGCCGGCGCGCAATACCTGTGTGGCGGCCATCAGGCTCTCCCTTGCTGTTGCCGGCTGTGCCAGGACTGCAGGCCGTTGATGGCCAAGAGCAGGCTGAACGAGGCCGCCAGCATCACGCTGGCGATGGCGGTGGCGCCGGCGTAATCGTATTGCTCCAGCTTGCTGATGATCATCAGCGGCGTGATTTCGGACACCATGGGAATGTTGCCGGCGATGAAGATCACCGAGCCGTATTCGCCGACCGCGCGGGCGAAGGCCAGCGCGAAGCCGGTAAGCAGGGCCGGGCGCAGCGCCGGCAGGGTGACGTGGCGGAAGGTCTGCCAGCGGCGCGCGCCCAGGCTGGCGGAGGCTTCTTCCAGTTCGGTCTCCAGGTCTTCCAGCACCGGCTGCACGGTGCGCACCACGAAGGGCAGGCCGATGAAGACCAGCGCCACCAGCACGCCCAGCGGCCCGAAGGCCACCTTGATGCCCAGCGGCTCCAGATAACGCCCCAGCCAGCCGTTGCCGGCGTACAGCGCGGTAAGCGCGATGCCGGCGACGGCGGTGGGCAGCGCGAAGGGCAGGTCGATCAGCGCGTCCACCAGCTTCTTGCCGGGAAAGCGGTAACGGACCAGCGACCAGGCCAGCAGCAGGCCGAAAACGGCGTTGATGGCGGCGGCGGCCAGCGCCATGCCGAAGCTCAGCCGGTACGACGCCAGCACCCGCGGCGCGGCGGCGGCCTGCCAGAAGGCTTCCAGCGACAGCTCGCTGCTGCGGATGAACACCGCGGACAGCGGTATCAGCACCAGCAGCGACAGATAGCTGAGCGTGAAGCCCAGCGACAAACCGAAGCCGGGCAAAACCCGGCCGGCGGCGGCGCGCGTCATGATCGTCCTTTGCGGAGAAGTGGGGCGATGCGGACAGTTGTTCCGCATATAACTGGACTCAGCATATTTGATGATTTCTTATTCGAAAAATAAGTATTGGTTCGCCGCTTATGCGTTGCGGGAACAAGGCCGCCTGGCGGCGGCCCGGCAGCCGCGCTTAGCGCGTCTGGATCTGGTCGAAGACGCCGCCGTCGGCGAAGTGCGTTTTTTGCGCCTTCTGCCAGCCGCCGAATACCTGGTCGATGGTGAACAGCTTCACCTTGCTGAACTGGTTGGCGTATTGCGCGGCGACTTTGGGGTCGCGCGGACGGTAGTAGTGCTTGGCCGCCAGTTGCTGGCCTTCCGGGCTGTACAGGTATTGGAGATAGGCCTCGGCCACCTTGCGGGTGCCGTGCTTGTCGGCCACCTTGTCCACCACCGCCACCGGCGGCTCGGCCAGGATGGAGACCGACGGCGTCACGATGTCGAACTTGTCAGGCCCCAGTTCCTTGGTGGCGAGATAAGCCTCGTTTTCCCAGGACAGCAGCACGTCGCCGATGCCGCGCTGGGTGAAGGTGACCAGCGAGCCGCGGGCGGCGGAGTCCAGCACCTTGACGTTGGCGTACAGCTTTCTGACGAACTCCCTGGCCTTGGCCTCGTTGCCGCCCGGTTGCTTGAGCGCGTAGCCCCAGGCCGCCAGGTAATTCCAGCGCGCGCCGCCGCCGGTTTTGGGGTTGGGCGTCACCACCTCCACGCCGGGCTTCACCAGGTCGTTCCAGTCCCGGATCTGCTTGGGATTGCCCTTGCGCACCAGCAGCACGATGGTGGAGGAGTACGGCGAAGCGTTATAAGGCAGGCGCTTTTGCCAATTGGGCGCCAGCAGGCCCTTGGCGGCGATTTCATCGATGTCGTAAGCCAGCGCCAGCGTCACCACGTCGGCTTCCAGGCCGTCGATCACCGAGCGCGCCTGCTTGCCGGAGCCGCCGTGCGACTGCTTCACCGACAGCGTCTCGCCGGTTTTCGCCTTCCATTGTTTGGCGAAGGCGGCGTTGAAGTCCTGATACAGCTCGCGGGTCGGGTCGTAGGAGACGTTGAGCAAGGTGGCGTCGGCCCAGGCGGGCAGCGCGACGGCGAGAGCGAGCGCGATGGCGCCGAGAGTGGAGCGGGAGTTCATGCCGGTTTCCTGTTGTGGTTCACGGATGGTTGTGACTGTAGCGGCGCGGACTTTATGTCTGGAACTAATAAAAATTGAAAACCAAATTCATTTTTTGAATTAGGGAACGGCGAGACTTAGCCGCCAATCGAATACGCTTATCGGGTATGCATATAACCAACTGTGCAAAGCAAGCCTATAGTGAGCGCCACATCGAATAAGGAGGGCGCATGAAACGCTTCAAGCAAGCCAAAGCGCTACCCGCCGGCTTTCGCCAGGCCTGGCTGGACGACTGCCAGCAGCTGTTGGCCCGGCACGGCGTGGCGGCGCAGTTGTGCTGGAACGAACGGGAGGCGTTCGCCGCTTTCGACGGCTGGTGGCTGAGCAGCGGTTTCGGCAAGGTGGCGGTCTTGCGCGGCGAGGCGTGCCGGCTGGCCTTGCACGCGGCGCGCTTGCGCATCCACGGCCAGTTCGGCCAGGCGCTGCCGGCGGGCTGGCTGTTCGCGATGAATTACGCCGAGCACCGAGCGGTGGCGCTGCTCAAGCTGATCCGGACCTTGCATCTGCTCAATCATGCCGGCCGCAACGGCCTGGGCAGCCCGCTGCGGGTGGATGTCGATCCGCGCATCTGCCAGGCGCACAGCGGGAGGATCGTCGATTTCACCTTCGAGCTGGCCGCGACCCTCGGCATGCCGGGCCAAAATCTGCAATGCCTGTTGTTTGTCGATCAGGACACCGAGGCCGACGCCGAGGCTTTGGCGCAAGCCTATCGCCAACGCGGGTGTCGCCTGGGCCTGGGCGGTTTCGGCAGCCAGGCGCGCGACCTGCTGCGCTTGTGGCGCCTGGAGCCCGATTTCTTGGCGCTGGCGCCGCGTTTGCTGCGCAGCGCCATCATGTATCCGCAAGTGCGCGATCAGTTGCTGCGGCTGATGCCGCAATTGATCGGACAGGGCTTCGAGCTGGCGGTGGAGGAGGTGGCGTGCGGCAATATGTTGAGCCTGGCGCGGCGGATGGGCGCGACTTATGTCGCCGGACCGTATCTGGCGGCTTTGATCGGGAATAATGCCCAGATGGAAAGCAAGGTTTTGCAGGAGGGGTAAGGCGGCGCGGCCAAGTTTTTGTTTAATATGGCGTTAATCGGGTTGGTCGGCAACAAAATCCGCGGCCGTTTTTATGCTGAAAATATATTCAGGCCATTTTGGTGACGTTGAAATTTGGAAATTATTTTTCTGAACGATTCCGTATATTCACATGTGCTTTTGTATGCGGTTATTAATATTTGTAACCATTTGGCGATATAATGTGAATTAATCTTGCCTGCACGCGTTTCATTTGATGCGCATCGCATTTTTGGGCGCAGGTGCTTTCTGCTGCGGATTTTCCAACGACGGCAAACAACCCGTTTTGCCGATGATGCATGATTTCTGTTTGGCAGAGCAGAAGTCGACGACCCAGTTTTGAAGAGGCGGTATGGTTTTCTGGAATAAGGATTGGGGCTTGCGCGCCAAGCTGGCGGCGGCGTTTTTCTTGGTTTGCGTGGTGATCGTCGCCGTGTTTTCGGTTTTCGCCTATCGCAGCATCGTGGCGTCCGAAATGGACGGGGTGGACAAACAGTTGCTGGTGGCGGCTTACGCCAGCCGGCAGATCGTGGGCGAAACCTTCCACGACCAGTTGCCGGACAGCGATCCTGAGCACTTGCGGCATACCAAGGTCTTGACCGACTTCGTCCGCGATGGCGGCATGGCGTATGCCTACACCACCATCCAGCGCGATGGCCGCGTGCTGTACACCAGCACTTCGGCCAGCCCCGAGGAAGTGCGCACCGGCAACTACCGCAACTGGTATCTGGCCGAGTACAAGGAAGTGCCGAGCGGCCTTGGCGCCGCCTTCGCCGACGGCAAGCCGCACTATGAAGAATACCGCGGCGAGTTCGGCCTGTTCCGCTCGGTGTTCGTGCCGTTCACCGCGGCTGGCGGCATGCGCTACGTCATCGGCGTCGATACCTCCTTGCAGCAAGTGGAGGCGCTGCGTCTGCAGGTGCTTCTGACCTGCCTGGGCGTGGGCGGCGGCTTGATGGCCCTGGCCTTGCTGGTGGCCGCCGCGCTGGCCGGCCGCATCGTGCGGCCCATCAACCAGCTGGACGCCGCGCTGCGCCAGCTGGCCGGCGGCGACTGGAACCTGTGCCGCAGCGTGGCGGTGAGCAGCCGCGACGAGGTCGGCAAGATCGCGTCGTCCTTCAATACCTTCATGGCGGCCCTGCGCGAGCGTCTGCTGGAAATCCGCGGAGAATCGGACCAGGTGCAGCAGGTGTCCGGCGAGATCAACGAGCTGGTGTCCGGTGTGGCGCAGCGTTCCGGCCGCCAGGCGGAAGACGTGCGCGGCAGCGCCGCCGCGGTGGAGGAGTTGGCGGTGAGCATCGCCCATGTCTCGGAGATCGCCGAAGACGCCACCAGGCTGATGGCCTCCTTCGAAGGCCAAACCCACGCCACGGTGCAATATATCGAAGAAGCGGTGGCCGGCATGCAGTCGGTGCAGCAGGATGTGACGCAGCTGGCCAGCCGGCTGGACGAGCTGGACGCGCGCACCAACGAGATCAACATGATAGTCGGCGTGATCAAGGACATCGCCGACCAGACCAACCTGTTGGCGTTGAACGCCGCCATCGAGGCGGCGCGCGCCGGCGAGCAGGGCCGCGGCTTCGCCGTGGTGGCCGACGAGGTGCGCAAATTGTCCGAGCGCACCGCCAGCGCCACGGTGGAGATCGGCGGCATGATCGACTCGGTGCAGCAGGAATCGGCGCAGGCCACCAGCGGCATGCGCGCGGCGGTGGCGCGAGTGGACGCGTCGGTGCAGCACGCCGGCGAAGCGCAGGAAACTTTGCAGGGCTTCAGCGCCCAGATCCAGAACGTGGTGCGCGGCATGGGCGACATTTCCAGCGCGGTGCGCGAACAGGCCAATGCCTCGCAACATCTGGCGGGCGGCGTGGAGTCGGTGAGCAGCGCGGCGGAGGAGAACCGTCTGGCGGCGGAAAACGCCAAGCAGGGCGTGAACACCATGCTGGGCAAGGCCGAGGCGTTGAAGGGCGTGGTCGGGCAGTTTACGCTGTAAGCGCTTGCCTTGAATCGAGCAGAGAGCGGCTCCCCGGATAACGGGGAGCCATTTTTTTGGGAGCGCGGCGCTCACTCATCCCGCGCGAAACGGCGCAAATCCTCTCCGGCCAGCCGGTAGCGCACCCATTCGGCCTGCGGCGCGGCGCCAAACGATTGATAGAAATCTATCGCCGGCTGATTCCAGTCCAGCACGCTCCACTCGAAGCGGCCGCAGCCGCCGTCGTGCGCCAGCCGCGCCAGATGGCGCAAGAGCGCCTTGCCCGCGCCGCAGCCGCGAAAGGCCGGCGAGATGTACAGGTCCTCCAGATACAGCCCGTTTTTGCCGAGCCAAGTGGAGTAGGTCATGAAGTAGACGGCGAAGCCGGCCGGCTGGTCGTCCACGCGGCAGACCAGCGCCTTGGCCACGGCTTCCGGGCCGAACAGCGTCCGTTCTATGTCCGCGAGGCTGGCGCTGACTTCGTGTTCGGCGCGTTCGTAGCGGGCCAGTTCGGCGATGAAAGCGAGGATTTGCGGCGCGTCGGCAAGACGCGCCGGCTGAATCTGGATATCCATGGCTGGGGCGGCTCTTCTTATGTCGCTGAAACGCCATTTTGCCATGAAAAAAGCCGCGCGATGCGCGGCCTGGGCGTGGCGGACGGGCCTCAGCCCGCCAGCCAGCTGCCCGGATGGGCTTCCAGCCAGGTCTTGATGTTCTTGGCGTCGTTGACGCGCGCCGAACTGGCGCCCGCGGCGAGCAGCACGATGATCAGCGGCTGCGAGCCCACCGTCGCCTGCAGCACCATGCAGCGGCCGGCTTCCTGGATGTAGCCGGTTTTTTGCAGGGCGATGTCCCAGTTGCCCTCCCGCACCAGCGCGTTGCTGTTCTTGTACTGCAGCGTGCGGTTGCGGACGGAAACGATCTCGTGTTTCTCGGTGGTGGTAAAGGCGCGGATCAGCGGGTACTTTTGCGCGGCTTTGACCATCTTGGCCAGGTCGGCGGCGGTGGACGTGTTGCGCATGTCGAGGCCGGTGGCGTCGTGGAATTCGGTTTCCGTCATGCCCAGGCTTTGCGCCTTGCGGTTCATGCGCTCGACGAAGGTGGCCGTGCCGCCGGGCAGCGCGGTGCGCGCCAGCGTCGCCGCGGCGCGGTTTTCTGACGACATCAGCGCCAGAAGCAGCATTTCCTTGCGGCTGAGGGTGGTGCCCACCGCCAGGCGCGAGGTGGTGTGCTTGAGGCGGTCGATTTCCGCGTCCGACACCGTCACCGCCTGGTCGAGCGAAACGCCGGAGTCCAGCAGCACCATGGCGGTCATCAGCTTGGTGATGGACGCGATGGGCATGCGCTGGTGGATGTTCTTTTCATAAAGCGGCTCGCCGGTGACGCCGTTGAGCACCAGCACCGAGTGGGAATTGAGCCGCGGCACGCTGTGGCTGGCCATTTCGCTGGCTACCATCACGCCCGGCGGGGAACCTGCCAATACCGGCATGGCCAGGGCCGCCGATACCAGCAAGCTGGCGATTTTCTTGATCATGCATCACTCCAGTGTATGCGTTTGGAGGGGAGGGACGAAGCCGACGCCGCCCAGGCGGAGCGTATCCGCAGCTGCTAGCGGCCCCTTCATCAGCCCGCTTGTATTTTAAACAATGTTATCAAACTGTGTAGAGCAAAAAATCAGCGTTGCAAAGACAATCCGCACATCAAGGGTGAGATTGTGGCGCTATCGGCGTAAAATCACCCGATTGCCCCCATCTGGCCACGCCATGTTGCTCACTTTCCCCGACAGCCCGTTCCAGCTCAAGCAACCGTTTCCGCCGGCAGGCGACCAGCCGGCCGCCATCGCCCAATTGGTGGAAGGTTTGTCCGACGGCCTCTCTTACCAGACTTTGCTGGGGGTGACCGGTTCCGGCAAAACCTACACCATGGCCAACGTCATCGCCCAGACCGGGCGGCCGGCCATCATCATGGCGCACAACAAGACGCTGGCGGCGCAGCTGTACAGCGAGATGCGCGAGTTTTTCCCGCATAACGCCGTCGAGTATTTCGTGTCCTACTACGACTACTACCAGCCGGAAGCCTACGTTCCCAGCCGCGACCTGTTCATCGAGAAAGACTCCAGCATCAACGAGCACATCGAGCAGATGCGGCTGTCGGCCACCAAGTCGATTCTGGAGCGGCCCGACTGCATCATCGTCGCCACCGTGTCGGCGATTTACGGTATCGGCGACCCCTCCGACTACCACCAGATGATCCTGCATCTGAAGGAAGGCGAGAAAATCGCCCAGCGCGACATCATCAGCCGCCTCACCGTGATGCAGTACAGCCGCAACGACATGGATTTCTCGCGCGGCACGTTCCGCGTGCGCGGCGACGTCATCGACATCTACCCGGCCGAAAGCAGCGACACCGCGGTGCGCCTGAGCCTGTTCGACGATGAGTTGGAAACGCTGACGCTGTTCGATCCGTTGACCGGCGTCACCAAACAGCGCGTCGGCCGTTACACGGTGTTCCCGTCCAGCCACTACGTCACGCCGCGCGACACCGTGCTGCGCGCCTGCGAGCACATCAAGGAAGAGCTGCGCAGCCGCGTCGAGTGGTATCTGAAGGAAGGCAAGCTGGTGGAGGCGCAGCGCATCGAGCAGCGCACCCGCTTCGATCTGGAAATGCTGTACGAGATGGGGTTCTGCAAGGGCATCGAGAACTACTCGCGCCACTTCTCCGGCCGCGGCCCCGGCGATCCGCCGCCGACGCTGATCGACTACCTGCCCAAGAACGCGCTGATGTTCATCGACGAAAGCCACGTCACCGTGCCGCAGGTGGGCGCGATGTACAAGGGCGACGCCGCGCGCAAGGCCAATCTGGTGGAGTACGGTTTCCGCCTGCCGTCCGCCGCCGACAACCGGCCGCTCAAGTTCCACGAGTTTGAACGGCTGATGCCGCAAACCGTCTTCGTTTCCGCCACGCCGGCGGCCTACGAGAAGGAACACGCCGGCCAGGTGGTGGAACAGGTGGTGCGGCCGACCGGCCTGGTGGACCCGGAGATCGAAATCCGGCCGGTGGCCACCCAGGTGGACGACCTGCTGTCCGAAATCCGGTTGCGCATGGAGCGCAACGAGCGGGTGCTGGTCACCACGCTCACCAAGCGCATGGCCGAGCAGCTGGCCGATTACTACACCGAACACGGCATCAAGGTGCGCTACCTGCACTCCGACATCGACACCGTGGAGCGGGTGGAAATCCTTCGCGACTTGCGGCTGGGCATGTTCGACGTGCTGATCGGCATCAACCTGTTGCGCGAAGGGCTGGATATCCCGGAGGTGAGCCTGGTGGCGATCCTGGACGCCGACAAGGAAGGCTTCCTGCGCTCCGACCGCTCGCTGATCCAGACCATAGGCCGCGCCGCGCGCAACCTGCACGGCCGCGCCTTGCTCTACGCCGACCGCATTACCGATTCCATGCGGCGGGCGATGGACGAAACCGAGCGTCGCCGAGCCAAGCAGATCGCTTTCAATCTGGAACACGGCATCACGCCCAAGGGCGTGGAGAAGAAGATCAAGGACATCATCGACGGCGTCTACAGCGTGGAGGACGAGCGCAAGAAGCTGGTGGACGAGGCGCGGGTGGCGATGATGGACGAAAAATCGCTGGCCAAGGAAATCAAGCGTCTGGAGAAGGAAATGCAGGAGGCGGCGCGCAATCTGGAATTCGAGAAAGCCGCCCGCATCCGCGACGAGCTCAAGGCGCTCAAGGAAAAAGCCTGGCTGGGAGAGCTGTAACTTCTCGCCGCGCGGGGTAGCGTACCATGCGCGCCTGGAGCGGCCAGCAAAACCCTGCGTTGCGCGCCGGGCGTTCCCTGCCTTGGCTCGCCTGGCCTCAAACGTCGCGCCGGGCAGGCCGCTTGCGTCACGGCCTGCCGGCAACGTGCGGAAGTGATGCTGTCATCGTGTTTGCGGGGCCAGAGACCCCGCGCGATCAACGGAGGGCATATGCGCATTCCCCCAGGATTCAACACCGTCACCCCGTATTTCTTTGTGGATGACGCCGCGGGTTTCATCGCGTTTCTCGTTGCCGGGCTGGGCGGCGAGGAGGTTTGCCGTCACCTGAATGGCAATCGCATCGCCAACGCCCAAGTCCGGCTGGGCGATTCCACAATCATGGCAAGCGAGGCCTCCGCAGAGTTTCCCGCCATGGCGGCTTCCTGTTACCTATATGTCGAAAATGCCGATGAGGCCATGGCGCGGGCGTTGCAGGCGGGGGGCGTCAAGATCATGGACGTGGCCGATATGCCTTACCACGACAGGCAAGGCGGCATCCGGGACCCGTTTGGCAATCTCTGGTGGCTGTCGGAGCGTCTGATTGACGGGCCGTACTGAAATCAGGGCGCGCGACCATCGGTCGCGCGCCCTGGCCGGCCATGCTGGCCTTGCGCCCGCTATGGGCCAACCATCAGGAGGAACCGGAACATGCGCGTCATGGTGTTGATAAAGGCGACCGAAGACAGCGAAAAGGGATTTTCACCGTCCGCTTGGTCAATCGAAATGCTCGAGGCCATGGGCAAATTCAATCAGGAGCTGAGCCAGGCCGGCGTCCTGATCGCCGCCGACGGCCTCAAGCCTTCCTCTTGCGGCAAGCGCATCGCGTTTGACGGGCCAAACCGCACGGTGACCGACGGGCCGTTCGCCCCGGCCCGCGACCTGGTGGCCGGCTTCTGGCTGTGGGAGGTCAAGGACATGGACGACGCGCTGGCCTGGGCGCGGCGTTGCCCCAATCCGATGCCTGCGCCTTGCGAGATTGAAATCCGGCCCTTGTATCAAGCCGCGGATTTGAACTGAGGGCTGGCGGTTCGGGGCGGCGTTGCAAGCGCTGTCTCAGCCTTGAAACGCTGTTCAACCATCCCCGCGCCGCTACGCCGCCGGGGATTTTTCTTGTCCGCCCGCCGCGTGCCGGCGGCGGAAACGCTGCGCCAGCAGCGCGCACGCCATCAGCTGAATCTGGTGGAACAGCATCAGGGGCAGCACGATGGCGCCGACAGGGTGGCCGGCGAAGATCACCTTGGCCATCGGCACGCCGCTGGCCAGGCTTTTCTTGGAGCCGCAAAACAGGATGGTGATCCGGTCTTCGCGATTGAAGCCCAGCCGCCTGCCAAGCAGCGTGGTCAGCGCCAGCAGCAAGCCGAGCAACGCGCCGTTGACCGCCAGCAATCCAAGCAGCGCCTGCGGCGGCGTTTGCCGCCACAGGCCGCTGATCACCGCCGCGCTGAAAGCGGTGTATACCACCAGCAGGATGGACCCTTGGTCCACGTATTTGAGCAGGGCCTTGCGCCGGTCCACCCAGCGGCCTATCCAGCGGCGGGCGATCTGGCCGGCGATGAAGGGCAGCAATAGCTGGTAGACGATGTCGAACGCGGAAGACAGGCCTTGGCCCGCCCCGTCGTGGCGGATCACCAGCCAGCCCACCAGCAGCGGCGTGAGGACGATCCCCAGCAGGTTGGAGGCGGTGGCGCTGCAGATGGCGGCCGGCACATTGCCCTGCGCCATGGCGGTGAAGGCGATGGACGACTGCACGGTGGACGGCAGCATGCACAGATAGAGGACGCCCAGGTACAGCTCCGGCGTCACCAGCGGACTGAGCGCCGGCTTGAGCAGCAAGCCCAGCGCCGGGAACAGCGCGAAGGTGCAGGCCAGCACGGTCAGGTGCAAGCGCCAGTGGCCGATGCCGGCCAGCACGGCCTCGCGCGACAGTTTGGCGCCGTGCAGGAAAAACAGCAGGGCGATGGCCAGATTGGCGATCAGGTTGAAAGCATGCGCGGCCTCGCCGGAGCAGGGCAGCAGGCTGGCCAGCGTCACGGTGGCCAGCAGGGACAGGGTGAAGGAGTCGAGCAGTTTGGGCATGGCGGCGGGTCCGTTGCGATGACGATATTGAAACCGAGCCGAATTCAGAATACAAATGTATTTATCTGATCAATTCATATCGTAAAATTATGAATATCACGCTGCGTCAATTGCGGGTGTTTCTGGCGGTGGCGGGCGAGGCGGGTTTCAGCCGCGCCGGCGAGCAGCTGGGCCTGACCCAGCCGGCGGTCAGCCGCGCCATTCGCGAGCTGGAGTCGACGCTGGAGCTGCGCCTGCTGGACCGCACCACCCGCGAAGTGGTGCTGACCGAGGCCGGCCGCCAGCTGCAGCTCAAGCTGGAACGGGTGCTGGGCGAACTGGACGAAGTGCTGCACAGCGCGCGCAAGCAGGGCGAGCAGGCGATGGGCAGCGTCCACGTCGCCAGCAGCCCCACCTTGTCCGCCAGCCTGATGCCGGGCATCATCGCCGCTTGCCGGCAACGCTACCCGCAAATCCAGCTGCATCTGCACGATCAGGTGCAGCGCCTGAACGTGGCGGCGGTGCGCGGCGGCGATGTCGATTTCGGTCTGGTGGTGGAGCCGGACGGCTGCGACGACTTGTATCAGGAAACCGTCCTGGTGGACGATTTCTGGCTGGTCTGCCGCCAGGATCATCCGCTGGCGGCGCAGGCCGCCGTGCCGTGGGCCGCGTTGAGCGGCCAGGCCTTGGTGCTGCTGGACGGCAGCTCCGGCAGCCGGCCGCTGATCGACGGCATGCTGCGCCGCTACGGCGTGCATTGCCCGGTGGCGCAGCAGCTGGGCCACTCGCAATCGGTGTTCCGCATGGTGGAAGCCGGCATCGGCGTCAGCGTGACGCCGGGCCTGGCGCTGCCCCTGCCGCAAGGCAGCGCGCTGCGGCTGAGGCCGCTGCTGCCGCGCGAAAGCCGGCGCATCGTGCTGATCCGCCGGCGCAACCGCACCTTGTCGCCGGCGGCGGAACGCTTGTGGCAAATGGTGCTGGCCATGCGCCAGCCGTTGCAAAGTCTGGTATATCAACTCACTCACCATCCAGCCAAGGAGTCGCCATGAACGCGATGCAGGCCGTCCGCTCCATCTTGTTCGTCTGCCATGGAAACATCTGCCGCTCGCCGACGGCCGAAGGCGTGATGCGAGCCAAACTGCGCGCGGCCGGGCTGGAAGGCAAGGTCCGGGTGGATTCCGCCGGCACCCACGGCTATCACGTAGGCGAAGCGCCGGACGAGCGCAGCGCGGCCGCCGCGGCCCGGCGCGGCTACGACTTGAGCGCTTTGCGCGCCCGGCAGGTGCACGCGGCCGATTTTTCCAGCTTCGATCTGATTCTGGCGGCCGATCACGACAATCTGGCGGTTTTGCGTCAGCGTTGTCCGGAAGCGCTGCGCTCCCGACTGCATCTGATGCTGGAGCTAGTCGCCCCGGGGTGCGATGTGCCCGACCCGTATTACGGCGGCAGCCGCGGTTTCGAGCATGTCCTGGATATGCTGGAGTCCGGCTGCGACGCCTGGCTCGCGCGCATTGGCGGCGAGAGAGACGCTGCGGCGGGCGGGGAAGGGCTGCCTGAAACCGGCAACTCCTGCTAAGCTAGCAAAAAAATTATCCTTAATGTCTGCAAGGTAAAGTCATGCCTCTTTCCCCCAAGGAGACTGCAAAAAGAGCTCCGCTGGACATTGCCCCCAGCAATACCGCAGACGTGATCCTGCCGCGCAAGAAGGGCGGCACGCCGCTGACCAGCCAGATGGTCATCGTCATCGGCTCTTCCACCGGGGGAACCGAGGCCTTGCGCACCCT
This sequence comes from Xenophilus sp. AP218F, assembly GCA_002213445.1. GTDB lineage: Bacteria > Pseudomonadota > Gammaproteobacteria > Burkholderiales > Chromobacteriaceae > Chromobacterium. The sequence continues at coordinate 39,885 of NJIE01000010.1, read as the reverse complement.
GCTGACCGGCCTGCCGGCCATCATGCCGCCGATCCTGATCACCCAGCACATGCCGGAGATGTTCACCCAGTCCTTCGCCGCGCGGCTGGACTCGCTGTGTCAGCTGCGCGTCAAGGAAGCCGAGGACAACGAGCGCCTGCAGCCGGGCACGGTCTACATCGCGCCGGGCCATTCGCACCTGCTGATCAAGCCGGCCTCGACGATAGGCTACAGCATCAGCCTCAACCCCGGCCCGGCGGTCAATCGCCACCGTCCGTCGGTGGACGTGCTGTTCCGTTCCGCGGCCAATCTGGTGGGCAAGCACTGCATCGGCGTGATCCTGACCGGCATGGGGCGCGACGGCGCGGCCGGCATGCTGGAGCTGCGCCAGTCGGGCGCCTGGAACATCGCCCAGGACGAGGCCAGCTGCGTGGTGTTCGGCATGCCCAAGGAAGCGATAGCCGTCGGCGCCGCCCACGAGGTGCTGCCGCTCTCCGGCATCGCCTCCCGCCTGATCGTGCTGGCCCATCAGCGCCAGCCGGCCATCTGAACCCTTTGAGACTTTGAAGAAGCGCCTGCGACCATGAAGTTTTTACCCATTCTGGTGGTGGAGGACGACGCCGACTTGCGAGAGGCCATCGTCGACACCCTGTCCCTGGCCGGTTATCCGACAGTGGAGGCCGCCGACGGCAAGACCGCCCTGCAGCAGTTGCGGCAGGCCCCGGTCGGTCTGGTCATTTCCGACGCGCAAATGGCGCCGATGGACGGCTATACGCTGTTTGAGGAAGTCAAGAAGTCCTATCCCGGCGTGCCCTTCATCCTGATGACGGCTTACGGCGTCATCGAGCGCGCCATCGAACTGCTGAGGTCGGGCGCGGCGCACTACCTGCTCAAACCTTTCGAACCCGCCAGTTTGATCGCCGAGGTGGAAAAACACCTGCTGCGCATGCCTGGCGACGGCGACAGCCAGGTGGTGGCGGAGTCGGCCGCCATGCAGCAGCTGTTCGCCTTGGCCGGACGCGTGGCGCAGAGCGACGCCAGCGTGATGATCACCGGGCCCAGCGGTTGCGGCAAGGAGGTGCTGGCCCGCTACATTCACCAGCACTCCAAGCGTGGCGCGGGGCCGTTCGTCGCGGTCAACTGCGCGGCGATTCCGGAGAACCTGCTGGAGTCGACGCTGTTCGGCCACGAGCGCGGCGCGTTTACCGGCGCGGCGCAGGCGCTGCCGGGGAAGTTCGAACAAGCGCAAGGCGGCACCATCTTGCTGGACGAAGTCACTGAGATGCCGCTGTCCTTGCAAGCCAAGCTGCTGCGGGTGCTGCAGGAGCGGGAAGTGGAGCGGGTAGGCGGCACGCGCACCATCAAGCTCGATATCCGGGTGCTGGCCACCTCCAACCGCGACGTGCAGGCGGAGGTGGAGGCGGGACGATTTCGCGAGGATCTGTATTTCCGGCTGAACGTCTTCCCGTTGCGGATTCCGTCGCTGGCCGAGCGCGCCGACGATATTCTGCCATTGGCACGATTCATGCTTAAAAAACATGCGGAAGCCGTGCAAAGGTCGAATCTGGCATTCTCATCGGATGCGGAGCGTCATTTGACGGCCTATAGTTGGGAGGGTAACATCCGCGAGCTGGATAATGTCGTGCAGCGGGCGGTGATTCTTGCCGCGGGGGCGGAAATTCTTGCCGCCGATCTCATGCTGGGCGATAGTGTCAGCACGGCTCAGGTTGCCCGAACCATTTCCGAAACGGATAGTTCGGTGTCGGATGAAACCGACATGAAAACCCTTGAAAAACGCCATATTCTGGAAACATTGGCAGCGGTCGGCGGCGTGAAGAAGCTGGCTGCGGAAAAACTGGGCATCAGCGAACGCACCCTGCGTTACAAGCTGCAGCGCTACCGAGATGAGGACGCAGCGCAGGCCGCCCGGGATGTTGCCGAAGGAAATGGCACGGAGTAGCCATGTCAGTACAAAATATCGACCAGCTGTTGGGCGAGCTCAGAAGCGCGGCGGCGCTGGCCTCCGGCAAGCCGGCCGCCACCCAGCAGCAACAGACGCCGCAGGTTGATTTCGCCGATGTGCTCAAGTCGACCATTGCGCAGGTTAATTCTGCACAGCAGACTTCTCAGGAGATGCAAAAGCAGTTCGAACTGGGTGATGAGGGGGTGAATCTGCAAGACGTCATGGTTACCATGCAGAAAGCCAGCCTGTCGTTCCAGACCATGGTTCAGGCGCGCAACAAGCTGGTGACCGCCTATCAGGAAATCATGAACACCCAAGTCTAGCGCTGTCTGATTCTCAGACGGGCAGCGGTGGACGCCAACATAAAACCACCGTATGGCTGATCTGGCAGAAGAAAACGCTACCCCTGTCTGGCGAGCGCGTCTGAATGAAGCGGGCGACCGCTTCAAGTCGCTCCCGAACAATAAGAAAATCCTGTTTCTCGGCGCCCTGGCCGCGATCTTCGCCGTGCTGGTCGGCACGGTCGTCCTCAATCGCACTCCCAATTACAAGATTCTGTTCTCCAATCTGGCTGACCGCGATGGCGGCCAGGTGACGGCTGCCCTGCAGCAAATGAACGTCCCGTACCAGCTGGGCGAGGGCGGCTCGATCTCGGTGCCGGCTGACAAGGTTTACGACGCGCGTCTGAAGCTGGCGGCTCAGGGCCTGCCCAAGGCCGGCGGCGTCGGTTTCGAGCTGATGGACAACCAGAAGTTCGGCATCAGCCAGTTTGCCGAGCAGGTCAATTACCAGCGCTCCATCGAGGGCGAGCTGGCGCGCACCATCGAGTCGGTTTCGTCGGTGCAGAGCGCTCGCGTCCATATCGCCACGCCCAAGCAAAGCGTTTTTGTGCGCGAGCAGCAGCAGCCGACGGCGTCGGTCATGTTGCAGCTCTACCCCGGGCGCATTCTGGACGGCGGCCAGATCGCCGGCATCCTGCATCTGGTATCCAGCTCGGTGCCCAATCTGCCGTTGAAAAACGTCACCATCGTCGATCAGGACGGCAATCTGCTGTCCAAGCAGGCCGGCGCGGACGACAATTCCGGTCTGGATCAGCGCCAGCTGACTTTTGTCCACCAGATCGAAGAAGGCTACGTCAAGCGCATCGAGGACATTCTGGAGCCGATTTTCGGCCGCACCAACGTGCGCGCACAGGTGACGGCGAATGTCGATTTTTCGGAAACCGAGCAGACCTCGGAGACCTATCGCCCCAACTCCAGCCCGAACCCTTCTGCTACCCGCAGCCAGCAGATCAGCGAGAAGCTGGTCAACGGCGCGACGCAGCCGACCGGCGTGCCCGGCGCGTTGTCCAATCAGCCGCCGTCTGCCGCTTCGGCGCCGATCACGCTGCCGCCTGGCGCGGCGCCGGGCACCGCCAACCTGTCCGGACAGACCATCAGCCAGAACGGCACGCTGCAACGCGACATCACCACCAATTACGAGGTGGACAAGACCATACAGCACACCAAGCTGCCAACCGGAGCGCTCAAGCGCCTGTCTGCGGCGGTGGTGGTCAATTACCGCAAGATGCCGGACAAGAACGGCGAAATGAAGCCGACGCCGCTGACGCCGCAAGAAGTGCAGCAGATCAACAACCTGGTCAAGGAGGCGATGGGCTACAACAGCGGTCGCGGCGATAGCCTCAACGTGGTCAATGCCGCCTTCGCCGACGCCGCCGTGCCGGTTTCGATCCAGGAGCGCGTCACCGATTACGTCACCGACAACGGCGCAAGCCTGGTGAAATACGGCTTGCTCGCCATCGCCCTGTTGTATCTGCTGTTTGGCGTGGTGCGGCCCATCATGCGCGATCTGGTCAAGCAGAAGCCTGCCCCCGGCGAGCCGGGCTCGCCCGAAGCGGCGGCGGCCGCCGCCGCTGGAGGCCGCCTGCTTGGGGTGGCCGGCGAAGAAGGCGAAGAGGGCGGCGCGCCCGGCGCGGCCAAGTCCGGCGGTTCGGAAGACCCGCGCGAGGCGCAGCGACAGCAGTACACTAGCAATCTGGAAGCCGTCCGCGAACTGGTGAAGTCTGATCCGCGCATGGCTGCCCAGATCATCAAGGAATGGATCAGCTCCGATGAGTGATAACGGCATCCGCAAAAGCGCCATCCTGCTGTTCAGCCTGGGTCAGGCGGAGGCGGTGGAGGTCTTCAAATACCTTGGTCCCAAAGAGGTGCAGAAAATCTCTTTGGCCATGGCCGCCATCAACAACCTCAGTTACGAGCAGATCGACGAAGTGGTCGGCCAGTTTCGCCAGGAGTGCGCGGCGCGCGCCAGCATCGGCGCGTCCGACGAGTACCTGCGCAACGTGCTGGTGGAGGCGCTGGGGCCGGACAAGGCGGCCAACCTGCTCGACAAGATCATGCAGGGCAACGATCACAGCGGCATCGAAAGCCTGAAGTGGATGGATCCGTCCTCGGCCGCCGACCTGATCCGCCACGAGCACCCGCAGATCATCGCCACCATCCTGGTCCATCTGGAGCCGGACTTGTCCAGCTCCATCCTGTCCTTTTTCCCGGAGCGGATGCGCAACGAGGTGCTGATTCGCACCGCCACGCTGGAGGGCGTGCAGCCGCAGGCGCTGCGCGAGCTGAACGACGTGCTGACGCAATTGCTGTCCGGCTCGGACCGCATCAAGAAGAGCGCTTCGGGCGGCGTGAGCCTGACGGCGGAAATCCTCAACTTCATGGGCGGCAACGTCGAGGCTTCGGCGTTGAGCTTCATTCGCGAGTACGACCCGGAGCTGGCGCAACGCATCCAGGACAAGATGTTCGTGTTCGAAAACATTCTGGATATCGACGACCGTTCCATCCAGACCATCCTCCGCGAAGTCCAGTCCGACTCTCTGGTCATCGCGCTCAAGGGCACCAGCGGCGAGCTGAAAGAAAAAATCTTCCGCAATATGTCGCAGCGCGCGGCAGAAATGTTGCGCGACGATCTGGAATCCAAGGGACCGGTCAAGCTGTCCGAAGTGGAGGCCGAACAGAAGGAAATCCTCAAGATCGTGCGCAAGCTCGCCGACGACGGCCAGATCGTGCTAGGCAGCAAGGGCGGTGATGAAGGCCTCGTCGAGTAATCCCATCATTCCCGGCGAAGAGCTGGAAAGCTGGAGCAGCTGGAGCCCCGAGGCGCTGGATGGCTTCACCCAGGCGCTGACGCCGGTGCAGCTGGTAGCGCTGGCTCAACAGCGCCGGGCCTGCGCGACGACGGAGGCCGGCGCATTGGCCTCGCCCGTCGACGCGGAGCCTGAGTCGGCTGCCGACCCTGCCGGTGAGGCGGCCGAGGAGGAGGCTGGAATCGGCTACCCCACGGCGGCAGAGCTGGAGGCGATTCACCAGGAGGCCTGGCAGGCGGGTTACGAGGCTGGAATCGAAGCGGGGCGCGCGGAGGGAGAGCGGCAGGGCCTGGAGCAAGGGCGCGAACAGGGCGCGGCGGAAGGGCGGGCCGAGCTGCAAGCCCGTTTCGCCGAGTCATGGGCCCCGCTTTCCCAATTGTCCGAGGCCTTTGCTGGGCAGTTGGCGCGGATAGAAGCCGAGCTGTCCGCCGATCTGCTGCGGCTGGCGTGGCAGATCGCCGAGCAGTTGCTGGAGAAGCAGTTGCTATTGGACCCGGCGGTGTTGCAGCCTGTGCTGGAGAAGGCGCTGGCCCAGCTGCCCGCCGAGTTGGCGACGGCGAGGTTGCGCGTCCATCCCGACGATCTGGCCGTGGCGCGCGAATTCTTGCAGCAGGAAGCGCCGGAAACCGTCTGGCAATGGATAGAAGATCCCGGCGTCGCGCGCGGCGGCTGCATCGTGGACGCTCCGGCGGCGCGTCTGGATGCGACGCTTGCGGCGCGCATGGCGGCGGTGCGTCGCGCGCTGGGTCTGGAGCTGGAGCCGGATGAGCGATCTGATTGAACGCCAGCGAACTTGGCTCGCCAGCTGCGCGCAGGCGGCGAAAGCCGCCACCCCAAGCCAGCCCAGCGGCCGTCTGGTGCGCGTCACCGGCATGGTGATGGAGGCGGTCGGCATCAAGTTGCCGGTGGGCAGCGCCTGCCAGGTCACGTTGCCTGACAGCCATGTCGTCGAGGCCGAAGTGGTGGGTTTTTCCGGCGACAAGGTGTTTTTGATGCCGCTGAGCAATGTCCATGGCTTGTTGCCGGGCACGCCGGTAACGCCGCTGGCGGCCGTCAACCCGCCGGTTTACGGCAAGGACGCGCCGCCAAGCCTGGGAGGCGCTTCCGCGGGCCGCCAGATTCCAGTTGGCGAGAGCCTGCTCGGCCGCGTGCTGGACTCCCTGGGCCGCCCGCTGGATGGGCTGGGCCCCATTCATCCCGAAGCCTGGTTCCCCCTCTACAGTCAGCCGATGAACCCGCTGGAGCGTACTCCGGTGCATGATGTGCTGGACGTCGGCGTGCGGGCCATCAATGGCCTGCTGACGGTTGGCCGTGGCCAGCGTTTGGGTCTTTTCGCCGGTTCTGGCGTCGGCAAGTCGGTGCTCTTGGGCATGATGGCGCGCTTCACCAAGGCCGATATCGTGGTGGTGGGCCTGATCGGCGAGCGGGGGCGCGAGGTCAAGGATTTCATCGAGAACATTCTGGGCGAGGAGGGGCGCGCCCGTTCGGTGGTGGTGGCCGCCCCGGCCGACATGCCGCCTTTGATGCGCTTGCACGGCGCGGCTTACGCCACGGCGCTGGCCGAGTATTTCCGCGCGCAGGGCAAGGATGTGCTGCTGTTGATGGACTCGGTTACCCGTTACGCCATGGCGCAGCGCGAGATCGCGCTGGCGATCGGCGAGCCGCCGGTGACCAAGGGCTATCCGCCGTCGGTGTTCGCGCGCCTGCCGCAGCTGATCGAGCGCGCCGGCAACGGCCAGGCGGGCGGCGGGTCGATTACCGGCTTCTACACGGTATTGTCCGAGGGCGACGATCAGCAAGATCCTATCGCCGACTCGGCGCGCGCGATTCTGGACGGCCACTTCGTGCTGTCGCGCGAGCTGGCGGAATCCGGCCATTACCCGGCCATCGACATCGAACAATCGATCAGCCGGGTGATGGTGGATGTGGTGCCGCAAAGCCAGGTGGACATGGCGCGCCAGTTCAAGCAGTTGTATTCCCGCTATCAGCGCAACCGCGATCTGATCAGCGTCGGCGCTTACGTGCCCGGCTCCGACCCGGTGCTGGACGACGCGATGCGCAGGCAATTGCCCATGGTGGGTTTCCTGACCCAGCCGCAGCACGAATCCCACGACTACGCCTCCTGCTGCGCGCAGCTGGCCAGCGTACTGGCGTGAGCGTGAGCGATGGCGGATAGCAAATACGCGCTGCTGATCCGGCTGACGGACGACAAGCAAAAAGCAGCCGCCGAACGCATGGGTCTGGCGCAAGCCCGGCTGACCGAGGCGCGTTCCCGGCTGGAGCAGCTGGATGGTTTTCGGGCGGAGTATCGGCACAGGCTGACCGCAGGGGCCAGCCAGGGCATGGGCATCGCCCAGTACCAGGATTTTCGCCGCTTCCTGACCCGGCTGGATGACGCGATGCAGCAGCAGCAACTGGAAGTGGAGCGTTGCATGCAGCGCTTCCTGCTGGAAAAGCAGGCTTGGCAGCAGGAATACAAAAAACTCAAGGCCTACGAAAAGCTGCTGGAGCGGGAAAGCGAACGCGCCTTGAAAAAGCAGGCGCGCGCCCAACAAAAGATGACAGATGAATTCGCGACGCGGCGTTTTTGGGACGTAAAGCACGGCGATCAGAACTGACCTTTGGCAGTTTGACAGGGCTGGCACATTCCTTGCTTTGGTTGGCTTGTCTTTGGGGAGCCCGTCATGACTGTCAATGTAAGTATTCCAGGCGCAGCCGTCAGCAAAGCCATCGCCGCTTCCACGCCGGGCGCGTCCCTGCCCGGGCAGGACGCCGCCGGCGGCGCCGCGGCGGGCGACTTGTTCGCCAGCCTGCTTGGCCTGCAGATGACCACCGTCGGCGCGACGCTGCCGGTTGTCGCTTCCGTTGGCGCTGATGACGGCAAATCGGCAGACGTCAAGTCCGACAGGGCTGTCGAGGCTGCGCCGGACGACGTGGCCGCGATGTTGCTGATGCAGGCGCCGGTGGCTGCCGCCGTGTTGAATGCGGCGTCCGCGAAACAGGACGCGGCTGCGCCCAAGGCAGCTGACGCATTCGCCAAACCGGTCGCGCAGCCGGATGTTGGGCAACTGGGGCCGGCTTTCGATGTGAAGCCTTTGCCGGCGCAGCAGAAAAATTTGCCGCAGGCCGCCTTGCCCGCGCAGTTTTTGCCGGCCGCGCCGGACGTCCAGCAGGTAGCCAAAGCCCCGCCGCCGGTGTTGACCGTGCAGCAGCCTATCACCGACCCCAACTGGAGCAAGGCGCTCAGCCAGCAGGTGCTGACCATGGTCAGCATGAAGGTGGACAAGGCCGAGATCCAGGTCAATCCGCCGCAGATGGGGCCGATTGAGATCACACTGAAGATGAACGGCACCGATCAGGCGCAGGTCCTGTTCAGCGCGGCGGTTCCGGCAACCCGCGAAGCGCTCGAAAACAATATGCACAGGCTGACTTCCATGCTGGCATCAAGCGGCATCCAGCTGACGGACGCTCAGGTGTCCAGCGGCCAATCGGGCCAGCAACAGCAGCAACAAGCCCAGCAGCAACGCTCCCAGCATCACCCGATTTTGCCGGCCGCCGAGGGCGAAGCCGCCGATGCGCTGACCGCCATCAAGGCTGCCCGCGGCATTCTTAGCATTTTCGCCTGATTTGGTGTGATAATCCCCTGTTCAGTTAGCGTGGAAAACTGGAAAATATAGTGAAGAAATCGTTTAAGATTCCACTATAAACACCATAACGAACAGGTTCGAGCTATGTCAGATGATAAAAAAGCAGAAAAGGCGGAGAAAAAAGCAGGGGGCGGCGGCAATAAGCTGATATTGATAGTCATTATTCTGCTGATTCTGGTGCTGGCTGCTGTCGGTGGCCTGGCTGCGTACATGTTCACCAATATGAACAAGCCGGCTGGCGCGCAGGCGGAGCAGGTTCATGAAAAACCCAAGAAAAAGCACGAAGGCCCGCCGATTTTTGAAAAGCTGGACACCTTTGTCGTCAACCTGTCCGGCAACGACGGCAGCTTGTTGCAAGTCGATATGCAAGCGGAGCTGGCCGACGAGGAAGCCAAGAAAAAATTCACCGATTACGCGCCCAAGATCCGCAGCGCGCTGATCCTGTTGCTGTCGTCCAAGACTGCGGCAGAGATCGCCACGCCGGACGGCAAGGTCAAGCTCAAGGCGCAGGTGAAGCAGATCATCAACGAGTCGATGGATGCCGGCGAAGAAGCGCCGGTTGAAAGCGTGCTCTTCACTTCTTTCATCATCCAGAAGCAGTAAGCGCCATGGGCGACGATATCCTGTCCCAAGAAGAGGTAGACGCGCTACTGCGGGGCGTCTCCGGCGAGGACGAAGATGATGGCGGCGGTCAGGACGCACAGGGCGTCCGCGGCTATGATATCGGCCGGCAAGAGCGCATCGTGCGCGGCCGGATGCCGACGCTGGAAATCATCAACGAGCGTTTCGCGCGCAATTTGCGCATCGGCTTGTTCAACTTCCTGCGTCGCAACGCCGAGATATCGGTGGGGCCGGTGCGGGTGCAGAAGTACAGCGAATTCATCCGCAATCTGGTGGTGCCCACCAACCTCAACCTGGTTCACGTCAAGCCCTTGCGCGGCACGGGATTGTTGATTTTCGATCCCGACCTGGTGTTTCTTATCGTGGATAACCTGTTCGGCAGCGACGGTCGCTACCACGTTCGCGTCGAGGGCCGCGACTTCACGCCTACCGAACAGCGCATCATCCATCGTTTGCTGGACGTGGTGTTCGCCGAATGCCAGAAGGCCTGGGAGCCGGTGCATCCGATTGAATTCGTTTACCTGCGCTCCGAAATGAACACCCAGTTCGCCAACATCGCCACCCCGACCGAAGTGGTGGTGGCGGTGACTTTCCATATCGAGCTGGGCGCGGGCGGCGGCGACTTTCACATCTGCTTGCCGTATTCGATGGTGGAGCCGATCCGCGACTTGCTCTCCAGCACCATGCAGGCCGACCGAACCGAAGTGGACAACCGCTGGGTCAACCTGATGACGCACCAGGTGCAAGCGGCGGAAGTGGAACTGGTGGCCAGCCTGGCGCATACCAAGGTGACGCTGGGGCAGATTCTGAATCTGAAAAACGGCGATGTGGTGATGATAGACATTCCGGAGCACGTGGAGGCCGACGTGTCCGGCATTCCGGTATTCGAAGCCAGTTACGGCACGGTGCAAGGCCGTTACGCGCTCAAGGTGGAAAAGATTTTGGCGGGCGCTCATGATTTTCTTGAGTTGCCGGGAGATAAAGAGCAATGAGCGAAGACGACGTACAAAACGGCGCGGCGGGCGCCGAAGAAGAAGTATCCATGGACGACTGGGCCGCCGCGATGGCGGAGCAGGAAGTGGTGGATCAAGGCATGGCGCAACAGGCCGCGGAGGCCGTTCCCGCGCAGAACCTGTTCCAGGAGCTGGGCGCCGGCGGCGCCGGCGGCGCCGGCGGCGGCAATGTGCCGCAGAACCTGGACATGATTCTCGATATTCCGGTGCAGCTGACGGTGGAGCTCGGCCGCACCAAGATCGCCATCCGCAACCTGCTGCAGTTGGCGCAGGGCTCGGTGGTGGAGCTGGACGGCATGGCGGGCGAGCCGATGGACGTGCTGGTCAACGGCTGCCTGATCGCCCAGGGCGAAGTGGTGGTGGTGAACGACAAGTTCGGCATCCGCCTGACCGATATCATTACCCCGGCCGAGCGCATTCGCCGCCTGCAGAAATAATGACCATGTTCAGATTCTCTGGCATGCGCCGGGCCTGGCCGGGCGCATTTTGTTTTGTCGCGGCCGGATCGGCGCGGGCCGCGCAGGTTGCGGCTCCGCCGCCCGCCTTGCCCAGCGCGGGCGGCAGCCTGCTGACCGTCATCCTCGGCCTGGCGGTGGTGCTGGGCATGATCGTCGCCGTCGCCTGGCTGTTCAAGCGTCTGTCCGGCGGAGTGCTTGGCATGTCCAGCCGCGTGCGGGTGATGGGCGGAGCGATGGTCGGGCCCAAGGAGCGGGTGGTGATCGTCGAGGTGGAGGGCGAGTGGCTGGTGTTGGGCGTGACCGCGCAACAGGTCAATCTGCTCAACAAGCTGCCCAAACCCGAGACGGCCGACGCCGAGCCGGCGCAAGCCGCCGAGCCTTTCGCCCGCTGGATGAAGTCGGCCCTGGATAAAAGCCGGACGCTCGGCAAGCGAGGCGAGGAATGATGCGCCGCCAGACTCGAATCGCGCTGTTTTCCAGCCTGTTGCTGTTGCTGCCGATGGTGGCCGACGCGGCGGGCGGTTTGCCGATGATGACCAGCACGCCTGCGCCGGGCGGCGGGCAGAATTATTCGCTCAGCCTGCAGATGCTGCTGTTCATGACCGGCTTGACCTTCATTCCGGCCATGGTGCTGATGATGACGGCGTTCACCCGCATCGTCATTGTTCTATCCCTGTTGCGGCAAGCCCTGGGCACGATGCAGACGCCGCCCAACCAGGTGCTGGTCGGTCTGGCCCTGTTCCTGACCCTGTTCGTGATGGGGCCGACGCTGGATCAGGTCTACACCAAGGCCTGGGTGCCGTTCTCCGACGACAAGATCAGCTTCAACCAGGCGCTGGACGAAGCCAGCAAGCCGATGAAGGCTTTCATGCTGCGTCAGACGCGGGAGAAGGATCTGGCTTTCTTCATCGAGATTTCCCAGTCGGAAAAGCCGCAAACCAAGGAAGACGTGTCGATGAAGACGCTGGTGCCGGCCTTCGCCATCAGCGAGCTGAAAACCGCCTTCCAGATCGGCTTCATGCTGTTCATTCCGTTCATGATCATCGACCTGGTGGTGGCCAGCATCCTGATGGCGATGGGCATGATGATGGTGTCGCCCGTCACCATTTCCCTGCCGTTCAAGATGATGCTGTTTGTGCTGGTGGACGGCTGGACGCTGGTCATGGGGTCGCTGGTGCAAAGCTTCTACACGGGTTAGCGATGCGGCTGGCGTCTTTGCGGGCTGAGGATTTGCCGGCCTGTTTCGGCTTGTTTCAAGACAGCGTCCATGCGCTGGCCGGCGGCTGTTACAGCCTCGAGCAGTGCGCGGCCTGGGCGCCGGCCCGAGCGTGGGACGCCGATATCGACCATGCCTGGCGGACTCGCCTTGCCGACGCCTGGGCGTGCCGGGCGCTGGATGAGGATGGCTGTCTGGCCGGTTTTGCCTGGCTGCGGCGCGATGGCGAGTTCGACATGTTGTACGTCGCGCCGCGGGCGGGTCGGCAGGGACTGGCCGGCCGGATGATAGCCAAGCTGGATGCGCAGGCGGCGCGGGCGGGCGTCACGGCCTTGCATGCTTGGGCCAGCCACGCGGCGAGGCCGGTGTTCGAACGCGCCGGGTATCAAGCGCTTCGCGCCAACCGGATCGAGCGCGGCGGCGTTATTCTGGAGAACTGGCTGTTGGCCAAGGGCGGCTGGCTCGAGCCGCGGGTCTAGAGGAGAAAAGACTATGAGTCCGGAACTGGTAATCAGCATCATCCAGAACGCGCTGTACGTGTTGATCATCGTCGCCGCGCCGGTGCTGCTGGTGTCCTTGCTGGTGGGTTTGCTGGTCAGCATCTTGCAGGCGGCCACCCAGATCAACGAAATGACGCTGACCTTCATTCCCAAGCTGCTGGCGATGTTTCTGGTGCTGGTGCTGGCCGGCCCGTGGATGCTGGAAACGATGATCGAGTACACCACGCGGCTGTTTCAAAGCATTCCCAATGTGATCGGCTGATGCTGACGCTATCCGATGTCCAGATCAACGCGCTGGTGGCCATGTTCGTCTGGCCGTTCGCGCGCATCGTCGGGCTGTTCCTGACCGAGCCCATCTTTTCCTACAAGGGCGTGCCGCGCACCTTCAAGGCAGGCTTCGCGCTGATGCTGACCGTGATTCTGGCGCCGGTGCTGCCGCCGCTGCCGGCGGTGCCGCTGGTGTCGGCCGAGGGCGTCGCCATCTTGCTGCAGCAATTGCTGATCGGCCTGGCGATGGGTTTTGTCATGAACATCGTCATCTCGGCGGTGGCGGTGGCGGGCTTCATCATCGGCGCGCAAACCGGCCTGGGTTTCGCCATGTTCTTCGATCCGGGGCATTCGGCCCAGGTGCCGGTGCTATCCCAGATGCTCACCCTGTTCACCTTCTTCCTGTTTCTGGCGTTCAACGGCCACCATGTGGTGCTGTCGACGCTGGTGGAGAGTTTCCGCGTCCTGCCGATAGGCCAGCCGATGCCGGACGCCGGCTTCAAGGAGGTGGCGCTGTGGGGACGGCATCTGATCGAGTGGGGCGTGTGGCTGGCCATGCCGGTGATCGGCGCCTTGCTGATCACCAACCTCGCCATCGGCGTGATGACGCGCGCCGCGCCGCAGTTCAGCATCTTTTCGTTCGGTTTCCCGCTGACGCTGATGATAGGCTTCATCACCATCTATCTGACGCTGCCCCTGATGCCGCCGGTGCTGGACCAGATGTACAAGGCCGGCTTCGAGGCCATGCTGGCCATTCTGAAAACGCCAAAATAGCCGCGCGCGGGCCTGTCGCGGCGGCGGCGGGCTTTCTGCTAGAATACGGTCAATTTTTTGATTGACCTGGCCCCGCTGCGGGCCATGAACAGACAGAGGCAAATATGGCAGGTCACAGTAAATGGGCTAACATCCAGCACCGCAAGGGTCGCCAGGATGCCAAACGTGGCAAGATCTTTACCCGCCTGATCAAGGAAATCACCGTCGCCGCCAAGATGGGCGGCGGCGACGTCAACATGAACCCGCGCCTGCGCCTGGCCGTGGACAAGGCCAAGGCCGAATCCATGCCCAAGGACAATATCGAAAACGCGATCAAGCGCGGCACCGGCCAGCTGGACGGCGTGGACTATGTGGAGTGCCGTTACGAAGGCTACGGCATCGGCGGCGCGGCGGTGATGGTGGATTGCCTGACCGACAACAAGACCCGCACCGTGGCCGACGTGCGCCATGCTTTCTCCAAGTACGGCGGCAATATGGGCACCGACGGTTGCGTGGCCTTCCAGTTCAAGCACTGCGGTTACCTGGTGTTCGCCCCCGGCGTGGACGAGGACGCCTTGATGGAGGCGGCGCTGGAAGCGGGCGCGGAAGACGTGGTGACCAACGACGACGGCTCGATCGAAGTGATCACCGGCCCGTACGAGTTCTCCGACGTCAAGGAAGCGCTGGAAGCCAAGGGCTTCAAGTCCGAGATGGGCGAGGTGACCATGCGCGCCGAGAACGAAACCGAACTGGCCGGCGACGACGCCGCGCGCATGCAGAAGCTGCTGGACGCGCTGGAAGATCTGGACGACGTGCAGGACGTCTACACCTCCGCCGTGATGGACGAAGCCTGAGCGATCGGCTCTGGCGCGACCGAAAAGGCTTGCCGTTTGGCAGGCCTTTTCTGTTTTGGCGAGTTGCCGCCGCGGTGTAAACTGGCGGCTTGACCGCGCTTGCGCCGCAACAACAGGAAAATCGAGACATGCACCAGCCTCATGCCGAACGGCGTCGCCGCCTGATGGCCGACATCGGCGACGGCGTCGCCTTGCTGGCCACCGCGCCGGAAGCGGTTCGCAACGCCGATAACCATTACCCGTTTCGCGCCGACAGCCATTTTCTCTATCTGACCGGATTTTCCGAGCCGGAAGCGGTGTTGTTGCTTGACGGCCGCAGCGGCAAGTCCACGTTGTTCTGCCGCGACAAGAACCCGGACCTGGAAATCTGGGAAGGCTTTCGCTACGGCCCGGCCGCCGCCGTCGAAGCCTTCGGCTTCGACGAGGCCCGTTCGCTTTCCGAGCTGGACGAGCGGCTGCCCGAGGCGCTGTCCGGCTGCCACCAGCTGTGGTGGCCGCTGGGCCGCGACGCCGCTTTCGACCGCCGCGTCCACGGCTGGCTCGACCAGGTGCGGCAGCGTTTTCGCAGCGGCGAGCAGCCGCCGGCGCGCTTTGGCGATGTCGCCGCGCTGCTGGACGAAATGCGCGTGATCAAGGACGCCAGCGAGGTCGCCCTGCTGCGCGAGGCCGGCCGGATTTCGGCAGAAGGCCACATCCAGGCGATGCGCGCCGCGCGGCCGGGAGGGTTTGAATACCAGCTGGAGGCGGAGCTGCTGCACGCCTTCGTCCGCAACGGCGCGCGTCAGCTCGCGTACGAGAGCATCGTCGCCAGCGGCGCCAACGCCTGCACCCTGCATTATTCGGCCAATAACGCGCGGCTGGCCGACGGCGAGATGCTGTTGATCGACGCCGGTTGCGAGTGGCAGGGCTACGCCGGCGACATCACCCGCAGCTTTCCGGTGAACGGCAAGTTCAGCGCCGCGCAGCGCGACGTTTACGAGATCGTGCTGGCGGCGCAGCTGGCCGCCATCGCCGCCGTGCGCCCCGGCGCGGGCTGGAACGAGCCGGGCGACGCGGCGCTCAAGGCGCTGGCGCAGGGCATGCTGGATCTGGGGCTGCTGACCGGCAGCGTGGACGGCGTCATCGAATCCGGCGGCTATCGGCAGTTTTACATGCACGGCATCGGCCACATGATAGGCCTGGACGTGCACGATGTCGGCCAGCGCAAGGTGGATGGCCAATGGCGGCGTTACCAGCCCGGAATGTGCGCCACCATCGAGCCGGGGCTGTATATCCGCCCGGCCGCGGGGGTGCCCGAGGCGTTGTGGAATATCGGCATCCGCATTGAGGACGACGTGCTGGTCACGCACAACGGTTGCGAGGTGTACACCGCCGCCGCGCCCAAGACCGTGGACGACATCGAGGCGCTGATGCGAGGAGAGTGAAATGGGAACGGGCAACGAGCATTCAGACGTATTGATCGTGGGCGGCGGACCGGTGGGCGCGCTGGCGGCCTTGAAGCTGGCGGGCGAAGGCCGCCGCGTGACACTGGTGGAGGCGCGCGCGCGCGACGCCGCGATCCGCGACGCGCGCGCGCTGGCCTTGTCCTGGCATAGCCGCCAGCAGCTGGCGGCGGTGGGCGCCTGGCCGGCCGCCTTGCCGTGCACCATGATCGATACCGTGCATGTCTCGCAGCAGGGCAGTTGCGGCCGCACCGTGCTGCAGCGCGAAGACCTGGCCTTGCCGCATCTTGGCGTGGTGGTGGATTACCCCGCGCTGGTGCAGGGTCTGGCCGAGGTGCTGGAAGCCGCCGGGGTCGACGTGCGCTGGCAGTGCCGGGTGGAGTCGGTGCGCAGCCTGAGCCATTACGCCTGCGTCGAGGTGTCCGGCCCAGAGGGCCGCGAACTGCTGACCTGCCGCCTGGCGGTGCTGGCCGAAGGCGGCGCGCTGGCCGACAGCCTGCCGGGCGTCAAACGGCTGGTCCACGATTACCGGCAATGCGCGGTGCTGGCCGAGGTCGCCACCGAGCTGCCGCAAACCGGGGTGGCTTACGAGCGCTTCGCCGCCGACGGCCCGTTCGCTTTGCTGCCGCACGGACAGGGTTTCATGCTGGTCTGGACTCGCGGCAACGACGACGCCGAGCGGCTGAAGCAAATGGACGATGAGGCGCTGTGCCGCGAATTGCAGCAGGCTTTCGGCGAGCGGCAAGGCAAGATCGTTTCCATCGGTCCGCGCGCCAGCTTTCCGCTGGCGCTGCGCCAGGTCAATCGCGTGATCAGCGGCCGGGTGGCGCTGATCGGCAACGCCGCGCAAACCATGCACCCGGTGGCGGCGCAGGGCCTGAATCTGGGGCTGCGCGACGCCATCGGCCTGGCCGGCGCCTTGCGCGGCGCGGCCGATCCGGGCGACAGCCGGGCGCTGGCCGCCTACGCCGCGGCGCGCAAGCTGGACAGCCACGCGGTGGTGGGCTTCACCCACGGGCTGATCAAGCTGTTCGACGGCCACAACCCCTTGCTCAACAGCCTACGCGGCGTGGGCATGACCGCGCTGGACGTGCTGCCGCCGCTCAGGCGCAGATTCGCCGGGCATCTGGTGTTCGGCGTGTAAGGATAGAGCGGAATGACAGACAGACAATACGATGTGATCGTGGTGGGCGGCGGACTGGTGGGCGCGGCGCTGGCCCTGGCGCTGGACGCGGCCGGCAAGCGCGTGGCGCTGCTGGAAGGCAGCCAGGCCGCCTTCGGCGATCTGGAGCAGGGCTGGGACGCGCGGATTTACGCCATCAGCCCGGCCAATCGCGCTTTTCTGCAGCGGCTGGACGCCTGGCCGGGGAGCGAGCGTCTTGGCGTCATCGCCGCCATGGACGTGCGCGGCGACAATGGCGGGCGCATTGAATTCGCCGCCAGCGACGCCGACGCCGAAGCGCTGGCCTGGATCGCGGAAAATCGCTGGCTCTTGGCCGCCTTGTGGCGGCGCCTGGCCGAAAGCGGCGTGACCTGCCTGCGCGGCGCGCGGCCGCGTGCGCTGGCCACCTCGCCGCTGACGGCGCGCATGGAGCTGGACGATGGCCGGCAGCTGAGCGCGGCGCTGGTGGCCGGCGCGGACGGCGCCAATTCCTGGGTGCGCGAGCAGGCCGGCCTCTCAGCCAGCGTCAAACCGTACGGCCATAGCGGCGTGGTGGCCAATTTCGCCTGCCGGCTGCCGCACGGCGACATCGCCCGGCAGTGGTTTCTGGGCGAAGGCATTCTGGCCTGGCTGCCCATGGCCGGGAACCGAATTTCGATGGTATGGTCAACCTCTGATCCGCAAGCGCTGCTTGAGTTGTCCGCCCCGGCGCTGGCCGCGCGGGTGGCGGCCGCCGGCGGCCATGCGCTGGGCGAGCTGGAATTGCTGACGCCGCCGGCGGCCTTCCCCTTGCGGCTGATTCAGCCCGATGCGGTGGTGGCCGAGCGGGTCGCCCTGCTGGGCGACGCCGCGCATACGGTGCACCCGCTGGCCGGGCAGGGCGTCAATCTGGGTTTCCAGGACGCCGAACAACTGGCGGCCTTGTTGGCCGGCAGCCGCGACGCCGGCGACTGGATGCTGCTCAGGCGTTACCAGCGCCAGCGCCGCGAGGCGGTGAAGACCATGCAGCTGGGCTGCGATGGCTTGTTCCAGTTGTTCCACTCCACGTTGCCGGGCGTGCCCTGGTTGCGCAACGCGGGCTTGTCGTTGACCAACCGGCTGCGGCCGCTCAAGCGCCAGCTTGCCCGACACGCGATTGGTTATTGATCCTCCGAAGGATATTTGATGAAAAAGAAAATGAAGTCCCTGGCTCTGGCCAGCACCCTGCTGATGTCGCTGGCCGCCTGCACCCAGGCCGCCGGCGCGAACCTGGACGACGTCAAGAAAGCGTTCATGAGCCAGTTTCCCAGCCGGCCGGTCAAGAGCGTGGCCGCCACGCCGGTCAAGGGGATTTTCGAGGTGGTGGTGGACGGCAAGCAGGTGGTGTACACCAACGCCGATGCCAGCTACCTGTTCGTGGGCGACCTGATCGACACCAAGAAGAAGGAAAGCCTGACCGAGAAGCGCGTCTCCGAATTGTCCAAGGTGGACTTCAACGCGCTGCCGTTCGAATTCGCCTTCAAGGACGTGCGCGGCAAGGGCGAACGCAAGATGGCGGTGTTCACCGACCCGGATTGCCCGTTCTGCAAGAAGCTGGAGCGCGAAAGCCTGAAGGATCTCGACAACGTCACCATCTACACCTTCCTGTACCCGCTGACCCAGCTGCATCCGGACGCGATGCGCAAGTCCAAGCAGATCTGGTGCGCGCAGGACCGCGCCGCCGCCTGGACTGGCTTCATGCGCGACGGCAAGCCGCTGACCGGTCCGGACAACTGCGATACCCCGCTGGAGAAAGTGCAGCAGCTGGGCCAGAAGCTTGGCATCACCGGCACGCCGGCGCTGATTTTCGCCAACGGGCAGGTGGTGCCGGGCGCGATCGACGGCAGCGATATCGAGCAGTTGCTGAACGCCAAGTAAACGTTTGTTTGAATGACTGTCGCCGCCACGCGGCTTCGTGATACATTCAGCCATCCGGCCAAGCCGGTATGGCTGACACCGCAATCAGGGACGTAGAAACGTCCCGGCATTCAACAAAGGAAAAACCATGTCTGATCTGCAGACCCTGTTCACCCAGGCGCAAGCCGACGTGAAAACCCTGTCCGAGCGCCCGGACAACCAGACCCTGCTGCAACTGTACGCGCTGTTCAAGCAAGCCACCGAAGGCGACGCCAGCGGCGAGCGCCCGGGCATGATGGATTTCATCAATCGCGCCAAGTTCGACGCCTGGGAAAAGCTGAAGGGCAAGTCCGCCGACGAAGCCAAGCAGGAGTACGTGGACGTGGTCAAGCGGCTGCTGGAAGAGTAAGCGGCGCAGATCGGCATCGTCAAAACCGGCCCCAGGGGCCGGTTTTGTTTTGCCAGGCGTCAGCCGCGAGTTTCCGCGGCGGCGACGATGGCCTGCAAGGCCGGATGCTGCAACTTGCGGCGGCTGGCGATGGCGTAATAGTGCTCCCACACGCCGTCCACCGCGCCGATCAGCTGCAGGCCGTCGCCGCGCGGCGCTTGCCAGGCCGGAGCGGGGCACAAGCCCAGTCCTTGCTGCGCGAAAGCCTCCATCAAGGCGCCGTCGTCGAACTCGGCCACGATGTCAGGCCGAATCCCGCGCTCGTCGAACCAGTCCTCCAGCTGGCTGCGCAGCACGTTGTCGCGGCTGGGCAGCAGCAGCGGCGCATGATCCAGACTGCGCGGAAAGCCAGCTTCATACTGCGACGCCAAGCCGGGCTGGCCGAAAATCATGACCGGGCAGCGCGCCAGCAGCCAGGACTGGAACTGCTGCTGCCCGCTGGCGGCGATCGGGCGATCGGCCAGGATCAAGTCCAGCCGATGGCTGCCAAGATCGGTCAGCAGCTCGTCGAAGTCGCCCTCGCTGCAGGAGAGGCGTACCCGGTGCGGCAGTCGCAGCGCCGGTTGCAGCAGCTGCAGGGCGATGAATTTGGGCAACACGTCCGAGACGCCGGCCGCCAACCGTATGGTCTGGTCCAGGTGAGCGTCGGCCAGCGTTTCGCTCAACTCCTCTCCCAGCATGAAAATCTGGTCGGCGTAGCGCAAGGCCACGCGGCCGGCCTCGGTCAGCGCCAGCCCGCGTCCTTGCGGGCGAAACAGCGCCCGGCCTATCTCCTGTTCCAATCGCGAAATCTGGCCGCTGACGGTCTGCGCGCTCATGCCCAGTTGTTCCGCCGCGCGGGTGACGCTGCCGGCGCGCGCCACCGCCCAGAAGTAATGCAGGTGTTTGTAATTCATCTCGTCGGCCAATTTTTCGAAAAAATCGTATGATTAATCAGAGTTTATTTGATTTTTTCGACTATTGCAGCCGGCTATACTGCGCAGCAACGGCTTCCGCATCGGGAGCGCCGATATTCAATGTTTGGGAGGCTTGCATCGTGAAACGCATTTTCTTATTGATCGCCACCAACATCGCCGTGATGCTGGTGTTGGGGCTGGCGGCCAATCTGCTGGGCTTGAACCGGTTCCTGACCAGCAATGGCCTGAATCTGGGCATGTTGCTGATGTTTTCGGCCCTGCTGGGCTTTGGCGGCGCCTTCATCTCGCTGCTGCTGTCCAAGACCATGGCCAAGTGGAGCACTGGCGCGCGGGTGATCGCCCAGCCGGCCAATGATACCGAATACTGGCTGCTGGGCACGGTGCGCAAGCTGGCCGACCGGGCCGGTTTGCCGATGCCCGAGGTGGCGGTGTACGAGGGCGAGCCCAATGCCTTCGCCACCGGCCCCAGCAAGTCCAACGCGCTGGTGGCGGTGTCCACCGGCCTTCTGGCCGGCATGACCGAGGACGAAGTGGAAGCGGTGCTGGCGCACGAAATCGCCCACATCCGCAACGGCGACATGGTGACGCTGACGCTGATCCAGGGCGTGGTCAACACCTTTGTTTTCTTCCTGGCGCGGGTGGTGGGCTATGTTGTAGACAGCTGGCTGCGTCGCAATGACGAAGAGAGCGGCGGCGTCGGCATCGGTTATTTCGTCACCGTCGTGGCGTGCGAATTGCTGTTCGGCATCCTGGCCTCGGTGATCGTGATGTATTTCTCGCGCCAGCGCGAATACCGCGCCGACGCGGGCGCCGCAGGCTTGCTGGGCTCGCCGCAGGGCATGGTGAAGGCGCTGCGCCGTCTGGGCGGCATGCATCCTGGCGCTTTGCCGCAGAATATGGCCGCTTCCGGCATTTCCGGCGGCGCCGGCTGGATGTCCCTGCTGTCCAGCCACCCCAGCCTGGAGTCGCGCATCGCGATGCTGGAAAACCGCCGCTGAAGACAGGCGCGGCGACGATGACAACAGGCCCCGGTTTGCCGCCGGGGCCGATACATGATGGAGCATGCAATTGATTGAAGCATTGAGTGGAGTGTTTCTAGGCTACCCTGTCTGGGTGTGGCTGATGTTCATTGCCGGGGTTCTGGCGCTGCTGGCGTTCGACCTGGGCGTGTTGCAGCGGGATGGCAAGGAGATCGGCGTCAAGCAGAGCCTGAAGCTGTCGGCGTTCTATATCGCCATCGGTCTGGCTTTCGGCGTTTGGGTGTGGTGGTATCGCGGCGCGGATGCCAGCTTGCAGTATTTCACCGGCTACTTGCTGGAGAAATCGCTGTCGCTGGACAATGTGTTCGTGATCTCGCTGATCTTCTCCAGCATGGCGATTCCCCGCGCTTACCAGCATCGGGTATTGTTCTGGGGCATCCTGGGCGCCATCGTGATGCGCGCGCTGATGATAGGCCTGGGCTCGGCGCTGGTGATGGAGTTCCAGTGGATTTTGCTGGTCTTCGGCGCGTTCCTGCTGGCTGCCGGCCTGAAAATGCTGGTATCCGACGACGAGCAGACGCCCTTGGCCGAGCAGGGCTTGTATCGCTGGCTGAGCAGTCATTTCCGCTTCAGCAAGGACTTGTACGGCAACCAGTTCCTGGTGCGGGGCGAGAAGCACGGCCTGGCGGCCGGCTGGTGGGCCACGCCGCTGCTGCTGGCGCTGATCCTGGTGGAGAGCGCCGATCTGGTGTTCGCGGTGGATAGTATTCCGGCGATTTTCGCCGTCACCCAGGACCCGTTCCTGGTTTACACCTCGAACATTTTCGCGATTCTCGGCCTGCGCGCGCTGTACTTCGCGCTGGCGGCCATGGTGCATCGCTTCCACTATCTGAAGTACGCGCTGGCTTTGATTCTGGTGTTCATCGGCGTCAAGGTGGGGCTGGTTTACCTGCACGACATCGGCTGGGTGGCCTTCAAGATCCCGACGCTGCTGTCGCTGCTGGTGACGGTGGGCATGCTGGCCGGCGGCATCGGCTACTCGCTGTATCGAACCCGAGACGACCGCGTGGCGGACTGACGCAGCCCGCCAGCGCCAGGTGGTTCCCCATGCGCGCCGCTCTTCGCGAGGAGAGCGGCGCGTTTTGCGTTTTCGGCGCCGAGCCGCTGCGCGTTGCGTTTTGTTTGTAAACTGCCGGTAAATAAATGAAAACCAGCGTTTAAACATGGTTGCGTCCCGGCCGCGCGCGGTATCCTTACGGCAGTTTGTGTTCAAGGAATTGCGTTCATGTCTCAGGTTTCCCGACTGTTGATCGTTGACGACGATCCGGATCTGCGCGATCTGCTCTGCGAATATCTCGGCCAGCAGGGGCTGGAAGTGATGGCGGTGCCGGATGGCGAGGCCATGTATCGCGCCATGGCCGAGCAGCGTTTCGATATCCTGATTCTGGATCTGATGTTGCCCGGCACCGACGGCCTGACCCTGTGCCGCGATCTGCGCTCGCGCTCCAGCATGCCCATCCTGATGCTGACTGCTCGCGGCGACGAGCTGGATCGCATCATCGGCCTGGAAATGGGCGCCGACGATTATTTGCCCAAGCCTTTCAATCCGCGCGAACTATTGGCCCGGGTGCGCAGCATTCTGCGCCGGGTGGCGGATCGCGCCGCCGGCAAATCCGCGATGCGGGTGCTGCAGTTCGCCGACTGGAAGCTGGAACTGGGCGCGCAGCACCTGGTGGACAACAGCGGCGTGGTGACGCCGCTGTCCGGCGGAGAGTTCAAATTGCTGCAGGCGCTGGTGGAGAATCCGCAGCGGGTGATGTCGCGCGACCAACTGATGGAAGCGATGAACGGCAAGGAAGCCGGGCCCTTCGATCGCACCGTCGATGTGATGATAGGCCGGCTGCGCCGCCGTCTGGGCGATGACGCGCGCGAGCCGCTGCTGATCAAGACCATCCGCAGCGGCGGATACATGCTGGCTTGCGAGGTGGTTCCGGCTCGATGAGATGGCTTCCCCGCACCCTGTACGGCCAGTTGCTGGTGACCCTGCTTTTGGGGTTGCTGCTGGCCAACGCAGTGGGCATCGCTCTGGTGTTGAACGACCGCGACCGCCTGACGCGCACCTTGCGCGCAGAATACGTCGCCCAGCATCTTGCCGACGTGATCAACCTTCTGGACGAAGTGCCCGCCAGCAGCCGCGCCAAGATGGTCGGCGCGCTCAGCTCGCCGGCCGCGCAAGTGTCCATCGACCACCACTGGATCCGCAGCGAAGAGTCCGGCAAGACGGAAACCTTGGTGTTCTGTCAGCTGATCCGCGAAAACCTCGAATATCCTTTTGCGGTGCAGGTGCTGTCTTTTCGCGAAGATTCTCCCGAAGTGGCGCGCGACGTGATGCGTCCGTATTCCGACCCTTCCCGCTATTTCTACCTGCCCGGCAAGCAATTGCTGGTAGACGTCCTGCCCAGAAGCGACGGCGACAACGAGCCGGAATCCGAATTCAAAGTGCAGCTGGCGACGGTGCAGGCCCAATTGCGGGACGGCACCGTCGTCACGTTCCGCGTGGGGCAGGTGGCCACGCCGGAGGAGCCGCCCTGGCGGGTGACGGCCTGGCTGTTTCTGGTGGCGCTGGTGGCCGCCGTGCTGTCGGCCTGGGCGGTGCGTCGCCTGACCCGTCCGCTGGCGGTGTTTTCGCAAGCGGCTTCCGGCCTGGCGACCAATCTGGATCAGCCGCCGCTGCCGGAAACCGGCACGGTGGAGGTGGCCAATTCTTCGCGCGCTTTCAACCGCATGCAAAAAGAACTGCAGCGCTACGTCAAGAACCGCAGCCAGATTCTGGCCGGCGTTTCCCATGACATGCGTCTGCCGATTACCCGGATTCGCTTGCGGCTGGAGCAGTTGCCGGACGGCAAGCATAAACAGGCGATCGAACGCGATCTGGGCGAGATGGATCAGCTGATCGGCGACACGCTGGCGTATCTGCGCGGCGGCACCAGCGGCGAAGTCAGCGTGCTGTTGCATATCGACGCCTTGCTGGAAGGCGCGATAGAAGACGTGGAGGCAATGGGCGGGGTGGTGCGCTTGAACAGCGAGCCGGTCAAGCCGCTGCAGGTCAAGCCGCAGTCGATGCGGCGCTGCGTCGGCAATTTGCTGGAAAACGCCCGTCGTTACGGCGGCGACAAGATGGATGTCCGCCTGCGCGAGCATAACGGCCAGCTGAGCCTGCTGGTGCGCGATTACGGGCCGGGCATCGCCGAAGGCGATATCGAGCGCGTTTTCGAGCCGTACGTCCGGCTGGAAAGCTCGCGCGCCCGCCATACCGGCGGCAGCGGCCTGGGCCTGGCGATCGCGCGCGCGATCGCCCGAGATCACGGCGGCGATATCCTGCTCTACAACCATCCGATGGGCGGCTTGTGCGCCATGTTGACGATTCCCGTGCGCCGCTAGCAGAAGCCAAGGCGCGAATGATTGGCGGGCTGCCCGAAACGGGCGGCCCGTTTTGTTTCCAGATGAGAATATCCGCCGGTTCCTTAATGTTTGCTCACATCATGCGGCAGGCTTGCTTTTGACAATAAAAATGCGAGCAAATACAATCAAATTGTGAATTCAAGGCATGTTGGTTTGCTTGGCATTGTCTGAATTCCGGTCAAGTCTACCCGATCTTCGGCCCGCCCTGCGCGGGCCTCTTTTTTGCGATTTTGTTGAGTGTTGCTAATTTTATTTAATATTTTGAACTATTTGCAGGCGATTGGCACGTGGTGGAGACCTGAGTGGCGGCGAAGAAAGGTGTTGTGAATTTGCTACCGAGCTGTGGTTCAGGCGCAACATTTAGAGCTTGATCGCTTGCATGGTTGCAAAATTACAAATAGCATTTACTCACTTTCTAGAACAGCAAAGGACTGTGGAAAATGAAAAAGACACTGATTGCGCTGATGGTCGCCACCCTGCCGGCCGCCGCGTTTGCCGACGTTACCATCTACGGCAAGATCAAGGGCGGCATTGAAAATGTCGATGCCGGCGGCCGCAACCAGACCAATATCGACGACCTGGGCTCCCGTATCGGTTTCAAGGGCAGCGAAGATCTGGGCAATGGCCTGAAGGCCATCTGGCAGATTGAAAGCGGCTTCGATATCGACGGCACCAACAAGCAAGGCTACGGCAACTTCGCCAGCCGCGAATCCTTCGTCGGCCTGGATACCGGCTACGGCAAGGTCCGCATCGGCAACATCTCCACCTTTGGCGATTCCGATATGGAACAAGTCAACCCGTGGGAAAGCGCCAGCAACGCCTTGCAGCTGAACGCGTTCACCCGCGACGACACCCGCGTGAAGAACGCCATCCGCTTTGATACCGCCAACTACGGCGGCTTCCAGGCGGCCTTCCTGTACGGCACGAAGGAAGACTACGCGCCGTTCTCGGCAAATGCCGGCACCACCCAGCGCGAGCTGTACAACCTGGGCCTGTCCTATGAAAACAGCGGCTTCTTCGGCAAGTACCAGTACATCCACCAGACGCCGCAAGGCTACACCGCTGGCGGCGTGGCGGGTTCTTCCAAGGCGATCGACAGCCACCGCATCGAGGCCGGGTACAACGCCAACAACCTGCTCCTGGCTGTCGGCTACCGCAACGACAAGGGCGACGCTTCGATCACGCCGAAGTATTTCTTCCAGAACAACGGCTATGGATCGGACGGCCTGGGTCTGAACAACGATGAGTACAAGTCGCAGGAATACGCGCTGACCGCCGGCTACACCATCGGCGCCTTCACGCCCAAGTTCACCTACGCCCACGGCGACGATTACAAGCTGAACGGCAACAGCGTGGATGGCTCCAAGTACGACCAGTACCTGATCGGCGTCGACTACCAGATGTCCAAGCGCACCGTGCTGGGCATGCAGTACGGCGAAGTGAAGGCCGGTTCGGCCATCTTCACCAGCACCGACGGCGGCGAGGCCACCAACAAGCTGAAGGGCTTTGGTCTTAACGTCGTACACTCGTTCTAAGCCGATGGGCTGACATCTAGCCGCGAACGATTCCTCAATGCCGCCCCTGGTTTCCAGGGGCGGCATTGTCATGGGTTCCGTCCGGACTGCGCCCGAGTCTGGCGGCAGCGGCAGCCTGATGATGCTGTTGGTTTGCGTGTATTGCCTCTTGCAGTCGGCTATCAATAAAGAAAGCGGAGCGATAACAGCGGCAGTCGGCAAGCCGGCATCATAAAATTGGATATCTTCGGGGGGCGTATGGGCATTCTGAATCCTGACAGCTGGCTGCCGGAATCGTGGCTGCGGCGTTTGAGCCTGCTATGGGTGCTTCCCGTTTTCGCCGCGGCCCTGCTGCTGGCCATTTGGCTGGCGGTCTGGATTCAGATTCAGGATGAGCACCAGCGGGTGCAGCAGGAGCTGAACCGCAAGAGCGAAAATCTAGTGCGGGCGTTTGAGGAGCACGTGGCGCGCACCATCAGCGCCATCGACCAGACCGTTCGCTTCCTGAAATACGAGTACGAAACCGGCGGCGACAAGATGGATACCGCCAATCTGCTGAAGCGCGGCGTCATCCAGCACGAGATGTTCGTCCAGTTCAGCATCCTAGGTCCGGATGGCTGGCTGCGCATTTCCAATCTCAAGCCTTTCAAGCCGGTTGACCTGAGTCAGCGCGAGC
Organism: Xenophilus sp. AP218F; assembly: GCA_002213445.1. Lineage (GTDB taxonomy): Bacteria > Pseudomonadota > Gammaproteobacteria > Burkholderiales > Chromobacteriaceae > Chromobacterium. The sequence goes on along the minus strand of NJIE01000010.1, from coordinate 12,990 downwards.
ACTTCCGGGTGCATATCGCGCAGGACAGCGGCAAACTCTTCATCAGCAAGCCGGTCAAGGGCAAGGTGTCCGGCAAGTGGTCGATCCAGTTCACCCGCCGCATCAACAAGTCGGACGGCAGCTTCGGCGGCGTGGTGGTGGTGTCGGTGGATCCTTTCTATTTCACCAATTTCTACAGCGATGTCGATATCGGCAGGAGCGGCACCATCGCGCTGGTGGGTCAGGATGGCATTGTTCGCGCGCGCACCGGCTCCGGCGGCATTGGCGCGGATTTGCGCGGCGCGCAGCTATTCCGCTACTGGCCCAAACAGCCATACGGCAATTACGCGGGGCGCAGCGCGCTGGACAGCGTATTTCGCTTTTACAGCTTTCGCGCGGTGCAAGGGTATCCGTTCGTGGTGGTCATGGGGGTGGGCGCGGATGAAGCGCTGGCCGATTTCTACCATCGCCGCGAGGTGTATCTGATCAGCGCCGGGGTGGCCAGCCTGGTTGTGGTGCTTTCCAGCGCCTTGCTGATGCTGCTGGCCTTGCGCCTCAGGCGCAGCCAGTTGAGAGCCGAATCCGCCAACCGGATGAAATCCGAGTTTCTGGCGCATATGTCGCACGAGTTGCGCACGCCCCTGAACGGCATCCTGGGCGGTGCGGATTATCTGCAACAGGCTTTGCAGAACGAAGACGAGCGCGATGCGGCCTCGTTGATCTACAGCAGCAGCGAACATCTGCTCAATCTGGTGAATTCGGTGCTGGACATGGCCAGGATCGAAGCGGGCAGGATGAATATCGAGCTGCAGGCCGCCAATCTGCCGCAATTGCTGCGCAACGGCGTGGAGGCGTTCCGGCCGCTGGCGGAGCAAAAACAGCTGCAATTCAGTTTCTCCATGCGCCTGCCCGCCGACGACGCAGGCGACTACTTGGTGGACAAGACGCGCTTGTTGCAAGTGGTGAACAATCTGGTGCAGAACGCCGTCAAGTTCACCGAGCAAGGATGGGTGAGGGTGGACGCCAGCGTGGCGGAAGGGGCCTTGCAACTCAAGGTGATGGATAGCGGCCCGGGAATCGCAGAGCAAAGCCGCAAGCGGGTGTTCGAGCGCTTTCATCAAGGCGCGGATTTTCTCACCCGCCGCCACGGCGGATCGGGTCTGGGGCTGGCGCTGGTGCGCGAGCTGGTGCGCTTGATGGGCGGACAGGTCTATTTCGAATCGACGGTAGGCGTCGGCACGACATTCTTTGTGACGCTGCCGCTGGAAAAGGGAGAGAAGGATAATGGAGCTGCAGAAAATACTGGTCGTCGATGACAACGAGATCAACCGCAAAGTGGCCGCCCTGTTTCTGAAAAAGCAGGGCTGGCTGGTGGATCAGGCAGCCAGCGGCCCGGAGGCCCTGGGCATGCTGGCCAACAACCAGTATGTCTGCGTCTTGCTGGACATCAGCATGCCGGGCATGAGCGGGCTGGACGTCTGCAAGGCCATCCGCGCCGATGCCCGGCTGCAGGGGGTGCGGCTGGTGGCGTATACCGCGCACGCTTTATCCGACGAGAAAGACGCCATCATGCAGGCGGGGTTCGACGCCATGCTCACCAAACCGCTGACGGCGGAGAGCCTGTTCGCGGCCATCGCCGCCTGAGGCCGGGCGCGCATCCCGGTTGGCGCGGCCGTCAGGGTTGACGCATACTAGGCAGCCTGAATCAGGGAGCAGGCATGACCTTTTCTTATCAGACGGCGCTGGTGTGGCTGCGCCGCGATTTGCGGCTGCAAGACCATGCGGCCTTCTACCACGCTTTGAAAACCAGCCGCGCCGTAGTCGCGGTTTTCATTTTCGACGACGACATTCTGGCCGAACTGCCGCGCGACGACAGGCGGGTGGACTTCATCTGGCAAAGCCTGGCCGCGCTCAAGGCCGAATTGCAGCGCCATGGCGGCGACGTGCTGGTGCGCCGCGGCCAACCCCGCGCGCGGATTCCCGAACTGGCGGCCGAGCTGGGCGCGCAGGCGGTGTTCTGCAACCGCGATTACGAGCCCGCCGCCATCGCCCGCGACGCGGAAGTCGCCAGCCTGCTGGCGGAACGGGGCGTCGCCTTCCATGACAGCAAAGATCAGGTCGTTTTCGAGCGCGACGAGATACTGACCGCCGCCGGCAAGCCGTTCACGGTATTCACGCCGTACAAGAACGCCTGGCTGAAGCGGCTGGACCCGTTTCACCTCAAGGCTTACCCGGTGGCGCGTTATCTGGCCAATCTGCAGCCGCGCCCGCCTGAGCCGATGCCGACGCTGGCCGAAATCGGCTTTCAGCCCAGCGATCTGGCCAGCCTGCCGATCACGCCGGGCGCGGCCGGCGCCGACGCGCTGTTCGCCGATTTCGCCCGCCGCATCGGCCATTACAAAACCGTGCGCGACTATCCCGCGATCAAGGGCGTGTCTTATCTCAGCGCCCACCTGCGCTTCGGCACCATTTCCATCCGCCAGTTGGCGGCCTTCGCCTGGCACGACGGCGGCGAGGGCGCCATGTGTTGGCTGGGCGAGCTGATCTGGCGCGATTTTTACCAGCAGATTCTCTGGCATCGGCCGGACGCCGCCGGGCGCGCCTTCAAGCGCGAGTACGAAAATCTGGCCTTTCCCAACCGGCGCGATTGGTTCGACGCCTGGCGCGAGGGCCGCACCGGCTATCCGCTGGTGGACGCGGCGATGCGCCAGCTCAACCATTCCGGCTATATGCATAATCGGCTGCGCATGGTGGCGGCCAGTTTTCTGGTGAAAGACCTGCTGGTCGACTGGCGCTGGGGCGAGCGTTGCTTCGCGGAGAAGCTGCTGGATTTCGACCTCGCCGCCAATAATGGCGGCTGGCAATGGGCCGCCAGCACCGGCTGCGACGCGCAGCCTTATTTCCGCATTTTCAACCCGGTCAGCCAGAGCGAGAAATTCGACGCCGATGGCCGCTTCATCCGTCGTTATCTGCCGGAAATCGCCGCGCTTCCCGACAAGTTGCTGCATGCGCCCTGGACGGCGACGCGCGAGCAGCTGGCTGCCGCCGGCGTCCGGCTGGGCGTGGATTACCCCTATCCGGTGGTGGATCACGCGACGCAAAGGCAGCTGGCGCTGGAGTTGTTCAAGCGCGGCTGAGCCGTTTTCCGCATCGTTGTTCCCGGCAGCCCCGCTGGCTTGGCGGGGCTGTTCGCTTTTTCCTTCCTTCTTTCTCCCCGATTTCCTGCCCGCGGACATGGAAGCTTGCAGCTTCTGACATGCCTGCTCTCGGTTTGCATATCCCAAAGGACTAACATCCCTCACCGGAGGGATGAGCCGAGACGGGCGAGGCGCGCTGCCGCGCCGACGGCTGTTCCAGGCCATCTCTTCGCAACCTGCTTCATGACAGGGTGGCGGGGAGAGGCCGGGGCAGCTTGATCCCTGTCCGGTTTCGCGGCGATGCGCCGGGCTCTGCGCGTCCTTTCATGAAGCGTCTTTATCCGACTGAATCCGACAAGGACCTTTCATGACTTCCATCATTCAAACACCCGCTCTGGCCATGCCTTCCATCCGCAACGCCCCGGAGCCGGAATTCCTGACGCGCCGGGTCAACCGTTTCTATCAGGAACGGGTGCAGGAAACCTGGGCCGGCGGCCACATCATGCGGGGATTGCAACCGGGCAAGGATGCGATCCACCTGAGCAGCAATGATTATCTCTCCCTGGCCAATCACCCCCGGATCCTGGAGGCCGCGGCGCATTGCCTGCTGGAGTCCGGCAATGGCCTGCTGATGTCGGGGATTTTCCTGCACGGGGACGACAATCCCCTGTTGACCTTCGAGCAAAGGCTGGCGCGCTTCATGGGCGCCGAGGCGGGTATTCTGTGCCAGTCGGGCTTCGCCGCCAATACCGGCCTGATACAGTCTATCGCCGACGCGAGCACGCCGGTGTACATCGACCGCATGGCGCACATGTCGCTATGGGAAGGGATACGCAGCGCCGGCGCCACGCCCAGATCGTTTTACCATAACGACGTCGATCATCTGGAACGGCAGATCGCCCAGTATGGTCCGGGGGTGGTGATCGTCGATTCGGTATACAGCACCAACGGCAGCGTATGCCCGCTGCGCGACGTGGTGGAGACCGGACATCGCCATGGTTGCGTGCTGGTGGTGGATGAATCGCATTCGCTGGGGACGCATGGCCTGCGAGGAGAGGGCATGGTGGCGTCTATGGGGCTGGGGCACAAGGTGCACTTCCTCACCGCCAGCCTGGCCAAGGCTTTTGCCGGCCGGGCCGGTTTCATCACCTCATCGGCGAGGTTCAGCGATTACTTCCGTTTTGAAGCCAACCCGGCGATTTTCAGCTCCACCTTGCTGCCGCACGAGATCGCCGGACTGGACGCGACGCTGGACGTGATCCAGACCGAGGGCTGGCGGCGCACCCGGCTGCATGCCAATGCCAGCTATCTGCGCGCCGCGCTGGACGATCTGGGCTACAACCTCAACGATACGGCGTCGCAGATCATCGCGCTGGAGTCCGGCACCGAGCAACAAACCATCATCCTGCGCGACGCGCTGGAGGCCCGGGGCATTTTCGGATCGGTGTTCTGCGCGCCGGCCACCCCCAAGAACCGCGCCTTGATCCGCCTGTCGGTGAATTGCGCGCTGACCGAGCGGGAGCTGGCCCGGATCGTGGACGCGTGCCGGGCCATCCGCCAGGAAGTGTCGATGGAGAGCTGGCCGTCCACGCGCCGCAAGCGCGCGAGCGCGGCAAGCGCGGCGCTGGCCGCGCAGCCGGCCGTCGCGGCCTGAGTCAGAACCGGTGGTCGCGCTGCTGCTGGTCCAGGCGATCGAGGAAGGCGTGATAGGCTCCGCACCCCTTGATCGGCAGGGCCGAGGTTTCGAACGCGATGGCGTAATGCCAGAGCTCGCGGCCGGCTATCGTCGCCGCGGGCAGCAGGCATGACTGCCAGTGCGCCCCGCCGGGCTGATACTCGCCGTTTTCGGTAGCGAAGTACGGAACGAACTGCTTGCCGCGCAGGTGGGCAAGCAGTTCTTCCGGCGCGCCCAGATCTTCGGCGATTTCGCGATGGCTTTGCAGCTCTTCGTCGGTTTTGACCAGCAGCAGATACTCCTTGCCTTGCCCGTCGCGCAACAGGTAGCCCGCCGGCGCGGCGTGCAGATAGCGCTCCACCGCGCCCAGTTGGGCGCAGATTTTTTCCAGTTCGGCGGCGAATGCCGGATCGCGCAGGAAGCGATAGGATTTCGCCGGCACCGCTTCGCGCACGGTCTGGGTCAGTTGTTCGAAGTAAGCCTGCTGCAGCTCGGCGATGGCCTGGTTCAGCTCCGGAATCGCCTGGATGTCCTGCTTCAGGATGAAGCGGTCGATCAATCCCTGGTTGAAGGCGCGCACCGCGACCTTTTCATCGGCCTTGCCGGTCAGCAGGATTTTCTTGATCGCCGGGTCGGCGATGCGGCGACACAATTCCAGGCCGTCCATTTCCGGCATGTCGAAATCCACCACCACGACGGATACACGCTCGAAGCGGTCCGGGTTCTGCGCTTCGCGCAGGATGTGGTCGAGCTTGAGGTCGACCGCCAGCTTGCTTTGCGGCCATTCATCCTGATCTTCCTGCTCGGCGAATACGGCTTCCAGCGACGTGGAAAGGCGCGCGTCGTCGTTCAGGTAATCCAAGGCCTGATGCGCCGAGTCGAAGTAGCGAAACGCCAGGCTGCTGTCCAGCTGCAGGCTGAGGTTTTCGAGAAAGCTTCTGCTGTCGTCGACAAATAGCGTGGTTGTCGGGAAGTGCAGCAAGGGGGCGTGGTGTCGCATCAGTCATTCACCTTTGGGAAAGTCAGTACGAATTCGGTAAATTCACCCAGCTTGGATTGGCAACTGATGCTGCCGTCAAAAGCTTCCATCACGCTTTTGCAGAACGCCAGTCCGATGCCGGAGCCGGAGCCGTCTTTATGTGTGCCGGGCCATGAAAAAAAGCGCGTGAAAATATGCGGCAAAACCGCGGGCGGAATGCCGGGCCCGGTGTCGCGGAAAACCAGCCGGCCGCCGTCTTTTGAGTTTTCCAGCCGAATCAGGATATCGCCTTTGCCGGCCATGCCGATATGGCGCAACGCGTTTTTCAGCAAGTTGAAGATCAAGTGCATGATCAGCAGATCGTGCCCGCGGTAGCGGAAATCCTCCACGATCTCGGTGCGGACCAGCTGGCTGGTCTTGCCAAGACCGAAAGGGTAACGATCCAGCGCCTTTCGCACCGTGTCGCTCATCAAGTAAAGCTCGCGCTCGGCCGTGTGAATGTCGCTGAGCTTGGAGTTTACCAGCAACATGTCGATGACGATGTTGGAGTGGTTGACCTCGTCTTCGATTCTTCGCAAGACGTTGGCCAGCGCGTCCCGGTGCGATTCCCGGATCAGCGGAACGGGCAGCTCGGCCTCTTTGGCCAGGCGATAACTGTCCAGCAGGGCGGGGATGTGCTGCCTCAGCCCGGCGGCGCCGGCCTTGATGCTGAGCAGCGGCGTGCGCAACTCGTGGGCGATGGCGCTGGCGGCGCTGCGCAAGGTGCGCATGCGTTCCAGGCGCACCGCTTCGGCGGTGTAGTTGGCGACCGCGCCGAAAATCAGCACGAAAAGATAAATGGGCGTGCTCTCCAGCTGCAGCATGCCGTGATCGATCCGCGGCGCGGTCAGCAGGTAAGCGCCCCATGCCGCCGCCACGCCCAGGCAGGTTTGCACCAGCAGATTGCGCCAATCCAGCAGCGTCACCATCAGGAACATGGCGGCCAGCGCGGACAGCAGCCAGGCGGAAGTGTTCTGGTTGTGCAGCAGCATGAAGGTGAAAAAGAAGGGCAGGGCGAATAGCAGCGCGCCGTGCCAGTAAAGCGGGAGATGTTTTTTCCAGGCGGAAGGCCAGCGCTTGGCGAGGATGATGGGGACGAACAAGGCGCTGCCTAGCAGTCGCAAGGGCAGATTTTCGTAAGGCTGCGGGAACAGGTAGTGCCAGACCACGTAGTAAAGCGGGAAGCCGATCGCGGCGATGCTCCCGAACCATCCAAAGCGCGGAGTCAGGTACTCGGTATTGCGGACCATGTTGTCGTACAGACTGCGAAGAAATGACCTGGTGCGGTAAGGATTCATGGCGATTGGAGCGGTTGTTGGCCTGTTTGCGGCGTACGGACGAAAACTGGGCGTTGCGGCCTGGTTTCGAATCGGCCTGCGCCGATTCGGGCCGGTCTGGGATGAATGCCGAATTATACCCTGTCAGCCGGCGATTCATGACAAACGGCGCGAGCAGAGGCGAAGGATGTCGTTTCATCGGCACGCGGGCAGGCAAGGGAATGAAGAAAGAGCCATTGACCGGACGGCCGCCGAGGCGGTGAATCCGGCAATGGCTCTTTGCGCGCGGCTGGCGCGGCGGCGTTTACACGCCGGCTTCGTGGGCCTGCACGTCCGCGTGGTAGCTGGAGCGCACCATCGCGCCGACGGCGGCGTGGGCGAAGCCCATCTCGTAGGCTTTTTCTTCGAACATCTTGAAGGTGTCCGGATGCACGTAGCGCAGCACCGGCAAGTGGCCGTCGGAGGGCTGCAGGTACTGGCCGATGGTGAGCATGTCCACGTCGTGCGCGCGCAAGTCGCGCATCACTTCCAGAATCTCTTCGTCGGTTTCGCCAAGGCCCACCATCAGGCCGGACTTGGTGCGCACGCCGGGGTTCTTGGCCTTGTAGTCTTTCAGGAGCTGCAGCGAGTGCGCGTAGTCCGCGCCCGGGCGAGCCTGCTTGTAGAGGCGCGGCACGGTTTCCAGATTGTGGTTCATCACGTCCGGCGGCGTCTGGGTCAGGATGTCGATGGCGATATCCAGGCGGCCGCGGAAGTCCGGCACCAGGGTTTCGATCTGCGTGCCGGGAGAGGCGGCGCGCACGGCGCTGATGCACTCGGCGAAATGCTCCGCGCCGCCGTCGCGCAGATCGTCGCGGTCCACCGAGGTGACCACCACGTATTTCAGGCGCATCGCGGCCACGCTTTCGGCCAGGTGCTTGGGCTCGTTCGGGTCCAGCGGGTTGGGGCGGCCGTGGCCGACGTCGCAGAACGGGCAGCGGCGGGTGCAGATGTCGCCCATGATCATGAAGGTGGCCGTGCCCTTGCTGAAGCATTCGCCGATATTCGGGCAGGTGGCCTCTTCACAGACGGTGTGCAGCTTCTGCTCGCGCAGAATCTGCTTGATTTCATGGAAGCGCTGGCCGTTGGGCAGCTTGGCGCGAATCCATTCCGGCTTTTTCAGTTTTTCGTCCAGGGGGACGATCTTGATCGGGATGCGGGCGGTCTTGGCTGCGCCCTTGTGTTTCACCCCGGCTTGGTTGTCCGGCTTCATGCGGTCTCCTTGCTTGTGCTCAGGTGGCGCTCCAGATGCGGCAGCAGCTTGTCGGCGGCTTCTGCAACCGTGAGGTTCACCCCCAGATTCTTCATTTGTGTCACCTTGAGGTTGGCGTAGCCGCAAGGGTTGATCCAGCTAAACGGGGTCAGGTCCATGTCCACATTCAAACTCAGGCCGTGGTAGGTGGCGCCGTTCTTGATGCGCAGGCCCAAGGAGCAGATCTTGGCGCCGTCCACATACACGCCCGGTGCGTCCACGTCGCCATTGGCGCGGATGCCTTGCTCGGCCAGCATGTCGATCACGGCCTGCTCGATGTGGCGCACCAGCTCGCGCACGCCGATGTGCATGCGCTTGAAGTCCACCAGCAGGTAAACCACCAGTTGGCCCGGCCCGTGATAGGTGATCTGGCCGCCGCGGTCGGTCTTGACCACGGGGACGTCGCTCTGCCGCAGCAGGTGCTCCGGCTTGCCGGCCAGCCCCTGGGTGAACACCGGCGGGTGTTCGACCACCCACAGTTCGTCCCGGGTGTCCGCGCCGCGCTGGTCGGTGAAAGCCTGCATGGCGCGCCACGTCGGCTCGTAATCGACCAGGCCCAAATGTTTGATGATGCGTTGCACCTGAACTCCCGGATCAGAGGACCATTTTCACCATCGGGTGGCCGGTCAGCGACAGATAGATATTGTCCAGCTGCTGGCGCGAGGTGGCGGTGACGGTGATGGTGAGCGCGTAGAAGCGCCCGCCGGAGCTTTCCCGCAGCACCACGTCCACCTCGGCGAGGTCGGGGGCGTGGAGGCGCACCACTTCGGTCATGGTGGCGACGAATTCATCGTGGCGCTCGCCCATGATCTTGAGCGGAAAGCGACAGGGGAATTCCATCAGTTCCTGCTTTTCTTCAGACATGTCTATCTACTCTTGCCAATTACAAAACAGGCAGGCCGCAACCAAGCGTGCGGCCTTGCCGGATACTGCGTTTGCCGGGTGGCTTATTTCCAGCCCAGCATCAGCTTGATGCTGTCCCACAGGCGGCTGAAGAAGTTGCCTTCCTCTACTGCCTTGAGCGCCACGACCGGGCGCTCCAGCAGGGTCTTGCCGTCCAGGGATACGGTCAGCTTGCCTACCACCTGGCCCGCCTTGATCGGCGCGATCAGCGGCTGCATGGTGGTGAGATCGGCCTTCAGTTTGGCGGCCTGGCCCTTCACGACCGTGGCGTACACGTCCTGGGAGAAGCCCACCGGCACGACCTTGTCGCTGCCCTTGTAGACGGCGACGTCCGATACGCGGGCATTGCCTGCGTAAAGTTTGGGCGTATCGAAGAATTGCAAGCCGTAATTCAACAGCTTGGAGCTTTCCACCGCCCGCGCTTCCGGGCTGGCGGTGCCCACTACCACCGAAATCACGCGACGGCCGTCGCGGTGGCTGGACGTTACCATATTGTAGCCGGCGCTGTCGGTGTAGCCGGTCTTCATGCCGTCCACGTTGGGGTCGCGATACAGCAGCAGGTTGCGGTTGGGCTGGTTGATGTTGTTGTACGCGAACGACTTCATCGAGTAGATCGGGTAGAACTCGGGGAAGTCGCGGATCAGCGCGGCGGCCAGAATGCCCAGATCGTGCACGGTGGTGTAGTGCTCGGGGCTAGGCAGGCCGGTGGCGTTCTTGAACTGGGTGTTCTTCATGCCCAGCTTCTGCGCCTGCTGGGTCATCACTTGGGCGAACACGTCCTCGCTGCCGGCGATGGCTTCGGCCAGCGTCACGCAGGCGTCGTTGCCGGACTGCACGATCATGCCCTTGATCAGGTCATCCACCTTGGCCGGCACTTTCGGGTCTAGGAACATGCGCGAGCCTTCGGTTTTCCAGCCGCGCTGGGAGACGGTCAGCGTCTGATCCAGCGTCAGGCGCTTTTCCTTCAGCGCCTTGAAGGTCAGGTAGGCGGTCATCAGCTTGGTCAGCGAGGCCGGCTCGATGCGGGCGTCGGGGTCGCGGGCGGCCAGCACCTGAGCGCTGTTGTAGTCCACCAGATAGTAGGCTTTGCCTGCGATTTCCGGCGCGGGCGGCAGGAAGGCGGCGTTGGCGAACGAAACGGACGGCAGGGCAATGGCGGCAGCCACCAGCAGGGAGGTGAGTTTTTTCATTTTGGAGTGTGATGTAGCGATGGGTCACAAACAGTAGCCGTCGATTATACACGGCAAAGACGCCCAAGGCTGCCGTCCGGGCCGGCTTTTAATGGACGGCAACGACTTTTGCGCGATGCAGCAATGCCGTGGCGACAGGCTTTCCGCCTGCTTGGAGTTCCTGATACTCTGGGGGTTCAAAATTAGAAAACAGAGATTTAACGGAGAGTGTCGAATGCAAGACAAGCAAGACTATCTGGAGCGCATCCTTACATCCCGCGTCTATGATGTCGCCATCGAGACGCCGCTGGATTTGGCCCCCAACCTGTCGCGCCGGTTGGGCAATCGCATTTTGCTCAAGCGCGAAGATCTGCAGCCGGTGTTTTCCTTCAAGCTGCGCGGCGCGTACAACAAGATGGCCAAGCTGCCGGCCAGTCTGCGCGACAAGGGCGTGATCACCGCTAGCGCCGGCAACCACGCCCAGGGCGTGGCGCTGTCGGCCAGCAAGCTGGGCTGCGAGGCCGTCATCGTCATGCCGGTGACGACGCCGCAAATCAAGATCGACGCGGTCAAGCAGCGCGGCGGCCAGGTGGTGCTGTTCGGCGACTCCTTCAACGAGGCGTATCTGCACGCCCTGACGCTGGCCAGGGAGAGCGGCCGCACCTATATCCCGCCGTTTGACGATCCGGATGTGATCGCCGGGCAGGGGACGATAGGCATGGAAATCCTGCGCCAGCATCCCGATCCTATCGACGCGGTGTTCGTCGCCATCGGCGGCGGCGGCCTGGCCTCGGGCGTGGCAAGCTTCATCAAGCGCCTGAAGCCGGAAATCAAGATCATCGGCGTGCAGCCGGTGGATTCCGACGCGATGCGCCAGTCCATCGCCAAGGGCGAGCGCGTGGAGTTGAAGGATGTCGGTCTGTTCGCCGACGGCGTGGCGGTCAAGCTGGTGGGCGAGGAAACCTTCCGCATCTGTCGCGAACTGCTTGATGAAATCATCCTGGTGGATTCCGACGCCATCTGCGCCGCCATCAAGGACACCTTCGAGGATACCCGCTCCATCGTCGAGCCGGCTGGCGCGCTGGCGCTGGCGGGCGCCAAGGCTTATGTCGAGCGCGAAGGCTGCGCGGGGCAGACGCTGGTGGCGATTTCCTGCGGCGCCAACATGAATTTCGACCGCCTGCGCCACGTCTCCGAGCGCTCCGAGCTGGGCGAGCGCCGCGAAGCCATCATCGCCGTCGCCATTCCGGAAAAACCGGGCAGCTTCAAGCGCTTCTGCGCGGTGATCGGCGGTCGCAATATCACCGAGTTCAATTACCGTTTCGCCGATCCGGGCGTGGCGCATGTCTTCGTCGGCGTGCAGATCAGCGGCCGCGAGGATGTCGAGCGCTTGCTGGGCGATCTGCGCGCCGCCGAGCTGGAAGGATTGGACCTCACCGACAACGAGCTGGCCAAGCTGCACATTCGCCACCTGGTGGGCGGCCACGCGCCGCAACTCAAGGACGAGCGGGTGTTGCGCTTCGAGTTCCCCGATCGCCCCGGCGCGCTGATGCGCTTCCTGAACACGATGTGCATAAACTGGAATATCAGCTTGTTCCATTACCGCAACCACGGCGCGGATTACGGCCGGGTGTTGGTCGGCATCCAGGTGCCGGCGGGCGACGAGGCGGCGTTCCAGCAGTTCTTGCAAGGCTTGGGCTATCCCCACATAGAAGAAACCCACAACCCGGCTTACAAACTATTCCTCGGCAAAACCGCCAGGTAATCGATGGAAGGCATCATGATCAAAGCAGTATTGTTCGATTTGGACGGCACCCTGGCTGACACCGCTCGCGATCTGGGCGCGGCGCTCAACCGGTTGCTGGTGGAAGAAGGCTTGTCGCCGCTGCCTTATGAAACCATTCGGCCGGTAGCCAGCCACGGCGCGCGGGGGGTGGTGCGGCTGGGCTTCGGCGCGGAGCTGGGCGCCGAGCGGATGGAAGCCTTGCGGGTGCGCTTCATGGATTTGTATGACGCCAATCTGGCGGAAGCCACCACCTTGTTCGACGGCGTCAACGAACTGATCTCCGAACTGGAGGCGCGCGGCCTGGTCTGGGGCATCATCACCAACAAGTCGATGCGCTTCACCGATAGGTTGGTGCCCTGGTTGCCTTTCGCCACGCCGCCGGCGGTAACGGTCAGCGGCGATACGGTGGGCGTGGCCAAGCCGGATCCCAAGCCGATGCTGTACGCCGCGGAGCGGATAGGCATTGCTCCGGAGCATTGCATCTATGTGGGGGATGCCGAGCGCGACATCCAGGCGGGGCGCGTGGTTGGAATGAAGACCGCGCTGGCGGCCTGGGGCTACATCGCGGATGGCGACAAGCCGGAGGCGTGGGGCGCGGATTGCCAGATCACCCATCCACTGGAGTTGCTCGCACATCTATAAGAAGGAGCTGTCGGCGAGCTTTTGCCGGAAGCGGCCCGGGCCGACGCCAGTCGGCCCGTTTTTCATGGTTTCGCCGCCTGAAATCGGCGGTTTCGCCAGGCGGCAAGCGAGGG
>NJIE01000001.1 GCA_002213445.1 Xenophilus sp. AP218F | reverse complement strand
GGCCACGACGAGGCTGGCATGTCAACGCGCAGCCCGTCGGCGACCAGTTGCTGCTGGACGGGCGTCGGCCACGACGAACTGGTCCTGGCCTGCCTGGCGGCTAGCCAACGTGGTTCACCGCCTTGGCGGGGCCAGCGCCAAGGCGCTGGCCAGCAGATCCACGAGGCCTGCGCCGCGGCCGCGCCGATCGCTGCCGGCATGTCAACGCGCAGCCCAGCTCCGACGGACTGCTGCAGGTGGGTATCGGCCCGGGCGACTCGGCATCGAGGTCAGCGCCGGCCGCGCGGGCCAGCAGATCCACGAGGCGCGCGCCGCGTCCACTCCGGCGGCCAGCTGCTGGCGAGCGGGCATCGGCCACGACGAGCTGGGCCAGGCCGGCCTGGCGGCTAGCCGCCGTGGTTCACCACCTTGGCGCGGCCGGCGCCGGCGGCGCTGGCCAGCAGATCCACGAGGCGTGCGCCGCGTCCACTCCGGCGGCCAGCTGCTGGCGAGCGGGCATCGGCCACGACGAGGCTGGCATGTCAACGCGCAGCCCGTCGGCGACCAGTTGCTGCTGGACGGGCGTCGGCCACGACGAACTGGTCCWGGCMKGCCTGGCGGCTAGCCRMCGTGGTTCACCGCCTTGGCGKGGYCAGCGCCAAGGCGCTGGCCAGCAGATCCACGAGGCCTGCGCCGCGGCCGCGCCGATCGCTGCCGGCATGTCAACGCGCAGCCCAGCTCCGACGGACTGCTGCAGGTGGGTATCGGCCCGGGCGACTCGGCATCGAGGTCAGCGCCGGCGGCGACAGTCAGCAGATCCACTCGGTGCCCGCCGCGGCCACTCCGACGGCCAGCTGCTGGCGAGCGGGCATCGGCCACGACGAGCTGGGCCAGGCCGGCCTGGCGGCTAGCCGCCGTGGTTCACCACCTTGGCGCGGCCGGCGCCGGCGGCGCTGGCCAGCAGATCCACGAGGCGTGCGCCGCGTCCACTCCGGCGGCCAGCTGCTGGCGAGCGGGCATCGGCCACGACGAGCTGGGCCAGGCAGGCCTGGCGGCTAGCCGCCGTGGTTCACCRCCTTGGCGCGGCCGGCGCCGGCGGCGCTGGCCAGCAGATCCAGGACGCGCCCGCCGCGGCCACTCCGACGGCCAGCTGCTGGCGAGCGGGCATCGGCCACGACGAGGCTGGCATGTCAACGCGCAGCCCGTCGGCGACCAGTTGCTGCTGGACGGGCGTCGGCCACGACGAGCTGGTCCTGGCCGGCCTGGCGGCTAGCCGCCGTGGTTCACCGCCTTGGCGCGGTCAGCGCCGGCGGCGCTGGCCAGCAGATCCACGAGGCCTGCGCCGCGGCCGCGCCGATCGCTGCCGGCATGTCAACGCGCAGCCCAGCTCCGACGGACTGCTGCAGGTGGGTATCGGCCCGGGCGACTCGGCATCGAGGTCAGCGCCGGCCGCGCGGGCCAGCAGATCCACGAGGCGCGCGCCGCGTCCACTCCGGCGGCCAGCTGCTGGCGAGCGGGCATCGGCCACGACGAGCTGGGCCAGGCAGGCCTGGCGGCTAGCCGCCGTGGTTCACCACCTTGGCGCGGCCGGCGCCGGCGGCGCTGGCCAACAGATCCACGAGGCCCGCGTCGCGGCCGCGCCGATCGCTGCCGGCACGTCAACGCGCAGCCCACCTCTGACGGGCTGCTGCAGGTGGGCATCGGCCCGGGCGACTCGGCATCGAGGTTGACGCCGGCGGCGCTGGCCAGCAGATCCACGAGGCGCGCGCCGCGGCCGCTCCGACGGCCAGCTGCTGGCGAGCGGGCATCGGCCACGACGAGCTGGTCCAAGCCAGCCTGGCGGCTCGCCGCCGTGGTTCACCGCCTTGGCGCGGTCAGCGCCGGCGGCGCTGGCCTGCAGATCCACGAGGCCCGCGTCGCGGCCGCGCCGATCGCTGCCGGCACGTCAACGTGGAGCCCACCTCTGACGGGCTGCCGCAGGTGGGCATCGGCCCGGGCGACTCGGCGTCGAGGTTGACGCCGGCGGCGCTGGCCAGCAGATCCACGAGGCGCGCGCCGCGGCCACTCCGACGGCCAGCTGCTGGCGAGCGGGCATCGGCCACGACGAGCTGGTCCAGGAAAGTCTGGCGGCTCGTAACGATTCAGCGAGACTTGGCCCCGGAAGCACGAAAGAAAAGGGCACCACCTTTAGAGAGAAGTGCCCTACACCGTTAATTGATCAGGAGGTGAACTCAGAATGAAAATTTATTCCTCCTCCATCTCCAACTCTTCATCTTCTGAGCGTCGCATTCCAACTCGCATGGTAGATGCTGAGTAGCCTTCACTAGCCGGTAGTGGCGGCATGCTGCCGTTCTCTGTGATCCACACCCAAGCGGACAATTGGCTCTCGTCTAGTAGCTCGTTTACCACTTGGCGATATTCATTTGCCACATCCGGGGGGACAATATACATGGCCACTGCGGCGGGGCGGGTATCAGTCAATATCATACTGGCAAGTGGGCGACCAGATGGGAGATTGTAACGCAACCCTTTGATGAAGCGACGATTGCTAGTAATCAACCCATCGATCAATGTTTTGTCGTATAGATGCTCGAACGGAATCCAGTTTTCGTTGGTAACCATCAGAGCGGCTTCCTCAATACTGGCAACCCCGCTCGAATTGACGCCAAAGGTTCCGATCACGATCAAGCGAGCATTTTCTACGGAATCCCATAGTCCAATCTCTTCGCCGAAGCGCTTTTTAATGCGAGTGAACAGGTCATCCGGCAGCATGAAGTGGTAATCCGGTAGGTGCTTTACAACAATTTTTTGGCCATAGCGCGCTGGCGCGAATTCCTTGACCTCCGCGATCAGTAGCTGGAGCTTGCGCGATCCTTTTTCTACCGTGGCGAACTTGCCCATCCTAGCCAGGCGGCGCTGAACAATCTCTTCCTTGCGTTCAAGATTGAAGGCTTCAGGTATGTAGAGTATATCGGTCAAAGAACCGCCCTTGGCCTGCTTGTTGGCTGCAGCCTGGAGCAGGTATTTGCGAACAACAGCCCAATTCCGTTTGCCGGCCATCCCCGGCATCCACTTATTGAAGTGGGCTTGTTCCCACAGATAATGCAATGTGCCCCGCAAGGTCAGTTTTGTGCCATCGGTCTTGACACTGTCACTCTCCTTGGCCGTTCCCTGGGGAGGTGCTCGGTTCCCTGTCTTGGCCAAGCTGAAATTAAGTTTCAGGGTAGTGATCCCCGCCTCGATATCCTCCTGGATCGCGGCACCCATGACTTGACCTAGGCCAGACAATTCGGCTGGCGGTTCATAGGAGTCACATTCTGGATCGTGCAGTCCTCCAGAATTCGGCATACGCTTGAGAACGAAGCGCGATCCTACCTTAGCGATATACATTTCCACGCCTGGAGTACGGCACAAGCAAAGCGGGCGCTGTTTTTGACTGTATAAGCTGGCAAGCACAGCAGAAAATGACGGATCTCCATCGCTAAGATTTTCTGATCCCAACAAGTAATGACCCATGTTTTCCCCCTGTTTTAATTTGGTTATCGAGCGTAGATGCTGGCCCAATGCGTGTAAGTGTTTTTGATCCTGTTATTCCGTGTACTTATGAGAAAGTAAATCGTCATCATCTTCGGCATATAATTCGTCGTCAGTATCCTCCGCTATCAGTTCTTCAGGTTCGATGAATCGCCCCTCATGGAGATTGCCCGTATATCCTTCCTTTTTGGCTTGATGTAATGCACTTCGTGCGGCTTCAAATAGAACAATGCCGCGCTCCATAGGACTCACCTCAAAACGGGAAATGTTATTCATGTGACCCGCGATAAGCTGCAGTCGTGTCAGAATGGGATCGTCCAAAGATGGGTAATGAGGCGCTATTCCTCGGCGAAGGTAGGAGAAAATGTAGTCCGCCCCATTTGAATCAGCTTTGGTTATCTTTATTGCAGATTGCGGAAGGCGTTTGAAGGTCGGCCGTTCTATCTGAAGGAAGCGATTGATTCGGGCGGCCAGCCGACTACTCTTTTTCTCATGATCGGGAATGTAGAAGGATGCACTGGGCACAACCGCGTCCTTGTATATGACCAGACCTTCCCCTTGGTTTAATTTCTTCACGTCACGCGGTGTAATGCGCTTCCGAGATTCAACTCTGATGTTGTCCTGACTATCGAATGAATTTGTGAACAGGCCGCGGCTGATCTCGTGGCCGGCCAGCATGCTGTAATAGGCCTCACCCCCCGCTTTTTGGATGATGTCGAAGGTGTCTTCCGGATCCTCTAGGGCAAGTGTCCACTTTACGCGAGTATTGGCCAGGAGCGCGCCGAGTTCGCCGCGGAATTCACCATGTTTCAGCTTTTGCACATCCTGCAAGGCAAACACCATCATGAAGCCTAAGCCGCGAGCTTGGGCCGCCATCGCGTCCAATGACTGGGCAAACCAGTACGTGATTTCGTCCATGATGAGAATCGACGGACTTGTCCCTTTCGAAGCCTTGGTATCTAAGACGTCTCGCTTCAGCCCTTCCAACTGGTAGCCGAGGTTTTGCGCCATCATCAGGCGGATTGCGGAAACGTACAGATTGCCGAGGGCGGCCGCCTCCTGCGGTGACTTCTCTAGAGGGGGGATCAGAGCTACAAGCAGTCGGTCGTTGAGCAGTACGTCCGACATGTCGATGTCGGGATACTTATCGGAGAAGATGTGGCTATAGGAGTCCATCATCATGCCCAGAATCTGGGCGAACTGGCCCGTTAAGTAACCGTGCTGGTTCAGCACTTCGGGATCCCACTGCGTCGGATCATGCGCTATGTTGGGATTGAAGCCGGGTAGGGCGGTCTCAAAGTAAGCCTTGATAGGAAGCCAGGCGATTTCCGGCAATCCGCCGTCACGGCCTTCAAGATAGAACTGCACTAGGTTGTGGAGTGCGAGGTAATGGCGAATCACCCCAATCGAAATATCAATTTCCCCACGCGCTCGTTTGTAGCAGAGGAGGCGTAATACAGCGTCGATCATGTTGATCGCCTTCAGCTGCCATTGGGCGCCGTCGCCGGAAGCTTTCGGTAGGAGCGAGCTCAGCATTTGTCGCAGGAAATCCGCAGAGCCTTCGGCGACACTGTTCATGGAGTTGGATTGCGGCAGCTGAGCCTTGCCTGCGTGGCGACCTTCTTCCCGCTCAACCATCTTCTTGAACGGGTCGACACCACCCGTCAGAAAATTGAGTATCAGCACATCGTCTTCACGTTGGCGCCTGCGGGCCAGTGACCAAAAGCTGAATGCCAAGTCGGAATCGGACTTACCATCGCCGTAACAGCAACCACTCGACCAGCACAGTACGTTGTAATACAGCCCAAGTAGAGTCTCAGATTTACCGCTGCCGGTGGCTCCAGGCAAGAACATGTGAGTTCTGGCATCGGAGTTGGTCAGCCAAACCTCTCGTCCGTGAACCTGCGTATTAGGCGCGCGCACATACCCCAAGTATAGAATGCCGGCGGCTGGCAAGAACTTGCGCAAGGTCCGAGACCGGCTGGCCAGCCCCCAGAACACCTTCTCAATCCTTCTTTCTTCGATGTAGTCGGAGCGATCCAAACCACCGATGTCGCGAGGCATGCGCAGGGGCATGATGAACTTCTGGTCCTGGAATTCCAGAAGTGTGATCCACAAGACAACCAGATATGCAGGCCAGAATGCCGGGTAATATAACTGCAGTCCAATGAACGCGACTAAGGCATTCCGGAAGTTTTTCGGGATGAACAGCCAAGCTGTGAATCGGTCCCATGGACTGCGTGTGTCGCGGGAAAGCTGTCCGACTTCTATTTCATGCTGCGGATTGATCGCCATGTGGCTCCCTCTCCTCCAGAGTGATACCTACCAAGGACTCCAGGTGCTGGCGTAGTGCGCGATGGAATAGCGGCGCTTTGCGAATTAGGTCAAGCAAGTCAGTGGCTTTCTTTGCGGCCACCACCTGACTTTCCGGTTGTCCAGGTTCGAGCCGATGTGCCACATACAGGCCGAGTAAGGCGCTCAGAGGCCGGCCATGTGATAAGGCCGTTTCCCAAGCCTCAAGGCCAGCCCGCTGGACGTAGGTGTCTGGGTCCTCCCCTTCGGGCAGGAACACGAAGAAGGCGCGCACCTGATCATGCATTACTGGCAGTAGGTTCAGGGCGGCCGCCAGTGCAGCTTTTTTTCCTGGCTTATCGCCATCGAAGGCGAAGATGAGCGTGTCTGCGTAGCGAAGCAGACGCGCCAGCTGGGTGGGGGATAATTCTTTCCCCATCAACCCGACTGCACGCTTCTCTCCTACCTGGTGCAGCCCCATTACGTCGAAGTAGCCTTCTACCACCACCGCAGTGCGAGACTGGCGGATCGCCGCCTTCGCATAATGGAGGCCAAAAAGCTCATGGCTTTTGATGAAGAGCTCAGACTCCGAGCCATTCAGGTATTTCGGAGTTCGATCTGGCTTCTCATACAGGCTGCGCCCGGCAAAGCTGATTAGGGCCCCTTGCTCGTTGTGGATAGGTATCATCAACCGATAGCGGAAGCGGTCGAATATGCCGGACTCTCCCTCGACCGCCAGCCCACAATCAAGTAAGCATTGGCGGTCTTTTTCCGAGAAAAACTTGACGATTCCAGGACCAACTACGCCGATTCCGAATTGCTGGATGGTTTCCATGGACAGGCCGCGGCAATCCTGCAAGTAGGCTAAACCCTGCGGGGATTTAGGTAGCCCTCGGAGATATATGCGGTGGGCCGACTTGAGCGCTTGGTACATGGCAGCTCGCCGGCGCCGACCTTCCTGATCCCGATTGGGGGCTGCGTCCGGAACTGGGAGGGTAATGCCTGTCCGGGTGGAAAGCTCGCGCACTGCATCATGGAACGAGAGATTTCGATGCTTGCGCAACCAACCAATGGCGTCGCCTCTGGCGCCACATCCCCGGCAGATAAACAGCTGTAGTGCAGGGTTGACGTTAAATGAGGGCGTCTTTTCTTCGTGGAATGGGCACAGCCCGACAAAGATCTTGCCGCTGCGTCTGAGTGCAACGTGGGGAGCGATCAAAGCAACCAGATCAGCTGCATCGCGTAGTTGGCCAAGTAATTCACTGTCGAAACGAACGTAAGCCATAGAGCAACATTACGCCCCTGAGGTTTGCAGCCAATTGGCGATTGCGTCGGCCTGGTTGGGCAGGTTGTCAGGGTACAACTCACCTTTGGCGTTGATGATGGTCGGTGTTCCCTGGAAGTGCAGCACGCGGAAGAACTTATTATTCGCCTCAAGTCCAGCCTGCCCCTCTTGGCAACTTTTGCTGCCTTCGAGGGCTTGCGGGTTGCCATCGGTTAGCTTGCGCCACCGGTTAGCCCGCGAATCAGCGGCGCTTTCACACAGCACCTTGTTCACCCCATCAGCAGAGGTATCTCCGCCAATCACGCTGACGGGAAACACATGGATAGTGTACTGCTGGCCCAACTTGGCGAGTTCCGGTTCCAGATCCTTGCAATGAGGGCAGAGCGGATCCGAGAACACATAGACCGTGCCCTTTTTCCCGGCAGAGAGCTGCACCGTGTAGCGACCGGCTTTTACACCATCCTGCAGCGCCTTGGCGAGCTCGCCAGCCGGCGGCGCGGCCGGCTGACTAGGAGTTGCGGAGGCTGAGGTGGTGCCAGTCGGGGAGGACGAATCCGACATGTAAGGCGCCTGCGTCAGTGTTGCTGACCGGCTCACGCCTACATTCAGAGCCATTGCCAACATCAGCATGCCAAGAGGGGCGACCCCCCACAACATGGTGCGGCGTCCCCAGCCAAGCCAACGTTCGCGGCGCGCATATTTCTCCAGCACAGCCTGTAAGTTGTCAAACGCTGTAGCTGCTAGGGCCTCACTGGCGAAAGTATCGAGAACCTGGTGCTCGCCAGCACTAGCACACATAACCTGCTGACCTGTGCAGCTCAAGCTCAGCGCGTGGTTGAGCGGGATCAGGTTCAGCGCCTTCTTCTCACCGGTGGCACCGAATCGAACCAGCAGGTAGTTGTTAAAGCGGTAAATCATATCGGCATGCTTCATTGTTGTTTGTCCTCGTTCATCAATCCGATCTTTATCAGGTAGGTCTCAATGCCCTTAATAGCATCATCGATATATGGCTCAGTTAGCTGATACCCTGTGTCGGCAGCGAAAGACTCCCATAGGCTCTGGGTGAATACGGCCGCCGACTCCAGGAAGGGAGCCTTGCGGCCTGTGGTGTTCAGGGCATACCAAAGCTTACGATCCATACCCTTTAGCCAAAGGAACTGCGACGACGGCAATTTTCCAAAAGCGCATGCGGCTTTGTGCATCGCATGGAGGAGGGTGCGAGGATAAGGGTGTCTGGCCAGCCAAGTCTGTGCTTCAGGGAGCGCTTGGTACTGTGAGAACAATACATCGGTGATATCCAGGCGCGGATAGCCACGTTTGCCATTCCAGGTGTGCCTATGACAGGAGAAATTCAGCTGATCTAGCAAGCTTTGCGTCTTGCTGGCATCGCGCCGCTGCAGGAATAAACGGGTGCCAAAAACGACAAAGAAAACCCGCTCGTGGGGTTGTAACTGGTCAAGAGACTGGATCGGTTTGCCCAGGTCTGAAATCAGCAGCTGTCGACAGCGGGCATGATCCAACTTTCCGTTGATGAGTAGGCCATGCTGGGCGACGAATTCTTCCGGGTTTTGGGAGCTGCGGTGCTCGACAGGATCCTCATTCATCAAGTCGCCGTAATATAGAGTAGGGATCACGCCGGGGCTGTGGCGCGACATAATCCATGGCAAGGTATGCACGTCGATCACACGACGGGTCCGATTGGCTGGGTGTTGGTGGGCGACCTTGATTGCCCACATAGATAGGAGAATAGGCAGAGGAATGAAGACGTAACCGACCTGATTCAGGCCTGCTAGCAGCTGTTCGAAACTGAGATCTTGAGCCTGCGTGGCAAGGTCCGCCAGCATTAGTCGCAAATGGTTAAACCACGTGCTTGGCAGGATCTGACCCAGCAAGGTTAGTAACTCCCATGACCACTTGAGGGTGTAGTACGCAATTTCGGTGTGACTGGTCGTCCACAGATACCAGCTTGCGCCGCCGATGATGACAAGACCAGCGAAGGTCATGCTATCGAACGGAGAGTTGCTGCGGCGATTCGACATAGGCTCACTCTTGAAAAATATGAAACATTATTTGATACATGATAATTTCGTATAATATATATATTGCGAAAATCAAGCAAACCAAAATGCGCTTGACATCAAGACCTTCGGGGGAGGGACAGGGCGGTGATGATGTACTACAAATGGATGCTAGGGCTAACGGTCGTGTGCGCCGTCGCGGGATGCAAACAGAGTTCTTCGGCGGAACCTAGTCTCGGAAACGGCTCCCGGGAACATATTCAAACGCTACAAGCCTCGGTAAGCCGGGTAACCCAGGGTAAAGCCCAGTGGTACGAGCTAGATATAGCGGTGGAGAACAGCCGCCACCTAACAATGCCGATCTTTTTCCAGTCCAAAGGACAATTTGTCATACCGGAAGAGACGGTGGCGCGATCTACGATTGATCGCTGGCTTAAAGAGCGCGCTGAGGGCATTGCCGTATTTGGTGCTATCGGCATGCAGTTCGGGCAGAAAAGCCCGTTCGTTAGCATGAACCTTGATGAGTAGTTAGGGAGAGGACCTACGTATGATCGCCGCGCATGAGGGCCAGGAGGTACCGATATATTTGGTGACGGCTCCCGATGGGAGAGTTGTTCCGCTGGTTGTTACGCTATTGTTGGTCGGGCCTGATCTAAAACCTAGACTGCCTGGAGCTGTCGTTGTGGCCATAGATCACGCGGCAGCGGTCACTGGTCGGGAAGGGGTTTGCTCCTGCATTGTGTCTAAGGAGGATGGCTTACTGACTGTGAAAACCAAAGTCGATAAGGCGCTCAACGTCCCCCAGTCCATAGTGTTGATGCTCTGTCAAACCACCGGTGCTGCTGAGCGAGCATTTCGCTGGATAAGGGAAATCTATTCGGTGAGCCATCTGGAGGGGTAGCTATTTCCTTGCTTAGTGTTGGCACATGTGCAATGATGAAACCACTTTGCACATGTGCAGGATTTGGCTGGAACCGATATCATGCAAAACAATCGCGATCAATTACTTTGGTTGATGCACGAAACCGGATGGAAATATAAAAGCGTGGCACAAATTCTGGTTGAAACCAGTGGGCGGCCCTGCAGCGAACGGACAGTCCGAGCATGGGTTGATGACCCGAGATCACAGCATTACCGGAACTGTCAGGATTGGGTGATCAACCAGCTCTGCGGATGGTTGTTGAAGCAAGGGCAGGGAGCTGTTGTTGAGAAAATGCAGCGACTGACCAGTACTGCGGCCTAACCGTGGGTGGTATTTTTTCGTAGAATAGGTATGTTACAAACAATGGATGACATGATATTATACAAGGCTGCCAAGCAGCGACCTGGAACAAGAACACCAGGCACAAAAAATTAAAGCCGCTGTGGGCAGCGGCTTTAACGGTCTGACATCGTCTCGATAGTTTGGCGACCAGAGAGACGATACAACCTGATCAGGTACCATTATGCACCTATATTTTCTCAAGTGCAAGGGTAAACCTGCGCATCTTTACGCCCGTCGCCAGAATGCGAACGGGCATAAATGTTAGCGCACCAGTTCGCCCTTGATCTTAGGACGCCTGCCGATCACGCCGACTTTCTAGGTGAGGCACCGGCGTCGAGCAAACGTATTGTCTGGACTCCACAGCTAGATAAGCCCCACTGGCATAAGGTCAGCCAAGAGGAGCTACGTGATGCCCTTGCTGCCTACGTAGATCAGCCAGATATCTACATCACTCCCCATGATTTCCATGGATGGCGTGTCGTCAAGAACGCCGCCGGTTTGCACTCGTTCTATGTTGATATCGATTCACACCACACAAAGGGAGCTGTCGATGCGGCCAAAATGGCGGCCACAGCGATCAGCCGGATAGAGGCTGCGCGCCTGCCTGAGCCAAACGCGATCATTTATACCGGCCGTGGTATTCACCTCTATTGGCTGATAGCGCGAACAAGTGCTGCTGCGCTACCGCGGTGGCAAGCCTGCCAGCGCGAGCTAGTACGCATTCTAGAGGCGGATCGCCAATCAGCAGATGTGACCCGAGTATTGCGGGTCGTCGGCACGATTAACAGCAAGAATGGCCGCAAGGTCACGGCAGAGACTCTTCACCGTGATCGCTACTCGTTTGATTGGCTCGCAGACCAAATCTTACCGATACCGCGTGACGAGTTGCGCGAGCTCAGGCAACACCGTGGCCAAGTCCGAGACCTCCGTGCTGCGCTTGCCGAGCAGGGCCATGCCAAGTCCCTACCAGCAGCCGTCCATGGCTCAATCTATCAGCGTTGGTATTTGGTCTACCAGGACCTATGGAAAATCGTAAACCACCATAAGTGGTCAGGAGGACAAGGCGTGCCGGAAGGGAACCGTGATCGCCTGCTGTTCCATATGGCAAATGCATTGAGCTGGTTCACCGTTAGTGACGCGCTCGATAATGAAATTCATTCGCTTGCACGCAAGATTGTCCCGTCGCTCTCCGAGAATGAAGCCATGGGGTATTGCGGTAGTGTTCTCCGGAGAGCCCGGGCCGATGCCGTGAAAGATGAGGGTAACCGCTACAAGTACAAGCGCTCAACCCTCTGGGAACGCTTGGGTGACCTTGTCCCAACTGATTTGTTACCAAAGCTGCGGGCGATAATCCCAGATGAGGTTAAGTCAGATCGCGAAAAGGACCGACAGAAAGCGCGAGATCGCGTAGCAGAAGGGCGCTATTCGGTTGATCGCCAAACCTACTTGGCTGTGACCAGCCAACGTAAGGCCGAGGCAAAAAAACTAGCGGAGCAGGGGGTCAAATCGGCAGAGATTGCTCGCCGCCTAGGAGTTGACCGGGCGACTGTGAGCAGGTATTTGAAGGCAGATATCTGTTGCAAGTCCGCCCCTCTTGTATAGTGGGCTTTGCCCCGGCGAAGCCGTCCCGGGGAACGGGGAGCGCCGCCGTGATGGGCGCCGAAGGCGGCCGTTTAGGCTTAGGCGCTCCCTTTGGCATAGCTTTTGACTATCGTTTTATTCCGCCAAGCTCTAAGCGTGTGCTCTTCATGCTATGGACTTCGGTGTTGCAAGTCCGCCCCTCTTGTATTTGTTTTCTAGATAACAGAAGTCAACGGTCAGCCCGGCAGCAGCCGGGCGGCTGGGCTAGGGCCAGCAGGCCCGGTACTAGCGGTGCAGCAGCACCGCGAGCCTCCAAGGAGTAAACGACAATGGCTTATCAGATCGAAGACATCGTGGTTCTCAATGATCGTGACCGCCGAGTTCTAGTTTGGTTGAGGTCCCAATTTACGGACCAACAGATTCTTCATGCACTTGGCAACCTTGCAGGGCAGAGAAAACCATTTCTTTCGAATGTGTGTAAAGTTCTTGGTGTTGACGTGCCTGATTCGGTTTTAGCAACACCTGCTGTACAAGCCCGTAAGCATCTGGAAGCAGCAAAGGCATTGCTAGCTAGTAAGTGAATTCGGTTCGGCGGCGCAGACGCCACCAGCTGACAATGGCGCTACGCGCCGGCGTCCTGTAGTTGCTGGAAGGTCATCGGCCCAGGCGAGCTGGGCCAGGCCGGCCTGGCGGCTAGCCGCCGTGGTTCACCGTCTTGGCGCGGCCGGCGCCAAGGCGCAGGCCAGCAGATCCACGAGGCGCGCGCCGCGGCCACTCCGACGGCCAGCTGCTGGCGAGCGGGCATCGGCCACGACGAGCTGGTCCTGGCCGGCCTGGCAGCTCGCCGCCGTGGTTCACCGCCTTGGAGTGGTCAGCGCCGGCGGCGACAGTCAGCAGATCCACGAGGCGCGCGCCGCGTCCACTCCGGCGGCCAGCTGCTGGCGAGCGGGCATCGGCCACGACGAGCTGGGCCAGGCAGGCCTGGCGGCTAGCCGCCGTGGTTCACCGCCTTGGCGCGGCCGGCGCCGGCGGCCAGCTGCTGGCGAGCGGGCGTCGGCCACTACGAGCTGGTCCAAGCCAGCCTGGCGGCTCGCCGCCGTGGTTCACCGCCTTGGCGCGGTCAGCGCCGGCGGCGCTGGCCAGCAGATCCACGAGGCCTGCGCCGCGGCCGCGCCGATCGCTGCCGGCATGTCAACGCGCAGCCCAGC
>NJIE01000005.1 GCA_002213445.1 Xenophilus sp. AP218F | reverse complement strand
CCACCTTGGCGCGGCCGGCGCCGGCGGCGCTGGCCAACAGATCCACGAGGCCCGCGTCGCGGCCGCGCCGATCGCTGCCGGCACGTCAACGCGCAGCCCACCTCTGACGGGCTGCTGCAGGTGGGCATCGGCCCGGGCGACTCGGCATCGAGGTTGACGCCGGCGGCGCTGGCCAGCAGATCCACGAGGCGCGCGCCGCGGCCGCTCCGACGGCCAGCTGCTGGCGAGCGGGCATCGGCCACGACGAGCTGGTCCAAGCCAGCCTGGCGGCTCGCCGCCGTGGTTCACCGCCTTGGCGCGGTCAGCGCCGGCGGCGCTGGCCAGCAGATCCACTCGGTGCCCGCCGCGGCCACTCAGACGGCCAGCTGCTGGCGAGCGGGCATCGGCCACGACGAGGCTGGCATGTCAACGCGCAGCCCGTCGGCGACCAGTTGCTGCTGGACGGGCGTCGGCCACGACGAACTGGTCCTGGCCTGCCTGGCGGCTAGCCGCCGTGGTTCACCACCTTGGCGCGGCCGGCGCCGGCGGCGCTGGCCAACAGATCCACGAGGCGCGTGCCGCGGCCGCTCCGACGGCCAGCTGCTGGCGAGCGGGCATCGGCCACGACGAGCTGGTCCAAGCCAGCCTGGCGGCTCGCCGCCGTGGTTCACCGCCTTGGCGCGGTCAGCGCCGGCGGCGCTGGCCAGCAGATCCAGGACGCGCCCGCCGCGGCCACTCCGACGGCCAGCTGCTGGCGAGCGGGCGTCGGCCACGACGAGCTGGGCCAGGCAGGCCTGGCGGCTAGCCGCCGTGGTTCA